>NZ_CP013417.1:1409426-2818852 GCF_001524445.2 Burkholderia savannae
GCGCTCGCGTATAGCGGCGGCCTCGATTCGACCGTGTTGCTGCACGCGGCCGTGCGGGCAGCGGGCGCCGGGCGTTGCATCGCGCTGCACGTCCACCACGGCCTGAGCGCGAACGCCGACGCGTGGCTCGCGCACTGCGCGGAAACGGCGAGCGCGCTCGGCGTGCAGTTCGACGCGGCGCGTGTCGACGTGTCGCGCGCGAGCGGGCAGGGCGTCGAAGCGAGCGCGCGCGATGCGCGCTATCGCGCGCTCGAGTCGATGTGCGCGCGCCACGGCGTGCACGCGCTGTGGCTCGCGCAGCATGCGGATGATCAGGCCGAGACGGTGCTGCTGCAATTGCTGCGCGGCGCGGGCATCGCGGGGCTTGCCGCAATGGCGCCGCAATACCGGCCGGCATCGGCCGACGTCGTGCGCGTGCGTCCGTTCCTGCACCTGCTGCGCGCGCAGCTCGAGCGCTATGCGCAACAGCATGCGCTGCGCTGGATCGACGACGAATCGAACACGAACACGCGCTACGCGCGCAATGCGCTGCGCGTCGACGTGCTTCCCGCGCTCGCGCCGCACTTCCCGGGCTTTCGCGACGCGCTCGGCCGCGCCGCGCAGCACGCGGCGGCCGCGCAGCGGCTGCTCGACGACCTCGCCGCGATCGATCTTCGCGCGCTCGCGCGCGAAGACGGCCGCGTGCTGTCGCGCGATGCGCTTGTCGCGCTCGACGACGAGCGCGGCGCGAATCTGCTGCGCTACTGGATGCGCTCGCTCGGGCTGCCGGGCGCGTCCGCCGCGCGTCTTGCCGAGATGATGAAGCAGCTGCGCGCGGCGCGCGATGCGCACGCGCTGCGCGTCGATCACGCCGGATGGCGCTTGCGCCTTTATCGCGACCACGTCCAATGGGAAGTCGGCGAGGGCGCGGAAGCGACGGACGTGCAAGCGGTCGGCGCTCATGCGGCTGACGACGATGCCGATGCGCGCGACGAAGCGGCCGCTGCCGCCGCGCCGCTGCCGGAATGCGCGCTTGCATGGCGGGGGCAGGAGGTCTGGCGCTTGCCCGCGTGGCGCGGCACGTTCGTGTTCAGCCCGGCCGCCGCGCACGAGCACGATGCGGTGCCGGAGGCGCTGCTCGCCGCGGCCGACTTGCATGCCCGCGCGCGCGCGGGCGGCGAGCGGATGCGCACCTGGCAGGGCGGGCCCGGGCGCACGCTGAAGAACCTGTTCCAGGAGCGGGGCGTGCCCGCATGGCAGCGCGACGTGCCGCTGCTGTACGTGGGCGACCGGCTGCTGTTCGTGCCGCGCGTCGGCGTGAACCGCGCGGCGCACGACGGCGTCGACACGCCGGGCGGCTGGCGGCGCATCGAATGGCGGCCGGACGTGCTGATCGCATAGCGCGGCGTATCCGGCGCGCGTCGCGGCAGCCGTGAATTCCGCGTCGCCGGAAAAAGGTCGCGACCCGGCCTGCCGATGTCCGCGCGGCTTGTCAAGCGGCCGTCGATCGGGTACGCTCAAGCGTTTGCTCGGCTCGATTTTCGAGCGTTTTGTGCAGGTTTTCCGCGTGACGTACCCGGTTTGCGCGGCCTGATCCGCCTTTTCCGGGCAAATCGCCACGCCCGCGTGCTGCGCCCCAGCCGTTCTCCCCGTCGTCCGTCCACAGCCACAAGCCGCGTGACCGAACGGCATCGCGGTCTGTCCAGTACGCCCGTGCGGCCCTTCTTCAGTTCTGAACGACAATGGCACTCATCGTACATAAATACGGCGGCACTTCGATGGGCTCGGTCGAGCGCATCAAGAACGTCGCGAAACGCGTCGCAAAATGGCATCAGGCCGGGCACCAGATGGTGGTCGTGCCGTCCGCGATGTCCGGCGAAACGAACCGCTTGCTCGGTCTCGCGAAAGAGATTTCGAGCCAGCCGAGCCCGCGCGAACTCGACGCGATCGCGTCGACGGGCGAACAAGTCAGCGTCGGCCTCTTGTCGATCGCGCTGCAAGAGATCGGCGTCGAAGCGATGAGCTACGCCGGCTGGCAGGTGCCGATCAAGACCGACAGCGCGTACACGAAGGCGCGCATTCATTCGATCGACGACGAGCGCGTGCGCCGCGATCTCGACGCGGGCAAGGTCGTCATCATCACGGGTTTTCAGGGCGTCGATCCGGACGGCCACATCACGACGCTCGGCCGCGGCGGCTCGGACACGTCGGCGGTCGCGGTCGCGGCCGCGCTCGAGGCCGACGAATGCCTGATCTACACGGACGTCGACGGCGTGTACACGACCGATCCGCGCGTCGTCGAAGAGGCGCGCCGGCTCGATAGCGTGACCTTCGAGGAAATGCTGGAAATGGCGAGCCTCGGCTCGAAGGTGCTGCAGATCCGCTCCGTCGAATTCGCGGGCAAGTACCGCGTGAAGACGCGCGTGCTGTCGAGTCTCACCGATCCGCAAATTCCGCTCGACGAGGAGATGCGCTCGGGCACCCTGATCACTTTTGAAGAAGACGAGACCATGGAAAAGGCAGTCATTTCGGGCATTGCGTTCCAGCGCGACGAAGCGCGCATCGCGGTGATGGGTGTGCCCGACAAGCCGGGCATCGCGTATCAGATCCTCGGCCCGGTCGCCGATGCGAACATCGACGTCGACATGATCATCCAGAACCAGAGCGTCGAGGGGAAGACTGACTTCACGTTTACCGTCGGCCGCGGCGACTACCAGAAGGCGATGGACATCCTCACGAATCAGGTGAAGGGCCACGTGAACGCCGAGCAGGTGCTGGGCGATCCGAAGGTGTCGAAGGTGTCGGTGGTCGGCGTCGGGATGCGTTCGCACGTCGGCGTCGCGAGCACGATGTTCCGTACGCTGTCGGAAGAGGGCATCAACATCCAGATGATCTCGACGTCCGAAATCAAGATTTCGGTGCTGATCGACGAGAAATACATGGAGTTGGCGGTCCGCGCGCTGCACAAGGCATTCGAACTCGACCAGGCGTGATGAAATTTCCATGACGCACGAAAGAAAATGCGTCTTGGAAATTGACCTTGGCCCCGTAACCCTATAGAATCTTGGCTTCGTCGCGCTGCCTCCCTGGCGCGAGCGAAGGTTTGGGAGACGTGGCCGAGAGGTCGAAGGCACTCCCCTGCTAAGGGAGCATCTGGGCCAAAACCTGGATCGAGGGTTCGAATCCCTCCGTCTCCGCCAGAAATGGCGGAACAAGCCCCGCAAGTTCTCGGACTTGCGGGGCTTTTCTTTTTCCGGTGTGTTGGAAATGCCAATGCGCGGCGGCGCTTTCGTCTCGGTCGGAATCGCGTTGGTTCGTATTGCCAATCGATTGGCGGCCGGGCGCGCATGGATGCGGGCGGGTGCGGACGGCAACGCGTCGCGTCGCACACACCTTGCTTGTCGCTGACGCTCTCTCGCGTGCGGCGTCGCAATCCGCGTGCATGCTCGGTTCAGCCCGCGCATGTGGCGAGCGCGCAGCGCCGCGCGTTGTTCGGCTTCTCCCGCGGTCGATTCTGCTTCGCCGCGCTCGAACGCGATCCGGCTCTCGCCGAAGCTGTTCGGCATCCGGTTGCGCGAATGCGTATTCCTCTTCCGTTGTGCGCCGAACGACGCTTGTCGCGCGGCACCGTGAGCGGCATTTGCGCGAGCGCGCCGGCTACTTTGTCGGCTATGCCGATCATCGCGTGCATCGCTTTTCTCGGTCGATGCGGAATGCAGCATCTCGCTGCCTCGCCGCGATGCAGTCGAACTGGGCGCGGTAGCGTGCGGGACCGCCGGTTACGGCGGCGATCGCGCGCCCGTCTGAGCGCGTCGCGGCGAAACGTTTCTTCAAAGCCCAAATATCGTGAGGACTCCGTCGCGTTTGAGCTGGTTGGCATCAGCGATGCGCTGTTGCCGATGGGCCTGTGCATCGACTGCGGTGCGCGGCCGCTTGCGCGTGAACATCGACAGGTTCTGCTCGCGCGGGTTGCTCGCGCCGCCTCTCGCGACATGTCGCCTCGATCGCCATCCCGGGTGGTCGGCGGAATTGATTGAGCGAAGGCCGCGGGGCGGTTTCGTCGACGATGGGCTCGACGTCGCGATCCTTTTCGGGCAGCCGTTCGCGTCGTCGCTCGTCGCGTGCAAGCTGCCGAAGATTGGCGCGATGATCGTCGCGGCGCTCGCGGGCGTGAGGAAACACGGCCGTCTTGCGATGCCCGCCGATCGCGCCGAACGCTATTGTCCAGACGCGCAGCCCGATCACGGGGCGGGCGCTGGCATGAGCGTGCCGCGGGGGCCGGACGTCGGGTGCCGCGCATGACGGCGAGGGGCGCATGCTTGTCGTGGATGCCGGCGTTCCGTTCGGCGCACGGCCATCCGGAACCGGCATCGCGCGCGTCGAGCCAGATGGCGTACGGGAACTGATCGACAAGGGCCGTCTCGCCGAATCGGTTCCCGAATGGCGCGGCGGGGCACTTTTGCTTGATGCGCGGTATTCACGGCGCCGTCTGCCGGCGGCGGAAGGCCGCGCGTTCGTCGATGTCTGCGCCGAGATTCCCGAAGCCCATTGTGCGTGACCATGTGCGACGGCGCGCTTGATCGGCGCGCCGCATATCCGGTAATATACGATCCGTATATAAATCGTATAAATTCGTGCCATGGGAATAGTCAAGATATCCGATCAGATGCATGAATCGCTGCGCCATGCGAGCGCCGCGCTAAGCCGATCGATCAATGCGCAGGCGGAGCACTGGCTGCGTATCGGGATGCTCGCCGAATTGCATCCGACGCTCAGCTACGCGGAGATTTGCCGCCTGTTGATCGAGGCGGAAATTCAGGGCGACGAAGCGACGACGACCTCCACCGCCGCCGCGAGGACCGCATGATGGCACGTTCACGACACGTTCCGATCCGCTCGAAGGCCGAGATCGCGATGGCGCGCCGCGCCGGCATGATGGCCGCGCAGGTGCTGAGCATGATCGCGCCGCACGTGAAGGCCGGAGCGACGACGAACGAGCTCGACCGGCTGTGCCGCGATTACATCGTCGACGTCCTGCACGCGCGACCCGCGAACATCGGCTATCACGGATATCCGAAGACGATCTGCGCATCCGTGAACCATGTGGTCTGCCACGGCATTCCATCCGATCACGCATTGATGGACGGCGACATCGTCAACATCGACGTCGCGCTCGATATCGACGGCTGGTATGGCGATACGAGCCGCATGTATTTCGTCGGCGAGCCGGCCGCGGCTGCGCGCCGTCTCGTCGATGCGACCTTCGAAGCGATGATGGCGGGAATCGCGGCGGTGCGTCCGGGCGCGACGCTCGGCGACGTCGGCCATGCGATCCAGAGCGTCGCGCATCGCGAGGGCCTCAGTGTCGTGCGCGAGTACTGCGGCCACGGCATCGGTCGCATTTACCACGACGAACCGCAGGTGCTCCATTACGGGCGGCCGGGAACGGGGCTTCGCCTCGCGCCCGGCATGATCTTCACGGTCGAGCCGATGCTCAATGCGGGGCGCGCCGAAACGCGGCAACTCGCAGACGGCTGGACGGTCGTGACGCAGGATCGTTCGTGGTCCGCGCAGTGGGAGCACATGGTGGTCGTCACGGAAGGCGGCTTCGATATCCTGACGCCGTGGCCGGACGGCGAGCCGGCGTGCCCGCCGGTTGGAGCGGACACGCCGGGCGCGATCGAGCGGAGCTGAATCGACATCTCGGTCGAGCATGCGTGATCGTAGGCCGGGAACAGGCGGCGGGGCACTTCGGGCATTCGCGGTCGCAGCCGTCTGCCGCTCGGGACACCTCCGATCTGTCGCTGCCCGGCCGCCGAGCGCAGGAATCCCGTCCGCCGCGCGGCGGCATTGAGCGCGTGCGACGGCGCGAAGCTTTGCCTGCGCGATGATGCATCGCGCGAGTCGGTTGCACTGATTCGGACTCCGATGGTTCGTGTCATCGACACGCGCGCGGCGCACCGGGCCCATCCGGACTGGGTGTGCGGATTTGCCGGTTTGACGGCCGGCCATGCCGAGAGAATCACGACGAGCCGATGCGTGTCCAGTTCCGGATGCCATGTGGCGGGGCGATCGCGGAGTCGCGGCCGCCGGTCGAGCATCGGTTGGTGTCGCCCGGCTTCATAGCGCGGATTCCTCCCATTTCGGACTACTCGAAGCCGGCGCGACGATGAGCGGCGTATACGAGAATCCCGCAAGCCCGAATCACGTCGGCACGCCGATGCGAGGGGACGGCTTCGCGTTGAAGCGCAGGCGCGTGCCCGACGCCCGGTTGCACTCGAAATCGGCCGCGAGGCCGATCTTCCTGTCGATGATGGGCCGCTACCGATGGAGGTTATTGTCGGCCGCGCGGTATGTCCCGCAGATGGTTGCCGGCATGAGCGGCGAGCGGCTGCATACGGTGCCCGAAGCGTACGACGAGAATGCGCCGCACGCACGGCGCGTTCCGCTGCATCGCGACGCAAGCGACGATTCGCTCGAGCGGCAAGCGCTGAACGGCGCGGACGACTTGCATATCACGCGTTCGCGAGCGACGCCGACGGACGATGCAGGTTTGCCGCCGCAACAGACAATCTCCGCACGCGCGCATCCGGCGCCGCCGTTCAGAATCGCGAACTGACGCTCGGCGCGCCCGCGCGCGAGGCGTGGGCGGCGCGCGCTTGCCGCGAGATGCGCCGCGTGTTCGACGCGCGCGGCGCGCCCGTCATTTCTTCGGCGCGCCGCCGCCGAACGATCGCATCGTGTAGGCAAGCACCGAGCGAAGCACTTCGTCGCGGCGCTCGGGCGTCGCCATCGCACGCGCGACGAGCACCGCGCCGATCGCCGCGCATCCGAGCGTCCACGCCGCTTCGTCGTCGTGCAGCGCGTTCGCGATCGATGTCTGAAAGCGCTTGATCAGATCCTCGAACATCTTGCGCGTCGCGACGTCGGCGCGCGCGATCTCCGCGCCGAGCGCGGGCACGGGGCAGCCGAGTTCCGGATGATCGGCGTGCGCGGTGCTCAGATAGCCGCGCAACGCCGCGACGAGGTCGTCCTTCGAGCGGTTCTCGACCGTCGCGAGCACCTTCGACATCTCGTGCTCGACGATCGCGTGCAGGAATTCCGGCTTCGAGCGGAATTGCGAATAAAACGCGCCCGTGGTCACGCCGGCCGCCGCGGTGAGCGCGTCCATGCCGGTGTTCGCGAAGCCGCTTTGCTTCGCGAGCGCGGCGCCTGCCTCGATGAGGCGGGCCCGGCTTGCCTCCTTGTGTTTCGCTGTGTAACGCATGTCGCTTCCGTATTCGCGGCCTTGATCGAATGACTTCGATTGGAGTATAGAATAACGTCCGTTACCATAACGATCGTTATTGAAACGAGCTTCAATCGCAGCCGGCCGGACGGAGCGTTTCGCGGCAGCCGAGAAAACCGCGCGCACCGTGTGCATGCGGCGCTCGCGCCATGGGGTGGGCGTGCCTCGGCGTCGGGGCCGAAGCGGGGCAGTGCGCAAAGGTGCGTGGCGGCGAAGCGCATCGGGCCTCGACGGGCCTGCTGCCCGGAATGCGGCGCGTGTCTCTGCGCGTTTTGCTCGCCATCGGCATTCCGGCGATCGGTTGGCGCGTCCGAGCCAGCCTGAGCCCGAACTCGAGCCCGAAGCGGCGTCGCACGCGTGACGTGAGGACGATGCGCGCGGCGGCGTCGCGCGGTATTGGCTCGAGTAGCGCGCGCAAGCCGCATTCGCGTTGTCCGTCGGAGGCGGGCAGGGCGATCGTCGGGGCGGAGCAATCAAGCTCGCAACGCGCGGCCGGCCATCGACGACCCGGGCTTCGGCTCGGCGCAGCGCGCCATATCCATCGAGCGGCCGATGAACCGGGGTTCCGCCTGCATGGAATGTCTCGGCTGCGCGTTGCGCGCAGCGCGATTCGTGCCGCAGCGCTTCGCATGTGAATGCGCCGTATGCGTGACGTCGCGGAGCGATCTCGCGTGCCGGCGCAATTCGCGCTCGCTGGCTTGTGCGACAACGCGCTTGCCGTGTACGTCCGTCATCTCGCGACCCGGACATCGACGCACAGAGCGGCGGGCCGGACATCGCGTAGTCGGCTCATTCTAGAATTCCTGTTTCTTCTTGATAGGTTCCAAATTGGAACTTACTATCTGCTCGAAACGATGTCGAGCGCGCGACGGAAGACCGTGAAGCCCTGCGCTCATCGTCGGCATTCAACATGCGCGGGCCCGAGTCCGCCGTCAGGGAGATACCGGATGACCTTTGTCGTGATGGAAGCGTGCATTCGCTGCAAGCACACCGATTGCGTGGACGTGTGCCCCGTCGATTGTTTTCACGAGGGGCCTAATTTTCTCGTCATCGATCCGAACGAATGCATCGACTGCGCGCTGTGCGAGCCGGAGTGCCCGATCGACGCGATACGCGCGGCCGACGACTTGCCGGACGATCAACGGCATTTCATCGCGCTCAACGCCGAGCTCGCCGAGCATCCGAACTGGCCTCGGATCACCGGCAGGAAGCCGGCGCTTTCCGATCACGCGACGTGGACCGACGTGAAAGGCAAGCTCGCCCAGTTGGACCGCAACGGCGCGTGATGCCCGTCATGCCGCATCGATTCGATCAGCGCCCGTGCCGGCGGCGTGCCGCATGCGAGCGGCGATCCCAAAGCGCGAAGCCGCGCGGTGCGAACTGACATGGGCCGCGCGCTCGCCGATCGCTTCGGCCGCGACGTCACCTACGTGCGTCTGTCGGTGACGGACCGCTGCGATTTCCGCTGCGTCTATTGCATGGCGGAGGACATGCGGTTCCTGCCGCACGGCGACGTGCTGACGATCGACGAACTGGCGGCCGTCGCCGAGGCGTTCGTCTCGCTCGGCGTGCGCAAGATCCGGCTCACGGGCGGCGAGCCGCTCGTTCGCGCCGGCTTGACGACGCTCGTCGAGCGCGTGGCGAAACTGCCGGGTCTCGACGAACTCACGCTGACGACCAACGGCGCGCGCCTCGCGCGGTTCGCCGCACCGTTAAAGGCGGCCGGCCTGGATCGCATCAACGTCAGTCTCGACAGTCTGCGCGCTGAGCGCTTCGGCGCGCTGACGCGCACCGGCCGCCTGCAGGCGGTGCTGGCCGGCATCGCCGCCGCGAAGGGCGCCGGGTTCCGGCGCATCAGGCTGAACAGCGTGATCCTGCGCGGGCGCAACGACGACGAGGTGCTGGATCTGGTGCGTTTCGCCCGCGAGGAGCGGCTCGATCTGGTGTTCATCGAGGAGATGCCGCTCGGCGCGATCGACGAGCACGACCGGGCTTCGAGCTTCGTGTCGAGCGAGGCGGTGCTCGCGCAGATCCGGCTCGCCTATCCGCTATTTCCGAGCACCGAATCGACGGGCGGCCCCGCACGCTATTTCCGGATGGCGGACAGCGACATTCGCATCGGCGTGATCTCGCCGCACAGCCACAATTTTTGCGGCGACTGCAACCGGGTGCGCGTCACGGCGAGCGGCCGCATGCTGCTGTGTCTCGGCAACGAGCACGGCGTCGAGCTGCGCGACGTGCTGCGCGCTCGCCCAGGCGACGGCGAGCGCTTGCGCGACGCGATCGTCGCCGCGATGCCGCTGAAGCCCGAGCGGCATCACTTCGATCTGAACGCGCCGCCGCAGGTCGTACGCTTCATGAACATGACGGGAGGATGAGGAAGAGATGTCCGCGAACGCCCATGAAACGGTGCTGTCCGTTCATCACTGGAACGACACGCTGTTCAGCTTCAAGACGACGCGCAATCCGAGCTTGCGTTTCAAGACCGGCCAGTTCGTGATGATCGGGCTCGAGATCGAAGGCAAGCCGCTGATGCGCGCCTACAGCGTCGTCAGCGCATACTACGACGATTATCTGGAGTTCTACAGCATCAAGGTGCCCGACGGCCCGCTCACGTCGCGGCTTCAGCATCTGCGGGTCGGCGACACGCTGCTCGTCGGCCGTAAGCCGACCGGCTCGCTGATCATCGACAACCTTCGGCCCGGCAGGCATCTGTACCTGCTGTCGACGGGCACGGGCCTCGCGCCCTTCATCAGCGTGATCCGCGATCCCGAATACTACGAGGCGTTCGACAAGATCGTCCTCACGCACGGCGTGCGCTGGAAGAGCGAGCTCGGCTATTTCGATCACATCACGTCCGAACTGCCCGAGAACGAGTACTTCGGCGATCTGGTGCGCGACAAGCTGATCTACTACCCGACCGTGACGCGCGAGACGTTCGAGCGTCAGGGGCGCCTGACCGAGTTGATCGACTCGGGCAAGCTGTTCGACGACATCGGCCTGCCGCCTTTCGATTCCGCCGTGGATCGCGCGATGATCTGCGGCAGCCCGAGCATGCTCGCCGATCTGGTCGAGATCCTGGCGCGGCGCGGCTTCGTCGAGGGGACGAGCCATGCGCCGGGCGATTACGTGATCGAGCGCGCCTTTGTCGAGAAATGACGGTGCGCGGCGGCGCGGCGCGCGGGTGTCGCCGTCGCGTGCGCTCGTCGTTGCGTGGGTCGTCGGTCGTCGGAACGTTCACGCGTCGTCGTCGTTCGCACCGCGTCCGCGATTGTCGCGTCGCCGCCGCTGTCGCCGTGCGTGAACGGCATGCGTGCGTCGTGCGGTGCGCGGGTGCGCGCGCGACATTCCTGCGGTAGGAAAGGGCGCGGGGCAGTCCCGTTCGGGCTGATCGGCGTGTGCGGCGCTCGGGCGCCCGCGCGGCCCGACGAGCGTTTCTTGTTTCTAGCGACTGTCGCGCGTCGACGGCACTTTCGGCGTTTCGCGCGCAACGATCGCGTCTGGTGTTCGCGTCCGGTGATCGCGTCCGATGATCGCGTCCGATGATCGCGTCCGATGATCGCGTCCGATGATCGCGTCCGATGATCGCGTGCGGTCATTCGGATTCCGAATGGAGCTGCGAGCAACACGCGCTCGTCGTCACGCCGGCCGTGACGGCAAGCGCGCCGACGCCAGCGTTCGCGAAGCCGTTTCTCTTTGTGCGCGCGGCGTTCGGTGTTCGGCGTCCGGTGTTCGGCGTTCGGCGTCGACGACGCACGCGCGGCGCATTTGCTCGCGTTTCGGCGATCGCCGCGTCGATGCACGCTGCGTTTGGAGCGTCTGTTCGATTGACTTCGGTCAATACGTGGAATAACGTCCGTTTCGATAACGATCGTTATTTGATATTCACCATTCCCCGATTCCGGCGAGTGCGCCGGCAGATGGAGCGTGCGATGGCAGTCGAAAAAACCGCCTGTATCCTGTGTTCGCGCAATTGCGGTCTCGTCGTCGACGTCGTGGACGGCAAGTTCGCGAAAATCCGCGGCGACGACGATCACCCGATTTCGAAAGGCTATCTGTGCCAGAAGGCCGCGCGCCTCACGTACTACCAGCATCACGACGACCGCCTGACGCATCCGCTGCGTCGCGAGCCCGACGGCAGCTTCGTGCGCGTCACGTGGGACGAGGCGCTCGACGACATCGCGCAACGTCTCGTCGCGCTGCGCGAGCGGCACGGCGGCGACGCGTTCGCGTTCGTCGGCGGCGGCGGGCAGGGCAATCATGTCGGCGGCGCGTATAGCCGGCAACTGCTCGCGGCGATGCGAAGCCGCTACGCGTACAACGCGCTCGGCCAGGAAAAGACCGGCGATTTCTGGCTCAACGGCCGCTTGTTCGGCCGTCAGGACTGCCACACGACCGAGGACATCGAGCATGCGGACTACGTGCTCGTCATCGGCGCGAATCCATATCAGGCGCACGGCATCCCGAACGCACGCGACACGCTGCGCGACTTGAAGAAGGACCCGAACCGCACGCTCGTCGTCGTCGATCCACGGCGCTCGGAGACGGCCAAGCAAGCCGATCTCCATCTGCAGGTGCGCCCCGGCACGGACGCGTATTTGATGAGCGCGATGCTCGCGATCATCCTGCGCGACGGGCTGATCGACCGCGAGTTCATCGCGCGGCGCTGCGCGGGTTTCGAGTTCGTCGAGCGCGCGCTGCGCGATGTGCCGATCGCCGAGTACGCCCGCCGCGCGGACGTGCCGCTCGAGGACGTCGAGCGCGTCGCGCGCGGGTTCGCGACCGCACGCGCCGCGTGCCTGCGCATCGATCTCGGCATCCAGCACACGCTGCACACGACGCTCAACGGCTATCTCGAGAAGCTGCTGTTTCTCTTGACCGGCAACTTCGGCAAGCGCGGCGGCAACAACCTGCATACGTTCCTGCTGCCCGTCATCGGCCACACCGACGAGCGCGTGCGCAAGAACGGCAAGCCGCTCAAGCGGACCGCGCGTCACAGGATGTTTCCGATCGCCGGCATCTATCCGCCCAACATCCTGCCCGACGAAATCGAGCACGCGGACGAGAATCGCGTGCGCGCGGTGTTCGTCGACAGCGCGAATCCGGTCGTCACGTATGCCGATTCGAACGCGTACGAGCGCGCGTTCGGCAAGCTGGAACTGCTTGTCGTGATCGACGTCGCGATGACGGAGACGGCGCGCCTCGCGCATTACGTGCTGCCCGCCGCGTCGCAGTTCGAGAAATGGGAGGCGACGGGTTTCAATCTCGAGTTCCCGGCCAACGCGTTCCATCTGCGGCATGCGCTGCTGCCGCCGCTCGGCGAATCGCTGCCGGAGCCCGAGATCTACACGCGGCTGCTCGAGAAGATGGGCGAACTGCCGGGCCGGTTTCCGCTCCTCGAGCGCGTCGCGCGGCTCGAGCCGCGCGCGTCGAAGCACCTCGTCTACATGGGCGCGCTCGGCATCGCGCTCGCGGCGAACAAGAAGTGGCAGCGTCATGCGGCGTCGATCGTCTATCGCACGCTCGGACGCGCGCTGCCGAACGACGCCGCGGGTATTGCGCCGCTGCTGCCGCTCACGATGCTGTATGCGCAGCAGCACTACGCGGCCGTGCGCCGCGCGGGCATTCGCGGCAACCGGGCGACGCTCGGCACCGCGCTCTTTCGCGCGATTCTCGAGCGGCGCTCCGGGACGGTGATGAGCATTCACGAGTTTCACGAAATGTGGCGCTTCATCCGCCATCCGGACGGCCGCGTGCATCTGCACATTCCGGAGATGATCGACGAGTTGCGCGCGCTCGGGACGGAGACGCCGCCCGGCGCCGATTACCCGTTCGTGCTGATGGCGGGCGAGCGGCGCGCGTACAACGCGAACCAGATCTATCGCGATCCGTCGTGGCGCAAGGTCGATCCCCACGGCTCGCTGCGGATTCATCCTGACGATGCGGCCGCGCTAGGTGTCGCAGACGGCGGCAAGCTCGTGTGCGCGTCGGCGACGGGCAGCATCGAGGTCGTCGCCGAGCTCGACGACAGCGTGCGGCGCGGGATGGTCACGCTGCCGCACGGCTATGGCATGCGTTACAAGGGCGGGGCGCCGATCGGGCCCGAGCTCAATCGCCTGACGTCGGGCGCGCACTGCGATCCGCTGTCGCGCACGCCTTATCACAAGTACGTGCCCGTGCATTTGCGCGTCGTCGATGCGCTGGTGCCCGCAACGCCGACCGTCGAGGCCGTGTCGGCTTGACGACGCGCGCGCCGCCGGGCGTGCGGCGGCGCGGGCGGGCTCTCCAGCCGGCGCGCGGCGAGCGCGCATCCGCCGCGCGTCGGGAAGGCCGCTCGCGCAGCATGCAGGGCGACGGGCGGGCGCAACGGATGCGTGCGCGCCTAACGTCCGCTACGCCGCACCCGCCGCACCCGCCGCCCCGCCGCACCCGCCGCCCCGCCGCACCCGCCGCACCGACCCGCCGCACCGCATCGGCCGAGATTCGATGACATTCGGCGGCATTCGGCCGCTTTCGCGTCGGGCTTCCCCGCTTCCCCGCTCGATTGGCCGCCTCGTTCGCGCATGCGAGCCCGGCGGGCGGAAAACCTCTCTTCGATTCGCCGGCGCGGCGCGCTGACAGGCGGGCGGCGACGCCGGCCGATTCTCGATCCTTTTCCCCGTCTTTTACGACGCGGCGGATGCGCGTTTCGCCGCCGCTTCGCCGCGTCCAGAGCGGCGGGCCGGCCGCATCGGGCCGAATGTAACGAAACGTTAGCGATCCGATCGCGATGCGATGCCGCGCATCAGTTCTTACAAAGTTGAAATATGCGGCGCAGACGGTTCCCGCTATAGTCGAAACCAACGAATCAACCAGAAGGGGAGTCCATGAAAACCTTGCGTGCTGCCTCGCTCGCGGCCGGTCTCGCCGCGTTGCTCGCATCCGGCGCCGCGTTGGCAGGCGTCAGCGTCGGCATCAACGTCGGTGTGCCCGCGCCCGTCTACGTCGCTCCGGCGCCGGTCTACGCGCCGCCGCCGCCGCCCGTCGTGTATCAGCCGGCTCCCGTCTACGCACCGGCCCCCGTGTATGCGCCCGTGCCGTCGATCGTGATCGGCTGGCACGGCGACCGTTACTGGGACGGCCGCCGCTACTGGGGCCGCGACGAATGGTATCGCCATCACCGCGATTGGGACCGCGGCCACCGGGACAACGGCCGCCACAACGGCTGGCGTCACTGATGCCGGCGTTCGGCCGTGCGCCGGCCGGCATACGGCGCGTCGAGCGACGCATGCCGCCGCCGGCCCCATGAAAAAACCGCCCGAGGAACGGGCGGTTCGAACATCCGACGAACCCCGCGCTTTCGCGAGCGTGGGGTTCGTCCTTTTCGCGCCGGGCGCCGCCGTGCGCCGAAGCGCCGCGGCTCGGGCCGCCCGCCGCCGCGCCGCGCTTACTCTTCGAGGCCGGCCATCCCGCCCACCACCGCGTTGAAGCCCGAGTCGACGTGCATCACCTCGGCCGTGACCCCGCTCGCGAGGTCCGACAGCAGGAACGCGCCCGCGTTGCCGACCTGCTCGATCGTCACGTTGCGCTTGAGCGGCGAGTTGCTCTCGACGAAGTCGAGAATCTTGCCGAAGCTCTTGATGCCGCTTGCCGCGAGCGTCTTGATCGGGCCCGCCGAGATCGCGTTCACGCGCACGCCCTTCGCGCCGAGCGACACCGCGAGATAGCGGACGCTCGCCTCGAGCGCCGCCTTCGCGAGGCCCATCGTGTTGTAGTTCGGAATCGCCCGTTCCGCGCCGAGATAGGAGAGCGTGAGGAGCGAAGCGTCGCTCGACAGCATCGGCAGCGCGGCCTTCGCGAGCGCCGGGAAGCTGTACGCGGAGATGTCGTGCGCGATGCGGAAGTTCTCGCGCGTGAGGCCGTCGAGGAAATCGCCCGCGATCGCCTCGCGCGGCGCGAAGCCGATCGAGTGGACGAGGCCGTCTAGCGTGTCCCAGTGAGCCTTGAGCGACGTGAAGAGGGCGTCGATCTGCGCGTCGTCGGCGACGTCGCACGGGAACACGAGCTCGCTGCCGAACTCGGCCGCGAACTCGGTGATGCGATCCTTGAAGCGATCGCCGACGTAGGTGAACGCCAGCTCGGCACCTTCGCGCTTGCACGCCTTGGCGATGCCGTAAGCGATCGAGCGGTTCGACAAGAGGCCCGTCAGCAGAATACGTTTACCGTCGAGAAAGCCCATGAATTCTCCTATGTGTGGCGCCCGCGCCCGCGCATCGGCGGGCGCCGGTTGGCTGTAATCGGTTGCGAGTGGGTAGAATTCTCTCACATCGCCATCCTCGAACGACTGCCAAGGCTTCTATGACGATCGGTTCGCCCCGGGCCAGCCGGCCGCGACCGCCGCGACGCGCGGCGACACCCAAACAGGCCGCGCGACCGGCCGCGCCGCAACGGGCGGCCGATCGGCGCGCCGCGCTCGTGCGCTTCGTGCATTTCGTGCATTTCGTGCGCCGGACGGCCGCGGGCGTCGCGCTCGCGCTCGCCGCGATGCCGGCCGCCCACGCGGCTTACGCGATCGCCCAGTACGGCGAGCCGAAGTATCCGCCCGGCTTCAAGCATTTCGACTACGTGAACCCGGACGCGCCGAAGGGCGGCACGCTCGTGCTCGCGAATCCGAACCGGCTCACGACATTCGACAAGTTCAATCCGTTCACGATGCGCGGCAACCCGGCGCCCGGCCTCGACCTGCTGTTCGAGAGCCTGACGACGGGCAGCGCCGACGAGCCCGCGTCCGCGTACGGCCTCCTCGCGGACGACATCGCGGTGGCGCCGGACGGGCTGTCGGTCACCTTCCATCTGAATCCGCGCGCGCGCTTCTCGAACGGCGATCCCGTCACCGCGGCGGACGTCAAGCATTCGTTCGACGCGCTGAAGAGCCCGCAGGCGGCGCCGCAATACCCGGCGTACTACGCGGACATCACGCGCGCGGTGATCGTCGATCCGGCGACCGTTCGCTTCGAGTTTCGCCGGAAAAACCGCGAGCTGCCGCTGATCGCGGGCGGCATTCCGGTGTTCTCGCGCAAATGGGGCCTGCGGCCGGACGGCTCGCGCATGCCGTTCGACCAGCTCGCGTTCGAGCAGCCGATCGGCAGCGGCCCGTACCTGATCGAGCGCTACGACACCGGCCGCACGATCGCGTACCGGCGCAATCCCGCGTATTGGGGCGCCGCGCTCCCCGTGCGGATCGGCACGAACAATTTCGAGCGCATCGTCTACAAGCTGTACGGCGACGGCGTCGCGCGGCTCGAGGCGTTCAAGGCAGGCGAGTACGACGTGCTCATCGAGTACATCGCGCGAAACTGGGTGCGGCGCGACGTCGGCAAGCGCTTCGACAGCGGCGAGCTCGTGAAGCGCGAGTTTCGCCAGCACAACGGCGCGGGCATGCAGGGCTTCTTCATGAACCTGCGGCGGCCGCTGTTCCAGGACGTGCGCGTGCGCCGCGCGCTCGATCTCGCGTTCGACTTCGAATGGCTGAACCGGCAGCTGTTCTACAGCGCCTACACGCGCCTGAACAGCTACTTCGCCGATACCGACCTGCAGGCGACGGGCGTGCCGAGCGCGGGCGAGCTCGCGCTGCTGAACCCGCTGCGCGCGCAGCTCGACCCGGCGGTGTTCGGGCCGATGACCGTGCAGCCCGTCACCGATCCGCCCGCATCGCTGCGCGCGAACCTGCTGACGGCGCGCGCGCTGCTTGCGCAAGCCGGCTGGACCTACCGCGACGGCGCGTTGCGCAACGCGAAGGGCGAGCCGTTCGTATTCGAGATCCTCGACGATTCGGGCTCGGCGTTCGAGGGAGTGGTTACCGCGTACATCCGCAATCTCGCGAAGCTCGGGATCGTCGCGAAGTATCGGACGGCCGATTACGCGCTGCTGCAAAAGCGCCTCGACGCGTTCGACTACGACGTGACGACGGTCCGCTACCCCGGCGTCCAGGTGCCGGGCGCCGAGCAGGTCGCGCGCTTCGCGAGCCGCTACGCGGACGAGCAGGGCTCGGACAACCTGACCGGGCTCAAGTCGCCCGCGGTCGACGCGATCCTGAAGGCGCTCACGCAGGCCGAGACGCGGCAGGAACTGCTCGATGCGACGCACGCGCTCGACCGCGTGCTGATGCACGGCTACTATGCGGTGCCGCAGTGGTACAGCGCGACGCACCGGATCGCGTTCAAGCGCACGCTCGCCTATCCGTCGACGCTGCCGCTGTACTATTCGGCGGAAGGCTGGGTCGCGTCGACGTGGTGGGCGAGCCCTGGCCACGGCGCGTCCGCCGAGCCGTGACGGCGGCCCGCACGGCGCGCGCCGCACGGGCCCGGCGTACGCCGCGCGGCGCGCTTGCCGCGCCCGCCGATTGACGAAACCGTTCGAACACGCCTGAGTGCCGAGTGCGCCTATGTGGAGCTACATCCTCAAACGTCTGCTGCTGATGATCCCGACGCTCGTCGGCGTCCTGACCATCACGTTCGCCGTGATCCAGTTCGTGCCGGGCGGCCCGGTCGAGCAGGCGGTGCAGGAGCTGCGCAAGGGCGCCGAGCGGGGCAGCGCGCCGTTCGGGATGCGCTCGTACACGGGCGTCGACGCGCAGCAGCTCGCGCAGCTGAAAGCGCTGTACGGCTTCGACAAGCCGCCGCTCGAGCGCTACTGGCTGATGCTCGAGCGCTTCGCGCGCTTCGATCTCGGCGACAGCTATTTCCATCATCAGAGCGTCTGGTCGCTCGTCGTGTCGAAGCTGCCCGTGTCGATCAGCATCGGCGTGTGGACTTTCCTGCTCACCTACCTGATATCGGTGCCGCTCGGCATCGCGAAGGCGGTGAGGAACGGCTCGCCGTTCGATCTCGCGACGAGCCTCGTCGTTCTCGTCGGCTACGCGATTCCCGGCTTCGTGCTCGGCGTGCTCTTGCTCGTGCTGTTCGGCGGCGGCTCGTTCTGGCAGATCTTCCCGCTGCGCGGCCTCACGTCCGACAACTTCGCGCAGCTCTCCGTCGCCGGCAAGATCGCCGATTACCTGTGGCACATCGCGCTGCCGATCGTCGCGTCGGTCGTCGGCAGCTTCGCGGTGATCACGATGCTCACGAAGAACGCGTTCCTCGACGAGATCCGCAAGCAGTACGTGCTGACCGCGCGCGCGAAGGGGCTCTCGGAGCGCAGCGTGCTGTGGAAGCACGTGTTCCGCAATGCGCTCCTGCCGCTCGTCGTCGGCTTTCCGGCCGCGTTCATCGGCGCGTTCTTCACCGGCAGCCTGCTGATCGAGACGCTGTTCTCGCTCGACGGGCTCGGCCTGCTGTCGTACGAATCGGTGATCCGGCGCGACTATCCGGTCGTGCTCGGCACGCTCTACATCTTCACGTTGATCGGGCTCGCGACGAAGCTCGTGTCCGATCTCTGCTACGTGTGGGTCGACCCGCGCGTTCAATTCGAGCAACTGGAGCGCTGATTTGAGCCGACTCGCCGTCTCTTCCCGGATCGACGCCGCGCGCGCGCGGGTGTCGCCGTCGCCCGCGCGGCGCGTGTGGCTGCGCTTCAAGGAGCAGCGCCTCGGCTACTGGAGCCTCGTGATCTTCGTGATCGCGTTCGCGGCGAGCCTCGCCGCGCCGCTGTGGTCGAACGACAAGCCGATCGTCGTGCGCTACGACGGCCACTTTTACTTCCCGCTCTTCAAGAGCTATCCGGAAACGACCTTCGGCGGCGATTTCCCGACGCCCGCCGACTATCTCGATCCTTACGTGCGCGGCAAGCTCGACGCGCCCGGCAACTTCGCGCTGTATCCGCCGAACCGCTACTACTACGACACGCTCAACTACTTCTCGAAGCGGCCGAATCCGGCGCCGCCTTCGCGCGGGAACTGGCTCGGCACCGACGCGCAGGGGCGCGATTTGCTCGCGCGGCTCGTCTACGGGTTTCGCGTGTCGGTCGAGTTCGCGCTCGTCCTGACGTTCATCGGCACGCTGCTCGGCATTGCGGCGGGCGCGGTGCAGGGCTTCTTCGGCGGACGCATCGACATCGTCGGCCAGCGGCTCATCGAAATCTGGAGCTCGATGCCGGAGCTCTATCTGCTGATCATCTTCGCTTCCATATTCGAGCCGAGCTTCATCCTGCTGATCGTGCTGCTGTCGCTGTTCGGCTGGATCGGGCTGTCCGACTACGTGCGCGCCGAATTCCTGCGCAACCGCACGCAGGACTACGTGCGCGCCGCGCGCGCGATGGGGCTCACGAACTGGCAGATCATCTGGCGGCACGTGCTGCCGAACAGCCTCACGCCCGTCATCACGTTCCTGCCGTTCCGGATGAGCGGCGCGATCCTCGCGCTCACGAGCCTCGATTTTCTCGGGCTCGGCGTGCCGCCGCCGACGCCGAGCCTGGGCGAGCTGCTCGCGCAGGGCAAGGCGAACCTCGACGCATGGTGGATCTCGCTCGCGACGTTCTGCGTGCTCGTCGCGACGCTCCTGCTGCTGACCTTCATGGGCGACGCACTGCGCAACGCGCTCGATACGCGCGTCGCGGACACGACGCGCGCGGCGGGAGGCGTCCGATGAGCGCCGTGCGCAATGCGGACGACGGCGCGGCGGCGCCGCCGCGCGAGCCGCTGCTGTCGCTCGAGCGGCTGCGCGTGCGCTTCGGCGACACGCTCGCCGTCGACGACGTGTCGCTCGCGATCGGCCGCGGCGAGCGCGTCGCGCTCGTCGGCGAGTCGGGCTCCGGCAAGAGCGTGACCGCGCTGTCGGTGCTGCGCCTGTTGCGCGACGCCGACGTGAGCGGCACGATCCGCTTCGCGGGCGAGAATCTCGCCGACAAGAGCGAGCGCGCGATGCGCGGGCTGCGCGGCGCGGATATCGCGATGATCTTCCAGGAGCCGATGACGGCGCTCAATCCGCTCTTCACGGTGGGCGAGCAGATCGGCGAGACGATCGAGCTGCACGACGGCGTGTCGAAGCGCGACGCGCGCGAGCGTGCGATCACGCTGCTCGCGCGCACCGGGATCGACAAGCCGCGCGAGCGCGTCGACAGCTATGCGCACCAGTTGTCGGGCGGCCAGCGGCAGCGCGCGATGATCGCGATGGCGCTCGCGTGCCGGCCGCGCCTGCTGCTCGCCGACGAGCCGACGACCGCGCTCGACGTGACGATTCGCGCGCAGATCGTCGAGCTCCTGCTCGAGCTGCAGCGCGACGCGGCGGCCGAGCGCGGGATGGCGGTGCTTCTCATCACGCACGATCTGAACCTCGTGCGGCGCTTCGCCGAGCGCGTCGCGGTGATGGAGAAGGGCAAGCTCGTCGAATGCGGGCCGGTCGAGCGGATCTTCGACGCGCCCGAGCATCCGTACACGCAGCGCCTCCTGCACAGCCGGCCGCAGCGCGCGGTGTCGCCGGTGCTGCCGATCGCGCCCGTCGTGCTCGACGCGCGCGGCGTCACCGTGCAGTTCAAGCAGAAGCTGCCGGGTTTCGAGGGCTGGTTCCGCTCGGGGCGCTTCACCGCTGTGTCGGACGCGAGCGTGTCGGTACGGCAGGGCGAGACGCTCGGGATCGTCGGCGAGTCGGGCTCCGGCAAGTCGACGCTCGCGATGGCGCTCCTCGGGCTGCAGAAGGTCGCGCACGGCGACATCGAATTCGAGGGCCGCGCGCTCGCGAGCTTTCACGGCCGCGAGCGGACCGCGCTGCGCGCGAACATGCAAGTGGTATTTCAGGACCCCTTCAGTTCGCTTTCGCCGCGGCAGACGATCGAGCGGATCGTGTCCGAAGGGCTCGAGCTGCATCGCCCGCAGCTCGCGGCCGGCGCGCGCCGCGACAAGGTGATCGCCGTGCTGCGCGAAGTCGGCCTCGACCGTACCGTGCTGCATCGCTATCCGCACGAATTCTCGGGCGGCCAGCGCCAGCGGATCGCGATCGCGCGCGCGCTCGTGCTGGAGCCGCGCGTGCTTGTGCTCGACGAGCCGACGAGCGCGCTCGACGTGTCGATCCAGCAACAAGTGTTGAAGCTGCTGTCGAATCTGCAACGCAAATACAACCTCGGCTACGTGTTCATCAGCCACGATCTGGAAGTGATCGGCGCGATGGCGCACCGGGTCGCGGTGATGCAGGGCGGGGCGATCGTCGAGACGGGCGATGTCGAGCGGATCTTCACCGATCCGGTGCATCCTTACACGCAAAAATTGCTGAAAGCCGTTCGTTAAGTATGATGAATACGAATGGTGCAAGAAGTTTGATTGAAATTCTCAATTCCTTTTGACAAACAAATACTTCGTGGCTAGTATCGACCGAAATTTTTCCGCTAATCAGCTGAGTTTCCAGCGCAAATCCATCGACCAATGCAGCACCGATATCTGACCCAGGCTTGCACGCGCGTCGTCGCCGGGATGTTCGTCGGCGTCCTGATCGCTGCAGCTCCCGGCGCGTTCGCCGACGAAGTCAGCAGTTCCAGTCAGAATGCCGTCGGTTCGGCTCAAGCCGAATCGGCCTCCTCCTCCCAGAATCTCCAGCAGGTCAGTGCCGCGACGCCCGCGAAGAGCCAGGGCGGCGCGAAGTCATTCCTGTCGGGCATGGCCGGCAAGGCGGGCGACGTCGTCGTCGGCGCGCTGAACATGATTGGCGTGCGCTATCGCTGGGGCGGCAACACGCCGGATTCGGGCCTCGACTGCAGCGGCTTCGTGCGCTACGTGTTCCAGGACACGCTCGGCATGTCGCTGCCGCGCCGCGCGGAAGAGATGAGCCGTGTCGGCGAGAAGGTCCGGATGAGCGAGCTGAAGCCGGGCGACCTCGTGTTCTTCAACACGATGCGCCGCACGTTCTCGCACGTCGGCATCTACATCGGCGACAACAAGTTCGTGCATTCGCCGTCGACGGGCAGCACGATCCGCGTCGACGATCTCGATAGCGGCTACTGGGAAAAGCGTTTCACCGGCGCGCGCCGGATCGAGACGCAGTTCTCGGCGAAGCCCGACGATCTGCGCCAGCGCGTGAAGGCGACGATCGGCGACGGCAACGTCAGCGCGACGAGCGCGAACGGCAGCAACTGAGTCGCGCACCGCTCGCGCCGGCCGATTGCCGGGCGCGTCGAAGCCCCGCTCTCCGATGGAAGCGGGGCTTTTGCTTTTGGGCGGCGGTTCCGAGGTGATGCGGCGCGTGCGCGGCGCGCCGGGGCGGCCGCCGTCGAGCGCGCGGCCGCGAGCTTGCGCTGCAGCTCCGGCATGATTCGCGCGACCGCTTCCTCGCCTGCGAGGATCGCCGCGTTGCGCTGGTTGAAGTCGCTGCCGCCCATCGCGGCGAGGTTCGGGCGGATCACGACGTCGGCGTATTTGTCGAGCTCGTAGGTCTTGATCGTCTGACCCATGATCGTGAACGTCTGCAGCAGCATTTCGATCGGATTGCCGGTCGTCGCGCCGTCCGGGCGCGCGGAGATGTCGACCGCGATCACGAAGTCCGCGCCCATCCTGCGCGTGAACGACGCGGGCACGGGGCTCACGAGTCCGCCGTCGACGTATTCGCGATCGCCGATCCGCACCGGCTCGAACACCGACGGCACGCTGCACGAAGCGCGCACCGCGAGCCCCGTGTTGCCGCGCTGGAACAGGATCGGCTGGCCGCTCTTCAGATCGGTCGCGACGATGCCGAGCGGTTTCGTCATCTTCTCGATCGGCCGGTTGCCGAGCGTCTTGTTGATGAAGTTCTGCAGCGCGACGCCTTGCAGCAGGCCGCGCGAGCGGAACGGCGTCGCCCAGTCGCTGATCGACGCCTCGTCCATCGCGAGCGCGAGCTTGTTGATCTGCAGCGCGTTCATCCCCGATGCGTACAGCGCGCCGACGACCGAGCCCGCGCTCGTGCCGGCGACGAGCTCGATCGGGATGCCGCGCGCCTCGAGCGCCTTCAGCACGCCGACGTGCGCGAAACCGCGCGCGGCGCCGCCGCCGAGCGCGATGCCGATCCGGACCGGCTTTTCGCGCGGCTGCGGCGGGTTCGCAGGCAGCGTGACGGCGCCCGACGTCGTCGGCTTCGTGCCGGTCGACGTGCAGGCGGCGAGGATGGCCGACGCGCAGGCGAGCGTGAACGTGCGGCGGGACAAACGGGGGGACGACATCGGCTCGATCTCCAACTGCGGACCGTGCGCGGCCGCGATGGGCGCGCCGCGCACGGCGACATTCCGGCGGCCACGCCGAAAATTGCGCGCGACCATGCGCGGCGCCGGCATGGCGGCCGCGGCGCGCACATCATAAAGCAACTGGCGGCGCGCGCGCGAAAGCTTCGGCCGGGCGGCGAGGCGGCCGTTGGCCGAATGGCCAGGGGGCGAGGCCGGCTGGCGTTTGAGAAGATATCCGGGCGCGAGATTCGTTCGCCGCTGCCGGGGCGCCGGAATGCGAAGGCTGCGGGGCTCGAGGCGGACCGGTCGCGTGCGGCGCTGCGCCGCGCCGCTTGAAGGGGCGTGTGGGCGCGTAAGTTGGGCGATGACGCGCGGCCCCGCCGCAAACCGCGCGAGCCGGGCGTCGCGCGACGAGGAAGCGCCGCGCGGCGAGTATAATTCGTGCTCTTTGCGTTCCGGTCGCGCATGCACCCCGGCATTGCCGTGCGGCGTGCGCCGCCGCGTCGTTTCAATTGATGCGCCGTTTGAAGCGTTCGAGCTATCGTTTATGACCCGTCCTGTCCGCACCCGTTTCGCGCCGAGCCCCACGGGCTTCATCCACCTGGGCAACATCCGATCCGCGCTCTATCCGTGGGCCTTCGCCCGCAAGATGAAGGGCACGTTCGTGCTGCGGATCGAGGATACCGACGTCGAGCGCTCGACCGAGGCGTCCGTCGACGCGATCCTCGAAGGAATGGCATGGCTCGGCCTCGATTACGACGAAGGCCCGTTCTACCAGATGCAGCGGATGGACCGCTACCGCGAAGTGCTCGAGCAGATGCGGGAGCAGGGCCTCGTCTATCCGTGCTACATGTCGACGGAAGAGCTCGACGCGCTGCGCGAGCGCCAGCGCGCGGCGGGCGACAAGCCGCGCTACGACGGCACGTGGCGCCCCGAGCCGGGCAAGGTGCTGCCGGAGCCGCCCGCCGGCGTGAAGCCCGTGCTGCGCTTCCGCAATCCGTTGACGGGCGCGGTCGAGTGGGATGATGCGGTGAAGGGCCGGGTCGAGATCTCGAACGAGGAGCTCGACGACCTCGTCATCGCGCGTCCCGACGGCACGCCGACGTACAACTTCTGCGTCGTCGTCGACGATCTCGACATGGGCATCACGCACGTGATCCGCGGCGACGACCACGTGAACAACACGCCGCGTCAGATCAACATCCTGCGCGCGCTGGGCGGCGAGGTGCCGGTGTACGCGCACCTGCCGACCGTGCTGAACGAGCAGGGCGAGAAGATGAGCAAGCGCCACGGCGCGATGAGCGTGATGGGCTATCGCGACGCCGGCTATTTGCCGGAAGCGGTGCTCAACTATCTCGCGCGCCTCGGCTGGTCGCACGGCGACGCGGAGATCTTCTCGCGCGAGCAGTTCGTCGATTGGTTCGATCTCGAGCATCTCGGCAAGTCGCCCGCGCAGTACGACCACAACAAGCTGAACTGGCTGAACAACCACTACATCAAGGAAGCGGACGACGCGCGTCTTGCCGAGCTCGCCAAGCCGTTCTTCGCGGCGCTCGGCGTCGACGCCGACGCGATCGCGAAGGGCCCTGGCCTGGCGGGCGTGATCGGGCTCATGAAGGATCGTGCGTCGACGGTGAAGGAGATTGCGGAGAACTCGGCGATGTTCTATCGCGCGCCCGCGCCCGATGCCGACGCGCTCGCGCAGCACGTCACCGAGGCGGTGCGCCCGGCGCTCGCCGATTTCGCGGCGGCGCTGAAGGCGGCCGACTGGACGAAGGAGGCGATCGCGGCCGCACTGAAGGCGACGCTCGGCGCGCACAAGCTGAAGATGCCGCAGCTCGCGATGCCGGTGCGCCTGGTCGTCGCGGGCACGACGCACACGCCGTCGATCGACGCAGTGCTGCTGCTGTTCGGTCGCGACGTCGTCGTGTCGCGTCTCGAAGCGGCGCTCGCATAGCGCGCGCAAGCCGAGGCCGCGTGGTTCGAATGGTTCGATGTCCCGAGTGCGCGGCTTCGCAAAGAATTTTGCTCGAATCGCAAATGGGGTATTTACAAACCTCAAAACCGTCTCTACAATCTCGCTTCTCTGTTGTTCAGCAGTCAACGAGACACGGGGGTATAGCTCAGCTGGGAGAGCGCTTGCATGGCATGCAAGAGGTCAGCGGTTCGATCCCGCTTACCTCCACCAGTTGAACGCAGAGTGAGTGAGGTTTGCGAAGCATTGAGTGACAGAAAAAATGCTTCACAAACGGAATGAAAGAAGTTAGAATTTCATTCTTTGCTGTTGGTGAAAATTGACGGCAAGAACAAAGCAGTAAGACAAATCTGAAAAGATTTTGTCCCCTTCGTCTAGAGGCCTAGGACATCACCCTTTCACGGTGAGTACAGGGGTTCGAATCCCCTAGGGGACGCCAAACATCAGCGGCGTTTCATTGGAAACGAAGCGGGTCGGCAAGAGCGTAACCGACGCTTGTCGATCAGGGTGCAAGAAGTGGAGCGGTAGTTCAGTCGGTTAGAATACCGGCCTGTCACGCCGGGGGTCGCGGGTTCGAGTCCCGTCCGCTCCGCCAGATCGAGAGCCCGTTCAGGCTGCATGTGAACGGGCTTTTTCGTTAAAGGTGTAAGCAGTACGTTGTCCCCTTCGTCTAGAGGCCTAGGACATCACCCTTTCACGGTGAGTACAGGGGTTCGAATCCCCTAGGGGACGCCAACACAAGGCGTCGTTCGAACGAAACGTCGAGACGATGCGCCGGCAGGAAGCACCGACGCCTGCCAGGCAAGCAGCAAGACTGGAGCGGTAGTTCAGTCGGTTAGAATACCGGCCTGTCACGCCGGGGGTCGCGGGTTCGAGTCCCGTCCGCTCCGCCAAATCGAAGCCCGTTCAGGAACGCCTGAACGGGCTTTTTGTTTTCCGTCCCGATTCCTGCCGGATTGTTCGGTGCATCGTGGCCGCATGCGTGCAAATCGGCATTGCAACGCGCGCCGGCTGCGCTATCGTGGCGATGACGCAGGTTTTGCGAACACGCCATGTCCGATTCCGCCGCCGCTCCTCTCGTCTATCTGCTGCGCTCCGCCGAGCCGGGCGACTTCGAATTCGCGGAAGCGCTCACGCACGGCAACATGAATGCATACTACGAGCGCCACGGCCTCAAATGGCGCGCGGATCTCTTTTTCGCGAGCTGGCGCGACTCGGAGAACTTCATTCTCGAGCTCGACGGTTCGCCCATCGGTTTGTTGAGAATCACCGAAGAGGGCGATTCGCTGCACATCCGCGACGTGCAGATCGCGCCGGGGCATCGGCAGCGCGGCGCGGGTACGTACCTGCTCGAGATGTCGCATCGCTTCGCGAAGGCGCGCGGCTTGCGGGAGACGCAGCTGCGCGTGTTCGTCGACAACCCGGCCGCGCGGCTCTATCTGCGGATGGGCTATCGGCTCGCGGGGCCGCGTCTTGCGCAGTTCGGGTCGATCCGCCATATGGTGCGGCTCGTGCCGCGGTGAGGCCGCATGCGCGGCGGAGCCTCGTCGGGCGAACGGCGAAACGGCGCGAACGAATCGAGCGAGGCGACGGGGCGGCGCGTGCGCGATCGAGTGCGCGCCGCGTACGTAGAGCGTTGGCCGACGCGGATTCGATAAATGGCTTGCGTGAGGCGCGCCGCGATGGGCAGAGCATCTAGCAGTCCGAACGGGCGCGCGAACCTGCCTCGGCTCGCGGGGGGAACGACCGAGATCGACGGCTTCGCCTTGAACGCGCCGTGCCGCGCCGCGTCGATTCGGGACGGCGACCGAGGTCGATTGATTCCGTCGTGTTCGTCCGGACGCGCCGCTCGCAAGCGGAGTCGTCCGTCACATCCCGAAGGCCGAGCGCTCCGCCGGCCCGGTCGATCCGACCGCACCCGCCCGCCGTCACAGCAGCGGTCCGGCGTCCCCGTCGTCGGCCTGCGCGAGTTCCGCCGCCGCATGCACGTCGCCGCGCTGAATGAAGGCGCGAGGGCTCGCCCCGAACGCGCGCCGGAACATCGCGGAGAACGCGCTCTGGCTCTGGTAGCCGAGTTCGTGCGCGATGTGCGATAGCGGCCGCCCCTGGTTCAGGAGCGGAATCGCGCGCGCGAGCAGCGCCTGCTGACGCCATTGCGAAAAACTCACGCCGAGCTCCTGCTTGAAGAGCCGTGCGATCGTCCGCGTGCTCGCGCCGACGCACGCCGCCCAGTGCTCGAGCGATTCGCCCTGAGCCGGATGCGCGAGCACCGCTTCGCACAGCGCGCGCAGCCGCTTTTCGGCCGGCATCGGCACCGCGAGCGGCAGCGGCTCGGCACGCGTGAGTTCGTCGAGCACGAGCTCGGCCAGCAGCCGCTCGCGCGCCCGATTGAGCGCGCGCGCCTCGAGCGCGACGATCAGCTCGCGCAGCAGCCCCGACACCTCGACGACGCGGCACGCGTCGAGCCCGTCCGGCACCGCCGATTCGGCGACGTATAGCGTGCGCAGATACGCGTCCTCGACGATCACGACTTCATGCGGAATTCGCGGCGGCACCCAGATCGCGCGCGACGGCGGCACCATCCACGTCGAATCGGCCGTCGCGAGCCGCAGCACGCCGCGCGACGCGTACGCGAGCTGCGCCCACGCGTGCGAGTGCAGCGGCACGCGCGTGCCGGCGGCGGTCGCGCGGGCGCGCACGCGCATCGGGTGCGATGGGGTCGGCGCGAATTCGGACGGAACGTCGATCGTGGCGGCGGGCGGCTGCGCCGCAAGGGGAACGGACGGGCTCATCGGTGATCGAAGACAGGGGCGGGTGGTGCGTCCGGCTATTGTAGGGCGAGCCTTCTACCTGCCGCAGCGGGATTTTTCTTCGCCGATAATGCCGGATCGACACCACACGGCCCTCCAGGAGACTTCGACATGATGTTCGCCACCACCGACCTTTGCGACGCGAACGAAGGCCGCCTCGCGGACGGCACGCTGCGCGTGCTCGAGCCCGCGTTCCGCTCGTTCGGCGGCGTGCGGCGCTTCGCGGGACCGGCCGCGACGCTCAAGCTGTTCGAGGACAACACGCTCGTGCGCGCGGCGCTCGAGCAGGATGGCGCGGGGCGCGTGCTCGTCGTCGATGGCGGCGGCAGCCTGCGCTGCGCGCTCGTCGGCGGCAACCTCGGCGCGCTCGCGCAGAAGAACGGCTGGGCCGGGATCGTCGTGAACGGTTGCGTGCGCGACTCGGCCGAACTCGCCGAATGCAGCGTCGGCGTGCTCGCGCTCGCCGCGCATCCGCGCAAGAGCGACAAGCGCGGCGTCGGGGTGAGCGACGTGCCCGTCGACGTACGCGGCACGCGCATCGTGCCGGGCGACTGGATTTACGCGGACGCCGACGGTGTCCTCGTCAGCGACGGCGCGCTGCTCGAGTGACGCGGCGGCGTGCCGGCTCGATGGCACGACTGTAACAAGGAAGGGAAATGCGATGCGCTACGTATTCTGCTACGGGACCCTGAGAGCGGGCGAGATCAACGACATCGGCCGGGCGGCCGCGCGGCACGGCATCGCGGCGCCGACGCTGATCGGCGCCGTGGCGGTGGCGGGGCGGCTGTACGATTTCGGCAATTATCCGGGGATGGTCGCCGAGAGCGGCCGCGATCTCGTCTGGGGCGACGTCTACGCGATCGACGAGCAACTCGTGCCGGTGCTCGACGAGATCGAGGCGGTCTATCCGGGCATCGAGGGGCTGTTCGTGCAGCAGCAGGCGTTGGTCGAGCTCGGCGGGCGGCGGTACGATTGCCTGTACTATCCGGTCGTCGCGCATTCGATCGCGGACCGGCCGCGGATCGAGTCGGGCGATTGGGTGCAGTATCGCCGAGCGCGCGCCGCGTGACGCTGCGTCGCATGTGCGATCTGCGGCTGCGACGTGTGGCGGCGACCGTCGTGCGCGAGCGTGGCGGCGTGCGAAATCTGGCCGCGGACGTCGGATGCGCGACCGTCGATGGCCGACGACGGCCGGCTTCGAACGAGGAAGCGCGGCCGGCGAGCGCCGACGCCGCCTATGGCGCCCGATAGGGAACGCAAGGGCCGCCGTCGAGCCGGGAGTCCAAAGTTCTAGCGGCAAGAGGACGGGAACAAAAATCCAAACCGACGTCCAACGCTGAACGCTGAACGCTGAACGCTGAACACGCTGAACGCTGAACGCTGAACGCTGAACGCTGAACGCTGAACGCTGAACGCTGAACGCTGAACGCTGAACGCTGAACGCTGAACGCTGAACGACAAAAGGCGCCCACAGGGCGCCTTTCGCATTTCCGGCTCAGGCGACGCGAGCATCCAGGTTCGTGAGTCGCGCCGCGAATCATGCGAGGCGCGGCGGCGCATCACATACGACGCGCGGCCGCCCCCGTTCGCTCAGATTTCTTCGTAGAGCGGCAGCGTCAGGAACTCGGTGAAGTTCTCCGACGTCGACATCTGCTCGAAGATCACCGCGGCGCGATCGTAAGGCGCCGTGTCGCCGCCGACCACTTGCTTCACGTTCTCGAGCTCGGCCTTCGCGTACTCGCGCACGAGCTCGGCCGTAACCTTGCGGCCGTCGTCGAGCACGCCCTTCGGCGAGCGAATCCACTGCCAGACTTGCGAGCGCGAAATCTCGGCCGTCGCCGCGTCTTCCATCAGGTTGTGGATCGGCACGCAGCCGTTGCCCGCGAGCCACGAGCCGAGGTAGTGAATGCCGACGTTGACGTTGTTGCGCAGGCCCGCTTCGGTGATCGGCGCTTCCGGCTGGAAGTCGAGCAGGTTCTTGCCTTCGATCTGCACGTCGTCGCGCTGCTTGCCGATCTGGTTCGGCTTGTCGCCGAGCACCTTGACGAACTCTTCCATCGCGAGCGACACGAGGCCCGGGTGCGCGACCCAGCCGCCGTCGTAGCCGTCGGTCGCGTCGCGCTGCTTGTCAGCGCGCACGCCGCCCATCGCCTTGTCGTTCGCTTCCGGATCGTTCTTGATCGGGATCAGCGCGCTCATCCCGCCGATCGCCGGCGCGTTGCGCTTGTGGCAGGTCTTCAGCAGCAGCAGCGCGTAGGCGCGCATGAACGGCACCGTCATCGTGATCTTCGCGCGGTCGGCGAGGCAGAAATCGCGGTCGTTCTTGAACTTCTTGATCGCGGAGAAGATGTAGTCCCAGCGGCCGGCGTTCAGGCCCGAGCTGTGCTCGCGCAGTTCGTACAGGATCTCGTCCATCTCGAACGCGGCGAGGATCGTCTCGATCAGCACGGTCGCGCGGATCGTGCCGCGCGGGATGCCGACCTGTTCCTGCGCGGCGACGAAGATGTCGTTCCAGAGACGCGCCTCGAGATGGCTTTCCATCTTCGGCAGATAGAAATACGGGCCCGAGCCGCGCGCGATGAGTTCCTTCGCGTTGTGGAACAGGAACAGGGCGAAATCGAAGATGCCGCCCGACACGCGCTCGCCGTCGACCGTCACGTGCTTCTCGTCGAGGTGCCAGCCGCGCGGACGCACGATCAGCGTCGCGATCTTGTCGTTGAGCTTGTACGACTTGCCGTTCTGCTCGAGCGAGATCGTGCGGCGCACCGCGTCCTTCAGGTTGATCTGGCCGTCGATCTGGTTCGTCCAGCTCGGCGCGTTCGAATCCTCGAAGTCCGTCATGTACGAATCCGCGCCCGAGTTCAGCGCGTTGATGATCATCTTGCGCTCGACGGGGCCCGTGATCTCGACGCGGCGGCACTGCAAGTCCGCCGGCAGCGGCGCGACCTTCCAGTCGCCTTCGCGGATCGCTTGCGTCTCGGCGAGGAAGTCGGGGCGCTCGCCGGCGTCGAGGCGCTTCGTGCGTTCGACGCGCGCGGCCAGCAGCTCGCGGCGGCGCGGCGCGAACTGGCGGTGCAGCTTCGCGACGAGCTCGAGCGCGTCGGGCGCGAGAATCGCTTCGTAACCGGGCTTGATCTCGCCCGAGATCGCCATGCCTTGCGGCAGCTTCAGCGTCGTGGTCATCGGTTTTCTCCTTGGTCGGTCAGTTACGCAGTGGTGCAATTGCATGAAATGGGGCCGCGCGACGCGTCAGGCGGCGGGCGTCGGGCGCGCGCGGCCGGCCGTTTTCGCGGCGGCGGGCGGCGCATCCAGAAAGGCGAGCAGGTCGGCCATGCCGGCGCCCGTGCCCGCGGGCGGCGAGTCGAGTTCCTCGAACGGCGCGCCCGTGCGGTTCAGCCAGAAGGTCCGGTAGCCGAACCAGCCGGCGCCCGCGACGTCCCAGCCGTTCGACGACACGAACGCGATGTCGGCGGGCGCCGCGTCGAACGCCGTCGCGCCGAGTGCGTACGCGGCGGGCGACGGCTTGTACGCGCGCGCCGTGTCGACCGACAACACGCGGTCGAACAGGCCGCTCATCCCGGCGCTCTTGATCGCGATGTCGAGCATCTGCGGATTGCCGTTCGACAGGATCGCGAGCTTCGGCGGCGTCTTGCGCGCACGCAGCGCGCGCAGCGTCGGCACCGTGTCGGGATACGTCGACAGGCACGCATATTCGTCCATCAGCCGCTTCTCGGCGGCCGCAGGCAGCGCGAGGCCGAGCGCGCGCGCGGCGAAGCGCAGCGCGTCGAGCGTCAGGTCCCAGAACGGCCGGTAGCGCGCGCCCGCCGGATCGGCGAGCGTGCGCAACTGCGAGTATTCGATCTGCTTGCGCCGCCAGAGCTGCGACAGCGGCTCGCCGCGCCCCGGAAACATCTGTTCCGCCGCGGCGACGACCGCGTGCACGTCGAACAGCGTGCCGTACGCGTCGAAGAGGATCGCCTTCGGGAAGGCGGGCGGGATGCCGGGCATGACGTTGCGCTCCACGATCAGAGGTCGAAATCGATTCTATTAGTGATGGCTTGAACTAAAAAAGACAGTAATCATCACTTGATTTTTTACTTTTCGATATCTAATCTGGAGCGATTTCATGTTCAACGGAGCGGACGGCTCGCGCCGCCCGCGCACGGGATGGATCGCTTCAAACAGATCGAAACGTTCGCCGCGGTCGCCGCGAAGGGCAGCCTGTCGGCGGCCGCGCACGCTGAAGGGGTCGCGCCCGCGATCATCGGCCGCCGGCTCGACGCGCTCGAGGAGCGGCTCGGCGTGAAGCTGCTCGTACGCACGACGCGCAAGCTCACGTTGACGTTCGAAGGCTCCGCGTTCCTCGAGGATTGCCAGCGGATCATCAACGACATGCAGAACGCCGAGGCGAGCGTGTCCGCGGGCGGCGTGAAGGCGAGCGGGCACCTGCGCGTGTCGGCGCCCGCGGGCTTCGGCCGGCGGCACGTCGCGCCGCTCGTGCCGGCGTTCACCGATGCGCATCCGGACGTATCGGTCACGCTCGATCTGTCCGACCGAATGGTCGACCTCGTCAACGAGGGCTTCGATTGCGCGGTACGCCTGGGCGAGCTGCCCGATTCGTCGCTCGTGTCGCTCAAGCTCGGCGAGAACCGCCGCGTGTGCGTCGCGTCGCCCGCGTATCTCGCGCGCGCGGGCATGCCGGCGACGCTCGCCGATCTCGCGCGCCACCGCTGCCTCGCGCTCGCGGCGAACGCGAACCAGCAGCGCGGCTGGACGTTCGTCGACGAAGGCAAGATCGTGTCGATCCGCGTGTCGGGCCCGATGGAGTGCACGGACGGCGCGGTGCTGCACGAATGGTGCCTCGACGGGCACGGCCTCGCGTGGCGCTCGTGGTGGGAGGTCGGCGCCGACATCGCGGCGGGCCGGCTGGTGAGCGTGCTCGACGCGTTCGCCGCGCCGCCGATCGGCATTCACGCGGTGTTCCCGCAGCGCCGGCATCTGCCGCTCAGGGTCCGGCTCTTTCTCGATTTCCTGAAGCACACGTACGAGCGGCCCGGCTACTGGGGGTGACGCCGGTGCGGCGGCGCGGGCCTTCGCCGCGCGCGCGGGGCGTTCGCGCACCACTTCGGCATGCGCTGCGCACGCACAATTCGCGCCCGGCTGCGCGCGTTTCCGATATGAGGGCGAACCCTCTAGCGCGTGCGGCGGTGCGATTTCGCGCACTACAATCGAATCACGCAGCGTCCGCACGGGCCGCCCGGCATCGGCCGGCCGTCGCGGGTACGCCCGCGCCCGGACGCGCCGCAGTTGCCGACGGAGCTCGCCATGTTCAAGCACATCCTGGTTCCGACCGACGGGTCCGATCTGTCGAAGAAAGCGATCGACGGCGCGATCGATCTCGCGCAGGCGGTCGGCGCGCGGGTGACGGCCTACGCGTGCCTGCCGCAGTATCCGTACTCGCCGTTTTCCGAAGTCGTGATCGAACCGCCCGCCGATTTCCGCGAGCGCAGCGAGCGCGAGGCGCGCGCGCATCTGGCCGACGTCGAGGCCGCCGCGCGGCGCGCGGGCGTCGCGTGCGAATCGACGACGAGCGTGCATCCGTCGCCGTATCTCGGCATCATCGAAGCCGCCGAGCGGGGCGGCTGCGACGTGATTTTCATGGCGTCGCACGGCAGGCGCGGGCTCGGCAGCCTGCTGATCGGCAGCGAGACGCAGCGCGTGCTGACCCATACGAAGATTCCCGTGATCGTCTATCGATAGCGTGTCGCGTGTAGCCCGACGAACGGCCGCGACGCGCCAGCCGAGAAAAAAATACGCGCGCCGGGCAGGGACCGGCGCGCTTCAATGTCGGCGACGTCGCGAGACGCCGCGCACCCTCGGGCAGGCATGGCGCAACCATGCGCGCGGCGGGTGAGTTCTCCCTGATATGGTCTTGGTCTTGCCGGATGCGCGCCGCGGCGGCTCGTGGCCGCGCGCGGCGCGCCTGCGCCCGTCGGAGCTCAGGCGACTTTCTGGCCGTCGAAGAACTGTTCGTCTTCCGTCGAGCCATGCAGCGCGGTCGTCGACGCTTCGCGCTCGACCGTCTGCGTCACTGCGTCGAAGTAGCCGGTGCCCACTTCGCGCTGGTGCTTGACCGCGGTGAAGCCCTTGTCGGCCGCCGCGAACTCGGCTTGCTGCAGTTCGACGAACGCGCTCATCTGCGTGCGGGCATAGCCGTGCGCGAGGTTGAACATCGAGTAGTTCAGCGCGTGGAAGCCGGCGAGCGTGATGAACTGGAACTTGTAGCCCATCGCGCCGAGCTCCTTCTGGAACTTCGCGATCGTCGCGTCGTCGAGGTTCTTCTTCCAGTTGAACGACGGCGAGCAGTTGTACGACAGCATCTTGCCCGGGAACTGCTTGTGGATCGCTTCCGCGAACTTCTTCGCGTACTCGAGATCCGGCTTGCCCGTTTCGCACCAGATCAGATCGGCGTACGGCGCGTACGCGAGACCGCGCGAGATCGCCTGCTCGAGGCCCGGCTTCGTGCGGAAGAAGCCTTCGACCGTGCGCTCGCCCGTCAGGAACGGCTTGTCGTTGTCGTCGACGTCGGACGTGATGAGGTCGGCCGCTTCGGCGTCGGTGCGGGCAACCAGCACGGTCGGCGTGCCCATCACGTCGGCCGCGAGACGTGCCGCCGACAGCTTCGCGACCGCTTCGCGGGTCGGCACGAGCACCTTGCCGCCCATGTGGCCGCACTTCTTCACCGAGGCGAGCTGGTCTTCGAAGTGAACGCCCGACGCGCCCGCCTCGATCATCGCCTTCATCAGTTCGAACGCGTTCAGCACGCCGCCGAAGCCGGCTTCCGCGTCAGCGACGATCGGCGCGAAGAAGTCGACGTAGCCTTCGTCGCCCGGGTTCTTGCCTTCCGACCACTGGATCTGGTCGGCGCGCGTGAGCGTATTGTTGATGCGCTTGACGACGAGCGGCACCGAGTTCGCCGGATACAGCGATTGGTCCGGGTACATTTCGCCCGCGACGTTCGCGTCGCCCGCGACTTGCCAGCCCGACAGGTAGATGGCCTTGAGGCCGGCCTTCACCTGCTGCATCGCCTGGTTGCCCGTCAGCGCGCCGAGCGCGTTGACGAACGGTTCGTTGTTGATGAGGGTCCAGAGCTTTTCCGCGCCGCGCTTCGCGAGCGTGTGCTCCTGCTGGATCGAGCCGCGCAGGCGCACGACGTCTTCAGCCGTGAATGCGCGCTTGATGCCCTTCCAGCGCGGATCGGTTTCCCATTGCTTTTGCAGTTCCTGAGCCTGTTGTTGACGCGACATGATGCGTGCTCCTTGAGTGGTCGTTGCCTGAAGAGAAGAAATCGGCGATTCGCGAAACGAGCGGTGCGGTGCGGTTCGAATTCGGCGCTTCGGTTCGTGAAGTCTTGTATAAGAGTCTAGGCAAATCGACTGCGTCGAAACAGGGGCTTTTTCACGAAGCTGTAAAAAATTTATTCTATAAAAATCAGTTGCTTATCTGTTTAATTTCTTATTGCGGAATGCGGTTTCCCATGCTGCAATGGCTTCGGTTGTGCCACGCAACATGATTTTTTACGACGCAAAAGATTTTTTCGTATCGTGAAATCTCGGGCGCAAACAAAAACCGGCGCGAATGCGCCGGTTTTCGAGGGGGAGGGGCGCGGACACGTTCGCGTCGCGAACGCGCCCGCAGGCAGCCGCTTACGCCGCCGAATTGCCGCGCCGCGGGCCGCCGCGCTGGCCATCGCCGCGGCGTGCGCCGTAGCCGTCGCGATTGCCGCCCGGCTTGCCGCTCCAGCCGCCGGAGCCCGAGCGGCCGTTGCCTTGGCCCGGCTTGCCACCGAACCGGCGGCCGCCGGTTCCGCCCGGACGGCCGCGGCCGTTACCGCGGTCGTTGCGCGGCGGCGGCGCCTTGCGCGGCTCGAAGCCTTCGATCACGTTCACCGGCAGCGGCGCGCGCACGAAGCGCTCGATGCGCTTCAACGCACCTTGCTCGGCGTGATGCACGAGGCTCACCGCGATGCCCGAGCGGCCCGCGCGGCCCGTGCGGCCGATCCGGTGCACGTAGTCCTCGGCGAACTTCGGCAGGTCGTAGTTGAACACGTGCGTGATGCCGGGAATGTCGATCCCGCGCGCGGCGACGTCGGTCGCCACGAGCACGCGCACGCGGCGCTCGCGCAGCGCGCGGATCGTGCGGTTGCGCGCGCCCTGCGGCAGATCGCCGTGCAGCGCGGCCGACTGGAAGCCGGCGTCGGCGAGGCGGCCGGCCAGCTGGTCGGCGTCGATCTTCGTCGCGGTGAAGATGATCGCCTGGTCGAGCGCGACGTCGCGCAGCAGGTGGTCGAGCAGGCGATCCTTGTGATCGCGGTCGTCGACGTAGTGCACGGTCTGCGCGATGTTCGAGCTCGATTCGATCTTCTGCGTGATCTCGATACGTTCCGGGTCCTTCAGCAGGCGGTTCGTGAGCGAGCCGATCTTGCCGTCGAGCGTCGCCGAGAACAGCATCGTCTGGCGCGACTCGGGCGTTGCGGCGACGATCGTGTCGATGTCGTCGATGAAGCCCATGTCGAGCATGCGGTCGGCCTCGTCGAGCACGAGCATCTTCAGTTCGGACAAATCGATGCGGCCGCGCTCGAGGTGGTCGAGGAGGCGCCCCGGCGTCGCGACGAGGATCTCGGGGTTCTTCGCGAGCAGCATCAGTTGCTGGCCGTACGCGACGCCGCCGAGGATGCTGACCGTGCGCAGACGGCGCAGGTGCTTGCCGTACGTCGACGCGGCCGTGGTCACCTGCATCGCGAGCTCGCGCGTCGGCGTGAGGACGAGCAGGCCGGGGCGCGCGACGGGCTGCGGGCGGCGGCTGCGGCGCTCGCCCGGCTGCCCTTCGCGCGGCGCGCGTGGCTGCTGCCCCTGCGCCTTTTGCAACTGCGCGAAGCGCTCGATCGCGGGCAGCATGAACGCCGCCGTCTTGCCCGAGCCAGTCGGGCTCGACACGAGGAGGTCGCGGCCTGCGATGCCGGCCGGAATCGCGCGCTGCTGCACGGGCGTCGGCTTCACGTAGCCGGCCGCCTGCAGCGCGGAGACGATTTCCGGCGACAGGCCGAGCGACGCGAACGTCGGTTCGTCCGAAGCCGCCTCGCTGCGGTCGCCGTCGGCCGTCTGCGGCGCGGCGGCGGGAAGGCTGAGCGCCTGATCGGCGATCGCGTTGAGCGGGCTGAGGGGGTTGCTCGAAGTCATGTCAATCCTTGAAACACAGTGGGTCGAACGCCGCGCCAATCGCGCATACCCAAGTCGACGGATTCATCGAGCAAATCGGGAAACGTGGCGATTGTCCGCATGTCGTGGACGTGCGGACAACAATTTCGTTAGAAGCTGTTTTTGGGTGCGGCGCGTATCGGATACGCATGCCGCCAGCCTGAGACTTGACAGCCCGCAAGGGGCTACGCAGGAAGGGACAGGTTCTAAACTGGATTGGAGCGAAACGCTATGGAACGCTGGCGATGAGGGCTGCTGGCATCGGGCTGGCAAAGCCGCTCGTCGCGACGCGCAGTGCGCATTGTACAGTGATTTGCTGCGCTGCGCCACCGTCGATTGCGCCCGGGGCGGGCGCGGCGGGCGGCGCCGATGACGGTTTGCGCGGCCGGCGCGAACCGGCCGCGCGGCGTGCGCGCTCAGGACGCGGTGCCGTTCTTCAGCGACTCGACGAGTTCGATGTACTGCTTCTTGGCATCGTCCTGCGCCGTGCCCTTCAGCGCTTCCCACGCGTCGTACTTGTACTTGCCGACGATGTCGGTGAAGCCCGGCTTGTCGCCGTGCGCGTCGCCGTCGGTCGCCTGCTTGAAGAGCGCGTAGAGGCGCAGCAGCGTCAGGTTGCCGGGACGCTCGGTCAGCTGCTTCACGTCGATCTGCGCTTGCTCGAATTGGGCGGTGATGTCGCTCATGGGTGTCTCCGTAAGGTTTCCAGGCTGGCTTTTCCAGGCCGACGATCTTAGCAAGCGAGGGCGGGCGGCGGGTCGAGCGTTCCTTCCAAACCGATTCGCGCACGGCAAGCGCGTGCGAATCGGACGGGATCGCCCGTGCGGGCGGGGCGCCGCATTACAATGTCGGCCATGACGCAAACAGTGCTCCTCGCCATCGACACGTCGACCGAGTTTTGCTCGGTCGCGCTCCTCGTCGCGGCCGGCCAGACCGCCGATGCCGCTTCCATCCGAACCTGGGTTCGCCACGAGCGCACGGGCGCCGTGTCGAGCACGCGCGTGCTGCCCGCCGTGCGCGAAGTGCTCGACGAAGCGGGTCTCGCGTTCGCCGATTGCAACGCGATCGCGTTCGGCGCGGGACCCGGCTCGTTCACCGGGCTGCGCACCGCCACCGGCGTCGCGCAGGGGCTCGCGTTCGGCCGCGCGCTGCCCGTCGTGCCGGTCGGCACGCTCGTCGCGTGCGCGCAGGCCGCGCGCCTGAACGCAGGCGACGCCGCGGGCCGCGTGACGCGCGTGCTCGCCGCGCTCGACGCGCGAATGGACGAAGTCTATTGGGCCGATTACGCGTGGGACGACGCGGCGGGCGATTGGCGCGAAGTCGCGCCGGCGACGCTCGCGGCGCCCGCCGACGTGCGCGTGCCCGACGCGCCGTTCGTGCTCGCCGGCAACGCGGTGCAGGCGTTCGGCGATCGCCTGCCCGCCTGCGCGCGCGCGCAGGCGATCGATCCGGATGCGCTGCCGCACGCGCTGCCGATCGCGCACGTCGCGCTGCGCGCGTACCGCGCGGGACGTGTCGTGCCCGCCGATCGCGCGGCGCCCGAGTACGTGCGCGACAAGGTCGCGCAGACCACCGCCGAGCGGCTCGCGGCGCGCGCGGACGGAGGCGGCCGATGAGCGGCGTGCTGATGACCGACCGCTATCTATCGCCGATGACGGATGCGGATCTCGACGAAGTCGTCGAGATCGAGCGCGCCGCGTACGAATTTCCGTGGTCGCGCGGCAACTTCGAGGATTCGCTGCGCAACGGCTATTTCGGCGTCTGCATGCGGCACGTGACGGGCGCGCTCGTCGGCTATTGCGTGCTGATGCCCGTCGTCGACGAAATGCATCTGCTGAATCTGTGCGTCGCGCCCGCCGCGCAGCGCTCGGGCGCCGGCCTCGCGCTGCTGCGCGAGGCGGTGCGGATCGCGTGCGCCGAGCGGCTCGACGGCGTGCTGCTGGAAGTGCGGCCGTCGAATCCGCGCGCGATTCATCTGTATGAGCGCTTCGGTTTCGTGTCGGTCGGGCGGCGCAGGAACTACTATCCGGCGAAGCACCGGAGCCGGGAGGACGCGATTGTGATGCGTCTTGCATTGACGAAGGAGGGAGGCGCGCATGGCGTTGGCTGAAGCGGCGCTCGAAGAGCTGGGGCTCGCGCCCGCGTGGGTGCGGCGCGGGATCGCGCGCGCCGAGGGCGCGCAGCAGGATGTGGCGGGCGCGGCGCGGGAAACCGCTGGCGCGGCGGCCGCGGAGGGAGCGCGGGCCGTGTCGCCGGATGCGGCGCGCGAGCCCGCGCGTCGCATCGCGCGCGTCAGCGCGACGGAAGGCGAAGGTGTGCGCGGCGGAGCGGAATCGGCGGCGGTGGCGGCGAACGAGGCGGCGCATGCGACGGAGCGTGCCGAAGACGCCGAGTCGATCGAGCCCGCTGCGATTGCGCACGGCCGTGCAACGCATGCGCCGCGAGCAGCCGATGTGCGCGCGCAAGCGCGGCGGACGGCGGCCGAATCCGGCATGCCGGCGGCGAATGCGCCGTCCGGGACGCGCGCGCGGGACGTGCAAGGCGAGCAAGGCTCGACGATCGCGAGCGCGGCGCCGTCGGCCGAGCCGCCCGTCGCGGGCGGCGAGCGTCGCGTGGCGAAGAGCGACGGCGCCGCGGATGCCGCGGCATTCGCGCGCGCCGCAGGCGCATCGCGCGACGCGGCAGATCCGGCGCGCGCGTCGACCGCGCCGGCCGCTCGAACCGGTGGCGACGTCGACGCAGCCGGCCCCGACGACGACATGTCGTGGTTCGATCTCGAGCCGGTGCTCGAGCCCGTGCCGCCGGACGCCGCCGCCGCTGCGGGGCCCGCCGTCGCGGCGACGTCGGTCGCCGAGCTCGGCTGGGACGCGCTGCGCGCGCGGGTCGCCGACTGCCAGCGCTGCCGCCTCTGCGAGAAGCGCACGAACACGGTGTTCGGCGTCGGCGACGAGAGCGCCGACTGGATGCTCGTCGGCGAAGCGCCCGGCGAGAACGAGGACAAGCAGGGCGAGCCGTTCGTCGGCCAGGCGGGCAAGCTGCTCGACAACATGCTGCGCGCGCTCGAGCTCAAGCGCGGCGAGAACGTCTACATCGCGAACGTGATCAAGTGCCGCCCGCCCGGCAACCGCAATCCGGAGCCGGACGAGGTCGCGCGCTGCGAGCCGTATCTTCAGCGGCAGGTCGCGCTCGTGAAGCCGAGGCTGATCGTCGCGCTCGGCCGCTTCGCCGCGCAGACGCTTCTCAAGACCGACGCGAGCATCGCCTCGATGCGCGGGCGCGTGCACCAGTACGAAGGCGTGCCCGTGATCGTCACGTACCATCCGGCGTATTTGCTGCGCAGCCTGCAGGACAAGGCGAAGGCCTGGTCCGATCTGTGTCTCGCGCACGATACCTACCGGAACGCCGCGCCCGCCGCCGATCCGCAATGAACGCCGCGGCGTCGCCCGTGCCGCTCGGCGCGCTGCGCGACGCCGCCGTGCGCGACCTCGCGTGGCTGCTGTCGAGCGCGAGTCTGCTCGCGCCGTCGGCGGGCGCGCCGCTTGCCCGGCCGTGGGCGAGCGTCGCGGATGCGGCGCAGACGGCCGCGTGGCTCGTCGCGCTCGACGCGCAGCCCGCGCCGCTGCACGACACGCTCGCGCACGCGCGGCCCGTTCGTCTCGGCCGCTATGCCGAATGCCTGCTCGGCTTTTTTGTCGAGCATGCGCCGTCGCTCGTTCTCGTCGCCGCGAATCTGCCGCTGCGCCGCAACGGCCGCACGCTCGGCGAGTGCGACTTCCTGATCGAAACCGCGCGTGGCGAGCGCCTGCACTGGGAGCTCGCGGTCAAGTGCTATCTGTGCGTCGCGGAGGCGGGCGCCGCGTCGCTCGCCGAGTTCGTCGGACCGAATCTCGCCGACCGCTTCGATCTGAAACGCGCGCGGCTCGTCGATCATCAATTGCGGCTGACGGCGCGCGACGAGTTCGCGTCGCTCGGCTACGCGGGGCCGTGGCTCGCGCAGATGCTCGTGAAAGGGTGGCTCTTCTATCGCGCAGGCGACGGGCACGACGGCGGCGCGATCGTCGATCCGCCTGAGGTCGACGCCGACCATCCGCGCGGGTTCTGGGTCACGCGCGACGCGTGGCCGGCGTTCGCCGATGCGCAGCGGCAGGGTGCCGCGTGGATGGCGCTGCCGCGTCTCGCGTGGCTTGCGCCGCGCGCGATCGACGATGCGGCGGCGAGGCGAGGGCCCGGCGCGCTCGTTTCGGCCGATGCGGTTTTCGCCGAGGTTGCCGGGCAGCCGGGGCCGTCGCTCGTCGCTGCGCTCACGCGCGGCGACGACGGGACGTGGCACGAAACCGCGCGCGGCTTCATCGTGCCCGACGGTTGGCCGCAGCGGGCGGCGGCGTTTGCCGCGAGTTGACGCGCGGCGCGGCTTTTCGCCGGCTCACCACCACCGATGGAAATGATGCACGGGCCCGACGCCGTGCCCGACGTCGAGTCGCCCGCTCGCGCCGATCGCGCCCGTCAGATAGACCTTCGCGTCGGCGATCGCGTCCGCGAGCGTCGGGCGTTGCGGCAGCAGCGCGGCGATCGCCGCCGACAGCGTGCACCCCGTGCCGTGCGTGTTCGCGACCGGCAGCCGCTCGCCGGCGAAGCGTTGCGCGCCGCCCGCGTGAATCAGCCAATCCGGGCTTTCGTGCAAGGCGCCGAGGTGGCCGCCCTTCATCAGCACCGCCTTCGCGCCGCGCGCGACGAGCGCCTCGCCCTGGCGCACCATCTCGTCCTCGGTCGTCGCGGCCGCGACGCCGAGCAGCTCGGCCGCCTCCGGCAGGTTCGGCGTGACGAGGCCGGCGAGCGGCAGCAATTCGTCGCGCAGCGCGGCGACCGCGTCGGGCGCGAGCAGCGCGTGCGAACTCTTCGAGATCATCACCGTGTCGAGCACGACGTGGCGCGGCGCGTAGCGCGCGAGCGCCGCGGCGACCGCGCGCACGATCGACGCGTTCGCGAGCATGCCGATCTTCACCGCGTCGATGCGGATGTCGTCGAACACGGCGTCGAGCTGCGCGGCGACGAAGCTCGCGTCGGGCGCATGCACGCCCGTCACGCCGCGCGTGTTCTGCGCGGTGAGCGCGGTGATCACGCTCGCGCCGTACGCGCCGAGCGCGGAGAACGTCTTCAGATCGGCCTGGATGCCTGCGCCGCCGCCGGAGTCGGAGCCGGCGATCGTGAGCGCGTTGGGAATCGGTCGGGTCATGAGCGGGAGGCGTCGATGAAAAACGCGGGCGGATGGAGGGGGCGGCGCGACGAGGGCGCGCCGGCGCCGCGCCTCAGTGTTTCGATTCGCCGATGAGGGCGACCGAATCGAAGCGGCGCTGGTTCGCGAGGTGCAGCCGCATCACGAGCCACATCGTCAGGCACACGAACGTGCCGAACAGCACGATCACGATGCCGACCGGCACGTCGAGCCACACGAGCGCCGCGTACAAGCAGAGCATCACGAGCACGGACAGGTTCTCGTTGAAGTTCTGCACCGCGATCGAATGGCCGGCCGACAGCAGCACGTGGCCGCGATGCTGAAGCAGCGCGTTCATCGGGACGACGAAGAATCCCGACAGCGCGCCGACGAACATCAGGAACACGTATGCGACGAGCAGATAGACGGGCAAGTGCATGCGCCCGATGGCCAGCGCCCAGTGCGCGGGGAACAGGTCGCGCGTGTAGAACGCCATCAGCATCACCGCGATGCCCATCACGATGCCGACGGGCAGCACGGTCAGCGACTTGCGCAGCGGAATCCGGCTCGCCGCGATCATCGCGCCCGCCGCGACGCCGAGCGCGACGACCGCCTGCAGGATCGCGCCTTCGGACAGCGACATGCCGAGCGATACCTCCGCCCACTTGAGGACGATGAACTGCAGCGTCGCGCCCGCGCCCCAGAACAGCGTCGTGACGGCGAGCGAGATCTGGCCGAGCTTGTCGTGCCAGAGCGTCATGAAACAATCGGCGAAATCGGTGACGAGCTTGAGCGGGCCGTGCTGCTGCTTCGGATAGCGTGCGCCCGTGTCGGGAATGCGCAGGTTGAAGAGCGCCGCCGTCACGTAGATCGCCATGATGACGAGCATCGCCGCCTCGGCGGGCGTGTTGATCGAAGGGGGCGTGTGCGCGATCACGTGCGACGCGATCTTCGGGCTGATGAGCGCGCCGCCCAGCACCGTGCCGAGGATGATCGAGCCGACCGTCGTGCCCTCGATCCAGCCGTTCGCGGCGACGAGCCGCTCGGGCGGCAGGAGCTCGGTCAGAATGCCGTACTTCGCGGGCGAATAGGCGGCCGCGCCGAAGCCGACGATCCCGTATGCGACGAGCGGATGCGCGCCGAACAGCATGATGAGGCAGCCGACGACCTTGATCGAATTGGTGATGAACATCACGTGCCCTTTCGGGCGCGAGTCGGCGAACGCGCCGACGAAGGCGGCGAGCACCACGTACGACAGGACGAAGAACAGCTTCAGGAGCGGTATCATCCAGTTCGGCGCGTGGAGGTCTTTCAGCAGAGCGATTGCGGCGATGAGAAGAGCGCTGTCGGCCAACGACGAGAAAAACTGCGCGGCCATGATGGAGTAAAAACCTTTTTTCATCTGAAGCGATGCTTTCCTCGCGGCGGCTCGGCCGCGCGGGCCGTGCAATCGGACTTATTCCGTTCGAAATGGGTTGTGCGCACGGCTTTATATCACGAAAATACGTCAATTCGGACTTGCCAGATTCCCCGATCGTTCCGCGCATTCCCGGCGTCGCGCCCAAAAGGCGCGATAAGCTGATGATTCGCAAGCGTCTTTACTGATATTTCCTATGCCGCGCCCGATTTCCGCCACGATCCACACCGCCGCTTTGGCGAACAATCTCACTGTCGTGCGTCGCCACGCCGCCAAGTCGAAGGTCTGGGCGATCGTCAAGGCGAACGCGTACGGGCACGGCCTCGCGCGGGTCTTTCCCGGGCTGCGCGGCACCGACGGCTTCGGCCTTCTCGATCTCGACGAGGCCGTGAAGCTGCGCGAGCTCGGCTGGGCGGGCCCGATCCTGTTGCTCGAGGGCTTCTTCCGATCGACCGACATCGACGTGATCGACCGCTACAGCCTGACGACCGCGGTGCACAACGACGAGCAGATGCGCATGCTCGAGACGGCGCGGCTGTCGAAGCCCGTCAACGTGCAGCTGAAGATGAACAGCGGGATGAACCGCCTCGGCTACACGCCGGAGAAGTTCCGCGCCGCGTGGGAGCGCGCCCGCGCGTGCCCCGGCATCGGCCAGATCACGTTAATGACCCATTTTTCCGACGCCGACGGCGCACGCGGCGTCGCCGACCAGGTGGCTACGTTCGAGCGCGGCGCGGAAGGCATCGCCGGCACGCGCAGCCTCGCGAACTCGGCCGCCGTGCTCTGGCACCCGTCGACGCACTTCGACTGGGTGCGGCCCGGCATCATGCTGTACGGCGCGTCGCCGTCCGGGCGCTCGGCGGACCTCGCCGACAAGGGCCTGAAGCCGACGATGACGCTCGCGTCCGAGCTGATCGCCGTGCAGACGCTCGCGAAAGGGCAAACGGTCGGCTACGGCTCCGTGTTCGCCGCCGAGGGCACGCTGCGGATCGGCGTCGTCGCGTGCGGCTATGCGGACGGCTATCCGCGGATCGCGCCGGAGGGCACGCCCGTCGTCGTCGACGGCGTGCGCACGCGGATCGTCGGCCGCGTGTCGATGGATATGCTGACCGTCGATCTCACCCCGGTGCCGCAGGCGGGCGTCGGCTCGCGCGTCGAGCTCTGGGGCGAGACGCTGCCGATCGACGACGTCGCCGCGCAATGCGGGACGGTCGGCTACGAGCTGATGTGCGCGGTCGCGCCGCGCGTGCCGGTGCGTGCCGAATAAGGGCGGCGCGCGCATGGCCAAGCAGAAAACGGTATTCGTCTGCACCGAGTGCGGCGGGCAGGCGCCGAAGTGGCAGGGGCAATGCCCGTCGTGCCACGCGTGGAACACGCTCGTCGAATCGGTCGAGAGCTCGCCGTCCGCGCACCGTTTCCAGTCGCTCGCGAAACAGGCGCCGGTGCAGCGGCTCGCGGACATCGAGGCGGCCGACGTGCCGCGCTTCTCGACCGGGATCGGCGAATTCGACCGGGTGCTGGGCGGCGGGCTTGTCGCGGGCGGCGTCGTGCTGATCGGCGGCGATCCGGGGATCGGCAAGTCGACGCTGCTGCTGCAGTCGCTCGCGCAGATCGCGAGCGAGCGGCCGGCGCTCTATATCAGCGGCGAGGAATCGGGCGCGCAGATCGCGCTGCGCGCGCAGCGGCTCGCGCTTCTCGACGGCGGCGCGAGCGCGGCCGATCTGAAGCTGCTCGCCGAGATCCAGCTCGAGAAGATTCAGGCGACGATCGACGCCGAGCGGCCCGACGTGGCCGTTATCGATTCGATTCAGACGATCTATTCGGAGGCGCTCACGTCCGCGCCCGGCTCGGTCGCGCAGGTGCGCGAATGCGCGGCGCAATTGACGCGCATCGCGAAACAATCGGGCACCGCGATCATCATGGTCGGGCACGTGACGAAGGAGGGCAACCTCGCGGGCCCGCGCGTGCTCGAGCACATCGTCGACACCGTGCTGTACTTCGAGGGCGACACGCATTCGTCGTTCCGGCTCGTGCGCGCGTTCAAGAACCGCTTCGGCGCGGTCAACGAGCTCGGCGTGTTCGCGATGACCGAGCGCGGGCTGCGCGGCGTCGCGAATCCGTCGGCGCTGTTCCTGTCGCAGCACACGGAGGTCGTGCCGGGCTCGTGCGTGCTCGTCACGCAAGAGGGCACGCGGCCGCTCCTCGTCGAGGTGCAGGCGCTCGTCGACACCGCGAACGTGCCCAATCCGCGCCGGCTCGCGGTCGGCCTCGAGCAGAACCGGCTCGCGATGCTGCTCGCCGTGCTGCACCGGCATGCGGGCATCGGGTGTTTCGACCAGGACGTGTTCCTCAACGCGGTCGGCGGCGTCAAGATCACCGAGCCGGCCGCCGATCTCGCGGTGCTGCTCGCGATTCATTCGTCGATGCGTAACAAACCGTTGCCAAAGGGTCTGATCGTATTCGGCGAAGTGGGGCTCGCGGGCGAGATCCGGCCGTCGCCGCGCGGGCAGGAACGCCTGCGCGAGGCAGCGAAGCTCGGCTTCACGACCGCGCTGATTCCGAAGGCGAACGCGCCGAAACAGCCGATCGACGGGCTTCGCGTGCATGCGGTCGAGCGCATCGAGCAGGCGATCGATCAGATCCGCGTGCTCGAATGAGCGCGGCGATCGGCTCGCGCTTCGCTCGCGCGTTGCGGCGCCGCGCCTTTCGCGAGCCGATCAGGGGCGTAAAACCATGTAACGTTTTGGTACGCTGATGTAACCCTTTTGCAGCCTGTTTTTTTCTATGCTTGCCCGGGTTGTCTGCCGCATGACGCGGAAAAGGGAAGCGTGTTGAAACGATCTCATCAAACCAGTGCGCAAAAGCGCACGTACAACGTGCGGGGTTGCCGCGTGTCCGAGCCGATCGGCGCGCCGTGGGGCGGCGGTTGCCGGATCGTCGAATGGATCGGCGGGGACGGGCGGATCGCCCGCCGTGTCGCCGCCGTCAACGTGACCGAGGCGGAAGTCTACGCGATGATCCGCCGGCCGCTCGAAGGCCGCCGCCATCTGATGGGCGACGACGAGCAGATGCCGCGCGACACGCTGCCGCGGCGCTGATTTCAGAATGCGGGGCGGCGGCGCGATCCGATATCGGCGTGCCGCCGCTCGCGTTACCCGATCTTCTCGAGTTCGTCATGCGCGCCGAGCCAGTCGGCTTCGAGCGCGTCGAGGCGACCGTTGACGTCGCCGAGCTTGCGGATCGCGTCGGTGAGACGCGTTTTCCGATCGGCCTCGTAGCTCGCCGGATCGGCGACGAACGCGTCGAGCGCCGACTTCTCGGCCTGCAACTGCTCCATTTCCTTTTCGATCTTCGCGATGCGCGTTTGCAGCGGCCTCTTCAAGTGCGAAAGCCGCTGGCGCGCTTCGGCTTCCTGCCGTTTCTGATCCCTGCGGTTTGCCGCGGACGCGCCGCCGTTGCCGTCGCTCGCCGGGCCGGATTCGCCCTTCGCCGCCGCGCGCTGGTCCGCCGCGTGCTGCAGCAGCCAGTCGCGGTAATCGTCGAGATCGCCGTCGAACGGCTGAAGCCGGTGCTTCGCGACGAGCATGAACTGGTCGGTCGTTGCGCGCAGCAGGTGGCGGTCGTGCGACACGAGGATCAGCGTGCCTTCGAATTGCGCGAGCGCCATCGTGAGCGCGTGGCGCGTCTCGAGATCGAGGTGGTTCGTCGGCTCGTCGAGGAGCAGCAGGTTCGGCTTTTGCCAGATGATGAGCGCGAGCGCGAGCCGGGCTTTCTCGCCGCCCGAGAACGGCTCGATCGGAGCGGTCGCCATGTCGCCTGAGAAATTGAAGCCGCCGAGGAAATCGCGCAGTTCCTGCTCGCGCGAGTCGGGCGCGAGACGCGCGAGATGCGCGAGCGCGGAATCGTCCGGGCGCAGCGTCTCGAGCTGATGCTGCGCGAAATAGCCGATCGTGAGGCCCTTGCCGGTGCGCACGTCGCCCGACAGCGGCGCGAGCGTGCCCGCGAGCGTCTTGATGAGCGTCGACTTGCCCTGGCCGTTCGCGCCGAGCAGGCCGATCCGCTGGCCGTTCTGGATCGACAGCGCGACGCGCTCGACGATCGGAATCTCGCCGTCGTCGTCCGCGCGATAGCCGCAGCGCACGCCTTCCATCACGAGCATCGGGTTCGGCGCGGAGTCGGGCGTGCGGAACTCGAACGTGAACGGCGACGCGACGTGCGCGGGCGCGATCAGCTCCATCTTCTCGAGCGCCTTCATCCGGCTTTGCGCCTGCTTGGCTTTCGTCGCCTTCGCCTTGAAGCGGTTGATGAAGCTCTGCAGGTGTTCGATCGTCTTCTGCTGCTTCTCGTAGGCGCTTTGCTGCAAGTCGAGCTGCTGCGCGCGCAGCACTTCGAATTGTGAATAATTGCCGCCGTAGCGCTTCACCTGGCGATTCTCCAGATGCAGCGTCACGTTGCAGACTGAATCGAGGAACTCGCGGTCGTGCGAGATGACGACGAGCGTGCCCGGATAGCGATGCAGCCAGTCCTCGAGCCAGACGATCGCGTCGAGATCCAGGTGGTTCGTCGGTTCGTCGAGGAGCAGCAGATCCGAGCGGCACATCAGCGCCTGCGCGAGATTGAGGCGCATCCGCCAGCCGCCCGAGAAGCTCGCGACGGGCTCGCGCGTTTGCGCGAGCGTGAAGCCCAGCCCGAGCAGCAGCGCTTGCGCGCGCGCGGGCGCGGTGTAGCCGTCGGCGTCGGCAAACGCCGCGTGCGCGTCGGCTTCGGCCGCGCCGTCATGCGCGGCGGACGCCTGCGCGATGCGCGCCTCGATCGCGCGCAGCGCGGCGTCGCCGTCGAGCGTGTAGTCGAGCGCGCTGCGATCGACGGCGGGCGTTTCCTGCGATACGTGCGCGATGCGCCACGACGGCGGCATCGCGAAGTCGCCCGCATCCGCGTGCAGCTCGTCGCGCAGCACCGCGAAGAGCGTCGATTTGCCGGCGCCGTTCGCGCCGACGAGGCCCGCCTTCTCGCCGGGATTCAGCGTGAACGAGGTCGCGTCGAAGAGCGGCTTCGTGCCGCGGGCGAGGCTGAACTGATTGAAACGGATCACGGCGAAAAATACTGGGGAAAAGCGCTATTCTAGACTGCGCGCCGCGCAGGGGGGATCGTCCGGACGGCAGAGTGTGCGCACGGCGCCGAATTCGCCTAGACTTTCGCGGACGGCACAGCCATATCAAAACAGGGAGGAACGAGCCAATGTCGGAACTTTATTCATTCAGCGCGCAGGCGCTTTCGGGCGGAGACGTGTCGCTCGAGCAATACCGGGGCAAGGTGCTCCTCATCGTCAACACGGCGAGCGAATGTGGATTCACGCCGCAGTACGCGGGGCTGCAGCAGCTGTACGACCGCTTTCGCGAGCGCGGGCTTGTCGTGCTCGGCTTTCCGTGCAACCAGTTCGGCAAGCAGGAGCCGGGCGACGCGTCGCAGATCGGCGCGTTTTGCGAGAAGAATTTCGGCGTCACGTTCCCGATGTTCGCGAAAATCGACGTGAATGGCGCGAGCGCGCATCCGCTGTACCGCTACCTGACCGAGGAAGCGCCCGGCATTCTGGGCCTGAAGGCGATCAAGTGGAATTTCACGAAGTTTCTCGTGAATCGCGAAGGCGAAATCGTGAAGCGTTATGCGCCGTCGACGAAGCCCGACGATATCGCCGAGGACGTCGAGAAGCAGCTCTGAGCGAAGCGGTATTGCGGCGCGTGCCCGAATCGGGCGCGCGCGGCCGATCCGGCGGGCGATTCCGGGCCGGCTGCGCTCTTCGGGCGGCGGCGTGAGATGCGCGGCGTTCGGGCGGCGCGCGGGACACGCGTATTTTCCGTTGCCGCGTCGGGCGCACCGTGCAACGTCCCGTCACGCCGCGTTCGATCGTGTCGTATTCGTCCGCCGCGATGTGGCGGAGCGGGGCAACGTTCCTGCGACGAAACATACGTTTGGCCGTTGCGGATCGAACGGCCGCAGGTGCGGCGCGACGCAGGCGCATTGCCGCAGACGCACTGACCGTATGCCACCGGCGCACGCATGCCGGCGGATACGAACGAACCGCCGTACACGCGCCGACACCCATTCGTCGCGCGCCGAACGGCTAGGCCAGCACCTCCTTCCATTCCTGAAGCGTCCAGCCGCTCACGACGCCGCCCGTCACGAAGGGATCGCCGCTCACGAATTCCTCGGCGGCGTCGCGGCTCGTGAAGATGCCGAGCGCGCCTTGCGCGGGATCGGCGAACGGCCCGGCCATCAGCAGCACGCCGCGCGCGTGGAATTCGCGTAGCCGCGCGACGTGCGCGGGGCCGAGCTCGACGGCTTTCGCGAGGCCGTCCGGCGCCGTCTGATAGAACATCACGCATTTCATCGGCAAGTCTCCGTCTTCGTTCGAACGGACGCGCTTCGATGCCTTCGGCACCTTCGGCGCCCACGGCGCGCGGCGTTCGCGTGCGCGCCTTGCCTTGCCGCGCCGCGCGCCCTGCGCCCAGTCAGAGGATCGGCGCGAACAGCCGAGCGACATGCATCGCGACGCGCCGCCACGCGGGCGAGCGCCGATACTCGCTCAGATCCACTTCGAACGCGTTGCCGAAGTCGCGCTCGAGCATCGTTTCGACTTCGGCCGCAAAGCCTTCGTCGACCGTCAGCACCATGATCTCGAAATTCAGCCGGAATGACCGGTTGTCGAGGTTCGCGCTGCCGACGGCCGCCGCCGCGCGGTCGATCAGCACGACCTTCTGATGCAGGAAGCCGGGCCGGTAGCGGAAGATCCGCACGCCCGCGTCGACGAGGTCGCGCGCATAGAGCTTCGACGCCTCGAACACGACATAGTGATCGCGCCGGCTCGGGATCAGCACCCGCACGTCGACGCCGCGCATCACCGCGAGCTTGAGCGCCGAGATCACCGCCTCGTCGGGCACGAGGTAGGGCGTCGTGATCCACACGCGCTCGCGCGCCGCGTTGATCGCCTCCGCGAAGAAGAGCGAGCCCGTCTCCTGCTTGTCGGCGGGGCCCATCGGCACGACGAGGCAGTGCATGTCGGCGTCGGCGATGGGCGCGGGCGGAGGCGCCTGCGGCGGCAGCGACTGCGTCGCCCAGTGCCAGTCCTCGGCGAACACATACTGGATGTTCGCGACCGCGGGGCCGCGCACTTCGATGTGCGTGTCGCGCCACGGCGACAGGCGCGGATTGCCGCCGAGATATTCGACGCCGACGTTGTGCCCGCCGACGAACGCGCGCTCGCCGTCGACGACGACGATCTTCCGATGATTGCGGAAGTTGAGCTGAAAGCGGTTGACGAACTGCTTGTTGGTTGCGAAAGGATGCACCTCGACGCCGCCCTCGCGCAGCGCGTGCACGTAGCTCGACGGCAGATCGAAGCTGCCGATGCTGTCGTACAGCAGATAGCAGCGCACGCCCGCCTGCGCGCGCGCGATCAGCGTATCGCGCAGCATCGCGCCGAGCGCGTCGTCGCGAACGATGAAAAACTGGACGATCACGTAGCTGCGCGCGGCGTCGATCGCCGCGAGGATCGCGGAGAACGTCGCGTCGCCGTTGACGAGCGTGCGCACTGCGTTGCCGGCGAGGAACGGCATGCCGACGAGGCGCGTGAGCGCGCGCACGCGCGCGAGGCCGAGCGCGTCCTTCGGCGCGCCGAGCGTCGAGCCCTCGGCGCTCCACGGCGCCGGATGCGCGCGTGTGCGCAGCGCCTCGGTCTCGTGGCGGCGCGCGTCGACATAGCCGGAGAACTTGCTGCGGCCGAGGAACAGATACGGGATCAGCGTCAGATACGGCATCGCGGTCAACGACACCGCCCATGCGATCGCGCCTTGCGACGTGCGCGTGTTCAGGATCGCATGGCAGGCCGCGATCACGCCGAGCACGTGCGCGAGGCCGATGAAGGTGCCGAGATGAAGCCAGTCGAGGGTCATGAGCGCGTTGGATTCCTGAGGAAGGCCACGCGGCGCGCCGCGACCGGCTGCCGCTTACGCGCATCTTACCGAAGCGTGCGCGGCAACGGCCACTCCCTTGCGAGCCGGGGCACGGCCGGCTGCCAGGGAGGGCGCGAGATCAGCCGGCGACGGCGGGCAGGGCGCTCGCGTGGATCAGGAACACGCAGTCGTCGCCCGCGCTCGTCGGCAGCCAGACGAGATCGAGGCCGCCGAACGCCGCCTCGACGTTCTCGCGCTCGTTGCCGATCTCGACGACGAGCACGCCGTCGTCCTTCAGCCAGCGGCGCGCTTCGCCGATGATGCGGCGCACGATGTCCATTCCGTCCGCGCCGCCCGCGAGCGCCATTTCCGGCTCGTGCCGGTACTCGGCGGGCAGCTCGGACATCGACGCCGCGTTCACGTACGGCGGATTCGTGATGATCGCGTCGTAGCGCTGCTCGGGATCGATCCATTTGAACTGCGGCAGCGGCGCGTAGAGATCGCCGTGGTAGAGCGTGATCCGCTCGTCGAGCCCGTAGTCGCCGCGATTGATCTTCGCCACTTCGAGCGCGTCGGCCGACAGGTCGACCGCGTCGACGCTCGCGTTCGGAAACGCGAGCGCGGCGAGGATCGCGAGGCAGCCGGAGCCCGTGCACAGCTCGAGCACCGAGCCGACGAACTCGGGGTCCTCGATGTACGGCTGCAGGCCGTCGTCGAGCAGCTCGCCGATGAACGAGCGCGGCACGATCGTGCGCTCGTCGACGTAGAAGCGATGGCCGTGCATCCACGCTTCGCGCGTGAGGTATGCGGCAGGCACGCGCTCGGCCGCGCGGCGCTCGATCACGGCGAGCACCGCGTCGATCTCGTCGGGCGCGAGGCGCGCGTCGAAGAACGGCTCGAGCGTGTCGAGCGGCAGGTGCAGCGTGTGCAGCACGAGATAGACGGCTTCGTCGTATGCGTTGTCCGAGCCGTGGCCGAACGCGAGCTTCGCCTTCGAAAAGCGCGACACCGCGTAGCGCACGAGGTCGCGGACGGTCCGGAACGGGGAGGGGGAGGTCGTCATCGGGCGCCTTTCGTCAAGCGATCAGTTGTTCGAGCACGCGGCGGTACACGTTCTTCAGCGGATCGACGAAGCGCACTTCGATGTGCTCGTCGATCTTATGGATGCTCGCGTTCGGCGGCCCGAATTCGATCACCTGCGGGCAGATGCGAGCGATGAAGCGGCCGTCCGACGTGCCGCCCGTCGTCGACAGCTTGGGCGAGATGCCGGTCTCCGCGCGGATCGCCGCATCGAGCGCGTCCGACAGCTCGCCGCGCGGCGTGAGGAACGGCAGGCCGCTCACGGACCAGTTCAGCGCATAGTCGAGCTGGTGCTTGTCGAGGATCGCGTGCACGCGCGCCTGCAAGCCTTCGACGGTGCTCGCCGTCGAGAAGCGGAAGTTGAACAGCAGATCCGCGTGGCCCGGGATCACGTTCGTCGCGCCGGTGCCCGCGCGCAGGTTCGACACCTGCCAGGTGGTCGGCGGGAAATACTCGTTGCCTTCGTCCCATTGCTCGGCCGCGAGCTCGGCGAGCGCCGGCGCGAGCAGGTGGATCGGATTCTTCGCGAGATGCGGATACGCGATGTGGCCTTGCACGCCCTTGACGACGAGCTCGCCCGACATCGAGCCGCGCCGGCCGTTCTTCACGGCGTCGCCGAGCGTTGCCGTTGACGTCGGCTCGCCGACGATGCAGTAATCGAGCCGCTCGCCGCGCGCCTGGAGCGCTTCGACGACCTTCACGGTGCCGTCCGTCGCCGGGCCTTCCTCGTCGCTCGTGATCAGGAAGCCGATCGAGCCGCGATGCTGCGGATGCGCGGCGACGAACTCCTCCGCCGCGACGACGAAGCCCGCCAGCGAGGTCTTCATGTCGGCCGCGCCGCGGCCGTACAGCTTGCCGTCGCGATGCGTCGGCACGAAGGGCGGCGAGCTCCACTGCTCGAGCGGGCCGGTCGGCACGACGTCGGTATGGCCCGCGAACGCGAGCAGCTTGCCTTCGCGGCCGGCCGCGCCGCGCTTGACGGCCCAGAAATTCGTCACGCCGTGCGACGCGATCGTTTCGCACTCGAAGCCGAGCGCGGCGAGGCGCTCGATCATCAGATGCTGGCAATGTTGATCGTCGGGCGTGACGGACGCGCGCGCGATCAGTTGTTCGGTGAGGGCAAGGGTGGCGGACATGATTCGGACCACTTTCGATAAAAAATGCCGGCGCGCAGGCCGGCAGCATGTTGGGGGCGGCGGCGCGCGCGGCTCAGGCGAACAGCTCCGCGTATTCGTCGGCCGAGAAACCGAGCGCCTTCACGCGGCCGTCGACGACGACGACGGGCCGCTTGATCACGGAAGGCTTGTCGATCATCAGCGCGATCGCGCCCGCTTCCGATTCGGCCGCGGCCTTCTGCTCGTCGGTGAGCGCGCGCCACGTCGTGCCGCGCCGGTTGACGAGCGCGTCGAGCGGCACGTCCTTCAGCCAGCGCTCGACGAGCGGCGCGCTCACGCCCGCTTTCTTGAAATCGTGGAACGCGAACGCGACGCCGCGCGATTCGAGCCACGTGCGGGCCTTCTTCACGGTATCGCAGTTCGGGATTCCGTAGACGACGGTGCCGGCGGTGCCGTTTGCGCCCGCCATCAGTCGCCTCGCAGCAGTTCGTTCAGGCCGACCTTCGCGCGCGTCTTCGCATCGACCTTCTTCACGATCACCGCGCAGTAGAGGCTGTGCGTGCCGTCCTTCGACGGCAGGTTGCCCGCGACGACGACCGAGCCGGCCGGAATGCGGCCGTACGTCACTTCGCCCGTTTCGCGGTCGTAGATCTTCGTGCTTTGGCCGAGGTACACGCCCATCGAGATCACCGAATTCTCCTCGACGATCACGCCTTCGACGACTTCCGAGCGCGCGCCGATGAAGCAGTTGTCCTCGATGATGACGGGGTTCGCCTGCAGCGGCTCGAGCACGCCGCCGATGCCGACGCCGCCCGACAGGTGCACGTTCTTGCCGATCTGCGCGCACGAGCCGACCGTCGCCCAAGTGTCGACCATCGTGCCTTCGTCGACATATGCGCCGATGTTCGTGTACGACGGCATCAGCACGACGTTCTTCGCGATGAACGAGCCGCGGCGCGCGATCGCCGGCGGCACGACGCGGAAGCCGCCCGCGGCGAAGTCTTCGGCCGTGTAGTTCGCGAACTTCGACGGCACCTTGTCGTAGAACTGCGTGTAGATGGCACCTGCGCCGCCCGCCGGCATCGGCGCGTTGTCCTCGAGGCGGAACGACAGCAGCACGGCCTTCTTCAGCCACTGGTGCACGGTCCATTCGCCGTCGATCTTCTCGGCGACGCGCAGCGCGCCGCGGTCGAGCTGCTCGATCGCGTGCGCGACGGCTTCGCGGATCTCCGCGGACGCGGCCTTCGGCGAGAGCTCGGCGCGGTTTTCCCAGGCGTTATCGATGATTTGCTGAAGTTGTTGCGACATGTTCGTGGCTATGCTGGACGTGAATGATGGATGAATCGGGGGCGCTCGGCGCGCGTTCAGCGGGCGAGGCCGCGGCAGAAATCGACGATGCGCCGTGCGCCCTCGACGCATTCGGCCGTGCCGGCGACGAGCGCGATCCGGACGAAGTCGCGGCCGGGATTCGCGCCGTGCGCGTCGCGGGCGAGATACGAGCCGGGCAGGACCGTCACATTATAGTCGGCGTAGAGGCGCCGGGCGAACTCGGTATCCGACAGGCCGGTTCGCGCGACGTTCGCCCACAGGTAGAACGCGGCGTCGGGCAGGCGCACGTCGACGACGTCGGCGAGCATCGGCGTGACGGTCGCGAATTTCTGCGCGTAGAGCGCGCGGTTCTCGCGCACGTGCGCCTCGTCGCTCCAGGCGGCGACGCTCGCCTTCTGCCACACGGGCGACAGCGCCGCGCCGTGGTACGTGCGGTACAGCAGGAAGCGCTTGAGAATCGCCGCATCGCCCGCGACGAAGCCCGAGCGCATGCCCGGCACGTTCGAGCGCTTCGACAGGCTCGACAGCATCACGAGGCGCTCGAACCCGCGGCCGAGCTTGTGCGCCGCCTCGAGGCCGCCCAGCGGCGGCTTCGCCTCGTCGAAGTAGATTTCCGAATAGCATTCGTCCGATGCGATCACGAAGCCGTGCTCGTCCGACAGCGCGAATAGTTCGCGCCAGTCGTCGAGCGTGAGCACGGCGCCCGTGGGATTGCCGGGCGAGCACACGTAGACGAGCTGCGTGCGCGCCCACACGTCGGCCGGCACGGCCGAATAGTCGGGCGCGAAGTTGCGCGCCGGATCGCTGTTGACGAAGTACGGCTCGGCGCCCGCGAGAAGCGTCGCGCCTTCGTAGATTTGATAGAAAGGATTCGGACAGAGTACGATCGGCCTTTCGCCGTTTTGGCGCGGACTCGGATCGATGACCGCCTGCGCGAGCGAGAAGAGCGCCTCGCGCGAGCCCGATGCGGCGAGCACCTGCGTCGCGGCGTCGATCGCGGGCAGCCCGTAGCGCCGCGCGAGCCACTGCGCGACCGCCTCGCGCAGCGCGTCGGTGCCCACCGTCGCCGGATACGACGCGAGGCCGTCGAGCGCGGCCGCGGCGGCGTCGCGGATCAGCGCGGGCGTCGCGTGCTTCGGCTCGCCGATGCCGAAGCTGATCGGCGGCAGATGCGCGCTCGGCGTCACGCCGGCAAAGAGCGCGCGGAGCTTTTCGAACGGATAGGGCTGGAGCGTGTCGAGACGAGGATTCACGGGCGTGGGGCTCACGGAGCCGGTAGGTGGCCGATCGGACGGGCCGGTTTAAGCGAAACGGGCGCGAAACTGGGGCGCGGCTGGCGCAGCCGGGCGCGGGCGAAGCAGGGCGCGGCGGGTCGCGGCGCGAGATGCCGGCGTGCCGGCCTGTTGGGCGCGGCGACGGCGCACGATTATAGCGTGACATCGGACGGCGGAACGCGCGGCGCGTGCCGCGGCGCCGTCCCGGGAAGGAACGAGAGGTTCGGTTTGCAAATGAATGGACGAGGGGGCGCCGCCTGGCCGACGCTCGCAATTCTGGTCGGCGCGTCGGTATGGGGCCTGATCTGGTATCCGCTGCGCCTGCTGGCGGCGCTCGGCGTGACGGGCACGGCGGCGAGCGCGGCGACGAGCGTCGTCGCCTGCGCGTTCGTGCTCGTCGTGCGGCGCAAGTCGATCGCGACGCTCCGCCGGCACTGGCTGCTGCCCGCGCTCGGCGCGGCCGCGGGCGTGACGAATCTCGGCTTCGTCTGGGGCACGATCCACGGCGAGGTGCTGCGCGTGATGCTGCTTTTCTATCTGACGCCCGCGTGGACCGCGATCTACGCGCACTTCATCCTGCGCGAGCGCCTGACGGTGGCGGGCGCGGCGCTCGCCGCGCTGTCGCTCGCGGGCGCGATGCTGATGCTGTGGTCGCCGCGGCTCGGCGTGCCGCTGCCGGCGAATCCGGCCGAATGGGCGGGGCTCGCGGCCGGGATGAGCTTCGCGATGAGCAACGTGCTCGTCGTCAAGGCGAGCCGCGAGCTGCCGCGGATGAAGCCCGAGATGCGCACGGCGACGCTTTTCGGCGGCGCGGCGGCGATGGGCGTCGTCGCGTCGTTCGTCGAGGGGCTGCCGCCGCTGCCCGCGGGCGGCGATCTCGGCTTCGCGGCGCTCCTCGTCGTCGGGATCGGCGTGACGGTCGCGGCGAACAACATGCTTGTTCAGCACGGCCTCGCGCGCGTGCCGGCGAACCGCGCGTCGATCATCATGCTGTTCGAGATCGTCGTCACCGCGCTGTCGGCGTGGCTTTTTGCCAACGAAGTGCCCACCGCGCGCGAATGGGCGGGCGGCCTTTGCATCGTCGTCGCGACCTTGCTGTCGAGCCGCGTGCACCGTGCCCGCCCGGCCGACGACGAACCGCGCGAGCCGCGGGACGGCGCGCGCGCGATGGTATGATTGGCCCCATTCGCGGGGCCGACTGCTTGACAGCACGGCCCCGTTTTTCGAATCTTGGGCATGCGGCGCGCGTGGGCCTTTAGGCCGAATCGCAACGCGCAACGCAGGCTCCGAACCGTTTCACACTCTTTACCACCGATACCGCCGTGCGTCTGAGCTCGATCAAACTCGCTGGCTTCAAATCTTTCGTCGATCCCACGCACTTCCAGGTCCCAGGTCAACTGGTCGGCGTGGTGGGCCCGAACGGGTGCGGCAAATCCAACATCATCGACGCCGTGCGCTGGGTGCTCGGCGAATCGCGCGCGTCCGAGCTGCGCGGCGAATCGATGCAGGACGTGATCTTCAACGGCTCGACCACCCGCAAGCCCGGCAGCCGGGCGAGCGTCGAGTTGATCTTCGACAACTCCGACGGCCGCGCGGCCGGCCAGTGGGGCCAGTACGGCGAGATCGCCGTGAAGCGCGTGCTCACGCGCGACGGCACGTCGAGCTACTACATCAACAACCTGCCCGCGCGCCGCCGCGACATTCAGGACATCTTCCTCGGCACGGGCCTGGGGCCGCGCGCGTACGCGATCATCGGCCAGGGGATGATCGCGCGGATCATCGAGGCGAAGCCCGAGGAACTGCGCGTGTTCCTCGAAGAGGCGGCGGGCGTGTCGAAGTACAAGGAGCGCCGCCGCGAGACCGAGAACCGGCTGCACGACACGCGCGAGAACCTGACGCGCGTCGAGGACATCATCCGCGAGCTCGGCGCGAATCTCGAGAAGCTCGAGGCGCAGGCGGTCGTCGCGACCAAGTACAAGGAACTCGTCGCCGACGGCGAGGAGAAGCAGCGCCTCTTGTGGCTGCTGCGCAAGAACGAGGCGGCGGCCGAGCAGGACAAGCAGCGTCGCGCGATCGGCGAAGCGCAGATCGAGCTCGACGCGCAGACCGCGAAGCTGCGCGAAGTCGAGGCGCAGCTCGAGACGTTGCGCGTCGCGCACTACTCGGCGAGCGACGCGATGCAGGGCGCGCAGGGCGCGCTCTACGAGGCGAACGCCGAGGTGAGCCGGCTCGAGGCCGAGATCAAGTTCATCGTCGAATCGCGCAACCGCGTGCAGGCGCAGATCGCGGCGCTCGTCGCGCAGCAGGAGCAATGGCGCGCGCAGGCCGACAAGGCGCAGGGCGACATCGAGGAAGCGGAAGAGGCGCGCGCGATCGCCGAGGAAAAGGCGGCGCTCGCCGAGGACGACGCGGCCGCGAAGCACGACGCGCTGCCCGCGCTCGAGGCGCGCTGGCGCGACGCGCAGACGGGCCTGAACGACGAGCGCGGCCGGATCGCGCAGACCGAGCAGGCGCTCAAGCTCGAGGCCGCACACCAGCGCAACGCCGATCAGCAGCTGCAGCAGCTGCAGCAGCGCCACGAACGCCTGAAGGCGGAGGCGGGCGGTCTCGACGCGCCGGACGAGGCGCAGCTCGAGGAACTGCGCATGCAGCTCGCCGAGCACGAGGAGATTCTTGCCGAAGCGCAGGCGCGCTTGGCCGACGCGCAGGAGACGCTGCCGCGCCTCGACGCGGAGCGCCGAGCGGCGCACGAGCGCGTGCAGGCCGAAAGCGCGCAGATCCATCAGCTCGAAGCGCGGCTCGCCGCGCTCAAGCAGTTGCAGGAAAACGTGCAGACGGAAGGCAAGATTCAACCTTGGCTCGACAAGCACGAGCTCGGCGCGCTGCCGCGTCTGTGGAAGAAGCTGCACGTCGAGGCCGGCTGGGAAACCGCGCTCGAGGCGGTGCTGCGCGAGCGGCTCGCGGCGCTCGAGGTGTCGAATCTGGACTGGGTGAAGGCGTTCGCGACCGACGCGCCGCCCGCGAAGCTCGCGTTCTACGCGCCGCCCGCCGCGGGCGAGCCGCTCGCCGCCGCAGGCGCGTTGCGGCCGCTCCTGTCGTTCGTGCGGATCGACGACGCGGGCCTGCGCGCGGTGCTCAACGACTGGCTCGGCGCGGTGTTCGTCGCCGACGATCTCACGCAGGCGCTCGCCGCGCGCGCGCAGTTGCCGCAGGGCGGCGCGTTCGTCGTGAAGGCGGGCCACGTCGTCACGCGCTCGGGCGTGCAGCTGTATGCGGCCGATTCCGAGCAGGCGGGGATGCTTGCGCGCGCGCAGGAAATCGAGAACCTGGCGCGTCAGGTGCGCGCGCAGGCGCTCCTGTCCGACGAAGCGAAGGCGGCGGCGATCCGTGCGGAAGCGGCGCACACGCAGGCGTCGCAGGCGCTGACCGAAGTTCGCGCGCAGGCCGAGCGCGCGACGCAGCGCGTGCATGCGCTGCAGATGGACGTGCTGAAGCTCGCGCAGGCGCACGAGCGCTACACGCAGCGCAGCACGCAGATTCGCGAGGAGCTCGAGGAGATCGGCGCGCAGATCGAAGAGCAGCGCGCGCTGCGCGCGGAGTCGGAGGCGAACTTCGAGCGCCACGACGCCGAGCTCGCCGAGCTGCAGGCGCGCTTCGAGGACAACCAGCTCGCGTTCGAGTCGCTCGACGAGACGCTGACGAACGCACGCCAGGAAGCGCGCGAGCTCGAGCGCGCGGCCACCGACGCGCGCTTCGCCGCGCGCCAGTCGGCTAACCGGATCGACGAGCTCAAGCGCACGATCCAGGTCGCGCACGACCAGAGCGAGCGCGTCGCCGCATCGCTCGAGGACGCGCGCGCGGAGCTCGAGACGATCAACGAGCAGACCGCGCACACCGGCCTGCAGGACGCGCTCGAAGTGCGCGCGGCGAAGGAGCAGGCGCTCGGCGCCGCGCGCGCGGAGCTCGATGACCTGACCGCGAAGCTGCGCGCGGCCGACGAGACGCGTCTCGCCGCCGAGCGCTCGCTGCAGCCGCTGCGCGAGCGCATCACCGAGCTGCAACTGAAGGAGCAGGCGGCGCGGATGACGGGCGAGCAGTTCGCCGAGCAGCTCGCGGCGGCCGAGGTCGACGAGGCCGCGCTCAAGGAGAAGCTCGCGCCGGACATGAAGCCGTCGTACCTGCAGGGCGAGGTCACGCGGATCAACAACGCGGTCAGCGCGCTCGGCCCCGTCAACATGGCGGCGCTCGAGGAGCTCGCGGCGGCGAGCGAGCGCAAGGTGTTCCTCGACGCGCAATCGGCCGACCTGACGAACGCGATCGAGACGCTCGAGGACGCGATCCGCAAGATCGACCAGGAAACCCGCACGCTGCTGCAGGCGACCTTCGACGAAGTGAACCGTCATTTCAGCGATCTGTTCCCGCGCCTGTTCGGCGGCGGCCAGGCGAAGCTCATCATGACGGGCGACGAGATCCTCGACGCCGGCGTGCAGGTGATGGCGCAGCCGCCCGGCAAGAAGAACGCGACGATTCACCTGCTGTCGGGCGGCGAGAAGGCGCTGACGGCGACCGCGCTCGTGTTCGCGATGTTCCAGTTGAATCCGGCGCCGTTCTGTCTGCTCGACGAGGTCGACGCGCCGCTCGACGACGCCAATACCGAGCGCTTCGCGAACCTCGTGCGCGCGATGTCGAGCAAGACGCAGTTCCTCTTCATCTCGCACAACAAGATCGCGATGGAGATGGCGCAGCAGCTGATCGGCGTGACGATGCAGGAGCAGGGCGTGTCGCGGATCGTCGCGGTGGACATGGAAACCGCCGCGGGTTTTGCCCAGAATTGACGTTTGACGAATGGCTCGCGGGCGCGCGGCGCAAGGGCGCCCGCCCGCGAGCCCAATGAAAAAGAATTGGATGGAGCTTGCATGGACGAGTTGACACTCGGGTTGATCGGCGCGGGCGCCGTCGTGGTGGGCGGCGTCGTGGTCTACAACGCGTGGCAGGGGGCGAAGGTGCGCCGCAGGATGCCGCGCCCGATGCCGTCCGAGGCGGCCGAGGCTGCCTCGCGGCACGAGCGCGACGACGACGCGCCCTTCATCGAGCCGGTGCGGCAGCCGGCGCGCCGCGATGCCGCGGCGGGCGCGCAAAGCGACGGCGCGGCGCGCGTCGAGCCGACGTTCGGCGGCGTGGCGCCCGCCGACACGCCGGCCGACCTGCAGGCCGAGGCGACCGTCGCGAACGGCGCGGTCGAGCCCGCCGTCGAGACGACGGGCGGCGGCGAGGCCGTCGAGGCCGCGTCGGCGCTCGCGCACGACGAGCCGGTCGAGCCGGTGCTGCCCGCCGCGACGACGATCTCCGCGGCGCCGCCCGCGGTCGTCGATCGCCGGATCGACTGCATCGTGCCGATCCGCCTCGCGGGCCCGCTCGCGGGCGACAAGATCCTGCCCGCCGCGCAGCGGCTGCGCCGCGCGGGCAGCAAGCCGGTGCATATCGAAGGCAAGCCGGAGGGCGGCGACGCGTGGGAACTGCTGCAAAACGGCGTGCGCTACGAAGAGCTGCGCGCGGCCGCGCAGCTCGCGAACCGCAGCGGCCCGCTCAACGAGCTCGAGTTCTCCGAATTCGTGACGGGCGTTCAGCAGTTCGCGGACGCGATCGACGGCGCGCCCGAATTCCCGGACATGATGGAAACGGTGTCGATGGCGCGCGAGCTCGACGGCTTCGCCGCGCAGTGCGATGCGCAACTGTCGATCAACGTGATGTCGGACGGCGCGCCGTGGTCGGCGAACTACGTGCAGGCGGTCGCGTCGCAGGACGGGCTGCTGCTGTCGCGCGACGGCACGCGCTTCGTGAAGCTCGACGCGAAGCAGAACCCCGTCTTCATGCTCCAGTTCGGCGACACGAACTTCCTGCGCGACGATCTCACGTACAAGGGCGGCAACCTGATCACGCTCGTGCTCGACGTGCCCGTCGCCGACGAGGACATCCTGCCGTTCCGGCTGATGTGCGATTACGCGAAGTCGCTCTCCGAGCGGATCGGCGCGCGCGTCGTCGATGACCAGCGCCGGCCGCTGCCCGAATCGACGCTGCTCGCGATCGAGCAGCAACTGATGAAGCTGTACGCGCGGCTCGAAGAGGCGGGGATTCCGGCCGGCTCGCCCGTCACGCGGCGGCTGTTCAGCCAGTAAGCGTGGCGCGCCGGTTTCGTTTCGGCGCGGCTCTTGCACGCATCGCGATGCGCTGTTGCTGCTGCTGCTGCTGCGCTCGCGAGCGCGGTTTGCGGGCGTGGCGTCGCGCTGGTTGTGTTGCGCCATTCGCATCGGCCGCGCGCCATTCGGTCGATTCTTGCGAAGTCTGTTGATTGACGCGCCGCCGCCCGCCCGAGCCGGCTTGTGCAGCGCGATGCGATAGTGGTGCCGCGGGGCTTTCGATCGCCGCCGCGACGCGGAGGTCGGGGCGGCGGCCCGTCCCGGCATCGTGCGCGGTCGAGCCGATCGAACGGCGTCCCGCCTGCTTCGCCCGCTCGTCATAAGGCATCGAAGCGTTCTCGTCCGCAACCAAGGGATTGGAACCCCGATCCCCTCGATCCTCTCGATTTTCCCCGATCCCCCGATCCCCCGATCCCCCGATCCCCCGATTCCCCGATTCCCCGATTCCCCGATTCCCCGATTCCCGATTCCCGATTCCCGATTCCCCGATTCCCGATCCCCGCCTCCTATCGGTCATTCAGCCGATGCCGAAAAGGGCTCGAACTGAGATAATCGTCGCTTGATGATTCTCACGAGAAAGTGCCGCCAGCATGGCCCGATCCCCAGTTGAACCGCCCGCCGGCCAGCCGGCGAAGCGCGCCGCGTGGCTGCGCGCCGAGCTCGAGCGGGCGAACTACGCCTATTACGTGCTCGACCAGCCGGAGCTGCCCGACGCCGAGTACGATCGGCTCTTCGTCGAGCTTCAGCAAATCGAGGCCGAACACCCTGATCTCGTCACGCCCGATTCGCCGACCCAGCGCGTCGGCGGCGAAGTCGCGAGCGGCTTCACGCCGGTCGTGCACGACACGCCGATGCTGTCGCTCAACAACGGCTTTGCCGACGACGACGTCGTCGCGTTCGACAAGCGCGTGGCCGACGGCCTCGACAAGGCGACCGACCTCGCCGGCACCGTGACCGAGCCTGTCGAATACGCGTGCGAGCTGAAGTTCGACGGCCTCGCGATCTCGCTGCGCTACGAGGACGGCCGTTTCGTGCAGGCGTCGACGCGCGGCGACGGCACGACGGGCGAGGACGTCACCGAGAACATCCGCACGGTTCGCTCGATTCCGCTCAGGTTGAAGGGCAAGCATCTGCCGCGCGTGCTCGACGTGCGCGGCGAGGTGCTGATGTTCAAGCGCGATTTCGCGCGCCTGAACGAACGTCAACGCGCGGCGGGCCAGCGCGAATTCGCGAATCCGCGCAACGCGGCGGCGGGAAGCCTGCGGCAGCTCGATTCGAAGATCACCGCGTCGCGCCCGCTGTCGTTCTTTGCGTATGGGGTCGGCGTGCTCGACGGGCTCGAGATGCCCGGCACGCACAGCGGCCTGCTCGACTGGTACGAGACGCTCGGGCTGCCGGTGAACCGCGAGCGCGCCGTCGTGCGCGGCGCCGACGGCCTGCTCGGCTTCTTCGGCGCGGTCGGCGAGAAGCGCGAGTCGCTGCCGTACGACATCGACGGCGTCGTCTACAAGGTGAACCGCCGCGACGAGCAGGACCGGCTCGGCTTCGTGTCGCGCGCGCCGCGTTTCGCGCTCGCGCACAAGTTCCCCGCGCAGGAGGCGCTGACGAAGCTCGTCGCGATCGACGTGCAGGTCGGGCGCACGGGGGCGATCACGCCGGTCGCGCGGCTCGAGCCCGTGTTCGTCGGCGGCGCGACCGTCACGAACGCGACGCTGCACAACGAAGACGAGGTGCGCCGCAAGGACATCCGGATCGGCGACACGGTCGTCGTGCGACGCGCGGGCGACGTGATTCCGGAGGTGGCGTCGGCCGTGCTCGAGCGGCGTCCCGCCGACGCGCGCGAGTTCGTGATGCCGACCGAATGCCCCGAATGCGGATCGCGGATCGAGCGATTGCCGGACGAGGCGATCGCGCGCTGCACGGGCGGGCTCTTCTGCCCCGCGCAGCGCAAGCAGGCGCTGTGGCATTTCGCGCAGCGCCGCGCGCTCGACATCGACGGCCTCGGCGAGAAGATCATCGATCAGCTCGTCGAGCAGAACATCGTGCGCACGCCCGCCGATCTGTTCCATCTCGGCTTCTCGACGCTCGTCGAGCTCGACCGCTTCGCGGAGAAGTCCGCGCAGAACCTGATCGAATCGCTCGAGAAGGCGAAGCATACGACGCTCGCGCGCTTCATTTATGCGCTCGGCATTCGCCATGTCGGCGAATCGACGGCGAAGGATCTGGCGAAGCACTTCGGTTCGCTCGATCCGATCATGGACGCGTCGATCGACGCATTGCTCGAAGTCAACGATGTCGGCCCGGTCGTCGCCGAATCGATTCACCAGTTCTTTGCCGAGGAGCACAATCGCACGGTGATCGAGCAGTTGCGCGCGCCGGGCAAGGTGACGTGGCCCGAAGGGCCGCCCGCGCCGCGCGCGCCGCAAGGCGTGCTCGCGGGCAAGACCGTCGTGCTGACGGGCACGCTGCCCACGCTCACGCGCGATGCGGCGAAGGAATTGCTGGAGGCGGCGGGCGCGAAGGTGGCGGGCTCGGTGTCGAAGAAGACCGATTACGTCGTCGCGGGCGCCGACGCGGGCAGCAAGCTCGCGAAGGCCGAGGAACTCGGCATTCCGGTGCTGGACGAAGAGGGCATGCACAAACTCCTGGAGGGCCACGCGCGATGATTCGCGAGATTCTGAAGATGGGCGATCCGCGTCTGCTCGAAGTCGCAAGACCGGTCGAAGCATTCAACACGCCCGAACTGCACGCGCTCGTGGCGGACATGTTCGAGACGATGCATCACGCGAACGGCGCCGGGCTCGCCGCGCCGCAGATCGGCGTCGGGCTGCAGGTGATCATCTTCGGCTTCGGCAGCAGCGAGCGCTATCCGGAGGCGCCGCCCGTGCCGGAGACGGTGCTCGTCAATCCGACCGTCGAATATTTGCCGCCCGACATGGAAGAGGGCTGGGAGGGCTGCCTGTCGGTGCCGGGGTTGCGCGGCGTCGTGAGCCGCTACCGGCGCGTGCGCTACAGCGGCTTCGACCAGTTCGGTGCGAAGCTCGAGCGGATCGCGGAGGGGTTTCACGCCCGGGTCGTCCAGCACGAATACGACCACCTGATCGGCAAGCTCTATCCGATGCGAATCACCGATTTCTCGAAATTCGGCTTTACCGACGTGCTGTTCCCGGGGCTCGACGCGCAATCGGACGACTGACTGACGCGGCGCGCCGCGGCGGCGCGGTTTGCCGCGCTGCGCAAACGCGGCCGGAAGCGAAACAGAAAGCGAAAACGCCCGCGGCCGCGGGCGTTTTCATTTGAAGCCTGCCGGCGCGAGCCGGGCGGTCAATGCGCGGCCTGCGGCCTCCGAGCGGGCGGCCGCGCGTCGATCAGAACGCTTCGTCCGGCCCGAGATAGCGCCATTGCCCTTGAGGCAGCGCGCCCAGCATCACGCGGCCCATCCGCACGCGCTTCAGGCCGATCACCTCGAGGCCGACGAGTTCGCACATCCGGCGAATCTGGCGCTTCTTGCCTTCGCGCAGCACGAAGCGCAACTGCTCGCCGTTCTGCCAGCTGACCATCGCGGGCTTGAGCGGCGCGCCGTCGAGCTCGAGGCCATGGCGCAGCTTCGCGAGCGACTCGGCGGGGAAGTGATGCTCGATGTCGGTCAGGCGCTCGCCGAATCGCACGCGCACGAGGTATTCCTTGTCGATGTCGGATTGCTCGCCGATCAGCTGCTTTGCGATGCGGCCGTTTTGCGTCAGCACCAGAAGGCCCGTCGAATCGATGTCGAGCCGGCCCGCGGGCGCGAGCGCGCGCAGTTGCTGCGGGGAGAAGCGCAGCGGCGAGCGGTCGCCGCTCCAGTGGTTTTCGCGCGTGACGAGCGTTGCGGCGGGCGCGTAGCCGTCCTCCGCCTGGCCCGACACATAGCCGACCGGCTTGTGCAGCAGGATCGTCACTTGCGCGGCCTGCGCGGCGCGCGCGTTCGAATCGATTTCGATGCGCTGGTCGGCGCGCACCTTCGTGCCGAGCGTGTCGATGCGCTCGCCGTCGACGAGCACCCAGCCTTTCTCGATCCATTCGTCCGCTTCGCGGCGCGAGCAAAGGCCGAGTTCCGACATGCGCTTCGACAGGCGCACGAGGCCCGTTTCGTCACCTCGGTCACCTCGGTCGCCGCGTTCGACGTGTGCGGCGCGTTCGCCGGGTTCGGCAATGCGGCGCTTGATCGGTTGCGCGGCCTTCAGGCGCGAGCCCGTCGTCGCGCGGACGGCAGGGCGGCGATTGTCGGATGCGTTCGCGCGGGGCGCAGCGCGTTCGCCGGTGCGCGCAGTGCGCTCGGTGCGCTTGGTGCGCTCGGCGCGCTCGGCGCGCTCGGCGCGCGACGGCGTGCGTTTCGCGGATGCGCCGTAGCGATCGTCGGTGCGCTGCGGCGCGCGTTTGCCGCTCGCCGTGGTTTTGCCCGCGAACGGCGCCGCCGCCGAATCGCGCGCGGTGCGGCCGTGCGGGCGCGGTGCGCGCTCGTCCGGCCGGCGCGTCGCGGTTCTGGATGCGCCGCTCGACTTGGCGCCTGCCGGGCCGCGTGCGCCGGCGGGTTTCGCGCCTTCGCGCGTCGCGCGGCCCTGGCCGCGCGCGGCAGGATCGAACGAGCGCGCATCCGGGTTGCGCGCCGCCCGCGCGTCGCGCGTCGCGGCACGATCGGCGGTGCGGCGCTCGGGCTTCGCATCGGTGCGGCGGTCGCGCGCCCCGGCAGCGGCGCCGGGAGCGCCGGCGCGCTTGGCCGCGCCACGTTCGCCGCCCGGACGGGCGGCATCATGCGCGGTGCGCGGCTTCGCGACGCGCTTGCCTTCGGACGCCGCCGCAGCGGAGCGCGCGGGCGCGCCCGCGCGCTTTTGCGGGGCGGCCGGCGCGCCGCGCGGCGCCGACGGCTTCGCCGCGGCCGACTTGGTCGCGGGCTTCGCCGCCGCCGGTTTCGCGCCCTCCGCTTTCGCGTCGGGCCGCGCGACCTTGCGCGCGGTGAGGCTGCCGGAACGGACGGGGGCGCGGCCGGGCGTCGCCGGTCGCGGATTCTTGACGGTCAATTTTGTGCGCATAAACGCTGAAATACTCACACTGCGATCGCGCGCAGCAACTCGGTTTCGACTTGGATCTGCAGACGGCTGTCGGACAAGCCGGTGCCGTCGAGCATGAAGACGTCCTCGACGCGTTCGCCGAGCGTATTGATCCGCGCCGCGTGGACGCCGACCCGGTGCTCGGCCAGCACGCGCGCGATCGAATAAAGAAGGCCCGGCCGGTCGTTGGCCGACACGGACAGAATGTAGTACTGACCGCGCTCGTCGGCCCGCAGGTCGACGCGCGGCGTGATCGGGAACGTGCGCGACAGCCGCGACAGCCGCCCCTTCGACGGCTCGGGCAGCGGCGCGGATTCGGCGAGGCGCGCGGCGAGCTGCTGCTCGACGAGATTCGCGATGTCGCGGTACTGCACGTCGCGCTCGGTTTGCGTGACGATGAAGTTGTCGAGCGCATAGCCGTGGCGCGTCGTGTTCACGCGCGCGTCGAGCACCGACAGCCCGTTGCGGTCGAAGTACGCGCAGATGCCGGCGAACAGGTCCGAGCGGTCCTTCACGTAGACGAGCACCTGCAGCGCGTCGCCGACGGGCGACGGCCGCGCGCGGACGATCGCCGTGTCGGCCTCGACGTGCCGGTACAGCATGCGGGTCTGCCACGCGATGTCGGCCGCGTCGTGGCGCAGGAAGTAACCGACGTCGAGCTGATCCCACAGCGCGCGGTGCGCGTCGGGCGGCACGGTCTCGAGACGCAGCAGCGCGAGCGCCTCTTCCTGCCGCGTCTTCAGCTCCGAATGCGCGTCAGGCTGCGCGCCGCCCAGCACGGCGAGCGCCGCGCGATAGAGATCCTCGAGCAGCTTGCCTTTCCATGTGTTCCACACTTTCGGGCTCGTGCCGCGGATGTCGGCGACGGTGAGCAGGTAGAGCGCCGTGAGCCGCCGCTCGCTGCCGACGAGATCCGCGAAGCGCTTGATCACCTCCGGATCGCTCGTGTCCTGCTTTTGCGCGACCTGGCTCATCGTCAGGTGATGCTGGACGAGCCAGACCACGAGCGCCGCGTCGTCGCCCTCGATGCCGTGCTCGCGGCAGAAGCGCCGCGCGTCGGCCATCCCGAGCGTCGAGTGGTCGCCGCCGCGGCCCTTCGCGATGTCGTGGAAGAGGGCGGCGACGTACAGCACCCACGGCCGCTCGAAGTTGACGATGAGCTGGCTGCAGAACGGGTATTCGTGCGCGTGCTCGGCGACCGCGAAGCGGCGGATGTTGCGCAGCACCATCAGGATGTGCTGGTCGACCGTGTACACGTGGTACAGGTCGTGCTGCATCTGGCCGACGATTCGCCGGAAGTTCAGCAGATAGCGGCCGAGCACGCTCGTCTGGTTCATCAGCCGGAACGCGTGCGTGATGCCCTCCGGCTGTTGCAGGATCTGCATGAACGCGCGCCGGTTGCGCGGATCGCGCCGCCACGCGTTGTTCATCACGTCGCGCGAGTTGTAGAGCGCGCGCAGCGTGCGCGCGGACAGCCCCTTCACGCCGCGCGTCGCCTCGTACAGCAGGAACGCTTCGAGGATCGCGTCCGGGTGGCGCTCGAACACGTCGTCCGCGGCGATCTCGAGCATCCCCTGCTTCTCGACGAAGCGCCCCGGCGACAGCACGCGGGTGACGCCGCTCGTCGCCGGGAAGAGCTGCGCCTCGATGTTCTGGATCAGGATCGTCGCGAGCTGCGTGACCGCCTTCGCGGCCCAGTAGTAGCGCCGCATCAACTGCTCGCTCGCGCGCTTCGCGGGCGTCGGCTCGTAGCCGAAGCTCTCGGCCGCCTGCGTCTGCAGATCGAACACGAGGATGTCCTGCCGCCGCCCGGCGATCACGTGCAGCCGCGCGCGCAGCGTCTTCAGGAAATTTTCGTTGCGGCGCAGCTCGCGCGCCTCGCGATCGGTGATGAGCCCGCGCGTGTCGAGTTCGCGCCAGCTGCTGCCGAAGCCCGCCGCGCGCGCGATCCAGAGAATCGTCTGCAGATCGCGCAGGCCGCCCGGGCTTTCCTTCACGTTCGGCTCGAGGCTGTACGGCGTGTCCTGGAACTTCGCATGGCGCTGGCGCATCTCGAGCACCTTCGCCTGGAAGAACGCGCGCGCGTCGAGCGCCTCGCGGTAGTGCAGCATGAAGCGCTCGAAGAGCGCCGTGCTGCCGACGATGCGGCGGGCCTCGAGCAGCGACGTCTGCACGGTGACGTCCTGCGAGGCCTCCTCGATGCATTGGCCGACCGTGCGCACGCTGCTGCCGATCTCGAGCCCGAGATCCCATGCCATCCCGATGAAGCGCTCGATCCGCTCGTCGAGCTCGCTCGCGTGCGAGTCGGGCAAGAGGACGAGGATGTCGACGTCCGAATGCGGCGACAGCTCGCCGCGCCCGTAGCCGCCGACCGCGACGAGCGCGAGCGTCGCGGGCAGCCCGCATTCGTGCCACAGGCGGCGCAGCGCGTCGTCGGTCGCGCGCGACAGCGCGTGCATCAGCGGCGTGACGTTGGCCGCGGTCTTGAAGCGCGCGAGCAGTTCGGCTTTCGCGGCCTTGAATTCGGCTTTGCGCGACAGCGCGGAGGGCGGCGCGGCGACGGATGCGCTCATGGGCGGCAATCGGATTGGGCGGTTGAACGGCCGCGCGCGACGACGCGAGCGGCTACCTGGCTAAACGGGCAAACAAACGAGCGAAACAAGCGAAACGGGCAAAGCGAACGGCAACGCGGATGAGGCGCGCGGCAACGCGCTCAGGCCGCCGTCGCCGGCGCGGCGAACGTCGGGCGCGCCGGCGTGCCGGCCGATACCGTGAGCACCTCGTGGCCCGTTTCCGTGACGAGGATCGTGTGCTCCCACTGCGCGGACAGGCTGCGGTCGCGGGTCTTGACGGTCCACTGGTCGGGCATCGTGCGGATGTCGCGCTTGCCGGCGTTGATCATCGGCTCGATCGTGAAGATCATGCCGGGCTTCAGCTCGATGCCGGTGCCGGGCCGCCCGTAGTGGACGACCTGCGGGTCCTCGTGGAACACCGTGCCGATGCCGTGGCCGCAGTATTCGCGCACGACGCTGTAGCCCTGCGCTTCCGCGTGCTTCTGGATCGCGTGGCCGATGTCGCCGAGATGCGCGCCGGGCTTCACCTGGTCGATGCCGAGCCACATGCATTCGTAGGTGGTTTGCACGAGGCGCTTCGCGAGAATCGAGCCTTCGCCGAGGATGAACATCCGGCTCGTGTCGCCGAAATAGCCGTTCTTGATGACGGTGATGTCGATGTTGAGCGCGTCGCCGTTCTTGAGCGTCTTGTCGCCCGGAATGCCGTGGCAGATCACGTCGTTGACCGACGTGCAGATCGCCTTCGGGAACGGCGGGTAGCCGGGCGGCTGGTAGTTGAGCGGCGCGGGCACGGTGCCCTGCACGTTGACCATGTACTCGTGGCAAAGGCGATCGAGTTCGCCCGTCGTCACGCCCGCGACGACGAACGGCGTGATGTAGTCGAGCACTTCGCTCGCGAGACGGCAGGCGATGCGCATCTGGGCGATGTCGTGTTCGTTTTTGAGCGTAATGGCCATGGGTCGATGCCTGAAATGCGGTGAATTGCGCAATTATCGCACCTTATTCCCGCCGTCGCAGCCTTTCGCGGGCGGCCGCGGCGCGAAACCGGGCGCGTTCGCGCGAGTCACGCGCGGGCCGTCCGGCGGAGGCGCTCGCATGAAGCCGGCGCGGCGAAAGCGGAGGGCGACTTGAGAGCCGTAGCGCTCGCGTGCTATACTTATTGGCTAAGTCGACGCTGGAATCGCTATTTTTGCCTTGCTCGGGAACGTTCGAGTTTTCCGTTCGGGCGCGGCGGTGGCGGCGAAGGCTGGGCGCGAAGCTTTCGAACGGTTTTCAAGGTGGGTTTTCGAAGAGCGCGCGCCGAATCGCAAGCCGGCGCACCCAGGGTGTCGCGGCGCGAGGAGCGGAGCAGTGTCCGCCGTCGCGCCATGATACGGCAGCCGGCTTAAGACCCAAACCCTCGTGGAGAATTTACATGGCAGTTACGATGCGCCAAATGCTGGAGGCGGGTGTCCATTTCGGTCACCAAACGCGCTTCTGGAACCCGAAGATGGCTCCCTTCATTTTCGGTCACCGCAACAAGATTCACATCATCAACCTCGAAAAGACGCTGCCGATGTTCTCGGATGCACAGAAGTACGTGCGTCAGCTGGCGGCGAATCGGGGCACGATCCTCTTCGTCGGCACGAAGCGCCAGTCGCGCGACACGATCGCCCAGGAAGCGCAGCGCGCCGGCATGCCGTACGTGAACGCACGCTGGCTCGGCGGCATGATGACCAACTTCAAGACGCTGAAGGTGTCGATCAAGCGCCTGAAGGACATGGAGGCGGCGGTCGAGGCGGGCGAGCTCGAAAAGATGAGCAAGAAGGAAGCGCTGCTGTTCGAACGTGAAATCGCGAAGCTGCAGAAGTCGATCGGCGGCGTGAAGGACATGGGCGGCATTCCGGACGCGATCTTCGTCGTCGACGTCGGCTACCACAAGATCGCCGTCACCGAAGCGAACAAGCTGGGCGTGCCGGTCATCGCCGTGGTCGACACGAACCACTCGCCGGAAGGCGTGGACTACGTGATCCCGGGCAACGACGACTCGAGCAAGGCAGTCGCGCTGTACGCGGAAGGCGTGGCTGACGCGATCCTGGAAGGCCGTGCGAATGCGGTCAACGAAGTGGTCCAGGCGGTGCGCGGCGGCGACGACGAGTACGTCGAGGAAAACGCGTAACCGGCCCCGAGCCGGCGCAAAAAGGGGGCTCTCAACAGGCCCCCTTTTTTTAAGCCGCTTTTTTTCGGGCGGCCGATCCGGGGCGATGCACCGCAAAAAATGCGCGGATGCCCGGAAACGAATGCCTGCCGCTTGCGTCGAAGCGCGGGCGGCGTTGTGAATACAGACTCAAGGAGCGAATGATGGCGGCAATTACCGCAAGCATGGTGGCAGAACTGCGCGCGAAGACCGACGCACCGATGATGGAGTGCAAGAAGGCGCTGACGGAAGCCGACGGCGACATGGCCAAGGCCGAAGAGCTGCTGCGCGTGAAGCTCGGCAACAAGGCGAGCAAGGCGGCGTCGCGCGTGACGGCGGAAGGTGTCGTCGCATCGTTCGTCGGCGGCAACGCGGGCGCGCTCGTCGAGCTGAACTGCGAAACCGACTTCGTCGCGAAGAACGACGACTTCCTCGCGTTCTCGAAGCAGGTCGCGGAACTCGTCGCGACGCAGAACCCGGCCGACGTCGCCGCGCTGTCGGCGCTGGCGCTCGACGGCAAGACGGTCGACGAAGTGCGACTCGCGCTCGTCGGCAAGATCGGCGAGAACATCTCGATCCGCCGTTTCGTCCGTTTCGAGACGTCGAACAAGCTCGCGACGTACCTGCACGGCAGCCGCATCGGCGTGATCGTCGAGTACACGGGCGCCGAAGAGCAGGTCGGCAAGGACGTCGCGATGCACGTCGCGGCGATGAAGCCGGTCTCGCTGTCGGCGGACGAAGTGCCGGCGGACCTGATCGAGAAGGAGCGCCGCGTCGCCGAGCAGAAGGCCGCGGAATCGGGCAAGCCGGCCGAAATCGTCGCGAAGATGGTCGACGGCAGCGTCCAGAAGTTCCTGAAGGAAGTGTCGCTCTTGAACCAGCCGTTCGTGAAGAACGACAAGCAGACGATCGAGCAGATGCTCAAGGCCGCGAGCGCGGCGGTGCAGAAGTTCGCCCTGTTCGTCGTCGGCGAAGGCATCGAGAAGCGTCAGGACGACTTCGCGGCGGAAGTGGCCGCGCAGGTCGCCGCCGCGAAGCAGCAGTAACCAGTCGTAAAAGCGGTAACCAGCAGTACGCTTGACCCGCGGCGGACGACCGTTCCGCCGCGGCCGGCAGCGGCGCCGGACGGGGCTTTCAGCCAGCCCGGCCCGGCGGCGCTTGCTCGAATCAGCATTTCGCCCCTACAGTTCGTGCTTGTCATCCTCTCGTCGCTCGGAAGTCCCTATGCCCAATGCCTATAAACGCGTCCTCCTCAAACTTTCCGGCGAAGCTCTGATGGGCGACGATGCCTTCGGCATCAATCGCGCGACGATCGAGCGGATGGTTGCCGACATCGCGGAAGTCGTGCGTCTCGGCACGCAGCTCGCGGTCGTGATCGGCGGCGGCAACATCTTCCGCGGCGTCGCGGGAGGCGCGGCCGGCATGGACCGCGCGACGGCCGACTACATGGGGATGCTCGCGACGATGATGAACGCGCTCGCGCTGCAGGATGCGATGCGCCACGCGGGCATCGAGGCGCGCGTGCAGTCGGCGCTGCGGATGGACCAGGTGGTCGAGCCGTACATCCGCCCGCGCGCGATCCGTCAGCTCGAGGAGGGCAAGGTGGTGATCTTCGCGGCGGGCACGGGCAACCCGTTCTTCACGACGGACACCGCGGCCGCGCTGCGCGGCTCGGAAGTCGGCGCCGAAGTGGTGCTGAAGGCGACGAAGGTCGACGGCGTTTATTCGGCCGATCCGAAGAAGGACCCGTCCGCCACGCGCTACTCGTCGATCAGTTTCGACGAGGCGATCGGCCGCAACCTGCAGGTGATGGACGCGACGGCGTTCGCGCTTTGCCGCGACCAGAAGCTGCCGATCCGCGTGTTTTCGATCAACAAGCCGGGTGCGCTCAAACGTATCGTGCAAGGTGAGGACGAGGGCACGCTCGTCCACGTGTAAACTCTCGCCGATGCGGGAGGCGGCGGCGCCGTGCGCCGCCTATGGCCATTGCCCGCATCGTTTTGAAGTTCGGAAGGTTCGGAGGTTGAAATGAGTGTCGCTGATATCAAGAAGGGCGTCGAGCAGAAGATGCAGCGCTCGATCGAAGCGTTCAAGAACGATCTGGCGAAGATCCGCACGGGCCGTGCGCACACCGGTCTGCTGGATCACGTGCAGGTCGACTACTACGGTTCGATGGTGCCGATCTCGCAGGTCGCGAACCTGACGCTCGTCGACGCGCGCACGATCGGCGTGCAGCCGTGGGAAAAGAACATGGTCGCGAAGGTCGAGAAGGCGATCCGCGAGGCCGATCTGGGCCTGAACCCGGCGACGGCGGGCGACTTGATCCGCGTGCCGATGCCGGCGCTCACCGAAGAGCGCCGCCGCGAACTGACGAAGGTCGTCAAGAGCGAGGGCGAAACGGCGAAGGTGGCCGTGCGCAACCTGCGCCGCGACGCGAACGAGCAGTTGAAGAAACTCGTCAAGGACAAGGAAATCTCCGAGGACGACGAGCGCCGCGCGAGCGACGACGTGCAGAAGCTGACCGACAAGCACGTCGCGGAGATCGACAAGCTCGTCCAAAGCAAGGAAGCGGAGATCATGACGGTCTGACGCCACGTTGCGTCGCACTTTTTCCCGCAGCTACAGTCTCAGCGGCCATGACTTATACCAGCTCTACCGTTCGCGTGCCTGACGTCGCCGCCGTGCCGCGTCACATCGCGATCATCATGGACGGCAACGGCCGGTGGGCGACCGAGCGCCGCCTGCCGCGCGTCGCGGGACACACGCGCGGCGTCGACGCGGTGCGCTCCGTCGTCGAGGGATGCGCGCGCATGGGCGTCGAATACCTGACGCTCTTCGCGTTCAGCTCGGAGAACTGGCGCCGGCCGAACGACGAGGTGTCGTTCCTGATGCGCCTGTTCATCACCGCGCTCGAGCGCGAGGTCGGCAAGCTGCACGCGAACGGCATCCGGCTGCGCGTCGTCGGCGACCTGACGAAGTTCGAGCCGCGCATCCAGGCGCTCATCCGCCGCGCGGAAACGAAAACCGCCCGCAACACGCGCCTCACGCTCACGATCGCCGCGAACTACGGCGGTCGTTGGGACATCCTGCAGGCGACGCAGAAGCTCGTCGACGAGGCGGCGCGCGAAGGGCGCGCGGTCGAGATCGACGAGGACGCGTTCGCCCGCCATCTGGCGATGTCCTACGCGCCGGAGCCCGATCTCTTCATCCGCACGGGCGGCGAGCAGCGGATCAGCAATTTCCTGCTCTGGCAGCTCGCGTACACCGAGTTCTACTTCACCGACAAATTCTGGCCGGATTTCGACGCGGACGCGCTTACCGAGGCGCTCGCGTCGTACACGCACCGCGAACGCCGCTTCGGCCGCACGAGCGCGCAGCTCGAACCCCAGGCTCAGGACGCCGACTCCCTTTCATGCTGAAGACCCGTGTCATCACGGCGGTCGTGCTGCTGGCAGTGCTGCTGCCCGTGACGCTGTTCGCGCCGCTTTCCGCGTTCGGCGCGCTGATCGCGCTCGTGCTCGTGTTCGCCGCGTGGGAATGGGGGCGGCTACTGAAGCTGGGCGGCGTCGGCCCCGTTGCCTACGCGGCCGTCGCGGCGCTCGCGCTCGCCGCGAGCACGCGGCTCGGCATCGGCGCGCAGGCCGCGCGGCCGCTCTTCGAGGCGGCGGGCGTGTTCTGGCTGCTGGCCGGCCCGTACGCGCTCTGGCGCAAGCCGGCGCTCGCCGGGCGCGCGTGGAAGCCGTTTCTGCTCGCGGCGGGCCTCGTCGTCTTTGCCGCGTGCTGGCATGCGCTCGTCGCGGCGCGCGCACAAGGCGTACCCTTCGTATTGTCGCTGTTGCTGGTGGTGTGGCTCGCCGATATCGGCGCATACTTTGCCGGCAAGAGATTCGGCAAGCGCAAGCTCGCGCCGTCCGTGAGCCCGGGCAAGACCTGGGAAGGCGCGGCGGGCGGGTGGCTCGCGGTGATGGCAGTCGCCGGTGCGGCCGTCGCGGCGCACGCGTTCGAGCCGACCCTTTATTCGGCGTTCGTCGCGCATTACGGCGCGGCGGGTGGGTTCGCGGCGTTGACGGTTCTCGTCGCGTTCAGCATCGTCGGCGACCTGTTCGAGTCGCTCCTGAAGCGCCAGGCGGGCGTGAAGGATTCAAGCGGGCTGCTGCCGGGCCACGGCGGCGTGCTCGACCGCGTCGACGCGCTGCTGCCCGTGCTGCCGCTCGCCATGCTGCTGCTCGGTTAAAACTAGACTCTACTATGCATAAACGTCTGACATTGCTCGGTTCGACGGGCTCGATCGGAGACAGCACGCTCGACGTCGTCGCGCGTCATCCGGAGCGCTTCGCGGTTCACGCGCTCACTGCCCACCGCAACGGAGACAAGCTCGTCGCCCAGTGCCTGCGCTTTTCGCCCGACGTCGCGGTGGTCGGCGACGCCGAAACCGCCGCGCGGGTCGACGCGCAATTGCGCGCCGCGGGCAGCAAGACTCAGGTCGCGCACGGCCCGCAGGCGCTCGTCGACGTGTCGAAGAGCGACGGCTGCGACACCGTCGTCGCGGCGATCGTCGGCGCGGCGGGGCTCGCGCCGAGCCTCGCCGCCGCGCGCGCGGGCAAGCGCGTGCTGCTCGCGAACAAGGAATCGCTCGTGATGTCGGGCGCGATCTTCATGGACGCGGTGCGCGACCATGGCGCGATCCTCTTGCCCGTCGACAGCGAGCACAACGCGATCTTCCAGTGCATGCCGCGCGACGCGGCCGAGCGCGGCGGGATCGCGAAGATCATCGTGACCGCGTCGGGCGGCCCGTTCCGCACGCGCGAGCCCGCGACGCTCGCCGACGTGACGCCCGACGAGGCGTGCAAGCACCCGAACTGGGTGATGGGCCGCAAGATCTCGGTCGACTCGGCGACGATGATGAACAAGGGCCTCGAGGTGATCGAGGCGCATTGGCTGTTCGGCCTGCAGAGCGAGCGGATCGACGTGCTGATCCATCCGCAGAGCGTGATCCATTCGCTCGTGTCGTATCGCGACGGCTCGGTGCTCGCGCAGCTCGGCAATCCCGACATGCGCACGCCGATCGCGCACGCGCTCGCGTTTCCCGAGCGCGTCGACGCGGGCGTCGCGCCGCTCGATCTCGCGCAGATCGCGACGCTCACGTTCGAGAAGCCCGACTACGCGCGCTTCCCGTGCCTCGCGCTGTCGATCCAGGCGCTCGAGGCGGGCGGCATTGCGAGCACGGCGCTCAATGCGGCGAACGAGATCGCGGTCGACGCGTTTTTGTCGCGGCGCATTCGCTTCACCGCGATCGCGCAGACGGTCGAGGTGGTGCTGAACGGGCTTGCCAACCGCACGCCGAGCGGCCTCGACGATGTGATCGGCGCCGACGCCGACGCGCGTCGCGCGGCAGCCGCGTTCATCGACAAACTGCCCGCGCCCGGCGTCGAGCGGGCCGCCTGAATGGAGTCGATACGCTCATGAACGTGCTGGTCGAACTGATCGCGTTTGCGGTGGCGATCGGCGTGCTGGTCGTCGTGCATGAGTACGGGCATTACCGCGTCGCTCGCTGGTGCGGCGTCAAGGTGCTGCGCTTCTCGATCGGCTTCGGCGCGCCGGTCGCGCGCTGGGTCAGCAAGACGACGGGCACCGAATGGACGCTGTCCGCGCTGCCGCTCGGCGGCTACGTGAAGATGCTCGACGAGCGCGATCCGGGCGAAGGCATCCGCGCGGACGAATTGCCGCGCGCGTTCAACCGGCAGCCGGTCGGCAAGCGCATCGCGATCGTCGCGGCCGGCCCGATCGCGAATTTCCTGCTTGCGATTGCGCTCTTTTCGTTCGTGTTCGCGACGGGCGTGACCGAGCCCGCGGCGATCGTCGCACCGCCCGCGGCCGGCACGCCCGCCGCGGTTGCAGGTTTCGACGGCGGCGAGACGATCGTGTCGATTCGCGACGCGCGCGCGGGCGACGCGCGGGGCGGCGAGGCCGAGCCGGTGCGCTCGTGGTCCGACCTGCGCTGGAAGCTGCTTGGCGCGGCGTTCGACCGCAAGGACGTCGTGCTCGGCGCGCGCAATCGCGCCGACGGCACGACGTACGATTTCCGCGTCGATCTGCACGGCGTCACCGAGCGCGACGTCGACGACGAGTTCATGACGCGTCTCGGCTTCGAGCCGGGCGGCGGGTCGCTGACGGTGACGTCGGTGCTGCCGGGCGGCGCGGCGCAGCAGGCGGGGCTCGGGCCGGGCGACAAGCTCGTCGCGCTCGACGGCGCGCGCATCGGCGGCTCGACGCGCTTCATCGACGACGTGAAGGCGCACGCGGGCCGTAAGCTCTCGTTGAGAATCGAGCGCGCGGGCGTCGAGCGCACGGTGTCGATCGTGCCGCAGGCGCAGCGCGACGACGAGACGGGCAAGGAAGTGGGCCGCATCGGCGCCGCGCTCGCGCTGCAGACGCCGTCCGTCGACGTGCGCTACGGCGCGCTCGAGAGCATCGAGCTCGGCGTGCGGCGCACGTGGGACATCTCGGTTTATTCGCTGAAGATGTTCGGCAGGATGCTGACGGGCGAGGCGTCGCTGAAGAATCTGTCCGGGCCCGTGACGATCGCGGACTATGCGGGCAAGAGCGCGCGGCTCGGATGGTCGGCGTTCCTATCGTTCCTCGCCCTTGTCAGCATTAGCCTCGGCGTGCTGAACTTGCTGCCGATTCCCGTTTTGGACGGGGGGCATCTGTTATATTATCTGGTTGAAGCCGCGACCGGCAAGGCCGTATCGGAGCGCTGGCAACTGATTCTGCAAAGAGCGGGATTGATCTGCATCGTCGCGCTGTCGGCGATCGCGCTGTTCAACGATCTGGCTCGGTTGATCCATTTTTGACGCGTCGGGCGGTAGCCGCAAGGGCGGCCGCCTGATCTGATGCAAGCTTAAACACTGGGGATGCATGTTGTTCAAACCTCATCGCTTCGTACCTAAGACGGTTGCTGCCGCGGCGCTCGCCGCGCATGGTCTCGCGGCGCACGCAACGGCGCCCTTCGTGGTGCAGGACATCAAGATCGAAGGCTTGCAGCGCGTCGAGGCGGGTTCCGTGTTCGCGTACCTGCCGATCAAGCAGGGCGACACGTTCACCGACGACAAGGCATCCGAAGCGATTCGCGCGCTGTACGCGACGGGTTTCTTCAACGACGTGCGGATCGCGACGCAGGGCAACGTCGTGATCGTCCAGGTGCAGGAGCGTCCGGCGATCGCATCGATCGATTTCACCGGCATCAAGGAATTCGACAAGGACAACCTGAACAAGGCGCTGAAGGCGGTTGGCCTGTCGCAGGGCCGCTATTACGACAAGTCGCTCGTCGACAAGGCCGAGCAGGAGCTCAAGCGCCAGTACCTGACGCGCGGCTTCTACGCGGCGGAAGTGTCGACGACGGTCACGCCCGTCGACGCGAACCGCGTGTCGATCCTGTTCTCGGTCGCCGAGGGCCCGAGCGCGAAGATCCGCCAGATCAATTTCATCGGCAACAAGACGTTCAGCACGGGCACGCTGCGCGACGAGATGCAGCTGTCGACCCCGAACTGGTTCTCGTGGTACACGAAGAACGACCTGTACTCGAAGGAAAAGCTGACGGGCGACCTCGAGAACGTGCGCTCGTACTACCTGAACCGCGGGTATCTCGAGTTCAACATCGAGTCGACCCAGGTGTCGATCTCGCCCGACAAGAAGGACATGTACCTGACGGTGACGCTGCACGAAGGCGAGCCGTACACGGTATCGAGCGTGAAGCTCGCGGGCAATCTGCTGGATCGCCAGGCGGAGCTCGAGAAGCTGGTCAAGATCAAGCCGGGCGACCGCTTCTCGGCCGAGAAGCTGCAGCAGACGACGAAGGCGATCGTCGACAAGCTCGGCCAGTACGGCTATGCGTTCGCGACGGTGAACGCGCAGCCCGAGATCGACCAGGCGTCGCACAAGGTCGGCCTCACGCTCGTCGTCGATCCGAGCCGCCGCGTGTACGTGCGGCGGATCAACATCGTCGGCAACACGCGCACGCGCGACGAAGTGGTGCGCCGCGAAATGCGCCAGCTCGAGAGCTCGTGGTTCGATTCGAGCCGCCTCGCGTTGTCGAAGGACCGGGTCAACCGTCTCGGCTACTTCACCGACGTCGACGTGACGACGGTTCCCGTCGAGGGCACGAACGACCAGGTCGACGTGAACGTGAAGGTCGCCGAAAAGCCGACGGGCGCGATCACGCTGGGCGCGGGCTTCTCGTCGACGGACAAGGTCGTGCTGTCGGCGGGCATCTCGCAGGACAACGTGTTCGGCTCGGGCACGAGCCTTGCAGTGAACGTGAACACCGCGAAGAGCTACCGTACGCTGACCGTCACGCAGGTCGATCCGTACTTCACCGTCGACGGCATCAAGCGGATCACCGACGTGTTCTACCGCACGTACCAGCCGCTCTATTACTCGACGAACTCGAGCTTCCGGATCATCACGGCGGGCGGCAACCTGAAGTTCGGCATCCCGTTCTCGGAAACCGATACGGTTTATTTCGGCGCGGGCTTCGAGCAGAACCGCCTCGATGTCGATACGAATACGCCGCAGTCGTATCAGGACTACGTGCAGCAATTCGGCCGCGTGTCGAACACGGTGCCGCTGACGGTCGCTTGGTCGCGCGACGGGCGCGACAGCGCGTTGATCCCGAGCCGCGGCTACTTCACGCAGGCGAACATCGAATACGGCGTGCCGGTCGGCAAGATCCAGTACTACAAGGCGGACGTGCAGGCGCAGTACTACTACTCGTTCGCGCGCGGCTTCATCCTGGGCCTGAACCTGCAAGGCGGCTACGGCAACGGCATCGGCAACCCGTATCCGATCTTCAAGAACTACTACGCGGGCGGTATCGGCTCCGTGCGCGGCTACGAGCCGAGCTCGCTCGGCCCGCGGGACACGAAGACGAACGATCCGATCGGCGGCTCGAAGATGATCGTCGGCAACATCGAGCTGACGTTCCCGCTGCCGGGCACGGGCTACGACCGCACGCTGCGCGTGTTCACGTTCCTCGACGGCGGCAACGTGTGGGGCAACGCGCCGGGCGGCACGAGCACGGGCGCGAACGGCCTGCGCTACGGCTACGGTATCGGTCTTGCGTGGATCTCGCCGATCGGGCCGCTCAAGCTGAGCTTGGGCTTCCCGCTGCAGAAGCACGAAGGCGATCAGTATCAGAAATTCCAGTTCCAGATCGGAACGGCGTTCTGATCGATCAGGCACTGACTACAGCATCGAGAGGGTAATCTTGCTAACCGGTAAGTTTTCGAAACGAGTGATGTGCGCGCTGGCGCTTGCCGCCGCGCTCGGCGCGACGCTCGCGCACGCGCAGGACGTCGCGCGGATCGCGGCCGTCAATTCGGATCGGATCCTGCGCGAGTCGGCGCCCGCCAAGGCCGCGCAAACGAAACTCGAAGCCGAGTTCGCGAAGCGCGACAAGGATCTGCAGGACATGGCCGCGCGCCTGAAGTCGATGTCCGACGCGCTCGACAAGAACGGTCCGACGTTGTCGGCCAACGAGCGTGCGCAGAAGCAGCGCGACCTCGCGCAGCTCGACACCGATTTCCAGCGCAAGCAGCGCGAGTTTCGCGAGGATCTGAACCAGCGCCGCAACGAAGAGCTCGCGGCGGTGCTCGACAAGGCGAACAAGGTGATCAAGCAGATCGCCGAGCAGCAGAACTACGATCTGATCGTGCAGGAAGCGGTGTACGTGAGCCCGCGCATCGACATCACCGACAAGGTGCTGAAGGCGCTCTCGTCGCCTTCGAGCCTGTCGAACTGAACGGAGCGAACGTCGAATGGCATTGACGCTTGAGGCGCTCGTCGCGCGATTCGGCGGCGAGATCGTCGGCGACGGCGGGCGCGAGGTCGGCGGTCTCGCGCCGCTCGATCAGGCGGGCCCGCAGCAGCTCGCGTTCCTCGCGAATCCGAAATATCTCGCGCAAGTCGAGACGACGGGCGCCGCCGCGGTGCTGATCGCGCCGCGCGATCTCGAGAAGCTCGGCGCGGCCGCGAACGGCCGCAACTTCATCGTCACGCCGAATCCGTACGCGTACTTCGCGCGCGTCGCGCAGATGTTCATCGATCTCGCTGCACCGCAGCGCGCCGCGGGCGTGCATCCGAGCGCGACGATCGATCCCGCCGCGCAGGTCGCCGCGAGCGCGGTGATCGGCCCGCACGTGACGGTCGAGGCGGGCGCCGTGATCGGCGAGCGCGTGCAGCTCGATGCGAGCGTGTTCGTCGGGCGCGGCACGCGGATCGGCGACGACTCGCACCTGTATCCGAACGTCGCGATTTATCACGGCTGCACGCTCGGGCCGCGCGCGATCGTCCATTCGGGCGCCGTGATTGGCTCCGACGGCTTCGGCTTCGCGCCGGATTTCGTCGGCGAAGGCGATGCGCGTACGGGCGCCTGGGTCAAGATTCCGCAGGTCGGCGGCGTGAAGGTCGGCCCCGACGTCGAGATCGGCGCGAACACGACGATCGACCGCGGCGCGATGGCGGACACCGTCATCGAAGAATGCGTGAAGATCGACAACCTCGTGCAGATCGGCCACAACTGCCGGATCGGCGCGTACACGGTGATCGCCGGCTGCGCGGGCATCGCGGGCAGCACGACGATCGGCAGGCATTGCATGATCGGCGGCGCGGTGGGCATCGCGGGCCACGTGACGCTCGGCGATGGCGTGATCGTTACCGCGAAGTCCGGCGTATCGAAGTCGCTGCCGAAGGCGGGCATCTATACGAGCGCGTTTCCGGCCGTCGAGCACGGCGACTGGAACAAGAGCGCGGCGCTCGTGCGCAACCTGGACAAATTGCGCGACCGGATCAAGGCGCTCGAGACCGCGCTGGCCGCGCGGGAAGGCGACGCCGGCGGCGCATGAACCCACGCGTCGGCCGGGGATCGCACGGGGCAGCTTGCAGGCTGCCCGGCGCGCCGGCCGACCGAACCGAGCGCCGTTTTTCCCGACGCGGCCCGCATCAGCATTTGCAGTCATCACCGCGCAACCCAACCATTGCGTGAGACGAACCATCATGAGCTCTGAAAAAATCAACTTCGACATCCATAAGATCCTCACGCTGCTGCCGCACCGCTATCCGATTCTGCTCGTCGATCGCGTGCTCGAACTCGAGCCGCACAAGTCCATCAAAGCGTTGAAGAACGTGACGGTCAACGAGCCGTTCTTCACAGGCCATTTCCCGAAGCGGCCGGTGATGCCGGGCGTGCTGATCATCGAGGCGCTCGCGCAGGCGGCCGCGCTCCTCACGTTTGCCGAGGCGCAGCCGAAGGACCCGGAGAATACGCTGTACTACTTCGTCGGCATCGATAATGCGCGCTTCAAGCGCGTCGTCGAGCCGGGCGACCAGCTGATCCTGAACGTGACGTTCGAGCGCTACATTCGCGGCATCTGGAAGTTCAAGGCCGTCGCGGAAGTGGACGGCAAGGTCGCGGCGGAAGCCGAGCTGATGTGCACGGTCAAGACGGCCGACGCGGCGCCCTGAGCGCGCGGCGCGCAAGGCTACGCAACGCGACATAGACATTGAGAGGCAACGGCGCATGAGCAGGATTCACCCCACGGCGATCATCGAGCCGGGCGCGCAGATCCACGAGACGGCCGAGATCGGCCCGTATGCGATCGTCGGTCCGAACGTGACGATCGGCGCGCGGACCACGATCGGTTCGCACAGCGTGATCGAAGGCCATACGACGATCGGCGAAGACAATCGCATCGGCCATTACGCGTCGGTGGGCGGCCGTCCGCAGGACATGAAGTACAAAGACGAGCCGACGAAGCTCGTGATCGGCGATCGCAACACGATCCGCGAATTCACGACGATTCACACGGGCACCGTGCAGGACACGGGCGTCACGACGCTCGGCGACGACAACTGGATCATGGCGTACGTGCATATCGGCCACGACTGCCGCGTCGGCAGCCACGTGATCCTGTCGAGCAACGCGCAGATGGCGGGGCACGTCGAGATCGGCGACTGGGCGATCGTCGGGGGGATGTCGGGCGTCCACCAGTTCGTGCGGATCGGCGCGCATTCGATGCTGGGCGGCGCGTCGGCGCTCGTGCAGGACATTCCGCCTTTTGTCATCGCCGCGGGCAACAAGGCCGAGCCGCACGGAATCAACGTCGAGGGGCTGCGCCGCCGCGGTTTCTCGCCCGATGCGATCTCCGCGCTGCGCAGCGCGTACCGGATACTGTACAAGAACGGCCTGTCGCTCGAAGAGGCGAAGGTCCAGCTGCGCGAGCTCGCGCAGGCGGGCGGCGACGGCGACGCGGCCGTCAAGGCGCTAGCCGACTTCGTCGAGACGTCGCAGCGCGGCATCATTCGCTGAACGATGGCGTTCCAACTCACACCGCTGCGCGTCGCGCTCGTCGCGGGCGAGCCGTCGGGCGATCTGCTCGGTGCGTCGCTCCTCGGCGGGCTGCATGCGCGGCTGCCCGCATCGTCCCGCTATTACGGGATCGGCGGGCCGCGCATGACCGCCGTGGATTTCGACGCGCACTGGCCGATGGAAAAGCTCGCGGTGCGCGGCTACGTCGAGGCGCTCAAGCACATTCCCGAAATCCTGCGCATTCGCGGCGAGCTGAAGCGTCAACTGCTCGCCGAGCCGCCCGACGCGTTCATCGGCATCGATGCGCCCGACTTCAACTTCGGCCTCGAGCAGGCGCTGCGCGGCGCAGGCATCCCGACGATCCACTTCGTCTGCCCGTCGATCTGGGCGTGGCGCGGGGGGCGGATCAAGAAGATCGTCAAGGCCGTCGACCACATGCTGTGCCTGTTCCCGTTCGAGCCCGAACTGCTCGAGAAGGCGGGCGTCGCGGCGACGTTCGTCGGCCATCCGCTTGCCGACGAAATTCCGCTCGAGCCCGACATGCACGGCGCGCGGATCGCGCTCGGCCTGCCGGAGAGCGGCCCCGTGATCGCGGTGCTGCCGGGCAGCCGCCGCTCCGAGATCGAGCTGATCGGCCCGACGTTCTTCGACGCGATGGAGCTGATGCAGCAGCGCGAGCCCGGCGTGCGTTTCGTCGTGCCGGCCGCGACGCCCGCGCTGCGCGAGCTGCTGCAGCCGCTCGTCGACGCGCATCCGTTGCTGTCGGTCACGTTGACCGAGGGGCGCGCGCAGGTCGCGATGACGGCGGCCGACGCGATCCTCGTGAAGAGCGGCACCGTGACGCTCGAGGCGGCGCTCCTCAAGAAGCCGATGGTGATCTCGTACAAGGTGCCCTGGCTCACCGGGCAGATCATGCGCCGGCAGGGCTACCTGCCGTACGTCGGGCTGCCGAACATTCTCGCGGGGCGCTTCGTCGTGCCCGAGCTGCTGCAACACTTCGCGACGCCCGACGCGCTTGCCGACGCGACGCTCACGCAGTTGCGCGACGACGCGAACCGCCGCGCGCTCACCGAAATCTTCACCGACATGCATCTCGCGCTGCGCCAGAACACCGCGCAGCGCGCGGCGGAGGCCGTCGCGCGGGTGATCGACGACAGGAAGCCGCGCTGATGGCCGCGACTCGCAAACCCCGTGGGGCCGCGGCCGGCGCGGCCCAGCCGGCGCTCGAGTTCGATGCGCCGGGCGAGATCGTCTGCGGCGTCGACGAAGCAGGGCGCGGCCCGCTCGCCGGGCCCGTCGTCGCGGCCGCCGTCGTGCTCGACCCGGCGCGGCCGATCGTGGGGCTCGACGATTCGAAGGCGCTGTCCGCGAAGAAGCGCGAGCGGCTCTTCGACGAAATCGTCGCGCATTCGCTCGCGTACTGCGTTGCGTCGGCGAGCGTCGAGGAAATCGATACGCTCAACATACTGCACGCGACGATGCTTGCGATGAAGCGCGCCGTCGAAGGGCTCGCGGTGCGGCCGACGCTCGCGAAGATCGACGGCAACCGCTGTCCGACGCTTGCGATCCGCAGCGAGGCGATTGTCGGCGGCGACGCGCTCGTGGCGAGCATCTCGGCCGCGTCGATTCTCGCGAAGGTCACGCGCGACCGGATGCTCGTCGAGCTGCACGCGCAGTTCCCGATGTACGGATTCGACGTTCATGCGGGCTACGGCACGCCGAAACACCTCGCGGCGCTGCGCGAGCACGGCCCGTGCGAGCATCACCGCCGTTCGTTCGCGCCCGTGCGCGCGGCGTTCGATCTGATTCGATGAAAGCAATCACTTCCCGCGACAATCCGCTGTACAAGCGCCTGAAGGCGCTCGCGGGCTCGACGCATCAGCAGCGCCGCGGCGGCCAGGCGCTGCTCGAGGGGCTCCATCTCGCGAGCGCCTATCTCGATGCGGCCGGGCAGCCGGAGCTGTGCGTCGTCACCGACGGCGCGTTCGCGCACGCGGAGGCGCGCGAGATCGTCGCGCGCGTCGAGCCGGCGCGGCTCGTCACGCTGCCCGATGCGCTCTTCGGTCAACTGTCGAACGTCGTCCACGGCGTCGGTCTGCTGCTGCTCGTCGCCCGGCCGGCGCCCGCGCTGCCGGAGCGCGTCGCGCACACGGCGGTCGTGCTCGACGGCGTGCAGGACGCGGGCAACGTCGGTTCGATCCTGCGCAGCGCGGCCGCGGCGGGCGTGAAGCAGGCGTTCTGCACACCGGGCACCGCATATGCGTGGTCGTCGAAGGTGCTGCGCTCGGCGATGGGCGCGCACTTTCTGCTCGACATCCACGAGGACGTCGCCGCCGACACGCTGATCGAGCGGCTCGCGGCCCCGGTCGCGCTGACCGATTCGCACGGCGCGCGCGCGATCTACGACTGCGATTTGTCCGGGCCGGTCGTGTGGGTGTTCGGCAACGAGGGGGCGGGCGTATCCGCACGCTGGCGCGACGCGGCGACGCATCGCGTGACGATTCCGCAGCCGGGCGGGATGGAATCGTTGAACGTGGCTGCTGCGGCGGCGATTTGTCTTTTTGAGCAGTGTCGGCAGCAACGCGCGCGCGGCGTGTGACGCACGCGCGTTTCCTTCTCTCTTCTGTTACGCGATTGGCGCGCTAGGCGCGGTGAGTGCGCTTGCGCGGCGCACGGCCTGAAACGCGATGCTCGCGATGTCGGCGGCCGGCATCGCGATGCCGATCAATGATGCCGCGGGCGACGCGCGTCGCCGCGCATGCCGGATGCAGCGGCGTTGGGGGGGCGCAAGCGCCGCGGCGCGCGAGCGGCGCTTGCATCGCCGCCGTCGCGGGCCTGCATCAATACGATTGCCGTTCCTCGAGCTTGATTTCCTGCAGGATCGTCGTCGCGATCTCCTCGATCGACTTGTGCGTCGACGACAGCCATTTGACCCCTTCGCGCCGCATCATCGCTTCCGCCTCGTTGATTTCGTAGCGGCAGTTCTCCGGCGCGGCGTACTTGCTGCCGGGGCGGCGCTCGTTGCGGATTTCGGAGAGGCGCATCGGGTCGATCGACAATCCGAACAGCTTGTCGCGGTGCGGGTGGAGCGGCGTCGGCAGCTTGCCGCGCTCGAAGTCTTCCGGGATCAGCGGATAGTTCGCCGCCTTCACGCCGTACTGCATCGCGAGATAGAGGCTGGTCGGCGTCTTGCCGCTGCGCGACACGCCGATCAGGATCACGTCCGCGTCGGCGAGATTGCGGTTGGACTGGCCGTCGTCGTGCGCGAGCGAGAAGTTGATCGCTTCGATCCGCGTCTTGTATTCATCGGTGTCCGCGTTCTGGTGAACGCGGCCCATCGCATGGCTCGACTTCAGCTGCAGCTCCTGTTCGAGCGGCTCGACGAAGCGCTGGAACATGTCGAGCACGAGCGCGTTCGAGCGCTTGACGATCTCGTTCGATTCGCCGTCGACGAGCGTCGTGAACACGATCGGCCGGCGGCCGTCGTGCTGCGCGGTGTCGTTGATTTTCTGGACGGTGCCGTACGCCTTCTCGAGCGAATCGATGAACGGCACGCGCACGAGCCGGAACTTCTGGTCGAACTGGGACAGGATCGAATGCGCGAAGGTTTCGGCGGTGATCCCGGTGCCGTCGGAGACGATGAATACGGTTGGAAGCATGAATCGGAGCGTCGAGCGTGTGCGTGGCGGCCGCGCGCGGCCGGGAAGCGGTCATTCTAGCAGGCGCGGGCGCGCGGTCCGGGCGACGGCGAAGCGTCGCCGGCGGCGCCCGAGCGTCGCGCCGCTCGACGATATGACGAACGATCAATCCGGATTCGACGATAAGCATTTGCGTATTGAGCAATAGTCGATGCGTGCATTCATCGGAATGATCTGTAATATTTCGTAATGCTGTTCGAAAGGTGGCAATGGCGAGCCGTATCATGTCGCCGAATGAATGTTTTCGCCGCGCAAATCAGTTTGTCGAGTTGCCTTGGTTGATTCGGAATCCTACTGATTGCCGATCGGCCCTTGGCGTGGACGGGCGGCGGCATTCGTTCATTGCCGCATCGCGGGCGAGGCCGGAGGAGCGGCGGCGCATGCGTGCGGACAGCAGTCGTGGGGCAGTGGTACTCGAGCAGTTCGGCGGTTCGATTTGTTTGAGTTTCGACTTTATTCAAACCAAATGAGGAACGACGAAATGACGTCAAGAAAATGGGCCAACCCTCGCGCTTCGCAAGCGAAGCGTGTGATTTGCGCGGCGACGTTTTGCGCCGCGACCACGCTGACGGCGCACGCCGCCGCGCCGGCGTGGGTCGATACGCAGACCCGCGCGTATCCGGCATTCCCGCAGCAGGCGTCGGCGGCGACGTTTGCGGCCGGCAAGGCGATCGACGCGGCGCCCGGCGAGCCGGTGCGGGTGGTCGTCAGTCTCAATCTCAACGACGAAGCGAGGCTCGATCGCTTTCTGCGCGATCTGCATACGCCCGGCAACGCCGCGTACGGCCGGCATCTGACGCCCGCCGAATTCGCCGCGCAGTACGCGCCGACGCAACAGCAGGTCGCGCTCGTCGAAGCGCATCTGCGCCGGTCCGGATTTCGCGACATCCAGGTGTCGCCGAACCGGCTGCTGATCTCGGCGACGGGCACCGCGGCCGCGGTCAAGACGGCGTTCAACACGCGGTTGAAGAGCTTCACGCTCGAAGGTCGGCGCGTGCACGCGAACCAGGACACGGCGCAGGCGCCGGCCGCGCTCGGCAGCATCGTCGGCGCGGTGCTCGGGCTCGACAGCGCGACGCTCGCTCACACGTACAACCGCCGGGCGGCCGTGACGGGCGCCGTCGGCGGCGCGAAGGCGTCGCTTGCGGCGCGCGCGAGCGACGCGACCGCGAACGCGGCCGCGAGCGGCACGCCGGTGCTGACGGGCCACGATCCGCTCGAATTCTCGCAAATCTACCGCGCGGGCTCGACGCCGACGGCGTCGCAGACGACGGTCGGCGTCATCATGGCGGGCGACGCGGCGCCCGTGCTGCGGGATCTCGGCACCTTCGCGGCGAAAGCGGGGCTCGCGCGCGTGGCCGCGAGCGTCACGCGCACCGGGCCGCCCGGCAGCGACTACAGCGACAACTCGGGCCTGAGCGAGTGGGACATGGACAGCCAGGCGATCGTCGGCGCGGCGGGCGGGCAGGTGAAGGGGATCGTGTTCTACGCGGCGCCGTCGATGTTGCTGACCGACATCACCGAAGCATATAACCGGGCCGTCATCGACAACGTCGCGAAGGTCATCAACGTGTCGCTCGGCGTGTGCGAGGCGGATGCGCGCGCCGCCGGCACGCAGGCGGCCGACGACCGGATCTTCAAGAGCGCGGTCGCGCAGGGGCAGACCTTCGCCGTCGCGGCGGGCGACGCCGGCGCGTACGAGTGCAGCGTGAGCCGCGTTTCCGGCGGGCAGGGCGTGCCGGCGCGATCGAACTATTCGGTGAGCGAGCCCGCGACGTCGCCGTACGTCGTCGCGGTCGGCGGCACGACGCTGTCGACCGACAAGTCGACGGGCGCCTACGCCGGTGAAGCCGCGTGGAACGAGGGGCTGCAGCCGATCGGCGTGTACGATCCGTACGGCAGTTACGATTCGACGCAGCGCCTGTGGGCGACGGGCGGCGGCTACAGCAAGAACGAAGCGGTGCCGGCGTGGCAGCGCAGCGTGCTCGGCACGTCGGCGAGGACGCGCGCGGTGCCGGACGTCGCGTTCGAGGCGGACGGCCGCAGCGGCGCGCACGTCTACGTGAACGGGCAGATCGAGCAGTGGGGCGGCACGAGCCTCGCCGCGCCGATCTTCACGGGGATCTGGGCGCGCTTGCAATCCGACAATGGCAACCGGCTCGGCTTTCCGCTCGCGAGCCTTTATCGCTACGTTCCGTCCAACGGCACGCTGGTGCACGACGTGACGTCCGGCAACAACGGCTCGGGCGGCTACGGCTACAAGGCGGGCACCGGCTGGGACCCGGTGACGGGCTTCGGCAGCTTCGACATCGGGAACCTCGCCGCATTCGTCAAGAAGACGGCGGATTTCGCGCGATAGGGCCCGGCGCGCCGCTCGGCGCGCGGGCCGCGGCGGCGCGGGCGGCGGGAGCCGCGCCCGGCTTTTGCGCGCCGTTTCGCATCGCCGCGCCCCGCTCGGCGTCGCGCTATGCTCGTGCGGGCGCCGTGCGCGAGCGGCGCTCCACTCGTCGAACGACAAAGGATCGATCGTGACAAAAAGAAAAGGATTCGCCGTGGCCGCGTTGTGCGCGTTCGCGTTGATCGGGCGCGCGGCCGCGCAAACGCTGCCGTTGCCCGACGGCCTGATCGACCTCGGCAGCGGCGCCGGCGAGCACATGCTGGCCGAGAGCGGCGCGCGCAGCGCATACGTGCCGCTCGGCAGTCACTTCGTCACGCAGAAAACCGAGAGCTATTGCGGCGTCGCGTCGCTCGTGATGGTGCTGAACGCGCTGCGCGTGCCGGCGCCCGCCGCCGCGCAATATCCGCCGTTCCACTACTTCACGCAGGACAACGTGCTCAACGACGCGACCGAGAAGATCCGTCCGCAGGCGCAGATCGAGCAGCACGGGATGACGCTCGATCAACTGGGGGCGCTCGCGAACGCGCTCGGCGCGCGCGGCGACGTGCGCCATGCGTCCGATGCGTCGGTCGATGCGTTTCGCGCGGACGCGGTCGCGCATCTCGGCCGCCCGGGGCGCTACGTGCTCGTCAACTACCTGCGCAGCCGCCTCGGCCAGCAAACGGGCGGCCACATCTCGCCGCTTGGCGCGTACGACGCCGCGGCCGACCGCTTCCTGATCCTCGACGTGTCCCGTTACAAATACCCGCCTGTCTGGGTGAGGGCGGCCGATCTGTACGCGGCGATGAACACGCCCGATGCGGACAACGGCGGCCGCAGTCGCGGCTACGTGCTCATCGGCGGGGCGACGGCGGGGCGTTGATGCGTGCGGCGGCGACGTGCCGGCCCGCGGGGTGGGCGCACCCGTCGTCCGACAGGCGCGAGGCCGCACGACGCGGGCGGCGCCGGCGCAAGATTGCGGCGAGTCGGTCGGCCCGCCGCCCGTGCGTCGTTTGCGTCGGGGAGCGGGAACCCGGCATTCGGCGCGCCGAATGCCTGAATGCCTGAATGCCTGAACGCCCGAACGCCCGAACGCCCGAACACCCGAACACCCGAACACCCGAACACCCGAACACCCGAACACCCGAACACCCGAATGCCCGAATGCCCGAATGCCCGAATGCCCAATGCCCAATGCCCAATGCCTGCACTCAAACGCCCGTACACCGCCCCGACGAAAAGCGACAGACCGGCCAAGCCCCTGCCGGCAAGGCGTCCCGACTTGCCCGGCGCGTCGAAACCGCGCGCTAGAGCCCCATTGCGAGCGGGTTGCGCCACATCCGCTGGCCGTCACGGTAGAATAGCGGCAACCTGTTGGATAAGCCCTTGCGGCTGAAGCGCGGCGCAGCCGCGATTCGGGTCGCGATGCGCTACGGATTCCCGGCAAGTTCGGCGATTTGTCTGCTTTTTCGCCTTTCTGCCGGGATTTTTGCAAGTGCGCCGGAGTCGTCCCGTCCCTGCGAAGGCTTATCCGACAGGTTGTGCAATGCGTGTCCCGCTTTTTGCAGGCGGCCGCGCTCCGAGCCCGTTGCACGATCGAGCATTTTTTTCACACTTAGGGGCTTGTATGACTAACGCAGCAAACGTCGCAAAGGATCAGGCGTATGTAATTCCGTTCGAGCAGTTGCGAATGACCGATGTCGAAATCGTCGGCGGCAAGAATGCGTCGCTGGGCGAGATGATCAGTCAACTGGCTGAGGCAGGCGTACGCGTGCCCACCGGTTTCGCAACGACCGCGCTCGCATTTCGCGACTTCCTCCAGCACAACAAGCTCACGGAGCGCATCGCGCAACGTCTCGAGTCGCTCGACGTCGACGACGTGAAGGCACTCGCCGAAGCCGGCGCCGAGATCCGCCGATGGATCGTCGACGCGCCGATGCAGTCGCGCCTCGAACAGGAGATCCGTGCGCAGTTCGAGATCCTGAAGAACGGCTCGCCGGGCGAGCTGTCGTTTGCCGTGCGCTCGTCCGCGACCGCGGAAGACCTGCCGGACGCATCGTTCGCGGGCCAGCAGGAGTCGTATCTGAACGTCGTCGGCATCGAAGACGTGCTCGACCGCATGAAACACGTGTTCGCGTCGCTCTACAACGACCGCGCGATCTCGTACCGCGTGCACAAGGGCTTCACGCACGCCGAAGTCGCGCTGTCGGCCGGCGTGCAGCGCATGGTCCGCTCGGACGTCGGCGCGGCCGGCGTGATGTTTACGATCGACACCGAATCGGGCTTCAAGGAAGCCGTGTTCATCACCGCGAGCTACGGCCTCGGCGAGACCGTCGTGCAGGGCGCGGTGAACCCGGACGAGTTCTACGTGTTCAAGACGACGCTCGCGCAGGACAAGTACCCGATCATCCGCCGCTCGATCGGCTCGAAGCTGATCAAGATGGAGTTCACGCAGCCGGGCGAGCCGGGCCGCGTGAAGACGGTCGACGTGCCGCACGAGCAGCGCAACCGCTACTCGATCACCGACGAGGACGTGATCGAGCTCGCGAAGTACGCGGTCATCATCGAGAAGCACTACCAGCGCCCGATGGACATCGAGTGGGGCAAGGACGGCCGCGACGGCAAGATCTTCATCCTGCAGGCGCGCCCGGAGACGGTGAAGAGCCAGGCCCACGGCAAGGTCGAGCAGCGCTTCAAGCTGAAGGGCCAGTCGCAGGTGCTCGCGACGGGCCGCGCGATCGGCCAGAAGATCGGCGCGGGCCCCGTGCGCGTGATCCACGATCCGTCCGAGATGGAGCGCGTGCAGCCGGGCGACGTGCTCGTCGCCGACATGACCGACCCGAACTGGGAGCCGGTGATGAAGCGCGCGTCCGCGATCGTCACGAACCGCGGCGGCCGCACCTGCCACGCGGCGATCATCGCGCGCGAGCTCGGCGTGCCGGCGGTGGTCGGCTGCGGCGACGCGACCGACGTGCTGAAGGACGGCTCGCTCGTCACCGTGTCGTGCGCGGAGGGCGACGAAGGCAAGATCTACGACGGCCTGCTCGAGACCGAAGTGTCCGAGGTGCAGCGCGGCGAACTGCCGCCCGTGCCGGTCAAGATCATGATGAACGTCGGCAACCCGCAGCTCGCATTCGACTTCTCGCAGCTGCCGAACGCGGGCGTCGGCCTCGCGCGCCTCGAGTTCATCATCAACAACAACATCGGCGTGCACCCGAAGGCGATCCTCGAGTATCCGAACGTCGACGCCGACCTGAAGAAGGCGGTCGAAAGCGTCGCGCGCGGCCACGCGTCGCCGCGCGCGTTCTACGTCGACAAGCTGACGGAAGGCATCGCGACGATCGCGGCGGCGTTCTATCCGAAGCCCGTGATCGTGCGCCTGTCCGACTTCAAGTCGAACGAGTACAAGAAGCTGATCGGCGGCTCGCGCTACGAGCCGGACGAGGAAAACCCGATGCTCGGCTTCCGCGGCGCGTCGCGCTACATCGCCGAGGATTTCGCGCAGGCGTTCGAGATGGAGTGCATCGCGCTCAAGCGCGTGCGCGACGAGATGGGCCTCGCGAACGTCGAGATCATGGTGCCGTTCGTGCGCACCGTGAAGCAGGCGGAGCGCGTCGTCGGCCTGCTCGAGAAGTTCGGCCTGAAGCGCGGCGACAACGGCCTGCGCCTCATCATGATGTGCGAAGTGCCGTCGAACGCGATCCTCGCCGAAGAGTTCCTGCAGCACTTCGACGGCTTCTCGATCGGCTCGAACGATCTGACGCAGCTGACGCTCGGCCTCGACCGCGACTCGGGCATGGAACTGCTCGCCGTCGACTTCGACGAGCGCGATCCGGCCGTGAAGTTCATGTTGAAGCGCGCGATCGACACCTGCCGCAAGCTCGGCAAGTATGTCGGCATCTGCGGCCAGGGCCCGTCCGATCACCCGGATTTCGCGAAGTGGCTCGCCGACGAAGGCATCGCGTCGATCTCGCTGAACCCGGACACGGTCATCGACACGTGGCAGGCGCTCGCCGCCAAGCAATAACCGGCAGCGGTGATCGTTCGTCCGGGCGGCGGTCGTCGGATCGCCGTTTGAATGAAGGCAAATTGCAAGGTTCGTGCTATAAACACCCCGGTAACGCCGGGGTGTTTTTCTTTGTGCAACGGGAGGGGCGATGGTGTCAGGGCAGTTTTTCTGGTGGATCGGCGTCGGGGTGTTCGTCATCGCGGAACTGCTGACGGGAACGTTCTACCTGCTGATGATCGCGCTCGGCTTCCTCGCGGGCGGCCTCGTGCATCTCGCGGGCGCGCCCGTCGCGTGGCAGTTCGCCGCCGCCGCGCTCGTCGCGAGCGTCGCCGTGATCGTGCTCCGGCGCTCGGGGCTCGGCCGCAAGCAGAAGCGCGACGCGTCCGCGAATCCCGACATCAACATCGACATCGGCGCGACGATCACGGTCAGGCACTGGCATGATCGCCGCGCCCGCGCGCAGTATCGCGGCGCGCAATGGGACGTCGAGCTCGCCGCCGGCGAGCGCGAGGACGCGCATCTGTACGAAGTGCGCGCGGTGCGCGGCAATTGCCTCATCGTCGCCGCGAAGCCGTCGGCCTGACCGCACGCGTGCTCGCGCGTTCGGCTTTCACATTTCAACCAGGAGGACCAGCTTCATGGATTCGTTGATCGTCTGGGCGGTGCTGCTCGTCATCGCTTTCGTGATCGTGTCGCAGACGGTGAAGATCGTGCCGCAGCAGCACGCGTGGGTGCTCGAGCGGTTCGGCCGCTATCACGCGACGCTGTCGCCGGGCCTGAACATCGTGCTGCCGTTCGTCGACCGGATCGCCTACCGGCACGTGCTGAAGGAAATCCCGCTCGACGTGCCGAGCCAGATCTGCATCACGCGCGACAACACGCAACTGCAGGTGGACGGCGTGCTGTACTTCCAGGTCACCGATCCGATGAAGGCGTCGTACGGGGCGAGCAACTTCGTGCTCGCGATCACGCAGCTCGCGCAGACCACGCTGCGCTCGGTGATCGGCAAGCTCGAGCTCGACAAGACGTTCGAGGAGCGCGACTTCATCAATCACAGCATCGTGTCGGCGCTCGACGAGGCGGCGTCGAATTGGGGCGTGAAGGTGCTGCGCTACGAGATCAAGGATCTGACGCCGCCGAAGGAGATCCTGCATGCGATGCAGGCGCAGATCACCGCGGAGCGCGAGAAGCGCGCGCTGATCGCCGCGTCCGAAGGGCGCAAGCAGGAGCAGATCAACCTCGCGTCGGGCGCGCGCGAGGCGGCGATCCAGAAATCGGAGGGCGAGAGGCAGGCGGCGATCAACCAGGCGCAGGGCGAGGCGGCCGCGATTCTCGCCGTGGCCGAGGCGAACGCGCAGGCGATCCAGAAGATCGCGCAGGCGATCCAGTCGCAGGGCGGGATGGACGCGGTGAACCTGAAGGTCGCCGAGCAGTACGTCGGCGCGTTCGGCAATCTCGCGAAGGCGGGCAACACGCTGATCGTGCCGTCGAACCTGTCGGACCTGAGCACGGCGATCGCGTCGGCGCTCGCGATCGTGAACCGCGGTGCGCCGGGCGCGGCAGGCTCGGGCGCGAGCAAGGGCTGAGCGCCGCCGTCGGCGGGATGAAGAAAAGGCCCGCTTTTTCGAGTCGATCGAAGCGGGCCTTTTCGATGTCGGCGCATCGCGCGGCGGATGAAGTGCGCCGCGGGCGGGCGCGCGGCGTGCGGCAAAGCGTCGCGCGGTACGCGTTACGCGGCCGAGCGCATGATCCGCGCTTTTTCGCGTTCCCAGTCGCGTTTCTTTTCGGTTTCGCGCTTGTCGTGCAGTTTCTTGCCCTTGGCGAGGCCGATCTCGCATTTGACGCGGCCGCCTTTGTAGTGGAAGTTCAGCGGCACGAGCGTATAGCCGCGCTGCTCGACCTTGCCGATCAGTTTCTTGATCTCGTCGCGATGCAGCAGCAGCTTGCGGGTGCGGACCGGGTCAGGCTTGATGTGGGTCGAGGCCTCGGGCAGCGGGCTGATGTGCGTGCCGATCAGGAAGATCTCCGCGTTCTTCACGACGACGTAGCCTTCCTTGATCTGGCCGCGCCCGGCGCGCAGCGCCTTGACCTCCCACCCCTCGAGCACGAGCCCCGCTTCGTAGCGCTCTTCGATGTGGTAATCGAAAAACGCTTTTCTGTTGTCGATGATGCTCATGAAGGGAAATGGCCAACTCGTTTAAAATCACAATTTTAGCAAAGCGGGGCGGCGTTGGCCCGGCTTGCTCGTTTACCTTAGCGATGCCGCGCGATTTATGGCAGATGTCCAGAAAACCGTATTGATCCGCCATTCGGCGGAACAGATGTTCGACCTCGTCACCGACGTGGCCGATTACCCGAACTTCCTGCCTTGGTGCGGCGGCGTCGAGATTCGCCGTCGCGACGAAACCGGCATGGAGGCGCGGATCGACATCAACTTCAAGGGCATCAAGCAGCATTTCGCGACCCGCAACACGCAGGAGCGCCCGACCCGGATCGACATGGAGTTCGCCGACGGGCCGTTTCGCAAGTTCACCGGCTACTGGCGCTTCACGCCGCTGCGCGCGGACGCGTGCAAGATCGAATTCGCGCTGCATTACGAGTTCTCGAGCATCATCCTCGAGAAGATCATCGGGCCTGTGTTCACGCACATCGCGAGTACGTTCGTCGAATCGTTCGTGAAGCGCGCCGACCAGCGCTACGGCAAGGGGTGACGCAGATGCCGAAGGTCCAGGTCTGCTACGCGCTGCCCGAGCAACAGACGCTCGTCGCCGTCGACGTGCCGGCGGGCGCGACCGTGCGCGACGCGATCGACGCGAGCGGCGTGCTCGCGCGCCATCCGGACATCGATCTCGCGACGCTGAAGACGGGCATCCTCGGCAAGCTCGCGCCGCTCGACGCGCCCGTGGCCGATGGCGACCGCGTCGAGATCTACCGGCCGCTCATCGTCGATCCGAAGGTCGCGCGGCAGCGCCGCGTCGACAAGACCCGCCGCGAAGGCTCGATCGAAGGCCGCAAGTGGCTGCCGAAGGATTCGCGCTGAGCGGCGGCGCGCGGCGTGGGCGATTCGCCTGACGAAATTTCGCGGCGGCCCATGCGCGCGCTTTCCGGGCCGACGCCGGGCGAAGCTTCCGAAGAGAAATCCGAACTGACATATCCGAAGAAATATTCGGAGAAGCGTCCGGCGGAGGCCGCGCTCAATGCGCGCCGAGGTTCGCGTTGAGCGGATCGTCGGCCGCGCGCTTGCCGTCGCCGTGGCGGCGCACCGATCCGTAAACGCCCGCGAGCAGCAGCGCGAGCGCCGCGATCTCGAGCGCGCGCGGCAGGCGATGATCGAAAACGAAGCCGTACAGCAGCGCGAAGACGGTTTCGAACACGATCAACTGGCCCGACAGCGTGAGCGGCAGCCGCTTCGACGCCGCGTTCCACAGCCCGTTGCCGAGCCACGACGCGCCGATCGCGAGGCCGAGATTCAGCAGCCAGAACAACTGCCAGCGCGATGCGGGCAGCGCGGGCTGCAGCGCGCCGGCCGGCAGCGCGACGATGCCGATCCAGCACAGCCCGCCGATCAGGCCGGTGACGACGCCCCACAGCACCGACCATTCGTTGCCGTCGAAATGATGGTGGCGTTGCAGGTAGCGGGCGTTCGCGACCGCGTACCATGTCCAGCTCGCGAGCGCGCCCGCCGCGCACGCGATGCCGGCGAGCTTTTGCGAGAGCGTCGTCGCGTGCGCGGCTTCGGACGTGAACAGGTCGACGTTGATGCACGCGATGCCGGCCACGACGAGCGCGAGCGGGCCCGCGAGCCGCTTGAGCGGCACCGCGCCGTGGTCGCCGAGGCCGGCGAGCGTGACGGTGACGGGCAGCACGCCGACGATCAGCGAGCTGGGCGCGATGCCGATCAGATGCACGGCGCTCGACAACAACATGTAATAGGCGACGTTGCCGACGAGCGCGAGCTTGACGAGCGCGACGAGATCGTCGCGCGTCAAGCGCGCGGCGAGCGAGCGGGCGGCGGGCAGCGCGGCCGCGAGCGACACGAGGCCGTACATCGCATAGCGGCCCACGCTCAGCAGCAGCGGCGAAAAGTCGGTCAGAAGCCGCGGCACGAGAAACACCATCCCCCACAAGGCGCCTGCCAACACGCCATACACCACACCGCGCTGCATCGAATTCTCCGGCCATTTCACTGACGAGCGCGCATCTTAGCGAAGCGAGGCGGTGTCTGTCTTGTTCATTCCTGCACTCGGTCGGAGCGGCGTGGGCGTGGAGCGCGCCGGCTCGGCGGCTCGGTGTTGAGGCGGATCGCCGGCAATTGCGCGTGCCGCGTCGGCGGCGCGGCCTCATCGCTCGACGGCGGCGAGCGAAGTTTTGGCGCGCCTGTCGCCGTGTTTGCGCGTGACGCGCGGACGGACGTTGCGGCGCATGCCGCCCGTGGCTATTCGTCGGTCGAGCCGGCCGCGCGCCCCGCGCCGCCGCGTGCCGCGCCGTTTCGCGCGGGGCGGCGGACGGCTCGCACTTTCCCGCTGTTGCCGCCGCCGCAGAAGAAGCGCTCGCCGCCGTCGGATTCGAGCCCCGACACGCCCACGCCAGCCGGCATCTCGAGCGCTTCCAGCACGTCGCCCGTTCGCGGATCGATGCGGCGCAGCTCGCTCTCGTCGTTCTCCCACGTGCCGTGCCAGAGCTCGCCGTCGACCCACGTGACGCCGGTGACGAAGCGGTTCGATTCGATCGTCCGAAGAATCGCGCCTGTGTCGGGATCGATCTGATGAATCTTGCGATCGCGGTACTGGCCGACCCAGAGCGTGCCTTCCGCCCATGCGAGCCCGGAATCGCCGCCGCCGCCGGGCGCGGGGATCGTCGCCAGCACGCGCCCCGTGTCCGGATCGATCTTGTGGATGCGATCCTCCGCGATCTGATACAGGTGCCGGCCGTCGAACGCCGTGCCCGCGTGCGCGGCGACACCGATGGAGCGCAGCGTCGCCCCGCTCGCCGGGTCGAGCGCGTTCAGTTTGTCGCCGGACGCGAACCATACGCGATGGCCGTCGTACGTGAGCCCGTGCACGCTGTCGACGCCTGCGAACGGGCCATATTCCCGAATGATTTCGGCTGCGGATCGTTTCATGTCTTCGCCTTCCGGTCGATCGATGGCGCCATCCTAATCGCCCGGCAGCGCGGCCGGGAGTAACAAGGCTGTCGCGAATCCGGGCACGGGCGGGGTGGTCCAGCGGCGCGCGCGCCCGCGGCCGAACGACTGCGCCTTGCCTGCCGTCGCGAGCGCGTCGAGCGAGCGCTGCACGGTGCGCTGGCTCGCGCCGAGCGCGAGCGCGAGCGCCGAGCTCGACCACGACTCGCCGTCGGCGAGCAGGGCGAGCACCGCCGCGTGCGCGTCCTCGACCGGGCGCGCGAGCACGGCCACGTCGCGCGCGCGGCGCGGCGTCAGCGCGAATCCTCGCTTCGTCGCATGAATGTCGGCGAGCGCGCCGAGCATCGCGCGCAGCCGTCCGATTTCGACGCGCAGGCGCGCGCGATGCGTTTCGTCCATGCGTTTCGCGCGGAACGCGCGGGCGACGAGCGCGTCCCGCGGCACGTCGCCCGGCCAGGCCTCGCCGAGCGCGCGCGCCAGCGCGAACAGCACGGGACGTCTCGCGAGCGAGACCGTCGCGCGCGCATCGCGCACGACGTGGCGGCACGCGTCGACGACGAGCGATTGCGATGCGCGCCACGCTTCGACGTCGTCGAGCCGCAGCGCGCGTTCTTCGCCGCGCGCGATGAGGCGCGCCGCGGGCGCGTCGAGCACGCGCGACGCGTGCTCGACCTCGGCCGTCAGCGCGGGAATGCCGGCCTCGCGCGCGGCGCGCCCGGCGTCGGCGAGCGCCGCGCGCGCGGTCTTCGTTCTGATCCGCCGCAGCGCGATCCCCGCGACGATCAGCGCGTGCGTGGCTTGCAAGGCGGGCGGCAAGGTGGCCGGATCAAGCGCGGCGAGCGTGCGCTCGGCTTCGTCGAGGCGGCCGATTAGCAACAGGCGCCGGACTTCGAGATAGCGCGCATGCGCGGCGTTCGCGCGGTCGCCGTGCGCCTCCAGCGTCGTGCGCGCGGCTTCGAGCGCCTTCTCGGGCCAACCGAGCTCGCGCGACGCGAGCGCGATCTCGGCTTCGGCGACGACGCATCGCGCGCGGGCGACGGCTTCCTTCGCGCCGAACGCGCGGGCCGCGCTTCGCACGAGCGCCTTCGCCCGCGCGAAATCGCCGAGCTGGGCCATCGCGATGCCGCGCAGCGCGAGCGCGGGCGCGTCGTCGCGCAACGCGACGCGGTTCAGCGCGCCGAGCGGATCACCCGCCGCGAGCGCGCGCGCCGCGGCCGTGATCAGCGAGTCCATCGGAATCCCGCCACACTTGTCACTCCCACCGTTCGAAGCCCGCGACTAATCTACCACCACGATCACGCAACCCGCGCGCCGGTTCGCGAATCGGGCGAGCTGCGCGCGACACGAAAAAGGAGGGACGATCGATGGCGACTCACACGATTGGGACGCGCGACGAATGGCTCGCCGCGCGGCTCGAACTGCTCGATGCGGAAAAGGCGCACACGCGGCGCGGCGACGAACTCGCGCGGCTGCGCCGGGCGCTGCCCTGGGTGCGCGTCGACAAGGCGTATCGATTCGAGACCGACGAAGGACGCACGTCGCTCGCGGAGCTGTTTCGCGGCCGCTCGCAACTGCTCGTCTACCACTTCATGTTCGGGCCCGACTACACGGCCGGATGCCCGTCGTGCTCGGCGATCGCGGACGGCTTCGACGGCTTCGTCGTTCACCTCGCGCATCACGACGTCACGCTGTCGGCGGTGTCGCGCGCGCCGCTCGCGAAGCTGCAGGCGTACCGCAAGCGCATGGGATGGACGTTTCCGTGGGCGTCGTCGCTCGACAGCGACTTCAACTACGACTTCAACGTGTCGTTCACGCAAGCGCAGCAGCGCGACGGGACCGTCGAATACAACTATCGGCGCGGCGGCCATGCGATGGACGCGACGCCCGCGCCTGCGCCCGTCGCCGAATTCGCGGCCACCTGCGGGACCGATGCGCGCACGTACGCGCGCGATCGGCCCGGGATGAGCGCGTTCGTGCTCGAGGACGGCGTCGTCTATCACACGTATTCGACGTACGCGCGCGGGCTGGACGGCCTCTGGGGCATGTACCAGTGGCTCGATCGCGCGCCGAAGGGACGCAACGAAACGGGTGTCTGGTGGCGTCGCCATGACGAGTACGGCGAGCGCTGAGGGCGCGCGCGGTCGCCGCCTGCGCGACACCGGGCGCGGCGTCGCGCGGCACGCCGCCTTCGGGCGCGCGGCGCCGGGCGTGCTCGGCGGCGCGTCGGCGCTGCTTGGGGGCGCCGTCGCGGCGGCCGCGATCGCGTGGCTCGCGTCGATGCCCGCGACGGGCGACGCGCCGATGGCCGGCGGCGGGACGATGTCGGTGATTGGCGCGCGAGTGTGCGGACGGACGTGGGCGGGCGATGCGGCGTCGTTCGTCGGCATCTGGGCCGCGATGATGACGGCGATGATGTTGCCGTCGTTCGCGCCGATGCTCGTGCGCTGCGCGCGTTCGGTCGGCTGCGTGGGCGGGATTCGGGCCCGGCTGCGGGCTGGGCTGCGGGCCGTGTCGGTCGCGGTGGGGTATGGGTTCGTGTGGATCGCGGTCGGCATCGCCGTCTATGTGCTCGGCGCGGCGCTGGCGGCGGTCGAGATGCACGTGCCGGCGCTGGCGCGCGCCGCGCCGGTCGCGCGCGGCGTGGTCGTCGCGTGCGCGGGCGCGCTTCAGTTCACTGCGTGGAAGGCGCGCCATCTCGCATGCTGCCGTGAGGCGCCGCGCCGCTGCCGCGCGTTGCCCGCGAGCGCCGGCGCGGCCTGGCGGCACGGCGTGCATTTCGGCCTTCGCTGCTGTTGCTGCAGCGCGGGCCTCACGGCGAGCCTCGTCGTCCTGGGGATCATGGACCCGCCGACGATGGCGGCCGTGACGGCCGCGATCACGGCCGAGCGCCTCGCGCCGGCCGGTGAGCGTGTCGCGCGGGGCGTCGGGTGTGTCGGCGTCGCGGCGGGCATGATCCTGATCGCGCGAGCGGCCGGGCTCGGGTGACGCCGCAAGCGACGCGCGCGGCATCCGGCGCGGCGGGCAAGGCGCTCGCGCCGCGCTCTGCCGTCGGAGCAAATGTGGGGCATGCGCGGGGTGCTCCGGCCCGAGCGGCCGTGTATGAGCGACGGAGTCTGCGAAAGCTGCAAGGACTGCGACGGCCATGGGCTGACAGAGCCGTTTGGCCGGGCGATGGCGTGGCAGTGGTTCGCTTCGGCGTGGACGAGGGCGCGACATGGGTGCAACAGGACACGACTAGGGTACGGACAAGGGCGGGGTACGACAGGGGCGCGTCGCCCGCCCCGCCCGACTTGCGTGCCGCTTTTCGCGCGCTTATCCGTCCTGTCGCCTAGCGCCGCCGCCGCAAGCGTCGCACACGGCGCACACGGCACGCGTGGCACGCCGGCTTCGCCCCGCGCGAACCCGCGCCCGCCGGGCCAAAACGAAACCGGATCGAAAGCGACTCGAACCGGGAGCCGAACGATTCGGGGCTCCGAACGACCGAAAGCGGCCGAAAACGGCTAAGCCGTTGTTCGTGTTGTGAAAATTAACCGGGCATCGCGTATAATTCGCTTTTGCGCCCATAGGATTTGCCATGCGTCTGATCCAAAAAGCACTCACGTTCGATGACGTGCTCCTCGTCCCGGCGTTCTCCGACGTTCTGCCGCGCGACACCAGCCTCAAGACCCAACTGACCCGCAACATCTCCCTGAACATGCCGCTCGTGTCCGCCGCGATGGACACGGTCACCGAAGGTCGCCTGGCGATCGCGATGGCGCAGCAAGGCGGCGTCGGCATCGTTCACAAGAACCTCACCCCCGTCGAGCAGGCCCGCGAAGTCGCGAAGGTCAAGCGTTTCGAATCGGGCGTCGTGCGCGATCCGATCACCGTTCCGCCGAGCATGAAGGTGCGCGACGTGATCGCGCTGTCGCGCCAGCATGGCATCTCGGGCTTTCCGGTCGTCGAAGGTCCGAAGCTCGTCGGCATCGTCACGAATCGCGACCTGCGCTTCGAAACCCGCCTCGAGGAGCCGGTCAAGTCGATCATGACGCCGCGCGAGCGCCTCGTGACCGTCGCCGAAGGCACGCCGCTCGCCGAGGCGAAGGCGCTGATGCACAGCCACCGCCTCGAGCGCGTGCTCGTCGTCAACGATGCATTCGAGCTGCGCGGCCTGATGACGGTCAAGGACATCACGAAGCAGACCGAGCACCCGGAAGCGTGCAAGGACGAGCACGGCAAGCTGCGCGTGGGTGCGGCGGTCGGCGTCGGTGCGGACAACGAGGAGCGCGTCGAGCTGCTCGTGCAGGCGGGCGTCGACGTGATCGTCGTCGATACGGCGCACGGCCACAGCAAGGGCGTGCTCGAGCGCGTGCGCTGGGTCAAGCAGAACTTCCCGAAGGTCGAGGTGATCGGCGGCAACATCGCAACCGCCGCCGCCGCGAAGGCGCTCGTCGAATACGGCGCGGACGCGGTGAAGGTCGGCATCGGCCCGGGCTCGATCTGCACGACGCGGATCGTCGCGGGCGTCGGCGTGCCGCAGATCAGCGCGATCGCGAACGTGTCGGACGCGCTGCGCGGCACGGGCGTGCCCTGCGTCGCCGACGGCGGCATCCGCTTCTCGGGCGACGTGTCGAAGGCGCTCGCCGCCGGCGCGAACGCCGTGATGATGGGCAGCATGTTCGCCGGCACCGAAGAATCGCCGGGCGACGTGTTCCTGTATCAGGGCCGCCAGTACAAGTCGTACCGCGGCATGGGCTCCGTCGGCGCGATGAAGGACGGCGCGGCGGACCGCTACTTCCAGGACAATTCCGCGAACATCGACAAGCTCGTGCCGGAAGGCATCGAAGGTCGCGTCGCATACAAGGGCTCGGTCAACGCGATCATCTTCCAGTTGATCGGCGGCGTGCGCGCGAGCATGGGCTACTGCGGCTGCAAGACGATCGCGGAGCTGCACGACAAGGCCGAGTTCGTCCAGATCACCGCGGCCGGCATGCGCGAATCGCACGTGCACGACGTGCAGATCACGAAGGAAGCCCCCAACTATCACGTGGACTGATTGCCGATGAAACCGTTGCTGCGCGCCGTTCTCCTCATCGATGCCGCCTTGCTCGCCGCCTTCGGCGTGCTGTTCGTGCTGACTCCGTGGAAGGCGCTGTACGACGCGCTGCAACTCGTCACGGTCGATCCCGCGATGATCGGCCAGGCGTTCGGCATCGCGCTTCTCGGGCTTGCGTGGCTGTCCGTGCACGCGGCCTTCAACGGCGACCTGACCGCGGGCGTCGCGCGCGCGGTCGGGCACGTGAACTGGCTGACGGGCGTCGTGATGCTCGTGTGGCTGCTCGCGATCCGCTCGCCGCAGTTGTCGTCGTTCGGTCAATTCGTGTCGGTGGTCACGGCAGCGGTGCTGCTCGTGATCGGCCTGGGCGGCGTGCGGCTCGCGGCCGCGGTGCGCAGGCGCGAAAAGACGCAGGCGATCGAGGCGCGCGTCGCGTCGAAACGCGCTGCGGAGCCGGCCGTGACGGCGCCCGCCGCCGCGCGGATCGAGCCGAGCGTGTCGCGCGCAGGCGAGCCGACCGGTGCGGCGGGCGCCGCATCGGCAACGAGCGCGAGCGCGGCGCAGGCCGTGAACGCAGGCGAGACGATCGCGGCGCCGGCCGAGCGCAAGGGCGCCCCGACGAGCGATCTCGGCGACGCGGCGCGGCCGCCGTCGCAACCGTGAGCGGCCCGGTCTCCCCGACTGTCAGGCCGCCGCGCATCGCCGCGGCGCGACCGCCCGGATACGTATTCGATGCAGCGCCTCGTGCGCTGCTTTTGTTATTCCATTGTTCTTTTTCCCGTCCGCTGCCATGCACGACAAAATCCTGATTCTCGACTTCGGTTCGCAAGTCACCCAACTGATCGCGCGGCGCGTCCGCGAAGCGCACGTCTACTGCGAGATCCATCCGAACGACGTCTCCGACGACTTCGTCCGCGAATTCGCACCGAAAGGCGTGATTCTGTCCGGCAGCCACGCGAGCACCTACGAGGACCAACAACTGCGCGCGCCGCAGGCGGTGTGGGATCTCGGCGTGCCCGTGCTGGGCATTTGCTACGGGATGCAGACGATGGCCGTGCAACTGGGCGGCAAGGTCGAATGGAGTGACCATCGCGAGTTCGGCTATGCGGAAGTGCGCGCGCACGGTCACACGCGACTGCTCGACGGCATCCAGGATTTCGCGACCCCGGAAGGCCACGGGATGCTGAAGGTGTGGATGAGCCACGGCGACAAGGTTGCCGAGCTGCCGCCGGGCTTCGCGCTGATGGCGTCGACGCCGAGCTGCCCGATCGCCGGCATGGCCGACGAGTCGCGCGGCTACTACGCGGTGCAGTTCCATCCGGAAGTCACGCACACGGTGCAGGGCCGCAAGCTGCTCGAGCGCTTCGTGCTCGACATCGCAGGCGCCGCGCCCGACTGGATCATGCGCGACCACATCGAAGAGGCGGTCGCGCTGATTCGCGAGCAGGTCGGCGACGAAGAAGTGATTCTCGGCCTGTCGGGCGGCGTGGATTCGAGCGTCGCGGCGGCGCTGATTCACCGCGCGATCGGCGATCAGCTGACCTGCGTGTTCGTCGATCACGGCCTGTTGCGCCTGAACGAAGGCAAGATGGTGCTCGACATGTTCGAGGGCCGCCTGCATGCGAAGGTCGTGCACGTCGACGCGTCCGAGCAGTTCCTCGGCCATCTCGCGGGCGTCGCCGATCCGGAGCAGAAGCGCAAGATCATCGGCCGCGAGTTCGTCGAGGTGTTCCAGGCCGAGGCGAAGAAGCTGACGAACGCGAAGTGGCTCGCGCAAGGGACGATCTATCCGGACGTGATCGAATCGGGCGGCGCGAAGACGAAAAAAGCGACGACGATCAAGAGTCACCATAATGTCGGCGGTCTGCCGGAGACGCTCGGCCTGAAGCTGCTCGAGCCGCTGCGCGATCTGTTCAAGGACGAGGTGCGCGAGCTCGGCGTCGCGCTCGGCCTGCCGGCAGAGATGGTGTATCGCCATCCGTTCCCGGGCCCGGGCCTCGGCGTGCGGATTCTCGGCGAGGTGAGGCGCGACTACGCGGAGCTGCTGCGCCGTGCGGACGCGATCTTCATCGAAGAGCTTCGCGGGACGTTGGCGACCGAGCAGGACGCGGCGGCGGGCCTTTGCGAGCCGTCGCAGGTCGGCAAGAGCTGGTACGACCTGACGAGCCAGGCGTTCGCGGTGTTCCTGCCGGTGAAGTCGGTCGGCGTGATGGGCGACGGCCGCACGTACGACTACGTGACCGCGCTGCGCGCGGTGCAGACGACCGATTTCATGACCGCGCACTGGGCGCACCTGCCGTATGCGCTGCTCGGCCGCGCGTCGAACCGGATCATCAACGAAGTGCGCGGGATCAACCGGGTCGTGTACGACGTGTCGGGCAAGCCGCCGGCGACGATCGAGTGGGAGTGATCCCGGTCTTTCGAGAAGCTGCCGTGAGTCGTTGAAGTGCCGGGGCTCGTGCCGCACGATGGCTGTCGGCGGCCATTGCCCCGTCGGTATCTTGCGTTGGCCGCAACGCCGAGGAAGGTTCTCGGCGGTCGAAAGCAGCGAGAGACGCCGCGATTGCGGCTGTCGAGAGTTTCGGCGATACGACTGGCCGCCGCCGACGCGCTGCAACGTGCGCATGGCCTACGGCGCGCGGCTCATGCGCACGAGCGTCGTTGATCGAAACCGCTTGTGCGCGCTTTTCGGAGACGCTTGTCGACCGAGATCGATCCGGCCGATTGATGAGGCGAGTGTTGTGCAACGAGGCGAAGGCGTCCGGAGCGCCGGCAGCAACCTCCCTGTCAGCGAGTTCGTTCGGTGCAGCCGCGTCTTCGCCATCGCTGACGGAGAAGGCGTGCGCCCCGGCTCGTCTTGCCGACGCTTGTCTCAGAAAACGTACGCCTGTCCGTCTTCCGGAACGAGCAGGCGGTCCGTCATGCCTTTCTCCCTGGAGAATTCGCGCAGCGCTTGTCGCGTCAATGCGGCGTGATTCACCGCTTCCATGTGACTCGCGATCAACGTGGCCTGCGGCGCCGCGCGGTGGACTTCGTAGACGTCTTCCTTGCCCATGATGATTGCACCGAGGCCGACGACTTGTGCGTCTCCGCTGTTCACGATGACGACGTCCGGTCGGAAGCGCTTCAGGTTCTGTTCCACGTGCTTGTTCCAGACCGTGTCGCCGGCCAGGTAGAGCGTCTTTTCGTCGGCGTGCCTGAACACGACGCCGCAGACTTCGCCCAGCAGCTCGCCGATCGCGTGAATCGCATCGTCCGTGCCGTGTTGCCCGGGCGTCTTGACGAGCGTCACGCCGTTGTATTGGGTGCGATGCGTCAGCAGGCGGACGTCCATGAATCCGGACGCCTTCACGAGGCGGGCGTCGCGTTCGTGCTGGACGAAGACCGGCAGGCTCTTCGGCACGACGGACTTCGCCGTTTCGTCCCAATGGTCCGGATGCGTGTGGGTGACGATCACGGCGTCGACGTCGAGGATCGCGTCCATGGCGATCGGCAGTTCGACGGTCGGCCATTTCAGGTGGCCGTTCACGGTGCCCTCGAGCCCGGGGTAGGTGCCCTTGGAAGCAAGCATCGGATCGACGAGAAACCTCGTGCCGGCATATTCGATCAGGACCGTCGCATTGCGTACTTGCCGGAATTTCACGGGGCACTCCTTTTGTCGTTTTTCATTGCGTACCGATCGGTACAAAACCAGGATAAAGATGCGCGCGTGCCAGGCATGCGCGTGTTCAGCGGAGATTCGAGAGGAGCGGCAGCAAAGACTCGTTCAGTCGCTCGATGCGAAATATCAACGGGCTTGCGGATTGCGGCATCAGAACAATGTCGGCGTGCCGTTTGCCGCGGCGACCGAGCGATGGCGGCTTCCACGACTTCGCTCAGTCTGCGGTGCGCGTCAGCGTCGCAGCGCGGCCGGTCAGCGCTAGCAGCACCGCTTCGACAAAAGCCGTCGCATCCGCGCGGCGTTTGGCTGCGAGGCGCTGTTCGCCGAGCGTTCTGAGCGTCGCTCCGCCGAAGTGCTCCATGATGTCCGGCAGGCGGCGCACGCTACCGCGGCTTCCCCAGCCGCCGTCGCCGATTTCGGTCGGGAAGATCCAGGCGCGCGTTCCGATTGCGTCCGCGGGCGTGCCTTCCGCGCGCGCGATGGCGGCGGTGACTTCCTTCACGAGGCTGGCTCGCGCCGCATCCGTGTATTGACCTTCCGGCACCGACGCCACGATTCGAAAGATCGGCGCGGCCGCGGGCGCGCCGGCCCAATAGACTGCCGTGGGCCGATGCACGAATATCCATGCGGCGTCGCGCACCCGCGGATCGTCGGGATCGAGATCCTCGTGACGGATCAAGATGTCCGTCAGCTCGCGCATCAATTGCGCCTCTGCTTGCGGCGCGAGTGCGCCTTCCGGAATATATGCATCGATCATCGGCATCGTGAATTCCTCGAGTGGTTTCAGGGCGGGCCGGCTCGTATGCCGGGCGACGTGGTTCCACTTTAGGAATGGACGCGATGTATCGGAAGTGGCGAAATCGCCATTCGGCGGGGCAATTCGGACATCGGCTGCGGCGTCGATCATCGCCGCCCACCGATGCTCATCGAGCGAATCGGCGCCGGTATTCGCCCGGCGACACGCCCGTCACACGCTTGAACAGCTGTCTGAAGCCGCTGACGTCCGTGTATCCGACGCGTTCGCATACGGCGTCGATGCCGAGCTTTCTTTGTTCGAGCAGGCGCTTTGCCACTTCGATGCGCAGCGTCTGCAGATACCTGAGCGGCGGCGCGCCGACGGCCTCCTTGAAGCGCCGATTGACGGTTCGCTCGCTGACGGCGAGATGGCGGCTCAAGCGTGTCAGGCTGAACGGCTCGCGCAGATGCCGCTCCATCCAGCGTTGCGCACGCGCGACCACGGCGTCGTCGTGTTCGCGGCTGTCGGCTTGGGTGATGTCGATGAACGAATCCTGCGACACGCGGTTCATGTCGATCAACATGATCTTCGCGGTTGCGGCGGCGAGTTTCGGTGTCCCGAGCTTTTCAACGACGCGCAGCGCGAGGTTCTGATACGACGTGACGGCGCCGCTGCAAAGGATGCCTTCTTGTTCGGTCAGAACGTCCGATGCGCGCAATTCGACTTCAGGGTAGCGCGCGCGAAAGCTCGTCGCTTTCGACCAATGCGTGGTGGCCACGCGTCCGTCGAGCAGGCCCGCTTCGGCGAGCAGGAACGCACCGGTGCAATACGTTGCGATCAGCGTGCCGCGTGCGTGTTGGCGCCTCAATGCGTCGAGAAGCGGCGCCAGCAGGGCCGGGCGGCTCAGGAGCCGCCCGACGTCGGAGACGAACGGTCCTGTCAGCCAGATCGCATCGGCTGCGCTTCTGCCGTCGATTCGCCCGTCGACCTGAGCGATCTGGCCCGAAGCGGTGCGCACCGGATTGCCGTCGATCGAATCGACGCGCCATGTGAACGCGCGCGCGCGTCGCTCGCTCCCGTCTTCCGCGGCGAGATGATTGGCGGCCGTCAGCATGTCGATCGGCGCGGCGATGCCCGATGCGAGACAATGCTCGACCGCCCATATTCGGATGAATGGCATGGTTGGCAAAATTGTCGATGTATCAGGACGATTCTGCCACAGCCATTTGTTGGTATCCGGGGCTATTGCGGTCGCCCGTTCGCCGTATTTTCCGGGGAGGGCTCGCTCGGCATCAGCCTCGCCGTGGCGGCCCAGAACGCGAATGCGGCGGCGCTCGTGGCCGCGCCCAGCATGCACACGCCGCGCCACCCGGCTGCCGCGTAGACGGCCGTCGACGCGATCGCGCCGAGGCCGCTGCCGACCGAATAGAACAGCATGTAGACGGCGACGAGCCGGCTGTGCGCGTCGGGCCGCGCGCGAAAGATCATGCTCTGGTTGGTCACGTGAATCGCCTGTCCGCCGACATCGAGCAGCACGACGCCGAGCGCGAGCGCCCACAGCGACGCGGGCATGAACGCAATCGGCAGCCATGACGCGAGCAGCAGCGCGAGCGCCGCGGCGCTCGTCGGCTGCCCGAAGCCGCGATCGGCCCAGTGTCCGGCGCGCGCGGCGGCGAGCGCGCCCAGCGCGCCGACGAGCCCGAATGCGCCGATCGCGGTGTGCGAAAACGCATACGGCGGCGCGCTCAGCGGCAGCACGAGCGCATTCCAGAAGATGTTGAACGCGGCGAACATCAGGAGGGCGATCGTGCCGCGGATCTGCAACACGCGCTCGTCGCGCAGCAACGTGAAGAGCGACGCGATCAGGCGCGGATAGCCGATGCGCGACGGCGCCGGCGCGACGGCGGGCAGCTTGCGCGCAAGCAGCGCCGCAAGCACGAGCATCGTCGCAGCCGAAAGGAAATAGACGCTGCGCCATCCCGCCGCGTCGCTGACGACGCCCGCCAACACGCGCGCGAGCAGCAGCCCGACGACGACGCCGCCTTGCGCCGCGCCGACCACGCGTCCGCGCTCGTGCGCAGCCGCCGCGCTCGCCGCGTACGAAATGAGTCCCTGGGTCATCGCGGTGCCGAGCAGCCCGGCGCCGAGCATGCCGGCGAGCAGGACGGTGGCGGTCGGCGCGAAGCCGACGACGGTCAATGTCGCCGCGAGCGCGAGCGATTGCGCGAGCATCAGCCGCCGTCGGTCGACGAGGTCGCCGAGCGGAACGAGCAGCAGCAGCGCGAGCGCGCAGCCGATCTGCGTGGCGGTCACGACGCCGCCGATCGCCGCGCGCCCGATCGCGAAATCGGCGGCGAGCGCATCGAGAAGCGGCTGCGCATAGTAGACGTTGGCGACGCTCAGGCCGCTCGCGCAGGCGAACAGCGCGACTGCGCTGCGCGGCAGCGTCGCCGGCGCCGCAGGCGAATCGGCGGCTCGAATCGAACGGGCGGCCGGTGCTGCTGGCGGAGCTTGCATGCGGATGCCTCGCTTGAATGGTTGCAAATTGAAACCATGCGAAGAATAGTTCGTTTGGTTTTGATTTGCAACCGATCGGCAAGAGGTTCGACGGTGTATTGTCGAAACCCTGCCGGGCGTGCGGTGAAAAGAAAGCCGCGTATCGGAGAACTTCGCTTCGAGCGGCATTTCTTCGGCGGCACGTCCGCGCGGGCCGTGCGCGGTGCGCTGTCGAAAGCCTCGTCGAATGCTTGCCGCTTGGCGACGGTGCGCATGCTTGTCCGATCCGGTCTATGCTAAGGAGCCGCCGTCAGCGACGGTCGGCCATCCCGAGGATGATTCGCGAACCCGTCAAGGAGAACCCATGGCTCTTTCGATGTACGACGTTTCGATTCCCGCGTTCATTCGCGGCCTGAACAACCTGTCGGCCGTGCTCGACAAGGGCGACGCGTACGCGCGCTCGCAGGGCGTCGAGCCGGCCGAGTTCGTTCGCGCGCGGCTTCGCGACGACATGTACTCGCTCGACGCGCAGGTTCAGCGGGCGAGCGACACCGCGAAGGGATGCGGCGCGCGGCTCGCGGGGATCGCGGTGCCGTCGTTCGCCGATACCGAGGCGACGTTCGCCGAGCTGCGCGCGCGCATCGGCAAGACGATCGATTTCCTGAAGACGATCCAGCCGGCGCAACTCGACGGCAGCGAAACGCGCGCGATCGAGTTGCCGCTGCGCGACGGCGTGATGACGTTCGACGGCAAGTCGTATCTGCTCGGCTTTGCGCTGCCGAATTTTTATTTCCACACGACGACGGCCTACGACATCCTGCGGCACAAGGGCGTGCCGCTCGGCAAGATGGACTATCTCGGCGGGCGTTGACGCGGGGCCGGCGCGTGCGCCGTCGCCGGTAGCGGCGACAGCGCGCCGGCGCGCCGGCCGTTCGGCGAGTTTGGGATTCGACGACGAGCCTCCGGTGATCGGCCGCGAGCGGAGCCGGCTGTCCTGGCGAATGAAATCGTGTCGGAACGGCGGCGGGAGAATGCCGGGCAGTGGAGTGGCCGGAGACGGCGGCGTAACGGCCGCAGTCGGCGTGTCCGGCCAGAAAAGAGGGGCGAAGCGCCGTGGCTTTTCGAGTGTCGCGTCGGGCGGAGGTGGCGGAGGCGCCGCTTGCCGGGCCGATTCGCGCGGAGCGAAGCGACGCGTCGGCGGGCGAGGCGACGCGGAATGCGCGACGCGAGGGCAGTCGGCGCTAGCGAAACCTGGCGGCGTGCCGCGGCGGCGAGAAACCCTCGCCTCGTCGACGCTTGCCGATCGACGGCGATGCCGCTATCGGCCGCCGGTTTGGTGCTTGAATCCGCTTCGCTCAGGCCTTTTCGCGACGCCTAAAACCTCACGCCGGTCGCGCACCCGCCCGCAAACCCGCCGTTGCCGCCCGCGCCGCCGCACATCACGCCGCATCCCGACGCGAGTCCGGCTGCGACGAGCGACACCGCAAAAACGAGGGCGCGAACGTGGCGCCGAGTGACGATCGACATTGCTTCGTTGCCCTGAGCGAGCGCAAGGCGCCATGCGCCGCGCGGTTGGAGAGGCTGCAGCAAGAATAGCGCCTTTTCTCGCATGCGGGCCCGGATATCGAGCATTTGCTCGGACAGGCTGGACCTCGGCGCGCCGCCTGCTAAAATCCGCATGCCGCATTGTTATGAAACCCCGATGAAACTGCTTGACGCTCTAGTCGAACAACGTATCGCCGCCGCCGTCGCGCGGGGGGAGTTCGACGATTTGCCGGGCGCCGGCGCGCCGATGGAACTGGACGACGACCTGCTCGTCCCGGAAGAAGTGCGCGTCGCGAATCGGATATTGAAGAACGCGGGCTTCGTGCCGCCCGCGGTCGAGCAACTGCGGGCGCTGCGCAACCTGCAGGACGAGCTTCGCGCGGTCAGCGACCGCGCGACCCGCTGCCGCCTGCAGGCGAAGATGCTCGCCCTCGACATGGCGCTGGAATCGTTGCGCGGCGGCCCGATGGTCGTGCCGCGCGAATACTGCCGCCGCATCGCCGAGCGTCTGTCCGAGCGCGTGCTCGGCGAAGCGCAGGGCGAAGCGGGGGCGATGTGATGCCCGCCGGCGCGCCCGCGTCCGGCGTCGAGCCCAGCGAATCGCAACCGCCGCTTCTGTCAGCCGCCGCCGAGCGCGACCGCCGCTACATGCGCATGGCGCTCGCCGCCGCCGAGGAAGCGCGTGCGGCGGGCGAAGTGCCGGTGGGCGCGGTGATCGTGCGAGGCGACGAGGTGATCGCCCGCGGCTTCAATCATCCGATCGGCGGCCACGATCCGTCCGCTCACGCCGAGATGGCCGCGCTGCGCGCCGCCGCGCGCGCGCTGCGCAACTACCGGATGCCCGGCTGCGAGCTGTACGTGACGCTCGAGCCATGCCTGATGTGCTCGGGCGCGATCATGCACGCGCGGATTGCGCGCGTCGTGTTCGGCGCGCCGGACCCGAAGACGGGCGCATGCGGCAGCATCGTCGACGCATTCGCCGACGCGCGCCTGAACCATCACACGCTGGTCGAAGGCGGGGTGCTCGCGGACGAATGCGGCGCGGCGCTCAAGTCGTTCTTTGCGGAGCGGCGGCAGGCGATCCGCGACGCCCGCCGCGCGCAGCAGGCGTCCGACGCGCCGCCGCGCGAGGATTGAACCGAGCGGTGCGGGGCGCCTCTAAATACGTCTGATCGATTCTTCCCAGCGAATTCATGATTCTCACGCCCCGCATGCCGCGCACGATTCGTCTTCTCGCCCCTTCCGGTTATCCGCACGACCCCGCCGCGATCGATCGCGCGCTCGAACGCCTGAGCGACGAGCGGCATCGCATCGAGAACCTCGACGCGACGCAGCGCCGCTATCAGCGCTTCGCCGGCACCGACGGCGAGCGCGCGGGCGATCTGAACCGGCTCGCCGATCCGTCGCTGCCGCTGCCCGACATCGGTCTCGCGGTGCGCGGCGGCTACGGCGCCGCCCGGATTCTGCACGGGCTCGACTATCGGGGCCTAGAAAGGCGGCTGCGCGATCAGCCGATCGCGCTCGTCGGTCACAGCGATTTCACCGCGATCCAGCTCGCGCTCTACGCGAAGGCGCGCGTGAAGACGTTCGGCGGCCCGATGCTGTCCGCCGATTTCGGCGCGGAGAAGCCGAGCGAATTCACGCTCGCGCATTTCTGGCAGACGCTCACGCAGCCGACGGCGACGATCGTCTCCGACGTGCCGCAAACGCAGGCCGTCAACGCGTCGGGCACGCTGTGGGGCGGCAATCTCGCGATCCTCGCGTCGCTCGTCGGCACGCCCTACATGCCGCAGATCGAAGGCGGAATCCTGTTCGTCGAGGACGTCAATGAACAGCCGTTCCGGATCGAGCGGATGATCTACCAGCTGCATCTCGCGGGCGTCCTCGTGCGCCAGCAGGCGCTCGTGCTCGGCCAGTTCACGGGTGCGCGTCCGTTCGAGTACGACAACGGCTACGACATGCAGACGATGATCGAGCAGGTGCGCGGCGTGATCGGCATTCCGATCGTCACGGGGCTGCAATTCGGCCACGTGCCCGACCTGCTGACGCTGCCGTTCGGCGCGCGCGCGGAGCTCGTCGCGAACGAGCACGGCTTCCGGCTCACGATGTCGGACTATCCGCATCTTTCGGCGTGAGCGCGGGGCGGCCGCCGGCACGGCACGAAAAAGGCGGGCGACCGCCTTTTTTTACGCGTTGCTTCGCAACTAACGGATATAGAGCGCGATTCGCTCGATCTGTCGTGATGCACCAATCGAAGGAAAAATTGTCGACAAAAATACAGGCTGCCGATGGCGATTGTGACGACTCAAACGGTGAAGAGTCCCGTCAAATATGGTGAATTGAAGCGTCTGCACCGAATTGATGCGGTTCGGGTGACGTCCCAATCACCCATATTGTGCAAAATCGATTTGCAAAATTGTTGACAATATTTATGTCCAATCTACGATGCTGTTCATAACGAGATGCGAACCATGACGAAGAAAGATTCCGCGCCGACGGGCGCGAGCCCCGAGTCGATCGCCGAGCGGATGCGCACGGCGATCCTCGAGCATCGGCTCGCGCCCGGCACGAAGCTGACGGAAGCGCAGTTGTGCGAAGTGTTCGGCGTGAAGCGCGGCACGATCCGGCAGGCGCTAGCGCTCCTCGCGACCGATCGGCTCGTCGATCTTGAGCCGAATCGCGGCGCGTTCGTCGCGAGTCCGACGCTGCAGGACGTGCACGAAGTGTTCGAGATGCGGCGCATCGTCGAGCTCGCGGTGATGGAGCGGCTCGCGACGGGACCGGGCGCGAAGCGCCTGAAGGGCGTCGCGGCGATGATCGACAAGGAGCGCAACGCATTCGAGCGGCGCGATTTTCCGGCGTGGGTGCGTTTGTCCGGCGAGTTCCATACCGCGCTCGCGGCGCTCACCGGCAACACGGTGCTGCGCGATTGCCTGGAGGGGCTCGTCGTGCGCTCGACGCTGATGTCGGCGCTGTACGAATCGCACGGGCGCAGCCCGTGTTCGTTCGACGACCATGCGCAGATCCTCGCGGCACTCGAAGCCGGCGACGCGAAGCGCGCGGCGCAACTGATGGCGCACCATCTTCAGCACGTCGAACTGAGGATGCTCGATCGGCCGGCGCAGGGCGCGGTCGATCTGCGCGAGGTGTTCGGCAATCCGGGCTGACGGCCCGGCCGCACGCCTCGAGCGCTCACTGAACTGACGAAATGCCGGGAGGTCGCGTATGCGGCCGCCCGCCAGGGCGGCATCGGGCGACCACGTTCGGGCCGCGATTTCAATGACGATCGCGCGGCTCGTCCGCGGCAGGCAAGGAGATGTCATGGCTCAGTTCAGTGTGGCGCAGCAAGGCGCCTCGTATCGACCGAACGAAGATCGCCCGGGCGACACGGACGGCGCGGCGGCGCCCCCCGGTTACAGCAATCGTCTGTACAACGAAGATCTCGCGCCGCTCGCGAACCAGAGCTGGGGCGCATACAACATCTTCGCTTTCTGGATGTCCGACGTGCACAGCGTCGGCGGCTATGTGTTCGCGGGCAGCCTGTTCGCGCTCGGCCTGACGAGCTGGCAGGTGCTCGTCGCGCTGATCGTCGGCATTTCGATCGTCAACGTGCTGTGCAATCTGATTGCGAAGCCGAGCCAGCAGCTCGGCGTGCCGTATCCGGTCGCGTGCCGAGCGACGTTCGGCGTGCTCGGCGCGAACGTGCCCGCCGTGATCCGCGGGCTCATCGCGATCGCATGGTACGGAATCCAAACTTATCTCGCGTCGAGCGCGCTCGTGATCGTCGTGCTCAAGTTCTTTCCGCAGTGGATGCCCTATGCGGACGTACATCGCTACGGCTTCCTAGGGCTCTCGGCGCTCGGCTGGGCGGGCTTCATGCTGCTGTGGGTGCTGCAGGCGTTCGTTTTCTGGAACGGCATGGAGACGATCAAGAAGTTCATCGATTTCGCCGGCCCCGCGGTGTACGTCGTGATGTTCGTCCTCGCGGGCTACATGGTGTGGCGCGCCGGCTGGCGCAACATCGGCCTCAATCTCGGCGGCGTCAAGTATCACGGCGCCGAGGTGATCCCGGTGATGGTGACGGCGATCTCGCTCGTCGTATCGTATTTCTCGGGGCCGATGCTCAATTTCGGCGACTTCTCCCGCTACTGCGGGCGCTACGGCAGCGTGAAGCGCGGCAATTTCTGGGGGCTGCCCGTCAACTTCCTCGCGTTCTCGCTCGTCACGGTGATCACGACGGCCGCGACGCTGCCCGTGTTCGGACAACTGATCACCGATCCCGTCGAGACAGTCGGCCGCATCGATCATCCGACCGCGGTGATTCTCGGCGCGCTGACCTTCACGATCGCGACGATCGGGATCAACATCGTCGCGAACTTCGTGTCGCCCGCGTTCGACTTCTCGAACGTCGCGCCGCGCCTGATCAGCTGGCGCGCGGGCGGCATGCTCGCCGCAGTCGCGTCGGTGTTCATCATGCCGTGGAATCTCTTCAACAATCCCGTCGTGATCCATTACACGCTCGACGTACTCGGCAGCTTCATCGGGCCGCTGTACGGCGTGCTGATCGTCGATTTCTATCTGGTGAAGCGCGGCGCGCTGCGGCGCGACGATCTGTACACGATGTCGACGGACGGCGCGTACTGGTATCGCGACGGCGTGAACCGGCGTGCGATCGCGGCGCTGCTGCCCGCGGCCGCGATCGCCGTCGCGTGCGTGATGGCGCCGGCATTGTCCGGGCTCGCGAATTTCTCGTGGTTCATCGGCGCGGCGCTCGGCGGCGCGTTCTACCGCGCGCTCGCGCAAGCGAAAGCATGACGGAGTCCGTATGAAGATCAAGCTGATCAATCCGAACACGACGCAGCGAATGACCGACGCGATGGGCCGCTGCGCGCGCGAAGTCGCGTCGGCGGGCACGGCGATCGTCGCCGTGAGCCCGACGATGGGGCCGCCTTCGATCGAGGGCCATTACGACGAGGCGCTCGCGACGCCGGGCCTGCTCGCCGAAGTCGCGGCGGGCGAGCGCGACGGTTTCGACGGCTACGTGATCGCGTGCTTCGGCGATCCGGGGCTGTACGCGGCGCGCGAGCTCGCGCGCGGGCCGGTCGTCGGCATCGCGGAGGCGGCGATGCACGCGGCGAGCGTGCTCGCGCCGGGCTTCTCGGTCGTGACGACGCTCGCGCGAACCTGCGGAATGGCATGGCACCTCGCGGAGCGCTATGGAATGAAGCGCTTTTGCCGCAACGTGCGCGCGACCGACGTCGCCGTGCTCGACCTCGACAGGCCGGGCTCGGCCGCGCGCCGCGTGATCGTCGACGAATGCCGGCGCGCGCTCGACGAGGACGGCGCGGACGCGATCGTGCTCGGCTGCGCGGGGATGGCGGAATTCGCGCACGAGATCGAGGCGGCGATCGGCGCGCCCGTCGTCGAGGGCGTGACGGCAGCGGTCAAATGGGCGGAGGCGCTGATCGCACTGAAGCTCGCGACCGCGAAGCGCGGCGATTTCGCGCGGCCGCTCGCGAAGCGCTACGACGGCGAATTCGCACGCTTCAGCCCGGGCGGGGCGGCGGTGCCCGAGCGAGCGCCGGCCGCGGGCGCGGCGGCGTGCGATGCGGCCTGCGATGCGGTGCGCGATGCGGCGGGTGCGGCGGGTGCGGCGCGTGCCGCCGCTGCGTCCGGCATGGCGCCGCCCGACATCGCCACGCCGGACACCGCGACGTCCGCCGTTTTTCCGCAACCGCACATACATTCCGTCTGACCCGCACTATCCGTGCCCCCGTATGGGCGGTCCGAGGCGTTTTCGCTACACTGGGCCATCCGTCGCATCGGCCGCGCAGCGCCCGTTTCCGGGCGTCGCGCGGGCGGCGCGAAACCGCTGACGGGGCATCACTTCGCATCCAATCATGGCATTCGATCCCAACTATCCACGCGATCTGATCGGCTACGGCCGACATCCGGTGCAGGCGAACTGGCCGGGCCGCGCGCGCGTCGCGGTGCAGTTCGTGCTCAACTACGAGGAGGGCGGCGAAAACTGCGTGCTGCACGGCGATCCCGCCTCCGAGCAGTTCCTGTCCGAGATCGTCGGCGCGGCCGCGTATCCGGCGCGCCACATGAGCATGGAGTCGATCTACGAATACGGCTCGCGCGCGGGCGTGTGGCGCATCTTGCGCGAGTTCGACAAGCGCGGGTTGCCGCTCACGGTGTTCGGCGTTGGCATGGCGATCGAACGGCATCCGGAGCTCGCGCGCGCGTTCGTCGAGCTCGGCCACGAGATCGCGTGCCACGGCTGGCGCTGGGTCCATTATCAGGACATGTCGCCCGAGCGCGAGGCCGAGCACATGAAGCTCGGGATGGAGGCGATCGAGCGCGTGACGGGCGTGCGTCCGCTCGGCTGGTACACGGGCCGTGACAGCCCGAACACGCGTCGGCTCGTCGCCGAACACGGCGGCTTCCTGTACGACTCCGACTATTACGGCGACGATCTGCCGTTCTGGATGGGCGTCGAAGTGTCGGGCGGCGCAACGGTGCCGCAGTTGATCGTCCCGTACACGCTCGACACGAACGACATGCGCTTCGCGACGCCGCAAGGCTTCAACACGGCGGATCACTTCTTCCACTACCTGCGCGATGCGTTTGACGTGCTGTACGAGGAGGGCGACGAAGCGCCGAAGATGATGTCGATCGGCATGCATTGCCGGCTGCTCGGCCGTCCTGGGCGCTTGCGCGCGCTGCAGCGCTTTCTCGATCACGTCGAGCGGCACGATCGCGTGTGGGTCACGCGCCGCGTCGACATCGCGCGCCACTGGCGCGAGCATCACCCGTATCAGCCTGCTCGACGCGAGGGGGACGCATGATGAAGGCGATGCACTACACGCTCGAGCAATTGAACGCGATGTCGACGGACGCGTTCGTCGCGGCGCTGTCCGGCATCTTCGAACATTCGCCGTGGGTCGCCGAGGCGGCCGCGCTCGAACGGCCGTTTCGCGGCGTCGACGCGTTGCACCGGACGATGAAGGACGCGGTCGAGAGCGCGGGCGACGCGCGGCAGCTCGCGCTCATCAACGCGCACCCGGAGCTCGCCGGCAAGGCGGCGGTGCGCGGCGAGCTGACGGCGGAATCGACGCGCGAGCAAAGCGGCGCGGGCCTCGATCGCTGCACGCAGGAGGAGTTCGACAAATTGCAGCGGCTCAACCGCGCATATCGCGAGAAATTCGGCTTTCCTTTCATCTTCGCGGTGCGAGGCTACGACCGGCACGGGATCATCGCGAACTTCGAGGCGCGCGTCGATCATTCGCGCGACGAGGAATTGCGCGCGAACCTCGAGCAGATCTACCGGATCGCGCGCTTCAGGCTCGACGATCTGATCGGCGCGTGAGCGCCGGCCGGGCGCTTCGATCGGCCCGGCGTCTGCGGGCGGCCGCCGCTTGCCGCTCGTCGCGACGCGGCTGCCGGCGAAACGAAGAAGAATCACGCGATGCGCGGCGCGGCAGGTTCGCCGCGACGACACCGCCGCGACGCGCCCGGCGCGCCGCATCCGCCGCCATGCGCGCGCGATCGCGCGCCGCAGCGGCTTTCCACTCATCACGCAGCACGCACATCACGACAAGGACACTACGATGGCTCTTCCGCTTTCCGATCCGAACGCACCCGAGTTCACGCGGCGTTACGTGAATCTCGCCGATCCGCGTCTCGGCGCGCAGGCGCTCGAGGCGAGCGACGATTTCTTCGCGCCGAAGGAGCGCATGCTGAATCCCGAGCCGGCCGTGTTCATCCCGGGCAAATACGACGATCACGGCAAATGGATGGACGGCTGGGAGACGCGCCGCAAGCGCACGACGGGCTACGACTGGTGCGTCGTGAAGCTCGCGCGTCCCGGCGTGATCAAGGGGCTCGACATCGACACGAGCCATTTCACCGGCAATTTCCCGCCCGCGGCGTCGATCGAGGCCGCGCACGTGGCCGACGGCGCGCCGAACGACGCGACGAAGTGGGTCGAGATCATGCCGTCGACGACGCTGCAGGGCAACAGCCATCACTACGTCGAAGCGCGCGACGCGAACGCTTATACGCATCTGCGCGTGAACATCTACCCGGACGGCGGCATCGCGCGGCTGCGCGTGTACGGCCAGCCGCAGCTCGATTGGGCGGGCGCGAGCAAGTCCGAGCTGTTCGATCTCGCGGCGATGGAGAACGGCGGCTACGTCGTCGCGGCGAACAACCAGCACTTCGGTCTCGCGTCGAGTCTGCTGCTGCCGGGCCGCGGCGTGAACATGGGCGACGGCTGGGAGACGCGCCGCCGCCGCGAACCGGGCAACGACTGGGCGATCATCGCGCTCGCGCAGCCGGGCGTGATCCGCAAGATCGAAGTCGACACCGCGCACTTCAAGGGCAATTATCCGGACCGCTGCTCGATTCAGGCCGCATACGTGACGGGCGGCACCGACAGCTCGCTCGTCACGCAGGCGATGTTCTGGCCGGTGCTGCTCGGCGAGCAGAAGCTGCAGATGGACAATCAGCACTATTTCGAGGCGGAGCTCGCCGCGCTCGGCCCCGTCACGCACGTGCGGCTGAACATCGTTCCGGACGGCGGCGTGTCGCGGCTGCGCCTGTGGGGCACGCTCGACCAATGAAGACGCTCGCGATCGAACCATTGACGCGCGCGGCATTCGCGCCGTTCGGCGACGTCATCGAGACGAACGGCGCGAAGCAGATCCCGATCAACCTCGGCACGACGATGCGCTTTCACGATCTCGCGCGCATCGACGTCGCCGACGAAGGCGGGCGGCCGCTCGTGAACCTGTTTCGCGGCCAGCCGCGCGCGCTGCCGTTCGAGGTGACGATGCTCGAGCGGCATCCGCTCGGCAGCCAGGCGTTCATTCCGCTTGCGGATCGGGCTTACATCGTCGTCGTCGCGCCGGCGGGCGATCTCGATCCGTCGAAGATTCGTGCGTTCGTGACGAGCGGATGGCAGGGCGTGAACTATGCGAAGGGCGTCTGGCACCATCCGCTGATCGCGCTCGGCGAGGTGAGCGACTTCGTCGTCGTCGATCGCGGCGGCGATGGGCTCAATCTGAACGAACAGGATCTGTCCGAACCGCTGTGGCTGACCGACGATGCGTTGCTGGCGGTGAGCGCATGACGCGCATAAAACAGGCATGAAGCATGAAGCGGCGCTGACGCGCCGCAACGCAACGCAACGCAACGCCCGCGCCTCGTGCGCGGGCTTTTCTTTTCTTGCCGCGCCGTGTAGCGGCGTACTTCGTTGCTGTTGCAACCGTCATGCGGCGGCGCGCGGCACGGCGGCGGGCTCGGCTTCGTATGCGCGCTGCAACGGCGCGACGCACGAGCGCGCGTCCGGCAGCCGCGTAACGCAGGCCCGATGTTTCGCGATGGCGCGTGTCCGGGAGTTCACCACGACCGCGCCCCCGATGGCGGGCGACTCGTCTCGTGACACGTCGCGGTTGCGCCGCGGCGCGTCAACTGGCAGCGCGGGATCTGCATCGTGACGCCGCTCGGCATATCGGCGTTCGGCCACGCGGCCGTTTCGCCGTTCCGGAGCGCGAGATTCCGGATCGAGCCTTCGCCGAGGCGGCCGCGCACGGGAAGGCAGTGCACGTCGTGTATCCCGAGTGCAGCCGCGACCATTCGCGCGCCGTCGCGTTTCGCGCATGATGGGTGGCGAAGAGCGCGTCACTGAGGCAGTGCAGGATGGCCGAACGCGGCCAACGCGGCGCGCGGTGACGGTTGCTCGATTGCGATGGGCGCGCATCGTCCGCGGTGCGCTGCCGCATGCCGTCGGCGGCGCTGACTCGAAGCCCGCGCCAAATGCAACGGGCCCGCCGAAGCGGGCCCGCCGGCAACGCGCGCGGCCTTCGTCACTTCGTCACTTCGTCACTTCGTCGCGCCGCTGCCGAACCAAGCGGCGATCTGCGTGCGCTCGCCGTCCGTCATGTGCGTGACGTTGCCGATCGGCATCGCCTTCAACTGCACCGCCTGTTGATAGATCCGCGGCGCATTCTGCGCGATCTCGTCGGGCGTATCGAACATCACGCCGGCGGGCGCGCTGCCCATCAGCGTCGGCTTCGCCGAGTGGCACGCGACGCAGCGCTGCTGCAGGATCGGGGCGATGTCCTTGATCGCGAGCTTCGGCGCGTTCGCGGCCTGCGCTTCGGGCGCGATCGGCTTCGGCATCGTCGCGACGAGCGCGAGCATCATCAGCGCGACGCCGCCGAGCGGCAGATACCACAGCTGCCGGCCGCGATGCCGCATCACGAAGAACTGACGAATCAGCGCGCCCGCGAGCATGATGACGACGAGCACGATCCAGTTGTACTTGTTCGCATACGTCATTGCATAGTGGTTCGACAGCATCGCGAACACGACGGGCAGCGTGAAGTACGTGTTGTGCACGGAGCGCTGCTTGCCGCGCTTGCCGTAGATCGGATCGGGCGTCTCGCCCTTGAGCAGCTTGTCGACCATCTTGCGCTGGCCGGGGATGATCACGAAGAACACGTTGGCCGTCATGATCGTCGCGAGCATCGCGCCGACGATCAGATACGCGGCGCGGCCCGAGAACACATGGCAGGCGAGGTACGCGGCCGCGACCACGTAGAGGCCCACGAACGCGCCGAGCAGCGTGTCGCGGTTGCCGAGCAGGCGGCACGCGCAGTCGTAGACGATCCAGCCCGCGAGCAGGAAGCCGAGCGCCGACGAGACCGCGACGACGGGGCCCATGTCGAGCACGTTCTTGTCGATCAGGTACGTGTTCGGCGCGAGCAGGTAGAGCACGAGGAAGAGGCCGAAGCCGGACATCCACGTCGTGTACGACGGCCACTTCGACCAGTGCAGGTCTTCCGGCATCTCGGGCGGCGCGACGAGGTACTTCTGCATGTTGTAGAAACCGCCGCCGTGCACGTGCCAGAGCTCGCCGAACACGCCGCGCGCCTTCAGCCGCGCGTCCTTCGGCGGCTTGAGGCTATTGTCGAGCGCGACGAAATAGAACGACTCGCCGATCCACGCGATCGCGGCGACGACGTGCAGCCAGCGGATCGCGAGATTCAGCCAGTCGGTGATGAAGCCTTCCATGAAACTCCTCCTGAGTCGATCGTTGTCGTTCGTGGGCAGCGATGCGTGGTCAGCTGCCGCGATAGGTGCTGTACGACCACGGCGACACGAGAAGCGGCACGTGATAGTGCGCGGCGGGGTCGGCCACGCCGAAGCGCAGCACGACGAGATCGACGAAGCGCGGCTCGGGCAGCGCGACACCCAGCGCGGCGAAGTAGTCGCCCGCATGGAACACGAGTTCGTAAGTGCCGGCCGCGAGCGCGTCGCCCTCGAGGAGCGGCGCGTCGCAGCGGCCGTCGTCGTTGGTGAGCACCGTCTTAAGCAGCCGGCCGCCGTCGCCCGAGACCGCGTGGAGTTCGATCTTGATCGCGCCGCCCGGGCGGCCGTGCGCGGTGTCGAGTACGTGGGTAGTGAGCTTGCCCATTCGCAATGTCCTTGTGTAGTTGCGAGGATCGGCGGCGGCTCGATCCGGTGATGCTGCGGCGGATCGAGGCTCCACGTCAGTGGCTACATACCCGTCGGCGGATCGAAGCGAGCGCCGTGCAGCCATTGTAAAAAGGTTCGCTCGCGAAACGATGAGCGATAACGAAGATAATGCGCGCCGCATGAGCGCGCGTCCATGCGCACGGACGCGCGCGGACGCGCATGGGCGCGTGGCCGCGGCGCTCGCGGGATATGGCGGGTTTTTGCGTCGTTCCGATGACGGACGCGGCCGGACATATCGGCCGCATGAAGGCGATCATGCGCGCGGCCCGCTTGCGCCGCGCCGCGGATTGCGCGATGCTCGGCCGGTGCGCGGGTGCGGGATCGGCCGGTGAGGCCGAGGCCCTGCGTGCATCCCGAAGACGGCGGGCACGCCGGGTAACCGGGCCAGGGCGTTCGAACGGACGCGGCGGCGCGGTGCGTGCCGCGCGTCGCGTTCGAGCGGGACGGCCGCCTCGGCGGCCGAACGATACGGAGATCGAACGACGATGGAACGACACCCGAGCGCGCGCGCCGGCGCGCAACCCCTTTCCCCGAACCGTCCGAAGACGCTCGTCGTCAAGCACGCCGACGTGCTCGTGACGATGGACGGCGCGCGCCGCGAACTGCGCGACGCGGGCCTTTACGTCGAAGACAACCGGATCGTCGCGGTCGGGCCGAGCGCCGAGCTGCCCGCGCACGCGGACGAGGTGCTCGATCTGCGCGGCCATCTCGTGATTCCGGGGCTCGTCAACACGCATCATCACATGTATCAGAGCCTGACGCGCGCGATTCCCGCCGCGCAGAACGCCGAGCTGTTCGGCTGGCTCACGAACCTGTATCGGATCTGGGCGCACCTGACGCCGGAGATGATCGAGGTGTCGACGCTGACCGCGATGGCCGAGCTGCTGCTGTCCGGCTGCACGACGTCGAGCGATCATCTGTACATCTATCCGAACGGCAGCCGGCTCGACGACAGCATCGCGGCCGCGCGGCGCATCGGCATGCGCTTTCACGCGAGCCGCGGCAGCATGAGCGTCGGGCAGAGCGACGGCGGGCTGCCGCCCGATGCGGTCGTCGAGCGCGAGGCGGACATCCTGCGCGACACGCAGCGCGTGATCGAGGCCTATCACGACGACGGCCGCTACGCGATGCTGCGCGTCGTCGTCGCGCCGTGCTCGCCGTTCTCGGTGAGCCGCGGCCTCATGCGCGACGCGGCGGCGCTCGCGCGCGACTACGGCGTGTCGCTGCACACGCACCTCGCGGAGAACGTGAACGACGTTGCGTACAGCCGCGAGAAATTCGGGATGACGCCCGCCGAATACGCGGAGGATCTCGGCTGGGTCGGGCGCGACGTGTGGCACGCGCACTGCGTGCAGCTCGACGAGCCGGGCATCGCGCTGTTCGCGCGCACGGGCACGGGGGTCGCGCATTGCCCGTGCTCGAACATGCGGCTCGCGTCCGGCATCGCGCCCGTGCAACGGATGCGTCTCGCGGGCGTGCCGGTCGGGCTCGGCGTCGACGGCTCCGCGTCGAACGACGGCGCGCAGATGGTCGCCGAGGTGCGCCAGGCGCTGCTGCTGCAACGCGTCGGATTCGGACCCGATGCGATGACGGCGCGCGATGCGCTGGAGATCGCGACGCTCGGCGGCGCGCGGGTGCTGAACCGAGACGACATCGGCGCGCTCGCGCCCGGGATGGCGGCGGATTTCGTCGCGTTCGACCTGCGTGCGCCGCAGTTCGCGGGCGCGCTGCACGATCCCGTCGCCGCGCTCGTGTTTTGCGCGCCGGCGCAGGCGGCGTACGGCGTCGTCAACGGGCGGGTCGTCGTGCGGGAAGGGCGCTTGACGACGCTCGAGATCGAGCCGCTCGTCGCGCGGCACAACGCACTCGCGCGAACGCTCTACGAAGCCGCGCGCTGAGCGGCGCGTCGGGCGGCGGCGCGGCGCGCGCGGCTGGGTACCCGGTTGCGCGGATTGGGCGGAATATTCGGCGACAGGCTTGCCGCCGGATGTTCCGCGATCGACACTGATGCCGACATCGCCGACATCGCCGACATCGCCGACATCGCCGACATCGCCGACGTCGCCGCGCCGCCGCGCCGCGCGCTTACATATCGATCAGCGTGCGAGTCGCCTCGGCGACGAGCCCGCGCAGCCAGCGCACTTCGTCCGAATAATGGCAGCGCTCGTGCCACAGTTGGTAATACTGCATCGGCGGAAAATCGAGCGGCGCGGGCACGACCGACAGCGGCAGGAACTTCGCGTAGTGATCGGCGAAGAGCCGCGTCGTGGTGAAGATCAGATCCGACTTCACGAGCACGTACGGCGCGAGATTGAAGTACGGCAGCGTGACGACGACATGGCGCTTCAGCCGTTCGCGCGCGAGGTGCACGTCGATCGCGCCGCGCTGGCCGACCGAATACGGCGTCGGCGCGAGATGCGGCGCGTTCAGGTACTGGTCGAGCGTGAGGCCGCCGCGCTTCGCGAACGGATGCGTGTTGCTCATCAGGCAGACGATCTCGTCGACGAACAGGTTCGACAGATGCAGCTGCTCGGGCGGCTCCGGCCAGTTGCCGACGACGATGTCGAGCTTGCCGTCCTCGAGCGCGAGCTCGTAGTCGAACGCGGGGCCGAGCGAATGGAACTCGAGCGTCGCGTTCGGCGCGGCCTGCCGGAAGCGCTCGACGACGGTCGGCACGAACAGCACGTTCAGGTAGTCGGGGCAGCCGATCCGGTAGCAGCGGATCGACGTGGCCGGATCGAAGTTGTGCTGCTGGAACTTGATGCGCTCGATCTCGCGCAGCGCGTTCTGCACGGGTTCGAGCAGGCGCAGGCCGTACTCGGTCGGCACCATGCCGGACTTGCCGCGCACGAGGAGCGGATCGCCCGTGATGTCGCGCAGGCGGCGCAGCGCGGCGCTGATCGCCGGCTGCGACTGGTTCAGTTTGACGGCCGCGCGCGTCACGCTGCGCTCCATCAGCAAGGTGTGCAGGACGCGCAACAGATACGTGTCGATCGCCTCGCGTTGCTGGCTCATGTTCTCTCCGTTTATATGTCCAGGCTGATCGATTGGAGGTGGGGATATATGATTTTTAATATGGACATAAAGGAGCGTCAAGAGCGGCCCGTTCGGATTTTCGCTCGGCCGCGCGCGCTCGGCCGCGCGCGTGCGCGGGTGATTCGTTTGCCGCGTCACTGCATCGACGCGATGAAGATCGCCGATGCGGGAAGCGGTTGGCGCGCGCAACAAAAAGGGACGGGCGGCGACGTTTCAAGGAGGCCGAAGGAACGGCGAACGATCGGGTGCGCGGTGCGACACTTTGCACGCAATGCACGCAATGCACGCAATGCACGCAATGCACGCAATGCACGTAACTCGTCGCGCTTGCGCGGCATGCAGTGAAACGCGCGAAGCGGCGGCGTCGAATGTACGGCGGGGCGGCTCGTCGACGTCGGGCTCGATGTAGAGCCGGCAAGCGAGCGATCCGCGCGATGCGTCTCGCGCTTTTGCGCGGGCGGCGCTTTACCCGATCGACGCGCGAGCCGAACGTGCGATGTCCGACGCAAGCCGCTTTCACCGAGCGCGTGCCCAACGAAACGAGTGCGACAAGATCTGAATGCCCGATGCACCCGATGCGCGGCTCACGCGCCACACGCGCTTTCCAAACGAACGTTTGACGCCGCCGTTCGCCGCGCCCCGCCCGCGCGATCAGTCTTCGATGCGCAGCCCGACCTTGAGCGTCACCTGCCAGTGAATCACCTGGTCGCCTTCGATGTGCCCGCGCATGTCGGTCACTTCGAACCAGTGCAGATTGCGCACGGTCTTCGCCGCTTTCGAGATCGCGTTGCGGATCGCCTCGTCGCTCGATTGGCGCGACGAGCCGGTGAGTTCGATCAGTTTGTAGACGTGGTCGTTCATGACGTTTCTCCCGTGAGTCGTTCGATGTGCGGCCCGGCACGCGGGGCGCGCGCATTCGGCGTTCCCGCGCATGCCTTCTTGAGTGATAGGTATGATGGGCGGCAACTTCAATCGGTATTCGAACGAGAGGAAAGGGGAAGACGTGGACGTGGGATTTTGCGGACCGGGATTGATGGGCGCGCCGATGATCCGGCATCTGCTGTCGGCGGGCCATCGGGTGCACGTATGGAACCGCACGCGCGCGAAGGCCGACGCGCTCGCCGCGCACGGCGCGCAGGTCGTCGACACGCCGGCCGAGCTTGCCGCGCGCGCGCAGACGGTGATGCTGTGCGTGCTCGACGCGCAGGCAGTCGGGGAAGTCGTGTTCGGCGCATCCGGCGTGCTCGCGGGCGACGCCGCGGCGCGCGGCGTGCGGCGCATCGTGGATCATTCGAGCATTCCGCCCGCGGCGACGCGCGCGTATGCGGCGCGCGCGGCGGCGCTCGGCGCGAGCTGGATCGACGCGCCGGTGTCGGGCGGCGTGCCGGGCGCTCAGGCGGGCACGCTCGCGGTGATGGCGGGCGGCCAGCCGGCGGACGTCGACGCGGTGCGCGAGCTGATCGGCGCATACGCATCGCGCGTCACCCATCTCGGCGAAGCGGGCGCGGGGCAGACGGCGAAGCTGTGCAATCAGGCGATCGTGACGGCGACCGTCACGGCGATCGCGGAGGCGGTGGGGCTCGCGCAGGCGAGCGGCATCGACGCGTCGCGCCTCGCCGAGGCGCTCGCGGGCGGCTGGGCGGATTCGGTGCTGCTGCAAACGTTCGTGCCGCGAATGACGAGCGCGGGCCATCCGCCGATCGGCGCGCTGAAGACGTTCCAGAAGGACGTCGACGCGATCGCCGACGCGGCGCGCGACGCGGGCGCGGTGATGCCCGTCGCGGCGACGGTCCAGCAAGTGTTGCGGCTCGGCGCGGCGATGGGGCTTGCGCAGGCCGATTTCGCGGCGTTCATCGATATCGTGCGGCCGCAGGCGAAACGAGGCGAATAGCGGGGCGAACACGCGCGCCGCGCGCGGGCGGCAAGGGCGCCGGCGAACATGCGACGCACGCCGCCGCGCGGACCGCGAACCGTTGCGGCCGGATGAAGAAACGGGCCGTTTGAAACGGCCCGTTCTAGGTTGGCGAGGGTTACAGCGAGCGAGGCGTCGTGTCGCCGGCGTTCGGTTGCCCGATTCCGCTTCGCAGCCCGGCTTTCACGCCCGCACCGAATTCGGGCAGGATACGCGCTCGCGCGCGGCTCGCGAACACGAGGAAGCCGAATCCGTTCGCTTCGTACCAGTAGCCGCCGTTCTCGAGCCCGTCGAGCGGCTGCTCGAGCGCGTTGGCGATCGATTCGATGCAGCGCTTGCGCAGCTCGGCGATCGCGGGATACGGCGGCTGCGCGCCGCGCACGCTGCAGAGCAGGACGTCGAGGCCGGGCAGCACGTGCGCGTAGAGCACGGGCTCGTCCTGCGACCTGGCGCGCGCGATCTTCGTATCGAGCTGCGCGAACGGTTTGGCATGGCGCAGCACCGCGAGGAACGATTCCTGGCCGTCTGGTTGCGCGCGTCGGCGTTTTTTCGGGAAGGACATAAACACTCGCCTCAAAAACAATTGCAAGAAATGCGGCATCCTCATGCGACCCACTCCCGGCTATGTGCGCCGCATGTCGATCTTTTATAGCATACGAAAATGCCGGCTTCACGAAGTTCGCCGATGCGTTTTGCCGTGCGTCGACCGAACCGGGTGAGAGCCTACGATCGCCAAAGCCAGCGCTTTTTGCGCCTGCACTGTCGTTGAGTCTCCATGATAGACCCGGTAGCGCCGCGCGTGCGTCAGAACGTCGCAAAAAATGATTCGGGTATTCTCTGCCTCCGCGCGCGACGCACCGCCGAAGACCGTCCGGACGACGAAAAAAAACCCGCGCGAAGGCGGGCTGTGTTGCGGCTCGCGGCGCGCTCGCTCAGCGCTGCTTCAGCGAATCGCGGATCTCGCGCAGCAGCAGCACGTCTTCGGGCGTCGCGGCGGGCGCGGCTTCTTCGGGCTTGCGCAGCTTGTTGATGAACTTGACCATCAGGAAGATGATGAACGCAAGGATGACGAAGTTGATCAGCACGGTGATGAACGAGCCGTAGCCGAACGCGGCGACGCCCGCCGCCTGCAGATCCTTGAACGAATCCGGATTGCCCCTGAACGACGCCGGAATCTGGCCGAGCAGCACGAACTTGTTCGAGAAATCCAGGCCCCCCGTCAGCACGCCGATCACGGGCATGATGAGGTCCTTCACCACCGAGTCGACGATCTTCGAAAACGCTCCGCCGATGATCACGCCGACGGCGAGATCCATGACGTTGCCCTTGACGGCGAATTCCTTGAATTCCTTGATGATGCTCATGGGCGGCTTGCTCCTGTCGAAAATGGAATAGGGCGTAGCGCAACGATTCGTTACGGCACGTTGATGGCCGTCATCATAACGAACCCGATCCTTTATCGATAGTTCATCTGAGAAATCTTGACAAAGGGGACCGATAAAAAAATGGGCCGTCGCCGGCCCATTTCGTCGTTCTAACGGTGCGTCGTCAACCGTTGTTGCTCCAGTCGTCGCCATTGCTGCCGAGATCGATGCCGCCGCCGTCGGAGCCGCCGCTGTCCCAACTGCCGCCCTGGCCGAAGTCGATGCCCGGATCGGCGGCCGCACGGCGCCGCGCTTCGTCGTCGACGATCACGTCGCGCTCGATCACGCGCTCGCGGCCGTGCGACATCGCCTCGCCGAGCAGCACGCCCGTGAGCAGCCCGCCCATGCCGCCGCCGAAGCCGCCGCCTTGCTGGATCACGACGGGCGGCTGCTGTTGCGGCTGCGGCGGATACGGCGAGTAGGGCGGCTGGCCTTGCGCGCCCGTCAGCCGATCGGCTTCCTGAGCGAACACCGAGCCCGCGCCGCCGGGCGCGCTCGCTGCGGCCGCGTTCGGATCGGGGCGGCCTTCGACGCGCGCCTTCAGGCTCGCGAATTGTTTCTCGAGTTCGTCCAGCCGGTACGGCGGCGCCGGATTCTGGCCGTTCGACAACGTCTCGACGAGCTCGCGCGCCTGCGCTTCGAGCGCTTCGATCTCGCCGTTGAGCGCGGCGGCGCCGGGCGCCGTCGACAGCCGCGCGTCGAGCTTGAGCGGGCGCACGTCGTTGAGCACGTCGGTCGCGCGCTTCAGTTGCGCGCGGCGTTCGTCGTCGGCGCGCTTGTCGTCGGTCGAGCGCGCGCGGCGCAGCGTCCAGCGCAGCACGAGCGCGATCGCGCCGATCACGACTGCGATGCCGATCCACATGCCGGCCGACGGCCCGCGGTGCGCGGGCGCGGCGGGCGCCGCGGCGAATTGCGATTGCGCCTGGGCCTGGGCCTGCGCTTGCGGCGCGACGAGCATGCCGCCCGACGTCGCCGAGCGCGAGGTCTGCGCGGCCGTCCGGCGCGCGTCGGCGCGCACGCGCGCTTCCGTCTGCGCGAAGCGCGACGGATCGGTGAACCGCAACTGCGGATCGAGCGATTTCGCGCGCTCGATCTGCTCGAGCGCCTCGGCGGGGCGGCCTTCGCGGTCGAGCACCTGGCCGTACAGATAGCGGGCGCGCGCGTTGTCCGGATACGCGTCGATCACTTGCGAGAGCTGCGCGTCGGCGCGTTGCCAGTTGCCTTGCGCGATCGATTGCTGGATTTGCTGCAGCGACGGCACCGCCACGTTGGCGGCGGCCGACACGAGAAGCAGCGACAATCCGACGGCTGCGAGAAGCTTTTTCATGATCGGTTCGGGCGCTCGGCCCGTCTCCTTGCGGATTGTCGCGGCGCGGCGGCGTGCGCGTTCGACGTGCGCCGCCGCCGCGCCGCGAAGCGCCGGCTGGCGTAGCGCCGCCGTTATTGCGCCGGCGTGTTCAGTTGCTTTTTCAGCGCTTCGAGGCGGTCCTCGACGGACGGGCCCTTGTTCAGCGCCGCGAGCTTGTCGTCGAGCGCGCGGCCGCTGTTCGTGTCGGCCGAGTTCAGGCGGGCGTCCGAGCGCGCGTTCGACAGCGTGACCTTGTCCTCGAGCTTCTGGAAATCCTCGGACAGGTTCTTGCCGCCGATCCCGCCGAGCGCGGTGGCCGCGACGTCCTTCGCCTGCGCGATTTCCTGCTTCGCCTGCAGGATGTTCGAGCGCGCGTTCAGTTCGTTGCGGCGCGCGCGCATGTCGGCGATCTGGCCTTTGAGCTTGTCGACCGACGGCTCGAGCGTCTCGAGCTCGCGCGCGAGCGCGTCGCGCTCGGCCTCGGCGTTCGCCTGCGCGGCGAGCGCTTCGCGCGCGAGGCCTTCGTCGCCCGACTGCAGCGCGCGTTTCGCGCCGTCTTCATATTTCTTCGCGCGCTCGTCGGCCGTGTCGCGCTTGCTGCGTTGCGTGGCGACCTGCGCCTCGATCTCGATCAGCGAGTTTTCCGCGCGGCCGATGCTGTCGTCGAGCTCCCGCACGATCTGCCGCGCGTCGCGCGACGGATCTTGCACCGAGTCCGCCGCGTCGTTCAGCAGACCTTTGATCGTGCGCGAAATAGAGTCGAAAAGCGACATGGATTCCTCCGTAAGTAATGAACGATGCGCGCGCCGCGCATCGCGTGCGATGCTTCGCCGTGGCGCGGGCGGTCGGCGTCGGCGGATATTACACCACCGGTTCGCTTAAACACCGCTTAAAACCGCGTGAACGCGGGCTCGCACGGGCGGCGCGCATGCCGCCCGCCGCGACCGAAAATGCGGGCGGGCGGCGAAAATTTCCAGTGCGCCGCGCGCAAATTTCTCGCGTGCGCGCCTTTCAAAACGAAAGCCGGCGGCGCACGGCATGCCGTCTTCATCATAGGAGCGTTCGCGGCCCGCGACGGTGCGCGGCGCAACGAATTGGAGGATTTTTTACAAAAAATCGTGAAGAGCGCCCGTCGATTTCATTAAAATGCGCTGTCACGCTGCGGACCGGACGCCGTATGGACCAACGCGCGCCGGGAGCCGTCGACGTGATACGCTCCACGACGCTACGTCCACCGATTCCACGCACGCGCCCCGCGCGCGTTCGCGGCGCGCCTCGTGCGCTGCCCATCCGACATGCCTATTATCAAACGACCGCCTTCCTCCCGCGCCACGAACGAGCACCATTATTCGCTACGACGTTCGCCCGCCGGCGCCTATTACACCGACGACACCGATGAAGACGACGACCGCGCGCAGCGCCGCACGAGCGGCGGCTCGCGCACGTTCGGCTCGCGCGTCGCGCTGTGGTTCGTCGGGCTGTTCGCGACGCTTCTCGCCGTCGGCGCGCTGGTCGTCGGCTATGCGCTCGTCGTGATGGGGCCGCAACTGCCGTCGCTCGACGCGCTCACGAACTATCAGCCGAAGGTGCCGCTGCGCGTGTACAGCGCGGACCACGTGCTGCTCGGCGAGTTCGGCGAGGAGCGCCGCAGCCTCGTGCGCTTCGCGGACATCCCCGACGTGATGAAGAAGTCGGTGCTCGCGATCGAGGACTACCGCTTCTACGAGCACGGCGGCGTCGATTTTCTCGGCATTCTGCGCGCGGGCGTCGCCGACATCCTGCACGGCGGCGCGCGGCAGGGCGCGAGCACGATCACGATGCAGGTCGCGCGCAACTTCTTCCTGTCGAGCGAGAAGACTTACACGCGCAAGATCTACGAGATGCTGCTCGCGTACAAGATCGAGCGCGCGCTCACGAAGGACCAGATCCTCGAGCTGTACATGAACCAGATCTATCTGGGCCAGCGCGCGTACGGCTTCGCGGCCGCCGCGCGCGTGTACTTCGGCAAGGACCTGAAGGACGTGACGCTCGCCGAGGCGGCGATGCTCGCGGGGCTGCCGAAGGCGCCGTCCGCGTATAACCCGATCGTCAATCCGAAGCGCGCGAAGGTGCGTCAGGAATACATCCTGAAGCGGATGCTCGAGATCGGCTACATCACGCAGCAGCAGTACGACCAGGCGGTGAAGGAGGAGATCCGCGTGCGCACGCCGGGCAACCAGTACGCGGTGCACGGCGAGTACGTCGCCGAAATGGTGCGGCAGATGATGTACGCGCAGTACAAGGACGAGACCTACACGCGCGGCCTGACGGTCACGACGACGATCAACGCGGCCGACCAGGAAGCCGCGTACCAGGCGGTGCGCCGCGGGATCATGGACTACGAGCGCCGCCACGGCTATCGCGGGCCGGAGGGCTTCGTCGCGCTGCCGCCCGCGGGCGACGAGCGCGACGAGGCGATCGACGATGCGCTCGCCGATCATCCGGACAACGGGGACTTGCAATCGGCCGTCGTGCTCGCCGCGTCGCCGACGGCGCTCGAGGTGCAGTTCGTCGGCGGCGCGACGACGACGATCAACGGCGCGGGGCTGCGTTTCGCGGCGGGCGCGTTGAGCGCGCGCGCGTCGGCGGCGCTGAAGATCAAGCCGGGCTCGATCGTGCGCGTGATGAAGGACGCGAGAAGCGCATGGCAGATCGTGCAGCTGCCGCAGGTCGAGGGCGCGCTCGTCGCGATCGCGCCGCAGGACGGCGCGATTCGCTCGCTCGTCGGCGGCTTCGATTTCAACAAGAGCAAGTTCAACCACGTGACGCAGGCGTGGCGGCAGCCGGGCTCGAGCTTCAAGCCGTTCATCTATTCGGCGTCGCTCGAAAAGGGCCTCGGGCCCGCGACGATCATCAACGACGCGCCGCTGTATTTCCCGCCGAGCGTGCCGGGCGGCCAGCCGTGGGAGCCGAAGGACGACGACCAGCCGGACGGCCCGATGCCGATGCGCACCGCGCTGCAGCGCTCGAAAAACCTCGTGTCGATCCGGATTCTCGCGTCGATCGGCACGTCGTACGCGCAGGACTACGTGACGCAGCGCTTCGGCTTCGATCCCGCGAAGACGCCGCCGTATCTGCCGATGGCGCTCGGCGCGGGCCTCGTCACGCCGCTGCAGCTCGCGGCCGGCTACGCGGTGTTCGCCAACGGCGGCTACAAGGTCGATCCGTATCTGATCGCCGAAGTCGACGACGCTCGCGGCCAGGCGCTGCAGAAGGCGCAGCCTGTCGCCGCCGGCGCGAACGCGACGCGCACGATCGACGCGCGCAACGCGTACGTGATGAACAGCCTGCTGCACACCGTCGCGACGGCGGGCACGGGCGCGGGCACGAACGCGCTCGGCCGCGGCGACCTGCAGGGCAAGACGGGTACGACGAACGACGCGAAGGACGGCTGGTTCGCGGGCTATCAGCAATCGCTCGTCGCGGTCGCGTGGATGGGCTTCGATCAGCCGAAGAGCCTCGGCAGCCGCGAATTCGGCGCGCAGCTCGCGTTGCCGATCTGGGTGAACTACATGCGCACCGCGCTTTCCGGCGCGCCCGAGCAGCAGATGGCGATGCCCGACGGGCTGACGACGATCGACGGCGAGCTGTACTACGCGGATCGCACGCCGGGCGCGGGCTTCGTCGCGAGCGTCGACTTCAACCCGGCCGCGAGCCCGACCGTGAGCGCGAACGACGCGCTCGGCTCGGCGGGCGCCGGGGGCCTGACGCCGCCGCCCGTGACGCCGGAGGAGAAGCGGCAGATCATCGACATGTTCGAAGGCAACAAGCCTTGAGCGCGGGTCGATCGCATGACGAAACGGGCGCCGGCGCGCCCGTTTTTTTTGTCGATGCGATTCGCTGGCGGTTTCGTTCGCGGCGGTGCGGCGTGGTCGCGTGCGAGGCTGGCGCGCATGTGGGCGGTTTCGCGGCGGCGCGCGGCGGCGTTTGCGCTGACGGCTTCGCCGAGCGGCAGGGCCGGTAGATGCGCGGGCGCGCGACGCGCTCGATGCGGCGCGTTTGCGAGACCGGGGGCTTCGTGTTAAGTCGAATGCTTCGAATGCTTCGAATGCTTCGAATGCTTCGAATGCTTCGAATGCTTCGAATGCTTCGAATGCTTCGAATGCTTCGAATGCTTCGAATGCTTCGAATGCTTCGAATGCTTCGAGCGGTGCGACACGATTTTGGCGGCGGCGTTCGAGCGATCCGCACGAAACGACTTGCGGGGAATGATGCGCGCGATGCGAAGCGTTCAGAACGGCATATTCAAAGCGAAGCGTTCCGAGCGTCGCATTCAGAACGACGCGCAAACCCGCGTCAACACGAGCCCAACCGATTGCTGACGAAACTGCTCGACGTACGCGCGGCGGATCGCGGCAAGGCTGTCGAGCGTCGCGGGCGAGTCGGCGGCGATGATACGGATCACGAAGCTTGCCTCGCGCACGATGCCGAGCGTTGCGCGATCGCGCCATTGGCCGTGCGTGTCCCACGTCGTGAGCCCGTCGGGAAAGCGCGGCGTGACGACGTCGGCGACGAAGCGCTCGCGCTGCGCGTCGGTGACGGAGCCGTGGCCGGCGATGTCGCGGCCGAACAGCAGATCCGCCTGCAACTCGCGCGTGCCGCCCGCTTGCGTGCAGCGCGCGTCGCTTGCGACCGGTTGCGGCGCCGTCGCGCAGCCGGGCAGCGCGGCGACGGCGACGGCGGCGATCAGCGCGATGCCGCCGATCCATGTCGAATGAAAAGCTGGCATCGTTGACCCTCGTCGATTATCGTGGTTGATCGACCGTGCAACCGCAACCGCAACCGCAACCGCAACCGCAACCGCAACCGCAACCGCAACCGCAACCGCAACCGCAACCGCACGCTTGCGGCGCACGTCGCGTCAGCGCGCCGCCGCGTGCGTGAGCACCGATTCAAAGCACTGCTCGCTCAAGCACTTACGCAGTTGTCCGGCCGCTTATCAACAAGCCTGTCAACACGATCTGTGGAAAACGCGGCGCGCGGCTCGGCGTTCGGGCGATGCGAATCGATCGTGCAACGTGTCGCGCCGAGGCGGGCGATCCGAATCGGATCAAGCGGTTAGCACCGCTGCCCCATGCTTATCAACAGCCCTTTCAACAAAAACTGGGGATAACCGCGCCACGCGGCGGGCCTGTCGGGCAGGCCCGCGACGCATTTCGCGGCGCTTCCCGAAAACGTCGCGCGATCAACGCGTTAGCGCGCTTGTCCGCGGCTTTTCAACATGCTCTTCAACACGAACTGGGGATAACCGGCGTCACGGCCGCGACGTCCGATGCAGCTGCGCATGCTCGAGATGCGCGGCGAGCGCCGTCGAATCGATGTTGGTGCCCGACAGCAGCACGCCGACGCGCCTGCCTTGCAGCGATTCGCGCAGCGGCCCGAGCAGGGCGGCCGTCGCGGCCGCGCACGCGGGCTCGACCGCCACTTTCAGATGCGTGAACAGATAGAGCATCGCCGCGCGCAGCGCGTCGTCCGATACGGTGACGATCCGGTCGACATGGCGGCGGCACAGCTCGTAGCTGTATTCCTCGGTGTGCGGCGCCATCAGCGAATCGGCGATCGTGTGCATCGCGCCCATGCGGACCGGATGATTCGCGGCGAAGCTGCGGCTCATCGCGTCCGCGCCTTCCGGCTCGACGCCGTACACGTGCACGCGCGGATTCGCGAGCCGCAGCGCGGTCGACATGCCCGCGGCGAGGCCGCCGCCGCCGATCGGCACGATCACCGCGTCGAGGTCCGGCGTCTGCGTCGCCCATTCGTAGCCGAGCGTCGCGGTGCCGAGGATCGTGTGATAGCCGTTGAACGGATGCACGAAGAAGCGGCCTTCCTCCGCCTCGATTCGCCGCACGATCTCGAACGCCTCGGCGGGGCTCGACGCCATCACGACTTCCGCGCGGTACTGGCGGCAGAGCGCGATGCGCGCCGGGCTCGCGGTATCGAACATCACGACCTTCGCGCTCGTGCCGAGCCGCATCGCCGCGTACGCGACGGCCGCCGCGTGGTTGCCCGCCGACACGCAGGTGACGCCCGCGCTCTTCCTGGCCTCGCCGAGCGCGAGCAGGTTCGTGAACGCGCCGCGCGCCTTGAAGCTGCCGCTCGCCTGCAGGAGCTCGAACTTGAGGTTCACGTGCGTGTTGTCGAGCGAAGGCAGATCGGCGCGCTCGAACACGGGCGTGCGCGTGACCCACGGCGTGAGCGCGAAGTGCTGCGCGGCGATTTCGTCGAGCGTCGGAATCGGCTCGCCGTTGATCGTCAGATGAGCGGGGTGGTGAGGTGAGGTCGACATGTGCGTGCGCGTATCGATGACGGTGGCCGGTCGCCGGCCGGAACGAGGCTCGCGGCGGCGCGCCGGCTCACGCGAGCGTCATGCCTTGCACGAGCTTGCGCAGGAAACGTTCGCACGACGCGAGCTGCTCGAGCTCGACGAACTCGTTCGGCTTGTGCGCCTGCTCGATGTGGCCCGGCCCGCAGATGACGCTTGGAATGCCCGCGCGCTGGAACAGGCCCGCCTCGGTGCCGTACGCGACCTTGCGCTTGTCCTGGTCGGCCGTGAGCGCGCGCACGAGCTGCGTGATCGCGTCCTGCTCGGCCGCGTCGAGGCCGGGCGCCGCGGCGATCTTCGAGAATTCGATCGCCGCGTTCGGATGCTCGCGCCGCATCCGCGGCAGCAGCGTGTCGCGCGCGTACGCGTCGATGCGCGCGAAGATCGCGTCGGGATCGAGCGCCGGCAGGTTGCGGAACTCGAACGTGAACTGGCATTCGGCGGGCACCGTGTTGACCGCGTTGCCACCCTGGACGAGGCTCGTCTGCGCGGTGGTGAACGGCACGTCGTACAGCTCGTCGAACGGGCCCTGTGCGCGGAATTCGTCGGCGAGATCGCGAATGTGGCAAATGAGGCGCGCCGCGTATTCGATCGCGTTCAGGCCCTTCGGCGTCAGCGACGAATGCGCGGCGTGGCCGCGCACGCAGCAGCGATAGAGGTTGATGCCCTTGTGCGCGATCACGGGGCGCATGCCGGTCGGCTCGCCGACGATGCAGCCGGCGGGCGCGACGCCGCGCGCCTTCAGGTCGGCGAGCATCAGCGGCGCGCCGACGCAGCCGATCTCCTCGTCGAACGACAACGCGAAGTGGATCGGCTGCGCGAGCCTCGCCGCCCGCATCTCGGGCAGCAGCGCGAGCGCCGCGCCGATGAAGCCCTTCATGTCGCAGGTGCCGCGGCCGTAGAGCTTGCCGTCGCGCACTTGCGGCGTGAACGGATCGCTGTCCCATTGCTGGCCGTCGACCGGCACGACGTCGGTATGGCCCGACAGCACGATGCCGCCGTCGGTGGTGCCGTCGTGCGCGGGAATCGTCGCGAACAGGTTCGCCCAGCCGTCGCGGGCGTCGTGCGTGAGCGTCGACGCGACGCCGGCCTCGGCGAGCGCGTCGCGAACCATTTCGATGAGGCCGAGATTCGGCACGCGGCTCGTCGTGTCGATCGACACGAGCCGTTTCACCCACGGCAGGCTGATCGGCTCGGCGGACGAAGCGGATGGGGACGCGGACGGTGCCGTTGCGTCGAGAACGGGCATGGCGGGGCTCCGGCAGAGAGGCGAACGAATGCAAAGATCATACTCAAAAACGATGCGGCCCGTCTTCGCGCGACGATTTGCGGCGCAGCATCCGGCGCGTCCGTGCGCGCGAGCGGGGCGCGCGGGGGCGAATCGGCGCGAATTCGCTCGGGACGTGCGGGATGCGTTCGGCCGCGCGCGGCGTCATCGAGCGGCGAATCGGTTTCAATGGCCGGTTTCGATTCGCGGTTTCGATTCGCGGTTTCGATGCGTGGCTTCGACACGCGTCGCGGCCGATGCGTCGAGGAATCGCGGCGGTGGCGCAGTCGCCCACGATCTCGGCTCTTCGCGATGCGCTCGTCGCGCGCGACGCTGCGCGGGCAGGAGGCTGCGCGATCGCGGAGAATCGAAACGATCCGCATCGACGGCCGAACGCGTCGCGCCCGGCTGCGGGCCCGCAGCCGAATGCAGGCCGCGCAAGCCGGATCGAACGCGATTCGTTCCTCGCCGTTTCGTCGCGGCTTTGTCCCGGCTTCGTCCCGGCTTCGTCCCGGCGTGCGCACGAACATTCGTGGCTCGCGTCGACGCTTGACTTAGTTCCATTTAAGAACTTAGTATCCGGCTGATTACATCGGATGATGTAATAGTTGCGGCGGCCGTCGCCGCCGCTCGACGCCACCCGCGCCTCGGACGCGTCGCGCGACCGGCCAGCAGGACAGGAGACGACGATGAAGCATCTGCAGATCGAGCGCAGCGGGCGCGTGCTGACGGTGAGTTTCGACAATCCGCCGCTGAACTTTCTCACGATGGCGATGATGCGCGAGTTCAAGCGCACACTCGACGACATCGCGCGCGATGCGAGCATCGGCGCGGTTGTCGTCACGAGCGCGCGGCCCGGCGTGTTCCTCACGCATTTCGACGTCGGCGAGATCAAGGCCATCGCGCAAGGGCTGTCGATCGCGGTGCCGCCCGCCGTCACCGGCGCGATGATGCGCATCGAGTCCGCGTGCAGCCGCGTGCCGGGCGTGCGCAGGCTGATCGAGCGGACGCCGCTCGCGGGCGTCGCGCAAATGAATCTGTTTCACGAGGTGACCGCGCGCATGCGCGCGATGGACAAGGTGTTCATCGCGGCCGTCAACGGCCGTGCGATGGGCGGCGGCTGCGAGATCGCGCTCGCGTGCGATCTGCGGCTGATGGCGGACGGCAGCGTCGACGGCGGGCAGATTCTCGCGCAGCCGGAAATCTTCATCGGCCTCTTGCCGGGCGGCGGCGGCACGCAGATGCTCGCGCGCTCGGTCGGCATCGCGCGCGCGTTGGAGCTGTGCCTCGACGGCCGCCTGCTGTCGCCGCGCGAGGCGTTCGAGCTCGGCCTCGTCAATCGCGTCGTGCCGGGCGAGCGTCTGCGCGATGAGACGATGGCGCTCGCCGAGCGTCTCGCGCGGCGGGCGAGCCATTCGGTTCGCGCGATCAAGCGCGCGATCTACGATGGCGCGTCGCTGCCGTTTCGCGACGGGATGGCGGTGGAGAAGGCCGGGTTCCTGTCGGCGGCGACGCAGGGCCGCACGCGGCACGCGATGGCCGCGTACGCGGATCACGTGTCGTCGTTGATCGAAGATGGGGAAGATATCAGCGTCGATCAACTGCGCACGTGGATCGACGGGGTGGCCGTCGATTTTTCCCGTTAGCGCCGGCGCGCCGGGCGGACGGCTGTTCGACCGCCGTCGAGGCTTGTCGGTCGCGCCACGCGCGAAGGGGCGCCATGACGCCGGGCGGCGGAACGGACGCCATGCGATGCGCCGGACGCGTTCGACATCCGCGCGGCATCATTCGGCGCCGATGTGTCGCGCCGGCCCTTCGCCGGCCTTTGCGCACCGCGATTCGCACCGCGATTCATGCGCCGCGAGCGAAATGTCGTCAGCAATGGGCCGCGGCCGATGCGCCGTGCGCATGCAGCCCGGCGCGGCCGCGCGCGCGACGTGCGGCGTGCTTCGCCTCGGTGTGGCGAACAGGGCGCAAAAGACGGCCATCGACCACCGGCTACCGGCTACCGGCTACCGGCTACCGGCTACCGACTACCGACTACCGACTACCGACTACCGACTACCGACCGCCGACCACCGACCACCGACCACCGACCACCGACTACCGCGCCGCCGCCTGCGCGCGCGACTGCTGCGGCTGGCCGAGCGCGCGCAGCGTTTCCTTCACCGTCGACACGCGTACCGCGAGGTCCGGCGTGCGCGTCTCGATCCGCAGCTTGTCCTGGCCCGCGAGCTTGACGTGCCGGTGCTTCTGCACCATCTCGATGATCCGCATCGGATCGATCGGCGGATTCGGCACGAACTGCAGCCCGATCGCGGCCTCGCTCGCGTCGATCTTCACGATGCCGAGCGGCTTCGCGGCAAGCCGCAGCCGGTGCGTCTCGACGAGCGCGTGCGCCTGCGGCGGCAGCTTGCCGAAGCGGTCGATCAGCTCTTCCTGGATGCCGTCGATCGCATCGCCGTGCTCGCAGTTCGCGAGCCGCTTGTACAGCGACAGCCGCTCCTGCACGTCGCCGCAATAGTCGGCGGGCAGGATCGCGGGCGCATGCAGGTTGATCTCGGTCGTCGCGGCGAGCGGCGCGGTGAGGTCGGGCTCCTTGCCGTTCTTCAGCGCCTTCACCGCGTCGTTGAGCATTTCGGTGTAGAGCTGGAAGCCGATCTCGTGAATCTCGCCCGACTGCTTGTCGCCTAGCACTTCGCCCGTGCCGCGGATCTCGAGGTCGTGCATCGCGAGGTAGAAGCCCGAGCCGAGCTCCTCCATCTGCTGAATCGCCTCCAGGCGACGCTGCGCCTGTTTCGTCAGCGCCTGCGGATCGTGGACGAGCAGGTACGCGTACGCCTGGTGGTGCGAGCGGCCGACGCGCCCGCGCAACTGATGCAGTTGCGCGAGGCCGAACTTGTCGGCGCGGTGCATGATGATCGTGTTGGCGCTCGGCACGTCGATGCCGGTTTCGATGATGGTCGTGCAGAGGAGCACGTTCGCGCGCTGCGCGACGAAATCGCGCATCACGCGCTCGAGCTCGCGCTCGTGCATCTGGCCGTGCGCGATCACGATGCGCGCCTCGGGCACGAGCACCTCGAGCATCGCGCGGCGGTTCTCGATCGTCTCGACCTCGTTGTGCAGGAAATACACTTGGCCGCCGCGCTTGAGCTCGCGCAGCATCGCCTCGCGGATCACGCTCTCTTCCTCGCGGCGCACGAAGGTCTTGATCGCGAGCCGTTTCTGCGGCGCGGTGGCGATCACGGAGAAGTCGCGCAAGCCTTCGAGCGCCATGCCGAGCGTGCGCGGGATCGGCGTCGCGGTCAGCGTGAGCACGTCGACCTCCGCGCGCAGCGCCTTCAGCGCCTCCTTCTGGCGCACGCCGAAGCGGTGCTCCTCGTCGATGATCACGAGGCCGAGCCGCTTGAACTGCACGTCCGACGACAGCAGCTTGTGCGTGCCGATCACGACGTCGACGCTGCCTTCGTTGATCTGCGCGATCGCCGCGTTCACTTCCTTCGTCGACTTGAAGCGCGACAGCTCGGCGACCCTCACGGGCCAGTCGGCGAAGCGGTCGATGAAGGTCTGCGTGTGCTGCTCGGCGAGCAGCGTCGTCGGCGACAGGAGCGCAACCTGCTTGCCGCCCATCACCGCGATGAACGCCGCGCGCAGCGCGACCTCGGTCTTGCCGAAGCCGACGTCGCCGCACACGAGGCGGTCCATCGGCTTGCCGCTCGTCATGTCGCCGATCACGGCCGCGATCGCCGCGGCCTGGTCGGGCGTTTCCTCGAAGCCGAAGCTGTCGGCGAACTTCACGTAGTCGCGCGGTTCGAGCGCGAACGCGTGACCCTCGCGCGCCGCGCGGCGCGCATAGAGGTTCAGGAGCTCGGCCGCCGTGTCGCGGATCTGCTGCGCCGCGCGGCGCTTCGCGCGCTCCCACTGGCCGGAGCCGAGCGCGTGCAGCGGCGCGCTGTCCGGATCGGCGCCGCTGTAGCGCGAGATCACGTGCAACTGCGCGACGGGCACGTACAGCTTGCTGTCGCTCGCGTATTCGAGATGCAGGAACTCGGTCTCGCCTTCGCCGAGATCCATCGACACGAGGCCCATGTAGCGGCCGATCCCGTGCTGCGCATGGACGACCGGATCGCCCACCTTCAGCTCGGACAGGTCGCGCACCATCGCGTCGACGTTGCTCGCCTGCTCCTGGCGGCGGCGTCCCGCGCGGCGGCCGAGCGCGCCGTACAGCTCGGTCTCGGTGACGATCGCGTAGCCTTCGCCCGGCACCGCGAAGCCGTTCGCGAGCGGCGCGACGCCGAGCGCGAAGCGCTCGTCGCTCTCGAGCCACGCGGCGAAGCTGTCGCTGCCCGCGGGCCGCAGATGGTGCTCGGCGAACAGTTGCGCGATCGTCTCGCGGCGGCCGGCCGATTCGACGGTGAAGAGCACGCGGTTCTTCGTCGTGTCGAGATACGCGGCGAGCGCGGCGAGCGGCGCGTCCGAGTGGCGCTCGAGCGCGAGGTTCGGCAGCGGCGCCGCCCAGCCGCCCGACGGTTGCGCGGGCAGCGCGACGCGCGCGAACGGCTTCGCGAGCGTGTAGAAATCGTCGTCGGACAAGAAAAGGCGCTGCGGCTCGAGGATCGGCCGCTCGCGATCGTGCGACAGGAACGCGTAGCGCTGCTTGGTGTCGGCCGTGAAGCGCCGGATCGCCGTGTCGAGATCGCCCGCGAACACGAGATGCGCGCCGTCGGGCAAGTAGTGAAACAGCGTCGCCGTCTCGTCGAAGAAGAGCGGCAGATAGTATTCGATGCCGGCCGACGGCACGCCGTTGCCGATGTCCTTGTAGATCGGCGCGCGGCTCGGGTCGCCCTCGAAGGTCTCGCGCCAGCGGCTTCGGAACGCGGTGCGCGCGGCTTCGTCGAACGGGAACTCGCGGCCGGGCAAAAGGCGCACGTCGCGCACCGGGTAGAGGCTGCGTTGCGTGTCCGGATCGAACGCGCGGATCGAATCGACCTGGTCGTCGAACAGGTCGATCCGGTACGGCAGCGGCGAGCCCATCGGGAACAGGTCGATCAGCGAGCCGCGCACGCAGTATTCGCCGGGGCGCACGACCTGGCTCACGTGCTCGTAGCCGGCGAGCGTCAATTGCGCCTTCAGCTTCGCCTCGTCGAGCCGCTCGCCCTGCGTGAACGCGAACGTGTACGCGGCGAGGAACGACGCGGGCGGCATCCGGTAGAGCGCCGTCGTCGCGGGCACGAGCAGGATGTCGCAGCGGCCTTCGCCGAGGTCGTGCAGCGTGGCGAGCCGCTCGGAGACGAGATCCTGGTGCGGCGAGAACGTGTCGTACGGCAGCGTCTCCCAGTCGGGCAGCACGCGCACGCGCGCGTCGGGCGCGAAGTAGCCGAGCTCGTGCGCGAGCCGCTGCGCGTCGACCGCGTTCGCGCAGATCACGGCGAGAAGCGGCACCTGCGCGCGGTGCGCGGCGAGGTAGCGGGCGATGACGAGCGCGTCGGCGGAGCCGTGCGCACCGTCGAACGCAAAGCGTTGGCCCGCCTTGACGAGCGCGACGGGGGACTGCGAAGGAGAGGCGTTGTCTGACATAACGAGCGGCTGGTTGGCTGGCGCCGGATGGCGGGCGAGCTCGGCGCGGCGCATCGAGGCGAAAGACGTATTATAAAATCCGTCTTTCGATTTCATCTTTCCCGGCCTTTCTTTCCGTGACTTCCCGACTTTTCGCCCTGATTCCGTGCGCGGGCACCGGCAGCCGTTCCGGCTCCGCGTTGCCGAAGCAATACCGCACGCTCGCCGGACGCGCGCTGTTGCACTACACGCTCGCCGCATTCGACGCGTGCAGCGAGTTCGCGCAGACCCTCGTCGTGATCTCGCCCGACGATACCCACTTCGACGCCCGCCGCTTTTCCGGCCTGCGCTTCGCGGTGCGGCGCTGCGGCGGCGCATCGCGCCAGGCGTCGGTGATGAACGGGCTGATCCAGCTCGCCGAATTCGGCGCGACCGACGCCGACTGGGTGCTCGTGCACGACGCCGCGCGGCCCGGCATCACGCCCGCGCTGATCCGCACGCTGATCGGCGCGCTGAAGGACGATCCCGTCGGCGGCATCGTCGCGCTGCCGGTCGCCGATACGTTGAAGCGCGTGCCGGCGGGCGGCGACGCGATCGAGCGCACCGAGCCGCGCGCCGGCCTCTGGCAGGCGCAGACGCCGCAGATGTTCCGCATCGGGATGCTGCGCGACGCGATCCAGCGCGCGCAGCTCGATGGCCGCGACCTGACCGACGAAGCGAGCGCGATCGAGTGGGCGGGCCATACGCCGCGCGTCGTGCAGGGCAGCCTGCGCAATTTCAAGGTCACGTATCCGGAGGATTTCGACCTTGCGGAGGCGATCCTCGCGCATCCCTCACGCGCTTGCTGAACCGAATTTTCACCATCGCATCACACTCGGATCGAATCACATGGATTTCAGAATCGGACAAGGCTACGACGTGCACCAGCTCGTTCCCGGACGCCCGCTCATCATCGGCGGCGTGACGATCCCGTACGAGCGGGGGCTCCTCGGCCACTCGGACGCGGACGTGCTGCTGCACGCGATCACCGACGCGCTGTTCGGCGCGGCGGCGCTCGGCGACATCGGCCGTCATTTTTCCGACACCGATCCGCACTTCAAAGGCGCCGACAGCCGCGCGCTCTTGCGCGAATGCGCGGCGCGCGTCGCGCGGGCGGGCTTTTCGATCCGCAACGTCGACAGCACGATCATCGCGCAGGCGCCGAAGCTCGCGCCGCACATCGACGCGATGCGCGCGAACATCGCGGCCGATCTCGGCTTACCGCTCGATCGCGTGAACGTGAAGGCGAAGACGAACGAGAAGCTCGGCTACCTCGGCCGCGGCGAAGGGATCGAGGCGCAGGCGGCGGCGCTCGTCGTGCGCGAAGCGGCGGCGTAGGCGGGCGGGATCGGCGTGACGGGCGGGAACGGCGGGAACGGCGGCGTGAGCCGCATGCGCAGTGGCATCGGCGGCCGGCGCGGCGCGGACGGCGCGCGTATCCGGCCGTGGAGAGGCTGAGCCGAGGCGGGCGGCGGCGCTTCTTGTCGCGGGCAATCGGCTCGGCGCAGGCCGCGCGACACAGGCCGAACAGCCACACAGCCGCACAAGCCACACAGCCGCCGCAACCGTTCGAACTGGCGAGGGCGCTCGAGGCCGCCCGCCTCACGCGACCGATGCGGTTCGGCGTGCGACGCAGGCAAGCGCGCCGGCCGTCATCAACCGAAGCAGCCGATCGGTTTGATCGAAGCGCAGGAAGCCTGCCATCACGCTTCGCCGCGCGGGTCATTCCACCGCACGCGCGCAAACGAAAACGCCACGCGCAATTGCCGCGTGGCGTTTTCGTTTCGGCGGCCGCATTCGCGCATTCGCGATTGCGCGCGCCGACGGCGCTCCGTATCCCGCTTATTTGCCCTTACTTGCCTTCGGCCGCAATCACCTGCGCGGCGGCATTGATCACCGACGCGATCCGGCCGACGTCGCGCAGCTGCGTGACGGTCATCCCTTGTTCGTTCTTCAGCAGCGCGTAGTGCGACTTCACGCAGAAGTGGCACTTGCCGACGATCGACGCGGCGAGCGCGTACATCTCGAACTTGCGCTTGTCGACGCCGCCGTGCGACGCGTACGCGCCCATCCGCAGCTCGGCGCGCTGCGTTTTCAGATCGGCGTCGTCGGCCATCTCGACGTACGGATACCAGGTGTTGTTCATCCCCATCAGCGCGGCCGCCGTCAGCGCCGCGTTGGTTTCCTCGGGAGACAGCACGCCGGCTTCGCGGATCGCCGTGACGAGCGCCGGGCTTTTCGCGGCGAACGCCGCCGCGAGCGCCGCGCCCACCGCGTCCGTGCCTTCGAGCGACGAGCGCGAGATCGTGCCGTCGAGGTTCAGGCGAATGTCCTTCGCGTAGTCGGGAATGAGCGCCTTAATCGAATCGATGAATTCCATTGATATCTCCTATGATTGGGCCGTTAAAAAAGCCCGCAGGCAAGACACAGCGCCGCGGGCTTTCGTGCATCGAACGCTTACAGCGTCGCGCCGCCGATCGCGCGGTTGCACGGGCAGAGCTCGTCCGTTTGCAGGCCGTCGAGAATGCGCAGGATTTCTGCCGGGCTGCGGCCGACGTTCAGGTTGTTCACCGACACGTGCTGGATCGTGTTGTCCGGGTCGACGATGAACGTCGCGCGCAGGGCGACGCCCGCTTCCTTGTCGCGCACGCCGAGCTGGTCGATCAGTTCGCCCTTGACGTCGCCGAACGAGTAGTGGTTCAGCTTGTCGAGATCCTTGTGCTCACGGCGCCATGCGAGCTTGACGAATTCGTTGTCCGAGCTGCCGCCGAGCAGCACGGCGTCGCGCTCTTCGAACTGCTTCGTGAGCTTCGCGAATTCGACGATTTCGGTCGGGCAGACGAACGTGAAGTCCTTCGGGTAGAAGTAGACGATCTTCCACTTGCCCGGGAACGACGCTTCGGTGACGGTCTCGAAAGCCGACTGGCCGTTTTCTTCGTGGTTGTTGAAGCCCGGCTTCGCGGCCACAACGGTGAAAGCTTCGAGTTTATCGCCCACGGTCTTCATGCGGATGCTCCTGTATGAGTTGAAAAGAAATGCCACCTGCGGTCAAGCTACCGATGCGCTGCAACGTTTCCGTGACAGCATGGGCAAAACTATAACGCTATTATATTATTCTTTCAATAGATTTTAACTAACGACTCTCATAGAAAAATTCAAAGACGTCGATAGGGTTCGACCACCGAATGGGGGAGTCGTCGTGCGTCACGCGGCCGCACGCGCTTTCGCGCTCGGAAACTCCAGCGTGACTTCGAGGCCGGCGTCGGGCGTGCGGTTGCGCAGCCGCAGCGTGCCGCGGTAGCGGTTGACGAGGCGCAGCACGATCGCCATGCCGAGGCCGGTGCCGTCCGCCTTGCTGCGCGCGGTGTCGACGCGATAGAACGGGCGCATCACGAGCGGCAGCTGATCCTCCGGAATGCCCGGGCCCTCGTCGGAGACGACGAGCTCGACGCGCGCGTGCGTCGCGCGCGTTTCGAGCAGGATGCGCGCGATGCCGTCCCGCTTGCTCTGCCCGTACTTGCGCGCGTTCTCGACGAGGTTGCCGATCACGCGGCGCATGTCCGTCTCGTCCGCTTCGATGACGGCCGCGGGCGCGAGGCGGATGTCGAGCTGCACGCCGTCCTCGCTGACGATCCGCGCCGCGACCTCGCGCGCGACGTGCGACAGGTCGACGGGCTCCGGCGTGCGCTGCGCGGGACGCGCGTAGTCGATGAACGCGGTGATGATGCGATCCATCTGCTCGATGTCGTCGACCATCGCGTCCTTCGTCGCCTGGTCGGACGGGCTCATCTCGGTTTCGAGGCGCAGCCGCGCGAGCGGCGTGCGCAGGTCGTGCGAGATCCCCGCGAGCATCAGCGCGCGGTCCGCTTCGAGCTGCTCGAGATCGCGCACCATCTGGTTGAAGCTGCGGTTGGTCTCGGCCGCGACGCCCATGCCGCGCTCGGGCAGCGCCTCGGGCGTCTGGCCCGAGCCGACCTTGCTCGCGGCGAGCGCGAGCCGCGAGAACGGCTGGTTCACGAGGCTCGTGATGAACGCCGAGCCGATCAGCGACAGCGCGAGCGCGAAGAGGCCCCAGCCCGCCCATTGCAGGCCGGTGACGGTGTCGAGCTGATCGCGGTCGAGCGCGACCCAGTAGTCGTCGTCGTCGATCTTGAAGCTGATCCACACGCCGGGGATGTCGTTGACCGATTGGGCGATCACCGTGTCGTCGCCGAGGCGGCTGCGAATGTCGTGCTCGATCAGCCGGTTCAGCGATTCGTCGGGCTGCAGCTTGAACTTGTCAGTCTTTTCGCGCGGATACACGCGCACCCCTTCGTTGCTCTCGAGATCCTGCAGCAGCGCGCGGCGCAGATCGGGATCGGAATAGAGAAGGGCGGTGCGCGTGAGCTTCACGATCGCGACGAGCTGCAGCGCGACGCGCTGCGCGCGCGGCTCGCGCTCGATTACCCGGAAGCTCTGGAACCACGCGGCGAGACTGACCGCGATCAACAGCGCGATCAGCAGGAAGGTGCGCCAGAAGAGCCCGCCGAAGACGAGCGTCAAAAGGCGCCGGTCGATACGCATAGGACTGGTCGTCTAACTGGCGTCAAAGGCGTGGCGTCGAAACGCGCGTGCCGCGTTGAAACGGGAATCAGGCCGCACCGTCGGGGATGAAGACGTAGCCGAGACCCCACACCGTCTGGATGAAGCGCGGGCTGCCCGGATCGGGCTCGATCAGCTTGCGCAGGCGCGAGATCTGCACGTCGAGGCTGCGATCGAACACTTCGTATTCGCGGCCGCGCGCGAGCTCCATCAGCTTTTCGCGCGACAGCGGCTGGCGCGGATGGCGCGCGAACACCTTCAGCACCGAGAATTCGCCCGTGGTGAGCGGAATCTCCTGGCCGGATTTCGTGAGCGTGCGCGTCGCGAGGTTCAGCGAGAATTCGCCGAACTCGAACACCTCGGTCGTCTCGGAGGGCGCGCCCGGCAGCTCGGCGGGCGCCTGGCGGCGCAGCACCGCGTGAATGCGCGCGACGAGCTCGCGCGGATTGAACGGCTTCGGCAGGTAGTCGTCGGCACCCATCTCGAGGCCGACGATGCGATCGACATCCTCGCCCTTCGCGGTGAGCATGATGATCGGCGTGCGGTCGTTGCTGCCGCGCAGGCGCCGGCAGATCGACAGGCCGTCCTCGCCCGGCAGCATCAGGTCGAGCACGAGCAGATCGAAACGCTCGCGCACCCAGAGCTTGTTCATCGCCGTCGCGTTCTCCGCGACGTACACGTTGAAACCCTGCTCGCCGAGATAGCGGCGAAGCAGATCGCGCAGGCGCGGGTCGTCGTCGACGACGAGAATTTTCGAGGGGTTTTTCGTTTCCATGAGCGGCATCTTATCGCGATTAGGAAAAACCGCGCGGTTGCGGCTTTCGACGGGTTACAGTCAGTTACAAAATTTACCCGCGCTATTGTGCGGAGTAAAGACAGTCACGACAGACTCCTTTACTCGAAGACGACATTCGGTGGATACTCCATCCACTTAACATTTACATGGTTTGCACGCCCGATTCTCGCAGGGTTTGTTCGTGTGCCAAAGGTAGCCGGTTGCCGCGTGACGAAGGGAACAAAACGACGAAAGAGGCGAGGCCAGTGATGCGGCCGACGAAGATGGCATTCGCGCTGGCGCTCGCGTGCGCCGGCTTCCTCGCTTCGGACTTCGCTTGCGCGCAGCGCTCGGATCGCGGCGCCGCACCGTCGCACAAGGTGCCGCGCGGCAACGGCGCAGCGGGGCGTTCCGCGCCGCCCGAGCGCGGCGAGTCCTCCTCCCGCGCGGCCGCGGTTCCGCCCGATCTCGAACAGCGCCGCCGCGACGGCCACATGACGCCCGAAGAGCGTCACCTCTTGCGTCAGCATATCGAAGACGCGGTGCGCGAACTTTACAAGCGTTGAATCGTTAAATCCGGCGCGCCGCCGGGCGCTTCCCGCCCCGAAAGATTCCGTATCAATTCATTCGTCAACTGCGCATCGGCGCGAGCCGTTGAATCGCCATCACCGACGGCGCGCGCGGCGCGCGCCGCCGTGGTTTTCCACTTTCGGAGAGCGGTCGACGATGAGCGATTCGAGCACGGCCGGGCGGCCCCCGGCGAAAGCGGACCGGATGCCGGCCGCGATGCAGACCCTTCTCGATGCGGACGACGCGCGCTTTCTGCTGATGCGCACCGGCTTTTCGCCGCCGCCGCGCGATGTCGAGCGCTTCGTCGGCATGACGCGCGCGCAGGCGCTCGCCGAATTGCTCGACGGCACGCGCACGCAAAGCGTCACGCCGCTGCCCGACTGGGTGCGCGAGCTGCCGCCGTCGCGCGCGGCGCGCGCCGCGTTCTCGCCCGACGAGCGTCGCGCGGAGCAGCAACTGCGCAATCGCCGCTACGACGAGCTGCGCGCGTGGTGGATGCGCGAGATGCTCGCGACGCCGTCGCCGCTCACCGAGCGGATGACGCTCTTCTGGCACAACCACTTCACGTCCGGCCAGGACAAGGTGCCGTTTCCGCAAACGATTGCAGTGCAGAACGTGCTGCTGCGCGCCGACGCGCTCGGCAATTTCGGCGCGATGCTGCACGGCGTCGCGAAGGACCCGGCGATGCTGCAGTACCTCGACGGCGCGAGCAATCGCCGGGGCCGCCCGAACGAGAACTTCGCGCGCGAGGCGATGGAACTTTTCACGCTCGGCGAGGGCCACTATACGCAGCGCGACGTGTCCGAGGCCGCGCGCGCGTACACGGGCTGGAGTCTCGATCCGGATACGCTCGCATACGTGCTGCGGCCGAACGTCCACGACGACGGCGTGAAGACGGTGCTCGGCGAAACCGGCCGCCTCGACGGCGACGCGGTGCTCGACATCCTGCTCGCCCGCCCCGAGACCGCGCGCTTCGTCGCAGCGAAGCTGTGGCGCGAGTTCGTCTCCGATACGCCCGATGCCGACGTCGTCGAGCGCGTCGCCGCGCGATTCAGGCAGAGCGGCTACGACATCAAGGCGGCGCTCGCGGCGCTGCTTTCGTCCGACGCGTTCTGGGACGATCGCAATCGCGGCGTGCTCGTCAAGTCGCCGGCGGAGTTCGTGGCCGGCACCGTGCGGCTTTTCGACGTCGACTACGGCGATGCCGCGCCGCTCGCGAACACGCTGCGCGCGCTCGGCCAGAACCTGTTCTATCCGCCGAACGTGAAGGGCTGGCCGGGCGGCGCGACCTGGATCAACAGCTCGACGCTGCTTGCGCGCAAGCAGTTCGTCGAGCAGATGATGCGTGCGACGGAAGCGCCCGGCATGCGCGCGGCGTCCGTTTCCCGCGACATGGCAGGCAAGCCGGCGCCGGCGCGGCGCGCAATGCGCTTCGATCTCGATGCGTGGCTCGCCGCGTATCGGACGAAGCCGCAGGCGCAGCCGAGTCTGTCGACGCAGTTGCAGCTGCAGCACGCGGTGCTGCCGCTCTCGCCCGTCGCGGCGATCGAGGCGGGCGCGACGAGCAGCGCGTATTTGCAGGCGCTGCTGATGGACCCGGCGTATCAACTGAAGTGAAGGACATGAAAACGATGACGATGAGATTGCGCGCGGCTCGGCGGCGCGCGGGCCGCGTCGAATGCAGAACGAGGAAAGCAAGATGAAACGACGCGATTTTCTGGCCTTGGCGAGTCTCGCCGGCGCGGCGGGCGTATCGCTCGCCGCGCCGCACGCGTTCGCGGCCACGGCGGCGGCGGCCTCGGGCGCGATCGGGGCGGCGGGCGCGCCGCGCGCCGCGCGCTATTCGAACCTGCTGATCCTCGTCGAGCTGAAGGGCGGCAACGACGGGCTCAACACGGTGATTCCGTACGCGGACCCGCTGTACCGCGCGCTGCGCCCGACGATCGGCATCAAGCGCGAGCAGGTCGTGCAGCTCGACGAGCGCGCCGCGCTGCATCCCGCGCTCGCGCCGCTCATGCCGATCTGGCGCGACGGGCGGCTCGCGATCGTCGACGGCGTCGGCTATCCGCAGCCGAATCTGTCGCATTTCCGCTCGATCGAGATCTGGGACACAGCGTCGCGCGCGGACGAGTACCTGCGCGAGGGGTGGCTCACGCGCGCGTTCGCGCAGGCGAGCGTGCCGCCCGGCTTCGCCGCGGACGGCGTCGTGCTCGGCAGCGCGGAAATGGGGCCGCTCGCGAACGGCGCGCGCGCGATCGCGCTCGTTAATCCCGCTCAGTTCATTCGCGCGGCGCGGCTCGTGCAGCCCGTGTCGCTGCGCGAGCAGAATCCCGCGCTCGCGCACGTGATCGACGTCGAGAACGACATCGTCAAGGCGGCCGACCGGCTGCGTCCGCACGCGGGCACGCCCGCGCTCGCGACCGCGTTTCCGGGCGGGCCGTTCGGCGCGTCGGTGAAGACCGCGATGCAGGTGCTCGCCGCGTGCGACGCGCCGCAGCGCACGCCGATGCCGGGGCAGGGCGTCGCGGTGCTGCGCCTCACGCTGAACGGTTTCGACACGCATCAGAACCAGCCGGGCCAGCAGGCCGGCTTGCTGAAGCAACTGGCGGAAGGGCTCGTCGCGATGCGCTCGGCGTTGACCGAGCTCGGGCGCTGGAACGACACGCTCGTGATGACGTATGCCGAATTCGGCCGGCGCGCGCGGGAGAACCAGAGCAACGGAACCGATCACGGCACGGCCGCGCCGCATTTCGTGATGGGCGGCCGCGTGCGCGGCGGCCTGTACGGCGCGCCGCCCGCGCTCGCGCGGCTCGACGGCAACGGCAATCTGCCTGTCGCGGTCGACTTCCGCCAGCTCTATGCGACGGTGCTCGGCCCGTGGTGGGGGCTCGACGCGACGAGCGTCCTCGAGCAGCGTTTCGAGCCGCTGCCGCTGTTGCGCGCGTGACGGGCGGCGGCGCGCATCAGCGGCGCCGCGCGGCGCGCCACGCGATCCACAGCTTGCGGATCGGCGTGAGCGCGAGCCGCTGGTGCAGCACCTGGAAGCCGTCGCGCTCGATCTCGTCGAGCACCGCGAGCGCGAGCGCGCCGAGCGCGCGCAGCGTGCGCTGCGCGCGGCGCTCGTCGGCGGGGATGCCGGACAGCGCCGCGTTGAGCGCGTCGCGCGCGCGTGACGCCTGGAAGCGCATTAGCTCGGTGTACGCGGGGCTGTAGCGGCGATTGAGAAGATCGGAGGCCGTCACGCCGTAGCGTTGCAGCTCGTCGATCGGAATGTAGATGCGGCCCTGGCGCGCGTCCTGCCCCAGATCCTGCACGAACTGCGCGAGCGTCAGCGCATGCCCGAGCGGATGCGCCCAGCGCGCGTCGCCTTCGGCCGGCGGAGTCGCGCTCGCGCGCGCGACGAGCGCGGCGAACGTGCCGCCCGTATGGTCGACATAGCGGCGCAGATTCGCGAAGTCGAGATAGCGCGCCTGCTCGAGATCCATGCCGTAGCCGGCGACGAGCGTCTGCAGCGCGCTCGCTTCGCGCGTGATGTCCGGATGGTGCGCGGCGAGCGCCTGCGAGACCGGGTGCGACGGATTGCCCGCCGCGAGCTCGGCGAGTTCCTTTTGCCACCACGCGAGCTTCGTGTGGCCGATGGTCGGATCGCTGACTTCCTTCACGGTCTGTTCGAGCTCGCGGCGCAGCGCGAAGAGCGCGGTGACGAGCGGCTGGCGCGCGAGCGGCGCCTGGCGCAGCGCATAGTAGATGCTGGAGCCGGGCGGCGCGGCTTTCTGCTGGCAATATTCGTCGAAATTCACGGGGGCAGGAACGAGTGGAGCGAGATCGGCTCGGGGGCGCGGGGACGTTCGACGGCAGGGCGTCGCGGCCGCCGTGCGGGGACAACGGCGAATTCTAGCATCGCGGCAAAAGAGAGGCCGGCTGCTAGAGACAAGTGTAGGGAGATCGGTTAGAATCTCGCGCTCGCGCTTTTCGGGCGGTCGCGAAAGCGACGCGCAGCCCCGTTCGGCGCAGCATTTTTCGCGTGCGTGAGTGGCGAAATTGGTAGACGCACCAGGTTTAGGTCCTGACGCCCGCAAGGGCGTGCCGGTTCGAGTCCGGCCTCACGCACCATCAAGCATTTTCATGTGACACCATAAAGCACCATAAGGCATTTGTTTTCAATGGCTTACGTTGTTTTTGGGTCCATCTCTCCCTTCCCAATCGTCACTCTAAAACACGCTAAACTACGCCTCACTACGCATAAATTACGCAGGGGGCTACGCATGGCGTCGTTCAGGAAGACAGCGGCCGGTGGCTGGCGCGCGGAGGTCTACGTCAAGGGCGTACGGGATTCGGCCGTTCGTGACACCAAGGCCGAGGCGCAGGCTTGGGCGCTTAAGCGCGAGACTGAATTGAGGTCGATCGCGACCGGGCAAGGCAGCAAGACCCATACGGTTGGTGACGTGCTTGCCGAGTACCGAGACAAGGTAAGTTCTAAAAAGCGTGGCGAGCGGTGGGAGCGCCTTCGCCTCGCTCTGATCGGCCGAAAAAAAATCAATGGACGGCCCTTCGCCGAAATTCGCCTCGCCGATCTGAAGCCTGCGCACATCGCTGCATGGCGTGATGAGCGCTTGAAGGAAGTATCGCCGGCAAGCGTCAATCGTGAGATGACCCTGTTGTCTCATGCGCTCGACACTGCGCGCAAAGAATGGGGCTGGCTTGCCTCGTCACCCATGAAGGAGATCAAGCGACCAACGCCTGGGCCCGGCCGCGAACGCCTTATCTCTCAGACCGAAATTGACGCGATGACACTTGCGCTTGGATTTCAGGATGGCATGCCAGTGCGGTTCGCATCGCAGCGCGTTGCCGTTGCGTTCTTGTTTGCAATTGAAACCGCCATGCGCTCGGGGGAGATTATTGGGCTAACGAGTCAGACAGTCGACCTTGAGTTGCGGGTTGCGCGTCTGCCATTAACGAAGAACGGCAGTGCCCGGAGCGTAGCATTGTCGACGCGTGCGGTGGAATTGCTTGGCATGCTGCCGAAGGTCGAGGATGGTGCGCCGTTGTTTGGGCTCACTGATAAAAGCCGGGATGCACTATTCCGCAAGGCGCGGGATAAGGCTTTCGAGAAACAATCGGCGGAAAGTCGGCTGACGTTTCATGATACCCGCCATGAGGCGATTACGCGGCTGGCAAAGAAGCTGCAACCGCTAGATCTCGCCCGCATGACGGGGCACACGAACTTGAATGAACTACTGACCTACTACAACGAGACGGCCGCTGATATCGCGGCGCGTATCGGTTAGTCCGGTTTGCGCGGCCGACCACCGCGCGCGCGCGTACCGCCCTGATGTGACTCAACCCATGCGACCACTTCTGCGGCTTTCCAGCGCGGGAAGCCGCGGCCGCCATCGCAGCTCGGCAAGCGGATAGCTTCCGGGAAGCCGGGGAGGGTGGCGATGCGCTCGCGTACAACCTGCGCGGGCCGCTGAAGGTATACGCCGATCTCCTTTGTCGACCACAATGCGATTTCCAGTGGAATCGCTGGCTTGATCCGCTTGTCGAGTTCTTGGATGAGACGCTCGATCAGTTCTGCCTCGCTCATCGGCATTCTCCTGCTCGCGGGGCGGCACGATCGGGGTGTTCGAGTTCGGCTGCGGTTAGCGTTGTCTGGGCGCACAATTCGCCGCTATCGGTGAGAAGCGATTCCAGTGCGGCGACGTGCAACTCGCCGGCTGGATGACCCGCACATGCACCGAGTGCAAACTCGATAGCCTCATGTTGCGCGCGCGTCATCGGGGTCCGATCGATGAAAGTGGGCGTCTCGCTGTCGATGGCCTTGAGTAAAGCGGTCCGATACTGCTGCATCGTCTGAAACGAGATCGCGTACTCATTGGCGGCAATGAGGCGTCGAAGCCTCATGAGCGCATCGGGCGACGTGCTGTAGGTCGGCCGATCAGGTGCGAATTCGTTCAGAGCTTCGCGAAGCTCTGCCGCGCGCGCAGCTCGTGCCCGCATATCACGCGATCCTTCGGCCAGCGTGACATAGATCTCATCATGGTTTTGCTGGTGCGTGTCGATCGTGAGGCGATAGAGCAGATCGCCTTCCTGCAACCAGTTCGGTGCGGTGTTCTGTTTGTCGTTCATGGTCATCCTCAATTCTGATCGCGTGGTATCGCCCGGCCGAGCTGCATCAAACCCGTTTCGAGCGTGACGCCGGCGGCTGCGGCCCACGTGCGAGCGTCCTGCGCCGCTTTGTGCCGTGCGTAGCTGCCGGCATCGTCGGCCATCAGGTCGAGCAGCACGATGTCGGCCGAGTGCGAGACGTCGCTCACAAGGGCGCGGATCTCGATGCAAAGCGCGTCGAGGCGTGCGTGCATGCCCCTGCGGGCATCCGCAGGGGCTTCGTTTCTCTGGATTGCTTTTCGCCGCGCACGCGGCGTTTCGTTCTTCTGGAGTGCCTTTGCGGGCGTAAGCCCGCGCACACGCCTTGAAACTGCATTGCCGTCGACGCTCGCCAGTGTGATAGCCGGGCGCTTGTCCGCGCGTTCCCGCTTTCGCGGCAGCGGACGTGGGGTAGAAAGGGCCGGACGCGGGGTCATTGGGCCGCCTCCTGTGCCAGTTCGGGCGTCCAGTCCGGGTCCGGCGTCGTGAACAGCTTGTCGAGCCACCGCCGAACGCTTGCCATTTCCTTCGCTTTCGAGGCGCTGCTGTTTTCGAGGGTGCGGGTGAGCACCTGAACCGCAGCACGGATCGCTTCGACGCGCGTCCTGTAACGGCCGGGCGATTCGCCTTCGATGCGCTTGCATGGCGACGATCCGCCCGCGCTGCTGAAGGTGTACGAGAAACCGAATTCCCAATCGCCCTCGGCGATTTGTGCGAGCCGAATCTCGACGGGCGTGCGCCCGGTGCTCTTTGAGATGGGCGCGGACAGGATTTCAGATGGCTCGTACACGCCGTGCTCGTTTGCCTTGGCGATCGGATACTTCGAGCGACGCGTCGGCACGGCATCGAGCAAGTCTTCGAGACCCGTCAGCGTGCGATGCACGCCTTCGATCGTTCCCGGCGACAACTTGCCGAAGCACGGATCGTGCAATACGCTTTGCAGCGCTTGCAAAAGCTGCTTTGCGTGCTGTTCGCCAATCTTCCGTTGGGGCTCGGCGGCGGCAGTCGACGCCACGACGCTATTGGGCGACGTTGCGCGGAGATGTTTCTTCGTGACCTTCGTCTTGCCTGCGTCCTTCGCTTTCGACATGCCCGCGACGATCCGCTCCAGTGCCCGTTCCGCGCCGTGCCGCCGTATCTCCTTGATCACGAGCGAGCCGGAGATGGAGCCGTCGCGGACGAACTGGTGAATCTCCGCCGGCGCATTTTCAAGCAGGCCGACGTCACGAATGGTTTGATCCGTAACGTTCAGGCGCGTGCAGATCGTTTTCGTGTCGAGGCCGTGTACGTCGCGCAGTTCCGCGACGACCGTCGCGAGTTCGAGCGGAGACGCGCGCTTGCTTTCGTTGCTGAGGTATCCGTCGATCACCATCTCGGAGCGTTCAACCGTCTTCGCATCGCGCACGACGACGGGGATCTTGCCGAGGTTCTTTCCTGCGCGGATCGCGTTGCCTGCGGAGAGGTAGCGGTGTTGTCCCTTGTAGACGTAGATCAGGTCGTTCCCGTCGACCTTCCGGATGTAGCAATGGAGCGGCTGACTCTTGTCGTAGCCGTTTGCGATCATCAGGGCGGTGAGGTGCGACACCCACTGGTGATCAACGGGACGCACGTTGTCGCGCGGATCGTAGTGAAGCTGTTCGTACGGCACCATCCAGAGATCCGCCGACGTCGCGCCCGCAGCGGCGGCAGCGGCCTTCGTGTTGCCGGTGACGATCGGCTCGACGAGCGCGAGCGATTGGGTGCGGGCGTCCATTACTCGGCCTCCTGCGGTTGGAGGCATTGTGCGAGTTCCACTGAGCAGTCGACGATCAGGCGAGACTGCGTCTTCGGCCGCCGAAGCAGGAGATTCGCGCGATTCGGAGCGATATCAATGCGCTCGACGATCCAGCCGAGCGCGAGAAACGCGCGGACGGCGCGATCGGCCGTCTCGCTGAAAATCCCGGCATAGATTCGGAGAGCCCATTTCGCGCGGCCGTTGTAGCGGTATTCGCCGGGGGCGCGGCAGTCTTCGAGGCGCATCGAATGCTCGTCAACGTCAATGTAAATGCCGGCTTCAGCGACCAACGTGAGGTCGCGCTCGATCGCTCGGATGTGCTTCTCGGCCTTCTTGAGTTGAGCGAGACGACGTGCATGAACGGCATTCGCGTGAGCGACGATCTCGTTGTACGACGTCGGATGCTTGTAGGTCGTCATGCGCTTCACGCGGTCCTCCGGTTCTGGATCATCAGTTCGAGTCGCGACACTTCGAGGTCGATGCTCTGGCGGAACAGGCGCAGGAATCGCAACGTGCGGGTATCCGACCCAAGCAGCGAGTCGACGGAAATCTCAAGCGAGCGGAGATGCGGGAACGAGACGGCGACGTGACGTTCCGCGTCTCGCGTGACGATCGTGTGGAGTTCGGGGCGCGTGTGCGCGGATCCGGCGGGCACGGCGGATCGCGGCGCATGTCGAGGCGCGAGTGCGCCGCCGGCATCGTTCGAATAGGTGCCGTCTGCCTGCTTGCAGGGGACCGACAGCGGCGGGGCTGCGTCCGATCCGGTGAGCCAGTAGAGGAAACGCAGGTCGTGCGGGCGCGGTTGGCGGCGCAGCCATCCGCCCCGCGCGAGCTTATCGATGCATTGCGCAGCCGCGCCCGGCATGTCGGCGAAGTGGGTCGTGCAGACTTCGTCGGACGTCATCGCGTGCGTGGCGTGCCTGAACACAGTCAGGATTCGAGCCGTCAGGTCGGCCCGTTGAGCGGGCGTGAGGTCGACGTATGGATTGAGTCGGCGCGGAGCCGCGTTCGGGAGGGCGTTGTCGATCACGATGCCTCCCTGATCCTGAACGCGCGCGGCTTCTTCGGGCAGGAGTGCTTTTCCGGCTCGGCGCTTGTCGCGGCGCGAAGGCGCTTGATCGCGTCCGCACACGTCGGTTCGTCTGGAATCGAGATCTGCTTCGCGGCAATGGTGTTGCCGTCCATGATCAGGTACTCGATATAGACGCCGTCTACGAGCGGTCGGCGCATGACGATGTGCTTGCCGATGAGGAGCGGCGACGTCGGAAGCTGGCGATCGCGTTCGTAACGGGCGACGGTCCGGGGCGACAGCGTGTCCCGGCGCGGGATGCCCGCGTGCTGCGCTGCGTTGATTCTGTGCATGGCTTCATCATCTCCTTTACGCCGAGTGCGCAAGCCGTCCTCGGCGCGTGAGCGTCAGACGTTGGCGTGGAAGGTGGTGGGCTTGTCAGCGACGGGGCCGCTATCCAGCACGTTCGCGGCGATGATCAGGGCGGCGGCGGCGAAGACGCACTTGAATAGCAGCGACTTTTCCAAGTTGTTTTGCTGGCCCCGTCGCAACATGTCTTGGCGAGCCGCGCGATGCAGGTCGGTCATTTTTTTCATGAGATTTCTCCGGGCACGCGAGATTGCGCATCCGGAGAATAGTCTTATATGGCTTATATGGTCAAGACAAATAAGGCTTAAAGTTTATGACGCGTTCCTGTGGGGAATTGCGGGGGGGTGCCCCTATGTCTTTCGTCAAGCGTTAGGGGCTGACTTGGGTTGGTAAATGGTGCCATCACGCAGCATGGCGAACAGGACGTCGCAGCGTCGTCGTGCCAGTGCGATGAGGGCCTGGTTGTGGCGCTTGCCTTGCTGGATCTTGCGCGAGTAATAGGCCCGCGAGACTGGGTCTCGTAAGGCCGCGAAGGCAGAGAGGAACAAGGCTCGCTTGAGCACCTTGTTGCCCCGTCTGGATGGATGCTCGCCACGGATCGACGAGCCTGAGCGCCGGGTGACCGGCGCGAGGCCAGCGTAGGCCGCCAGATGCGCGGCGGAGGCGAAGGCTTTATGGGCGACTTCGGTCAGGAGTCTGGCGGCGGTCCTGACGCCGACTCCCGGCATGCTGGTCAGGACCGGCCAAAGAGGGTGAGCAAGCACCAGCCGCTCAACTTCGGCGGCGATTTCGTCACGCTGCTTGCGCAAGGCGGCGAGTTGCTGGGCCAAACGAGGCATGACGATGGTGGCAGCCTGCGTGCCGGGCACGATCACGGCTTGCTCGTTCAGCGCGTGAACGATTTCGGCCGCCAAGTTCTTGCCCATGCGCGGTGCGAGCTTGATGAGGCGGTTGGCGAGGGTCTTCTCGCTGGCAGCGGCAAGTGCGCTTGGGGACGGGTAGCGCTCAAGCAGATCGAGCACCGCCGGATGGTCGAGGCGCGGTCCGAGAACGCGCTCGAGCGCCGGATGGATTTGAGTAAGCAAGCCGCGAATGCGGTTGCTGGTCTGCGTGACCTGAGCGGCGAGGTCGTCATCGAAGCCGCACAGCATGGTGAGCTCGGCGAGCTGCTCGTCGGCGAGTCGAAGCGAGCGCAGCGTATGCGGCATCGAGCGAGCGGCTTCGGCGATGATCGCGGCATCGCGGGCATCGGTCTTGGCTTCGCCGGCGTGCAGATCGGCAATACGGCGCATGGCCAGTCCGGGAAGATAGGCGACGAGTATGCCTTCAGCACGGGCGACGGCTACAGGAAGCGCACCTATGGTGGAAGGCTGGTCGACGACGAACAGAAGTCGGCCGTGAGTCTTGAGCTCGGCGATGAGGGCTCGCAGCTTGACCTCGTCGTTGGGTAGCGCCTGGTTGTACAGACGCTTGCCATTTCGATCGAGTGCAACGGCGTGATGCTGGCCTTTACCGACGTCGACGCCGATGAAGATATCGATGGCGTCATGTTGTTGGGTTTCTTGCATCGCAGTTTATGCAGAGTGAACGGATTGGCCTGCAACAACGGTGGCAAGTCTCGGCATCCACGTTACGGACGGCGTCGGGATATCCCGGCCAAACCCCTATCAGCGATCACCAGCCACCCACCAGGCCCGGTGACAACACCCCCCGGATCATGACTGCGACTGGGGGCGGGAATCATACCGGGCCTGGCTGGCCAAAACCCCGATTATCGGGGCGTGAAGATAGTAACGGGGGCAAATTCGACTGAGGCTTAGGTGCGAGATCGGAGTGGCTTACGGGCAGCAAGGCCAATGGCGATTTGCCCTAGCAGTGAGAGCAGTACGTCAAGCCATGGCACGACGTTCATATAGATGGCCGCCAGAGCGGCAAGTGAAATGAGGGGAAATAAGTGGGCAAAGCCACTTTGGCCTCTGTGCCGTGTCGATCTTTGTGAGTGCTCTTCGACGATGTGATCTAGCCTGCGGAGTCCGGATTGTATAGACGCGGAGAACTCTGGCTCGATGCCGGCGGCCGATATCGTAACGTCGCCGTCTGCCCTTAGTAGGACGGCGGCATAGGCGATGGTCGACGCTGGATGCGACTCCATTTCTGCGAACAACGCTGCTCGAACCGATGTCTTGCGGTCGCTGTCGGCTTTCGAGGAGTGGCGATCGACGCTATGAAACAGCTTTCGAGCGCGATAGGTGGACAGGTCAGCGATGCCCGCGCTTCCCGCCTCTGGTGTGGCTTTGGTCTTCATGGATGCTCAACGTTTTATCGGATAATGAACGTCGAGCCACGCGCTTAACCGTATCTTCTTGCGCTTGCGTCGCGGGAAGTGTCTGAGACACGTTCAATTCGTTTTCACCGCTGCTGGTGGGGGCTTCGGTTGCGATGATGAAGCGGATGTATGACTCAATCTTCTCTCGGCTTTCCTGCGTGAGACGGGCGGCCGCATTGCGGTCGTAGTGCAAGCCAGACACTGCCGAGTCTGGATCCGTCAGCAGATCAATTAATGACACGCCAAGGGCTTCTGCCACCGCTTCGCAGTGTCCCAGCTGCGGATCCGCCTCGTTTTTCAGCATGCGTCCAACGGTGCGTTGAGCAATGCCAGCCCTTGCAGCAAGCTTGGCTTGCGTATTCAGGTTGTCATGGTCGTCCATCCGCCGCCGAAGATTTGCGGCGAGCGTTTCTCGCGCGGGTTTCAGTTTCATAGGCGCATGTTGCCGAATATGGCTAGTCATATGTAACTTTCAGCGTGCGCTTGGAGCGTTGAAGAATAGCCAAATAAGACTTACAATCGAGGCTCGATAACCCCGCTGGAGATCGCCATGGGCGAAGGTCGTGGCATTTGGTTGGCGTATGTGGTCGCGAAGCTTCAGTGCTGCAAAGGCAAGTGGCGACACATCTCGGACGAGACCGGCATTCCCTATGACACTCTGACCAAGATTGCCCTTTCACGGGTCTCCGATCCGCGCGTTTCGAACGTCCAGTTATTGCATGACTATTTCGTAGCCAACGAGACGCTGGACGGTCAATAACGCGCAGATATCACGTAGGTTTGCATCGTACTTGTGAGCCGTTGCTTGTAACAGCATGAAAGGCGCACCTTCTCAAATTTCCGATATGACTTGCCGATACGACAGTACGGAATGGCTAGACGTGCTTTATACGTCCGTCCGCAACACTCCCGGCGGCGTCGCCGACGCCGCCAATCACTTGACGAACCGCCGAGGCAAGGGCATCACGCCGGAGTCGCTTCGCCTACGCCTGCGCGGTGTCGGCGATAGCCGACTCTCAATGGAGATGTTCGAGCTGTTGATCGAGTGGATGCAGGAGAAGAGCGAAGCCGAGGCGCACGCGCTCGACGCGTTACATGCGCTCAACGCCCGGTTCGGGCTGGTTGCCGAGCGTGTCGACGATCACCATGCGGCCGATAGCCACGAGCCGGGCACGATGCATCTCGTAACGACGACACTCCGCTTGCAAGCGCATGTGGGGCAGGTCGCCAACGACGTGTCTCGCGCGCTCGAAGATCAGCGAATCGACGATCGCGAAGCCGAGCAGATCATCGCGACGGGCCGCAAAGGGCAACGTCTGTTTCAGCGGCTGATTCAAACCGCCGCGCGCCTCGCTCGGCGCAGGCGTAGTTGACGAAAAAGCCACCTTGGCCGGACTCGATTCGACCACGGGTCAACGAAATCACACGTCATCATCGACAGGGGAAATATGGGCGCAATGGACCCGATCGACGTACATGAGCCGATCGCCTCGATTGAATCCGAGCAGGCGGTATTGGGCGCGTTGATGTTGGATAGCGATGTATATGACCGGATTGGCGGTCAGATCGCGACGGACGATTTTACGTTGCGTGACCATCGCCTCATCTATACCGCGATCAAGCAACTTGTGCTTGATCAGCGGCGCGCCGATGTCGTCACGGTGTTCGAGCGCCTGCAAGCAACCGGTGCGAAGATCAAGCGGCCATTGCAGTATTTGAACGAGATCGTTCAATCGACTCCGGGTGCGGCCAATGTCGAGCGCTACGCGGAAATCATGCGAAACAGGTCGCTGTTGCGTGGTTGCCTGCGCGCTGCGAAGCATGTGATGGAGCTGTGCCATCACACGGGCGGGCGCGAGCCGGCCGACATCATCGATCAGGCGCAATCTGCGTTTCTCCATTTGTCCGACGCGGATCGGCGCAAGGACGACGGTTTCATGCCCATGCTGCCGACGTTGAGTCGCGTCGTCGAGCGGATCGACATGCTGTATCAGCGCGAAGACAAGGGCGGCGTCACTGGCACGGCGACCGGTTTTGACGATCTGGATCGTCGCCTCGACGGGATGCATGAAGGCGAGTTGATTATCGTCGGCGGTCGGCCGTCGATGGGTAAGACATCCCTCGCGATGAACATCGCTGAAAACGTCGCCACACGGTCCGGTTTGCCGGCTGCCGTTGTATCGATGGAAATGCCTGCCGAGCAGCTTGCGACGCGTATGCTCGCATCGATTTCTCGGGTCAACCAACATCGCCTGAGAACCGGCTCGCTGGAAGACAGCGACTGGTCGCGTATTACGCACGGCGTGCGGGTCATGTCCGAAGCGAATCTCCACATTCTCGAAGGATCGTCGCTGACCCCGTCGATGCTGAGAACCCGATTGCGACGCCTGCATCGCGAACACGGCCAACTTGGTGTCGTCGTCATTGACTACCTCCAACTGATGTCGGGGGATGGTGCCAGCACGGAGATGCGGGCGGTGGAGGTCAGCGGGATCTCACGGGCGCTCAAGCAAATTGCGACCGAATTGCGCGTGCCGGTGATCGCGCTTTCTCAGTTGAATCGAGGGCTGGAGCAGCGCCCGAACAAGCGTCCCGTGATGTCGGATCTTCGGGAGTCAGGCTCGATCGAGCAGGACGCCGACGTGATCCTGTTCATCTACCGCGACGAGGTCTACAACCCGGACAGCCCCGACACGGGGACCGCCGAAATCATCATCGCGAAGCAACGCAACGGGCCGATCGGGACCGTGCGGCTCGCGTTTAAGAACGCTACAACCCGGTTCGAAAATTTCGCCGAGCCGGGCGAAGGATATTGACTATGTCTGCCGTTTCACCATTCTTCACATGGCGTCGAGCCATGACCGGTAGCGATCTGCCGTCCACCACGAAGTTGGTATTGTTTGTGATCGCCGAGTATGCGAACGCAATGGACGATATCTGCTGGCCGTCGATCGGAACGATTGCCGAGAAGGCGAGCCTGTCGGAGCGCAGCGTCAGCACGCATCTCGAAGTCGCCGAGCGTCACGGTTGGTTGGCGCGTTGGCGGTCGCGGCGTCCGGCCCGCCGTTGGGCACATGCGCATTATCGCCTTGCCGTTCCCAAGGATGTCGCACTTCGCCAGCGCGATGCGATCGACTTCGACATCATTGCGAGCGAATCGGAACGTGGTTCCGATGTTGATGAAAAATTGGGCAATTCGGAATCTGGTTCCGATGCTGCTGAAAAATGCGGCACTTCGGAACGACGTTCCGATGAGGTTGCGGCACTACCTGAACGTGGTTCCGATCAGCTGTCTGACGGGGCGTTTTGCGCAGGCGAAGCGGAAAGTTACCTGAACGACGTTCCAACTAGTAAACCAGTAAACAGTAATAGTAAAAAACATACTCTCTCTCAAGCGTCGTTGGTTAACCACAGGGCGGGTGAGCAAAGTGAAAACCGTGACGATCTGTCGTCATCGATGGCGTGCTGGATGTTCGAGCGCCTGCGTGCCCGTGATCCGGGTGGCGATGTGCCGAACTGGTCGAAATGGATCGCCGATGTCGACGCAATGTTGGCCATCGACGGCAGGGATCAGAAGGAGATCGTGCGGCTATACGCATGGGCCGATCGGGACAAGTTCTGGCAACGCATCGTCACATCGCCTGCGCGACTGCGAAAGAACTGGGATGAGGTGAGAAGGCGTCGCAACGCGTCGCTTGAAGCAGGTCGTCCTAGTGCCGTGCCTGCGGCTCAAGCCGCCGCCGACGACCGGCAGTGCGCGCACGTAGAGAACGGGTGCCGCTGCACGCGCGCGGCATCGACCATCATCGGCGCGGGTTCGTCACGGCGGGGTTATTGCGGGGCGCACGTCGGTCGATATGAGGATTGATTCGGGGAACGGTATGACACTGGAAGAGCGTTTGAACAATTGGGCAAGGGCGATGCGCTCGGGCAGCGCGCACGGCGATTCTCTTGTCGCGTCGATCTATTTTCCGGGCACGGGCGGGCGAACGATCAGCGCGACGCTCGACGAAGCGGACGCGCAGAAGATCGAACTCGCGTGCCGTCGATTGATGCCGCAGGATCGCAAGGTTTTGCAGATGCATTACGTGTGGCGTGCGCATCCCGCCTACATCTGCCGTCGCCTTGGTTTGAAGGCGCGACCGACGTCGATTTTCGATTTGGCGCTTACTCATGCGAAGCGCGCGATCGACGAGAAGCTCAGCGAACCCAAGGTTGAGTATGTGTCGATGCAGGCGATCATCGACAAAATGAAAGAGGCAGAGAAAGAAAGTGTTGCTCAACCGTAAGGTCTTCATCTACACTTCGCCCTGACAATTTGATTCCGGTATTCACCGAGTGACGCGGCCTGTTCCGGGTCGTTGCTCGTCCGAAGATTTTGAAGCCCTGAGTGCGAAAGCCCTCAGGGCTTTTTGCATTGGGGCGCTGAAATGCGAAGCGAGTTGGCGAATGGCGGGCCGGGCGAGGTCTGGTCGGCGTGGAATGAGGATCGAAGCACGGGGCGCGTTACCGCGCGTGGCTTCGTATTCGACGATCCAATGGACCGCATCGTGTGGGCGATGGAGCGTGCGGGTGATCACGCGGTCGCGGTGCTTGCGGTCGGGGTCGCCGATGCCTAGAAAATGGGCAGGGGACCCTATGGCGCGGGTGCATGCGGGGGTGCGCACCCGCGTTTTTTCTCTACTGTTGAATCTCTATAGGGGGGCACATTCACATGCTGACTCAGCAGCAGATCGCGGAGCACCTCGACCTTGAGCGGTCGACGGTTTCGCGTCTGGTCGATCGGCTCAACATCGACTATCGAACGGCGTCGATGGATGAGATCCGCATGGCTTACCTTCGGCACTTGCGAGAGATGGCCGCCGGCCGCGCGAGCGAGACCGGCATCGATCTTGTGGCCGAGCGCGCGATGACTGAACGCGTGGATCGCGAAATCAAGCTGCTGACGCTCGCCGAAAAGAAAGGGCAGTTGGTCAACGCCGCGCAGCTTGAGCAGGCATATGGCCAGATGGTCGGTGCCTTTCAGACGGAATTGCTCGCGCTATCCGACAAGCTCGTGCAGGAATTGCGCGCGCTGCATGACGTTGAAATTGACCTCGAATGGTTGAACGAGCATATGTATGGGTGTCTTGAACAGCTTTCTGGATACGACCGAGACGGTTCGGACGGTGATTCGGCGGATCGCGCAGCTGCTGCGTCCGCCGGAGAAGATCGGGACGACGGACTGGGCGCGCAAGCATCGCCGGATGAGCGCGAAGGCGACGGCGAGTCCTGGCCGGTATAACCCGAACATCACGCCTTGGGTGTTCGGCATGCATACGGCGCTCGACGATCCGCGCGTGCAAAAGGTCGTGTGCATGAAGTCGGCGCAGGTCGCGTGGACGGACGGGGTGCTGCTGAACTACATCGGCCGGCGAATCGACGTCGATCCGTGCCCGATGATCGTGATGTTCGCGAAAGAGAAGTCGGCGAAGAAGTTCAACATGGAGAAATTCGAGCCGATGGTCGAGGTGACGCCTCGCTTGTCGGCGAAACTGCCCGTGCATGCGAGCCGCGACAAGAACAACTTGTGGGATCACAAGACATTCCCGCGCGGGTTCCTGAAGTTCATCACGTCGAACGCGCCGGACGACGTGAAGTCGACGCCTGCGCCCGTCGTCGCAGTCGAAGAGCCGGACGACGCGAATCAGAACGTGCGCGAGCAGGGTGATTCGATCACGCTGCTGGAGGAGCGCAACAAGAGCTACTCGGACAGCCGGCGCAAGGTGATCTTCGGCGGCACGCCAACGGTCGACGGCTTCTCGCGCATTCAGCAGGCATACGTGGCGTCCGATCAGCGCGTCTATCTGGTGCCGTGCCCGGACTGCGGCGAGGAACACGAGCTGACGTGGGAGAACGTCACGTGGACGGAAGACGCCGATGTGGCGCACGAGGTGTTCGGCCGCGCCCGGCCGGAGTCGGCGCGATACACGTGCCCGCACTGCGGCACGTTGTGGGACGACCCGATGCGCATCCGCGCGGTGCGACGCGGCCGATGGGTGGCGACCGCGCCGTTTTACGGCGTCGCCGGTTTCCGGCTGAACGAGCTGGTGTCGCCGTTCCCCGGCTCGCGCATGGCCGAGCTGGTGAAGAAGTGGCTCACGGCGGAGAAGGCACTACGTTCCGGCGACGACACGAAGATGCGTTCATTCGTCAACAACTCGCAGGGGCGGCCGTACAAGTACAAGAGCGATCTTCCCGAAATCGACGCGCTCGCCGAACGCGCGATGCCGTATCCACCGTTCACGGTGCCGATGGGCGGCTTGCTGCTCACGCTCGGCGTCGACGTGCAGCATGACCGCCTCGCGATTGTGATGCGCGCGTGGGGCGGGGCGAGGAGAGCTGGCTGATCGCGTGGGACGAGATCTTCGGCAACGTGATGGACCAACGCGAAGACCCGTTGACGGGCGGCGTATGGGGCGCGCTCACGACGCTGATCACGCACGCGTACCGTCATGAGTCGGGCGGCCTGCTGCGGATCCGGGCGACGTCGATCGACTCGTCGGACGGCTCGACGTCGGACGCGGTTTACAGGTACGTGCGCGCGGCGCAGCGGCAAGGTTTGATCGTCTTGGCGATCAAGGGCAGCACGGATGCCAATGCCGAGATCTTCAGCACGCCGCGCGCGTCGGTCGACTCGACGCGGAACAACAGCAAGGCGGCGAAGTACGGGCTGCGGCCGTTCATGGTCGGCGTCAGCAAGGCCAAGGATCTGATTCTCGACAACCGGCTCAAGCTGGACGGCGACGGCCCCGGACGCATGCACTGGTATCGCGACGTCCGGTCGGACTACCTGTCGCAGTTGACGGCCGAGGTGAAGGTGCCCGCTCGCATCGGGACCAAACGCGTCTGGCAAAAGAAGGCCGGCGCACGTAACGAAGCGCTCGACTGCGAGGTGTACGCGCTGCACGCGGCGCGCAGCGTCAAGACGCATTTGATGACGGAGCCGCACTGGCAGGTCGAGCAGCAGCGCTTGTCGCAGGTGTCGCTGTTCGAGGCGGTGCCGGTGCTCGACGCGTTGCCGTCGGCGCTGCCGGTCGAGGTGCTGCCGGATCAGCCGGAGGATCGCGATGCGGACACGGAGCCACCACCGCAGCAGCAAACCGCAAAACCCAACGAAACCCCGCCACCGAGCGGGGTTTCGCGCATTCAGGGGCGTCGCGTCGGCCGCTCGGCCTACCTGACGCGTCGCTAGGAGAAAGCCGATGGCTTACACAAGACAGGATCTGGATCGCATCCAGTCCGCGATCGCGAAAGGCGAGCTCGAAGTGCAGTATGCGGATCGCCGCGTGAAGTACCGCTCGATCTTGGAGCTTCGCGAGGCGCAAACCGAGATCATTCGCGCGCTCGACGGCGCGAGCGGGCGCTCGCGCATCGTTCGGCTGCGGCACGCCGGCAAGGGGGTTCGATGAGCCGCGCGTATCCGATGCTCGCTCGGCGCGGATTCGTGGTGCCGACGCGGCTGAAGGCGGCGGCGTACGAATCCGCGAGCACGGGCGGCGCTCGCGCACGGTCGTGGAAGGCGTCGAGCGCGGGGCCGAACGCGGCGGCGGCGCAAAACCTGCCGCTGATGCGGCATCGGGCGCGCGACGCGATTCGAAACGACCCTTGGGCGAAAGCCGCGATCACGCGGCTCGTGTCGAACACGATCGGCTCCGGCATACAGGCGCATCCGCGACATCCCGACGAGACGATGCGAAACGCGCAAAAGCTGCTTTGGGAAGACAGCGCAGCGGAGATCGACGCGGACGGGCTGTTCGATATGGCGGGATTGCAGACGTTGGCCGCTCGTGCGTTCTTTAGCGACGGCGAGGTGCTCGTGCGGCGGCGTCTGCGTAGCTGGCACGACGGATTAGCCGTGCCGTTGCAGGTGCAGTTGCTCGAAGCCGATCATCTGCCTGTGAGCAAGAACGAGCGCCTGCCGCACGGCGAGATCGTCAACGGCGTCGAGTTCGACGACGACGGACGGCGCATTGCCTATCACCTGTTGACGCGACATCCCGGCGAGTATGGACGGCAGGCCGGCGACAGCACGCGGACGGTGCGGGTGCCGGCCGACGAGATCGCGCACGTGTTCCTCGCATTGCGGCCGGGACAGGTGCGCGGCGTGCCTGAGCTGTCGACGGTGCTGCTGCGGCTGCATTCGCTCGACAACTTCGACGACGCGGTGTTGTTCCGGCAAGAGGTCAGCAACCTGTTCGCGGGCTTCATCACGAAGCCGCACGCGGAGCTTGGCCCGATGGGCGATCCCGTTTCCGGAGCGCCGATGCGATACGACGACGACGGGTTTTCGCCGGTCGTGTCGCTCGAACCGGGTGGGATGCAGGAGCTTGCGCCCGGCGAGGAAGTGAAGTTCTCGGAGCCGCCGGGCGCGGGCAACGACTATGTGCCGTTCATGCGCCAGCAGCTCATGGCGTCGGCCGCTTCGGTGGGCATGCCTTACGAAGTGCTCACGGGCGATCTGCGGGACGTCAGCGACCGCGTGCTGCGCGTGATCCTCAACGAGTTCCGGCGCAGCGTCGAACAGATTCAGTGGAACGTGTTCATTCACCAGTTCTGCCGCAAGGTGTGGCGCTGGTGGGTCGACGCGTGCGCGCTGTCGGGCGCGATGCCGATGCCCGATTACTTCCGCCGGCGTCGCGACTATCTGCGCGTGCGATGGGTGCCGCAGGGCTGGCCGTACATCCACCCGGTGCAGGACGTCACCGCGAAGCGCATGGAGATCCGCGCGGGCCTCGCGAGCCGCACGGGCGCAGTGCTCGCGCGCGGCGACGATCCCGAGCAGGTCGACGCGGAAAACGCGGCGGATCTCGCGCGCGAGCAACGGCTCGGCCTGCGATACGACACGCAGCTCGCGATAGAAGACGGAAACGGTAGTGATTTGAAAGAGGATGGGGAATGAAGCGAAACCGCAAGTGGTGGGACATCCGCGCACAGGCGCAGGCGGGTGGCGGCAAGGTTGCCGAGATCCGGATCTATAGCGACATCGGATTTTGGGGCACCGACGCGCAGAACTTCGTGTCGCAGCTCGACGCCGTCGCGACCGACGCATCGTCGATCACGGTCGCGATCAACTCGATGGGCGGCGACGTGTTCGACGCATTCGCGATCTACAACGCGTTGCGGCGGTACGCCGGCAAGGTGAAGGGGCGCGTCGACGGCATCGCGGCGTCCGCCGCGTCGCTGGTGCTGATGGCGTGCGACGAGATCGAGATGCCCGAGAACGCGCTGTTGATGATCCACCATCCGCACACGGTCGCGGCCGGCGAATCGAAAGATCTGCGCCGTGTCGCCGAACTGCTCGACAACGCGAGCGCCGGCATTCTGGCGGCGTACGCGCAGCGCAGCGGTCTGTCCGAAGACGACGTGCGGGCCATGATGGACGCGGAGACGTGGCTGACGGCCGCGCAGGCGAAGGAGAAGGGCTTTTGCGACGTGATCGAGGCCCCGGTGAAGCTGGCGGCGTCGGCCGGCGCTGCGCCGCTTCTCGCGCGCTTCTCGGCCGTGCCGGAGCAGGTTCGTGCGTTGCTCGATGCGGCCGGCGAATCGGACGCGGAACCGCCGGCCGATCCAACGCCGGATCCCGAGCCGGAACCGAAACCCCAGACGCCCGACGTCACGGCACTCGCCGCGCACGTGTTCAATTCGCTGCGCGAAGCGAATCTCGCGGCATGCGCCGAAGGCGTGATCGCCGCGACCGGCCTGCGCGACCGCGAGACGGTCGATCGCGCAATCCGCAATGCGACCGACATCGCGGGGATCTGCCTCGCGGCGAACCAGACGGACCTGACCGCGCAATACGTCGCGGACGGCCTGTCGCCGGATCAGGTGCGCGCGCGGCTGTTCGAGCGTCTCACGGCGTCGAGCACCCGCATCAACAGCCGACCCGATCCGGCACAGCAGCAGACGCAAGCGCGTAGCCGCGCATTGCGCACGTCCGACATCTACGCGGCCCGCCGCGTGGCCAAGTAACTTTTCATCGCTGAAAGGAGCGCTGAATGTCCAACATCAAGACTTTGGGCACGTTGCCCGCCGAATTTCTGATTTCGGAAGGCCCCGGCCAGATCTCGCGCGATGCGATCACGGTCGCGGCCGGCCCGGCGCTGCCGTCCGGCTGCGTGCTCGGCACGATCGGGACCGGCGAATACGCGCCGTACGACAACGCGGCGGCGACCGGCGCGGAAGTCGCGGTCGCGATCCTCTACGCGCCGTTGCCGGCGTCCGACACGCCGCGCCCGGCGGTCGCGATCAAGCGGCTCGCCGAAGTCGACGCGCGCCTGCTCGCGGGCCTCGACGCGCCCGCCCGCGACGATCTGGCCGCGCATCACATCGTCATCCGCTGATCCCGGCGAATCCCTTATCCCAAAGCCGCGCCGATGCGCGGCTTTTTCATTTCTGGAGTGCATATGGCAGACATCGCAATCTTCAACGACGACGCGTTCTCGCTGTCGTCCCTGACGGCGTCCATCAACGAGCAGCCGCACTTGCCCGGCCGCCTCGGCGAGACGGGCCTGTTCGACGAGGAAGGCATCACGACGACGACGGTGCAGATCGAGCGCGACGGCGACACGCTCGCACTCGTGGCGGCCGGTGTGCGCGGCTCGCCCGCGCCGAACGTGCTGGGCAGCAAGCCGAGCCTGATTCCGTTCAACACCGTCCACCTGCCGCAACGCGCGGTCATCAAGGCGGACGAGATCCAGAATCTGCGCGCGTTCGGCGACGATTCGGAACTGGAGACGGTGCAGCGCTACGTCGACAAGCGGCTCGCGAAGATGCGTCGTCAGATCGACGCGACGCACGAATACCACCGCCTCGGCGCGGTTCGCGGCGTGATCCTCGACGCGGACGGCAAGCACGTCGTCGCGAACCTGCTCGATCGCTTCGGCATCGAGCAGCAGGTCATCGAATACGAGCTGTCGAACGCGAAGACCGAGATCCGGATCAAGAACGAAGACACGCTCGAAGCGATCGAGGATGCGCTCGGCAACGTGCCGTTTTCGAGCGTGCGCGCGTTCTGCGGGCGCAACTTCTGGCGCAAGCTGCTGACGCTGCCGACCGTCAAAGAGACGTTCCTCAACACGGCGGCGGCTGCGGCGCTGCGCGGCGATCCGCGTGGCGCGATCGAGCTGGACGGCATCGTGTTCGAGCGCTATCGGGGCAAGGTCGGCGGCATCCCGTTCGTCGGCGACGACGAAGCGTATGCGGTGCCGGAAGGCGTGGCGGATCTGTTCATCTCGCGCTTCGCGCCCGGCGATTATGTCGACGCGGTCAACACGATCGGCCTGCCGTACTACGCGCGGCAGGAAGTCATGCCGTTCAACAAGGGCGTCGAGATCGAGGCGCAGTCGAACCCGATCCACCTCTGCACGCGCCCGCGCGCGTGCATCCGTCTGAAGGCGTGACGCGTGGCGTTCCACGATCTGATTGCGGACGTTGACGCGGCCGTGCTGCGAGATCTGGCCGATGACGACGTGGTCGTCGACGGCCGTCCCGTGCGCGGCATGTTCAACGCGCCTTGGCTTGGCCCCGATCTCGGGTCGAAACGCACGAATCTGGTCGCGCCGATGCTGCACGTGATCGACGAAGACGCCGTCGGCATCCGGCCCGGCAGCGTCGTCGTCACGCACAGCGGGCGCTATCGCGTCGTCGAGGCGCAACCGGACGGCACGGGCTGGACGATCCTGATGTTGCAATGACATGAACCCACTGAAAGTCGAAATCGATGTCGGCGCGGTCACGGCCGTCCTGCAGGGCATCTCGCCGTCCGCGATGCAGGCCGCGTGGCGACGCACGCTGCGCAAGACGGCCGCGTGGATCAAGAGCCAGACGGCGAAGGAGGTCAGCGCGGCGACGCGCATTCCTCAGAAAGCGATCCGCCGACGCCTCTACTTTTTCCTGCGGTCGGCCGATACCGGCAAGGTGTGGCTCGGCTTGAACCCGATCGAGGCGCACCGCCTCGGCTCGGTCGTGAAGACGCGCAAAGGCATGCGCGCCGGCCGTTCGTCGTTTCCGGGCGCGTGGCGGCAGTCGAAGCGACAACCGGACGGGCCGATCTTCGAGCGTGTCGGGAAGGCACGGCTGCCGTATCGCGTCGTGACGGTCGATTGGCATGAGACAGGCGACCCGGCGTTTCGCCGCGCGGCGAAGGCGTGCGAGCAGCGGCTCTTGACGATCCTGCGGCAAGAAGTGAACTACGAACTACAAAAGGTGATGGGACGTGCTCGATAACCTCAAATTGCTGCACGACGCGATCGTGAAGGGCCTGCGCGAAGCACTGCCGACGATCGAACGAATCGAAGCGTATCCGGAGATCGGTGCGCAGATTCCGACGCCGTTGATTGCGGTCGAACTGTCCGAAATGGAGCCGGGGCACGACGACGGAACGGGTTGCGTCTCGCTGATCGGTCGCATGCAGGCGCGCATCATCGTCGATCCGTACGGCGCGGGGCACGAGCTGCACGTGCGCGAGATTGCCGCGCGCGTCGCGCTCGCGGTTCACATGCAGACGTGGGGCTTGCCGATCGCGCCCGGCAGGGTGGTTCAGGTTGGCGAAGACCCGTTTCGCCCCCAGCTCGATACGTACCTCGTGTGGCTCGTCGAATGGACGCACGAATTCGGGATCGGCGGTGAGCTGGCGGAGATTCCGGGCGGTAGCACGCTTGTATGGGGTGTCGACCCGGAAACGGGGCCGGGCAACGAAGGCAGCTATTGGGACCCGGCGCAGGACGCGCCGGCCGACTATGCGGAGTAACGATGCTCGAGTATGAAATCGGTGAGATCGACCGGCGGCTTGCGTGCCTCGTGCAGCAAGGCACGGTCGACGCGGTGTCGTACGACCCGCCGCGATGCCGTGTGCGCGTCGGCGATTGGGTCAGTGACTGGTTGCCGTGGTTCACGGTCGCGGCGGGCGCGGTGCGCTTCTGGCGCCCGCCGTCCGAAGGCGAGCAGGCGTCGGTCTTCTCGTCGTCCGGCGAGTTGTCGAGCGCGTACGCGGTGCCGGGCTACTACGCGGAACAGCACGGTGGGGCAGCACGACGAAGCGCGAGCGAAACGGCGTTCGACTTCCCGGATGGGGCGTCGCAGGTCTATGACCACGCGTCGCACGAGTACCGGATCGACGTGCCGGCGGGCGGGCGCATCGTTTTCCGCATCGGCGAGACGGAACTGGAGCTACGCGCGGACGGCGTGACGTTGCGCACCGAGAAACTGCTCGGCGACGTTCCCGATTCGACGTTCACGGGCAACACGACGACCGAGCAGCGCTTGACGTTCAACGGCGGCATGCAGGGCCGGGCAGGCGCGAACGGCGGCCCGGCAGTCGAAGTCGACGGCGGCGCTCGCTATACGGCCGACGTCGAGATCGGCGGCAAGTCGTTCCTTGGGCACAGTCACGTGGAGCAAGGCGACGGAGCTCCAGTGAGCCCGCCTATGTAGATGGCAGAAGTCACGCTGCACCGGTATTTTTACGAGGTCGACGGATGGCTCTAAGGATCTAGAATCGAGCTCTCAAATTCGAATTCGTTCCAAGAGGGGCCAGCATAAATGGATACGAAAGTACTCGATCCAACGAGCGGAGATGACGGTGCGCAGGTGGCGGAGAAAGAAAATATATTCGGATCGCCGGATAAAAAGTTGGAAGCCGAGAAGATAAGACGAAGAAAAGAAGAGTCTGGCGAGATAAAGGTTACTTTGAAGCGCATACTTGGCTTCTATTCTGCCTCTATACCCGTAATAAAGGACTCTCTTGATGTCGCGTGGAAATTCGCGCCAATATTCTTGTTCTTTCCGGCGATGATGCTGTGGAGCTATCTACGAAAGATAGGCTGGGAGCAGCTTTTTTCGGATGCGGTGGTGTCCATTTCTGGCTTCATTGTGATGTTTGTGACGGCATGCCTGTTGATGTTTGCTGTCTTTGTGCAATTCATTTTTCCATCGATGATCATTGGGCCGGTCGTCAGTGCATACGAAGAAATTGCTGCGTCAGGTGATGAAAAATTCAAGGATGATCTGTCCCGTGCGGTCTGGAGGTTGCATCTTTCCACGCCGATTGGATGGCTCTTCATCTTGGCGTTATCCGTTATCGCGCTTGATCAGCCACCTTGGCTTGCCTACACGATGTCCATCGTCGCCGCTTATGTTGTGGCGTTGTATTTCGTGATTAGGAATAGGAATATTTTTTTGAGGCGGATCGGTGGTAGTCCAATGCCCCTGGTGACCGGGATACATCGAAGAAATGGTATTCGTATCGCTCGTGGATGAACGAGGTCATAATGCGGGCGTTGCGGTATTGTGGGCGAGCTCTGATGTTTTCATTGTTCGCTACGCTTGGAGCTGTAGCGGTATCTGTTCCGATGCTCCTGTGCTTGGAGTTGTTCAGTGACGCGAAGTTTGGAACCGTTGCTTCTTTGCTGATCTTCTTGCTTTTGGGTGTGTTTAGTATGGCTGGTATGGCACCGGGATTGGCCTACCTGCTTGTGAAGATTAGAGGGAATTCAACAGTCCGTGCTTCAAAGGCGATGATGCTTGTATGTGTATTTGTTGGATATCTATTATTTGTAGGGGTGCTGTACTTTGCGCCTGTGACAACTTTTATTATGAGGGCGAGTGGAGTGCTGGAGGAGCGGCCGCACATATACCAGATTCTCAAACCTGAACTTGTCGCGGCAATGCGGGCTGTGAGGATAAATGTTGTTCCTGTAAAACCCCAGGTTGATGGTCAACCTGCCGCTTACTTCGCCTATGCATTTACTCGTTTCAGCTTCAACAATGTTCTGTTGCTTTGCAGAGGGCAGTTCAATTTTTCATCCGTGGAATCGACGACTTGGAATGAGGAGCAACGGAAGGAAAAAGCGAAATTATGGGCAAAAGGCGGCGATTTTTGCGTAAAAGCAAAGGGCGACGAGATTCGACCTCTTCGGCTTACCCTCCTTCGAGCCGAGTAATAGCGCTGTATCGTCGTGAGATACTGGAATTTTTCAAAGTGACTTTTTTGAGCCCCGCCTTGAGCGGGGCTTTTTCATTCTGAGGGTATCCGATGGCACATGTTGTTTCGCGAGCATTCGCGCCAACGAGCGCAACCTTTCTCGATACGCGTTTCCGTAGTCGTGTCGTCGTGTTTCCTGACGGTTCGGTGCTGCGGGTCATCAAAGGTGAGGCAGTCGCGAGGGAAGCGCAGCACGTCGAGTATCTCGATACCCATCCGGACTTCAACCGGCTTGAGGGGCGCGTATGACCGTCGCGGGCGAACTGGTCGGCATGGACCGGTGGACCGGCGCACCACTCAGGGGCCTCGCGCACCTGAAGCAGAGCATCGGCGACATCCTCGGCACGCGCCGGGGCACGCGTCGCGAGCGGCCGGAGTACGGCTCGGACATCCCGGCGATGGTCGACCTGCCGATCACGCGCGGGTGGATCTCGTCGGCGCAGGCCGAAGCAGCGCGCGCGATCGGGCGATGGGAGCCGCGAATCAAGCTTGAACGTGTCGCCGCGCTTGCGGTCGTCGATGGGCGCGTGACGTTCGAGATTCGCGGCGAGGTTGACGGCAAGGCGGAAATCTTCGAGGTGACGGCATGACGATGATCGATCTGTCGCTGCTCCATCCGCCCGATCTGGTCGAGACGCTCGATTTCGAAACGGCGTATCAGATGAAGCTCGCGTACTTCAAGCGCATCTATCCGGACTGGAGCGCGGCGCTCGAATCCGATCCGGTCGTCAAGCTGATCGAGCTGGCGGCATACGACGAGATCCGATCGCGCGCACGATTCAACGATGCTGCGCGGGCGACCATGCTCGCGTACGCGACCGGCGCGGATCTCGAACACGTCGCGGTTCTGATGGGCGTCGAGAAAGCGCTCGTCGATCCAGGCGATCCGGATGCGACGCCGCCGCGCGCGCCGGTCTACGAACGCGACGAGCGGTTCCGACTGCGCACGCAACTGGCGATCGAGACGTCGACCGACGCGGGGCCGATCGACGCCTATCGTAAGCACGCGCTCGACGTGTCGCCGGAGGTGCTCGACGTGCAAGTCGATCGTCCGGAGCCGGGCACGGTTCGCGTGACGATCATGTCGCAGTCGAACGGGGGTGTCGCGGACGAGGCGTTGCTCGGGAAGGTGCGCGCCGCATTGTCCGCCGAAGACGTGCGGCCGTTGACCGACACGGTGCTCGTCGTGCCGGCCCGGCCGGTTGCATTCGTGATCGAGGCGGACGTCTACGTGGGGCGCGGCCCGGACCCAGCCGTCGTGCTGGCCGAGCGTCGGCGCGATCTCGACGCCGCGATCGACGCGGCACGCCGGCTCAAGCTCGGGATGGCGCGCTCGGCGATCGCGGGCGCGCTTCATCCGCGCGGCAGCAGCGTCGCGCGCGTCGACCTGAAAGCCCCGTTGGGCGACGTCACGTGTAACGGGCAAGAGTTCGCCGATTGCACGTCCGTCGTCCTGAATCTGAAGGTGCTCGATGAGTGAGCGTCTATTGCCGTTGAATCAGACGCCGCTCGAAGCCGCGCTCGCGCGCGTGCTGCGGCCGAGCGTCGATCCGGAGATCCTTCGCACGCTGATGGACGTCGATCGATGCCCGGCCGCGTTCCTGCCGTGGCTCGCGTGGTCCGTCGCCGTCGACGGGTGGGAGCTGGCCGAGTCGGACGATGCGCGGCGTGCGCTGATCAAGGGATCGTTGGCGCTGCACCGAAAGAAGGGCACGCCGTGGGCCGTCCGCGAAATCGTTCGACGGCTCGGCTTCGGCGACATCGAGATACAGGAAGGGCGGGTCGCGAAGCGTCGCGACGGCTCGGCGCTGCGGGACGGCAACTACGTTCACGGGCGCGCGAGCGCGTGGGCCGAGTACATCGTGAAGCTGAAGCGGTCGATCACGCGCGATCAAGGGCAGGCGCTGGTGCGCGCGATCGAGCGCTACGCGCCCGCGCGCAGTCAACTGGTCAAGTTGGATTACTCGGCGGTCGCGATCCGCCACAACGGTACGGCCGTCCGCAACGGCCAATATTCACGGGAGTGGTGGCAGCATGGCAAACCTGAAGGAACGTGCTCAATGGGAAGAGGGCGTCTATCAGCTGGAGACATCGGACCCGGTGATGGGCGGTCCGGACGGGATCGACAACGTGCAAGCGAAACAACTTGCCAATCGAACGCTCTATCTGAAGGGGGCGATCGAGCAGCAGGACAGCGACAAGGTATCGAAGGCTGGCGACGCGATGACCGGCGCGTTGCTCGGCAAGGTCGGATCGGGTGCCGGCAGCAATGCCGGATTCGGCTTTGACGGCGACCCCGACACGGGGCTCTTCTCGCCGAAGGCGGGCGTGCTCCAAGTGACTTTGAAGGGGGTGCCGGCTGCCGAATGGTCGCTCGACGCGACCGGTCAGCGGAAGATGCGCACGTCGGTCGCGGCGTCGTTCGACAACGGCGTGCGTGCCGGGCTCGATCACGGCGACGGCGGGCAGTTCCGTGCAGTCTGCGACGGCTACGGCGCGTTCATCCGCAACGACGGATGGAGCGTGTATCTCCTGTCGACGCCGAAGGGCGTCCCGGACGGCGGGTTCAACGACTATCGGCCGTTCTCGTGGTCACTGTCGACGGGGCAGGTCATCATCGACGGAAACGGATCGGGCACGGTCTTCGGTGGCACCGTGAACATCGCCCACGATCTCGAAGTGGGACGGAACGCAAACGAAGGGCATATCAAGCTCGGTCCGGCCGACGGGTACCTCTACGCGAACCAGCTCAGCACCGGCTGGTGGTCGTCGACGGGATCGTCGTATCAATACATGTTTGCTGACCACACGTTCCGCATCGATGGCCGGATCGCGTGGCACGAAGGCAACCTCACGCCGCTCGACTTGAACACGGGCGGCACGCTCAAGGGCGACCTGACGTGCGAGCCGGGCACGCGCATCGTATTGGCCGAGGGCAGCGTCACCGCACCATCGCTCGCATTCGGCAACGACGGAGCGCCAGATACTGGTCTCTATCACCTCGCGGACGGCGTATTCGGCGTCACTTGCAATACGAATTCGGTGTTGCGCTTCACGCCGACGCTTGCTGTGTTCGATCAACCCGTGACGGGGCCGACGCCGCCGTCGGGGGATCGTTCGACGCGTCTCGCGACGACGCAATGGGTTGCCGATGCGATTTCAACGGCGTCCGTCGGACAGATCGTCTTCGAGATGCGCACGAGCGCGCGGGCCGGCTATCTGAAGTGCAACGGCGCGGTGCTCAAGCGCGCGGATTATCCGGCGCTGTGGGCGTACGCGCAGGCAAGCGGCGCACTCGTCGCGGAGAAGGACTGGTCGACCGGCAATTGGGGCTGCTATTCGGACGGTGACGGCGCGGCGACGTTCCGGATTCCCGAACTGCGCGGCGAGTTCATGCGCTGTTGGGACGACGGACGCGGATTCGATGTCGATCGCAGAATCGGGACGTCACAGGACAGCCAGAATCGCTCGCACGCGCACGCAGCCTCGACGGATGAGGCACCGGATCACGTTCACACGGCGTGGACCGACGCGCAGGGTAACCACAGTCACGGCGGGGCGACGCAGTGGAGCGGGGATCACGTCCACACTGCGCCGGGCGCGCCCGGTAGCGGGCAGGGCTATCCGGGCCTGAATTCCGTTCAGCAGAGTGCGGGCGAGTCCCGCACGAGCGTTGCCGGCGGGCACAGCCACGCGATCGCGACGGACGGCGGTCACGGCCATAACGTCGGCATCGGCGGCGGCGGCCGTCATCGACACACGGTCAGCGTCACGGCTGACGGCGGTAACGAATCCAGACCGCGCAACGTCGCCGTGATGGCGATGCTTCGCGCCTACTGACAAGGGAGAAAACATGCTCTGCAATCAATACGACAACGCGACGGGCCAATACGTCGTCAGCTTTCTGGCGGACATCGATCCGCTCAATTCGAAGCGCTGGCTCGTGCCGGCGTTCTGCACGGCCGAGCCGCTGCCCGAGCGCCCGCCGCTCACGTGGCCGTTCTGGAAAGACGGCACATGGGTGCTGCTGCCCGACTATCGCGGCGTGCGTCTGTACCGCACCGACAGTGGGTCGCCGGCCGAGATCACGCGCTCAGGCGTGAAGCCGGAAGACGTCGGCCTGACCGAGACACCGCGCCCGTCCGACGAGCACGTCTGGCGCGATGGCGCGTGGCGCGTCGACGAGCAGATCGTCGCGCGCAAGCAGCGCGAGGCGGCGATGAACGACTTCACGTCGCGCATGGAGAAGGCGCGCACGAAGAATCGCGGCAAGGCTGACGCGCTCGCGGCGGGGCAGCTCGATCCGTTCGAGCGCGCGCTCTTCGAGGCGTGGGCCGCGTATCAGATGGCGCTCGTGCGCATTGTCGAGTCGGCCGAGTTCCCGGCGTCGCACGTGTGGCCGGACGAGCCGGACGAGGCGGCGATCCGGATCGCCGTCGAGGAGAAACAGCGGGTCGAAGAGGAGAAGCTGCGGGCGGAAGAACAGGCGGCGGCCAGTCAGGCCGCTGAGGAATCCGCGTCGTCCGACACGTCGCAGTAACCGCCACTCGCTCGTCATCGAAGCCGCTCACCCGAGCGGCTTTTTTTATTTCTGGAGACCTGAATGGGTGCTACCTCGTTTTATCACGGTGTGACGACGACCGTCGTCGACGTCGGCCCGCGCACGATCGCGGTGCCGTCGTCGTCGGTGGTCGGCCTCGTCGACACGTACGCGCCGGGCGCGGATCTCGTGCAACCGAGCGTGCCGGTGCGGCTCACGAACGAGCACGACGCGGCGCAGGCGTTCGGCGAGCACAGCGCCGTCGCGCGAGCCGCACGCGCGATCTTCGCGCAGAGCAAGGCGGCGATCGTCGCGGTCGGCGTCGAGAAGCAGGGCGACGCCGCGCAGCTCGCGTCGGACGTGATTGGCGGCGTCTCGGCGGCCGGCAAGCGAACCGGCCTGCAAGCGCTGCTCGACGGCAAATCGCTGTTCAACCTGCAACCGCGCCTGCTGATCGCGCCGGGCCACACGTCGAAGCAGGCCGTCGCGACGGCCGCTGACGCGCTCGCGAACAAGCTGCGCGCGATCGCGATTCTCGACGGCCCGAACACGGACGACGAGGCGGCGATCGCGTACGCAAAAAACTTCGGCAGCAAGCGGCTGTATCTGGTCGATCCGGGCGTGCGTTACTGGGACACGGGCGCGAACGTCGACACCGACGCGCCGGCGTCCGCGTATGCGGCCGGCATGTTCTGCCAGACGGATGCGGCGATCGGCTTCTGGGCGTCGCCGTCGAACAAGGAAATCGTCGGCATCACGGGCACGAGCCGGCCGATCGAGTTTCTCGACGGCGACGAGACGTGCCGCGCGAACCTGCTGAACAACGCGTTCGTCACGACGATCATCCGCGACGGCGGTTTTAGGCTGTGGGGCAACCGCACGCTGTCGGCCGATCCGAAATGGACGTTCGTCACGCGCGTGCGCACGCTCGACATCGTGATGGACGCGGTGCAGGCGGGCCACAAGTGGGCGGTCGACCGCGGCATCACGGCGACGTACGTGAAGGACGTCACGGAAGGGCTGCGAGCGTTCATGCGCGATCTGCGCACACAGGGCGCGGTCATCAACTTCGAAGTCTACGCGGATGCGCGCCTGAACAGCGCGAGCCAGCTCGAGCAGGGCAAGGTGTACTGGAACATCCGGTTCACCGACGTCCCGCCCGCCGAAAACCCGATCTTCCGTTTCGAGATCACGAATCAGTGGCTCACGGAAGTGCTCGATACCCAACAGTAAGAGGTGACGCGTGATTCCGGAAACCCTATTCAATCTCGCGATGTACGTCGACGGGCGCGGCTTCGTCGGCCGCACGACCGAGGTGACGCCGCCGAAGCTGAAGATCAAGACGGACGACTTTCGTGCGGGCGGCATGGACGCCGCCGTCAAGACGGATCAAGGCATGGAGGCGCTCGAAGCGTCGTTCGCGATGTCGACGCTGGAGCGCGACGTGCTGAAGTTCTTCGGCATCGCGGACGGCACCGCGTTCAACGCCGCGTTTCGCGGGTCGTTTCGCGACATCAAGGGCGGCAGCAAGGCCATCGCGGTTCACATGCGCGGCATGCTGACCGAGGTCGATTCCGGCTCGTGGAAGCCGGGCGAGAAGGCGGAGATCAAATATGCCGTGTCGCTGAACTACTACAAGCTGGAGATCGCCGGCTCGGTCATGCATGAGATCGACGTGTTCGGCTTCGTGCGCGTGATCGACGGTGTCGACCAGCTCGCACAGGTGCGCCGCGATCTCGGCATGTAACGCGCGGCAAAGCAACTTTGAACCCAAGGGGCGCTCAGCGCCCCTTTTTACTTTGAGGAAACACGATGGACACGATCACGATCAAGCTCGACTACCCGATCACGCTCGACGGCGTGCTGCGCGACACGCTGACGATGCGCCGCCCGAAGGTGCGCGACGTGCGCGGCGCGACCAAGCGTGCGCAGGACGACGACGAGCTGCGCGAGATCACGCTGTTCGCGATGCTCGCCGACGTCGCGCCCGACGAGCTGGAACAGATGGACATGGCCGATTACGTCGCGATGCAACGCGCGTACGACTCCTTTCGAACCCCTCGCCCGATTGCACGAAAAGACCGTCAAGGCGATGGCGAAGCGCCTGCTGCGTGAGTGTTCGATCAGTCCGCAAGCGATCGATGACTTGACGCTTGAGGAGCTGGTGTGGTGGTTGACGGATTGACGTGACAGGGAGCGGAGATGGCACGCGAAATCGCGTTGGGGATCGTGATCGGCGGGGCGGTATCCGCGACGTTCGGCAAGGCGATCTCCGACACGCAATCGAAGATCGTCGGGCTGCGCAAGACGGCCGCTGAAAAAGGCATGTGGCAGCGCCAGATCGGCGAGACGATCAAGTTACAGGACGAGTTTCGCCGCCTGCATCGCGCGGGCGACAGCGCGGCCGAGACGATCCGGCGCAAGCTGGATTCGAATCTGCGGACGCTGCGCGACGCCGGCATCGAGGTCGACCGGCTCGATCGCGCGTATGCGCGGCTCGGCCGCACCGCGCGCGGGCTCGAACTGCGCGCAATGGGGCACGAGCGCCTGAGCGGCGGCCGGGAGGCGATGCGCGGCGCGGTCGGCGATTCGATGAAGCTGACCGCCGCGATCGCGGTGCCGACGATGGTGTCGGCACAGTATCAGGCGATCATCCGCGACATCGCGATCAAGGCGGGCATCGCGCGCACGGGAGAAGAGCGCGCGATGTCCGAACGGATTCGGCGCGATGCGTTGGCCAACGGGATGAACCGCAACGAGCTGGCCGAGGCGGTCAATCAGATGGTGGCGGGCGGGATGGATCTCGACCGGGCGCTCGGCTTCGCGCCGGCGGTGGCGAAGTTCTCGATCGGCCAAGGCGCGACGAGCGTCGAGACGGCGAAGATGATCCAGGCGCTGGAGCAGAACGCGGACATCAAGGACCCGGCCGCGATGCTTAAGGCGCTGGAGGCGATCGCGTATCTCGGCAAGGAAGGCTCGTTCGAGTCGGTCGACATGGCTCGCTGGTTCCCGGTGCTGCTCGCGGAAATGAAGAAGATCGGCATCACGGGGCAGGACTCGGTGACGCAGCTGGGCGCGATGCTTCAGGTGCAGATGAAGACGGCGGGCAACCCCGACGAAGCCGCGAACAACCTGAAGAACTGGTTCTCGAAAATCGGCTCGGGCGAGACGAAGCGCAACTACGAGAAAGCCGGCGTCGACTACGAAGCGAAGATGAAGGAGGCGATCGGCAAGGGCTGGTCGACGCTCGAAGCGTCGTTCGTGCTCGCGCGCGCGTACATCGAGCGGGTCGATCCGGCGAAGGCGAAGCAGTTGGCCGAGGCGGCGAAGTCGATCAACGCCGAGCTGGATCCGGCGAAGCGTCAGAAGCAGATTCGCGCGTTCGAAGAGACGATGAAGACGGGCGACCTGTTTACCGACATGCAGGTCAAGGCGGCGCTTACCGCGTACTTGCAGAACGCCGACCTCTACACGAATCTGAAACGCAACGCCGCATCGGCGAGCGGCGAGATTGAGAAGGATCTCAACGACCGCCGCGCTGCGTCCAAGCAGATCTGGAAAGAGGTCGTCGAGCAGTGGGACGAGGCGATGCGCAGCATCGGCGACGCGTTGCGGCCGGTGACGGATCTGGCGGGCGAGCAGGCGAAGAAAGCCGGCGCGAAGGTGCGCGACATCGTCGATGCGTCGCCGCGCGCGGCGGCGGCCGTCATCGGCGTCGCGGGGGCGGCGATCGCGCATCGCGGTGCGCGTGCGGCGTGGTCGATCGGTCGCGGCGTGCTCGACGTCGCGCGTGGCGCGCGGATGGCGCGGGGCGGCGGCGGGAAGGGCGGCAAGGGAGCGAAGCCGGGGCGCGGTGGGCCGGCGCTCGATGCGCTCGGCGCGGCGGCCAGCGGCGTGCAGCGTGTCTTCGTCGTCAACCTGCCGGGCGGCGGCATCGGCGGCGGCTCCGTCGGCGATCTGATCGAGGGCGTGGCGAGCGGCAAGGCGGGCCGGGCCGGACGCTTCGGGCGGCTCGGCCGGGCGCTGGGCGGTATGGCGGGCCGCGTGTTGCCGTACGCGGGCAAGATCGCGCTCGCGGGCACGGTGCTGAAGGTCGGGCTCGCTGCAAAGGACGCTTACGCGGTCGCGGCCGGCGACGATCCACGCGCGCGGAAGGCCGAGAACTTCGCGGGTATCGGCGGCAGTCTCGCGGGCGGTGTGGTCGGTGCGAAGCTCGGCGCGGCGATCGGCGCGTTCGGCGGGCCGATTGGCGCTGCGATCGGCGGCGTCGCGGGCGGGGCGATCGGCACCTTCGCCGGTCAGAAGCTGCTCGGGGCGCTCACGCGATGGGCGTTCCAGCATCGCGGCGACACGCCCGAAGCCGCGCGCGCGGTCGCGAACGCGAAAGCGCTTGTCGAGCCCGGCGTCGCCGAGCGGCGCGCGTTCAAGGTCGAGCAGCAAAACAGCTTTGCGCCGGTCTTCAACATCAAGCTGGAGGGCGGTAGCGATCAGGCGATGGCCGACCGGCTGCTCGCGCGGATCAATCCGCAGATCCAGCGGGCGATGACCCAATCAATGAACAACAACAACCGGTCGGCGCTGTTCGACGCGCCGCACCTGTAGGAGAGGCGATGGATTTCGTGAAGAGCATCACGCAGGCGGCGACGCAGGCCAGCATTGCGGCCGAGCGCGCGCAGCACGTGAACCGCGTCTACGAGCGCAATCGCGCGGCGAGCCGGAACACGGTCGACACGTTGACGAAGCTCGCGACCGGCAACCTGACGTCGGCCGCCGAGCTGCTGAACGGTGCGAGCAGCGCGCTATCGGTCGCAACCGATCTGAGCCCGAAGGTGGGCGAGGTGACGCGCGGGTTTCGCGCGACGGCCGGCGCGGTCGGCAGCGTGCTGCGGATCGCGAACGCCTCGAACCATCCGCAGATTCACGCGGCGGCGCAAACCGTGACGACGGCGCTGAAGGGCGCTGAAACGCAGTTTGCCGCCGTCGTCGGCTCCGATAACGCGAAGGCCGTGAAATCCGTGTTGCAGGCGACCGGACTCGGCGCGGCGTTCGATGCGTTGGGCGGCGACGCTTCGTCGGCGACCCCTCATCTGCTGACGCTGACGACCGACGAGGGGCGGCGCTTTAACTTCGGGCTGTCGACGGCCGCGTTCGACAAGCTGCGGCGCACGACCCGCTACAAGGTCGCCTCGCAAGAGCGCCTGAACCGGCCGGAAGCGTTGCAGGCGGTGAGTCAGGGCGGCGAAACGATCGTGCTGTCCGGCGTCGTGTTCCCGGCGCTCGGGGCGGGCGCGCGCCAGTTGGAGGCATTGCGCGCGATCGGCGGGCAGATGAAGCCGGTGCAACTGACGGGCGGCACGGGCGACGTGTTCGGGCGGTGGTATCTGCAATCGATCGAGGAAGAACAGGAGGCGCTCATGTCGGACGGAGCGCCACGCAAGCAAACCTTCAGTCTGGAGTTTGGCCGCTATGGCGAGGACTTTAAGAACATCTGACGGCGACGTGCTCGACACGCTCTGCTATGCCGCCTACGGCACGCTGAGCGGGACCGTCGAAGCCGTCTACGAGGCGAATCCGGGCCTCGCGCGCGAACCGCAGCCGTTCCGCTCGGGCGTGCTGATCACGCTGCCGGATCTCGACGCGCCGCGCGATGAACCGATTCAGCTTTGGTCGTGAGGGCGGGCGATGCAGGCGATATTCCAGATCATCGCGAACGGCGCGGACATCACGCGCACGATTCAGGACCGCGTGCTGCGGATCCGGACGACGGACAAGCCCGGCCTCGAGGCGGACGAGTGCGAGATCGAGCTCGACGACCGCGACGGCGTGATCCGCTTCCCGCCGAAGGGCGCGACGCTGAAGATCTCGCTCGGTTGGGAAGGGCAAGGGCTGTCGTTGCTCGGCGAGTACGCGATCGACGAGATCGTGTTGCGCGGGCCGCCTGCGACGGTGGCGATCCGGGGGCGGCCGGCGAATCTGCGGGCGACGTCGAAGACGCACCGCTACGGCAGTTGGTCGAACGCGAAGCTCGCCGACGTCGTCGGCGACATCGCCCGGCGCAACAAGTGGGCGGCTGCATGCTCGATCGACGTGGTCGTGCCGCGTGCGGATCAGTTCGGCGAAAGCGACCTGCACTTCGTCACGCGGATCGCGCGGCAGTACGGGGCGACGGCGACCGTGAAGGCCGGCAAGCTGATCGTCACACCGATCGGCGGCGGCAAGAGCACGAGCGGCAAGGTGCTGCCGGCGCTCGTGCTCGCGCCGGAGCAACTGATCGACTACGAGATTGCGTTTCCGGATCGCGCGAGCTTCGCAGCCGTGCGCACGAAGGTGCATGACGCGAAGTCGGGCAAGAAGATCGATCTCGTGATCCCGAATCCGGATGCACCGCCGGGCGCTGCAGCGATCCATACCGAGCGGCACGCATTTGCCAGTCCGCAGGCGGCGAAGGCCGCGGCGTCCGCGCGACTGGCGAAGCTGAACCGGCACACGGCCACGAGCCGCTTGCGGATGCTCGGCCGCGCCGATGTGTCAGCAGAGAAAACCGTGACGCTGAAGGGTTTCAAGCGCGATGCGGACGGCGATTTCCTCGTCGAGTCGGTGACGCACGAGTACGCCGGGCGTAGTTGGGAGACGGAAGTCGTGCTGAACGCCGGCAACAAGGGTAAGGCGAAGGCCGGACACGGCAAGAAGCAGGCGAAGAAGATCAATCTCGTCATCCCCGCGCCGCAGCCGTAACGCGGACGCAGGGCATACAGCAGAGCCGCTCACGGGCAACCGGAGCGGCTCTTTCTATTTGTGGAGTCAATCACTGTGAAAAGCGAAATTGCGGCGAGCGCTGCGAAGAGCGCCCCGCCGGTTGCGTCGTCGCTGTGGCTGTGGGCATCGGGGCACGACGCGAACTGGTGGGCGTCGCTGCTCGTGTCGATTCTGACGGGCGGCTACATCTGCCTTCAGTGCTACTACATGATCAAGAACAAGGGGCGTCGAGGTGGCAAGCATGGTTAAGGTGCCGAAGAAGACGCTTGCCGGCGTCGTCGGCGCGATCTCGGCGGGTGTGCTGACGGTGGTCGTGCCGAAGTTCGAGGGCGTCAAGCTGGTGGGCTATCTCGACCCGGTCGCTATTCCGACGAAGTGCATGGGCGACACGCGCGACGTCGTCGTCGGCAGGGTGTACAGCGAGGCCGAGTGCCGCGCGTCACTCGAAACGCAACTGATTGCGCACGCCGAACCCGTGCTGCGTTGCACGCCGGGGCTGAAGGATCGTCCGTATCAGCTCGCGGCGGCCGTGAGCTTTGCATACAACGTCGGCGCGAACGCCTACTGCGCCAGCACGACGGCGAAGCGCTTCAACGTGGGCGACCTGCGCGGCGCATGCCGCGCGATCAACGAGTCCGACGACGGTCGCCCGCAATGGGTGACGGCGCGGGGCCGGGAGTTGCCCGGCTTGGTGAAGCGGCGCGCGGAAGAGCGCGCGATCTGTGAGCGGGGGCTGTGATGCCGAAAGCAACCCCGTATCTGTTGGCCGCGCTGCTTGGCATGGCGGCTGGCGCTGGGATTGAACACCTGATCGGCGCACGCCGGCTTGCCGACGAGCAGGTCGCGCGAGCGCTCGATGCGCAACGGCACGCCGAGGCGTTGGACGCGATCTCGCACGCGGCGCTCGACGCCGAACAGCGTGCGATCGCCGCGCACGATGCGGCGGCGTCGGCGGTGGCCGCCGTCGACCAACGAACCACGAAGGAGAGGAACGAGCATGAAGCCGAGAATCGCAGCCTGCGGGCTGCTCTTGCCGCTGGCACTGAGCGGCTGCGCGTCGCCGTCCGAAACTGCACGGCAGCCGATCGCGACGGCATGTCCGGCGCTTCCAGCGCCGCCGGCATGGGCGATGGTGCCGCCGCCTTCGCAGACGTCGACGCAGCGGTTGCGGAACGCGTTTTCGGCGTCGCCGGAGACGATCAGCTCGAGATCGACAAACTGACGGCTCTACAGGGCTATGTGTGTGCGGTTCGGCCCGAAACGCCGAGCTGCGAGCGGAAGTAACGAGAAACAGGGCGACCGGCCTGCGTGCTGTAACACGCGTGCCGGTCGCCTTTCCACTGTCTGAGCCAGTGAATCGGCCAAGGCCCTGCTACCTACCGGTAGGCGGGCCGGATTCTACATCAAGTTTAAAAACGGCTTTCACAATGGCAAATCCGATTATTCCGTGGATCGGCGGCAAGCGCCGCCTTGCAGATCACATCATTCCGCGTTTTCCGAAGCACGATTGCTACGTCGAAGTGTTTGCGGGCGGGGCTGCGCTTTACTTCATGCGACCGCCGGCCAAGGTCGAGGTGATCAACGACATCAACGGCGAGCTGGTGAACCTGTATCGCGTCGTTCAGCACCACCTCGAAGAGTTCGTGCGTCAGTTCAAATGGGCGCTGACGAGCCGGCAGGTGTTCGAATGGCTCAAGCACACGGTCCCGGAAACGCTCACCGATATCCAGCGTGCGGCACGGTTCTACTACCTTCAGAAAAGTTGCTTTGGCGGGAAGCTCGAAGGGCAGACGTTCGGGACACGAACGGAGCATCCGCCTGGGTTGAATCTGCTGCGCATCGAGGAGGAGCTATCGGCGGCGCACATTCGCCTTGCGAATGCATACATCGAGCGGCTCGATTGGGCGACCTGCATCGATCGTTACGACCGGCCGCACACGCTGTTCTATCTCGATCCGCCGTACTTCGAGACGGAAGGGTACGGCGTTGCGTTTCCGTTCGTGGAATACGAGAAGATGGCCGAGCGGCTGCGATCGATCAAGGGGCGCGCGATCGTCAGCCTCAACGACCATCCGGAGATCCGGCGCGTGTTCGCCGGCTTCCACATCGAGAGCGTGCCGATTCAGTACACGATAGGCGGCGGGAAGGGCGTCGAGCGGCGCGAGCTGATCATTTTCAGTTGGGACGATTCAACCGAGCCGGCCGGGTTGTTTTGACGCGTGCAGCCGGCGCGGCAATCGCGCCGGCTGGCTCAGATATCGACGTAGGCGGGGAGCAGGTCTTGATCGACGAGCCGGATCTCGATGCGGTTCGCGATCGCGACGTGCTCGGGATTGTCGATCGAGAACGGGGCGTCCGTGACGCTGACGATGATCGTGCCGGTCTGTTTGCCTTTGGCGGGTACGGGAATCAGCGCTCGAGCCTCCGGAACCTGCTGTTGCGTAATGACCTTCGGCAAGTAGAGCATCCAGCCGACGCCGGGCTTGTCGTCGAACACCTGTTTCTCGAAGTAGCCATACGGCTGAACGGTCAGATATGACGGCGACGTGAGTTGAATCAGAGTCGAGGCGATCGCGAGCGCCGGATCCATCGCGAACAACTGATCGTTGACGAAGTCGGCCTCGATCTCTTTCGCATTGTCCTTCGGCGTAATCACGCAGCTCAGGGATGCGGATTCCTCTTCCTCGTCACCGCCATCCCACAGCGAGATGGATGCGTAGTCGTTACTGCCGCGCTCGGTGCGCACCACTGCGAGTGCCGCCGTCGTCGGCCTCCAGTGTTCGAATGCGCTGTAAAGCAATGCATCCTCTTTCGTCTCGCCGGTCAGATACCAGTGATCGAGCTTTGGAGCGTGTTCGTGGATCACCTCGGCGAGCTTCCCTAGATCGTCAAAGTACTCAGCGAGGTTGGACGCATCGCGCGACCTGTCGATGAAGCGTGAGAAGAATTTCATGTTTAACCTGTCACGACGTAGGCAATGCCGTTGCGGGTGAGACGCTCGCGGAAATACGATGCCGTCAGTGGTGTTTGAAAGTAATACCTGAGCTTCGTTGGAGGGTTGGCTCGTACGACATTGGCGCGAGCCTCGATCTGTAGATCGATTTTGCGGAAACCCGAAAACCACTTCATCGGCCGCCGTGTTTTGCGGCTGAAGAACTGATCGAAGTTGCCCTTCGCCTCTTGGAGCAGACATTCACTCGCTTGGAACCCATCATAGTCCAAGCCGAGCCAACTCCATTCTTCGCTCCATCCTTCTTCGACGCTATACGGGCGGCCGGTAACTCGCCCCTGATATTCTCGAGGCTCGCGGTTCATGCGGTAATGCCTCCGCACGGGGATGCCGGTCTGCTCTGGCGGACATTGCTTGCACTTCTCGCCGGTGCGCGGCAGTGCGCGTACATCCGGCGTCGCCTTGCTGTCTTCCTTCGGCGTGTCACCCGACAGGCTCGCCGTTCCCGCCACCGTCGCCCCGCCCAACAAGGCGACGCCAGCGCGCGCCAAGATCGGTCCAAGCTCCACCGCCGCCGCTTCTATCACCGGAAACACCAATCCCGCCATGTTCCAGCCCTCCGTCCGGATGTTCGATGCGCCATTTGATGACGCGTAGATAATCATGAAAACGCGCGTCGGCCGAGCGGCCGGGGCGCGTGAGCCAAGCCTTCGTCGCGGGCTTCTCGTAGAAGCTCGGCGCGTACGCCTCGAGCCTCAAGAACGCGACGATGTTCTCGTCCTGCTCGATGCCGAATGCGCGCGCGGCGCGATATGCGGCCCATAACCGGGACGACAAGCCGCCGTCATCGGCAAACGCAGGATTCTCCTTCACGAGATCCTGCCGAACGCGTTCGACGAAGCCGCGCTCGTCGATCTCCGCCAGTCCAGCGACCTGTTCCGTGGTCAGTTCAAGCATGCGGATGCACTCCGGTCAGCTGCCCGTCAATCTCGACGAGCCAGTCGTACGTCGCGACGAAGAAATGCGTGCGCTGCGCGTTGCTCATCACGCGCGCGATGTCGGGCAGGATGCGCGCGTCATAGAAGCGGAACAGCGCCGTGCGGCCGTCCGGGAGCCGCACGTCGAGGCGCTCGCGCAATTCGGCGGCCAGCCGCTGGAACGGATACGCGCTGACGAGCCACGACATGCCGACCGGCCCGGCCGCCAGCTCGGCGAGCACGCGCCGGATCGGCCCCGGCGCGAGCGCGTAATCGATCAGCCAAGGGCCGTGATCGGCGAGCGACGCGTCGGGCGTGCCGTCGAAAAGCGCGATCGAGTAGTTCGCGCGGCGCAGCGGCGGGGCGTCCGAGGCTTCGGCGAAGAGCAGCGCGTCGATCACCGCGAAGAGTCGCACGGGCAGCGTGATTTGCTGGCGGCGCATCTCGAAATGCGCTTCGATGGCCGGCGGCGTCATGGTCATCCGCGCGCGACCATCGTCGCGGCGTTCTTGGCCGCCGCCTTCAGGCATTCGAGGCAAAGGGTGGGGGATGGGGCGACAGCAGCAACCGCTGCGACGGCCGATCCGCCGGGCGAGCCGCCGTCCCCGCGTTTGCCCGAGCCGACGTCGTCGATCGTCCCGGTTCCCTGCGACGCGATCAGCTCCGCGCCGCACGCCGTGCGCATGCCCTCGACGGCAGTGTCGCGATCGGCGATCGTGTGCGGGTAGCGGCGGCCGAGCAGATCGGGGAGGATCGGGAAGATGCCCTTGCAGCGCGGGCAAAGTACCTTGTGGCCGACGCCGGCGACGCCGCGCTCGTCGAGCGTGAAGGTCGGCGAGCCTTCGATTACCTTGCCGCCGTGCGTCGTCGTGTCGCCGACGCGGATGATCGCGCGCTTTGCCACTTGGCCCTCTCGTGTCAATTTGCGTGCAAATTTACCATCGAGTGCGGAAGACGCGGTTGTTACGGTTGTGCGGCCACGACACCTGTCAGTTCTGTCAGTTGTGCGACATCTTGCGTCGGCGTGCCCCTCGCATCTTCCGACGTCAACGCGGCGTGGTGTCTAGCGGCTGCAAGCGGATCGCTGTATTCGTCGTAAATCGAATGTGCATCCCAGAGGAGCGTAACCCAACGATCTCGAACTCGATAGACGCCGATCGACCATCCGGTCGGGTGCGTATAGCCGTATGAGCTGACGGCAGTCCAGCCGAACTCGCGAAGTTCATCGTCGTAGGTCATCGTCATCGCATCATCCCCGCGCGCTGCATCTCCTTTCGAAGGAGATGGCGCAGTCGCTGAAAGTGCCCTTGCGGGCCTCCGAACGGCCCCTTGTCGACCACCTCTTGGTCGACCCTGTCGAACCAAGTCTTGATTTCGCTGAGCGACTTTCGGAGCATCACGATCTCAAGAATCAGACAACGGACATCCGGATCGGTGTGCGTGCGCCACATAGCGCGCAGTTCCTCGGTATTCGGCGCGTCGAATTCAGGCATCGCGGCTTTGTACCTGAAATGCGCATCCCGAAGCGGCACGCGGTTGCGGTCGATCTTCGTGTGTTCTAGCGGCGCAGTGTGCATAAGGCGCCAGGCACGGGGATTTTCGTCAATCCAATCTTCGAATTCTTCGTGCGTCAACTCGATCGGGGTGCGTAACAGTTCCCGGCTTCCCGAGAATCCGTATTCCCAGATGTACGCCCAGCGAGGTTTCATCATACGATAAATACTGTATGGGCATCCAGTATATCGCGGAGTAACATGCATTGGTCAAGCATCGAAAACGGGGCCGGAAATGTGTACGAACTACCGTGCGCCGAGTGAGCCCGAAGGCATCTCCGAGCTGAAGCTTCCCGTGCTGCGTGACCTTTGGAGGCGGACGCCGTGGGATCCTGAGGTCTATCCGGACTATCTCGCGCCGATCGTGGTGATGGTCGACGGGCGCGTCGAGGCGCTGCTCGCCGGATTCGGCTATTGGCCGCGCGCCTTGCAGAAAGCGAACATAGAGAAGGCGAAGGCCGAGGGCAAAGCGCCGCCGATCATGCTTAGCACAATGAACGTGCGCGACGACAACCTCGGGCGTTCGCCTCTATACGGGCCGGCGTGGCGCGCGGGTCGACGCTGTCTGATTCCGGCGCAATGGATCTACGAACCGTGCTACGAGACCGGTCGAAACGTTTGGCATCGAATCGGGCTGTCTGATTGGCGGCCATACTGCGTCGCGGGGATATGGCGCACGTTGAAGGGCGCGGACGGGAACGAACTGCACACGATGGCGATGATCACCGTCAACGCCGAGGGCGATCTCATCATGTCGCGCATGCATAAGCCGGGCGACGAAAAGCGATCGGTCGTCATACTCCGGCCGGACGATTGGGAAGAATGGCTCTCAGCCAGAAATATTGACGCCGCGCGCGCTATGTTGCAGCTTTACCCGGCCGACGAAATCGTTGCGGCCCCAAAGTAGCTTGGTTAGATACAACAGATCTGTTGATCGCGGGCTTTTTTGGCTACAGCAGGGGCGGGTGGCTTGCTGGACAAGACATTTGCTTGTCATACAATCTGAATTGCGGGGCGGATTACCGGATCCCATATTATCGGCGCTGTCTCATTGCGGCCACAAGCAGTCATCGGTTCGGAGCGTAGGTCCGAGATTCATGAGACTGCTTCACTTCGCTAACAGACGGTCGCCACCGACGAGTTCTCAGCCTCAACGTGCTAGCGCGCATGCTATGAACCCTCTCCCCTCGTTCCGTGTCATGGCCAGTCGTGCATCCCTTCCAGGCCCGATAAATCGGTACAATTTTCGGCAATATCAACGACCTGACGGAAGGCGTTATGAACATCGATACATGGGCTGTGGTCCTCGCGACTTTCTTCGGACCTACTACCGCGCTGCTCATCACCTTTGTACGGGATTCACGCGCGCAAAAGTACAACCGTCGCCTCCACGTATTTCGCACACTCATGGCCACTCGGAGAATCGCAATCTCGCCGGATCATGTAAATGCTCTCAATCTCATCGAGGTTGATTACTATAAATGTAAAAAAGTCGAGACGGCATGGAAGTCGTATCTGGATCACTTGAATGACGCCGGGAGGCCAGAGGATGCTGCGTGGCGAGAAACAAAGGAAAGGAGACTTGCGGAGCTTCTTTTTCAAATGGGTGTTGTACTCGGTTTCAAGATAACTGCGCTCGATATGTTCAGGGGCGGCTATGCCCCCAAAGGTTGGGCGCACAAAGAGTTTCGTTCCAATGAGGTTCTTGAATATTTCCACGAGATGGCGGAGGGCACAAAGGTATTTCCTATTTGGCTGAAGGGGATAACGCCCCAAGATCAACAGCAACCCCAACCGCAGCAACCAATTCCACCTGTTCAGAATAACATCGCCGCGCCGGGTGGGCGCTAATCAATTTACCCACATCGCGAAGTTAATCTTGCCAACACGGTAGAAGGGTGGCCGTACGGCGAAATAGATTTCGATTGTGAGCGTGATGTCGAGCTCGCTTTTCTGGTACGAAAGCGGATCAATGACTGCACCAATAGAAGAATTTGCGGCCACGGGACATTGCCAACAACCGCCACATCATCGCAGCCAGCAATTTCGAGTGACTCTGTTGTCACGTTGAAAGGAAAATCTTGAATACCTCAAAAACGTATTCGCGAGAAATTGGACTGTTACGCACCCTCGCGATTCACCTTGAGAGGCGATCTCTGCCATTCGAGCGGTTCACACAGGCGGCGCTACGACGAGAAGGTATTGGGCATGTGCGTGAGACTGCAACCGGTGTCATTGCCATTCGCATACCTGGGCATCACGCGCTAACCGGCCTCGCCGACTGCGTTTTTGACCAAATTCCCGGTATGAAGCGGGGGGCAATATATGCGGATGTCGAGGCGGAGCTGTTTAGCTTCATCGAGAGCTACGTCGGTCGTGACCCATCGAGCATTGGAGCGATCGACGCCGAGGCGCTGTTCGCGCATTTGACAAACTGGTTCGCTGTGAGAGCGATACCGCGACGCGTGTTTGTGCCTTGTCTAATCACTCGTACGCCTGCACCACGCTTCGAAATCGGCCCAGTTACGTTCGAATTCTCCGGCCGCGTCGCAACGAGCGACTTTTATCCGGAGAGTCGCGGAGATGAAGAGGTATTTGATCGACATGTGTTTGACGAAATCGTGAAATGGATGCGTGACGAAGATGCTTATTGGCTGGCGCGCGTTCATGTCGACGGTTGTGAGCGAAAGCGTGCTGAAGAAATTGCGGAGCTTGCGGTCGATCTTGTGATCGTTGGCTTGCAACTCGCGCAACCTTATCTCGACACGCGCACTATGGCGCGACTCGATGCGAGACGCGGGACTTCGCAAAAACGGACTCTGTCGGAAGCGGACGGCAGCTTTAGTGGTGGCTGGGCGCGCAAAGACCCGGGAATGTCAATTGGCCATGGAACTCTACCAGAGATCATAAGGCTGGCGGCGCCCATTTTTATAGCAGTAGGGAACGTAGTATGCTCGTTTGCTGCGGGCTCCTTTCGTCTGCCAGTGCTTGAGCAGGCTTGGTGCGATGCCGCATATTGGTTTCATCAAGGATTGGCAGAGTCGATTGACACCATCGCGATAACAAAACTCGAGACGGCGTTGGAGGTCTTGGTGCGTGCAGAAAGTAGTAAGGGCAGCGAGCGGCGTATGTCTCAGATATTAAGTGCGTTTTTTGGTTTGGAGCCGGATGATCCGATTGCACCCGGGTCCACGCTAACCGCAAGGCAATTTGCGCGGAATGTGGTTCGTGATCGTTCTCGCATTCTGCATGGGACCTGGTCTACCTTGAACGTGCGCGGCATAGACCGAGCAGGCATGGAAGGTTTCGTAGGTACAGTACTCCGCACGGCCGTCATCGAGCTTGAGGCTTACGTGCATCTCGCACAGCAATCTGATGATATCGACTACTTTCTCGACTGGGTGGGACACCGGAGAGCGACATCCTTGCGATTGTAAGCTGGTAAGGCCGAGATCGAAGGAGGCGATAGAGAAGTGGTGTGCGACCCGGAGAGAGTCCATGTCTGCGGTGCCTTGGAAGCAGTCGCAGGGGTTTCGATGTCCCAAACGGCGGTTCAGGGTCGACGCGGGTCGTGCGTCACAGGGCGGCGGCCGGCCGCGATCGGCCATGAAGCGACGTTCGCCTACACATCGGTCGGACAGATGAGCGTCTGCCCCAGTCCGAAAGCGGACGGCCGCTCAGTCAGTACCGGTCACTTTATCGACGCCAGACCCCGATAAGGGTAAATGCTACTCATAAAACGATTATTTCTTCCTATCATAAATCTTGGTCAAGAATAACTTGGCCAAGATTTATGATTTTAATTAAAAGTATTAATTCCTGTCATTTGTACGGTGAAGCCACTTCTCAACGGAGAAAAACATGGCAACTATTGGGGATACATTCAAGCCTGGGGACGTCGTACCAGTATCAGGCATCTACAAATGTACAAGGTGCAACACACCTAACTCGACAGACGTGAAGGGGCATAAATTTCCGCCATCCCACTGCTCGGGCGCACTATGGAAGCTTTCGAAGATTACAAATCCGTAGGATGGTGATTAAACATACTCTCGCGCGGAGAGGAAATCAAAAATTCGATCTAATTTCATGAGGGATCGTATCAGTGTCCGAATAGAAAGATTGAGCGCCGGCCGCTTTGAAACCGTCTCATCATGACAAGGCGGTGGAGCTCCATCCAGCGGGGTTTTCCTAGAACATCAATAGCGGTAACGTCGGCAGCCCTCGCGCGCCTCTTCGGCCGATGCCTAAGCTTAGAGTCCGTGTAAGGGATGGCTGTTCAACATCGTAACCCGCCGCTTACGCAGTGCGGCCCCCGAGGACCGGAACGGGTCGGTTTCCGGCGATCACCACCGGTAGTTGCCGGCCAACTGCTGCCGATGGTCAATGCAACGAAACGGTCACTCCAATGGCCGCTCCTAGGTTGCCGCCGTACAATTCTCCGCGCCTTCGTCGCCTTACCGGCCGTCACTGACGGTCGAAACGCATGCTGATAACATTCGCTTTCGGCCATAATGAAAGGTCGAACTTGCGGTGTGAAGTAGTTTGCTATTCCGGGGGAAGCAAATGAGCAGGCAGATTAAGAGTGTAAGCATCAAGCGCTTCAAACAACTTGAGGAATTCGACTTGGACCTCAAAGACACGACGGTCCTGATCGGTGCTAATAACTCTGGCAAAAGTAGTGCACTTCAAGCGCTGCACTTCGCAGTCTCAGTTGCGCAGACAGCCAAACTTGTGGGAGAGGGCGTCAACTGGGCGACCGACAAATTCCAAGTCTCCTTTAACCCGACTCAGCTCCTGTACTCCCCCATTGCTGACGTACTCTCGCTTGCACATGGCGGTCAACTTCAAGAAAGAGCGGAATCTCAGATCGAGATTGGAATTGAGTGCTCTGACGGGACGAATTGCGTGGTCACGGTGCGGCGTGGGCGCAACCGCAATATTGCCATTGTTCTTCAAGGGAAGAGCCTCGGCGAAACGTTGATGGATCTCGCGAAGCCATTCACCATCTACGCACCAGGGCTCGCGGGTATCGCGAAAGAGGAGCGGTATCAGTCTCCAGGGGTTGTGCGTCGAATCGTCGCGCGTGGAGATGCCAACCTCGTGCTGCGCAATGTCCTCCTGATGCTCTGGGAGGCGGAGGCGACAGAGGTCCAGTTGATGGCTGAGAAGCACAGGCAGGGGAGTATCACTGCCGAGGAATACCAGAGCTGGAAAGGCCCGTGGCAACGCTTTCAGGTGGGCATGAAAATGCTCTTCGACGGGATTGAGTTCGAGATTAAGTTTGACCGAGAACGCGACGAACACATTGAGGTTTTCTTCACTCGCCCCGGAAAGCCGAAACTACCCATTGACGCCGCCGGCACATCCATCCTTCAATCTAGCCAAATACTCGCCTACATCACACTCTTCCGCCCGAGTGTGCTGATTTTGGACGAACCAGACTCGCATCTGCACGCCAATAACCAACGAGCTCTATGCAATTTGATCCTCGAGCTTGCGACAGAGCACAAGTTCCGAGCGCTGATCAGCACGCACTCGCGGCATGTGCTTGACGCGATGCGGGAGCAGGCCACGGTGCTCTGGGTGGACAAGGGCGACAAGGTCAAGTTCGACAGCATTTCGACGGCCTCAAAGCTAATGGAGCTCGGTGCACTGGACTCAGTGGACTACTTCACGGGCGGCTCTATCAAGTGCCTCTTCGCCACTGAAGACAGTTCACTGGATTCGCTCAAAGCCTTGCGATCACTTTTGAGCGTAAATGGCTTCAAAATGCCGGAGACGGATATTCGCGCGTACTCCGGTTGCACGAAAATTGACTCCGCAAAGGTGCTCTGTGGGTTCCTCGCAGATAAAGCATCGCAGATCCGCTTTGTTCTCCATCGGGACCGCGACTATATGGCTGACGGAGCGGCGCAGAAGTTTGTAGATGACATCAAGGCAATTGGCGCATTTCCTCTCCTCACCGAGCATTCTGACGCGGAGGGTTACTTCGTCAATGCCGACCACCTCGCTCACTTGAACCTTGGTCTCTCGGTTGCGCGCGCTCAAGAGTTGATCGATCAGGCAACCGAGGCAACGAAGGACAAGAGCCTCAAGACGATGACCAACATTAGGGTTGAGATCGCTCAGCGGGAACGCAAGGGGGGCAAGGCGCCCGACATCTTCGAGGTCACTGATACAGCGCGGAAGGAGTACGAAGCTAACCCTGCAAAGTGGCGGCGTGGTAAAGCGGTGACAAACATGCTTAAGCAACTCATTCACGAAGAACTTGGAAAGACCGCTGTGATTATTGAGCCATCGCCGTACCTCGTTATCCCAGAGCTACAAGCCATCAGTCAGGCGATATGGCCCGCGCCGGCTCCTGCGCCATTAGCGGCTCCAATCGCAGCTAAGCAAGCAACGGCGGACCAGACCGAGACGAAGGAAGCCGTTCCAGTTTCCGTGCATGGTGTTTCGCCTGACATAGGAACGGCGGCCGTGGATACGCCCAACTAGTCGGCGCCCGCACTCGATCAGCCTCCAGCTGGCTGGACCAAACGGTTGTGAATGAACTCATGGCTACGAGCGGCCGCTTAACACCAGATATCCGTCGCCTGGGGCGTGGAGAGTTGGATGGCGGGAACGGGTCGGTAGCGGTCGATCCCTAAAGGGCGAGCGTAGGTATTGCCGCAGCTTTGTATGCAGTGTCTTGTCGGCTAAGACTCAGGTACTGCTGCATCACGGGGGGGCTGTTCAGTTCGATTCCTTCGGCCGTCACGCACGACGTGCGGGAGATGATTTGGGATGGTGGGTACATTTTTTTTGCGACTACGCAATTTCTACGCATAACGTTGTCAGATGACGTTCTAGCGGGTATCCGGGAGTCTGGCCTCACGCACCATCCACGCTTTCCGAGCTTCCGTCGAGCCGGTCGAGATCGGTTCCATCGCGCCCGAGTCGCGCGTTTTTCACCGGAAGCGCTTCCGCGAAATTTCTCCAGCCGCCGCTTGTCGACGGCGGTCGTTGTGATCGAGCGCGAATTCTCTCGTTGGCTTCACGCGTTGCGCGCGGGTTTGCGCGGGCATTCGCCCACTCGTCTGTTCATCCGTTCCTCCGCTCGTCTTCCGCGAGGCGACCGAGCGCGTCTTCATCTTCAGCATGCAGGGCTCCAGCCGCGCTTGATGGGCTCACGGTTCGGCGCGTCGAGTCGTGCTGCGCTCGAACACTGCATCCTGGCGAGCGGCCGCCCTCGACTCGGAGATCGGGCGACTTGCCGGCCGCGTCGACGCGGGCTTCGAACCAGGCGCACAATCTGCAGTCGATTCGTTGCGACGCGCGCGCAGCGGCGTCTTCGGCCGTTATCGCGCGACTTCCTCAATCCCTTGCCAGAACGACGCCATGCCCCCTTCACTTGCGCTGGACCCGGACTTCCTCGAACTCCTCGCCGGCAGCCATCTGCGGCTGACCGGCACGCCGCTCGTCGCTCCCGAGTTGCCCCGCGCGGACGCCCCGCGCTGGCTCTACGAGGACGCGCCGTTTTGCGTGCTCGCCCACGACACCGCCGCCGACCCGCGCTATGTCTACGCGAACAGGACCGTGCAGCGCTGCTTCGAATACAGCTGGGACGAGATGACCGCGTTGCATTCGCGGTACTCGGCCGAGGAGCCGAATCGCGACGAGCGCGCGCGGCTGCTCGAAGCGGTGCGAACGCGCGGATTCGCAACCGGCTATCGCGGGCTGCGCATTGCGAAGTCGGGGCGGCGCTTCTGGATCGAAGACGTCACCGTCTGGAACCTGATCGATCGCGACGGCACCTATCGGGGGCAGGCGGCGACCTATCGCCGGTGGACGGATGCGTGAACCGTGGCGAGCGGCCGCCGAGCGTCGCGCGCGGAGCGCGACGGCGAAGCGCCGTGGGCGGCGGCAAGCGGCGGGGCGGCAAGCGGCGGTAGGCAGTAGTAAGCGGATCGCGCACCGCGAACGCGTCGCCGGGCGATGGCGGCGCGCGCGGTTTCGCGCCGCGCTCGCCGCACTCGACATGTACGCCGGCTCGTCGGCGCGCTGCGCGGACGGCTCGCGCGAGCGAACCGGCGAGCGAGCGCGCCCTGACGCCGGCCCGCCGCCGCCCAGGGCCCGTGCTCAATAAGCCGACCGATAGTTGGCCCCTTGATCGAACCGGTTCTGCCAGTGCTTCAGGTACTGCGCGGCGAGCGCCGGATTGTTCCAGACGACGAGCACGTTCTCCGAATTGCGCGCGGCCGCCGCGGCGCTGTAGTTGAACGAGCCCGTCTCGACATGGCGGCCGTCGACGACGATGTACTTGTCGTGGTGGATCGCATAGCGGTCGATCGTGCGCGTCGGCACCTTCGCGTTGACGAGCAGGTTGAGCGCCTGCTTCGACGCCTTCGAGCGATTGCCGTCGTTGTCGACGACGATCGCGACGTCGACGCCGCGGCGATGCGCGTCGAGGAGGGCGCGCACGACCTTCGGCGACGTGAACGAATAGCCCGCCAGACGGATCGACGCGCGTGCCGCGCCGATCACCTTCAGCACGAGCGTCTCGGCGCCGCCGTCAGGCGAGAACGCCGCTTCGACGACTTGTCCCGCGGGCGCTTCCCTCGATGGCGACGGCAGCGCGTCGGCGATCAGCTCGAAGAGGCGGGCGATCAGCGAATCGGAAGCCGTCTTGCTGACGGCGGGCGGCGCGGCGGACAGGAAAACGGCGGCGAGACACGCGGCGGCGAGCCGCTTGGGCAACTGCATGCGATTCTTGGGCGTTCGAAACTGAAGAGGACGAAAGTGTAACGGCATCGGCGCGATTTTCGCCGATTCTTTTCGCCGCTTTTTCCGTCGCCTCGCCGGGACGTTTCTGTCGACGCCCGCCGACGAACGGCGCCGCGCGGCGCCGTTTCATGTCGTTTCGTTTCGCTTTGGATCGCCCGAGCCGCCGCGGTCAATAACCGAAGCTCGTCGCCATCTCGTCGATCAATTGCTGCTGGAACGCGCCGAAGCGCTCGCCCGGCTGCTGCGCGATCGCGAGCTCGAGCATCGGGTCGGCGACGTCGGTGCGAACGCCCGACAGCGCCTCGACGATCGCGTGCCCGCAAAACGGTACGTAGGCCTCCGAATAACCGCCCTCGTGGACCACGACGAGCCGCCCGCCGCAATGCCGCTGCGCGGCCTGCATCAGCGCGTGCGTCATGAACCGGTAGCTTTCGCTGTGCAACTGCATGCGCGCGAGCGGATCGACCGCGTTCGCGTCGAGCCCGCTCGCGACGACGACGAGCTCTGGCTTGAACGCGTCGAGCGCGGGCAGCACGATGCGCTCGAACGCGTAGCGATACGCGTCGTCGCCCGCGCCCGCGAGAAGCGGAACGTTGAGGTTCGCGCCTGCGCCCGCGCCCGCGCCGCGCTCGTCGGCGCCGCTGTAGCCGGGCGGAAAGCAGCGGTCCTGATGCAGCGAGATCGTCAGCGTGTTCGGATCTTCGTAGTAGATCGCCTGCGTGCCGTTGCCGTGATGCACGTCCCAGTCGATCACGGCGACGCGCTCGATCCGATGCTTCGCGCGTGCGGCCTCGAGCGCGATCGGAATGTTCGCGAGCAGGCAAAAGCCCATCGGTTTGTCGCGCAGGCAATGGTGGCCGGGCGGGCGCGACAGCGAGAACGCGTTCGCCGCGCGCTCGGCGAGCACCGCGTCGACGGCGGCGAGCGCGAGCCCCGCCGACAGCGCCGCGATCTCGTAGCTCCCCTTGCCGAACGGCGCGAGCTCGCCGAGATCGCCGCCGCCCGCGTCGCTCGCGCGCTTGAACGCTTCGAGGTAGTGCGCAGGATGGATGCGCCGCAGATCGGCGCCGGTCGCGGCGGGCGCACTCAGCATGTCGAGATGCGCGGCGAGCCCCGACGCGTGCACGAGCGACAGCAGGCGCCGTTTCGAATCGGGCGATTCCGCGTAGCCCGCGCTCGACGGCGGCTGCACCCATCCGCCGACCGGAAAGAACAGCGCATGCGCGCCGCCCGTGTGCCAGAAAGTGCGTTCGTCGGTGAAGAAAGCGGTTTTTTTCATTGCGATGAGCTGAAACGATGAAGGAGGAGGGGAGCGACATGCGGCGTCAATGCGCGTCGCGTTCGACGCGCAGCAGCGCCGCGAGCGATGCGATCGACACGATCGCCGCGACCGAGAACAGCGCGCGCAGCGTGCCGCCGCCGTCGAGCAGCAGCCCGGCGACGAGCGGCCCGGCAGCGAGCCCCGAGCCGATCACGAGATTGAGCGTCGCGATCAGGCGGCCCGTCGCGTCGATGGCCGCCACGCTCGCGAGAATGAACGGCAGGACGAACGTCCACGCGAACTTGAAGCCGAAGATCGCGATCGTGTAGCCGGTTGCGTTCGGCATCGCCGCGAGCATGACGAGCGACGCGGCGAGGATTCCATACCCCGCGAACAGCATCGCGCGCCGCGCGGCGCGGCCGCCGAGATACGACGCGAGCGCGGCGCCCGCGATTCCCATCAGGCTTGCGATCGCGAGCACGTTGCCGCTTGCCTGCGCGCCGAAGCCGACCGCGGACGCCGCCTTGTTCGCGAACGTCCACACGCCGCCTATCGCGAGATAGAACGTCAGCACGCCGGCGATCGCAAGCGCGGCCGGTGCGCGCGCCATCGGCCGATGCGCGCCGCGCTCGCTCGCGGGCCGCGCGCGCGGCGCGGCCGGAAAGCGGCTCGCGAGCGGCGCCGCGCACACGGCGAGCGCGGCGAGCACGACGTACAGCGCGCGCAAGCCGACCGCGTCGAACAGATGCGGCAGCAGAAAGAGGCCCGCCGCGCCCGCGATCAATTGGCCGACGACCCACAGCCCGTAGACGCGATCGCTGTTGCCGCTCGCCGCGGCGCTCGTCATGCAGAGCACCATCAGCGTGCCGCCGCCGAGCGCCGTCGCCGCGCGCAGCGCGAGCAACGGCACGAAGCCCGGCATCAGCATGGCGGTCGCGAGATTGCCGGCGCAGAACACGGCGGCCGCGCACCACGCGACGCGCCTCGCGTCGACGCGGCCGAGCCACAGATACGACGGCAGCGTCGCGAGGCTGAACGCGCCGAGCTCGACGAAGAAATACGTGCCGATCTGCGACGCCGACAGCCCGAGCTGCGCGCCGAGCTGGCCGGCGACAGCCGGCGCGACCAGCAGCAGGAGCGGCGTAATCGCTGCGAACGCGACGAGCGCGGCGAGCGTGCCGCTCGTGAAATCGGGCGCATCGGCGGGCGGCGTCGCCCCCGGCGGCGCCGCATCTTGCAGCAGAGTTCTCATGGTCGTGCTCTCCAAGGCTCGAATCGGGATTCAGAAGACGTGATACATGCCGAGCATCGCGCCGAACTGCGACGCGCCGGCGAGCGGCGTCGGGTCGTATTCGTAGACGGTCTGCGAACTCCGGCCGCTGTTCTTCGCGTAGCCGAGGTTCAGGTAAGCGACGGTGCGCTTCGACAGCGAATACGTCGTGCTCGCGATGAAAAGCGTCGGATGGCCGATCTGCGGCGTCGGCGAATCGGTGTGATAGACGCCGCCCGCGAAACCGAAGCGGCCGCTCGTCTGGTAGCGCGCGCCGCCCCAGACGATCGTGCGAGCGGGATCGAGCTCGCCCGTCATCCGCTCGACGCCGGCATAGACGGTGAGCGGCAGCGACGCGAACGCGTAGCGCGCGGCGAGCGTGCCGATGTCGCGCCGCAGCGCGGAGCGATCGGCGCCGCCGTCGATCGTGCCGTGCGACTGGTGCACGACCGCGCTCGCCGACAGCCCGTTGCTCGTGAACTGGCCGCCGAGCTCGAGCACGCGGCCCGCGCGCGAGTGGCCGGCGATGCCGCCGGTGGCGGCGAGCGCCTCGAAGTCGAAGCCGGCGAACGTCGCGGACTGGATCTTGATCGAGTTGTCGATGAAGTTCGCGGACAGCGGCACGAGCACGCCCTGGCCGCTGTACGACGCGTACCAGAGCGGATCGTAGAAGAGGGTCTTGTCGAACAGCGTGCTGAACTGGCGGCCGAGCGTGACGGTGCCGGCCGGCCCGCCGATGCCGACGTACGCGCCGCGAAAGAACGCGTAGCCCGGCACGGTCGCCGTGCCGTCGTTCAGGTTGATGCCTTGCTCGAGCTTGAAGAGCGCGCGCCAGCCGCCGCCGAGGTCCTCTTCGCCCTTCAGGCCGATCTGGGAAGGCAGGATTCCGTAATTTTGCAATCGCCATGCGGCTTTCTGGCCGTCGGCGCGTGACAGATACTGCACGCCCGCATCGGCGACGCCGTAGAGCGTGAGCGTCGACTGCGCGTGCGTCGGATCGGACAGTGCGGCGAGCGTCGCGGTTGCGGCGAGCGCGCGTCGTCTGCGAGTGTTTCTGAACGTCCTCATCGCTTCGTTTCTCCAAACCGTGTAATCGTTGTCGTTCGGGGGGCGTTGGCAGTGTCGGTAGCGGCAAAGCCGCTGCACAGCCGTTCAGATGAACGATGCGGAAAACCCTCAAGGCATCCTGAATGCCGTCGCGCCGCGGCGCGCGCGTGCGGCCGCGGCGCGGCGGCGCCGATGATGCGGTGCGGCAACGCGCCGGCACCGTTCAAATGGATGGGGCATTCGCGGGTTCGCGGCGCGGCGGTTTTCAAAAAAACCGGCGGCTATAATCGATCGCTCATCGGAGCGATCGAAGCGCGCAAGGCCGGCGAGACGAGCGGGCAAGGGAGCGGTCAGTGGTGGCGATCAGAGCGGGTATTCGGCAGGACATCGATGCGCTGCGCGACGTGCCGGCGGCGATCGTGCTCGACGAAGCCGCGTGGCCGCCGCTTGCGCCGCGCCGGCGCGACTTCGACGGCGTCACGCAGACGCCGGGCGCGGCGTCGCGCGAGCTGAGCCTGTTCCTGCTCGACCTGTACGCGGTCGCGAGCCGCGCGTCGATCGGCGAGTTCGAATGCCGGTTCTTTCAGCTGCTGTCGCGTTATCTGCCGTTCGACGCAGGCTGGACGGGCGTCGCGAACCACACGCCGACCGGCCCCGTGATGCACAACAGCTACTTGTACCGGCTGCCGCACGAGTTTTTCATCGACTGGAAGCGCGTGCGCGATTGCGATCCGCTCGCGCACCGCACCTTGCACGGCGCGTACGGGCAGGCGGCGATCCTGTCGGTCGTCGAGCCTGGCCTCGACGGGCGTTTTCGCGACTGGTGCGTGAAGTACGGGCTCGCGCAGTTGATGTGCGTGTGCACGCTCGACCGGCGTTTCGGACTCACGACGTTTCTGTCGATCTACCGGCAGGGCCTGAATCGTCCGTTCACCGACGACGACGCGCGCCGCTACGAAGACGTGATTCCCCACCTCGCGGCCGCGCTGACGATCAATCGCGCCGCGCAATTGACCCGCTTGCGCAGCGAAGCGGCCGCATCGACGGTGCGCGCGATCTGCGACAACTTCGGCGTGCTGCATCACGCGGACGCGGGTTTCGGCGAGGTGCTGCGAACCGAGTGGCCGGACTGGGGCGGCTCGCGGCTGCCGCCCGCGTTCGTCGAGCATCTGCGCCGCCACGCGTCGCAGCCGTATTCGGGCGACGCGCTGTGCATGCGCTGCGTGCCCGTCGCGGGCCTGTACCAGCTCGAGGCGCGGCCGCGCTCGCTGCTCGACCGCCTGAGCCCGCGCGAGCTCGCGGCGATCCGCTATTACGGCGAAGGGCGCTCGCACAAGGAAGTCGCGCAGTGCATGGAGATCGCGCCCGCGACCGTGCGGCACTATCTGCGCTGCGCGTATCGCAAGCTCGGGATGCACGACAAGAGCCAGATCTCGGGCGTGCTCGGCGAGATCGATCGCGCGGCGCAGGGAATCGGCGCGGAGCCCGGCATCGACGAGTGACGCATGATCCGCGCGCGGCGAAGCGCGCGAAATGGTTGTGACCGCAACCATTTGGCTCTATGCTCGTCGCTTCATCGAACGAGGAGACACGCATATGGATCGAGCACCGGTGCGCGCGGCGATCGTCGGGATCGGCGCGATCGGCGGGCTGTTCTCGGCGGCGCTCGCGCGTGCGGGCTGGGACGTGAGTGCATTCGCGCGCGGCGCGACGCTCGACGCGTTGCGCGATCGCGGGCTGCGGATCGTCGGCGAGTCGGGGGAGGAAACGGCGGTTCCGCTGCGCGCGAGCGACGACGCGCATGCGCTCGGCGTGCAGGATTACGTAGTCATCGCGCTGAAGGCGCAGGCGCTGCCGGAACTCGCGACGCGCATCGCACCGCTCGTCGGGCCGCAAACGACTGTCGTCGCGGCGATGAACGGCCTGCCGTGGTGGTTCTTCGACGGCTTCGGCGGCCCGCTCGACGGCGCCGTGCTCGACGCGATCGATCCGGGCGGCGCGACGGCGGCGGCGCTGCCGCCCGCGCGCGCGATCGGCTGCGTGGTTCATCTGTCGTCGGCGACGCGCGAGCCGGGCGTCGTCGCGCGCGGGCGCGGCAACCGGCTGATCGTCGGCGCGCCGCGGCGCGAGCTGCTCGATCTTGCCGCGCGCTTCGCCGACGCGCTCGAGGCGGGCGGCTTCGACGTCGAGCGCTCGGCCGACATCCGCACCGACATCTGGGCGAAGCTCTGGGGCAACATGAACATGAATCCGCTGAGCGCGCTGACGGGCTCGGCGGCGGACCGCCTGCTCGACGACCCGTACACGCACGCGCTCGCGCTGCGGATGATGGAGGAGGCCGACGCGATCGGCGCGCGGCTCGGATTGTCGGCCGGGATGAGCGGCGCCGAGCGGATCGTGGTGACGCGCAGGCTGGGCGCGTTCAAGACGTCGATGCTGCAGGATCTGGAGGCGGGGCGGCCGCTGGAGATCGGGCCGATTCTGGGCGTGTTCCCGGAACTCGGCCGCAAGCTCGGCGTGCCGACGCCGTATTGCGACGCGGTGCTCGGGCTGCTGCGTCAGCGCGCGTTCAATTCCGGGCTGTGAGGTCCGGCGCGGCGGGCGACGGCCGATCGATGCGGGCGATTCGCCCGGCGCGTGATGCGGCGACGCGGCGCGCGTGTGCGAAAGCGGGGTGGGTGCGGGTTCAGCGTACGTCGTTCGGCGCACGTCGTTCGGGCGGGGGAGACGGGCGAAATGCGGGTGAAATACGGGCGAAACGCGTGCCGGACGTCGCCGATTCGACTACGGTTGCCGATCCACCGATCCACCGATCCACCGATCCACCGATCCACCGATCCACCGATCCACCGATCCACCGATCCACCGATCCACCGATCCACCGGCCGGAGGACTCGTCGATCTGCCGACCCTTCGCCCAACCGAACGAATAGTCGGCGCGAAACCCGACCCAATCATCCCTGCGCCGACCACCCGCCGCTCGGCTCCAACACCCGCGCTTCCGAGTCGAGCACGAGCCGGACACGAGCCTCCTGCATGCCGCCGGCCGAGCTCAATCCGTCCGTTCCCGCGCGCTCGCGATGATCTTGTCGAGCGCACGGCTGAACGTGGCCTTCTCGCTTTCGCTCAGACAGTCGAGCAGCGTCGCGTTCCACTTGCGCGCGATCGGCATGATCTTCCGGTTGAGCGCGACGCCGGCCGGCGTGAGCGCGATCAGCACGACGCGTCCGTCGTCGTCGCTCGGGCCGCGCCTGACGAGCCCGCGCCGGATCAGCGCCTCGGCCGCGCGGCTCGCCTGGCTCTTGTCGAGATTCGCGCGCCGCGCGAGCTCCATGATCGAGAACGGCCCGAACGCGCCGACCGACGCGATGATCCGCGCCTCGGGCAGCGATATGCCGAGCTTCGTCTGATAGAGCTCGCCGATGCCGCGATCGGAGAGCTTGTTCAGCACGTGCATCCGGTAAGTCATGAACTGGTCGAGCCCGACTTTGCTGCCTGCCATGTCGTGTCCTGAATGAGGGGTGCGGGCCCGATTGTTGCCGCATCGCGGCGCGCGGTCAACGGTGCCGTCCGCGCGCCGAACGCGCGACGCACGTCACGCCCGGCCGTAGCGCAGCCGCGTCAGTTGCTCGGCTTCGTTTTCCAGCAGGCGCGCGGCGTCGCGCAGCGCCGCGTCGAGCGTGATCGGCCCGGGCGCGGGCGAAAAGCAGCCGTCGAAATGATCGGACAATTGCGGCAGCGCCGCCGCGTCGATCGCGCCCGACAGCAGCGTCGCCGGCACGCCCGCCGCGCGCGCGTGCCGGCATGCGACGAACGGGGCCTTGCCGTGCAGCGTCTGCGCATCCGAGCGGCCTTCGCCCGTGATCATCCAGGTCGCGCCCGCGAGCGCCTCGTCGAGCCCGACCTGGCGCGCGACGACCTCGGCGCCCGGCTCGAAGCGCGCGCCGAGCACGTGCAGCGCGAAGCCGAGGCCGCCCGCGGCGCCGGCGCCGGGCAGGTCGCGGGCGCGGCCGGCGGAAGTGCCCGCGGGACGGCGGCCGAGCGCCGCCTCGACGAGCGTCGCGAAATGGCCGAGCGCGGCGTCGAGCGGCGCGACCTGCTCGCGCGTCACGCCCTTTTGCGGGCCGAACACGGCGGTTGCGCCGTGCTCGCCCGTGAGCGGATTGTCGACGTCGGACATCGCGACGAACGATGTGCCGGCCAGGCGTGCGTCGAGCTCCGCGACGTCGACGCTCGCGACCTGCGCAAGCCGCTCGGGCGTCGGATCGATCTCCCGGCCGTGCGCATCGAACGCGCGCAAGCCGAGGCCGGCCAGCAAGCCCGCGCCGGCGTCGTTCGTGCTGCTGCCGCCGAGCGCGACGTAGAAGGTACGCACGCCTTCGTCGAGGAGCGCGCGGATCGCGTCGCCGAGGCCCCGCGTGCTGCGCGCGGCGACGGGCACGCGCATGCCGGCCGGATCGGTGATGCCGACGATTTCCGCCGTCTCGACGATCGCCGTGCGCTCGTCGATGAGGCCGACGGCCGCGTCGCGCGGCGCGAGCGACGCGCCCGGCACGCGCAGCGTGCGACGCGCGCCGGCGTGCGCGAGGAGCGCATCGAGCGTGCCTTCGCCGCCGTCGGCCATCGGGCGGCGGCGCAGGACGGCGTCGGGGCGCGCCCGCGCGACGCCGGCGGCGATCGCGTTCGCGACCTGCTCGGCCGACAGCGACCCCTTGAACGAATCGGGCGCAATGACGACGACGGGCGCGGGCGAGTGCAGCGGCATGGTGTCTCCGGAGGCGGTTCGTGACGACGGGCCGATCGCGCGTGGGCAAGTCGGGCGGGCATGGCGAATGTGAGGGCGCACGCGCGCCGCGCGACGGCCGGCGAGGACCGTGAAGCGAGCTTACCGGATGCCCGGCGCGCGCGGGATACCGCGTTGCGCATGTTCGGGATCGCTCGGGGCGCGCCGCGCGCGATGCTGCGTCGCGCCAGGGCCCGAACTCGCGGTGAGGGGAAAATAGTTTGCTAGAATAGTCGATTCTTCCGGCCAAAGCCGTGCATCAAGCCGCCGACGGGACGCGCGCGAGGCTGACTAGGCCGCCAGGCGCGGCCTGCGCCCGATGCGCTCGCGCAAGCGAACGGACGGTGCGCGACAGCGCGTCCGCCGCAAGGCTGGCACGGCAAGGAAAAACCGATTCGCTCGAATAATTTTAGGACGATTGAAGCCATGGCTAACGTTGTTGAAAACCTCGGCAAGCTCGAACGCCGCGTGACGATCTCCCTGCAGAAGGAAGTCGTGCAGAAGGAGATCGACGCCCGCATCCAGAAACTCGCGAAGAACGTGCGCATGCCGGGCTTCCGCCCGGGCAAGGTGCCGCTCAAGATGGTCGCGCAGCAGTACGCGGGCCAGGTCGAGGCGGAGGTGCTGAGCGACAAGATCGGTCAGGAATTCTTCACGATCAGCCGTGCGGAAAACCTGCGCGTCGCGGGCCAGCCGAGCTTCTCGCCGAAGCAGGACATCACCGAAGGCGCGTACGCGTTCGACGCGACGTTCGAGGTGTACCCGGAAGTGCAGATCGGCGATCTGGCGAGCGCTGAAGTCGAGCGCTCGACGACGACGATCGGCGACGCCGAGATCGACCGCACGCTCGACATCCTGCGCAAGCAGCGCGTGCACTTCCACGCGCGCGGCGAAAGCGGCGAGCACGGCGACGGCGGCGCGGACGCGGCCGCGCAGAACGGCGATCGCGTGACGGTCGATTTCGTCGGCAAGATCGACGGCGTCGCGTTCCAGGGCGGCACGGCCGAAGACTTCGTGTTCGTGCTCGGCGAAGGGCGGATGCTGCCCGAATTCGAGACGGCCGCGCTCGGCCTGAAGGCGGGCGAGCCGCGCGAATTCGACCTGAAGTTCCCGGACGATTACCACGGCAAGGACGTGGCGGGCAAGACGGCGCAGTTCACGGTCACGATGAAGAAGGTCGAGTGGCCGCACCTGCCGGCGATCGACGCCGATTTCGCGAAGTCGCTCGGCGTCGAGGACGGCGATCTGACCAAGATGCGCAACGAGATCAAGGAAAACCTCGAGCGCGAGGCGAAGCGCCGCACGCAGTCGATCGTGAAGAACCAGGTGATGGACGCGCTCCTCAAGATCTCCGAGCTCGACGTGCCGAAGGCGCTCGTCGAGCAGGATCAGCAGCGCCTCGTCGAGATGGCCCGCCAGGACCTCGCGCAGCGCGGCGTGCCGAACGCGAAGGACGCGCCGATTCCGGCCGAGATGTTCGCCGAGCAGGCCGAGCGCCGCGTGAAGCTCGGCCTCGTGCTCGCCGAGCTCGTGAAGGCGAACGGCCTCGAGGCGAAGCCGGAGCAGATCCGGGCGGAAGTCGACGAATTCGCGAAGAGCTACGAAGACCCGAAGGAAGTGGTCCGCTGGTATTATTCGAATCAGCAGCGCCTTGCCGAAATGGAAGCGTTCGTCGTTGAGAGCAACGTCGTCGATTTCGTGCTGGGCAAGGCGAAGGTGACGGACAAGGAAGTAAGCTTCGAGGCACTGGCGAGCGCAACGGCGCAAGCTTAAGTGTCGCTCTAGCGGCGTGCCGGCTGTCGGAGCGACGACGGCCCGCACGCCGTTTTTCATTGGGGCGGCGCCGCGTGCGACGTTCTCCGGCTCGTTTCCTGCCGTTCAATACTCATTCTCGGACAAGGCTCATTGAATGATTAATCGCGCTCAATTGCTGGACACGTTGGCTTCGCAAGCCCCGCGGGATTTCGAGGCGCAAGCGCTCGGGCTCGTGCCGATCGTCGTCGAGACGAGCGGCCGCGGCGAGCGTTCGTACGACATCTACTCGCGGCTCCTGAAAGAGCGCATCGTGTTCATGGTCGGCGAAGTCAACGACCAGACGGCGAATCTCGTGGTCGCGCAGTTGCTGTTCCTCGAAAGCGAGAATCCCGACAAGGACATCAGCCTCTACATCAACAGCCCGGGCGGCTCGGTGTCGGCCGGGATGGCGATCTACGACACGATGCAGTTCGTGAAGCCGGACGTGTCGACGCTCTGCATGGGCCTCGCGGCCAGCATGGGCGCGTTCCTGCTCGCGGCGGGCGCGAAGGGCAAGCGCTACGCGCTGCCGAACGCGCGCGTGATGATCCACCAGCCGCTCGGCGGCGCGCGCGGCCAGGCGTCGGACATCGAGATCCAGGCGCGCGAGATCCTCTACCTGAAGGACCGCCTGAATCACCTGCTCGCTCATCACACCGGTCAGGACGTCGAGCGCATCGCGCGTGACACCGACCGTGATAATTTCATGTCCAGCGAAGATGCGAAGGCGTACGGGCTGATCGACCACGTGTCGACGAAGCGTCCGTAAGCTTTAGTGGGGTGCCGCCCCAATAGGGGTGGCGCCCGCCACGCGCCCCGAGCATCTGCGGCAAAAGAACATCGCCGCCGTCTCCCGAGTATTTACCAGGTCATGGTGTCGGGGACAAACGGCGTATCATGTAACTCACGTGTCCGGAGGCTCTACATTCATGGCGGACAAGAAAGGTTCGAACAGCGAGAAGCTGTTGTATTGCTCGTTTTGCGGCAAAAGCCAGCATGAGGTGAAAAAACTCATCGCGGGGCCGTCTGTGTTCATCTGCGATGAATGCATCGACTTGTGCAACGAGATCATTCGTGACGAAGCGGCCGCGGCGGGCGTCGAAGCCAGCCTGTCCAAATCCGACCTGCCGAGCCCGCAGGAAATTCGCGACATCCTCGATCAGTACGTGATCGGGCAGGAGCGCGCGAAGAAGATCCTCGCCGTCGCCGTCTACAATCACTACAAGCGCCTGAAGCATCTCGACAAGAAGGACGATGTCGAGTTGTCGAAGAGCAATATCCTGCTGATCGGCCCGACGGGCTCCGGCAAGACGCTCCTCGCTCAGACCCTCGCGCGCCTCTTGAACGTGCCGTTCGTGATCGCCGACGCGACCACGCTGACGGAAGCCGGCTACGTGGGCGAGGACGTCGAGAACATCATTCAGAAGCTGCTGCAGAACTGCAACTACGAGGTCGAGAAGGCGCAACGCGGAATCGTCTACATCGACGAGATCGACAAGATCAGCCGCAAGTCGGACAACCCGTCGATCACTCGCGACGTATCGGGCGAGGGCGTGCAGCAGGCGCTGCTCAAGCTCGTCGAGGGCACGATGGCGTCGGTGCCGCCGCAGGGCGGCCGCAAGCATCCGAACCAGGATTTCATCCAGGTCGACACGACCAACATCCTGTTCATCTGCGGCGGCGCGTTCGACGGCCTCGAGAAAGTGATCACCGATCGCACCGAGAAGACGGGCATCGGTTTCGGCGCGACCGTGAAGAGCAAGCAGGAGCGGGATGCGGGCGAAGTGCTGCGCGAGGTCGAGCCGGAGGATCTGATCAAATTCGGGTTGATCCCCGAGCTGATCGGCCGTCTGCCTGTCGTCGCGACGCTCGGCAAGCTCGACGAAGCCGCGCTGATGAAGATTCTCGTCGAGCCGAAGAACGCGCTCGTCAAGCAGTATCAGAAGCTTTTCGCGATGGAGCGGGTCGAACTCGAAATCCGGCCGGACGCGCTGCAGGCGGTCGCCCGCAAGGCGATCCGTCGCAAGACGGGCGCGCGCGGGCTGCGTTCGATCATCGAGCAGGCGCTCCTCGACGTGATGTACGAGTTGCCGACCCTCAAAGGGGTCAGCAAGGCGATCATCGACGACAATGTCATCGAAGGAGACGGCAAACCGTTATTGATTTATGAGGACACGCCGAAAGTGGCGGGTTCGAATTGACCGGCTTTGACGTTTGATGTGCAAAAAAGCCGTTCATGGAATCGTGAACGGCTTTTTTTCGTTTATCTTGTGGGTAACTCTGACTCGAACCGAACGGTAACCTTTTTACTGAATATTTCCCACGCGCTGAAGGCTTGCAATCCGTTGTGCCGGCCTTACTTATCGAACAATTGATTCCACTCATGGGGAAATGAAATGTCAGGCACCCAACTTCTCCCGCCGGAACGCACCACGCTCCCGCTGCTGCCGCTGCGGGATGTCGTCGTTTTCCCGCACATGGTGATTCCGCTCTTCGTGGGCCGGCCGAAGTCGATCAAGGCCCTGGAAGTTGCGATGGAAGGCGGCAAGCACATCATGCTCGTCGCCCAGAAGACGGCCGCAAAGGATGAGCCGACCGAAAAGGACATGTACGACGTCGGCTGCATCGCGAACATCCTGCAGATGCTGAAGCTGCCCGACGGCACCGTGAAGGTGCTGGTCGAGGGCTTGCAGCGCGCGCGCGCGCTGTCGATCGAAGAGCAGGAGACGCAGTTCTCGTGCGAAGTGATGCCGCTCGAACCGGATCACGCGGACAGCGCCGAGACGGAAGCGCTGCGCCGCGCGATCGTGTCGCAGTTCGACCAGTACGTGAAGCTGAACAAGAAGATCCCGCCCGAAATCCTGACGTCGCTGTCGGGTATCGACGAGGCGGGCCGGCTCGCCGACACGATCGCCGCGCACCTGCCGCTCAAGCTCGACCAGAAGCAGCACATCCTCGAGATGTTCCCGGTCATCGAGCGTCTCGAGCACCTGCTCGCGCAGCTCGAGGCCGAGATCGACATCCTGCAGGTCGAAAAGCGCATCCGCGGGCGCGTGAAGCGCCAGATGGAGAAGAGCCAGCGCGAGTACTACCTGAACGAGCAGGTCAAGGCGATCCAGAAGGAACTGGGCGAAGGCGAGGAAGGCGCGGATCTCGAGGAGCTCGAGAAGCGCATCAACGCCGCGCGCATGCCGAAGGAAGCGAAGAAGAAGGCCGACGCCGAGCTGAAGAAGCTCAAGCTGATGTCGCCGATGTCGGCGGAAGCGACCGTCGTGCGCAACTACATCGACACGCTGATCGCGCTGCCGTGGCGCAAGAAGAGCAAGGTCAACAACGATCTTGCGAACGCCGAGAAGGTGCTCGACGAGGATCACTACGGCCTCGAGAAGGTCAAGGAGCGGATTCTCGAGTATCTTGCGGTGCAGCAACGCGTCGACAAGGTGAAGGCGCCCATCCTCTGCCTCGTCGGGCCCCCGGGCGTCGGCAAGACCTCGCTCGGCCAGTCGATCGCGCGCGCGACGAACCGCAAGTTCGTCCGGATGGCGTTGGGCGGCGTGCGCGACGAAGCCGAGATCCGCGGCCACCGCCGCACCTACATCGGCTCGATGCCGGGCAAGATCCTGCAGAGCCTGTCGAAGGTCGGCGTGCGCAATCCGCTTTTCCTGCTCGACGAAGTCGACAAGATGGGGATGGATTTCCGCGGCGATCCGTCGTCGGCGCTGCTCGAAGTGCTCGATCCGGAACAGAACCACACGTTCGCCGACCACTACGTCGAGGTCGATTTCGATCTGTCGGACGTGATGTTCGTCGCGACGTCGAACTCGCTGAACATTCCGCCGCCGCTCCTCGACCGGATGGAAGTGATCCGTCTGTCGGGCTACACGGAAGACGAAAAGGTCAGCATCGCGCAGCGCTACCTGCTGCCGAAGCAGAAGAAGAACAACGGCCTGAAGGAAGGCGAGGTCGAGGTCACCGAGCAGGCGATCCGCGACATCATCCGCTACTACACGCGGGAAGCCGGTGTGCGGTCGCTCGAGCGCGAAATCTCGAAGATTTGCCGCAAGGTCGTGAAGATGCTGCTGCTGAAGAAGGCAACGGGCGCGATCAAGGTCGACGGCGAGAACCTCGACACGTTCCTCGGCGTGCGCAAGTACGATTTCGGCCTTGCCGCGAAGGAGAACCAGGTCGGTCAGGTCACGGGGCTCGCGTGGACCGAAGTAGGCGGCGATCTGCTGACGATCGAGGCGGCCGTGATGCCCGGCAAGGGCAACGTGATCCGCACGGGCTCGCTCGGCGACGTGATGAAGGAATCGGTGGAGGCCGCGCGCTCGGTCGTGCGCTCGCGCTCGCGCCGGCTCGGCATCAAGGATGAGGCGTTCGAGAAGCAGGACATCCACATCCACGTGCCCGAAGGCGCGACGCCGAAGGACGGCCCGTCCGCCGGCATCGCGATGACGACGGCGCTCGTGTCGGTGCTGACGGGCATCCCGGTGCGCGCCGACGTCGCGATGACGGGCGAGATCACGCTGCGCGGCGAAGTGCTGCCGATCGGCGGGCTGAAGGAGAAGTTGCTCGCGGCGCACCGCGGCGGCATCAAGCTCGTGCTGATTCCGGAAGAGAACGTGAAGGATCTCGCGGACATTCCGGACAACGTGAAGAACGCGATCGAAATCGTGCCGGTTCGCTGGATCGACAAGGTGCTCGAGCTTGCGCTCGAACGTTTGCCGAGCGCGCTGCCGGAAGAAGAGGCGAAAGCGGCGGCGCCCGTTGCGGAACCCGCGAAGGACGCAGGCTCGTCCGAAGTCGTCAAGCACTGAGCGCGCGCAAGCAATTTGCGTTCTGCTGAACAAGCCCACGGTCGCAAGGCCGTGGGCTTTGTTTTTGCGCGGCGTGATGACGGAGCGTGCTTCCCGCGTGCCGGGCCAGGAGGCGAGCGCGTCTCGGCGTTTCGTTGTGGGTTTTCTCTGGTTCGCGGGGCTGCGTGTGCGCGCTTCATGCACGGCGTGAAGCGGCGGCCGACCCCGGAGTGCGGATGAAACGAGCGAGACCGAGTCGATCGACCGTGGCGCAATGCACGTTGATTGGCCGAGGTCATGGGCGGCGCGCGAGCCCGATGCGCTGTCCGGCCGGCGAACCGGCCGTGGCCGCGTCACGATAATGCGCGGCGGGCTTCGGCGCGTTCGGGGGTGGGGCGGCGAGCGCGGCGGCGGCAAGCCGCGCCGGCCGGCGAGGCGATCGACATCCGCGCGCCAGCCGTGTCCGAATTGAGGCTTGGCAAAGCGTTGAAGGTTGCGCTAAAATCACCGGCTAGCTGCTTGAGGGGTGCGATGCCCCGATCGAGAACGGCGTGAATCCGGAGCGGGTGCTTAGCTCAGTTGGTAGAGCGGCGCCCTTACAAGGCGTAGGTCGGGAGTTCGAGCCTCTCAGCACCCACCATTTCCGTTTCGCGGCACGCGTTCGAAGCAGACAGGAGCAGCAACCGAAACCCGCATGGCGATTCGCTTTGCGGGTTTTTTGTTTTGAGGCTTCGCCAACTCGATGCGGGCGCGCGACGCGGGCGCTCCGCGTGGTGGGGCGTCGCGATGTCCGCCGTAAGGCGTCCACGCGGCGCGGAGCCGCATTGCGATTCGCCCGAGCGTCGAGCGCGCGTCGTTCTGGCGGAGCGGCCGGCGAGCGCCGTCGGGAGCGCCCGTCTGGCCGCGTGCGGGGTTTGTCCTGCGCGCGGGATGTGCACGAGATGCGCTGCGCGGTGGCGCCGCTAAGCGGACTGCCTCGTGTGGTCCCGGCGCTTGTTCACCGCATCGTCGAGCATCCGCTCGGCATTGCTGAACGCGTCGCGCAGCGCGACGTACACGTCCTCGTCGGATTCGCGATTCGACACGATCTCGCGCCCCGGAATCGTCACGTCGACATGCACGTCGAACGGCTTGCCCTGGTGCTTGTGTCTGTCGTCGAGGATCACGCTGACCCGGCAGCGGATGATGTCGGCGCAATGGCGTTCGAGCTTGGCGGCGTGGCGGGCGACGGCTTCTTCGAGCGCGTTGGAGCGAGGCATTCCTTGAATCGAGACTTCGAGCGGTAATTTCATTGTTGTACTCGGTGAAAAACGTGGTTGGTCGTGCGTATGCGTCGTCGGCCGCATGCGGCGCGCGCCGTTGGTCGATGCGGTTCGGCTTCTTGCGTGCCGCGACGCCCTTATTGTTCGCCGCGGCGCGAATGCCGGCTTGATGTCGATCAACGCCCGGCGGTTGCGCGGGCGGGCACGGGATGCGCCGGCGGCACGAGCGCCGCGCGATGCGGCGGCGCAACGTGTGCAAACGGGAAGGGGCGTATCGCCTGCGGCGCGAGCGTTGCGCGTCGAGTCGCGTCGCGTCGTGGGTTGCGCGTGCCCGTAAGCGCGGCATGGCTTCGTTGACTCAGGTCAACGTCGAGCCGGGCGCCTGCCCTAGGCTGAGGCTGTCGTTGCATTCGTTCGGCGTCATGCAAGGAGCGTCTCCATGAATCATCGCACGCGGCCTTTCAAGGCAGGCAGTCACGAAGTGGTCTATCCCGGACTCGCGCAAGATCCCTATGCGATGCGTCGCAAGCTGCACGAGCCGACGGTGTGTCCCACATGCGGCGCGGTTTTCAGCGCCGGGCGCTGGCAGTGGCTCGCGCGTCCCGACGACGCGCACGAGCATCAATGCGGCGCCTGTCAACGAACCGCCGAGCGCATGCCGGCCGGCTATCTCCATATCGACGGACCGTTCGCGAGCGAGCATCTGTCGGAACTGCTGCAGTTGTTGCGCCATCACGAGGAGCGGGCGCGCGCGGGACATCCGATGCAGCGGATCATGGCGATCGACACCGACGGCGGCGCGACCGTCGTGACCACCACCGACGTCCATCTGGCGCGCAATCTCGGCTCGGCGCTGAAATCCGCGTATCAGGGCTCGCTCGACCTGAAATACAGTCAGGACGAACAACTCGTTCGCGCGTATTGGCGTCGGTGAGCGGCTCGCGCGGCGGCATTCGTGCTGGCGCGTGCTCTTGCGCGCGTGTGCGTGTCGAGGCGGCGCCGTGCGTCGGCCGCGTGCTTGATTGCATAATCGGCGAGCGCTCGCCGTAAGGGCATCGATAGCGTGCGAATGCGCTGCTGAGCCGTCTGGAGCGCCGGTGATGCGCGCATCGCGTGACGCACCGCATGCGATCCGAAGGTGGCTGCATGTTCGTGCGGGTTCGATCGCCCCGCTTTTGCACGCGGAGGCAACATGCCCTGGACCGCCGAACGCTACCCGGCGTCGATGCGCAATCTGACGCCCTGGGTGCGCGACAAGGCAATCGAGATCGCCAATGCGCTGCTGAGAGACGGGATGTCGGAAGGCAGCGCGATACGCATCGCGATCGCGCAGGCGAAGCGCTGGGCGAGGGCGAGGCGCCGCGTCGTTGTAGGCGCAACCGGTGACGAATGGTCTCGATGAGCGCGAAAGCGCGGCGGGCGCGTGTCGCGTGACGGGAAAGCGTGTTGCGGTACGTGTCGATCTGTCGGTTGGGCGCCGAAGGCGGGCAAGGCTTATCTCGCAGGCGACAGGCGAATTGCCGTTGCGCTCGGATGACAATATCGGATAATATTTCGGATTGCCACCGCGCTCTCGCGGTAGCTGCCGGGACCGGCCGAGCGTATGCCTTCGATGGGCGTGCGGCATCTCGTCCGATTTCGCGTCCCGGCCACGCAAGCAAGACCAAGGAGCGGTAGTTCAGTCGGTTAGAATACCGGCCTGTCACGCCGGGGGTCGCGGGTTCGAGTCCCGTCCGCTCCGCCATCATCCCGAAAGGCGAACTCCGGTTCGCCTTTTTTCTTGCCCGCTGTTGTAATATCGGGCGTTTTGTCCAGCTCACGCCGCCACGCATGCTCGATTTCTTTCGCAATCACCAGCGCCTGATGATGTTTTTCCTGCTCCTGATCGTGCTGCCGGGGCTTGGGATCGTCGGCATTCAGGGTTTCCGTGGGTTCTTCGACGAAAGCGCGAACGTCGCGGCCGTCAACGGGCGCAAGATCACGCGCGCGGAGTTCGACGGCATGCTGCGCCAGCAGGTCGACCAGGCGCGCCAGATGCTCGGCGCGCAGTTCGACGCGAAAGCGTTCGACACGCCCGAGCGTCGCCAGCAACTGCTCGACGGCCTGATCCAGCAGCGCGCGCTCGCCGACGAGACGCAGCGCCTGCATCTGACCGCATCGGACGGCGCCGTGCGCCAGACGCTGCTGGGCGATCCGGTGATCGCGTCGCTGAAGAAGCCGGACGGCTCGTTCGACGCCGAGCGCTACACGCAGATGCTCGCGATGCAGGGCATGACGGCCGACCAATACCAGGAGCGTGTGCGCTACAACCTCGCGTTGCAGCAGATTCCGGCGAGCATCGTGTCGAGCGCGTTCACGCCGAAGAGCGTCGCGCGCCGTCTGACCGAGCTCGCCGAGCAGCAGCGCGAAGTGCAGCCGATGGTGCTGAAATCGGCCGACTACGCGGCGAAGGTGCAGCCGACCGACGCGCAGATCTCTGCTTACTACGACGCGCACAAGCAGGCGTTCGCGACGCGCGAGACGGCGACGATCCAGTATCTCGTGTACTCGCAGGCGGCGGCCGCCGCCTCGGCGCAGCCGAGCGACGTCGACATCAGGAAGTACTACGACGACAACATCGCGCGCTACCGCACCGACGCGCAGGTGCGCGTGAGCCATATCTTCATCGCCGCGGGGAAGGATGCGAGCGCGGCCGAGAAGGCCGCCGCGAAGGCGAAGGCCGAGCAGCTGCTCGCCGACGTGAAGGCGCATCCGGACCAGTTCGCGCAGATCGCCGAGAAGAACTCGCAGGACGCGCCGTCGGCGGCGAAGGGCGGTGACCTCGGCTTCATCACGCGCGGCTCGACCGCGGGCGGCGCCGCGTTCGACGACGCAGCGTTCGCATTGAAGAAGGGCGACATGAGCGGCGTCGTGCAGGGCGATTTCGGCTTTCACATCCTGAAGGCGACCGACGTGAAGCCGGCCGTCGTGAAGCCGCTCGCGGAAGTGAAGGAGTCGATCGCGGCCGACCTGAAGCAGCAGTTCGCGGCGAAGGCGTTCGCGGACAACGCGGAAGGCTTCTCGTCGACCGTCTACGAAAAGGCGAAGAGCCTGCAGCCGGCCGCCGACAAGTACAAGCTGACGATCCAGACCGCGACGGTGTCGCCGCAACCGAACCCGGCGCTGCCGCCCGACAGCCCGCTCAACAACGCGAAGTTCCTCGCGGCCGTGTTCGCCGCCGATTCGGTGAAGAACGGCAACAACACGCAGGCGGTCGACATCGGCAACAACACGCTGATCGCCGCGCGCGTGACGAATTATCAGCCGTCGACCGTGCCCGCGCTCGGCGCGATCAAGGATCAGGTGCGCGCGAAGGTGGCGGCCGAAGAGGCGGCGCGCCTTGCGAAGCAGGACGGCGAAGCGAAGCTCGCGGAGCTGCGCAAGTCGAAGTCGACGGCGGGCTTCGCCGCGCCTGACAAGATCTCGCGCACGCAGGCGCATGGGCTGCCGCCCGCGGCCGTCAGCGCGATCTACAAGGTCGATCCGAAGACGCTGCCCGCGTACGTCGGCATCGATCTCGGCGCCGACGGCTATGCGATCTTCCGCGTGAATTCGGTCGTGGCGGCGGCGCCCGTCGACGATCAGCGCCTCGCGGCCGCCCAGCAGCAGCTCGCGCAGGTGTACGCGCAAAGCGAGACGCAAGCGTATCTCGCGTCGCTGCGCGCGCGCTCGAAGGTCAAGGTGTACGGCCAGAGCGCCGATAACGCGCAGCAAGGTTCGAACTGACGGGCCGCGACCGGCGGCGCGTACGAGCGCGCCCGCTCGATGCAAAACAGCCCCGCCATCGAGCGGGGCTGTTTCGTTTCGGCGTGCGCCCCGGAGCGCGGCTGCGTTTCGGGCGATGCGGGATGGTCAGCGGTGCGGCGCGCGCTTGCGCGCCGCCGAATTGTCGCGATTGTCACGCGGTATCGGCGCTGACGTCGGCCTTCGGCGCGTTACCGTCAGCGTGCCACCGTCAGCGCGACGACGTCCGCAGCAGCGGCTTGAGGGCCGGCCACACGTTGTCGAGCAACTGGCGCTGCGCGGCCTGCGTCGGATGGATCTGGTCGGCCTGGAACATGTCGGGCTTGTTCTCGATGCCGGCGAGCAAGAACGGCACGAGCGGCACGCGCATCTCCTTCGACAGCGTCGCGTACATCCCGTGGAACTTCTGCGTGTAGTCCGGGCCGTAATTCGGCGGCACGTACATGCCGACGAGCAGCACTTGCGCGCGCGCCTGCCGCGCCTGCGCGACGATCTCGCGCAGGTTGCTTTCGGTCGCGGCGAGCGGCACGCCGCGCAGCGCGTCGTTCGCGCCGAGCTCGACGACGACGACGGCGGGCTTCAGCCGCGCGAGCACCGCGGGCAGCCGCGCGCGGCCTCCGCTCGTCGTGTCGCCGGAGATGCTCGCGTTCGCGACGCTATAATCGATTCGCTCGGCCGCGAGACGCGTGCGCATCAGCGCGACCCAGCCCGTGTCGCGCGGCAGGCCGTACTCGGCCGACAGGCTGTCGCCGAGCACCACGATCACGGGCTTGCTGCCGTGTGCGCCGGTCGAGGGCGCGGCGTTCGTCGCCGCGGATGCCGGGCCGGCGAGCGCCGCGAGCGCGGCGAGTGTTGCGCCAACCTTCCAGTGAAATGTGCGTTTCATGCTCAAGATTACCGATCCGATCATCGAAGTGCGGAATGCGTGCAAGCGTGTCGCCGACGCCGCCGGCGAACTGACGATCCTCGACCGCATCGATCTGACGGTTCGCGCCGGCAGCAACGTCGCGATCGTCGGGGCGTCGGGGTCGGGCAAATCGACGCTGCTCGGTCTGCTCGCCGGCTTGGACAGCGCGACCGAGGGCACGGTTCGCCTGTTCGGCCAGGATCTCGGCCAGCTCGACGAGGATGCGCGCGCGGCGCTGCGCAACGGCGCGGTCGGCTTCGTGTTCCAGTCGTTCCAGCTGATGCCGCATCTGAGCGCGCTGGAGAACGTGATGCTGCCGCTCGAGCTGCAAGGCGGCGTCGGCGCGCGCGAGGCCGCGCAGCGCGCGCGCGCGTTGCTCGAAGAGGTCGGGCTCGGCGCGCGCACCGGTCACTATCCGAAGCTCCTGTCGGGCGGCGAGCAGCAGCGCGTCGCGCTGGCGCGCGCGTTCGTCACGCGCCCGGCGCTGCTGTTCGCCGACGAACCCACGGGCAGCCTCGATGCGGCGACGGGCCATGCGGTGATCGACCTCATGTTCGAGCTGAACCGCGCGCACGGCGCGACGCTCGTGCTCGTCACGCACGATCCGGAGCTCGCGCGCCGCTGCGAGACGACGGTCGTGCTCGAGGCGGGGCATTTGCGCGGTGCGGACCGCGAGCGGCAAGAGGCGAGCTGACGCGGCGCGAACGGCGGAGCAGCAGCGGCTCGACCGCCGTCGCTCGCGCGCCGCACGTGCATTACTTGCCGAGCGCCTTGCGCGCGCGCGCGATCAGCGTCGACGTCGACGAATCGTGCTTCGCGGGATCGGGCTGCGCGGCCGTCAGGTCCGCCTCGACGATCTTGCCGAGGATCTTGCCGAGCTCGACGCCCCACTGGTCGAACGGGTTGATGTTCCACACGGCGGCCTGCACGAGCACCTTGTGCTCGTAGAGCGCGATCAGCGCGCCGAGCGCGCGCGGCGTGAGCGCGTCGACGAGAAGCGTCGTCGTCGGCCGGTTGCCGGGGAACGTCAGGTGCGGCGCGAGCTCCGGCTTCTCCGGGCCCGCGATCTTGCGCGCCTCGTCGAGCGTGCGGCCGAGCATCAGCGCCTCGCTTTGCGCGAAGCAGTTCGCGAGCAGCTTCGGGTGGTGGCTCGCGAGCGGATGCTCGGGCGTGAGCACGGCGACGAAATCGATCGGCACGAGCGTCGGGCCCTGGTGCAGCATCTGGAAGAACGCGTGCTGGCCGTTCGTGCCGGGCTCGCCCCACGTGACGGCGGAAGTCGGGTAGTCGACGAACGCACCGTCGATTCGCGCGGACTTGCCGTTGCTCTCCATCTCGAGCTGTTGCAGATACGACGGCAGGTAATGCAGCGCTTCCGAATAAGGCGCGACGAGATAGCTCTGCGCGCCGAAGAAATTGCGATACCAGATGCCGACGAGGCCTTGCAGCACCGGCAGGTTGCGCTCGAGCGGCGTGGTGCGGAAGTGCTCGTCCATGTCGTGCGCGCCGGCGAGCAGTTCGCCGAAGCGCTCCGGCCCGATCGCGATCATGATCGACAGGCCGACCGCCGACCACAGCGAGTAGCGGCCGCCGACCCAGTCCCACATCTCGAACACGTTGGTTTCGGCGATGCCGAACTTGACGACTTCAACGGGGTTCGCCGACACGCCGACGAAATGCTTCGCGAGCGCGCCCTCCGGGCAGCCCTTCGCGACGAACCAGTCGCGCAGCGAGCGCGCGTTCGTCATCGTCTCGAGCGTCGTGAAGGTCTTCGACACGATGATCGCGAGCGTCTCTTCCGGATCGATCCGCTCGAGCACGCGTGCGAGATCGGCGCCGTCGACGTTCGACACGAAGTGCGTCGCGATGTCGGGCGTCGCGACGTGATGCAGCGCGTGGACGACCATCTTCGGCCCGAGGTCCGACCCGCCGATGCCGATGTTCACGACGTGGCGAATCCGCTTGCCGGTGTAGCCCGTCCATGCGCCGCTGCGCACCGCGTCGGAAAAGCGCGCCATCTTCGCGCGTTCGGCCGCGACCTGCGCGTGGAACGGCGCGTCGGGCGAACTCGCGCGCAGCGCGGTGTGCAGCGCCGCGCGGCCTTCGGTCGGGTTCACGATTTCGCCCGCGAACATCGCGTCGCGGCGCGCCTCGACGCCCGCTTCGCGCGCGAGCTGCACGAGCAGGGCGAGCGTCGCGTCGGTGATGCGGTTCTTCGAGAAATCGGCCGCAAGGCCGCCGCCTTCGAACGTGAAGCGTTCGGCGCGCGTCGGCGCGGGATCGTTGGCGGGGGCGAACCAATCGCGCAGATGCGCGTCGCGGATCTCTTCGTAGTGCGCTTGCAGCGCGGGCCAAACGGGGAGCGAATTCAGCGTCATGGCAATCAGGAGCGAAACGGCTTGAACCGGGGAGGGCCGCGCCTGCGCGCCGGCGCGCGGCATGCAGGCGGACGAGGAGCCCGCCTGCGCGGCGGGACGATCAGTATAGCGGCGCTTGGCCCGACGTGGCGGGTCGCGTATAAAACAGCCGATTGATCAGCAGGCGCACGGCGGCCGCGAGCTCGCCCGCGGCTGTGCCCGCCGGGCCCGCCCCCGCCGCGCACAGCCGCTCGGCGGCGAGCCCGTGCAGGTAGACGCCCGCGAGCGCCGCTTCGTAGCGCGGCATCCGCTGCGCGAGGAATGCGCCGATCAGGCCGCCCAGCACGTCGCCCGTGCCGCCTGTGGCGAGCGCCGCGTTGCCGGTCGGGTTGATCGCGACGCGGCCGTCGGGCGCCGCGATCACGGTGCCGGACCCCTTCAGCGCGACGATCGCCGAAAAGCGCGCGGCGAGCGCGCGCGCGGCCGCGACGCGATCGCGCTGGACGTCGGCCGCGTCGGTCGACAGCAGGCGCGCTGCTTCGAGCGGGTGTGGCGTGAGCACGGCGGCGTCGCCCGCGCGGCCGCGCGCGGCGAGCGCGTCGGCAAGCTCGGGCGTTTTCGCGATCAGGTTCAGCGCGTCGGCGTCGATGAGCTTCGGCGCGTCGAGCCGCAGCAGCGCCGCGAGCGTGTGCGCGGCGTGCTCGCTCGCGCCGAGCCCGCAGCCGATCGCGAGCGCGGTGAGCGCGGCCGTTGGCAACGCGTCGGCCGGATGCAGCATCAGTTCCGGATACGGCGGATCGTACGGCGGCGCGCCCGCGCCGACGAAGCCGACGTGGACCTTGCCCGCGCCCGCGAAGAGCGCCGCGCGCGCGGCGAGGATCGGCGCGCCGCACATGCCCGTGTCGCCGCCGACGATCGCGACGCTGCCGTACGTGCCCTTGTGCGACGCGAACGCGCGCTCGGGCAGGCGCGCGTCGAAGAGATCGGGCGCGTTCAGCCGGATCGCGGGCGCGACGGCCTCGTCGAGATCGAGGGGCGCGACGTGAATCTCGCCCGCCAGGTCGCGCCCGTCGCCCGTGTAGAGGCCGGGCTTCGCGGCGATGAACGATAGCGTGTCGGTCGCCGCGACGGCCGGGCCCGCGCCGACGCGCATGCCGGTGTCGCTGTCGAGGCCGCTCGGCACGTCGAGCGCGAGCACGCGGCCCGTGTGCCGCGCGCGCGCCGCGATTCGCTGCGCGATCGCCGCGTACGCGCCGTCGAGCGGCCGCGCGAGGCCGATGCCGAACAGGCCGTCGACGAGCCAGCCGTAGCCGTCGAATGATTCGGGGGCCGCTTCGTCGATCGGCACGTTCGCCGCGCGCGCGCGCTCGAGCGCCCAGCGCGCGTCGTCGGGCTTCGCTTCGATCGGCATCCAGGCGTCGGCCGCGAAGCCGAGCCGGCGCAGCTCGGCCGCGGCGACGAGCGCGTCGCCGCCGTTGTTGCCGGGGCCGACCGCGAACCAGACGGGGCGAGGGTCGCTGACGAGCCGCGCGGCGAGCCATTGCGCGGCGGATTTGCCCGCGCGGTCCATCAGCGTGTGGGGCGGCAGCGTGGCGGTGGCCGCGGTCTCGACGTCGCGCAGCTCGGCGACGGTCAAGAGCGGCTCGCTCGCGTGAATCGGCGGCGCGTCGAACGGCTCGGGAGAAGGGGGCGGGGCGGAATCGGCAGAGAGGATCATGGGCGGCTCGCGATCACGCGCCGCCCCGCGCGCGGCGGCAACGGCGTCAGGTGGCAAAGCGCTCCGCGCGCAGCGCGGCGAGCGTGTCGGCGGGCACGCGGTGCGCGCCGCCGCCGACGTCATCTGCCACCACTTTAGCAGACCCGAACGCAAGGCCCCAGCCCGCCGGGCCGTGGCCGAAATTGACGAAGACCCGCGGGTCGGCGGTCGGCCCGACGACGGGCAGGCCGTCCGGCGACAACAGCTTCGCGCCCTGCCACGCGCGCGCGGCGGAGATTTTCGCGATGCCGGGCAGCCAATCGTGCGTCGCCTGGCCGAGGAGCGCGAGCGCGGTCTCGGAGAGCGGCTCGGGCAGCGGCCGCGCGGTGTCCTTCGCGCTTTGCAGCACGGCGGCGCCGCCAATCCGCAGCCGCTGGCCGAGCCGCGTGATCGCGATCCGCTTGACCGAGTCGACGATGCTCAGATGCGGCGCGTGCTCCTCGTACGCGAGCGGCGCCGTCAGCGTGTGGATGCGCACCGGATGCAGCGGCGCGCGCACGCCGAGCGGCTCGACGAGCGAAAGGCTCTCCGTGCCCGCGGCGACGACGATCGCGTCGGCCGAGATCACGTCGACTTCCTTCGCCTTCGCCGCGCGCGGATCGGCCGGATCGGGCGCGAGCTCGACGGCCGCGCGCTTCGCGTCGGTGCGGATCGCCGCGGCCGCGCGGCCGAGCCGGAACTGCACGTCGTGCTCGTCGAGCACCTGCTTGACGAGCTTCACGAACAGCGGGCAATTCGCGGTGCGCTCCTGCGCGAACAGCACGCCGCCCGCGAACGCGGGCTCGGCGGGCATCGACGGCTCGAGCGCCGCGCACGCGTCGGGCGTGAGCGTTTCGTAAGGCAGGCCGAGGTCGCGCATCAGGTCGAGCGCGGGTTGCGTGTGTTCCCATTCGGCCGCGTCGCGCACGACGTGCAGCACGCCGCTCTTCTGCTCGAATTCGAGGCCAAAGCGCGTCTCGACGTCGGCGATCGCGTCGCGCGAGAGCTCGACGAGCGGCTTCAGCTTCGCGTACTGCGCGGCGAACGCGGCGGGCTCGCGCAGCGCGTCGAGGCGGCTCGCGAAGCGCCGCAGCGCGCCGTTCAAGCCCGGCTTGTAGACGACGCCGCTCTTCTGCGCGCGTCGCTCGCGCATGAAGGTCGGGCCGAACCACACGTCGAGCGGCGTCGGCAGCAGCGTGCCGCCCTGGCCGTAGGTCGCGCCCTGCGCGACCGTCGCGTGGCGCTCGACGACGCACACGCGATGGCCGGCCGCGCGCAGCTGGTAGGCGGTGGCGATGCCGGCGACGCCGCCGCCGATGACGATTACATCCATGTTCGATTCGATGTCGGGCGCCGCTTCCGGCCCGATGGAGGATCTTGCGTGGCAGGCCGTGCCCGGCCCGGTGAAGCGCGCATGATAGCGCCAAATGACGCGCGCCGGCCGGCGCGATGCGCGCGCCGCGGCGTCGGGCCGGCGCGCGCGGCGCATGCGAGCGGCCGTTCGGCGGTCGACTTCCGGGTATAATTACGGCCTTCCTTACGCCCCACGTCGCCAGCTTGCGCGACTCATCGACGTCAGTCCAGCCCATGGCTCACTTCTCGTGTTTTCCCGGTGCTTCGGCGCTTTCCGATTTCCGTCAAACCCGCCTGCTCGACGCGCTCAAGCAAATCGACGGCGACATCGTCGCGATCCGCGGCCAGTATCTGCATTTCGTCAACGCGCACGAGCCGCTCGCGGCGGACGACAACGCGCGCATCGACGCGCTGATGCACTACGGCGCGCCGTTCGAGCCGGCCGCCGAGAAGGGCGCGACCGAGACCTTCGTCGTGCTGCCGCGCTTCGGCACCGTGTCGCCGTGGGCGAGCAAGGCGACCGACATCGCGCAGCACTGCGGCCTCGCGCGCGTGCGCCGGATCGAGCGCGGGATCGAGTTCACGGTGACCCTGAAGGCGGGCATCCTCGGCGTCGGCGCGAAGAAGGCGCTCGCCGCCGACGCGCGCGCGGCCGTCGCGGCCGCGCTGCACGACCGGATGACGGAAAGCGTCGTCGGCTCGCGCGACGACGCGCGGCACCTGTTCGACGAGCTGCCGGCCAAGCCGCTCGCGACGGTCGACGTGCTCGCACAGGGCCGCGGCGCGCTCGAGCGCGCGAACGTCGAACTCGGCCTCGCGCTCGCCGACGACGAGATCGACTACCTCGTCGACGCGTTCGGCAAGCTCGAGCGCAACCCGACCGACGTCGAGCTGATGATGTTCGCGCAGGCGAACAGCGAGCACTGCCGCCACAAGATCTTCAACGCGCAGTGGACGATCGACGGGCAAGAACAGGACATGTCGCTCTTCGCGATGATCCGCAACACCGAGAAGCTGAGCCCGCAAGGCACGATCGTCGCGTATTCGGACAATTCGTCGATCATGATGGGCGCGCGGGCGGAGCGCTGGTTCCCGCGCGGCGCGAACGCGGCCGGCGAGCCCGGCGAGCGCTACGGCCGCCACACCGAGCTCACGCACACGCTGATGAAGGTCGAGACGCACAACCACCCGACCGCGATCTCGCCGTTCCCGGGCGCGGCGACCGGCGCGGGCGGCGAGATTCGCGACGAGGGCGCGACGGGCCGCGGCGCGCGTCCGAAGGCGGGCCTCGCGGGCTTCACGGTGTCGAACCTCGACCTGCCGGGCGCACGCCAGCCGTGGGAAAACGCACGCGACGCCGCGCAGCCCGTCGGCGAGCGCGACGCGAGCGAGCAGCATGCGCCGTACGGCCGCCCCGACCGCATCGCGTCGCCGCTTTCGATCATGATCGACGGCCCGCTCGGCGGCGCCGCGTTCAACAACGAATTCGGCCGCCCGAACCTCGGCGGCTACTTCCGCGTGTACGAGCAGAACGTCGGCGGCCAGGTGCGCGGCTATCACAAGCCGATCATGATCGCGGGCGGCATCGGCAACATCGCCGACCAGCACACGCACAAGCACGACGTGCCGGCCGGCTCCCTGCTGATCCAGATCGGCGGCCCCGGCATGCGCATCGGCATGGGCGGCGGCGCGGCGAGCTCGATGGCCACGGGCGCGAACACGGCCGAGCTCGACTTCGATTCGGTGCAGCGCGGCAACCCGGAAATCGAGCGGCGCGCGCAGGAAGTGATCAACGGCTGCTGGCAGCTCGGCGATCAAAACCCGATCCTCAGCATTCATGACGTCGGCGCGGGCGGCCTGTCGAACGCGTTTCCCGAAATCGTCGACGGCGCGGGCAAGGGCGCGCGCTTCGAGCTGCGCAAGGTCGCGCTCGAGGAGTCGGGCCTGTCGCCGCGCGAGATCTGGTCGAACGAGGCGCAGGAGCGCTACGTGCTGGCGATCGCGCCGGCGGACCTGCCGCGCTTCGAGGCGATCTGCGCGCGCGAGCGCTGCCCGTTCTCGGTGGTCGGCGTCGCGACCGACGAGCGCCAGCTTCAACTCGTCGACGACGAGGCGGCGGGCGCGGCCGAATATCCGGTCGACATGCCGATGGAAGTGCTGCTCGGCAAGCCGCCGCGCATGCACCGCGACGTGGCGCGCGTCGCCGTCGAGCGCGCGGGCGTCGACGTGACGGGCATGTCGCTTGCCGACGTCGCGCGCGACGTGCTGAAGCACCCGACCGTCGCGAGCAAGTCGTTCCTCATCACGATCGGCGACCGGACCGTCGGCGGCACGTCGGTGCGCGACCAGATGGTCGGCCCGTGGCAGGTGCCCGTCGCCGATTGCGCGATCACCGCGCTCGACTACGCGGGCTTCAGCGGCGAAGCGATGACGATGGCCGAGCGCACGCCGCTCGCCGTGATCGACGCGCCCGCGTCCGGCCGGATGGCGGTCGGCGAGGCGATCACGAACATCGCCGCCGCGCCGATCGCGTCGCTCGACAAGCTGAAGCTGTCCGCGAACTGGATGGCCGCGTGCGGCACCGAAGGCGAGGACGCGAAGCTCTTCGACACCGTGAAGGCGATCGGCATGGAGCTGTGCCCCGCGCTCGGCATCGGCATTCCGGTCGGCAAGGATTCGCTGTCGATGAAGACGAAGTGGGACGAGAGCGGCGTCGCGAAGGAAGTGGTCGCGCCGGTGTCGCTGATCATCTCGGCGTTCGCGCCCGTCGACGACGTGCGCCGCCATCTGACGCCGCAACTGCGCCGCGTCGCGGAAGTCGGCGCGAGCGCGCTGATCGCGATCGATCTCGGCCGCGGCAAGAACCGTCTCGGCGGCAGCATTCTCGCGCAGGTCTCGCAGCAGGTCGGCGACGCGACGCCCGACGTCGACGATCCGCAAGACCTGAAGCGCTTCTTCGCGGCGATCCAGGCGCTGAACGCGCAGGGCCTGCTGCTCGCGTACCACGACCGCTCGGACGGCGGCCTGTGGGCGACCGTCTGCGAAATGGCGTTCGCGGGGCACGCGGGCGTGTCGCTGAACGTCGACATGCTGACGCTCGATGCGCAGCACGAATCCGACTACGGCGACGCGAAGGACTGGGCGAAGCAGACGAGCGGCCGCCGCGAGGACCGCACGATTCGCGCGCTCTTCTCCGAAGAGCTCGGCGCGGTCGTCCAGGTGCGCGCGGCGGACCGCGACGCGGTGCTCGGCGCGCTGCGCGAGCACGGCCTGTCCGCGTGCTCGCACGTGATCGGCGCGGTCAACGAGACCGACGCGATCGAGGTGTACCGCGACGCGAAGAAGATCTACGAAGCGCCGCGCGTCGAGCTGCAGCGCGCGTGGGCCGAAGTGAGCTGGCGGATCGCGCGGCTGCGCGACAATCCGGCCGGCGCGGACGCCGAATACGACGCGATCCTCGACGCCGAAGATCCGGGCCTCGCGCCCGTGCTGACGTTCGATCCGGCGGAGGATGTCGCCGCGCCGTTCATCGCGACGGGCGCGCGTCCGCGCGTCGCGATCCTGCGCGAGCAGGGCGTGAACTCGCATCTCGAAACCGCGTACGCGTTCGATCGCGCGGGTTTCGACGCGCACGACGTTCACATGAGCGATCTGCTCGCGGGCCGCGCGACGCTCGCCGATTTCGCGGGCGCGGTCGCCTGCGGCGGCTTCTCGTACGGCGACGTGCTGGGCGCGGGCGAGGGCTGGGCGAAGACGATCCGCTTCAACGACAAGCTCGCCGACATGTTCGCCGCGTTCTTCGCGCGTCCCGACACGTTTGCGCTCGGCATCTGCAACGGCTGCCAGATGATGTCGAGCCTCGCGTCGATGATCCCGGGCGCACAGGCTTGGCCGAAGTTCACGCGCAACAAGTCCGAGCAGTTCGAGGCGCGCTTCTCGTTCGTCGAAGTGCAAAGCTCGCCGTCGATCTTCTTCGCCGGCATGGAGGGCTCGCGGATTCCGGTTGCGGTCGCGCACGGCGAAGGCTTCGCTGATTTCTCGCAGCAGGGCGATCAAAGCCGCGTCGCGATTGCGATGCGCTACGTCGATCATCGCGGCAACGCGACCGAGCGCTATCCGTTCAACCCGAACGGCTCGCCTGCCGGCATCACGTCGGTGACGACGGCGGACGGCCGCTTCACGGTGCTGATGCCGCACATGGAGCGCGTCCATCGCACGGTGACGATGAGCTGGCATCCGGAAGGCTGGGGCGAAGCGAGCCCGTGGCTGCGCGTGTTCCGCAACGCGCGCCGCTGGCTCGGCTGACGCGATGACGATCGGCCCGCAGCCGGCCGGCGCCGCCACGCCGTCACGCCGCGCGACGAGCGCGCGGCCGACGTCGAGGCGATCGCCGGCGTGATCGCCGCCGCATTCGCGGGCGAGCCACACGGCGGACAGTTCGAGCGGCGCATCGTCGATGCGCTGCGCGCGGACGGGTGCCTGAGCGTATCGCTCGTCGCGCAGCGCGAGCGTCGCATCGTCGGCCACGTCGCGTTTTCGCCGGTGACGATCGGCGCGAGGCGCGCTGGCTGGTACGGGCTCGCGCCGCTTGCGGTGCTGCCCGGCTGCCAGCGGCAGGGCATCGGCGCGAAACTGGTGCGCACCGGCCTCGATGCGCTGCGGCGCATCGGCGCGCGCGGGTGCGTCGTGCTGGGCGATCCCGCCTATTACGCGCGCTTCGGCTTCGGGCCGGCGGGCGACATCGCGTTTCCGCACGCGCCGCCCGAATACCTGACGGCGTTGTCGTTCGACGACGCCATGCCGCGCCCGGCGGGCGAAGTCCGGTATCACGCGTCGTTCTACGCGTAACGGCACGCGAGCGCGCGGGCGCGCCGCACATGCCGCTCGTCGGCTCGGCAATCCGGCGCTCTCGCGCGGACAAAAAGAAAGCCGCTCCGAGGAGCGGCTTTCTCGTATCCGGCGCGATGCGGCGTTACTGGATCTTCGCCTGCTGACGCAGGCCTTCCTCGAACGCCTGCAGCTTCTGCTGGACCATCTGCTGCGCGATCTGCTGCTTGACCTGCTCGAACGGCGGCGGCGTGATGCTGCGGATGTCGTCGACGCGGATGATGTGCCAGCCGAACTGCGTCTTCACCGGCGTATCCGTCATCTGGCCTTTTTGCAACTGCTGCGCGGCCGCCGCGAATTCCGGCACGTACGCCTTCGGATCGGACCAGTCGAGATCGCCGCCGTTCTTCGCCGAGCCCGGGTCCTTCGAGTATTGCTTCGCGAGATCCTCGAACTTCGCGCCGCCCTTGATCTTCGCGATCAGGTCCTTCGCCTGTTGCTCGTTTTCGACGAGAATGTGGTGCAGGTGATATTCGCGGCCGGCCGCGTTTTTCACGAGCTCGTCGTAGCGTGCCTTCAGTTCGGCGTCGCTCGGCTGGTTCTTCTTCAGGAAATCTTCGATCAGCGCGCGCAGCACGGCGGTCTGCTGCGCGACGACGATCTGCGCCTTCACGTCAGGACGATTCGGAATGCCGCGCTTGATCGCCTCCTGCATCAGGATCTCGCGATTGACGAGCTCCTGGCGCACCGCCTGCTCCAGCTGCGGCGTGTCCTGCTGACCTTGCTGGACGAGCTGCGCGATCATCGCGTCGGCGCGCGACTTCGGAATCGGCGTGCCGTTCACGACGGCGATGTTCTGGGCGAAAGCCGGAGCGGCCGCGAGAGCGGCTGCCGCGGCCCACAGGCGGGGAAATTTCAGGATCATCGGGAAGTTCCTAATGAGGCGGACTTATTGAGAACGGGAAGGCGCTGGATATTCTTCTGGCGTGTACGCAACGATCGCAAGCGCGTGGATGCCGCGTTGCATCGCATCGGCGAGCGCATCATACACCAGCCGGTGCCGCGCGACGCGGCTCTTGCCGGCGAACGCGGCCGACACGATCGTGACCGTGTAGTGGCCGCCCGAGGCGGCGCCCGCGTGGCCCGCGTGCTGCGCGCTGTCGTCGCGCACGTCGATCGATTCGGGCGCGAGCGCGGCGGATAGACGCGCCTCGATGAGCGCGATGCGCTCGGCAGGTGTCGCGTAGAGGAAGGTCTCGCTCATCGTCATTCGTCCTTCAGGTATTTCGCGAGCCAGAGGCTTTGCAGGATCACGAAGACGACGATCGCGCCCGTCGTGCCGAACAGCTTGAAGTTGACCCACTGTGATTCGGTGAAATTGCGCACGACGTACAGGTTCGTCACGCCGAGCGCCGCGAAGAACGCGGCCCAGGCGAGGTTCAGCTTGTCCCAGACCGGTTCGGGCAGCGTCAGCTGCTTGCCCATCATCTTCTCGATCAGGTTCTTGCCGAACACATAGCGCGCGGCGCAGAGGCCGGCGGCGAAGAGCCAGTAGAGGACGGTCGGCTTCCACTGGATGAACTTCTCGTCATGCAGCACGAGCGTCGCGCCGCCGAACACGACGATCACGCCGAGGCTCACCCACAGCATCGTGTCGACTTTCCGGTGGCGGAACGCGACCCAGGCTACCTGCGCGAGGGTCGCGGCGATCGCGACGGCCGTCGCGGTGAAAATGCCCCACAGCTTGAAGGCGGCGAAGAACAGAATGATCGGGAACAGATCGAACAGAAATTTCATGGTGCTCGCGGCTGCGTGGCGGGCATGGGGCCCGCCACCGTTGTAGGGACGCCCGTCGCGGCGTGCGCGCAGGCCGGCTCGTCGGCCTGCGCGGGCTCATGTCCGCTCGGGTTTAGCCTCGAAGTTTAACGCAGCCGAGTTGATGCAGTACCGCAATCCGGTTTTGTCGCGCGGGCCGTCCTCGAACACGTGGCCGAGATGCGCGCCGCACTGGTTGCAGCGCACTTCGACGCGCGTCATTCCGTGCGTGTAGTCCATTTTCTCGTCGATCACCTCGCCGTCGATCGGCTTGAAGTAGCTCGGCCAGCCGCAGCCCGAATGATATTTCGCGCCCGATTCGAAGAGCGCGGTGCCGCAGACGACGCAGTGGTAGATCCCCGCGTCCTCGGTATCCGTGTATTCGCCCGTGTGCGGCCGCTCGGTCGCCGCATGTTGCGTGACTTCGTATTGCAGCGGCGTGAGGCGGCGGCGTAGCTCGGCGTCATCCTTTTGATACGGATAACGCTTGTCGTCTCGATCTCCTGACATCTTCGATTCTCCTGATGGATTCATGCGCGACGTCCGCGGCGGCCGTGCGGCGTCGCACGGCACGCGGCGTCACGGCTTGGCGGCGTCACGACGAGCAGCTCACTTCGAGCGCGCTCGCCCAGTCGGGCGGCAGCGCCGCGTACGCGTCGTGCTCCGGCTGCTCGTCGAATGGGCGGCGCAGCACGGCCGCAAGGCGCTCGACTTCTGAAAAATCCTTCTCCTTCGCGCGGCGTATCGCCGTTTCCGCGAGATGGTTGCGCAGCACGTATTTCGGATTCGCGAGATTCATCGCGGCCGCGCGATGCGCGTCGTCGCGCGCTTCGTCCGACAGGCGCGCGCGGTAGAGGTTCGCCCAGCGGTCGAACGCGTCGCGATCGATGAAGAGATCGCGCACGGGCGCGTCGCCGCTCGCGTCGTGCTTCGACACGCGCGCGAGGCGGCGGAACGTCAGCGTGAAATCGGCATGGCTCGCATCCATGATCTCGAGCAACTGGTTCGCGAGCGCCGCGTCGCCTTCTTGCTCGCGCTCGAGGCCGAGCTTCGCGCGCATCGCGCGCTCGAGCGCGGGGCCGAACTGGTCGGGAAAGCGGCCGAGCACCGCGTGCGCGTCCTCGACCGCACGCTCGGCGCGCGCGTCTTCGTTCGGCGCGTCGCGCTCGAGGCCGAAGAGCGGCAAGAGCGCCTGCGCGAGGCAGAAGCAGTTCCAGTGCGCGATGCGCGGCTGCATCCGGTACGCGTAGCGGCCGTGCGTGTCCGAGTGGTTGCAGACGTGCTTCGCGTCGAACGCGTCGATGAAGCCGAACGGACCGTAGTCGATCGTCACGCCGAGGATCGACATGTTGTCGGTGTTCATCACACCGTGGCAGAAGCCGACCGCCTGCCATTGCGCGACGAGCTCGGCGGTGCGCCGCGTCGCTTCGGCGAGCAGCGCGAGATACGGATCGTCGGCGTCGCGGCACGACGGATAGAAGCGCTCGATCACGTGATCGGCGAGCGCGCGCAGCAGGTCGGGCCGGTCGTTCGCGAAGAAGTGCTCGAAATGGCCGAAGCGCACGAAGCTCTCCGCGACGCGCGTGACGACCGCCGACGTTTCGATTTCCTCGCGGATCACCGGCTGGTCCGAGCCGATCACGGCGAGCGCGCGCGTCGTCGGAATGCCGAGATGGTGCATCGCCTCCGAGCACAGGAATTCGCGAATCGACGAGCGCAGCACCGCGCGGCCGTCGCCCATGCGCGAATACGGCGTGCGGCCCGAGCCCTTCAGTTGCAGCTCGTAGCGGCGGCCGTCGTGCTCGAGCTCGCCGATCGTGAGCGCGCGCCCGTCGCCGAGCTGGCCCGCCCACACGCCGAACTGGTGGCCCGAGTAGACCGATGCGTACGGCAGCGACGCCTGCGCCCAGTCGCGCGTCGGGTTGCCGCAGAACAGCTCGGCGAAGCCGGGCGCGTCGCGCAGCGCGGGATCGAGGCCGAGCGTGCGCGCCGCGTCGTCGGAGAAGCCGACGACGTACGGCGCGGGCAGCGGCGCGGCGGGCAGCCGGGTCAGGAAGGCGCCGCCGAGCTGTGCGAACGCGTCGCGGCGCGGCGCGGCGAGCGTCGCGGCGAGATCGGGGAGAGGGGCGGCCGGTGCGGCTTCGCTTGTGGAAAACGACATATTGCTGATCTGTAAGTTAGCCGATATTGTAAGTCCGCGCCGCGCGGGGCGCTCGGAGCCGCCCGCACGCCGTCGAGCCGTTCGCAGCAGACCGTATCGGAAAAATAATTCAGGGAGAAGGAAAACGATGGGTAAGCCGTTGCTGGGCCAGATGATGGATATGCCGCTTCTCGTGTCGTCGCTGATCGCGCATGCGGCGCGGCATGCGGGCGACGTCGAGATCGTGTCGCGACGCGTCGAGGGCGACATTCACCGCTATACCTATCGCGATTGCGAAGCGCGTTCCAAACGGCTCGCGCAGGCGCTGATCCGCCTGGGCGCTGGTGCGGGCGACCGGATTGGAACGCTCGCGTGGAACGGCTACCGGCACGTCGAGGCGTATTACGGGATCAGCGGGATGGGCGCCGTCTGCCACACGATCAATCCGCGCCTCTTTCCCGAGCAGATCGCGTACATCGTCAATCACGCCGACGACCAGTACGTGCTGTTCGACCTGACCTTCGCGCCGCTCGTCGACCAGCTCGCGCCGCAATGCCCGAACGTGAAGGGCTGGATCGCGATGACGGACGACGCGCACCTGCCGAAGGGCGCGACGCCGTATCTCTGCTACGAAACGCTCGTCGGCGCGCAGAACGGCGATTACGCGTGGCCGCTCCTCGACGAGCGGCAGGCGTCGTCGCTCTGCTACACGTCCGGCACGACGGGCCACCCGAAGGGCGCGCTCTATTCGCATCGCTCGACGGTGCTGCATGCGTACGGCGCGGCGCTGCCCGACGCGATGGGGCTGTCGTCGCTCGACGCGGCGCTGCCCGTCGTGCCGATGTTCCACGTCAACGCGTGGGGGCTGCCGTACACGGCGGCGCTCACGGGCGCGAAGCTTGTGCTGCCGGGCAAGGATCTCGACGGCAAGTCGCTGTACGAGCTGATGGAGGCCGAGCGCGTGACGTTCTCGGCGGGCGTGCCGACGGTGTGGCTCGGCCTGCTCGCGTACATGCGCGAGGCGGGCGTGCGCTTCTCCACGCTCGAGCGCACGGTGATCGGCGGCTCCGCGTGTCCGCCGTCGATGCTGAAGGCGTTCGAGGACGACTACGACGTGCGGGTGATCCACGCTTGGGGGATGACCGAGCTGTCGCCGCTCGGCACGCTGTCCAAGCTCAACTGGGCGCAGTCGCAGCGCGGCGCCGACGAGCAGCGGCGGCTGCTCGAGAAACAGGGCCGGGTGATCTACGGGATCGACATGCGGATCGTCGGCGAGGACGGCCGCGAGCTGCCGTGGGACGGCGTCGCGTTCGGCGATCTTCAGGTGCGCGGGCCGTGGGTGATCGACCGCTATTTCGGGGGCGACGCGTCGCCGCTCGTCGACGGCTGGTTTCCGACGGGCGACGTCGCGACGATCGACGCCGACGGCTTCCTGCAGATCACCGACCGCAGCAAGGACGTGATCAAGTCGGGCGGCGAGTGGATCAGCTCGATCGACGTCGAGAACGTCGCGGTCGCGCATCCGGCCGTCGCCGAGGCCGCGTGCATCGCATGCGCGCATCCGAAGTGGACCGAGCGGCCGCTTCTCGTCGTCGTCAGGCGCGCCGGGATGGACGTGACGCGCGAGGAGCTGCTCGCGTTCTACGTCGGCAAGGTCGCGAAATGGTGGATTCCGGACGATGTCGCGTTCGTCGACGCGCTGCCGCACACGGCGACGGGCAAGCTGCAAAAGCTCAAGCTGCGCGAGCAGTTCCGGCACCACGTGCTGCCGACGGCCGTCGACGCGTAAGCGCGCCGGACGACCCGCCCGCCGGCCCGCGCCGGCCGGTCGGGGTGCGGGTCGTCACTAAATTGAACGACCGTTCTTTTTTGAGGTATCCTGCCTCTGTTTCTCGGCACTCAGAAAATGGCGCATCGACCGCGCGGCCTTCCGGCCGTTGGCGGACAATGACCGCATCACAGCTGGCGCCGCCGCACCGGCCGCGCATACGCATGGAGGCAGGCAGATGGCAGTGGACTACACGACTCGCGACGGCGTCGCCGTCATCACGCTCAACAATCCGCCCGTCAACGGCCTCGGCCTGTCGACGCGGCTCGGCGTCATGGCAGGGCTCGAGCGCGCGCAGCGCGACCCGTCCGTTGCGGCGATCGTGCTCACGGGCGCGGGCCGCGCGTTTTCGGGCGGCGCGGACATCACCGAATTCAACACGCCGAAGGCGCTGCAGGAGCCGACGCTGCACACCGTGATCGACGCCGTCGAGGCGAGCGGCAAGCCCGTCGTCGTCGCGATTCACAGCGTCGCGATGGGCGGCGGCCTCGAGCTCGCGCTCGGCGCGCATTACCGCGTCGCGTCGCCCGGCGCGCAGATCGCGCTGCCCGAAGTGAAGCTCGGCATCCTGCCGGGTGCGGGCGGCACGCAGCGCCTGCCGCGCGCGGTCGGTCTCGAGACCGCGCTGAACATGATCGTCTCCGGCGCGCCCGTGCCGTCCGAGCAGCTCGCGAAGAGCGGCCTGTTCGACGCGCTCGTCGAAGGCGATCTGCTCGACTCGGCCGTCGCGTTCGCGCGCAAGGCGGGTGCTGCAGGCGGCCCGCACCCGCGCGTGCGCGACCGCGAGATCGTTCACGAAAACGCGGCGGGCTTCATCCAGTTCGCGCGCAACAGCGTGAAGGCGGTGGCGCAGCATTATCCGGCGCCGCACAAGTGCGTCGACGCGATCGAGGCGGGCGTGCTGCAAGGCTTCGACAAGGGGCTCGCGTTCGAGCGCGATTGCTTCATTGCGCTCGTGCAGACGCCCGAGAGCCGCGCGCTGCGCCATGCGTTCTTCGGCGAGCGCGCGGCGAGCAAGATTCCCGACGTGCCGGCCGACACGCCCGTGCGCGAGATCAAATCGGTCGCGGTGATCGGCGCGGGCACGATGGGCGGCGGGATCACGATGAACTTCATCAACACGGGCCTGCCCGTCACGCTGCTCGAGACGAAGCAGGACGCGCTCGATCGCGGGCTGGCCACGATCCGCAAGAACTACGACGCGCAGGTGAAGAAGGGCAAGCTCACGCAGGAAAAGCTCGACGCGCGGATGGCGCTCGTCAGGCCGACCCTGTCGTACGACGATCTGAAGGACGCCGATCTCGTGATCGAGGCGGTGTTCGAGGAGCTCGGCGTGAAGGAGCAGGTGTTCGCGCGGCTCGACGCAGTCGCGAAGCCGGGCGCGATCCTCGCATCGAACACGTCGACGCTCGACGTGAACAAGATCGCCGCATTCACGAAGCGCCCGCAGGACGTCGTCGGCATGCACTTCTTCAGCCCGGCGAACGTGATGAAGCTGCTCGAAGTCGTGCGCGGCGAGAAGACCGCGAAGGACGTGCTCGCGACCGTGATGCAGCTCGCGAAGAAGATCCGCAAGACGGCGGTCGTGTCCGGCGTGTGCGACGGCTTCATCGGCAACCGGATGATCGAGCAGTACATCCGCCAGGCGCTCTTCATGCTCGAGGAAGGCGCGCTGCCCGCGCAAGTCGATCGCGCGATCGAGAAGTTCGGCTTCGCGATGGGGCCGTTCCGGATGAGCGACCTGGCCGGCAACGACATCGGCTGGGCGATTCGCAAGCGCCGCTACGTCGAGCAGCCGGATCTGCACTACTCGAAGATCGCCGATCGCCTCTGCGAGCAGGGCCGCTTCGGCCAGAAGACGGGCGCGGGCTGGTACGACTACGTGCCGGGCGAGCGCAACGCGAAGCCGTCGAAGCTCGTCGACGAGATGGTCGTCGCGTATTCGAAGGAGCGCGGCGTCGAGCGGCGCAAGATCGGCGACGACGAGATCGTCGAGCGGCTCGTCTACGCGCTCGTCAACGAAGGCGCGAAGATTCTCGAGGAGAAGATCGCGTCGAAGGCGTCCGACATCGACATGGTCTACCTGACGGGCTACGGCTTCCCGCTCTGGCGCGGCGGCCCGATGCTATACGCGGACACGGTCGGCCTCTACAACGTCGAGCGCGCGATGCGCGGCTACGCGCAGCGCGCGAACGGCGACGCGTGGCAGATCGCGCCGTCGATCGCCGAGCTCGCCGCGAGCGGACGCGGTTTCAACGCGTGACGCGCGGCGGCGTCGCCCATTGACGGAGCACCACGATGCAGCGCACCGACGATGTCCTACTCGTGATCGACGTGCAGAACGACTTCATGCCGGGCGGCGCGCTCGCGGTTGCGCGCGGCGACGAAGTCGTGCCGGCGATCAACCGCCTCGCCGCGCGCTTCGATCAGGTCGTGCTGACGCAGGACTGGCATCCACGCGATCACGTGTCGTTCGCGGCGAACCATCCGGGCGTCGCGCCGTTCTCGACGATCGCGCTGCCGTACGGCGAGCAGGTGCTCTGGCCCGTGCACTGCGTGCAGGGCACGCAAGGCGCGGCGCTGCATCGCGATCTCGACATCCCGCATGCGCGGCTCGTGATCCGCAAGGGGCGCGACGCGTCCGTCGACAGCTACTCGGCGTTCGTCGAAGCCGATCGCAAGACGCCGACGGGCCTCGCCGGCTATCTGCGCGAGCTCGGCGTGAAGCGCGTGTGGTGCTGCGGACTCGCGACTGATTACTGCGTCGCGTGGTCCGCGCTCGACGCGCGCGCGGCGGGCTTCGACGCGGCGGTGATCGAGGACGCGTGCCGCGCGATCGATCTCGACGGCTCGCTCGCGCGCGCGTGGGCCTCGCTCGCCGCGGCGGGCGTCGCGCGCGTGCAGTCGGCCGACGTCAATCCGTAAGCGCCGCTTCGCGAACGCCGCCTCGACCCATTTCATCGCATCGACACTCAGCATTCAGAATCAGGAGACTCGGATGACCGAAGCCGTAATCGTATCGACCGCCCGCACCGGGCTCGCGAAATCCTGGCGCGGCGCGTTCAACATGACGCACGGCGCGACGCTCGGCGGCCACGTGGTCGCGGCCGCCGTCGAGCGGGCGAAGCTCGATCCCGCGCGCGTCGAGGACGTGCTGATCGGCTGCGCGAACCCCGAAGGCGCGACGGGCGCGAACATCGCGCGGCAGATCGCGCTGCGCGCGGGGCTGCCCGTCGGCGTGCCGGGGATGACCGTCAATCGCTTCTGCTCGTCGGGATTGCAGACGATCGCGCTCGCCGCGCAGCGCGTGATCGCGGGCGAGGGCGACGTGTTCGTCGCGGGCGGCGTCGAGTCGATCTCGTGCGTGCAGAACGAAATGAACCGGCACATGCTGCGCGAAGGCTGGCTCGACGCGCACAAGCCGGAGATCTACTGGACGATGCTGCAGACGGCCGAGAACGTCGCGAAGCGCTACGGCATCTCGAAGGAGCGCCAGGACGAGTACGGCGCGAATTCGCAGCTTCGCGCGGCGGCCGCGCAGGCGGCGGGGCGCTTCGACGCCGAGATCGTGCCGATCACCGTGCGCGCGGGCGTCGCCGACAAGGCGACGGGCCGCCTTTACACGAAGGAAGTGACGCTCGCGGCCGACGAGGGCATCCGGGCCGATACGACGCTCGAGGGCGTCGCGAAGATTCGTCCGGCGCTGCCGGGCGGCGTGATCACCGCAGGCAACGCGAGCCAGTTCTCCGACGGCGCGGCCGCGTGCGTCGTGATGAACGCGACGCTCGCGCAGCGCGAAGGGCTCGCGCCGCTCGGCATCTTCCGCGGCTTCGCGGTTGCCGGCTGCGAGCCCGACGAGATGGGCATCGGGCCCGTCTACGCGGTGCCGAAGCTCTTGAAGCAGGCGGGGCTCAAGGTGTCCGACATCGATCTGTGGGAGCTGAACGAGGCGTTCGCGGTGCAGGTGCTCTATTGCCGCGACACGCTCGGGATTCCCGACGATCGCCTGAACGTGAACGGCGGCGCGATCGCGGTGGGCCATCCGTACGGCGTGTCGGGCGCGCGGCTCACGGGCCATGCGCTGATCGAAGGCAAGCGGCGCGGCGCGAAGTACGTCGTCGTGACGATGTGCATCGGCGGCGGGCAGGGCGCGGCGGGGTTGTTCGAAGTGGTCTGACGGCGGCGCGCGGGCCGAGGGCGATCCGTTCGACGGCATTGCCGGTTCGAACGAGCGCGGCGGGTTTCTGCCGTCGCTCGCGCATTTCGCCGCTGCGTTGAAGAAGCGGCGGGCGCTCGGCATCGAACGGAGCCCGCCGATGCACGGTCCGGCGATCGAAGCGCGCATGCCGGACCGGAGCGCATCGAGCGCTTGATCGCGTATTGCGGCCGAGACGGGCGGGGCGGGGGCGGGCCGAACGCGCGCGCAGCGGCGGATGTCGCGCAGGCGTTGCATCGCGCGATGCGGCGCGGGCATCGCGCATGGCGGCCCCGGTCTCGCCGGCGGGCGTTCGAGCACGCGGGCGCGCGGCGGTTCGTTGCACATCGAGCCGAACGCGCGCCGTGTCATCTTTTTCATCCTGCGACGCATGCGGCGCGCTCGATCGGTTGGCCCGCGTGACGGGGCCGCCGGTTGGCCCGCGCGATGCGCCGTCGCTCGGCTCGGCGCGCCGATCAGTCGGATTTCGGCGGCCTTTCCACTAGTATTTCGGCGGTTTTTTCACGAGGGGCGACTGTATGCCCGCAAGCTTGCGGTCGATCGTTCCGTCTTTGATGCCTTCCACCTGAAGCACGCGCTGCAACGGCGACGCGGGCGTGACGGGCTTCTCCTTGTTGTGCCGGGGCGCGATCCCGACCCTCTTGCCGAGATGGTAGATGCCGGAAAGCGTGCGTGCTTCCCATGCCGGGTACTTGCCGTTCGCGACCCAATCCCGCGTCAGAAAATAGTGCTCGACACAGGCCATGATCTCGTCGTCCTTGTCGACAAGATTGCCGGGCAGATTCGGCGGCGCCTGAACGCCGCCAAAGCCGGCGTTTCGCACCAAGTACAAATCGCGTGCAATCCGTTCGGACCGTTCGGTGGCGGACTTGACGCCCAAAACGGTCGAGTAGTGGCGATCCCAGCGCTCGATGAGCATCCGGATCGTCGATTCCTTGGGGAACACTTTGCGCTCCTTGCATTCAGGTGGAGCATGTGCGGACCAACCGCGGACGTCGCATCGCTCCCGTCTCCGATGTATCCGGGCGTCATTCGAGTGTCGGGCGGCGGCGTCTTCGACAGGATTCGACGTTCCGCGGGAATCGGCATCCGGATGCCCGATCGCGCGGCGATGCGCGCAGTCGGCGTTCGACGCGGCTATCGTCAGGCAAAAAGCAGTATAGGACGAGCGACGCGATTAGCCAGCGTCCTGTCGGCCGCACGGCGGGCGGCAGCCGCCGGCGGCGATCGCGCGGCGGCGCGCCGTGGCGAACCGGACGCGGTTTCGTGCGCCGCACAAGGCGGCGTCATGCCTGCCGGGCGACGGGCGCCGGATCTGTCGCGCGTTTCGCGGCCGCCCGCGCGTCTTCGCCTCGCCGGGCTCGCGCAAGACCCATCGGAATCGATAAGTTTGGTAGGCTTGCTGTCTGTCTCGGCTCGGCGGATGTCGCCGCACTTCGGGGCGCCGTCGCCGCGAGCGCCGATTGCTCCGGCGGGCGCTGCATGCGAGCGGCTGCACGCATCGGAAGCAGGGCCGCGCGCCGGCGAGGCGGAATTGACGAACGACTGCGAAGAACCACGGACATCATGATCAGACACATCGTAAGCTGGAAACTGAAGGAATCGGCCGAAGGCGCGACGCGCGCGCAGAACGCGCAGAAGCTCAAGGCGAAGCTCGAAGCGTGCCGCGGCATCGTGCCGGGGCTGCTGCATCTCGAAGTCGGGCTCGCGACGCCCGGCCTCGAGGCGACCTGCGACGTCGTGCTCGTGTCCGACTTCGCCGACAAGGCCGCGCTCGACGCGTACCAGGGGCATCCGGTGCACGAGGAAGTGAAGAAGTTCGTCGGCGCGGTGCGCGAGAGCCGCGAGTGCATCGACTACCTCGTCGACGAAGCGCGATGAGCGCCGGCTCCGCCACGACCGGCCGCGAGCCGGCGATCGAAAGCCCGTTCGTCGACGCGCTCGGCGTGCAGCTCGTTTGCGCGAAGGACGGCGCGAGCGAGATCGTACTGCCGCTCGCCGAGCAGCACATGAACACGTGGAACATCGCGCACGGCGGCGTCACGATGACGCTCGCCGACGTCGCGCTCGCGATGGCCGCGCGCAGCCTGACCGACGACGGCGTCGGCGTCGTCACGGTCGAGATGAAGGTGAACTTCATGCAGCCGGGGCGCGGCGAGCTGCGCGCGTACGGCCGCGTGCTGCATCGCTCGACGACGATGGCGTACTGCGAGGGCGAGGTTCGCGACAGCGCGGGCAACTTCGTCGCGAAGGCGCTGGGCACGTTCAAGTACATGAAGCGGCTCGCGGTCGGCCGCGACATCGCGCGGCAGCGCACCCGCACCGATCCGGGCGCGCATCCCGGCCCGAGCGACGCGTGAGCACGGGCGGTCAGTCGCTCGGGGGCGCCCGGCGTCCGTCTGGGGCGCTCGCGCGCCCCGGCCGCGACGCGACAGACGATGCACGGGGCGGCCCCGGCGCGACCGACGCACGATCGTGGCGCCGCTCACGCGGGCCGCGATGCGAAACGGAGGCGAAAGCGTATTCGCTGAAGCCCACACGCTGTGCGCCTCATGACACGCGGCGCAGATCGGTCAATCGAGACGGAACGCCCGCGCGCCGAGAAAGAGCGTCGTGGACAGGAGCGTGACGCAGACGAATGCGCCGGCGAGAGAGAGTGCGTGCGCAAGCCCGCCGATCATGGCCGGGCCGATCAGAATGCCGGAGTAACCCAGTGTGGAGACGGCCGCGACCGCGTGCGAGTCCGGCATCGCGGATTGGTTGCCGGAGGCCGTAAACAACATCGGAGCGATATTGGCGACGCCCAGGCCGATCAACAAGAACGCCGCAGCAAGCATCCACAGGGAACTGCTGGACACCAGCAGGACGAACCCGGACGTCGCGAGCAGCGCACTGCCGATGAACACGCGTTTCGTGCCGAACAGGCCGACGACCTTGTCGCTGAAAAAACGCCCCGTGGTCATCGTGACGGCGAACAGCGTATAACCTAGCCCGGCTCGATTGACGTCGAGATCCCGCTGACTGCTCAGGAGGATGCCGCTCCAATCGAGCATTGATCCTTCCATGACGTAGGCCACGCAACAGAGAAATCCCAAGACGATCACGCTGCCGTGCGGCAGGACAAAAAAAGGGGTATCGCCGCGTTCTGCTTCGTTGGACAGACCGTTCCAAGTGGAAAGCGTCAACAGCCCGATGAACAGCAGTTCCAGCACGACGACGAACAACGGCGTCGCACCCAACGCCAGCAGAGCGCTGACGACACCCGCGCCAACGATGCCGCCCAGGCTGAAGAGGGCATGAAAGCCGGACATGATCGGTCTTTGCACGCGTTTCTCCGTGGCGACTGCATGGATGTTGACGACGACGTCCATCGCCCCAATGCCGGCGCCGAAGAGGAACAGCACTCCCGCGAGCGGCAGTGCGGCATTTAGCGACACCAGCGCCGGCAGCGTCGCCAATACGAGCAGCACCGCGAGCGCGAAAATTCGCCTGCAGCCGTAGCGGGCCGCCAGCATGCCGGATATCGGCATCATCAGAAGCGAACCCAGGCCGAAAGCGAGTAGTACCGCTCCCATCGCGCCGTTCTCGATCTGCAGGCGCTGCTTGGTCAATGGGATCAGCGGGGCCCAGCTCGCGAGGCTGCATCCGGCGATGAAGAAGGCTTTGCGCGTGGCCGATACCGGTTCGCGCGCGGGTGCGGAAATATGCAATTCAGACACGATCGGTACCTTAAAACGCGTTGCCGGAGTGCGAGGAGGGGAGCGAATCGGACAGGCTCAGCGATTGGAAGTCTGCGATGTCGCTCAGTCGATTGATCACCGCGGTGGCTTCGTCGTAACGCTGTTGCGCGGACAGCGCGTGCGGCCATGCGTACACTTTCGCGATGCCGGCAAGCGTGGCCGAGCGGATACCGAGGTCGGTGTCCTCGATCACGATCGCGTCGCCGGCCTGCGCCCCCAGTTGCTCGAGCATCGCCAGATAGGGGTCGGGGTGCGGTTTGGTGCGTGGCACGTCGTCGCCGGAAATCAGCTGGATCGGCGTCGCGAGGCCGAGCAGCGCGATATTGGCGAGGCACACGTCGCGTGGGGCGGTCGAAACGAAACCGAACCGGATGCGTTGCCTTTCCAGTGCCGCCGTCAGCGTCGAGACACCGGGGCGCAGGTAATGCGTACTCAGTTTCGACCGGTAGGTGTCGACGGCTCGACTCAAGATTTCTGTTCGACGGTCGGCGGGCACCTGGATGTGCTCGAGCGTTTTCTCCAGGCTCAGGCCGATGAGCTCCTGCGGGCTGAAGCGTTCTGTTTGCTCCGGCGCGAGCGCGCGCAGCACGTCGAAATGCAGTTGTTCGCTGTCGACGATCACGCCGTCGATGTCAAAGATCACAGTTGATTTGCTCATCGCATGTCCGTCGGTCAATGAATGTCGGCCAGCCGAAGCAGCACCTTGCAATTGGGCGTTTCGAGCGGCGCCATCGTTTGGTGCGCAATGTCGCATCCGACGGTGCGGAAGGCCCGCCGGTAATCGGCGAAGTCGAACACGTGGCTGACCAGACGGGCGGTCGGAATCTCGCCGTCGCGAAATTGGAACGTTTGATAGGTACGCCGCCCGTCTTGATCGATCGGATTGGGCTTGGGGCGTGACATTGAGACACAGACAGGCATCGCGTGGACCGGACGTTGGCCGATGGCCGGGCACCGAGTGCCATCTGTCAGGCTGGATCTCACCGATCATCGACAAGGAGCCGGGCGATGTCTCAGGTCAGGCGGCGGAGCCTGCTTGTGTCTCGTGCCGGGCGCGGCGCGAACGTCGGTATTTTCTCGTCCGTCGAAACGTCACGTGCTTACGGCGAGGTGCGCGTGTGCAACCATTTCGTGTCGATCGGTCCGTGCATGCGCAAGCAGATGAATGCCGGAAAATCGTATTTCGCGATGCGGCCGCTCGCGGGGCAACTCGCCGGCTGCCGCGTGCCCGGCATCGCGGGCGGCGCGGACAAGTGCCGCTACATCGTCGACCCGCTCGGCTTCGACGTGTGCGTCGACTACAAGGCCGGCCGGCTCGCCGACGATTTCGCGGCCGTCGTGCCGGACGGCGTCGACGGCTATTTCCAGAAGGTCGGCGGCGCGGTGCTCGACGCGACGCTCGCGCTGATGAATCCGTTCGGCCGCATCGCGATGTGCGGGATGATCGCGGTGTACGGCGGCGCGTCGGTGCCGCTCGCGAACGCAGCGCTGATCCTGCGCCAGCGGCTGCTCATGCAGGGTTTCATCGTGTCCGAGCGCTTCGACGTGTGGCCGGAGGCGCTCGCGCAGTTCGCATCGCTCGTCGCGCAGAAGAAGCCGCATTGTCGCGAGACGATCGCGCAGGGATCGAGCGCGCGCCCGGCGCGCCGCTCGGGTTGCTCAAAGGACGCAATGTCGGCAAGCAGCTTGCCGCGCCCGTGTGACGGGCCGTGGCATCATACGGTGCTCGTTCCAAGCCTTTTCGCCGGCGCGCTTGCGCCGCCTGCTCGCCGTTTGCCCTCACGATGCCGCTGAATCCGAAGATCGCGCAGGTGCTCGACATGATCGAGCGCGCGAAACGTCCCGATTATCACGAACAGACGCCCGCGCAGGCGCGCGCGGCGTACGAGAAGAGCGCGCCGATCCTCGACGTCGCGCCCGCACCGATGTTTTCGGTCGAGGACCTGCGCTTGCCGGCGCGCGACGGCGGCGCGTTCGGCGCGCGGCTCTATCTGCCCGTCGAGCCGAGTCTGGCCGAGCCGCTGCCCGCGCTCGTCTACTACCACGGCGGCGGTTTCACGGTCGGCAGCGTCGACACGCACGACGCGCTGTGCCGGATGTTCGCGCGCGACGCGCGCTGTGCGGTGCTGTCAGTCGATTACAGGCTCGCGCCGGAGCATAAGTTCCCGACGGCGATCGACGACGCGCAGGATGCGCTCGTGTGGCTGCACGCGCACGCGTCGAGCCTCGGGGTCGACCGGGAGCGGCTCGCGGTCGGCGGCGACAGCGCGGGCGGCACGCTCGCCACCGTGTGCGCGGTGCTCGCGCGCGATCGTGGAATTGCGCTTGCGCTGCAACTGCTGATCTATCCGGGGACGACGGGGCACCAGCAGACCGAGTCGCACGCGCGGCTCGCGAAGGGCTATCTGCTGTCGGCCGACACGATCCAGTGGTTTTTCGAGCATTACGTGCGCGACGCGTCGGATCGCGACGACTGGCGCTTCGCGCCGCTCGACGGCACGCGCGGCGCGCCTTCCTTCGAGCGCGTCGCGCCCGCGTGGATCGCGACGGCGGAGTACGATCCGCTGTCCGACGAGGGCGACGCATACGCGGACAAGCTGCGCGCGGCGGGCAACCGGGTGACGCTCGTCGCGTACTCGGGGATGATTCACGAGTTCTTCAAGATGGGCGGTTTCGTGCCCGAAGTGCGGCTCGCGCATGCGGACGCGGCGAGCGCGCTGCGCGCGGCGTTCGAAGGCGACTGAGCGCGAACGCGAAGGCGGGCGCGAACGTGAAGTCGCGCGGGACGGTCGGTTCGGTCGGGCGTAGGATTCGCGAACCGGGGCGCGCGTTGCCGATCGTGCATGCATGACGCGGCGGCGCAGCGCTGCGGCTGCTGACGCTCGTGTCGCCGGCTTCGCTGCGGCGTCGGCTGATCGGGCGATTGCCGCGGGATCATGTTCGTCAGACGATATCGATGCGGGTCCGGCCGCTCTCGGGAGCGGTCCGGGCGACATGAAACGACCGGACAAGCGCGGCGCGCACGCGGCAAGCGGCATGCGGCGTCCGATCCGAATGGGCTAACGAGGATGCGGCACATGGACAGCATCGAGATCGAAACCGGCGACTGGTCGCACCTCGGCTGCGACGCATCACGAATTCGCGACGCGGTGTTCGTGCGCGAGCAGCGCATTCCGGCCGAGCTCGACCTCGACGACGACGATCCGCATGCGCATCACGCGGTTGCGTATCTGGTCGACCGAGCGGCGGGCGCACGACGCGCGGTCGCGACGGGGCGGCTGCTGCCGACGGGCGCGATCGGTCGGGTGTCGGTGCTCGCCGACGCGCGCGGGCGCGGCGTCGGCTCGCGGCTCCTGGATGCGCTCCTCGCCGAAGCGCGGGCGCGCGGCGACGCGCTCGTGCGGCTCTATGCGCAGCAACGTGCGATCGCGTTCTATTTGAGGCTCGGTTTTCGGATCGTCGGCGAGCCGTTCGTCGAGGCGGGCGTGCCGCATGTCGAGATGGCGCGCGAGCCGTGAGCGGCGATGCGGCATCGGGCGAGTGCGCCGGACGGGCGGGTGCATGCGAAGCGTGTAACGAGGGGCGGAGCGCGATTGCGATCGGTCTGAGCGGCTGTAATGGATGAACGGATTGGAGCGCGGGGAGGCGCCGCGACGGGGCGTGGCGCCGTCGCGATCGCCGATTTCGGTTCGGCGGCCTTTGTCGCTCGGCGCAGGCGCTCCCAATTTTCGATGTGGTCGGACGCGCGACTTCGCGAACTATGAGCCGGAAGCTCGGAAGCTCGAAATCCGAAGCCCGAAGTGGAGTCCGGAGCATGAAGCCGGCGCTCGAAAAAAAGAGCACGGTGGAGCTGGCCGCCAGCCCGCCGTCGATGCCGGCTCCGAACCTGGACCCTGGACCCGCAGCCGAAACCGTTACCGCGCCGCGGCGCCCCCGCCGTCCGCGTCGAACGTGAACGCGCGCTCGAACGTGCCCGGCCGCACAATCCGGTGCGAGCCGTCGTCGTCGCAGCGCTCCTTGACGTCGAACTTCAGCCGTCCCTCGACATCGCGCCCGACGCGCAGCGCGGTCGTGCCGCGCGATCCGTATTCGGGTGTCTCGATGAACGCGGCGGACAGCGCGCGCTCGCGCTCGATCGGAATGCCGGTGTGCGGCAGCGCGTCGTCGGCCGCTTCGCGCGCGTCGCGCATCATCTCGATCAGCGCGTCGAGCGGCGCCGCCCCGTCCCGGGTCAGCAGTGCGCCGAGCTCGCTGCGCTTGTTGACGAGCTTCGGCCAGGGCGTATCGAGCCGCGCGTTCGACAGCCCGTGCACGCCGGGCGCGACGAGCGCGGGTGCGCCGGGGGCCGGCTGCGCGTCGGCCGGACGATTGCAGTACCATGCGAGCTCGCCGCGCTTGACGTCGCCCGCGAGCAGCGTGAAGCCGTTGTAGAACACGGCCTTCTCGGCGACGTTCGCGAGATAGTCGAGCGGCGCCATGTTCTTGCCCGTCAGGAACTCGGACACGAGCTTGCCGCGCGTCGGCGCGCCGGCGCGGATGTCGAACGGCGCGCGGTAATTGGTGAGCGCGGCGAAGCGGCCGTCGCGCGCGACGCCGAGCCATGTGCCGCCGCCCTCGAGATCGCGGCCCGCGAGCACGTGCGGCGCGTCGCTCCACCAGCTGAGCGGCGCGCTCGTGCGGCGGAAGAATTCGTCGCGGTTCGCGGCGAGCGTCAGCACCGGGCCTTGCGCGGCGTCGGGCTGCCAATCGAATACGATCAGGCACATCGGGCGATATCCTCGCTGGGTGAGGCCGGGCGGCGCGCCGCGGCGCATGCCGTCCGGCGGCGCGCGGCCGTCAGGCTTCGGCGGGCAGCGCGTAGGGAAGCGGCAGGAACGCGAGCGTCGGACCGCTCGCGGATGCCAGGTGGACCGAGCCGCTCTCGAGCGCGGCGAGCTTGATCTCGACGAGCGCGTCGACGCCGCCCTCGGGCGCCGCCGCCGCGTTCACGATCATCCCGCACGGCTGGCCGGGGTCGTCCGAATGATAGAGCTCGACGCCCGCATGCGCGGCGTCGGTGCCCACGGCGAGGTGCGCGAGCGCGGTGCGGCGCTTGATCGTGCCGCGATACTGGCTGCGGGCGACGACTTCCTGGCCCGGATAGCAGCCCTTGCGGAAGTTCACGCCGCCGATCACGTCGAAGTTGACCATCTGCGGGACGAACTGCTCGGCGGCGGGCTGCGTGATGCGCGGCTCGCCCGCGCGTACGTCGAGCCAGTCCCAGACGGCGGCCGACACGCGCGGCAGCGCGGCTTCGAGCGTGGGCAGGCGCGCGTCGAGCTCGGCGCGCGCGGCGATCCACAGATAGCGCGCGCGGCCGGCCGCGTCGGGCAGGCGGATCAGCGCGCCGGCGGGCGCGTCGACCTTCGTGTGGACGCCGTCCGGCAGCGCGTCGAAGACGCCCGACAGCGCGGCGCGCACGTCGCCCGCGAAGCCGACCGCGACGAGCGCGCCGCTCGCGTCGGCGAGCTTCGCCTTCGCGCGCAGCACGAACATCGACAGGCGCTTCTGCACGGCGGGCTGCACGTCCTTCGACACGAGAAGGCGCACGTCGTGACCCGCGCGCCATGCGAGGAGCGACGCGAGCAGGCGCCCCTTCGGCGAGCAGTAGCCGGCCAGGCGCGCGCTCGCCGCATCGAGATGCTCGATGTCGTTGGTCAGCTGGCCGTGCAGGAACGTCGCGGCGTCGGCGCCCGTCACATCGACGATGCCGAACTGTTCGAGCACCGTGAACGCGCCGCGCTCGAGCACGGCGGCGAAATCGTCGGGGCGCGGACGGGGCGGCGCCGGCAGCGCGGCGGGGACGGCGGCCTGCGCGGCCGGGGAGGCGATCGGTGTGCTCATGGAATGAGGGAACAGTCAATCCTGACTTTGGCAGAGGCGAGCAAGTATTATATGGGTCTTACCTGATTCACGTTCCGCATGTCCCTACTGAAGAAGTGCGCCGCGTTCGCGGCGCTCGCCGTCGTATTGCTGGGCGCCGCTTGCGCGGGCGGCGCCTATTACTGGGCCACTCGGCCGCTCGCGCTCGCCACGCCGACCCTCGACGTCACGATCAATCCCCGCAGCAGCGTGCGCAGCGTCGCGCAGCAGCTTGCGCACGGCGGCGTGCCCGTCGAGCCGAGGCTCTTCGTCGCGATGACGCGCGCGCTGTTCCTGTCGAGCCGGCTCAAGTCGGGCAACTACGAATTCAAGACGGGCGTGACCCCTTACGAGGTGCTGCAGAAGGTTGCGCGCGGCGACGTCAACGAGTACGTCGTCACGGTGATCGAGGGCTGGACGTTCCGGCGGATGCGCGCGGAGCTCGACGCGAACGCGGCGCTCGCGCACGCGAGCGCCGGGATGAGCGACGCGGAACTGTTGCGCGCGATCGGCGCGTCCGACGAGGCCGTGGCGCGCGGCAGCGGCGAGGGCCTGTTCTTTCCGGACACCTACCTGTTCGACAGGGGCGCGAGCGACCTGAACGTCTATCGCCGCGCGTACAAGCTGATGCAGACGCGCCTGGCCGACGCGTGGACGGCGCGCCGGCCCGGCCTGCCGTTCCAGACGCCTTACGAAGCGCTGACGATCGCGTCGCTCGTCGAGAAGGAGACGGGGCGCGCGGCCGATCGCGCGTTCGTCTCGGGCGTGTTCGCGAACCGCCTGCGGGCCGGGATGCCGCTGCAGACCGATCCGTCGGTGATCTACGGAATGGGCGATGCGTACGCCGGGCGGCTGCGCAAGCGCGATCTGCAGACGGACACTCCGTACAATACCTACACGCGCCGCGGGCTGCCCCCGACGCCGATCGCGCTGCCGGGCGAGGCGGCGCTCTATGCCGCGGTGAACCCGGCGGCGACGTCCGCGCTCTATTTCGTCGCGAAGGGCGACGGCACGAGCGTTTTTTCGGACACGCTAGGGGATCACAACAAGGCCGTGGACAAATACATACGAGGTCAATGAATGGCGCGTGGCAAATTCATCACGTTCGAAGGGATCGACGGCGCGGGCAAGACCACGCATCTGCAGTGGTTCTGCGACCGGCTTCAGGAAAGGCTCGGGCCGGCCGGCCGGCACGTGGTCGTCACGCGCGAGCCGGGCGGCACGCAGCTCGGCGAGACGCTGCGGGAGATTCTCCTGAACCAGCCGATGGATCTCGAGACCGAGGCGCTGCTGATGTTCGCCGGCCGGCGCGAGCATCTCGCGCTCGTGATCGAGCCCGCGCTCGCGCGCGGCGACTGGGTCGTGTCGGACCGCTTCACCGACGCGACGTTCGCGTATCAGGGCGGCGGGCGCGGGCTGCCGCGCGACAAGCTCGAGGCGCTCGAGCGCTGGGTGCAGGGCGGTTTCCAGCCGGATCTGACGGTGCTGTTCGACGTGCCGCCGCAAGTCGCGAGCGCGCGCCGCGGCGCGGTGCGGATGCCGGACAAGTTCGAAAGCGAATCGGACGCGTTCTTCGCGCGCACGCGCGCCGAGTATCTGCGCCGCGCGCAGGAGGCGCCGCATCGCTTCGTGATCGTCGATTCGAGCGAGCCGATCCCGCAGATCCGCAAGAAGCTCGACGGCGTGCTCGCCGCGCTGTGACGAAAGGACGACGCGAACGATGATCTATCCGTGGCAGACCGACGACTGGAACCGCCTGCAGGCGCTGCGCGCGCATTGGCCGCACGCACTTTTGCTGTACGGCCAGGCGGGGATCGGCAAGCTCGCGTTCACGCGGCATCTCGCGAAGGGCTTCCTGTGCGAGGCGCCGCATGAGAACGGCGAGCCGTGCGGCGCGTGCGCCGCGTGTTCGTGGTTCGAGCAGGGCAACCACCCCGATTACCGGATCGTCGTGCCGGAGGCGCTCGCGGCCGAGCTGCCGGGCGCGGCCGACGAGCCGAAGGCCGCCGACGCCGACGAAGGCGGCAAGAAGACCAAGACGCCGAGCAAGGAAATCAAGATCGAGCAGGTGCGCGCGCTCGTCGACTTTTGCGCAATCGCGTCGCATCGCGGCGGCGCGCGCGTCGTCGTGCTGTATCCGGCCGAGGCGCTCAACGTCGCGGCCGCGAACGCGCTGTTGAAGACGCTCGAGGAGCCGCCGCCGGGCGTCGTGTTCCTGCTCGCGTCCGCGCGCATCGACCGGCTTTTGCCGACGATCGTGAGCCGTTGCCGCCAGTGGCCGATGGCGGTGCCCGCGCTCGACTCGGCGGCGGCCTGGCTCGCGGCGCAGGACGTCGCCGACGCGGGCGCGCTGCTCGCCGAAGCGGGCGGCGCGCCGCTCGCCGCGCTCGCGCTCGCGAACGACGAGAACCGGCCGCTGCGCGACTGGACGCTCGCGCAGCTCGCGGCGGGCGCCGCGTGCGATCCGTTCGCGTGCGGCGAGACGCTGCAGAAGCTGCCCGTGCCCGTCGTGCTCGGCTGGCTGCAGCGCTGGCTGTACGACTTGCTCGCCGAGCGCGCGGCGGGCGCGCCGCGCTATTTTCCCGCGCAGCGCGCGGCGCTCGCGCGCTGCGCGGCCGCCGTCGATTCGAACGCGTTCGCGCGCTTCCTGAAGACGGTTACGCGGCAGCGCGCGGTGGAGAACCATCCGCTCAGCGCGCGCCTCGTGTTCGAAGAGCTGTTTCTCGGCTACCGCGAGCTGTTCGCGTAGCCTGCCAACCGTTTCATCTATCGGATTGCCTTCCATGACCGAGCTTGCCTATCGCGACGCCACGCCGGACGACCTGCCCGCGATCGTCGCGATCTACAATTCGACGATCGCGTCGCGCCGGGTGACGGCCGACACCGAGCCCGTGACGATCGAAAGCCGCCGCGCGTGGTTCGACGCGCACAATCCGCACGTGCGGCCGCTGTGGGTCGTCGAGGGCGCGGGGCAGGTGATCGCGTGGCTGAGTTTCTCCGATTTCTACGGGCGTCCGGCATACGGCCATACGGCGGAGATCAGCATCTATCTCGACGAGGCCGCGCGCGGCAACCGGCTCGGCAGCCGGCTGCTCGAGGCGGCGCTCGCGAAGGCGCCGGCGCTCGGCATCCACACGGCGCTCGGCTTCATCTTCGGCCACAACGAGCCGAGCCTGCGGCTCTTCGCGCGCTACGGCTTCGCGACCTGGGGCACGCTGCCGCGCGTCGCGGTGCTCGACGGCGTCGAGCGCGATCTCGTGATCGTCGGCAAGCGGCTCGTCGAAGCGTAAGCGCGCGGCGCAGCCGGCGCGCCCGCTTCGCCGGCGCCGTCGCGCGCTGCGCGTCGCGCAGCAAGGAAGAATTCAACATGTTCGTCGATTCACACTGTCACATCAATTTCGAAGGTCTCGCCGACCGTCTGCCGCAAGTGCTGGACAACATGCGCGAGCACGGCGTCACGCACGCGCTTTGCGTATCGGTCGATCTCGAGACGCTGCCGTCCGTGCTCTCGATCGCGCGCGATCACGACAACGTTTTCGCGTCGGTCGGCGTGCATCCCGACCACGAGGACGCGAAGGAGCCGACGGTGGCCGAGCTCGTCGAGCTCGCCGCGCATCCGAAGGTGGTGGCGATCGGCGAGACGGGCCTCGACTATTACCGCCTCGAAGGCCGCTCGATCGCCGACATGGAGTGGCAGCGCGCGCGCTTTCGCACGCACATTCGCGCGGCGCACGCGACGGGCAAGCCGCTCATCGTCCACACGCGTGCGTCGTCGGAGGATACGCTGCGGGTCATGGCCGAGGAGCGCGCGAGCGTGCCGGGCGGCGTGATGCACTGCTTCACCGAGCCGTGGCCCGTCGCCGAGGCCGCGCTCGCGCAGAACTTCCACATCTCGCTTTCCGGCATCGTCACGTTCAAGAACGCGACCGACGTGCAGGACGTCGCGCGGCGCGTGCCGCTCGACCGGCTGCTGATCGAGACCGATTCGCCGTATCTTGCGCCGGTGCCGTATCGCGGCAAGCCGAATGAACCTGCGTACGTCAGCCATGTCGGACGCTTTATCGCGGCGCAACGCGGGATGACCGACGAGGCGCTCGGCGTCGCGACGTCGCAGAACTTTTTCCGGCTGTTCAAGATCGCCCGCGCGGGCGACGCCAGCCCAGTCAACCAGGGGTAGGAGCTGAAAAAAATGAAGTCGATCAAACACTTGTCGAAACAACGCACGATGAGCGCCGTGCTGCGCACGCTCGCGGTCGCGGGCGGGCTCGGCGTGTTCGCGGCGGCGCCCGCGCACGCGGAGTCGCTCGACGGGATCGTGAAGGCCGTCAAGTTCGACGACATCAAGGACATCTCGAAGCAGCTGAAGAACGGCCTCGACCCGAACACGATCGCGCCGAACGGCGATCCGCTCCTCGTGATCGCCGCGCGCGAGAAGTCCGATCAGGTCGCGGCGGCGCTCGCCGCCGCGCCGAACGTCGAGCTCGACAAGGAAGACAAGGCGGGCGAGAACGCGCTGATGCTCGCCGCGCTGAACGGCGATCTGCCGCTCGTCAAGCTGCTCGTCGACAAGGGCGCCGAAGTGAGCAAGAAGGGCTGGTCGCCGCTGCACTACGCGGCGACGAACGGCAACGACGAGGTCGTCAAGTATCTGCTCGACAAGTCCGCGTACATCGACGCCGCGTCGCCGAACGGCACGACGCCGCTGATGATGGCGGCGCGCGGCAACCACGGCTCGACCGTCACGCTGCTGCTCGACCAGGGCGCCGATCCCGCGCTGAAGAACCAGCTCGGCGTCACCGCGCTCGACTTCGCGAAGCACTACAACGCGCCGGACGCAACCGGGATTCTGTCGAAGCGCACGGTGCGCATCGGCGACGCGCCAGCGCCGAATGCGCAAAAGAGTGCAAAATAGTGACTTTCGGCGCGGCGGGCTGCCGCGCCTTTCGAAGTATCGGCGGTTTCGCCTCCTGACATAAGGAAGATTCATGTTGCGGGCTATGTTTTGCGCCGCCGCGTTCGCCGTGCCGCTGACGGCGGCCGCCTTCACGGCCGGCGACCTCGACAAGCTGTGCGCGAAGACCGACGTCAAGTCGCGGGCGTCGTGCGCGGCGTACATCGAGGGCGCGGCGGACGGCGTCTACAACACGATCGACGCGATCGGCGGCACCACGGGGCCGCGCGTCGGCCAGTACTTCTGTCTGCCGCCCGACATCAAGTCGCAGCAGATGACCGACGCGGTGCGCAAGTACATCGCGGAGAACCCCAAGCTCGCCGACTACAACGCGAGCACGGCGGTGTCGCTCGGGCTCGGCAAGGCGTTTCCCTGCCGCGGCTATTGATCCGGGCCGGCCGCCGCCCCGGCGCGGGGACGCGTTCCCCGCGAACCTGACGGAGACACGGCGCGCATGTTGACGATCGACGACCTGTGGCGCATCGCCGATGCGCCGCTTCATAGCTGGCTCGGCACGCTGGCCGTGTCGGCGCTCGTCGTGCTCGCGATCGCGGGCATTCACCGGATCGGCGCGCGCATCGTCGTGCCGATCGCCCGGCCTTATCCGGTCATGAGCGAGATCGTGTCGTACGCCGACCGGCCGTCGCTCGTCCTGCTGTCGTTCCTCGCGCTCGAGTTCCTGTGGCTGCAGGTCGACGAATCGCTGCCGCATGCGGGCGGGCTGCGCACGATCGCGGCGGTCGGCACGATCGTGGCGCTGACTTGGCTGCTGATGCGGCTCGCCGCCGCGGTCGGCGACGCGATCATCCGCGCGCATCCGATCGACACGCCCGACAACCTCGAGGCGCGCCGCATCCACACGCAGACCCGCGTGCTCGCGCGAACCGTGATGGTGCTGATCGTGATCGTCGGGGCGGGCGCCGCGCTGATGACGTTTCCGAACGTGCGGCAGGTCGGCGCGAGTCTTCTCGCGTCGGCGGGCGTCGCGGGCCTCGTCGCCGGCATCGCCGCGCGCCCGGTGCTCGGCAACCTGATCGCCGGGCTGCAGATCGCGCTGTCGCAGCCGATCCGGCTCGACGACGTCGTCATCATTCAGGGCGAGTGGGGGCGCATCGAGGAGATCACGGGCACCTATGTGTCGGTGCGCCTGTGGGATCAGCGGCGGCTCGTCGTGCCGCTGCAGTGGTTCATCGAAAATCCCTTTCAGAACTGGACGCGCAGCAGCGCCGAGCTGATCGGCACGGTGTTCCTGTACGTCGACTATCGGCTGCCGCTCGAGCCGCTGCGCGCGGAGCTCGCGCGGATCGTCGCCGCCGCGCCCGAATGGGACGGCCGCGTGCAGGTGCTGCAGGTGACCGACGCGACCGAGCGCTCGATGCAGTTGCGCGCGCTCGTCAGCGCGCGCGATTCGTCGCTTGCGTGGGATTTGCGCTGCCGCGTGCGCGAGGGGCTCATCGCGTTCATCAACGCGCACTATCCGCACTGCCTGCCGCGCGAGCGCAACGAATGGACGGCGCCCGACGCCGGCGCGCGCGAGCCGCATCCGGGCGGGCGCGTGCAGGAGCCGGCCGCGAGCACGGCGGCGTTCACCGCGGCGGACCCGACGACGGCCGAGACCGGCGTGCCGCGCGCGCCGCATTGAGCGCGCCGGGCGGTGCGGCACGCCGCGTTGCGGGCATGCGCCGCGCGGGATGCGCGGGCGCACGACGCGGACATCGCGCGAGCGGTCCGCGCGGCGCGCTGGCCAAGTGGGGCCGACGTGGGGCCGACATAAGGCAGACATGAGGCCGACATGAGGCCGACATGAGGCCGCCGCGCGCATCGATCGCCGTTCGCCTCCTCCATCAACGATTCAACGGTTCAACAATTCGCCGATGCGATCCGCCGATTTTTCGATGCCGCCGCTCACCGCCCTCGCCATCGCCAATTACCGGTCGTTGCGCGATCTCATCGTGCCGCTCACGGCGCTCAACGTGATCACCGGGCCGAACGGCAGCGGCAAATCGAGCCTCTATCGCGCGCTGCGCCTGCTCGCGGATACCGCGCAGGGCCGGGTGATTCCGTCGCTCGCGCGCGAGGGCGGGCTGCCGTCGACGCTATGGGCGGGCCCCGAGCGCTTCTCGCGCGGCATGCTCGCGGGCGAGGTGCCGGTGACGGGCACGGTGCGCAGCGAGCCGGTGAGCCTGAAACTCGGCTTCGCGTGCGAAGACTTCGGCTACGCGATCGATCTCGGGCTGCCGCCGCTCAACGGCGAAACCGAGTTCGGGCTCGATCCGGTCATCAAGCGCGAGTGCATCTGGAGCGGGCCGATGCCGCGGCCGTCGACGCTGCTCGTCGATCGGCGCGGCGCGCAGTTGCGCACGCGCGATGAAGCGGGCGATTGGCGGACCGTTGCGCAGCCCGTCGCGAGTTTCGACAGCATGATGACCGAGTTCGCCGACCCGCGCGGCGCGCCCGAGATGATCGCGATGCGCGAGCGGATTCGCTCGTGGCGCTTCTACGATCATTTCCGCACCGACGCGCTCGCGCCCGCGCGGCTCGCGCAGGTCGGCACGCATACGCCGGTGCTGTCCGACGACGGCGGCGATCTCGCGGCCGCGCTGCAGACGATCTACGAGATCGGCGACGCCGCCGCGCTCGACGCGGCGCTCGACGACGCGTTTCCCGGCGCGCGGCTCGAGATCGACAATCCGGGCAGGCGCGGCCGCTTCGAGGTGCTGATGCGGCAGCCGGGGCTGCTGCGGCCGCTGCGCGCGGCCGAGTTGTCGGACGGCACGCTGCGCTACCTGCTGCTCGTCGCGGCGCTCCTCACGCCGCGCCCGCCCGCGCTGCTCGTGCTGAACGAGCCGGAGACGAGCCTGCATCCCGACCTGCTGCCCGCGCTCGGCCGGCTGATCGCGCAGGCGGCGGGGCGCTCGCAGGTGATCGTCGTGTCGCATGCGGCGCGCCTCGTCGCATCGCTCGAACGCGAGCCGGGCAGCCATTCGATCGTGCTCGAGAAGGCGCTGGGCGCGACGCGGATCGTCGATTCGGACGCGCTCGACTTGCCGGCATGGAAATGGCCGGCGCGATGAAGGCGGCGCGGTGAGGGCGGCAGGCAGCGGCGGCGGGGCGGCGAGCGCCGCGGAACGCCGCTGCGGCGGCACGGCGCATCGGAATCGGACAAAGAGGGCCAGGTTTCTGGACAACGTCCGCCGCGGCTGCAAAGATGCGGCTGGGCTGAATGTATCTCGCCTGTAACAAGCCCCAAAAAATGCAATCGGCCCGCTGGGATGCGCGCCGATCGCTAATAATGGCGGTCTGCGGGCGTCGCCCGACGCCGGCTCGCGGGCCGGCCGCCACTGGAGATCGTACCCATGAGAATTGCGCAGATCGCTCCGTTGACCGAATCGGTGCCGCCGAAGCTGTACGGCGGAACCGAGCGCGTCGTGTCGTACATCACCGAGGCGCTCGTCGACCTGGGGCATGACGTGACGCTGTTCGCGAGCGGCGATTCGATCACGCGCGCGAAGCTCGACGCGGTGTGGCCGCGCGCGCTGCGGCTCGATTCGTCGATCCGCGACCGGATCGCGCCGCACATGCTGCTGATGGAGACCGTCGCGCGCCGCGCGCGGGATTTCGACGTGCTCCATTTCCACATGGATTACTACTCGTTCTCGGTCTTCAAGCGGCAGGAGACGCCGTTCGTGACGACGCTGCACGGCCGCCTCGATCTGCCGGAGCAGCAGCCGGTGTTCGACACGTTCGACACCGCGCCCGTGATCTCGATCTCGAACGCGCAGCGCCAGCCGATGCCGCAGGCGAAGTGGCTGACGACGGTCCATCACGGGTTGCCCGAGACGCTCTACACGCCGCAGCCCGTCGAGCAGTCGTATCTCGCGTTCCTCGGCCGGATCTCGCCGGAAAAGCGCGTCGACACGGCGATCCGGATCGCGCAGCGCTGCGGGATGCGCATTCGCATCGCGGCGAAGATCGACGCGGCGGACGAAGAGTATTTCGAGCGCGAGATCAAGCCGCTCTTCGCGCTGCCGCACGTCGAGTTCATCGGCGAGATCGCCGATCACGAGAAGGCGGCGTTCCTGTCGGGCGCGCATGCGCTGCTGTTTCCGATCGACTGGCCCGAGCCGTTCGGCCTCGTGATGATCGAGGCGATGGCGTGCGGCACGCCCGTCATCGCGTTCAACCGCGGCGCGGTGCCGGAGGTGATCGACGAGGGCGTGTCGGGCTTCATCGTCGAGGACGAGATCAGCGCCGTCGCGGCCGTGAACCGGCTGTACACGCTGCCGCGCAACCGGGTGCGCGCGCGCTTCGAGGAGCGCTTCACGTCGCGCCGGATGGCGCAGCAATACGTCGACGTCTATCAATCGCTGATTCGCGCGCAGAAGCGCTCGCGCTTCAAGGTGATCGATTCGGCGTCTTGAACGAACGAGGCGGGCGGCGCGGCAGGGTGCGTCTCGGCCCGCCGTCGCCCCGTGTGCCCCGGCGCCGCGCCGCGCGTTGCGGCGACGCATGAAAAAACGGCGATGCGCGGTAAAAGCGCATCGCCGTTTCCGTGTCGGCCGCCGCTTGCCATCGATGCGGCGGCCGCGTGCGCGGGCGTCAGATCTTCAGCTTCGTGACCTTCGTGCCGCTGATCGACACGTCGCCCATCAGCCCGGCGTTCGTCAGCACGATCACTTCGACGGGCGCGGTCGCCGTGGTCGTGTCGATCGCGCCGTTCGCGCCCATCTTCACGAGCGCGACCGACGCGTCGGCGCCGGCCGCCCAGCCGTCGGAGTTGCGGAATTTGTCGAGCGCGTCCTGCGTCATGAACAGGAACACGATCGCCTTCGATTGCGCGCCCGCCTGCAGGCCGACCGACAGCGACGAGGTGTTGTAGTAGCCGACCGTCGCGCCGCCCACGCGCAGCGAGCCGTTGCCCGTCTGGCCGCCGATGATGAGGCCGGCCTGGATCACGTCCGGGAACACGAGCACGCCGCGCGACTTCGCGACGAGCTCACGCGAGCCGGGCACCGTCGAGTATAGACGCGACAGCGTGGCGTCCGTGCTCGCATCGATGGCTTGACGCTTCGACGCGTTGGTCGCTGCGTTGGCGGGCTTGTCCGGCGTCGTCGTGCAACCGGCGAGCGCCAGGCTGCCCACGACGAGCGCGGCGGCGGCTTTCAACACGAGATTGCGTTTCTGCATCGTTTTTCTCCATCAAGTGTAGATCAGCGTGATTCCCGCGAACGGGTTCACGCCGGACTTTATAACACAGCGAAATGCTTTGCCTTACCGCTGTAAGGTGAAAGACCGTCAAATCGACGCGTTTCATTGTGCGGCGGCGCGTGCGTGCGCGGGTTGTCGTGGGCCAAGGTTTGCTTCGGCGGGCGATGCCGATGCCGCGCGGCGCGCGAACGTCAGTGATGCGAAACGGGCGGCTTGATCGGCGGGCGCCGCAGCGCGCGGCGCACGAGCCCGATCACGACGCCGCATGCAAACAGGAACGCGGCGGGAACGATCCAGTAACCGACGAACGCATGCCACAGATAGCCCGCGAGCGTGCGCTTGCGCACCGCGAATTCGTCGCGCGCCTCCTGCTGACGGCGCGCGTTCGCCGCGAGCACGTCGGCGGGGCAGCCTGCCGCGCGCGCCTCGTCCGGCTCGCCGCGGCAGACCGCCGCCGCGCCCGCCGCGCGTTGCGCGCCGGTGAGCTCCCAGGTCGTGAGCGCCAGCTCGAGGTCGGCGTGGTTGTACGCCATTTCCTCGCGGATCTCGCGCACGGCGACGATCGCGACAGGCACCGCCCAGAACACGATCACGATCAGCCAGCGCCGAAACCAGCGGCTTTGTCTCCATGCCATCCCGTGCCTCCGTTTGATGCGCGGCGCGCATCTGTCATGAGGGCGGCCCGATGGCGCTTCGTTTTGGTGGGGAGGGCCGCGCTGCAGCCATCATAGAAGAAAACGCGGCGAAACGCCGCAGTCGGCCGCGCGCGAATGCGTGCGTCGCAAAAGAAAATGCCGCGCCCGTCGAAACGGTGCGCGGCATCGTGCCGATTCGCCGGAAGCGTCAGGCGGCGGGCTTCGCCGACAGGCAGCCCTTCATGAACGCCTTGCGATCGTCGCCCGTCTTGCCGGCGGCTTGCGTGTTGCAGGCCTTCATCTTTTCCTGCTGCGACATCTTCTTCGCCGGCTTCGCCGACAGACAGTCCTTCATGAACGCCTTGCGCTCGTCGCCCGTCTTGCCGGCGGCCTGCGCATTGCATGCCTTCATCTTGTCCTGCTGGCTGTTTGCGGCGAATGCAGGCGTTGCCAGCACGCCGCCGACGAGCAGCGCGGCCATCAGCGATCGGATCTTCATTGGACACTCCCGGTGGGTGAGTTGCATCTTGTTCGATAAGCGATGAATCGCGCGGCTGCGCGGATCGCGGTTTGCATTATGGCAAATTGGCGCCGAAACGACAAAATACTCGGGGAAAACGAGCGGTGCGTTAATTTTCGCGTGACGGCCGCGCAACGGATCGGGCGCGCAGCGCGCTCGCCGGCCGTGGCCGAAATGCTTTCGCAAGGCTGCAAACGCCGGTGCCGCAAGCGTTTCGGACGGCCTTCGCGTGCGTGCGCCGCGCGCTTTTTCCGGGCGGCGCAGTCGGGCGGCGCCGGCGATTTTGTCTATTTCGAGATAACGCGAGAAGGCGCGGCGCGCGCGATCTCGCGCGTCGCGCGCGCATCGTGCGGGAGTGCGAACGGCGCGCGTCGGGCGGCGCGAGGCCGGCGCGTCCGGTTCGCGCCGCGCGTGCGCGCACTCGGGAAAACTCCGCGCTTGCCGGGCGGAGGCCGGCTGCCGTTACAATCGCGGCCATGAACGCACCGACATCTTCCAGCCCCCCCAACGTTTCGAGCGCGACGCCGCGCGCGCTGCCACGCATCGCCGTTCTCGCGACGGGCGGCACGATCGCGGGCGCCGCGCCCGACGCCGCGCAGACGGCCGGCTATCAGGCGGGCGCGCTCGGCGTCGACCGGCTCCTCGCCGCCGTGCCCGCGCTCGCGCAGATCGCGACGATCGCAGCCGAGCAGGTCGCGAGCATCGACAGCAAGGATCTGTCGCCCGCGCTGTGGACGACGCTCGTCGAGCGGATCGACGCGCTCGCCGCGAGCGACGCGATCGACGGCATCGTGATCACGCACGGCACCGACACGCTCGAAGAAACCGCCTACCTGCTGCATCTGACCGTGAAGACCGCGAAGCCCGTCGTGATGACAGCGGCGATGCGGCCCGCGACCGCGCTGTCGTCGGACGGCCCGCTCAACCTGCTGAACGCGGTGGCCGTCGCAGGCAGCGAGGCGGCGTGCGGGCAGGGCGTGCTCGTCGCGTTCAACAACCGGATACACGGCGCGCGCGACGTCGTGAAGACGAGCACCTACGCGGTCGACGCGTTCCATTCGCCGGAGCTCGGCGCGCTCGGCTGGGTGCAGGACGGCCGCATCGAATTCGCGCGGCGCGCGACGCGCCCGCATACGCTCGACTCGCGCTTCGCGATCGGCGCCGCGTGGCCGCAGGTCGACGTCGTCGCGAGCTACGCGGGCGCGTCGCGCGCGATGGTCGACGCGTGCGTTGCCGCGGGCGCGCGTGGGCTCGTCGTCGCGGGCACGGGCAACGGCTCGATCCACGCGACGCTGCAGACGGCGCTGGCCGACGCGGCGGCGAAGGGCGTTGCGATCGTGCGCGCGTCGCGCGTCGGCTCGGGGCACGTGATGCGCAACGGCGCGGCGAACGACGACGCGCTCGGCTTCGTGAGCGCGGGCTCGCTCAATCCGTACAAGGCGCGCGTGCTGTTGATGCTCGCGCTCGCGGCGGGCGTCGCCGACGTGCGCGAATTGCAGCGGGTGTTCGATACGTATTGATAGGCGGATAGGCGGGCCGGCGCGCATCTCGCGTGCGGCGCGGCGCGCGGGCCGCTTCGCGTCCGAATGCATCGCGTCGAATCGAGCCGCAGGCGGCGTCGGCGCATAAAAGAAAAGCGGACCCGTGGGTCCGCTTTTTTCACATGATGCGCCGCTGCGCGCGTCGTTCAGGACTGCGGCGGAATCACGAGCTTCTGGCCCGGATAGATCCTGTCGGGGCTCGAGAGCATCGGGCGGTTCGCCTGGAAGATCGCGTCGTTCTTCGAGCCGTCGCCGTAGTACTTCTCGGCGATCTTCCAGAGATTGTCGCCGGAGACGACGTCGTGGTACTGCACTTGCGGATCGTCCGGTTGCAGGTCGTCGTCGTTCACGCCCGCGACGCCTTGCACGTTGCCCGCCGCCACCTTGACCTTCGCCTTCGTATCGAGGTCCGCGACGCTGCCCGACAGCGTGACGGTGCGCGACGCGCCGTCGAACGCGACCGTCAGGTTCGACGTGTCGAGGCCCTGTGCGGAGATGTAGTTCTTGATCGCATCGCCGGCCGTCTGATTGGCTGCGGCCGGATCGCTCGCGGCTTGCTCGTCGCTCTTGCCGAGCAGCTTTTCACCCGCTTCCTTGATGAACGAAAGAAGACCCATCGCAACACTCCTTCAGGTGATTGAAAAAAGATGCGCCGTGAAGTCGCGAGAAGCGCGAAAGCGGTGCGGCGCTTCTCGAAAGGCGTCGCGAAAGTGTAGGCGTTCGCGTTGCAAATTGCATGAAAAATCGCTTCGGCGAACGTAAAGAAATGTAATACGTGCTGTGACGAATCCGACAGACGGACACCCGACGACGACGTCTGACCGACCAAGGCTTCCCCGTCGGCGCCGGGTGCCGCTGCGGACCCACCTGCCGCTCTCAGCCGAAAGCGGCTTTGTTTGCCTCGCCGCGTGCAACGCGCACGCGGCGAGGCGCCCCATCGACGATGCGCCGCGCGCGCATCGCGTTCGATTGCATCGAGCGTCACGCGGACGACTCGTTGTCGTGTTAAGCGACGCCGTCGCGCAGGACACGGGCGACATCGCGGCGCTGCGTTCGCTCGCGCGAACGGTGTGTTGACCGATGCCCGATTCGAGCGGCGCGCGTGCGAGCCGAACGGCGGGCATCTGCGCTTACGGCGCTCGCGCCGTCGCGCATCGGCGCTGCGCTTTTCCTCTTCGCCGATGCGCCGATGCGCCGCCGATTTGCAGCCGCTTCATCGCACCGACGCGATTCGCCGCGCCGCGCCGTCGCATTCGTTCACGCGACTTTCTTGTCGCTTTGCGGCTCGCCGATCTCGAAGTTCGACATGATCTCGAGCGCGCGCACGATCGCCGAGTGATCCCATGCGCCGCCGCCGTTGGCCGCGCATACGCTGAAGAGCTGCTGCGCGCTCGCCGTGTGCGGCAGCGCGATGTTCATCCGGCGCGCGCCGTCGAGCGCGAGATTCAGGTCCTTGCGATGCAGGTCGATGCGGAAGCCCGGCTCGAACGTGCGCTTCGTCATCCGCTCGCCGTGCAGCTCGAGAATCCGCGACGACGCGAAACCGCCCATCAGCGCGCGCCGCACGCGCTCCGGATCGGCGCCCGAGCGCGCGGCGAAGAGGAGCGCCTCGGCGACCGCCTCGAGGTTCAGCGCGACGATGATCTGATTCGCGACCTTGCAGGTCTGGCCCGCGCCGTTGTCGCCGATGAGCGAGACGTTCCTGCCCATCAGGTCGAAGAGGGGCTTCGCGCGCTCGAACGCGCGCTGCGGGCCGCCCACCATGATCGTGAGCGTCGCGTCGCGCGCGCCGACTTCTCCGCCCGACACGGGCGCGTCGAGATAGTCGCAGCCGAGCGCGTTGATCTCCTTGGCGAACTCGCGCGTGTCGAGCGGCGAGATCGAGCTCATGTCGATCACGAGCTTGCCGGCCGCGAGCCCCTTCGCGACGCCGTCGTCGGCGAACAGCGCGTTTCGCACGTCGGGCGTGTCGGGCACCATCGAGATCACGATCTCGGACGCTTGCGCGACGGCCGTCGAATTCGCTGCGACCTGCGCGTGCTCGCGCAGATCGGCGGGCACCGGATACGTGCCGTTCACGACGAGGCGGTGGCCGCCCTTGAGCAGGTTGCGCGCCATGTGCGCGCCCATGATGCCGAGGCCGATGAAGCCGATCGTTGCCATTGCGATGTCTCCCGTGAGTCCTGTGAATCGTGGATGCCTAATGTGGATGCCTAATGAGCGGATGAGCGGATGCGTTCGCGTGCGCACCGGATCACATGCCGGTGCCGGCGCGCTTCGCATCGACGCGCGCGATCTGCTGCAGCCAGCCGAGGCCCTCCGCCGTCGTCGTGCGCGGCTTGTATTCGCAGCCGACGTAGCCGTCGTAGCCGAGCGCGTCGAGCCGATCGAACAGAAACGAATAGTTGATTTCGCCCGTGCCGGGCTCGTGACGGCCCGGGTTGTCCGCGAGCTGGATGTGCGCGATCGATCCGAGATGCTTTTCGATCGTCGCCGCGAGCTCGCCCTCCATCCGCTGCATGTGATAGATGTCGTATTGCAGGAAGAGGTTGTCGGCGCCGGCCGCGCGGATCACGTCGAGCGTTTCGGCGCAGCGGTTGAGCGCGAAGCCCGGGAGGTCGTACGAATTGCAGGGCTCGACGAGCAGGCGCATGCCGGCCTTCTTCAGTTCGGTGGCGGCGAAGCGCAGGTTCTCGACGATCGTCGCGAGCGTCGCGTCGCGCTTTGCGCTCGCCGGCGCGATGCCGACGAGGCAATTGAGCTGCGGCACCTTCAGCGCGCGCGCATAGTCGATCGCGCGGCCGACGCCGTCCTGGAATTCGCCGACGCGATCGGGCAGGCACGCGATTCCGCGCTCGCCCCGATCCCAGTCGCCCGCGGGCAGGTTGTGCAGCACGAGGCGCAGGCGGTTCGCTTCGAGCCGCTCGGCAAGCTCCTCCTTTGCGTACGGATAAGGAAACAGGAACTCGACGGCGGAAAAGCCCGCGTCGGCCGCCGCCTCGAAACGGTCGAGAAACGGCACCTCGTTGAACAGCATCGTCAGATTGGCTGCGAATTTCGGCATGTTCGTGGTCTCGCTGGTCGGTCAGTTGAGCAAGTCGAATCGGTCGAGCTGAACTGATCAGCGATGCTGACCAATCCAATCGAGCAGGCATACAAGTAAAGCGGCGAGCGCGATGCGCATCAGTCGAGCAGCGAGATCGCGGTCGGCGCATGCTCGGCCTTCTCCGCGAGATCCTCGAACTCGTTGATCGCGTCGATCTCGGCGCCCATCGAAATGTTCGTCACGCGCTCGAGCATCACCTCGACGACGACGGGCACGCTGAACTCGGCCGTCAACTGCCGCGCGCGCTCGAGCGCGGGCGCGATCTCCTCGGGCTTGAACACGCGCAGCGCCTTGCAGCCGAGCCCCTCGGCCACGGCGACGTGATCGACGCCATAGCCGTTCACCTCGGGCGCGTTGATGTTGTCGAACGCGAGCTGCACGCAGTAGTCCATGTCGAACGCGCGCTGCGCCTGGCGAATGAGGCCGAGATACGAGTTGTTCACGACGACGTGCACGTACGGCAGCTTGAACTGCGCGCCGACCGCGAGCTCCTCGATCATGAACTGGAAGTCGTAGTCGCCCGACAGCGCGACGATCGGGCGCTGCGGATCGGCCGCGCGCACGCCGAGCGCGGCGGGAATCGTCCAGCCGAGCGGGCCCGCCTGGCCGCAGTTGATCCAGTTGCGCGCCTTGTACACGTGCAGGAACTGCGCGGCCGCGATCTGCGACAGCCCGATCGTGCTCACGTAGCACGTGTCGCGGCCGAACGCCTTGTTCATCTCTTCGTACACGCGCTGCGGCTTCACGGGCACGTCGTCGAAATGCGTCTTGCGCTGCAGCGTGCGCTTGCGTTGCCGGCAGTCGGCGGCCCACGCGCCGCGATCCTTCAGCTTGCCCGCGGCCTTCCATTCGCGCGCCACGTCGACGAACAGCTCGAGCGCCGCCTTCGCATCCGACACGATGCCGAGATCGGGGCCGAACACGCGGCCGATCTGCGTCGGCTCGATGTCGACGTGCACGAACTTGCGGCCCTTCGTGTAGACGTCGATGCTGCCCGTGTGGCGGTTCGCCCAGCGGTTGCCGATGCCGAGCACGAAGTCGGACGCGAGCAGCGTCGCGTTGCCGTAGCGGTGCGAGGTCTGCAGGCCGACCATGCCCGCCATCAGCGGATGGTCGTCGGCGATCGCGCCCCACGACATCAGCGTCGGGATCACCGGCACACCGAGCGTTTCCGCGAATTCGACGAGCAGATGCTCGGCCGCCGCGTTGATCACGCCGCCGCCCGACACGATGAGCGGGCGCTCGGCTTCGTCGAGCATCGCGAGCGCGGCCTCGATCTGCGCGCGCGTCGCGCGCGGCTTGTAGATGGGCAAGGGCTCGTAGGTGGCGATGTCGAACTCGATCTCGGCGAGCTGCACGTCGATCGGCAGATCGATCAGCACGGGGCCCGGGCGGCCCGAGCGCATCAGATGGAACGCCTGCTGGAACACGCGCGGCACGAGCGCCGGCTCGCGCACCGTGACCGCCCATTTCGTGACGGGCTTCGCGATCGATTCGATGTCGACCGCCTGGAAGTCTTCCTTGTAGAGCCGCGCGCGCGGCGCCTGGCCGGTGATCGCGAGGATCGGGATCGAATCGGCCGATGCGCAATAGAGGCCCGTGATCATGTCGGTGCCGGCGGGGCCCGACGTGCCGATGCACACGCCGATGTTGCCGGGGGCGGCGCGCGTGTAGCCTTCCGCCATGTGCGACGCGCCTTCGACGTGCCGCGCGAGCACGTGCCCGATCGCGCCCGAGCGGCGCAGCGCCGAATACAGCGGGTTGATCGCGGCGCCCGGCACGCCGAACGCGGTCTGCACGCCTTCCTTCTCGAGCACGAGCACGGCGGCGTCGACGGCTCTCATCCTGGCCATGAAATGTCTCCTAGTTCGATGCGAATCGCGGGTATCGCTGGTGTCGAAGACACTTTAGGGACACCGGAAAGGTTTGATAAGATTCGCTCGAGTCGCTTATTTCGAAACTAAAAGTATCGAATGCCGGGCGCGGGCGGCCGCGCGGGGCGGTGAGGAGACGGCGGATGGACCGGTTCAAGCAGATCGAGACCTTCGTGCGGGTCGCCGACGCGGGCAGCCTCGCGGCGGCCGCGCTCGAGGAAGGGGTGTCGCCCGTCGTGCTCGGGCGGCGCATCGACGCGCTCGAGAAGCGCCTCGGCGTGAAGCTGATGTACCGGTCGACGCGGCGGCTCGTCGTCAGCGAGGACGGCGCCGCGTTCCTCGAGCGTTGCCGCGGGCTCCTCACCGAATGGGCGCAGGCGGAAAACGAGATGGCGGCCGGGCGCCGCGCGGTGAGCGGGCACCTGATCGTGTCGGCGCCCGCTGCGTTCGGGCGCAAGCACGTCGCGCCGCTCGCGCCCGGGTTCATCGCGGACAAGCCCGACTTGCAGATGTCGTTCAATCTGACCGATCGCGTCGTCGATCTCGTGCGCGAGGGCTACGACCTGTCGATCCGGATCGGCGGCGCGGTCGATCCGAACTTCGTCGCGGTGAAGCTCGCGTCGAACCGGCGCGTCGTGTGCGGGACGCCCGAGTACCTGCGCCGGCACGGCCGGCCGAAAACGCTCGACGATCTCGCGGGCCACAACTGTCTCGCGTTCAATCTGCAGGGCGGGCAGAACCGCGGCTGGTACTTCCGGCGCAACGGCAAGCTCGTGACGATGCGCGTGTCGGGCGCGCTCGACTGCAACGACGGCGAGCTGCTGCACCGCTGGGTGTCGGAAGGGCTCGGGCTCGGCTGGCGCTCGACGTGGGAGATCGCGCAGCAGCTCGCGCGCGGCGAGCTCGAAACGGTGCTCGACGAATTCGCGCTGCCCGACTACGACATCCTCGCCGTCTATCCGCAGCAACGCTACGTGCCGGCGCGGGTCCGCTATTTCATCGACTATCTGCGCGCCGCGTATGCGCGACCCGGGTACTGGGAAGGCGCCGTCTGAGCGCCGCGGCGCCGCGCGCGTTCTTTCGCGCGCGGCGCCAGTCCGCCAGTCCGCCAGTCCGCCAGTCCGCCAGTCCGCCAGTCCGCCAGTCCGCCAGTTCGCCAGTCCGCCAGTCCGCCAGTCCGCCAGTCCGCCAGTCCGCCAGTCCGCCAGTCCGCCGGCCGATCAATCGGCCAACCTTCGCGCTACCCGACGACGAGCACGCCGTTCATCGTCTCGTGCCCGGAGCCGCAGAAGATGTCGCACAGGAACTGGACCGTGCCCGGGCCGCCCGCCTGCGCGGCAAGATGCACGACCGCGCCCGGCGGCACGTCCGCACGCACGCCGTATTGCGGAATCGAGAAGCCCATCACGGTGTCCTGCGCGGTCAGCTCGAACACGACCGATTCGTGCGGCGCAAGCGCGATCCGGTCCGGCGTGAACACGAAGCGCCGCGCGTGAACCTTGATCACGCGCGGCTCGGCGGCGCGCAAGCGCGACGCGTCGACGCCCGCGAGCGCGGCAAGCGCCGCGCCGCCCGCGGCGACGAGCCAGCGGCGGCGCGCCGCGACCGGCGCCGTTGCCCGTGCCCGGCCGCGAAGCGCACGCGGATCGAAGAAAAAATGGCGCATCGCAGTCTCCTCAGACGGTCGGTTGCGGTTGTTGCGCGACGACGGGCATTTCGGTCAGCACGGGCGTGTGCGTCGCGTCGCCGACGCGCACTTCGCGCCAGCCGAGCCCGCGATACGGCGCGGCGGCATCCCACGGCACCGGCAGGCGCTTGTCCTGCGAGCCGGCCGCGGGCAGCGGGAACATCAGCGAGCGCGCCGCGTGGTGCGCGATGTGGCCCGTCATCGCGTGATGCTCCTGATGGATGTGCCCGTAGAACACGGTGACGTTCGGATAGGGCATCAGCACGTCGACGACCTTCGCGCCGTCGCGCGTCGCCCAGTCCCATTGCGGCGCGAGGTCGAAGAGCGGCCGGTGCGTGAACACGACGATGCGCGCGTCTTTCGGCTGCCGCGCGAGATCCTGCGCGAGCCATTCGATCTGCGCGTCGCCGACGCGGCCGGCGGGGTCCGACACGTTGTCGACGACGACGAAATGCACGCCCTTGTGATCGAACGCGTAATGCGTGTCGCCGAAGATCTCGCGGTACGCGGCGCCGCCGTCGAGGCTCGCGTCGTGCTCGCCCGGCATCAGGTGGAGCGGTTTCACCTTGAGCTGCGCGACGATCGCTTGGAACTGCCGCATCCGCTCGCGGCGCTCGGCTGGGTCGTCGGTCGTGTGAGTGAGGTCGCCCGTGAACATCACGAAGTCGGGCGCGACGGGCAGCGCGTTGACGGCTTCGATCGCCTTCGGCAGCGTGCCGCGCGCGTCCGGGTTGATCGCGGGGCCGGTGAAGCCCCAGTGCGCATCGGAGAGCTGGACGAAGAAGAAATCGGCGCCGGCGTTCGCGGCGAGGCTCCAGCCGGGCAGCGCGGACGCGAACGCGACGCCGCCTCCGCAGGCGGCGAGGCGCAGGAAATCGCGCCGCTTCAGGGACAGGGTGGGATTCGGCATGGCGGCTCCTTCGCAGATGAGGGTGTGGTGCATGCGATACCGCGGCCGCGCCACGAATATTCCCGGATTATTTTTCGTCTCCGGGCGCGAATCGCGGGAATAAACTGGATCGGTGGGCGGTAACGATGCTAGAGCCGCGTGCGTGCCGTCGTCGTCGGCGGCGTGCGCCGGACGCGAGCGGCCGGCGGGCGGGCCGCGCATCCCGGGGAGGCGACGTGGGTCAATTCGGCCGGATGGTCGACGAGCGCGATGCGAGCGACAAGCGCGACGCGGGCGACGCGGACGATGTGGGCGACGCGGCGGCGCGTAGCGAGCGGTTTCGCGCGCTCGCGCTGCCGCATCTGGACGCCGCGTACAACCTCGCGCGCTGGCTGTGCGGCAACGCGAGCGACGCGGAGGACGTCGTGCAGGAGGCGTGCATGCGCGCGTTGCGCTTTCTCGATTCGTGCCGCGGCGACAACGCGCGGCCGTGGCTGCTGATGATCGTGCGCCACGCCTGGTACACCGAATGGCGGCGGCGGGTGAACGCGCACGAAGTCGCCGCGCTCGACGGGCTCGACGCCGCCGGTTCGCCGGACGATTGGCATCCCGCGGCCGAAGATCCGCTCGCGCTCCTCGTGCGCAGCGAGGACGCGCACCGCGTGAACGCCGCGCTCGCGAAACTGCCGCCCGAGTATCGCGAGGTGCTCGTGCTGCGCGAAATGGAGGATCTGAGCTATCGCGAGATCGCGGCGATCGCGGACGTGCCGATCGGCACCGTGATGTCGCGGCTCGCGCGGGCGCGGCGGCGGCTGGCGGCGACGCTCGGCGGCGGCGCGCGCGGCGATGCGTCCGCGCCGCGCGCGGTCGGCGCGCAGGCGCGCCCGGGCGATCGCGCGGCGAATGGCGAGGGTAATGGCGAGGGTAATGGCGAGGGTAATGGCGAGGGCGGTGCGCCGACGTCCGGAACGGCATCGGAGGCCATCGATGGACTGTAACGAAACGCGTGCGCTGCTCGGCGCGGACGTCGATCGCGAGCTTTGCGCATCCGATGCGTGGCGGCTCGAGCAGCACGTGGGCGGCTGCGGGGCGTGCCGTCTCGAGCGCGATCGGCTCGTCGCGCTTCGCCGGATCGTGCGGCAGGCGCAATATCATCGCGCGTCGGACGCGCTGCGCGAGCGCATCGTCGCGGGATTGCCGATGGCGCAGGCGCCCGTTGCACGCGCGCCGGCAGCGGAGGCGCCTGTCGCGGACCTGCCGACGCCCGGCGGCAGCCCGCGCGGCCCGGGCGCGCATCGCTGGTTCGCGCGACCGGGCCCGCACGGCATGCCCGCCGGCCCGGCGATCGGCCGGCCGCGGCCGCGCGCCGCGACGCTGCCCGGCCTCGGCTGGGGCGTCGCATTGGCGATCGCGCTTGCCGCGGCGGCCGGCCTCGCGCTCGACGCGCGTCGCGCGGCGACGGAGCGCACCGTCGACGAAATCGTCGCGAGCCACGTGCGGGCCGGCCTGTCGTCGCGGGACATCGACGTGATCTCGACTGACCGCCATACGGTCAAGCCGTGGTTCAACGGCCGCCTCGACTACGCGCCGCCCGTCGTCGACCTGAGCGCGAGCGGTTTCGCGCTCGCGGGCGGCCGGCTCGACTATGTCGGGCAGCGCCGCGTCGCGGTGCTCGTCTACCGCTACCGGCAGCACGTGATCGACGTCTACGTGCGGCCGTCGGGCGAGGGCGGGGCGGCGCCGTACGCGACCGAGTCGCAGGGTTACGCGCTCGACCGCTGGAACGCGGCCGGCATGACGTGGTGGGCGGTGAGCGACGCGGAGCCGTCCGCGCTCGCGGCGTTCAGGATGGCGCTGAGCGCGCGCGTCGCCGCGCCGCGAACCGAGTGACGGCGCCTGAGGAGATGCGACCCCATCACCGCGACGGCTGCTCCCGCACCGGCCGTTGCGTCGGCGCATCGACGCTGTGCGCGCGCCGAGCCGCTTGGCCGCTCAAGTCGTTGAAAACACGGCCGAATCGCGCGGCGGCGCATGCATGAACCTTGCATGCGACCCATATCCGGGTTAAACTCTCCGGCTTCTCACTTGCCACACCGGTTCAGACGCCCGGGTGGCTTCTATCCACAAGGAGTGTGTATGCGTCATTACGAAATCGTCTTCATCGTGCACCCCGATCAGAGCGAGCAAGTGCCCGCGATGATCGAGCGTTACAAGACCACGATCACGTCGCACGGCGGTCAGATCCACCGCGTCGAAGACTGGGGCCGCCGCCAACTGGCCTACATGATCGAGAAACTCGCGAAGGCTCACTACGTCTGCATGAACATCGAGTGCGACCAGACGACGCTCGACGAACTCGAACACGCGTTCAAGTTCAACGACGCCGTGCTGCGCCACCTCATCGTCAAGATGAAGAAGGCCGAAACCGGCCCGTCGCCGATGATGAAGGAAGTTCAGCGCGAAGAAGCCAAGAAGGCGGCTGCCGCTCAGCCGACCGAAGCGCAGGCTTAACGCATCAAGCCATCAGGGAAAGGAGCGCGGCGCTTTCGTGAACAGGCTGCAATTGACGGCGAGCGTCGTCGAGCGTGAACCGGTGCGGTACACCCCCGCCGGCGTTCCGATCGCAAGCGCCACGTTGCAGCATCGCGCCGAAGTCGTCGAAGCAGGCATCGCCCGGCAGGTCGAATTGACGATCCCGGCCGTGGCGGCAGGCGAGGCGAGCGGCAAGCTGGAAGGCTGCGAGATGGGCGTCGAGACGCTCTTCACCGGCTTCCTGGCGAAGAAGAGCCGCAACGCGAGAACCCTGGTGTTTCACATCACAGCATTGCAGGACATTGGAAAGGACTGAACATGGCCCGCCCCACTGGTAAGAAATTCGACAAGCGTCGTCAGCAGCAAAACCCGCTCTTCAAGCGTAAGAAGTTCTGCCGCTTCACGGCAGCCGGCGTCGAGCAGATCGACTACAAGGACACGGAAACGCTGAAGGACTTCATCGGCGAGAACGGCAAGATCACGCCGGCGCGCCTGACGGGCACGAAGGCCCACTATCAGCGCCAGCTCGACACGGCGATCAAGCGCGCGCGTTTCCTCGCGCTGCTGCCGTACACCGATCAGCACAAGGCGTAATCAGGCGACGCAATAAGGAGAATTCGAATGCAAATCATTCTGTTGGAAAAAGTCGCCAATCTGGGCAACCTCGGCGATATCGTCAAGGTCAAGGACGGTTACGCTCGCAACTTCCTGATCCCGAACCGCAAGGCGCGCCGCGCGACGAAGGACGCGATCGCTGAATTCGAAGTCCGCCGCGCGGAACTCGAAAAGGTCGCCGCCGAGAAGCTGGCCGCCGCGCAAGCGGTCGGCGAAAAGCTGGGCGGTCAGTCGTTCCAGATCACGCAGAAGTCGGGCGTCGACGGCCGTCTGTTCGGCTCGGTGACGAACGGCGACGTCGCCGAACTGCTGAAGAAGGCAGGCTACGACGTCGAGAAGGCGCAAGTGCGCATGCCGGAAGGCCCGCTGAAGATGATCGGCGAGCACGGCGTGCAAGTCGCGCTGCACACCGACGTCGTCGTCGACGTCACGATCAACGTGATCGGCGACCACGCGTAAGCACGACATGCAGTCTATGCGGGCGGCGCACGTCGCCCGACATGAAGGGCAGGGGCCCGGGCAACCGGTTCCTGCCTTTTTTCGTTTCTCGGCGTCTGTTTCTCGGCGTCTTCGACGCCGGCTGGCGAAGCCGCGCCCATTTCGCGATAATCCGAAGCCATGAATGCGCCGAAAGACCCCCAAATCGAATCGCTGAAAGTCCCGCCTCACTCGATCGAGGCCGAGCAGTCCGTGCTGGGCGGCCTGCTGCTCGACAACGGCGCCTGGGACCGGATCGCCGACTTCCTGTCGCAGGGCGATTTCTACCGGTACGACCACCGCATCATCTTCGAGCACATCGGCCGGCTCATCGCGGCGACGCGCCCGGCCGACGTCGTCACCGTCTACGAGGCGCTCACGACGTCGGGCAAGGCGGAGGACGTGGGCGGGCTCGCGTACCTGAACGCGCTCGCGCAGAACACGCCGAGCGCCGCGAACATCCGCCGCTACGCCGAAATCGTCCGCGATCGCGCGGTGCTGCGCCGGCTCGTGTCGGTCGCCGACGAAATCTCGGCCGACGCGTTCAATCCGCAGGGCAAGGAAGTCCGCCAGCTGCTCGACGAGGCCGAATCGAAGGTGTTCTCGATCGCCGAGGACGGCGCGCGCGGCACGCAGGGCTTCCTCGAGATCGGGCCGCTTCTCACGCAGGTCGTCGAGCGGATCGACACCCTTTATCACACGGCGAATCCGAGCGACGTGACGGGCACGCCGACGGGCTTCGTCGATCTGGACCGGATGACGTCCGGCATGCACGGCGGCGAGCTGATCATCGTCGCCGGCCGCCCGTCGATGGGTAAGACGGCGTTTTCGATGAACATCGGCGAATACGTCGCCGTCGAGTACGGTTTGCCCGTCGCGGTGTTCTCGATGGAAATGCCGGGCACGCAGCTCGTGATGCGGATGCTCGGCTCGGTCGGCCGGCTCGACCAGCACCGGATGCGGACCGGGCGCCTGACCGACGAGGATTGGCCGAAGCTCACGCACGCGGTGCAGAAGATGAGCGAGGCGCAGCTCTTCATCGACGAGTCGGGCGGCCTGAATCCGATGGAGCTGCGCTCGCGCGCGCGGCGTCTCGCGCGCCAGTGCGGCAAGCTCGGGCTCATCATCGTCGACTACCTGCAGCTGATGACGGGCTCGTCGCAGGGCGAGAACCGCGCGACCGAAATCTCGGAAATCTCCCGTTCGCTGAAGAGCCTCGCGAAAGAGCTCGACGTGCCGGTGATCGCGCTGTCGCAGCTCAATCGCGGCCTCGAGCAGCGGCCGAACAAGCGGCCGGTGATGTCGGACTTGCGGGAATCGGGCGCAATCGAGCAGGACGCGGACGTGATCCTGTTCATCTACCGCGACGAAGTGTACAACCCGGACAGCCCCGACAAGGGCACCGCCGAGATCATCATCGGTAAGCAGCGTAACGGCCCGATCGGCCCTGTTCGGCTCACGTTCCTGGGTCAATACACGAAATTCGACAATTTTGCAGGGGCGCAAAACTTCTACGGCGAGTAGCGCCGGATGTAAACCCCTATTTCGCAAAACGTTGTATCTCGTCGCCGCCGTCGCATTCGGGCGCTTGGCTGGCAACTGTTAAACAGTACAATGTCGCCGGTTTTTGTGACCGCCGTTTGACCATTTTTCAGGAATCCCATGTTCGGTCGATTCATGCCCACCGAGGGCAAGTTCTTCGAAATCTTCAACGCGCACGCGAATTACATCGTCTCTGGCGGACGCGAGCTCGAACTTCTGATCGACAATCTCGCGGACGCCGAGATTCACAAGCAGAACGTGCAATCGGCCGAGAAGGCGGCCGACAAGCTGACGCACGAAGCGATCGATCTGCTGCACAAGACGTTCATCACGCCGCTCGACCGCGACGAAATCCACAAGCTGATCACGACGATGGACGACATCCTCGACCTGATGGAGGACGTCGCGACCGCCGTGTCGCTGTACGACGTGCGCTCGGTCACGTCGGAGGCGAGCCAGCTCGCGCACATCGTCACGCAGTCGGCGCAGCACGTGCAGGCGGCCGTCGCGCTGCTGTCGGACATGAAGCAATCGAACCAGATCCTGAAGGCGTGCGAGGAGATCGACCGCTGGGAGTCGGAGGCGGACCGCGTGCTGCGCGCGGCGATGTCGAAGCTCTTCCGCGAGGAGGACGATGTCAAGACGCTCATCAAGCTGAAGGCGATCTACGAGCTGCTCGAGGAGATCACCGACAAGTGCGAGGATGTCGCGAACATCATCGAAGGCATCGTGCTGGAAAACGCCTGAGCGGACCACGATGCATTCGATACAACTCGCCTTGTGGGCCGTCGCGGCGCTCGTGCTCGTCGCACTCGTGTTCGATTTCATGAACGGCTTCCACGACGCCGCGAACTCGATCGCGACCGTCGTGTCGACCGGGGTGCTCAAGCCCCAGCAGGCCGTGGTGTTCGCGGCGGCATTCAACGTCATCGCGTATTTCATCTTTCATCTGAAGGTCGCGCAGACCGTCGGCAAGGGCACGATCGACGCGAGCATCGTCGATCACTACGTCGTGTTCGGCGCGCTCTTCGGCGCGATCGGCTGGAACGTCATTACGTGGTACTACGGGATTCCGTCGAGCTCGTCGCACGCGCTGATCGGCGGGCTCGTCGGCGCCGCGGTGTCGAAGTCGGGCTGGGGATCGCTCAACGTCGACGGGCTGATGAAAACCGTCGCGTTCATCTTCATCTCGCCGCTCTTGGGCTTCCTCCTCGGCTCGCTGTTCATGCTCGGCGTGTCGTGGCTGTACTTCAGGACCGCGCCGAGCAAGGTCGACCGGCGCTTCAGGCGGCTGCAGCTGTTGTCCGCGAGCCTCTACAGCCTCGGCCACGGCGGCAACGACGCGCAGAAGACGATCGGCATCATCTGGATGCTGCTGATCGCGTCCGGCTACGCATCGGTCGCGGCCGATGCGCCGCCCGTGTGGGTGATCGGCGCGTGCTACCTGTCGATGGGCCTCGGCACGCTGTTCGGCGGCTGGCGGATCGTCCGCACGATGGGCCAGAAGATCACGAAGCTCAAGCCGGTCGGCGGCTTCTGCGCGGAGACGGGCGGCGCGGTGACGCTGTTCGTCGCGTCGTGGATGGGCATTCCGGTATCGACCACGCACACGATCACGGGCGCGATCGTCGGCGTCGGCGCGACGCGCAAGCTGTCGGCCGTGCGCTGGGGCGTCGCCGGCAACATCGTATGGGCGTGGGTGCTGACCATTCCCGCGTCGGCGCTGATCGCGGCGGCCGGGTGGTGGATCGGGCACCGCGTGTTCTGACGTCCTGACCCCGCCGGCCGCGCGGATTGTCGACGAAATTCGCCGAGCTTCGTCGAGATTTCCCGAGATTCGCCGAGAACGACAATGCGCCGCATGCCGGAAGGCTGCGGCGCATTGTCTTTGGCGCGCGTTTCGCGAGCGGGCCGCGCGATCGACGCCGTTACGACAGCGCATCGAGCAGCGCGTACCGCGCGACGCCCGCGCTGATGTACAGGCGCTGCAGCGCATGCAGCGGAATCGGCCTGACGGGCGTCGCGGCGAACGGCAGCGCGCGCTGAGCGCGTTGCCCGAGGGCGGCGCGCATGCGCTGCTCGAGGCGAGCGCGCGCGGTCGCGCACACGCAATACACGATCACCGACGTGGGCGCGATCGCGGCGCCCGTGCTCGACGGCGAGCGGCGGCCGGTCGCGTCGGTGCACATCGTCGCGCCGCTCGACGCTCGCCGACGCCGAACAGCGGCTCGCGCCCGCGGTGATCGACTGCGCGCGGGGGATTTCGAATTCGATTCGGACGCTCGCATGGGCGGGCGGGCGCGGCCGCCCGGTTGGCCAGGAGCGGCTTGTCTCAGTAGCCGCCGTTCGCGAAGCGCGCGATCGGATCGTCGCTCGTGCCGGCCGGCGCGACGCTTGCGGCGCCGGGCGCCGTCGACGCGCGCAGGATCTGCACGTTGCCGGGAGCGGCGAGCTGCGCCTGGCGGGCCGCCGCGCGCGCGGTTGGCGGCGGCGGCTCGAACGCGTCCGCGGCGGCGTCGATCGGATCGGGCGGCGGCGTGCCGGCGACGGTCGCCGCGCCGCCGGCCGCGGGCGGCGGCGCGGCGGATACCGGCGCTGCGCCCGCGTCGGCCGAGGCGATCGCGGGCGATGTCGCGCCCGCGGCCTGCGCCTGCCGCTGCGCGGCGGATATCGCGGGCGGCGGCGGCTCGTACGGATCGGCGGATGCGGTTGCGGCAGGCGCTGTGCGCGCCGGCAAGAAGCCCGATGCGGCGGGCGCGGGCGCGGTTGCGGTTGCGGTTGCGGTTGCGGGCGCGGCGTTCTGCGAGGATGCATTCGCCGTCGCCGCATAGATGGGCGCGGCGCCGGAAGAGGCGTTGCGCGCCGAGGGCTGCGCGGCCGCGTTCGCCGCGTAAGCGGGCGACGCGCTCGGCGCCGCTGCCCGCGCGGCCGGTTGCGCGGCTGCGTAGGCCGCATAGGCCGGCTGAGCCTCCGCTGCCGCACGCGGCGCGGCGTCCGGCTGCCGGCTCGCCTGGTAGGTCGGCGCATCGAACGGCGCCGGCTTGGCTTTCGGCTCGGCGACGCGCCGGATGCCGTCGAAGCGTTTCGCCCAATACGGATTCGTCAAGTAATCGAGCCGCACGGTGCCGCCCGTCGACGGCGCGTTCACGAAGCGCAGCTTGCCGACGTAGATGCCGACGTGCGAATGCGGCCGGCCCGACGTGTTGAAGAAGATCAGATCGCCGGGCGCGATGCCGTCCGGCTCGATCGATTCGCCGGCCGAGCTCATGTCGGCCGTCGTGCGGGGCAGGTTGACGCTCGCCGCGCGGTCGACGACGTAGCGCACGAGGCCGCTGCAGTCGAAGCCGCTGTCGGGCGTGTTGCCGCCCCAGCGGTACGGGACGCCGACGAGGCTCATCGCCTGGATCGAGATTTCCTCGCGGCCGACGCTGTGGTCGACGAAATTCGGGAAGCCGCGCGGCGGCGCGTACGCGCGCGGTGTGGTGATCGCCATGCCGGACGACGAGCGCGCCGATTTTTGCGGCGCGCTCGAGCAGGCCGCGAGCAGCGAGATCACGAGAACGGACAGCGAAAGACGCAACATGAGAGGCGGGCGAGCGCGCTGCGCTCGCCAATCGTATGACAACGGTTAATCGCGATAGTAGTGCGTCCGGCGGGGCTTTCGCAAGAATTCTTGAGAAATCACTTGAAGTTGCGCGTGTAAATGTTGTTCGAGACGGACGTTCGCTCGCAGATGATTCGACCCCCGAAATGAAAAAGCGGCGCCTGACGAATCAGGCGCCGCTTCGTGCCGAGCGCCGCTCGGCGCGGTGGTCGGCGTGCGGTTACAGGATGTCGGACGCGTAGTCGGCAAGCCGCGAGCGCTCGCCGCGCGCGAGCGTCACGTGGCCGCTGTGCCCCCAGCCCTTGAAGCGGTCGACGACGTACGTGAGGCCCGAGCTGCCTTCCGTCAGGTACGGCGTGTCGATCTGCGCGATGTTGCCGAGGCAGATGATCTTCGTGCCCGGGCCCGCGCGGGTGACGAGCGTCTTCATCTGCTTCGGCGTCAGGTTCTGCGCCTCGTCGATGATCACGTACTTGTCGACGAACGTGCGGCCGCGCATGAAGTTCATGCTCTTCACCTTCAGGCGCGAACGGATCAGCTCCTGCGTCGCCGCGCGGCCCCATTCGCCGGCCGCGTCGTCGGTCTTCTGCAGCACCTCGAGGTTGTCGTCGAATGCGCCCATCCACGGCTGCATCTTCTCTTCCTCGGTGCCGGGCAGAAAGCCGATGTCCTCGCCGACGGGCACGGTCGCCCGCGTGACGATGATCTCGTTGTAGCGCTTGTCGTCGAGCACCTGCGCCAAGCCCGCCGCGAGCGCGACGAGCGTCTTGCCGGTGCCGGCCTGGCCGAGCAGCGTGACGAAGTCGATCTCGGGGTTCATCAGCAGGTTCAGCGCGAAATTCTGCTCGCGGTTGCGCGCGGTGATGCCCCACACGTTGTTCTTGTGGTGGCTGTAGTCGCGCAGCGTCTGCAAGAGCGCCGTCTTGCCGTTCAGTTCGCGCACGAGCGCGTGAAACGCGGGCTCGCCGTTCTGCGGCTCGAGATAGACGAACTCGTTGACGAGCATCGACGCGACGAGCGGGCCCGTCACGCGGTAATACGTGGTGCCCGTCTTCGTATCCTGCCAGCTCTCCATGCCCTTCGCGTGCTTCGTCCAGAAGTCTTGCGCCAGTTCGCGCACGCCGGTGTAGAGGAGATCCTTGTCTTCGAGGACTTGGTCGTTGAAGTAGTCTTCGGCGGGCAGGCCGAGCGCGTGCGCCTTGATGCGCATGTTGATGTCTTTCGACACCAGCACGACCTGACGATCCGGCCGCTCGCGCTGCAGCGCTCGCACGACGCCGAGGATCTGGTTGTCGGCCTTGCCTTGCGGCAGGCCCTCGACGGGCTCGATGCTCGTGAGCGTCGTCTGGAAGTAGAGGCGCCCGAGCGCCTCGCGGCTGCCGAGGCGCGCGAGCGCAATGCCGGCCGAGATCGGGCCCGCGTCGGCGACGAGCGCGTCGAGCGTGCGGCTCACCTGGCGTGCGTTGCGCGCGACTTCCGACATGCCCTTCTTGTGATTGTCGAGTTCCTCGAGCGTCATCATCGGCAGATAGACGTCGTGCTCCTCGAAGCGGAAGAGGCTGCTCGGATCGTGCATCAGCACGTTCGTGTCGAGCACGAAGAGCTTTTGCATCTCGGTTTCGGCGGCCTTGCGTCCGCGCGCTTTCGCCGTCGCGCTCGGCGCGGCGGCCGCGGTCGCCGCGGGCCTCGCCGCGTCGGCCTTCGGCGAGCGTGCCGCCGGCGCGGCGGGGGCCGCGGGCACCGGCTGCAGCAGCGCGGCCGTCTGCTTCGTCTTGCGCGCGCGCGGCGCGGCGGCGCTCGCGGCTTCGGCCGGCGCGACCGCGCGCAGCGGCGCAGCGGTGTTGGCGGCAACGACCATCGGATCGGCTACGTTCGCCGGGCCGTATTCGGCCGCGACCGCGTGAGCGGGGCCCCCGGAGGCGGATTGCTTCGCGGCTTTCGCAGGCCGCGCTTTCGCCTTGTATTCGTCGGGCGGCAGCAGGCTGCCGAGCTTGCTGGGGGGAGTAGGCAAAGGCATGGTGTCCCTCGGGAGGAATCGTGTCGCAGGCGTGCGCCGCCGTTCGCATCCTGCGACGCTTCGCGCGTGCAGTTTGCGCGCAGTGGCGCACATGGGGTTCGAATCGCCGGTTCGCCTAGATTTCGATCGTCTCCTTGACGCGTTGGACGGCCGGCGCGGATCGGCCGACCCGAAAACCATAAAAAAAGCCGCTCCCCCGAACAGGGGCAAGCGGCTCGGCTCTAACCGTCGTGCTGCGCGTCAGATGCGTGGACGCATCGTTTCGACCACCGGCGCAGCTACGAGAAAAATGGGTCGGACAGGCATTCATTGCGGCCCAATATAGCGCGCCTCAAAGCGCTTGTACAGCACTCAGCACCTCGTCGACGTGGCCCGGCACCTTCACGCCGCGCCATGCGTGACGCAGCACGCCTTCGCCGTCAATGACGAACGTCGAGCGCTCGATTCCACGTACTTCCTTGCCATACATTTTCTTCAATTTCATGACGCCGAACAGCGTGCAGAGCGTTTCGTCGGGGTCCGAAATCAGCGGGAACGGCAGTTCGAGCTTCGCCTTGAAGTTCTCGTGCGAGCGCAGGCTGTCGCGCGACACGCCGACGATTTCCGCACCGGCCTTCTTGAACTTCGGATACAGGTCGCGGAACTGCAGGCCCTCGGTGGTGCAGCCGGGGGTGTTGTCCTTCGGATAGAAGTACAGCACGAGCTTCTTGCCCTTGACGCCCGACAGCGAAAACTCGCCGCCCGTGGCAGGCGCTGTGAAATCGGGAACTTGACGGTCGACTTCGACGGACACGTGTTTCTCCTGTTGTTATGAACGAGCGCGGACGGCGGGCCGCGCGTGATGAGGCGAGACGAGAAGCCGGCGAGCGGCGTCTCGTTCAGTCGGGCTGGACGATCAGTTCGCCGGAGCGGCCGGGAATTTCGCCCCACGCGACAGGGTACGATGGCAGCGCGGCGCGGTCCAGCGTCGCGTAGTAATCGCCCATCGTCGCGAACGTGTGGCCTTGCGCGCGCCAGCCCGCGAGCAGTTGCTCGAACACGGGCGCGAGCTTCTGCCCTTCGAGCTCCGCGTGCAGCGTGAATACCTGGTCGTGCGGATTACGCTCGGTGTGCTTGAGCAGGTGCGCGGCGACGTTGCCGGTGTCGATGCCGTCGACGCCGAGGATCTCGTCGAGCGTCGGCAGCGTCGTCGGCAGCTGCACGTGCGCGAGCGTCCTGCCTTCGACGACGGGCAGATACGGCGAGTGGCCGCGCCCGTCCGACGCGTAGCGCATGCCCCACGCGTCGATCTGCTCGAACGCCGCGTCGTTCATTTGCCAGCCCGCCGCGCCGTGCGTGACGGGCGGCGCGCCGAAGATCTCGACGAAGCGCTCGCGGCTCTTGTTCATCTCGCGTACGGTCCAGTCGCGCGGACGCTGGCGAACGTTGTCCTGCCAGTACACGTGATCCCACGTGTGGATTCCGCATTCGAAGCCGGCTTCGTGGATCGCGCGCATGTCGGCCGTCGCGCGGCGGCCGATGTCGGGGCCGGGCAGCAGCACGCCGTACAGCAACTGCTTGACGCCGTAATGCTCGACGACCGACGTGCGCGACACCTTCTTCAGAAAGCCCGGCCGCAGCACGCGGCGCATCGCCCAGCCGGTGTGGTCGGGGCCGAGACTGAAGAGGAACGTCGCGCGCGCGGCGAAGCGATCGAAGATGCGCGCGAGATTCGGCACGCCTTCGCGCGTGCCGCGCAGCGTGTCGACGTCGATCTTGAGGACGATGCGAGCCAAGCGGCGGTGCCCCTCTTCAGCCCTGCTGCTCGACGAGCGCGCGCGCGTCGGCGACGTGGCCGCGGTACGCCTCGAAGATGTGGCGCAGCGCGTCGTCGAACGTGAACTGCGGCGCCCAGCCGAGTTCCTGCATCGTGTTCTCGATCTTCGGCACGCGATTCTGCACATCTTGATAACCGTTGCCGTAGTACGCGCCCGACGTCGTCTCGACGAGCTTCACGCGCTTGGCCGAATCCGCGTACTCGGGGAATTCCGCCGCGAGCTCGAGCATCTTGTTCGCCAGTTCGCGCACCGAGAAGTTATTGTTCGGATTCCCGATGTTGTAGATCTTGCCCGTGGCGACGCCGTTCGGATTCTCGATGATCTTCATCAGCGCGCTGATGCCGTCGTCGACATACGTGAACGCGCGCTTCTGCGAGCCGCCGTCGACGAGGCTGATGTTCTCGCCGCGCACGATATGGCCGAGGAACTGCGTGACGACGCGCGAGCTGCCTTCCTTCGGCGTGTAGATCGAGTCGAGGCCCGGGCCGATCCAGTTGAACGGGCGGAACAGCGTGAAGTTCAGGCCTTCCATCCCGTAGCCCCAGATCACGCGGTCCATCAGCTGCTTCGAGCATGCGTAGATCCAGCGCGGCTTGTTGATCGGGCCGTAGGTGAGGGCGGACGCGTCCGGGTCGAACTGCTCGTCCGCGCACATGCCGTACACCTCGGAGGTCGACGGAAACACGAGGTGCTTGCCGTACTTCACGGCCGAACGCACGATCGGCAGGTTCGCCTCGAAGTCGAGCTCGAACACGCGCAGCGGCTGCTTCACGTAGGTGGCGGGCGTCGCGATCGCGACGAGCGGCAGGATCACGTCGCACTTCTTCACGTGATACTCGACCCACTCCTTGTTGATCGTGATGTCGCCTTCGAAGAAATGCATCCGCTCGTGCTTGACGAGATCGCCGAGCCGATCGGTCTGCATGTCCATGCCGAACACTTCCCAATCGGTGGTTTCAAGAATGCGCTTCGACAGGTGATGGCCGATGAAGCCGTTTACACCCAGGATCAGGACTTTTTTAGCTTTCATGAATGACGGGAAGAATGAGTGAACTGCGCGAATTCCGCCGGGGAAACCGCGGTCTCGCCGCCGTCGTGCTGCCGGCGCAGTTCGAGAATGGAGACAGCGCGGCTGTCGCCGCAAACGCCGAACAGCGCATTATCGCTTACGTGCAGGCCCGGCGGCAAATCGACGGCCGCGCGCGCGGCGGCCGAGCCGGGCGCCGAGCGCCGCGCGCGCGCGATCACGAAGCGCGCGCCGTCGAGATCGGTGAACGCGCCCGGATACGGCGGCGCGACCGCGCGGATCAGGTTGTACACGTTCGCGGCCGGCTGCGACCAATCGATGCGGCCGTCCTCGGGCTTGCGTCCGCCGTAGTAGCTGCCTTGCGACAGATCGTTCGGCAGGTGCGGCGCTTCGCCCGCGATCAGCGCGGGCAGCACGCGCCAGAGCGTCTGCTCGGCCGCGACCGTGACCTTGTCGAACACTTGCGCGGCGGTGTCGTCGGGCAGGATCGGCACGGCGGTCTGGCCGACGATCGCGCCCGCGTCGGGTTTCGCGGCCATCTCGTGCAGCGTCGCGCCGGTTTCGGTCTCGCCGTTGAGCACCGCCCAGTTCGTCGGCACGCGGCCGCGGTACTTCGGCAGCAGCGACCCGTGCATGTTGTACGCGCCGCGCGCGGCGAGCGCGAGCAGATCGACGGGCAGCATGTGCCGGTAATAGAACGAGAAGATGAACTCGGGCTTCGCGCTCGCAACCGCCGCGCGCACGTCGGCGCTCGTCGGATCGGCGGGCGTGATGCACGCGATGCCGTGCTCGGCCGCGACCGACGCGACGCTGCCGAACCAGATGTTCTCGGTCGGATTGTCTTCGTGCGTGACGACGAGCGCGACGTCGACGCCGCGCGCGAGCAGCACCTGCAGGCAGCGCACGCCGACGTTGTGATACGCGAAGACGACGGCGCGCGGTTTCATCGCGCGGCCTCGCGGCGCTCGGCGGCGAGCGTGACGCCGGGCTTGCCGTCGCGCGCCTCGAGCACGGTGTGGATCAGGTAGCGCGGCCGCGCGCGGACCTGCTGATAGATTCGTCCGATGTATTCGCCGAGCAGGCCGAGCGCGAAAATGATCACGCCGAGCAGGAAGAACGTAATCGCGAAGAGCGTGAACACGCCTTGCACTTCCGCGCCGACGATGAAGCGCCGCACGACGAGCAGCACGAAGAGCCCGGCCGAGCCGAGCGACAGGATCACGCCGATGAACGACAGCCATTGCAGCGGCACGACGGAGAAGCCCGTTACGAGATCGAAGTTCAGGCGGATGAGGCTGTACAGCGAGTATTTCGATTCGCCCGCGAAGCGCTCTTCATGCGCGACCTCGATCTCGGTCGGGTTCTGCGCGAACGTGTACGCGAGCGCGGGGATGAACGTGTTCACCTCGCCGCAGCGGTTGATCGTGTCGATGATGTGGCGGCCGTATGCGCGCAGCATGCAGCCCTGGTCGGTCATCTTGATGCGCGTGATGCGCTCGCGCAGCCGGTTCATCGCGGCCGACGCCTTGCGGCGGAACAGGCTGTCCTGGCGCTGCAGCCGGATCGAGCCGACGTAGTCGTAGCCCTCGCGCATCTTCGCGATCAGCTTGCCGATTTCCTCGGGCGGGTTCTGCAAGTCGGCGTCGAGCGTGATGACGATGTCGCCGCGCGACTGCTCGAAGCCGGCGAGGATCGCCATGTGCTGGCCGTAGTTGCCGTTCAGGAGCACGACGCGCGTCGTGTCCGGACGCACGCGGAACTGGTCGGCGAGGAGGGCAGCCGAGCGGTCGCGGCTGCCGTCGTTGACGAGGATCACTTCGTACGACGTGCCGAGCGCGTCGAGCGCCGGGTAGAGCCGCGCGAAGAGCGCAGCGAGCCCGGCTTCCTCGTTGTACACGGGGATGACGATCGAAACTTCAGGATTCGTCGCGCGTGTTTCAGGGTGACTCATGTCCGCTTATTTTCCGTATTGTTCGCAAATCTGGTTGACGGCGTCGACGACCCGTTGCACGTCCTCTGCGCTCATCTGCGTGAAGAGCGGCAGCGTGACGGTCGACGCGCCGAAGCGCTCCGCGTGGGGGAACATGCCCTCCGTAAAGCCGCGCGCGCGGTACAGCGTGAAAAGATGAATGGCCGGGTAGTGGACGCCCGAGCCGATGCCGCGCTGCTTCAACTGCTCCATGAACTCGCCGCGCGAGATCGACAGCTTCTCGAGCGGCAGCGTGATCTGGAACATGTGCCAGTTGCCGTTCTCGAAGTCCGCGACGGGCAGCCCGACGCCGAGCGCGAGCGCAGCGCCCCCCGCGAACGCGTCGAAGTAGCGGCGCGCGAGCGTGCGCCGCGTCGCGTTGAAGCGTTCGAGGTGCGCGAGCTGGCCCCAGCCGACGCGCGCGGCGACGTCGGTCAGATTGTACTTGCCGCCGAGCACGTCGCAGTCCATGCCGTCCAGGCCCGTGCGCGTGATCCCCTGCAGCCGGTACTTCTGCGCGAGCGTCGCCTCGGCTTCGTCGTTGAGCACGAGCGCGCCGCCTTCGATCGACGTGATGTTCTTGTTCGGATGGAAGCTGAACGACACGATGTCGCCGATCGCGCCGATGCGCTGGCCGCGCCAGGTCGAGCCGAGCGCCTGCGCGGCGTCCTCGATCACGCGCAGCGCGTGCGCGCGCGCGATCGCGTAGAGGCGGTCCATGTCGACGGGCAGGCCCGCGAGATACACCGGGATGATCGCCTTCGTGCGCGGCGTGATCGCCTTTTCGACGAGGTCGAGATCGAGGTTGCGCGTCGCGGGATCGATGTCGACGAACACGGGCGTCGCGCCCGTCTCGAGGATCACGTTGCTCGTCGCGACCCATGACGCGGGCGTCGTGATCACTTCGTCGCCGGGGCCTACGCCCGCGATCCGCAGGCCGATCTCGAGCGTCGCCGTGCCCGAGTTGAACACGCGCACCGGGCGCCCGCCGCAGAATTCGGACAGCGCGGCCTCGAAGCGCTGGCACTGCGGGCCGGTCGTGATCCAGCCGGAGCGCAGCACGTCGGAAACGCCCTGGATGGTTTCCTCGTCGATCTCGGGTTTGACGAACGGCAGGAAAGGAACGGAAGTCTGGCTCATGTAAGCTTCGCTCGTTGTCGTGTGAAAGGATTCGGGCGCCGCCCGACACGCGCATTTAACACCGGCTGGCGAAACGGGTGCGTCACTTTTTGTCGGTGCGCCCGATGTGCATCATGCGCATCAGCCGCGTGCGGGCGAGTCAGCTGCGCGCGAGCACGAACACGCCGATCAGGATGATGCCGATGCCCACGAGGCGCTGCACCGACAGCACCTCGCCGAACAGATACCACGCGGCGAACGCGTTGACGACGTAGCCGAGCGAGAGCATCGGATACGCGACCGACACGTCGACCCGCGACAGCCCGACGATCCACACCACCACGGAGAGCACGTAGCAGCCGAGGCCGCCGACGATCGGCAATTGGGTCGCGATCTTGAAGCCGATCGGCACAATGTTCGCACGGGTGAATTCGAAGTGTCCAACGGCGCGCACGCCGGCCTTCAGCAGCAGCTGCGCGCAGGCGTTCAGCATCACGCCCGTGACGATGCAAAAGAGGGAAACGGGATTCATCGATTCGCGTCCTCGAGATCAGGGTTGCGGCTTTTCGACGACGACGCGCCGGTTGTCGCGCGCGACGACGCGCATCGGCAGGCCCGCCTCCGACAGTTGCCTGTAGCGCTCGGGCGACATCAGCGCGAGCGCGTAGCGATCGGCGCGCCAACGCTGCTCCCATTCGGCGACGGTCGGCACCCACTTGTTCGGTTCGACCGAGATGCCGAACGCCAGCTCGTCCTTGCGCTCGACCATGATCGTCGTGTGGCCGACGTAGAACGGCAGCGTGTGGTCGAGCGCCTCGACCGAATAGAACGGCGTGTCGGGCGGCAGCTTCGCGAGCTCCGCGCGGATCGCGGGCGCGAGGAGCGCGCCCGAGCTGTAGCGGCCGAACGCGTCGTGGCCCGTGCCGCCGATCGTGCCGAGGAGCAGCCAGCCGGCGCCGAACGCGACGGCCGCCGCGGCGATGCCCGCACGGCTGCGGCGGTTCAGCCACACGGCGACGAGCGTGAGCGTGAACGCGACGCCGAGCGCCGCGTACACCCATTTCTGGAACTCGAGGTATTGCGCGTTCGGCGTGCGCGCGTCGCCGAGACGCGCGAGGAAGAGCGCGCCGAACGCGGCGGCGACGAGGAACACCAGATATCCGAACAGATGGCGGCGGAACCGCTCGCCCGACACGAGCGGCAGATACGTGCCGATCATCAGCGCGAGCGCGGGCGCCACAGGCAGCACGTACGAGATCAGCTTCGAATGCGACGCGCTGAAGAACAGAAAGATGAACGCGCTCCAGACGCAGAGCACGAGCATCGGCGCGAAGCCGTTCGGCTGGCGCGGGATGCGCAGCGCGTGGCGCACGCTCTGCACGCTGACGGACAGCCACGGCAGGAAGCCGACGATGAGCACCGGCACGAAGTAGTAGAGCGGGCCGGGGCGGTTCTGCTCGGGCGTCAGGTAGCGGCGGAACTGCTGGACGATGAAGAAGAAGTTGAGGAATTCCGGGTTGCGCGACTGCACGAGCACGAACCACGGCGTCGCGACCGCGAAGAAGATGACGAGGCCGCTCACGATGTAGAGGCGCTTCCAGAGCGCCCAGTCGCGCGAGGCGAGCGTATAGAGGACGAGCGCGGCGCCCGGCAGGATCAGGCCGATCAAGCCCTTCGACAGCACGGCGAGCGCCATCGACGCCCAGCAGAGCCACATCCAGCCGCGCTCGGCGCGCTTGCCGATGCCGGGCCGCTGCGCGAGGAGGAGCGAGCACAGCGTGACCGTCATCCACAGCGACAGCCCCATGTCGAGCGCGTTGAAGTGGCCCATCAGGTTCCAGTACGGCGAGCTCGCGAGCACGAGCGCGGCGAACAAGCCCGCGCGCGGGTTGAACACGCGCGCGCCGGTGAAGCCGACGAAAAGCACGCCGGCGAAGCTCGCGAGCGCCGTGTAGAAGCGCGCCTGCCATTCGCCGACGCCGAACCACACGAACGTGAGCGCGTTGAGCCACGTTTGCAGCGGGGGCTTCTCGAAGTACTTGTAGCCGTTGTAGCGCGGCGTGATCCAGTCGCCCGTGGCGAACATCTCGCGGGCCATTTCCGCATAGCGGCCTTCGTCGCTCGGAATCAGATGGCGCAGGCCGAGCGGCGCGAACCAGATCACGGCGAGCGCCGCGACGAGAAGGAGGAGCGCGGCGCGGTTGAGCGTCATGGGCGCGGCGCGATTGAGCGGTAGCCTCGTCGGCATATCGTTCATGGTTTCGTATTGAGTGTGTAAGATTCGATCGGGCGGACTGCGGCTGAGCGTCCGCGGCGGGCGGGGCGCGGCGCGAAACCGGATGCAAGCGGGGGGCCAAGCGCCGCCGGAAGTTTTAGCGCGATGCGGCTTAACGCTCGCTTAACGTTCGATCAGCAGCGCCGCGGCAACCTTCCGGCCTTCGGCCATCAGGATGTTGTACGTGCGGCAGGCGGCCTGGAAATCCATCGTTTCGACCCCGATCCGCTGCGCGGTGAGCTGCGCGGTCAGGCGCGGGTGCGGGAAGCGCAGCTTCGCGCCGCTGCCGAAGATCACGACTTCGGGCTGCGGCTCGAGCAGCACCGCGAACAGCTCCGGCGTGAGCGCGTCGAACGACGCGACGGGCCATTCGATGACGGGCGCGCCCGGCAGCACGATCACGCTCGTTTCGTGGCGCTGCAGATTGATGTCGACGTAATCGGGGCCATAGCCGGTGACGGTGTTGAGCGCGTTGCTCGGGTCCTGGTGTAATTTCAAATCGGTCTTCCGCGGTGTCGAAAAGGGCCGGAACAAACGCTGCGCGGACGCTGCGATCCGGCCCCGAACGGGGCGGGCCGTCTGCCGCGATGCGCGCGGCCGCCGTGGCGGACGTTGTCGCGCGGGGGCCGCGGCCGGGTTGGTGCATTGCGAAAGTCGGCCAAAATCCGCTAAATTATAACTTTTTAGCCGCCGCCGGGCGGCGATTATGTCGCGCGCCGCCACAAGCCGCGCCCGGCAGCCGCATCAAGCCATTCCTAGACAGCGCGCTACCGGCCGCTCTCCAGTTTTGATCCCCGCCCCCCAGGCCCGCAGGCATTACCCAGGAACGTGTCCGCCGTGAAACCGATTCAAAAGTCGAACAAGCTGCTCAACGTCTGCTACGACATCCGCGGCCCCGTCCTCGAGCACGCGAAGCGCCTTGAGGACGAGGGGCATCGCATCATCAAGCTGAACATCGGCAATCTGGCCCCGTTCGGCTTCGACGCGCCGGACGAGATCATCCAGGACATGATCCGCAACCTGCCGACGTCGTCCGGCTATTCGGACTCGAAGGGCGTGTTCGCCGCGCGCAAGGCGGTCATGCACTACACGCAGCAAAAGGGCGTGAAGGGCGTCGGGCTCGACGACATCTACATCGGCAACGGCGCGTCCGAGCTGATCGTGATGGCGACGCAGGCGCTCCTGAACGACGGCGACGAGGTGCTGCTGCCCGCGCCCGATTATCCGCTGTGGACGGCCGCCGTGAGCTTGTCGGGCGGCACGCCCGTGCACTACGTCTGCGACGAGTCGAACCGCTGGATGCCCGATCCCGACGACATTCGCCGCAAGATCACGCCGAACACGAAGGCGCTCGTCGTGATCAACCCGAACAACCCGACGGGCGCGCTCTATTCGGACGAGTTGCTGCTCGAGCTGATCGCGATCGCGCGCGAGCACGGGCTCATCATCTTCGCCGACGAGGTCTACGACAAGATCGTCTACGACGGCAAGTCGCACACGGCGCTCGCGTCGCTCGCCGAGGACGTGATCACGGTCACGTTCAACAGCCTCTCGAAGAGCTACCGGTCGTGCGGCTATCGCGCGGGCTGGATGTCGGTCGCGGGCCTCACGGCCGAGAACCGCCGCCGCGCGAACGACTATCTCGAAGGGCTCGGCATCCTGTCGTCGATGCGCCTGTGCGCGAACGTGCCCGGCCAGTACGCGATCCAGACCGCGCTCGGCGGCTATCAGAGCATCAACGAGCTGATCGTGCCGAGCGGGCGCCTCTACAAGCAGCGCGAGCTCGCGTACGACATGCTGACGTCGATCCCGGGCGTGTCGTGCGTGAAGCCGGAGGCGGCGCTCTACATGTTTCCGCGCCTCGATCCGAAGCTCTATCCGATCGACAACGACCAGCAGTTCATCCTCGAGCTGCTGCTGAAGGAACGCGTGCTGCTCGTGCAGGGCACGGGCTTCAACTGGCCGACGCCGGATCACTTCCGCGTCGTGTTCCTGCCGAACATCGACGATCTGACCGATTCGATCGAGCGGATCGCGCGCTTCCTCGATGGTTATCGGAAGCGCCACTCGGTCTGACCGGGCGCTCCCCCCCTTTTCACTCAATAGATCACACGCAGCATGGAACCGATCAAAGTAGGCCTGTTGGGCTTCGGCACGGTGGGCGGCGGCACCTTCAAGGTGCTGCGCCGCAACCAGGAGGAAATCAAGCGGCGCGCCGGGCGCGGCATCGAGATCGCGCGCGTCGCGGTGCGCAATCCCGCGAAGGCGCTCGCCGCGCTCGACGGCGACGCGAACGGCGTGTCGATCGGCGATGATTTCAACGCGGTCGTCGACGATCCGTCGATCGCGATCGTCGCCGAGATGATCGGCGGCACGGGCCTCGCGCGCGAGCTCGTGCTGCGCGCGATCGCGAACGGCAAGCACGTCGTGACGGCCAACAAGGCGCTTCTCGCGGTGCACGGCACCGAAATCTTCGAGGCCGCGCGCGAGAAGGGCGTGATGGTCGCGTTCGAGGCGGCCGTCGCGGGCGGCATCCCGATCATCAAGGCGCTGCGCGAGGGCCTGACCGCGAACCGCATCCAGTACATCGCCGGCATCATCAACGGCACGACGAACTACATCCTGTCGGAGATGCGCGACCGCGGCCTCGATTTCGCGACCGCGCTGAAGGCCGCGCAGGAGCTCGGCTACGCGGAGGCCGATCCGACCTTCGACATCGAAGGCGTCGACGCCGCGCACAAGGCGACGATCATGAGCGCGATCGCGTTCGGCGTGCCGGTGCAGTTCGACCGCGCGTACGTCGAAGGGATCAGCAAGCTCGCCGCGACCGATATCAAGTACGCCGAGGAGCTCGGCTACCGGATCAAGCTGCTCGGCATCACGCGCCGCACCGAGCGCGGCATCGAGCTGCGCGTGCACCCGACGCTGATTCCCGAGAAGCGCCTGCTCGCGAACGTCGAGGGCGCGATGAACGCGGTCGTCGTGCACGGCGACGCGGTCGGCACGACGCTCTACTACGGCAAGGGCGCGGGCGCGGAGCCGACGGCGTCGGCCGTCGTCGCCGATCTCGTCGACGTCACGCGCCTGCACACGGCCGACCCCGAGCATCGCGTGCCGCATCTCGCGTTCCAGCCGGACAGCCTGTCGAACACGCCGATCCTGCCGATCGAGGAAGTGACGAGCGGCTACTACCTGCGCCTGCGCGTCGCCGACCAGATGGGCGTGCTCGCGGACATCACGCGCATCCTCGCCGATTCGGGCATCTCGATCGATGCGCTCTTGCAGAAGGAGTCGGAGCAGGTCGACGACGCGAACGGCGAAACCGACATCATCCTGATCACGCACGAGACGATCGAGAAGAACGTCAACGCGGCGATCGCCCGCATCGAATCGCTCGCGACGGTCGTCTCGAAGGTGACGAAGCTGCGCATGGAAGCGCTCAACTGAGGACGACATGAATTACATCTCCACGCGCGGCGCCGGGATCGGCGAGCGCCACACGTTCTCCGACATCCTGCTCGGCGGCCTCGCGAAGGACGGCGGGCTCTATCTGCCGAGCGAATACCCGCGGGTGAGCGCGGACGAGCTCGCGCGCTGGCGCGCGCTGCCGTATGCGGATCTCGCGTTCGAGATCCTGTCGAAATTCTGCGACGACATCCCCGCCGACGATCTGCGCGCGCTCGCGCGCCGCACGTACACGGCCGACGTCTACCGCCACACGCGCCACGGCGAGAACGCAGCCGACATCACGCCGCTCACGACGCTCGGCACCGAGAACGGCACGCCGCTCGCGCTGCTCGAGCTGTCGAACGGCCCGACGCTCGCGTTCAAGGACATGGCGATGCAGTTGCTCGGCAACCTGTTCGAGTACACGCTCGCCAGGCACGGCGAGACGCTCAATATCCTCGGCGCGACGTCGGGCGACACGGGCAGCGCGGCCGAATACGCGATGCGCGGCAAAGCGGGCGTGCGCGTGTTCATGCTGTCGCCGCACCGGAAGATGAGCGCGTTCCAGACCGCGCAGATGTACAGCCTGCAGGACCCGAACATCCTCAACCTCGCGGTGAAGGGCGTGTTCGACGACTGCCAGGACATCGTGAAGGCCGTGTCGAACGATCACGCGTTCAAGGCGCGGCACAAGATCGGCACGGTCAATTCGATCAACTGGGCGCGCGTCGTCGCGCAGGTCGTCTACTACTTCAAGGGCTACTTCGCGGCGACGAAGTCCAACGACGAGCGCGTGTCGTTCACGGTGCCGTCCGGCAACTTCGGCAACGTCTGCGCGGGCCATATCGCGCGGATGATGGGGCTGCCGATCGAGAAGCTCGTCGTCGCGACCAACGAGAACGACGTGCTCGACGAGTTCTTCCGCACCGGCGCGTACCGCGTGCGCAGCGCTCAGGACACGTATCACACGAGCAGCCCGAGCATGGACATCTCGAAGGCGTCGAACTTCGAGCGCTTCGTGTTCGACCTGCTCGGCCGCGATCCGGCGCGCGTCGTTCAGCTGTTTCGCGACGTCGAGCAAAAGGGCGGCTTCGATCTTGTCGCGAGCGGCGATTTCGCGCGCGTCGCGGAGTTCGGCTTCGTGTCGGGCCGCAGTACGCACGCGGACCGGATCGCGACGATCCGCGACGTGTTCGAGCGCTACGGCACGACGATCGACACGCACACGGCCGACGGCCTGAAGGTCGCGCGCGAGCACCTGCAGCCGGGCGTGCCGATGGTCGTGCTCGAGACCGCGCAGCCGATCAAGTTCGGCGAGACGATTCGCGAGGCGCTCGGGCAGGAGCCGTCGCGCCCGGCCGCGTTCGACGGGCTCGAGGCGCTGCCGCAGCGCTTCGAGGTCGTCGATGCGAACGCGCAGCAGGTGAAGGACTTCATCGCCGCGCACACGGGCGCGTGACGTTCGGGCAACGTTAGCGGTTGCGGGCACGGCGGCGCGCGGCTCGTGCGATGCCGGCGTCGCTCGCCGGGCGAGGTGCGGTGCCGCACGTCGGCCCGGCCGCGATGCCGCGATGCGGGCGGCGCGCGCGCGGCGAGCCGGATGCGCGTCGCAACGGTTGCGGGCGCGACGCCGTGACGCGCGACGCTGCGCTGCACGGCATTTGCCGGAAGCCGGTCGATCGGCATTGGGCGCATGCCGTCAAGACCGCGACACGCATTCGTCGGATCAACATTCGTCGGATCAATGTCGGATGACATTGCGTTGCGGCTTGGGCGACATGATCAGCCTGACCGAAACAGCCCGACCGGATTACCCCGGTCGGGCTGTTTCCTTTTCGGGCGCTCATCGCTGGCGCGCACCGCACGGCGTGCCGATTAGGCGGAGGGGCGATGGCGACGAGCGACGGACCTCGCCGTTCGCGCCGGCAAGATCGTACGGGCGATCGCACCGGCCATTGCACCGGCCATTGCCCGGTAATCGCGCGACAACCGGATCGCCGCGCTATCCACTCCACGCGCCCGCCGTTTCCGAAGATCTGGCCGGCGAGCCGCGCGCGATTCGCTGCGCGCGATCGAATCGCTGCGATCGCGCGCCCACATTCACGCGGAGGCGTCGCTACAATGTCGCCATCCGGTCAATATTTCAATCGACGATGTCCCAGCCCAACACCCAGACGCCGCGCGCGCCGATGCTGTCCACGGCCGACGCGCTCGCGACGCTTCTCGCGGCCGCGCGTCCGCTCGCCGGAACCGAGACCGTCGCGACGCTCGATGCGCTCAACCGCGTGCTCGCGGCCGACGTCGTGTCGCCGCTCGACGTGCCGCCGATGAACACGAGCGCGATGGACGGCTACGCGGTGCGCATCGCCGATTTGACGCGCGGCGAGCGGCGGCTCGCCGTGTCGCAGCGCATCCCCGCGGGCCATCCGGCCGAGCCGCTCGCGCCGGGCACGGCGGCGCGCATTTTCACGGGCGCGTCCGTGCCGGCGGGCGCCGACGCGGTCGTGATGCAGGAGCAGACGGAGGCCGCGGGCGATCAGGTCGACATCCTGCACACGCCGACTGCGGGCGAATGGGTCACCGCGCGGGGCGCGGACATCCGTCGCGGCTCGGTGATCCTGCCCGCCGGCGCGCGGATGACGCCGCAGGCGATGGGGCTTGCCGCGTCGGTCGGTTGCGCGTCGCTCGCGGTCACGCGCCGCGTGAAGGTCGCGGTGTTCTTCACGGGCGACGAGCTGACGATGCCGGGCGAGCCGCTCAAGCCGGGCGCGATCTACAACTCGAACCGCTTCACGCTGCGCGGGCTCCTCGAGCGGCTCGGCTGCGACGTGACCGACTACGGCATCGTGCCGGACCGGCTCGACGCGACGCGCGCGGCGCTGCGCGAAGCGGCGCGCGGGCACGACGTGATCGTGACGAGCGGCGGCGTGTCCGTGGGCGACGAGGATCACGTGAAGCCCGCGGTCGAGGCGGAGGGGCGGCTCGCGCTGTGGCAGATCGCGATGAAGCCGGGCAAGCCGCTCGCGTTCGGCGCGATCCGGCGACATCGCGCCGGCGGCGGCGCGGCGGCGAGCGGCACGAACGACGCGAACGACGCGAGCGGAGCAATCGATGCAAGCGGCGCGAGCGGCGACGAAGCGTATTTCATCGGCCTGCCTGGCAACCCGGTGTCGAGCTTCGTCACGTTCCTGCTGTTCGTGCGGCCGTTCCTGCTGCGCGTCGCGGGCGCGACGCAGGTCGCGCCGCGCGCGGTGTCGCTGCGCGCCGATTTCACGCAGAACAAGGCCGACCGCCGCAACGAATTCCTGCGCGCGCGCGTGAACGCGGCGGGCGGCCTCGACCTGTTCCCGAACCAGAGCTCGGCCGTGCTGACGTCGACGGTGTGGGGCGACGGCTTGATCGACAATCCGCCGAATCACGCGATCAGCGCGGGCGAGACGGTGCGTTTCATTCCTTTTTCCGAAATGCTCGGCTGAAGCCGGGCGGCGTAGTGACGATGAAGATCGAACTGAAATTTTTTGCGAGCGTGCGCGAAGCGCTCGGCGTTGCGAGCGAGACGGTGACGGTGCCTGACGGCGTCGCGACGGTGGGCGACGTGCGCGCCTGGCTACGCACGCGCGGCGGCGCATGGGCGCAGACGCTCGCCGAGGGCCGCGCGCTGCGCATGGCGTGCAACCACACGATGACGGATGCCGGCACACGGATCACCGACGGCTGCGAGGTCGCGTTCTTTCCGCCCGTCACGGGCGGCTGAGGAGGCGGCGATGGCGACGGTACGGGTGCAGACGGACGACTTCGACGTCAGCGCGGAAATCGCGGCGCTGCGCGCGCGTAATCCGAAGGTGGGCGCGGTCGCGTGCTTCGTCGGCACGGTGCGCGACCTGAACGACGGCGATCCGGTCGACACGCTCGAGCTCGAGCACTATCCGGGGATGACCGAGAAGGCGCTCGCGGCGATCGCCGACGACGCGATCGCGCGCTGGCCCGGCATCGACGTCGCGATCGTCCACCGGGTCGGCAGGCTTCAACCGCTCGATCAGATCGTATTCGTCGCGACCGCCTGTGCGCATCGCGGCGACGCGTTCCAGTCGTGCGAGTTCGTGATGGACTACCTGAAGACGCAGGCGCCGTTCTGGAAGAAGGAGGCGACGCCCGCGGGCGAGCGCTGGGTCGATGCGCGCAGCGCCGACGATGCGGCGCTCGCGCGCTGGGGCGTCGAATCGGGGAACGCGAAGCGGTCGACGTAGGCGCGGCGTCGTCGGGAGCGACTTCGGCGGCAGCCGCACGCGATGTCGGGCGCGGCGATCCGGAGCGCGCGTTTTCCAGCGCCCGGTTCGGGGCGGCTCGGCGAACGAGAATGGTCGATCGCCAATTTTCATCGGCGAGATGCCGTACGTCACGGGCGTTTAAAACAGATTATTCGCGATTGCGTCGATTTCGATATCCAAACGTCCGCACTCGACGAATTTTCACGGTTGTTGTTCGGCGTGCCGCGCGGCGCTTTCAGGCGCGGCCGGGGCCGTGCTGCCGGCACGCGCTCACGCGTCGTCGCGCGTCGTTCGGCCGATGATCTTCGCCGGAAACGGCTCGCCGCGCGGCCGCTGCGCATGCGCGTCGTCGTTGCCCGGCCGCTTCGGCGCGATCAGGTCGAGAATCGCCTGCTGCTCGGCAGGAATCCGGTAATCCCAGCCGAAGCGGCTCAATTGCAGGCTCTGCGCGATCCGCAGCGCGGGCTCCATGAAGCGCACGGCCGCGGCGGGCTCGTAGCGCGCCTCGACGGTCTTCAGGAAAAGCGCGAGCCAGCGGCTGAAATGAGCGGGTTCGAGGCCGTCGAGCGGCTGGTGCGCGGCTTGCACGTTGCCGCGGTAGCTTTTCGTTCCGATCACGAGGCTCGACCAGAATTCGCCCATTTTCGGCAGGTGCTCGTCCCAGCGGCCGGCGAGCCTGCTCTCGAACACGGGGCCGAGGAGCGCGTCGTCGCGCACGCGCTCGTAGAACGCGTCGACGAGCGCGCGGATGTTTTCCGGGGTCGGTTCGGCGTCGCGAACGGGCGTCGCGGCGGCGGGCGAGGCGGTGGAAGCTTGGGTCATCAAAAAAAGGGCCGGGCAATACGGCAGCACGCGGGTGCGATTTTGTCGCACAATAATAAACGGCCACCCTCTCAATAAAAGTGCTGACGGAACGCATCTTATGACGCGGCCGTCTGATCGGCAATGGCAGACGCGCGATGCCTGCGCGAGCGCCGGTCGCACTGACACAACATCCATTTCGTAATGAGACTAACCGATTACACCGACTACTCTTTGCGCGTCATGTTGTTCCTCGCAGTCCGAGGCGAGGGCTTGTCGACGATCCAAGAGATCTCGGATGCCTACGGCATCTCCAAGAACCATTTGATGAAAGTGGTGCAGCAGCTCGGCGAGCTCGGTTGGATCGAAACGGTACGCGGCCGCAACGGCGGCTTGCGCTTGAACGCCCAGTCCGCCGCGCTCACGGTCGGCGAGGTCGTGCGCAAGACCGAAAACGATTTCGCGCTCGTCGGCTGCTTCGCGGACGAGTCCGAATCGCACCGCAGCTGCGTGATCCAGTCGGCGTGCCGACTGAAGGGCGTGTTCGTGGCCGCCCGCGACGCATTCTTCGCGGAGCTCGACAAGCACACGATCGGCGAGCTGTCGCAGCCGGCGTCGCAGCTCGCGATGCTGCTCGGCCTGACGCCGGTGCGGATCGTGCCCGCGGCCGAGGCTCGCGCGAGCGCGACCGCCGTCGGCTGACGGTGGCCCCCGCACGACGCCCCCCTGCAGGGGCGCTTTCCCGACGCTTCTTTCGCGTGCGCGGCTGCTCCATTCGCCGCGCCCGTCCTCCAGTGCCGCCACGCGCATGCGTGACGCGAGCCTTTGCTGTGCCTCAATGAAAAGCCGGCTTGAAAGGCGGATAACCATCCTCATCTGGTTGCCATTCGCATATTGGAGGTCTCATTCATGAGAATCGACAAGCTCACCACCAAATTCCAAGAGGCGCTCGCGGACGCGCAAAGTCTTGCCGCCGGGCGTGACAACCAATACATCGAACCCGTTCACGTGCTCGCCGCGCTGATCGCGCAGCAGGACGGCTCCGCACGCTCGCTGCTGTCGCGCGCGGGCGTGCACATCCAGGCGCTGCAAGGCGCGCTCAGCGAAGCGATCTCGCGCCTGCCGCAAGTGACGGGCACGGGCGGCGACATCCAGGTCGGGCGCGAGCTCGCGGGCCTGTTGAACCAGGCGGACAAGGAAGCGCAGAAGCTCAACGACACGTTCATCGCGAGCGAGATGTTCCTGCTCGCCGTCGCCGACGACAAGGGCGACGCGGGCCGTCTCGCGCGCCAGCATGGGCTCACGCGCCGCGCGCTCGAATCCGCGATCGCCGGGGTGCGCGGCGGCTCGCAAGTGCACAGCGCGGACGCGGAAAGCCAGCGCGAGGCGCTGAAGAAATACACGGTCGACCTGACCGAGCGCGCGCGTTCGGGCAAGCTCGATCCCGTGATCGGCCGCGACGACGAGATTCGCCGCTCGATCCAGATCCTGCAGCGCCGCACGAAGAACAACCCGGTGCTGATCGGCGAGCCGGGCGTCGGCAAGACCGCGATCGTCGAGGGGCTCGCGCAGCGCATCGTCAACGGCGAGGTGCCCGAGACGCTGAAGAACAAGCGCGTGCTGTCGCTCGACATGGCGGCGCTGCTCGCCGGCGCGAAGTACCGCGGCGAGTTCGAGGAGCGCCTGAAGGCCGTGCTCAACGACATCGCGAAGGACGAGGGCCGCACGATCGTGTTCATCGACGAGATCCACACGATGGTCGGCGCGGGCAAGGCCGAAGGCGCGATGGACGCGGGCAACATGCTGAAGCCGGCGCTGTCGCGCGGCGAGCTGCACTGCATCGGCGCGACGACGCTCGACGAATATCGCAAGTACATCGAGAAGGACGCCGCGCTCGAGCGCCGCTTCCAGAAGGTGCTCGTCGACGAGCCGAGCGTCGAGGCGACGATCGCGATCCTGCGCGGCCTGCAGGAGAAGTACGAGCTGCACCACGGCGTCGAGATCACCGATCCTGCGATCGTCGCGGCGGCGGAGCTGTCGCATCGCTACATCACCGACCGCTTCTTGCCCGACAAGGCGATCGACCTGATCGACGAGGCCGCGTCGAAGATCAAGATGGAAATCGATTCGAAGCCCGAAGAAATGGACAAGCTCGACCGTCGTCTGATCCAGCTGAAGATCGAGCGCGAAGCGGTGAAGAAGGAGCAGGACGAAGCGTCGCAGAAGCGTTTGCAGCTGATCGAAGAGGAGATCGAGCGGCTCGGGCGCGAGTACGCGGATCTCGAGGAGATCTGGACGGCCGAGAAAGCGGCCGTGCAGGGCAGCGCGCAGTTGAAGGAAGAGATCGACAAGGTGCGCGCCGACATCACTCGGCTGCAGCGCGATGGCAAGCTCGAGAAGGTCGCCGAGCTCCAGTACGGCAAGCTGCCGCAGCTCGAGGCGCGCCTCAAGCAGGTCACGCAGGCGGAGGAAACCGAGCAGCACAATCCGACACGCCCGCGCCTGTTGCGCACGCAGGTCGGCGCGGAGGAAATCGCCGAAGTCGTGTCGCGCGCGACGGGCATTCCCGTGTCGCGGATGATGCAGGGCGAGCGCGAGAAGCTCTTGCACATCGAGGAGAAGCTGCACGAGCGCGTGGTCGGCCAGAACGAGGCGATCGACGCGGTTGCCGACGCGATCCGGCGCTCGCGCGCGGGCCTCGCCGATCCGAACCGTCCGTACGGCTCGTTCCTGTTCCTCGGCCCGACGGGCGTCGGCAAGACCGAGCTGTGCAAGGCGCTCGCCGGCTTCCTGTTCGATACCGAGGAGCATCTGATCCGCATCGACATGAGCGAGTTCATGGAGAAGCACAGCGTCGCTCGGCTGATCGGCGCGCCGCCCGGCTACGTCGGTTACGAGGAAGGCGGCTATCTGACCGAGGCGGTGCGCCGCAAGCCGTACAGCGTGATCCTGCTCGACGAGATCGAGAAGGCGCATCCGGACGTGTTCAACGTGCTGCTGCAGGTGCTCGACGACGGCCGGATGACGGACGGGCAGGGGCGCACCGTCGACTTCAAGAACACGGTGATCGTGATGACGTCGAACCTCGGCTCGCAGCTGATCCAGTCGATGTCGGGCTCGTCGCAGGAAGAGATCAAGGACGCGGTGTGGAGCGAGGTCAAGCAGCATTTCCGCCCCGAGTTCCTGAACCGGATCGACGACGTCGTCGTGTTCCATGCGCTCGACCGCAGCAATATCCAGTCGATCGCGAAGATCCAGCTCGCGCGGCTGCACGACCGGCTCGCGAAGCTCGACATGGCGCTCGACGTGTCGGATGCGGCGCTCGAGCAGATCGGCAAGGTCGGCTACGATCCGCTGTTCGGCGCGCGGCCGCTCAAGCGCGCGATCCAGCAGGAGATCGAGAACCCGGTTGCGAAGCTCATCCTCGCGGGCCGTTTCGGTCCGAAGGACGTGATTCCGGTCGACGTGCACGACGGCAAGTTCGTGTTCGAGCGCGTCGTGCATTGATCGCCGCGTCTTGGCCCGGCGGCCCGGCGTGCCGGCGCTTGGATCGGCTCGCCGCTGTTCGGCTCGCCCAAGAAAACACCCCGCGCAAGCGGGGTGTTTTTTATCGGCGGCGCGTTCGTGCCGGTTTCCGGCGGCCGCCTCGGCCGAATGCATCGCGCGGGCGGTCCGCCGCGCGCGCGATGCGGTGCTTCGGCGCTTACGCCTGCTTGTTGCCGAACAGGCCCGCGAGCTGCGACAGCGTGCCGAGCACGTTCGACGTGTCGAGCTGGCCGTTCGCCGGCACTTCGCCGTTCGGCGTCGCGCCGTTGACGACGTGCGGCAGCACCTGCGCGAGGATGCCGGACGCTTGCTGCGGATCGATGCCGACCTTCTGCGCGATCGCGCCGACCGCATCCGAGCCGAGCACGTTCTGCAGCGTCTCGGGCGAGATCGGCTGGTTTTCGCCGTTGCCGATCCACGAGCCGATGATGTTGCCCGCGCCGCCCGCGTTGAACTTTTCGATGAGGCCGTTCAGGCCGCCCGGCTGGTTGTTGATGAACTCCAGCGCGGCGCTGACGAGTGCGTTCTGATTGCCGCCTTGGCCGCCGATCAGACCGCCAACGATGTCGAGTAGACCCATGATTCACCTGCTAGGTTGAGGCGGCGCCGCGAACGGCGCCGGTGGAGCGAAGACGCCGCGCGACGCGCGGCGCCGACTTATGCGCCCGATGCCGCGGACGCCGGCGTCGCCGCCTTGTTCTTCTTGCTCTTCTTCGAGCCCTTCGCCTTCGTCGTCGACGCGGCGGCCGGCGCGCTCGCGCCCGCCGTCGCATCGCTCGCCGCGGCAGCGGCCTTGTCCTTCTTCTTCGACGCGCGGGTCTTCTTCGCGGCCGGCGCGCTCGCCGCCGTCGACGGCGTGGTCGCGGCGGGGGCGGGCGTCGTCGCGGCCGGCGCGGGCGCGGCGCTCGTCGTCGTGGACGGAGCCGGCGCGGCGCTCGTCGCGGCTGCGGCCGGCTTCACCGTGCTCGTCTTCGCCTTCGCGCCCGTCGGCGGCGTCGACGAGCCGCCGATCGTCAGGCCCGCCGCCTCGAGGTTGGCGACCGACTTCGCGCCGAGGCCCTTCACGCGGTTCGCGAGATCGTCGGCGCTCTTGAACGGGCCGTTCTTCGCGCGCTCGTCGATGATCGCCTTCGACTTCACCGGGCCGAGGCCCTTCACCGATTCGAGCGCCGCCTGATCGGCGGTGTTGACTTCGACCGCGGCGGCGAACGCGGCGGTCAGCGAAAGCGACAGTGCGACGACCAGCATCAGCAGCTTCTTCAGCATGACGGGGGCTCCCTTTTGATGGAACGGATGAATGGCTGTCGGAACGAACGTCGGCGTGCGGCACGGACCGGGCGTCGCGTTCAAGCATAGGACAAATGCGTGCCCTTTTTAAGGCAGCGGCGCAATGTTGCGCATCGCCGGCGACACTGTAAAGGCTGCGGCCGCGCATGCGGGCGGGTTTTGACCATCTTTGACGGAAATCGGGGCGCAAGGCGAGGGGCGGGACGAAGGGGCGATGAGTGACCACGTTTTCGAGCTGCCGAACCGCCGAACCGCCGAATCGCCGAGCTGCCGAGCTGCCGAACCGCCGAACCGCCGAACCGCCGAATCGCCGAATCGCCGAATCGCCGAATCGCCGAATCGCCGAATCGCCGAATCGCCGAGCCGCCGAGCCGCCAAGCCACCAAGCCACCGAGCCACCGAGCCACCGATCCACCGATCCACCGATCCACCGATCCACCGATCCACCGATCCACCGATCCACCAAGCCACCGAGTTGGCATCGGCCGCGCGGCCGCTGGCCATCGCGCGGCGCTTGACTTAGAGTGCACTCTAAGTCCTAACCTCGAGAACGTCATGTCGAACGCACCGAAGCAAACGTCCCCGCGCGCGTTGACGATCGGCCAGGTGGCCGCGCTCGTCGGCGTGTCGACGCACACGCTGCGCTATTACGAGCAGGCGGGCCTGCTGCGGTCGATTTCGCGCACGCAGTCGGGACACCGGCTGTACGCGCCCGCCGACCTCGACTGGCTGCGCTTCGTGATGCGCCTGAAGGCGACCGGAATGCCGATCGCCGGAATGCAGGCGTTCGCCGAGCTGCGCGCGCAAGGCGATGCGACGATCGGCGAGCGGCGCGCGCTTCTCGTCGCGCATCGCGACGCGGTGCGCGCGCAGATCGACGCGCTGCAGACGAACCTTGACGCGATCGTCGACAAGATCGCGTATTACGAGCGGGCCGAGCGCGACGCGAATCGACAGGCGAATCAATCTCAACCGGATAAGGACGAACGATGGAATCTCGAATCGCGGAAGACCGCTATACGCGCGGCTGGAACAAGCTGAAGGAAATCGACGGCGAAGTCGGCGAGCGCGTGGTCGCGTCGCTCGCGCCGATCGCGCCCGACTTCGGGCGGCTGCTCGTCGAGTTCGGCTTCGGCGACATCTACAGCCGGCCGCAGCTCGATCTGAAGTCGCGCGAAATCGCGACGATCGCCTCGCTCGCCACGCTCGGCCACGCGCAGCCGCAGTTGAAGGTGCATGTCGAGGCGGCGCTGAACGTCGGGTGCACGCGCGAGGAGATCGTCGAAGTGTTCATGCAGATGGCCGTGTACGCGGGCTTTCCCGCCGCGCTCAACGCGCTGTTCGCCGCGCGCGAGGTGTTCGAGCGGCGCGATGCCGCGCACGCGCATGCGTGAGCGCGGCGTCGGCGGTCGGCGCGCCGACATGTGATGCGGCGCGCCGACGCGGCGCTTCGCAATGTGCGGGGTAGGGCGTCGCGCGCGAGATGCCGCAAGCGCGCGCGATCGGGCCGATTTCGGGTCGATTTCGGACCGATTCTCGCGCCTGGCGCGAGCTGCTCGCGGCGGCGGGCGCGGGCGGTCGCCGTTCGTGACGACGTCGGCTCGGATGGTCGGGCTCGGCGAGCGTGACGGCGACGGCGACGGCGACGGCGAGCCGCGCGATGCGGCGGTTGCGCAATCGGCGTGCGTACGGCGTCGACGCGCGCGTGATCGATCAAGGTGCCGCGCCGTCGCCATTCCGTCTGCAATGCGAAGCTACGCGGCGGCGGGCACGTTCATCACGCGGGCGGGTTTGCGCCCGGCTTGGCCGAGTGACGGGAACGCCCGCGCTGCCGTGGCGCCACGCGTGAGCATTGGCGCACGCGTGTCGGCACGCGCGACGCCGAACGCGCGGAAAGCGGCAACCCGAGCGAAAAAGGCATAAAACACGACGCAGTCGACATCGACCGCTCCCCGCTACGCACCGCTTGCCTCCCGTTGCCCGATCCGCCTCAGATAGAGCGCGAGCCCGCCGCCCGCGAGGATCAGACTCGCGGTGTTGGCGATCCAGAAGCCGCGCGCGCCGGTGAGCGACGCGGGCACGACGCCGCCGACGTCGAAGCCGAGCAGATAGCCGCCGCCGAGCCCGACGCCCCACAGCGCGATCGCGTAGATCGCGGTCGGCGCGACGGCGACTTTGTGCGCGCGCAGCACGAACGCGGTCGTGATCTGCAGCGCGTCGAAGAAGTGATAGAACGTGACGATCGCGACGAGCGGCATCGCCGCCGCGGCGACGGCCGGATTCGGCGTGTAGCCCGACACGATGAGCGGCCGCAGCGCGAACACGACGATCCCGTACACGCATGCAACCGCGCAGGCGAGCGCGATCCCGTGCCGGCCGAGCGAGCGCGCTTCGTCGAGCCGCTTCGCGCCGAGCGCGCGCGCGACGAGCGTCGACGAAGCGACGCCGATCGACAGCGGCGTCATGTAGAGCACGGCGCCGATGTTGCCGGCGATCTGATGGCCGGCGAGCGTCGTCGTGCCGAACTGCGCGATGAAGAGCGCCATGAACGTGTACGACGTGACCTCGATCAGATACGAGAGCCCCATCGGCACGCCGAGTGTGAGGAGCGCTTTCTGCCGCCGCCAGACGGGCCGCGTGAAGCGCGCGAAGATCGCGAGCGGCTCGAACACGTCGAGCCTCGCGAGCAGCGTGAAGCCGACGATCGCGAGCGCCCAGTTGATCAGCGTGCTCGCGAGCCCGCAGCCGGGGCCGCCGAGCGCGGGCACGCCGAGGCCGCCGAAAATGAACCAGATGTTGAGCGGCACTTTGATTGCGAGCGCGCCGAGCTGCAGGATCATCGCGAGCCGCGGCTTGCCCGCCGCGTTCGTCAGCGCGCTGTAGATCCGAAAGAGCAGGCTCGCGGGCAGCCCGAACGACAGGATGCGCAGATACGCGACCGTGCGCTCGGTGAGTTCGGCGGGCGCGTGCGCGATCCGCAGCAGCGGATGCGGGAAATGCAGCAGCAGGAAGCCGGGGATCGCGAGCAGCACCGCGAGCCATATCGCCTGACGCACTTCTTCGCCGATCTCCGCGTAGCGCCGCGCGCCGTACAACTGCCCGGCGATCGGCTGCAGCGCGGACAGGATGCCCGTCAGCGCGATGAACACGGACAGATAGATCGACATGCCGAGCCCAAGCGCGGCGAGATCGAGCGCGGAGAATCGGCCGACCATCGCGGTGTCGATCACGCCGAACGCGACGATCGCGAGCTGGCCGACGAGCACCGGCCACGCGAGGCCGGCGATTTTGCGAACGTCGCCGAACATCGGTCAGCGGGCCTTGGGCGGCGGGCGGCGCTTGACGGGCGTCTTCGGGCGCTCGATCCGTTCGTACAGTCGGAAGCGCTCGTCGCGGTCGGCGGCGCGGCGGCCTTCCCACACGAGGCGCCACACGTACTGCGACATCGAGCTCGGCTCGCCGAAGTCCGCGCGGTCCTGCCGCAGGATCACGTCGCAGTCGTCGGTGAACGAGAAGTGCATGTCGCCGAAGTAGGCGAACGTCGCGATCTGCGCGTCGCCAAGGCGCACGGGCGAGATGCATTCGTAGTCGGGCGGCAGGTGCGCGGCGATCTGCTGCGCGACGTCGCGATAGGTCCGGCTGTAGTTGACGATCGGCAGCCACAGCGTCATCAGCAGCACCCACATCAGCGTCGTGCCGGCGCTCGACAGCACGACGCTGCGCCACAGCACCTTCGGCTGACGCGAGATGCGCCAGCGCACGAGCATCAGCCAGCATGCGGTCGCGGCGACCGCGCAGACGAACGACAGCACCTTGAAGTGCGGCTCGTAGCCCGGCACGAGGCGGCCGAGGTTGCGCGCGAGCGGATGCGGGAAGCCCGTCAGCGACGCGAGCCACACGAGCCACACGAACGTGCCGAGGATCGTGAAGCTCAGCACCGCGAACCAGTCGATCGCGTTGATCGCGCCGCGCTTGAGCGTCGGCAGCGCGAACGTCGCGACGACGGCGAGCGGCGGCAGCAGCAGCATGTACATCCGGTTCGTCTGCTGGCTCTGCAGGATCACGAGCGCGACGAGCGGCGCGACGACCGACAGCGGAATCGCGATGTGCGGCCGGCGGCGCAGGCCCGCCCAGCTGACCCACGCCCAGATCGCGAGCGGCCACGCGGGCCACGTGAAGAGCGGCAGGTTCTTGGCCGCGTACGCGAGCACCGTCGTCGGCGGGCCGGAGAAGCGCATCAGGCTGCCGTGCAGCCATTGGTTGAAGAACCAGGCCGCGTCGTCGGGGAGCGCGACGTGCGCGGCGAGCGGCCAGATCGCGAACACGGCGACGGCGAGCGGCAGCCCGATCGCGGGCAACTGCGCGCAGCGGATTTCGGGCGTGACGAGATAGAGCGCGAGCGTGCCGACCGCGAGCGCGGCGACGAGCACCGGATTGCCCGACAGCGCGACGAGACCGAGCGCGAGGCCCCACCAGAGCGCGCCTTGCACCGGCTTGTCGATCGCGCGCACGAGCCCGTAGACGAGCATTGCGATCCACGCGAATTGCGCGAGCTGCGGCGTCGTTTCGTGGCCGCGCTCGGCGAGGCCGAAGCACGCGAGCAGGACGAGGAGCGCGCCGTCGGCGAGCGTGCGCCCGTAGTCGCGCGGCTCGGGCTCGCCGCCGAACGCGTACTTGAACGGCTGGATTTCGGCGCGCCGGCCGAGCAGGTATGCGGCGTACCAGACGAACGCGGACGCGACGCAGAACAGCACGCCCGCGTAGACCCGCGACGCGTTGCTCGCGTCGACCCACGGCAGCGCGCGGATCGCGAGGCTGCCGAGCCAATAGCCGAGGGGCCCGTCCGACGTGATGAACTTGCCGACGAGGTTCGGCAGCAGCCAGTCATGCAGGCCGCCTTGCGCCATCGTCCACATCACGCCGAAGCCCGCCGCGTCTTCGTTCTTCCACGGATCGCGGCCGAACAGCCCGAACGCCGCATAGACGATGCAGAGCGTGAGCAGCAGCCAGCGCGGCAGCGCGCGGGTGGCGGAAGCGGTAAGGCGAACGACAGGCTTCATGCAGATGGGCGGCAGAGGATGGGCGGCATGCCCGACGCGCGAGCGGCGGGCCATTTCGAGCATCCGGCATTGTAGACGCGCTGGACGGCGCGCGTCAGCGAACCGGACGGCCCGCGCGGCGCTCGGCGTCGGCGCGGGATGAGCGGGGACAAAAAAAGGCAGCCTGGGCTGCCTTTTTTGCGGAACCGGACCGGCGCGAGGCCGGTGCCGATCGGGGCGCGAGACTTACTTCGCAGCCTTGCCGCTGGCGCGTGCGCCGAACTTGTTCTTGAACTTCTCGACGCGGCCCGCCGTATCCATGATCTTCTGCTGGCCGGTGTAGAACGAGTGCGATTCCGACGACACTTCGATCTTCGCGAGCGGGTAGGTCTTGCCGTCGAGCTCGACGGTTTCGCGCGTCTGGATCGTCGAGCGCGTGATGAACTTGAAGCCGTTCGACATGTCTTGGAAGACGACTTCGCGGTAATCCGGGTGAATGCCTTGTTTCATGGTTTTTCCTGTGTAAGAGCGGTAGCCAGCCCGCCGCTTGCGCATCGCGGCGCGCCTCGCTTCGTGTCCGGACAGCCGGGCATGCGTGCAGGGCGCGCCGTGAATCGACGCCGGTCGGCGCTGCGCGGTGCGAAAGCCCGGCGCGAGCCACTTGCCTAAGGTCGAAAGCTCGCGATTATGCCAGAAAATCAGAAGCTTGGCGAATTTTTCGTCAGGCGTGCGCGGCGGGCTGCGCGAGGCAGCCCGTTTTCGCGGGGTCCTGGCGGTAATAGCGGGCGAGCAGCCGGTACAGCTCCGGAAATTCGGACTCGAACGCGCGCGGCTTGACGAAGAGCGCCTCGCTGCAGACCGCGAAGAATTCCGACGGGTGATCGGCCGCATAGGGATCGATCAGCGAATCGCGCTCGAAACGCGCCCACGCGCGCTCCGGCACCGCGTCGACGCGATCGCAGAACTGGTCGTACGCGTGGTCGAACACGTCGGCCCAGCGTTCGGCGTCGAGGTCCGGCGCGTGCCAGCGGCGAAAAAGGGGGGGGTGGCCGTCGGCCGGGCCGCTCATCATGTCGATCTTGTGCGCGAATTCGTGGATCACGACGTTGTACGCGTCCGAGCCGTCCGACATCTGCACGTCCTCCCACGACAGGATCACCGGCCCGCCTTCCCACGCTTCGCCGCTCGCGTCGTGCTCGACTTCGTGTACGACGCCGTCCTCGTCCTCGACCGTCTTGCGGATCACGAATTCGCCCGGATAGACGACGATGCCGACCCAGCCGCGATACAGGTCGAGCCCGAGGTTCAGCACGGGCACGCACGCCTGCACGGCGACGCCAGCGACGATCGCGTCGGTGAGCTCGAGCCCGTGCGCGGTCGAAAACGACTTTTGCGCGAGAAAGAGGCTCGCCGTTTCGCGCAGCCGCGCCAGGTCTTCGCCGGACAGGTAAGACAGGAACGGCAGGCGCTCGAGCGTCTCGCGCCACAGCGCGTCGGGAATCGGGTGCGAGCGCAGTGCGCGGTCGCGGCGGCGCGCGTCGAGCCACTGGGTGAGTTTGGCGAGCATCGGGGAGAAGAGGGCGTGAAGCGACAGGCGCTAAACGTACCTCAATCGATCTCTTTTTGCCAGGCGGCGAAGATGCCGCCGCAGATCGCGACGCCCGCGAGGAAATAGAAGCCGTCGAGCGACGCCAGGAACGACGCCTGTTGGGAGATCGTCCGGCTCACGGTGACGAGCGCGAGCGCGTGCGCCTCGGAGAGCGCGTGGCCCGCGGCCGCGAAGCCGCGCGCGAGCGTGTCGAAGGTCTGCTGGAACAGCGGGTTGTAGACGTTCGCCTGCTCGACGAGCCGCGTCTGGTGCACGGCGAGCCGATGCTGCTCGACGATGATGACCGACGCGGTCGCGAACGAGATCGTCAGTTGCCGCACGATGTTCTTCAGCCGGTAGCCGTGCGAGTACTCTTCGATCGCGAACACGCGGAACGTCAGGTTCGCGACGGGCAGCACGATGAAAAGGAGCAGCAGCCCGCGCATCAGGAGCGGCACGACGAGCGCCGCTTCGCCGATGTCGGGCGCCATCCGCGTCATCCACAGCGCGGCGAACGCGGCCATCGCGAAGCCGGGCACGATGATCCACTTCTTGTGCGTGAGAAGCTTCGCGTAGCGCAGATAGACGAAGAGCGCGCTCGCCGAGATGAGCGACATCGTGCCGACGAGCCGCCCCGCGTTCTCGACCGGATAGCCGAGCCCGGTTTCGAGAAAGCGCGAGATCAGATAGCTGTAGCCCGTCGTCTCGTAGTAATAGAACATGTAGAGCAGGAGGCCGACCTGGAACGTGCGCTCGCGAAACGCGTGCAGCCGCACGAGCGGCGCCGGATGATGCCACTGGTGATGGCCGAACCACGCGAGCGCCGCGAGGCCGCCGACGGTGAGCAGCACGAGCTGCGGCGAGCCCGCGAAGAGCTCGAAGCGTACCTGCTGCATCACGATTTGCAGCGCGCCCTGCGCGAGCGCGAAGATCACGTACGGCCAGAAGTGGGCGCTGCCGCGCTCCTCGGGCGGCGTGTGGCCCGAATCGGGCAGCGCGACGAGCGCGAGCGCGGCGAACAGGATGCCCGTCGGCACCGTGCTCGCGAAAAGGGCGCGCCACGTGAAATGCGCGACGAGGAGGCCGCCCGCGATCGGCGCGAGCGCGCTGCCGAGCAGCAGCATGATGAGGAACGCGCGCGTCGCGGGCGGGCGGTCCTTCGGCGAGAAGCTGACCTGGATCAGGATTCGGCACGCGCCCATCATCGGGCCGATGAAATAGCCTTGGAAGCCGCGCGCGAAGGCGAGTTGCAGCGATGTGTCCGCAAGCGCCGCGGCCGCCGCGCCGAGCGAGAACATCAGCATGCAGCCGGCGACGTAGCGGCGGTGCCCGAGGCGGTCGACCCACCATTGCTGTTGCAGGATGCCGAGCACGGCCGTCACCGCGTACGCGCTCGACGCCCACACGAGTTCGTCCGGCGAAGCGTTGATCCCGCCCGCGATGTAGCTCGCGAAGAACGAGAACGCCGCGTTGTCGAAGTAGTCGAGGCCGGTGACGATCGCGAGCACCCATGGAAAGAAATCGCCGCGCAGGTTCGCGACGCTCCAGAGCGGCGGCCGGCCCCGCGCCGCGTTCATGCGTCGGGCCCGCCCGTTTTGCGCGGGCCCGGCGTGCGGCCGCGCGCGGCGGCGCGGCGTTGGGCGATCAGCTCGTCGGGGTTTTCGCCGGCGAGCCGGCGCTCGACGTAGTGGATGTCGTGCTGCAGTTCCTTCTTCAGCGCGCGCACTTCCTTCAATTCGCGCTGCGCGGCGGCGATGCGCGCATCGAGCGTCGCGATCTGCTGCGACAGATCCGCGTGGATGTCGCGCAGCGACGCGTCCGAATAGCGCCGCCGTCCGTCGCCCGTCGGCTCGAGCGGGCGCTTCAGCATCTCGGTGATGCCGTGCAGCGAGAATCCGAGCGCGCGCAGCCGCAGGATGCGCTCGAAGCGCTCGAGATCCGCCGCGTCGTACAGCCGATAGCGGCCTTCGCTGCGCGACGGCGTGACGAGCCCGCGCTCCTCGTAGTACTTGAGCGTGCGCGGCGTGACGCCGAGCCGCTCGGCGGCGTCGCGTACGGTCAGCAGCAGGGTGGATGGGGCGTCGCTCATGGCGCGGAACTCTCCGGATGGCGAAGGATCGATGTCCGCGATTATAGATCAACGTGTACGTTCACGTACAAGTTTGGCGATAAAAAAAACGCCCGGCGAGCGGGCGGTTTTTCGTGGCGGCGTGCGTGCGTCAGCCGCCGCGGCGCATCAGGTCGAAGAACTCGGAGTTGCTCTTCGTCTGGCGGATCTTGTCGAGCAGGAATTCCATCGCCTCGACTTCGTCCATGTCGTGGATGAATTTGCGCAGCACCCAGATCTTCTGCAGGATCTCGGGCTTGATCAGCATTTCCTCGCGGCGCGTGCCCGACTTGTTCAGGTTGATCGACGGATACACGCGCTTTTCCGCGAGACGGCGCTCGAGGTGCACTTCCATGTTGCCGGTGCCCTTGAACTCTTCGTAGATCACGTCGTCCATGCGGCTGCCGGTTTCGATCAGCGCGGTGCCGATGATCGTGAGCGACCCGCCTTCCTCGATGTTGCGCGCCGCGCCGAAGAAGCGCTTCGGACGCTGCAGCGCGTTCGCGTCGACACCGCCCGTCAGCACCTTGCCCGATGCGGGGATCACGGTGTTGTACGCACGCGCGAGACGCGTGATCGAGTCGAGCAGGATCACGACGTCGTGCTTCATCTCGACGAGGCGCTTGGCCTTTTCGATCACCATTTCGGCGACCTGCACGTGGCGCGTGGCCGGTTCGTCGAACGTCGATGCGATCACTTCGCCCGCGACCGAGCGCTGCATTTCCGTCACTTCCTCGGGGCGCTCGTCGATCAGCAGCACGAACAGGATCACGTCCGGGTGGTTCTGCTTGATCGCATGCGCGATGTGCTGGAGCATCACGGTCTTGCCCGACTTCGGCGACGCGACGAGCAGGCCGCGCTGGCCCTTGCCGATCGGCGCGATCATGTCGATGATGCGGCCCGTGACGTTTTCCTCGCCGCGCATTTCGCGCTCGAGCCACAGCGGCTTGTTCGGGTGCAGCGGCGTGAGGTTCTCGAACATGATCTTGTGTTTCGAGGCCTCGGGCGGCTGCCCGTTGACTTTGTCGACCTTCACCAGCGCGAAGTAGCGCTCGCCGTCCTTCGGCGTGCGAACTTCGCCTTCGATCGTGTCGCCGGTGTGCAGGTTGAAGCGGCGGATCTGCGACGGGCTGATGTAGATGTCGTCGGTGCTCGCGAGGTACGACATTTCCGGCGAGCGCAGGAAGCCGAAGCCGTCCGGCAGCACTTCGAGCGTGCCGTCGCCGAAGATCGTTTCTCCCGTCTTGGCGCGCTTTTTGAGAATGGCGAACATCAGCTCCTGCTTGCGCAGGCGGTTCGCGTTTTCGATCTCCAGGCCGTTGGCCATTTCGATCAATTCGGAGACGTGCAGAGACTTGAGCTCGGATAAATGCATACGGAGATCCCGCCAGGGAGGAGATGCGACGAAAGATATAGGGAGGAGGGCGAGCGGAAGCGCTCAGAGACTTATATGCGTCTTATCGACGTTTTTGATTCTAGCATAGGCCGATTCAGGCTTGAGCGACCGATCGGCGGATTTAGCGGCGCACGTGTTGCCGGCTGACAACACGTGCGCGACGGCGCATCGATTTAGAGATGGCTGTCCAGGAACGCGGTGAGTTGCGACTTCGACAGCGCGCCGACCTTCTGCGCGGCGACCGCGCCGTTCTTGAAGAGGATCAGCGTCGGGATGCCGCGCACGCCGAACTTCGCGGGCGTCGCCTGGTTGTCGTCGACGTTGATCTTCGCGATCTGCAGCTTGTCGCCGTAGTCCTTCGCGACTTCGTCGAGGATCGGGGCGATCATCTTGCACGGACCGCACCACTCGGCCCAGAAGTCCAGCAGGACCGGCTTGTCGGACTTGACGACGTCCTGCTCGAACGATGCGTCGCTGATGTGTTTGATCTGTTCGCTCATTGGGTCAATACCTCTTTCGGTTCGGGGACTGCCTGCGCCGGCTGCCCACGGGCTTTGCCGGTCGCCGGGGCAGGAAGCTCCGCTCTTGCGAAAAGAAGGGCGTGAGCGCTGCATGCCGCGGCTCGCGGGTCATTCGGGCGTCATATTAGCCTAAATTGCTATCCGCTGTTGACGGCGATAGTAGTCGTCACGCGAACAGGGATGCGTAGCATTTCAGGCGTGTCGCCCGCGTGCGCATCAAATGGGCCCGGCGCGGCGAATTGCAAGAGGCGGGCTGCGCGCGGCGTCGGGTGTGCGAGAACGCGGCGTCGGGGGCGCGCGAATCGGCGGCGGTCGGGCTCTCGCGATTTGTCGTCTCGTATGCGAATAACGGTCGCGTCGTGCGCGAAGCGATGTTAGAATGCACCGTGACGGGCCTCCTCGCATGGTGGGGCGGTCAACCTGGTCAGGTCGGGAACGAAGCAGCCACAGCCGTTTTCCGCCAGTGCCGAGGGTCGGGCTCGTCACCTTCCGCTTGTCTTCTCGTGCTTGTCTTTCCGTCTTTCCCGCGCGCGCTTCCGTTTTTCCTCCTTTCGTTTCGCTTCCCGATCGGCGTCGGCATGCATGCGTTTCGCGGCGTTCAACCTGTCGGCGCGGCGCGGCGCAGCGTTGCTGATACAATTTCCTGATGACCTATCAAGTTCTCGCACGCAAGTGGCGTCCGAAGGATTTCGCTTCGCTCGTCGGCCAGGAGCACGTCGTCAGGGCGCTCACGCACGCGCTCGACGGCGGGCGTTTGCATCACGCCTATCTATTCACGGGCACGCGCGGCGTCGGCAAGACGACGCTGTCGCGCATCTTCGCCAAGGCGCTCAATTGCGAGACGGGCGTCACGTCGCAGCCGTGCGGCGTGTGCCGCGCGTGCCGCGAAATCGATGAAGGCCGCTTCGTCGACTATGTCGAGATGGACGCGGCGAGCAATCGCGGCGTCGACGAAATGGCCGCGCTCCTTGAGCGCGCGGTGTACGCGCCCGTCGATGCGCGCTTCAAGGTCTACATGATCGACGAAGTGCACATGCTGACGAACCACGCGTTCAACGCGATGCTGAAGACGCTCGAGGAGCCGCCGCCGCACGTCAAGTTCATCCTCGCGACCACCGATCCGCAGAAAATTCCCGTCACCGTGCTATCGCGCTGCCTGCAGTTCAATCTGAAGCAGATGCCGGCCGGCCACATCGTGTCGCATCTCGAGCGGATTCTCGGCGAAGAGCGGATCGCGTTCGAGCCGCAGGCGCTGCGTCTGCTCGCGCGCGCCGCGCAAGGCAGCATGCGCGATGCGCTGTCGCTGGCGGATCAGGCGATCGCGTATTCGGCGAACGAAGTGACGGAAGCCGCGGTGTCCGGCATGCTCGGCACGCTCGACCAGACTTACATGGTGCGGCTCCTCGACGCGCTCGCCGCGGCCGACGGTCCGCAGATTCTCGCCGTCGCCGACGAAATGGCGCTGCGCAGCCTGTCGTTCTCGGCTGCGCTCCAGGATCTCGCGAGCCTGCTGCATCGGATCGCGTGGGCGCAGTTCGCGCCGGCGTCGGTGCTCGACGAATGGCCCGAAGCGGCCGACCTGCGCCGCTTTGCCGAGTTCCTGAGCCCGGAGCAGGTGCAACTCTATTATCAGATCGCGACGGTCGGGCGCGGCGAGCTCGGCCTTGCCCCCGACGAATACGCGGGCTTCACGATGACGCTGCTGCGGATGCTTGCGTTCGAGCCGGCGCCGACAGGCGGCGGCGCGCCGGGCGGCGGGTTGCCCGCGCAGGCGGCCGGCGCCGCGCCGAAGTCGAACGCGCGAGCGGCTGCGGTGCTCGGCGCACCGGCGGCGTCCGCGGCCGCCGGGGTGCAGGCGCCGAAGGCGACTGTCGCGCGCGCGGCCGCGGCTCGCGCCGACTTGCCGACCGTGCAGACCGAGCCGGCAGCGGCCGAGCGAAGCGGCGAGGCCGCCGCGAGCGCGCGTGTTACGACGGACGTCCGCTCGGACGAGCGCGGCGCGCCGTCGCGCGCCGCCACGCCGGACGCCGATCCAGGCCTCGATCAAGGCCTCGATTCGGGCCTTGATTCCGACGCGTCGCCGAACGCTCAGCCGGGCGCCGCATCCGAATCAGCACCGAGTTCGGCCGCATCGCCCGAATCGACGGCCGCCACGGAGTTCGACGCGGCCGCGCAGGATTGCGCGGCATCGGAGGCTGAAGCGGCCGATGTGCCGGCCTCCACCGCACCCGTGCCGCAAGCGCCGGCCGAGGCGCCCGCCGCTCCTGCCGCCGCCGCTTCGGCGTCGCGCGCCACCGGCGCGGCCGCCGCACTCGACGTGCTGCGTAACGCGGGCATGCGCGTGTCGTCCGATCGCGGCCGAGGCGCCGGCGCGGGCGCAGCGCGCGCGGCTGCGCCCGCCGCCCCCGCCGCGAAATCCGCGCCGCGCGTGCAGGTGCCCGTTCCGACGCCACGCACGCGCCCGGTGCAGGGCGGCGCTTCGCCGAATGGTGCCGCGCGCGCCGACGCGAGATCCGGGGCGCGCAACGCGCCGCCGCCGTGGGAGGACATCCCGCCCGACGATTACGTGCCGTTGTCGATCGACGACGGCTTCATTCCGCCCGACGACGGTTTCGTCCCGGTGTTCGACAGCGGCCCCGACGATGTTCGGGTCGCGCCGAAGCCGGCGCCCGCGCCACCCGTCGACACGCGGCCGCTGCCGGAGCCGATTCCGCTCGACGCGATCGGCTTCGACGGCGAATGGCCGACGCTCGCGGCGAGCCTGCCGCTCAAGGGCGTCGCTTACCAGCTCGCGTTCAGCAGCGAACTGACGTCGGTCGACGGCGGCGCGCTCAAGCTGTCGGTGCCGGTGCCGCAATACGCGGATGCCGCGCAGGTCGCGAAGCTGAAGGCCGCGCTCGCGGACGCGCTCGGCAAGCCGGTCGACGTCGCGGTCGAGGTCGGCCCGGCGCGCCGCACCGCGGCCGCGCTCGCCGCCGCCGAGCGCGCGAAGCGGCAGCGCGACGCCGAGCACGAGATGAGCGCCGATCCGTTCGTCCAGCAGTTGCTGCGCGAATTCGGCGCGAGCATCGTCGAGGGCTCGATTCGGCCCGTCGGTCCGGAGTCGGACGGCGCGGCGCCGACGCTGCATTGACGCGAATCGGTCGCATCCCGCATCCGATTCCCATATTCATGAGCGGGCGCTAAGATCGCGCCCGTTCGCAATCGATTAGAAGGAGCAAGTCCATGATGAAAGGCCAACTCGCCGGGTTGATGAAGCAGGCCCAGCAGATGCAGGAAAACATGAAGAAGATGCAGGAGCAACTGGCTCTCATCGAAGTGGAAGGCCAGTCGGGCGCGGGGCTCGTCAAGGTGACGATGACCTGCCGCAACGAAGTGCGCCGCGTGTCGATCGATCCGAGCCTGCTCGCCGACGACAAGGACATGCTCGAGGATCTCGTCGCCGCGGCGTTCAACGACGCGGTGCGCAAGGCCGAGGCGACGTCGCAGGAGAAGATGAGCGGCATGACGGCGGGCCTGCCGCTGCCGCCCGGCTTCAAGCTGCCGTTCTGACGATGAACCGTTCGGCCGACGTCGTGAGCGCATGAGCATCAAGCCGCCTTCCGCGCTGTCCGGGCTCGTCGAAGCGCTGCGCGCGCTGCCGGGCGTCGGACCGAAATCCGCGCAGCGCATCGCATATCACCTGATGCAGCACGATCGGGAGGGTGCGGAGCGGCTCGGGCGCTCGCTGTTGTTCGCGACCGAGCATCTGCGTCACTGCGAGAAGTGCAACACGTTCACGGAGGCGCAGATCTGCGAGGTCTGCAGCGATCCGGAGCGCGACCCGACGCTGCTGTGCGTCGTCGAGACGCCCGCCGACCAGATCATGCTCGAGCAGACGATGACCTATCGCGGGCTGTATTTCGTGCTGATGGGGCGCTTGAGTCCGCTCGACGGCATCGGGCCGAAGGAGATCCATTTCGACCGCCTCGTGCGCCGCGCATCGGACGGCGTCGTGAAGGAGGTCGTGCTCGCGACGAACTTCACGAACGAAGGCGAGGCGACCGCGCACTATCTCGGCCAGACGCTGAAGGCGCGCGGCCTGGCCGTCACGCGGCTCGCGCGGGGCGTGCCGGTGGGCGGCGAGCTCGAATACGTCGACGCCGGCACGATCGCCCGCGCGATGCTCGACAGGCGCACCCTCTAGCCGGCGCGCGCGCCGGCGCCGCGCGGCCTCGCGCCGCGCGTACCGTTCAACGATCCAAGGAAGCGACATGAGCGCAACTCCCGGCCCGCTTTCGGGCGTCAAGGTGCTCGAACTCGGCACGCTGATCGCGGGCCCGTTCGCCGCGCGCCTGCTCGCCGAATTCGGCGCGGACGTCATCAAGATCGAAGATCCGAACGGCGGCGATCCGCTGCGCAAGTGGCGCAAGCTGTATCCGGAGGCGGGCGGCACGTCGCTGTGGTGGTCGGTGCAGGCGCGCAACAAGAAATCGGTGACGATCAACCTGAAGTCCGACGAGGGCAAGGAGATCGTGCGCCGCCTCGCGCGTGAAGCCGACATCGTCGTCGAGAACTTCCGCCCGGGGCTGCTCGAGAAGCTCGGTCTCGGCTACGACGTGCTGTCCGCCGACAATCCGGGCCTCGTGATGGTGCGCCTGTCCGGCTACGGGCAGACGGGCCCGTATCGCGACCGTCCCGGCTTCGGCGCGATCGCCGAATCGATGGGCGGGCTGCGCCACATCACGGGCTATCCGGAGCTGCCGCCGCCGCGCATCGGCATCTCGATCGGCGATTCGATCGCGGCGCTGCACGGCGTGATCGGCGCGCTGATGGCGCTGCATCACCGCAACGCGAACGGCGGCGCGGGGCAGGTCGTCGACGTCGCGCTCTATGAGGCCGTCTTCAACATGATGGAGAGCGTCGTGCCCGAGTACGGCGTCTACGGGCTCGTGCGCGAGCGCACGGGCGCGTCGCTGCCGGGCATCGTGCCGTCGAACACGTATCCGTGCCGCGACGGCAGCATCGTGATCGGCGGCAACAGCGATCCGATCTTCAAGCGCCTGATGAACGCGATCGGCCGCGACGATCTCGCGGGCGATCCCGCGCTTGCGCACAACGACGGCCGCGTGCCGCGCACGCAGGAAATCGATGCGGCGATCGGCGCGTGGCTCGCCGAGCGCACGATCGACGACGCGCTCGCGGTGCTGAACGCCGCGGACGTGCCCGCGTCGCGAATCTACAGCGTAGCCGACATGTTCACCGATCCGCAGTTCGCCGCGCGCCAGATGATCCAGCGTTTCAAACTCGCGGGCGGCGCGGAGATCCCGCTGCCGAACGTGACGCCGAAGCTGTCCGGCACGCCCGGCGAAACGCGCTGGCTCGGCCCCGAGCTCGGCGAGCATACGGACGAGGTGCTGGGCGCGCTCGGCTACGACGCGCAGGCGATCGCCGTGCTGCGCGAGAAGCGCGTGATCTGAGCGCCGAGGGCCGCGCGGTACGCGCTTCTTGCGCCGTCGCACGCTGCACGCGAGGCGGCCGGGGCTGTCGCTCTCGCGCAATCTTTCCTCGGTTACAATCGGCGGATGCGAATATTACTCAGCAACGACGACGGATACCTTGCGCCCGGCATCGCCGCGCTGTACGAAGCGCTGTGCCCGCTGGCCGAGGTCATGGTGATGGCGCCCGAGCAGAATTGCAGCGGCGCGTCGAACTCGCTTACGCTGTCGCGTCCGCTTTCGGTGTCGCGTTCGGCGAGCACGGGTTTCTACTACGTGAACGGCACGCCGACCGATTCGGTGCACGTCGCGCTGACGGGCATGCTCGACGCGAAGCCGGACCTCGTCGTGTCGGGAATCAACAACGGCCAGAACATGGGTGAGGACACGCTGTATTCCGGCACGGTCGCGGCCGCGACGGAAGGCATCATGTTCGGCGTGCCGGCGATCGCGTTCTCGCTCGTTCACAAAGAGTGGGCGCACCTCGGCGACGCCGCGCGCGTCGCGGCCGAGATCGTGCGCCGCTATCTCGACAATCCGCTGTCCGGCCGGCCGCTGCTGAACGTCAATATTCCGAACCTGCCGTACGACGAGCTGAAGGGCTGGCGCGTGACGCGGCTCGGCAAGCGCCATCCGTCGCAGCCGGTGATTCGCCAAACGAATCCGCGCGGCGAGCCGATCTACTGGATCGGAGCGGCGGGCGACGCGCGCGACGCGAGCGAGGGCACCGATTTCCACGCGACCGCGGCGGGCTACGTGTCGATCACGCCGCTGCAGCTCGATCTCACGCACACGCAAATGCTGGCAGCCACGCGCGAATGGGCGCGTGCCGGGAGCGGCGCTTCATGAGCGGCGAGCGCGCGAAGCGGTTTCCGCTCGCGCTCGAGGACCTGAAGCGCGAGCCGCGCAAGCCCGAAGGGCGCGCGGCCGAGCGCCAGGCGGCGGGCGACGCCGCCCGCCAGCGCCTTGCCGCCGCGCCCGCCGCCACATCGACCCTCGTGCCCGACCGGCGCGCGCCGCAGCGCGCAGCCGCCACGACGGGCGGCCGCGTGGCCACGACGGGCGGCCGCGTGTCCGCACCGAAGTCCGCGCACGCGAAGAAATCCGCGTCGGGCCTGCCCGGCGTCGCGAAGGGCGCGCCGTCCGCCGCCGCGAAAAGCGGCGACAAGGGCGCCGCGCCGAATGTCGCGTTGAGCGGCGCGCTCGCGCTGACTTCGGAACGGGTGCGCGAGCGCATGGTCGAAAGGCTGCGGGCAAACGGCGTGGCCGATCCGCGCGTGCTGGCCGCGATGGCGGCCGTGCCGCGCCACATGTTCGTCGATCCGGGGCTCGCGGCTCAGGCGTATGAAGACGCGGCGCTGCCGATCGGGCATCAGCAGACGATCTCGAAGCCGTCGGTCGTCGCGCGGATGATCGAACTCGCGGCGGCCGGCCGCGTGCTCGAGCGCGTGCTCGAAATCGGCACGGGCTGCGGTTATCAGGCCGCGGTGCTGAGCCGCGTCGCGCGCGACGTGTATTCGATCGAACGCGTGAAGCCGCTCTACGAGCGCGCAAAACTGAATTTGCGGCCGCTGCGCGTGCCGAACATCCGCTTGCATTACGGCGACGGACGCGTGGGCCTGCCCGCCGCGGCGCCGTTCGACGCGATCGTGATCGCGGCGGCGGGGCTCGACGTGCCGCGGGCGCTGCTGGAACAATTGGCGATCGGCGGCAGGCTCGTCGCGCCTGTCGGAGAGCAGGCGGGCGAGCAGGTGTTGACGCTCGTGGAGCGCGTCGCACCCGCGCAGTGGCGCGAGTCGCGGCTTGATCGCGTTTTCTTTGTCCCTTTAAAATCCGGAGTGATTTGATACCGATGAGTATGCTGCGCGCGATGCAAAACAATCGTTTGAAGTTACCGCTCTCGCTCGCTCAGCGCGCGATTTGCATGGCGGCTTTCACGCTGCTCGCCGCGTGCGCGACGCGGCTCGACCAGGCGCCCGTCGTCGATCGTTCCGGCTCGCTCGGCACGACGGCTGCCGCGCAGCCGCCCGCGCCGCTGCCGCCTGCGCCCCCGGGTTACTACCGGGTGAAGCCGGGCGACACGCTTTATCGGATCGCGCTCGAGAACGGCCAGAACTATCGCGACATCGCAGCGTGGAACAACCTCACGAACCCGAATCAGATCGAAGTCGATCAACTGCTGCGCGTCTCGCCGACAGCCGGCGGCGCGACGCCGGCCGCACCGGTCGCGGGCGGCGCGGCGACGCCACCGCTGTCGAGCGGCCCGGCTGCGGTGCCGCCGATCTATGGCTCCGGTTCCACCGCGAGCGCCGCGCCGTCTGCCGCGCCCGCGCCGAGTGAAACGACTGCGCCTGCGGCGAGCAGTAACCTGTCGTTCGCGTGGCCGGTGCGCGGTGCGCTGTTGAACACGTTCGACGATTCGAAGAACAAGGGGATCAACATCGGCGGCCCGGCCGGCGAGGCCGTGAAGGCCGCCGCTGATGGCCGCGTGGTGTATGCGGGCAACGGTCTGCGCGGCTACGGCAATCTCATTATCATCAAGCACGACGCAACTTATCTCACGGCGTATGCACACAATCGCGCTTTGATGGTAAAAGAGGGGGACGCGGTGACGAAAGGCCAGAAGATCGCAGAGATGGGCAATAGCGATTCCGACCGCGTGATGCTGCATTTCGAGGTTCGCCGGCAGGGTAAACCTGTCGATCCGCTGAAGTATTTGCCGCCTCAATAAACGAGACGACCATGCCGAAATCGAAGCGCCACGAGCCGCAAGCCGAGTCTGAGAAGATCAGTCGAGCCACGCAAGCATCGGTGGAGCGAGCTGGCGCTTCGACGGACGAGGATGAAGACGCCGCCGACAACGAACGCGACTACGAGCCGCGCGAAGCGGATTCGGACGACTCGCGCGAAGGGCGCGGCGATGCAGCCGACGCGTCACCCGATCTGGACGATTTCCGGGCGCTTCTGCAGGCGGAGCTCACTGCCGACACGATCCAGCACTACCTGAATCGCATCAGCGTGAAGCCGCTCTTGACGGTCGAGGAAGAGCAGCGCTATTCGCGGCTCGCGAAGGCGGGCGAATTCGACGCGCGGCAGGTGATGATCGAGCGGAATCTGCGGCTCGTCGTCAGCATCGCGAAAGGCTATCTGAATCGCGGCGTGCCGCTGCTCGATCTGATCGAGGAAGGCAACCTCGGGCTCATGCACGCGATCGAGAAGTTCGATCCGACGCGCGGCTTTCGCTTTTCGACGTACGCGACCTGGTGGATACGGCAAAGCATCGAGCGCGCGATCATGAATCAGGCGCGCACGGTGCGGCTGCCGGTGCACGTGATCCGCGAGCTGAACCAGGTGCTGCGCGCGAAGCGCCATCTGGAAAAGAACTCGCTGTCGACGGGCGCGGCGGCCGAGCGCCGCGAGGCGAGCATCGACGACATCGCGTATCTGACGGGCAAGACGGCCGAGGAAGTCACCGACATCCTCGCGCTCAACGAGCACACCGCATCGCTCGATGCGCCGCTCGATCTCGATCCGGCGAGCAGCCTGCTCGATCTGCTGCCCGACGACCAGAGCCAGTCGCCCGATGCGGAGGTTCAGCACCGCGAACTGGAAACGCTAACGCGCGCATGGTTGTCGCGCCTGTCCGACAAGCACCGCCATGTGATCGAGCGGCGCTTCGGCCTCAATCACATTGAACCCGCGACGCTCGAGGAGCTTGCAGACGAGATGGGGCTGACCCGCGAGCGGGTTCGCCAGATCCAGCAGGAAGCGCTCGTGCGGCTCAAGCGGTTTTTCGCATCCAACGGCGTGCGCAAGGACGCCGTTCTGTAATTCATCGATGACACCGATTCTGGTTTTTGACATCGAGACGATTCCCGATGTCGACGGCATTCGCCGTCTTGAAGATCTGCCCGCCGACCTCACCGATGCCGAAGTGGCCGAGCACGCGTTCGCCGCGCGCCGCGAGAAGACGGGCAGCGATTTCCTGCCGCTTCATCTGCAACGGGTCGCGGCAATTTCGTGCGTGTTCCGCGACAACACCGGCTTTCGCGTGCGCTCGCTCGGTGCACCGGGCGACCCGGAGGCGACGTTGATCCAGTCGTTCTACCGCGTGATCGAGAAGTACACGCCGCAACTCGTGTCGTGGAACGGCGGCGGCTTCGATCTGCCGGTGCTGCATTACCGCGGGCTCGTGCACGGCGTCGCGGCGCCGCGCTACTGGGACATGGGCGAGGACGATCGCGACTTCAAGTGGAACAACTACCTGTCGCGCTACCACACGCGGCATCTCGACCTGATGGATCTGCTCGCGCTCTATCAGCCGCGCGCGAGCGTGCCGCTCGACGCGCTCGCGAAGCTGTGCGGCTTTCCGGGCAAGCTCGGGATGGACGGCAGCCAGGTGTGGAAGGCGTTTCAGGAAGGGCGGATCGAGGAGATCCGCAACTACTGCGAGACCGACGTCGTGAACACCTACTTGCTGTACTGTCGGTTCCAGCAGATGCGCGGTGGTCTGTCGCCCGCCGAGTACACCGAAGAGATCGCGCTCGTGAAGAATTCGCTCGTGCAGGAGCCGGCGCCGCACTGGGCCGAATACCTCGCCGCGTTCGACGCGTGAACCGTCCGGCGTCCCCCGTAGGGCGGACGCTGCTCTCTCTCGACGCCGCGAAACCGAAACGCGTCTCTTTTCTCGCCGGCTCGCCGGCGCTCACGCATCGCTCAGTTCGAGCACGATCGGCTGATGATCGGACGCGCGCACCGCGCCGTCGATCTCGCAGCGCGTCAGGCGGCGAACGAGCGTGTCGGTGACGAACACGAAATCGCAGGTCATCGGCCCCTCCTTCCACTGCTCGGTGTCGTAGACGCCTGCGGTCATCGGCGGCGTCTCGCCCGGATGGCGCGCGAGCCACGCGTCGACGAAGCACGGCGCGTCGGGAAACGGCGCGAGAAAGCGCCGGTAAGCGCCGCTGCGATACGCGCTGTTGAAATCGCCGCAGACGATCGCGTCGGCCGCGCGCGCGGACGGCGCGAACGGACCTGTCGGCGTCTCAGGCGGCGCACTCGCGCGCGTGTGCGCGGCCGCCTCGCGGTGCAGGCGCCGCAACGCGTCGACTTGCGCGAGCCGCTGCTTCGCCGAGTAATACTCCAAGTGCGTGACGACGACGCGCAGCGGCCCGAACGGTGCGCGCAGCGTGACTTCGAGCGCGCAGCGCGGCATCGACGGCGCGGCGGCGCTCGCGGGCCACGGCAGCGCGTGGCGCATCGCGCGCTCGACCGGCAGCCGCGTCGCGAGCGCGTTGCCGAACTGCCGGCGCGGCGCGCCCGGCTCGGTCGGCGGCAGATCGACGCCGATCGCGTCGAACACCGCATACTCTGGCAACAGCGTCGCCAGTTCGGCATACTGATCGTCGGAAGGGCCGCCCGGCAGCGCGCGAAAGCCGCGCGTGAGTTCCTGCGCGCACAGCACGTCGAAATCGCCGAGCCGGCGGGCAGCGTCGATCGTGCGCGCCAGATCGACCGTGCCGTCGGCGTCCCGTCCCCATTGGATGTTCCAACTGATGAGTCGCATCGTCGAATCTCCGTTGCGTGACGGCCGTTCGTCTACAATCTCGCCTTTCCCCACAATCGTTCGTCAGGAAAAGCTGGTGTCAGAAGCCGTCCCTCTCTCCACGCGCCGCGCGTCGCATGCGAGCGCCGCGCCCGATCGCGCCCCGGTTCTCGATATCGATTCGCTCGACATGGAAGCGCGCGGCGTCGGCCGCGTCGTCGACGAAAACGGCGAGCCCGGCAAGGTGATTTTCGTCGAGGGCGCGCTGCCCGGCGAGCGCGTCACGTATTCGAGCTTCCGCCGGAAGCCGACCTACGAGCAGGCGCAAGTCGTCGATATTTTGCGCCCGAGCGTGATGCGCACGCAGCCGAAATGCGCGTTTTTCGGCACCTGCGGCGGCTGCTCGATGCAGCATCTCGATATGCGCGCGCAGGTCGCGATCAAGCAGCGCGTGCTCGAGGACAACCTGTGGCATCTCGCGAAGCTGCGCGCCGAAGCGATGTTCGCGCCGATACACGGCCCATCTTGGGGCTACCGGTATCGCGCGCGCCTCACCGTGCGCCACGTCGCGAAGAAGGGCGGCGTGCTCGTCGGCTTCCACGAGAAGAAGAGCAGCTATGTGGCCGACATGACGAGCTGCGAGGTGTTGCCGCCGCACGTGTCGGCGATGCTCGTGCCGCTGCGCAGGCTCGTCGAGCAGTTGTCGATCCGCGATCGCATGCCGCAGATCGAGCTCGCGGTCGGCTCGCAAGTGACGGCGCTCGTGCTGCGCGTGCTCGAGCCGATCAACGCGGCCGACGAGGCGCTGCTGCGCGAATTCGCCGACACGCACCGCGTGCAGTTCTGGCTGCAGCCGAAGGGGCCGGATACGGTCGCGCCGTTCTATCCGCTCGACGTGCAGCTCGACTACACGCTGCCCGAATTCGGCATCCGGATGCCGTTCAAGCCGACCGACTTCACGCAGGTCAATCACCAGATCAACCGGGTGCTCGTCGGGCGCGCGTTGCGGCTGCTCGCGCCCTCGCGCGACGATCGCGTGCTCGATCTGTTCTGCGGAATCGGTAACTTCACGCTGCCGCTCGCGCGGCTCGCGCGCGAGGTGGTCGGGATCGAGGGCAGCGAGACGCTGAGCGTGCGCGCGCTCGCGAACGCGAAGGAAAACGGCGTCGACGGCCACACGTCGTTCGCGTGCCGCAACCTGTTCGAGGTGACGGCCGACGATCTGCGCGCGCTCGGCGCGTTCGACAAATTCCTGATCGATCCGCCGCGCGAAGGCGCGCTCGCGGTGTCGAAGGCGCTTGCGGACATCGCGCAGAGCGGCGTCGGGCCGCTGCCCGCGCGGATCGTCTACGTGTCGTGCAACCCGTCGACGCTCGCGCGGGACGCGGGGCTCCTCGTGCACGAGGCGGGCTACCGGCTGAAGGGCGCGGGCGTCGTCAACATGTTTCCGCATACGTCGCACGTCGAATCGATCGCGCTCTTCGAGCGCGCGTGACGCGTTGCTTTCGCGGCGGCGTGCGCCGTGCGCGGGCATGAAAAAACCGGCCCTCGGGGCCGGTTTTTCGTGATGCGCGACGAAGTGCCGCCGGGCTTCAGTTGCGGTTGCCGCCGAAGATGCCGAGCAGCGCGAGCAGGTTCGTGAACACGTTGTACAGATCGAGGTAGATCGCGAGTGTCGCGCTGATGTAGTTGGTCTCGCCGCCGTTCACGACGCGCTGGACGTCGAACAGCATGTACGCCGAGAAGATCACGATCGCGAGCACCGACACCGTGAGCATCAGCGCCGGCAACTGCAGGAACACGTTCGCGACCATTGCGAGCAGCAGCACGATCACGCCGACGAAGAGCCACTTGCCGAGGCCGGAGAAATCGCGCTTGCTGACGGTCGCGACCGTCGCCATCGCGGCGAAGATCACGCCGGTGCCGCCGAATGCGAGCATGATGAGCGACGGGCCGTTCGAAAAGCCGAGGATGAAGCTCAGGAGGCGCGACAGCATCAGGCCCATGAAGAACGTGAAGCCGAGCAGCACGAACACGCCGGCCGAGCTGTTCTTCGTGCGCTCGATCGCGAACATGAAGCCGAACGCGATCGCGAAGAACGCGAGAAGGCTCATCATCGGGCTCGTCGCGGCGAACAGCGAGAAACCCGTCGCGACGCCGACCCAGGCGCCGAGCACGGTCGGCACCATCGACAGCGCAAGAAGCCAGTAGGTGTTGCGCAGCACGCGGTTGCGAGTCTCGGCCGTGCTGATCGCGCCGCCGCGGCCGAAGTTGTACGGATAGTCGTTCATGGTTTCTCCTAACATGGAACGTGGCGGCGCCGCCGGCGGGCGGCGCGCTTGTTGCGCCGCAATAAGCCGTCAGGCCGCTACCCCTAAGATAGGTTTCGAGGGCGGAGGTTTCAACGTCTCGGTGCCCGCGAAACGCGAAGTGTTAGAACCTTTCTGTCGTGTAAGGGTTCAATCGCAATGATACACGGGAACGTGTTACAATAGCGGATTCATTTGAAACTGTAACCTCTTAATTTCTTGGAGTTTTTATGGCACTCGAGCGCACCCTGTCGATCATCAAGCCGGATGCGGTGGCGAAGAACGTGATCGGCCAGATCTACAGCCGTTTCGAAAACGCCGGCCTGAAGATCGTGGCGGCGCGCATGGCGCACCTGTCGCGCGCCGATGCGGAGAAATTCTACGCCGTGCACGCCGAGCGTCCGTTCTTCAAGGATCTCGTCGAATTCATGATCTCGGGCCCGGTGATGATCCAGGTTCTCGAAGGCGAGGACGCGATCCTGAAGAACCGCGACCTGATGGGCGCGACGGACCCGAAGAAGGCGGAAAAGGGCACGATCCGCGCCGACTTCGCGGACAGCATCGACGCGAACGCCGTGCACGGCTCGGACGCACCGGAAACGGCGCGCGGCGAAGTCGCGTTCTTCTTCCCGGAAATGAACGTCTACTCGCGCTGAGCGGGTCGGGGTCCGGCGCGTCTGGCGGCAAGGCAGGGCATCATGGCGAGCGAAACCATCGTCAATCTACTCGACCTCGACGCCGAGGGTCTCGTCGCGTACTGCGGCAGCCTCGGCGAGAAGGCGTTTCGCGCTAAGCAACTGCAGCGCTGGATCCATCAATACAACGCAGCCGATTTCGACGGGATGACCGATCTCGCGAAGTCGCTGCGCGAAAAGCTGAAAGGGCGCGCCGTGATCGGCACGCTCGACATTCTGAGCGATCACGTGTCGGCCGACGGCACGCGCAAGTGGCTTATCGACGTCGGCAACGGCAACGCGGTCGAGACGGTGTTCATCCCCGAGGAAACACGCGGCACGCTGTGCGTGTCGTCGCAGGCGGGATGCGCGGTCAATTGCCGCTTCTGCTCGACCGGCAAGCAAGGTTTTTCCCGCAATCTGTCGACGGGCGAGATCGTCGGGCAACTGCGGATGGCGGAATTCGCGCTGCGCGCGTCGCTCGGGCGCGCGCCCGGCCCGAACGGCAAGGCCGAGCGCGTCATCACGAACGTCGTGATGATGGGCATGGGCGAGCCGCTTCTCAATTATTCGGCGGTCGTGCCCGCGATGCGCCTCATGCTCGACGACAACGCGTACGGCTTGTCGCGCCGGCGCGTGACGCTGTCGACCTCGGGCGTCGTGCCGATGATGGACAAGCTCGGCGCCGAGCTGCCCGTCGCGCTCGCGGTGTCGCTGCACGCGTCGAACGACGCGCTGCGCGACATGCTCGTGCCGCTCAACAAGAAGCATCCGCTGCGCGAGCTGATGGCCGCGTGCCAGCGTTATCTGAAAGTCGCGCCGCGCGATTTCATCACGTTCGAATACTGCATGCTCGACGGCGTCAACGACACCGACGCGCATGCGCGCGAGCTGCTCGCGCTGACGCGCGACGTGCCGTGCAAGTTCAATCTGATTCCGTTCAATCCGTTCCCGGAATCGGGGCTCGTGCGCTCGAAGGCGGAACAGATCAAGCGCTTCGCGCAGATCCTGATCGACGCCGGCATCGTGACGACGATCCGCAAGACGCGCGGCGACGACATCGACGCCGCCTGCGGCCAACTGGCGGGCGCGGTCAAGGACCGCACGCGGCTTGCCGAGCGAACGGGCGCGGCAAAGATTATCGAGATCCGGGCGGTTTGACGGGGATGCCCGGGCCGGCAGTGAAATACGCGTAAAGCGATCGGGGGCGGCGCGCGGCGCCGCGCAGTGTGTGACAACGGTGGTGTTGCGAGCCTGGCCGGAGCCGGTGCGGGCGTGCAGGCAAGAAGAATCGACGCGAGGATGAGGATGAGCGAACCGCAGCCGTCAAAGAGCCCAGAGACGAACGCAGGCGAGAAACCGGCGGCGGCCGGCGGCGGCATTGCGTCGGTCGCGGCAGTGGGCGCGCGGCTCGCGGAGTTGCGCGAGGCGAAGGGATGGTCGGTCGACGACGTGTCCGCGCGGCTCAAGGTCGCGGCGTCGAAGTTGCAGGCGCTCGAGGCGGGCGATACGAGTCAGCTTCCGGGGACGACTTTCGCGCTTGGCCTCGTGCGCAGTTACGCGAAGATGCTCGGCGTCGATCCGGAACCGTTCGCGCAGGCGCTGCGTCGCGAGAAGGGTGTGCCCGAGGTCGATCTGTCGATGCCCGCGTCGGCCGGCACCGATCTGCCGCGCGGCCGGGTGTCGATTCCGCTCGGCGGTTCGTCGCGCGGCCGGCCGTGGCTGTGGGCGGTCGCGGCGGTCGTCGTCGCGTTGATCGCCGCGGCGATGTGGCGTACGGGCGGCGAATCGTCGAACTGGCTCGCGCGCTTCAAGTCGAGCGGGGCCGGCGAAGCCGCGTCGGGCGCGCGTGCGCAGCAGCCGGAGGGCGCCGCGTCCGATCTGCCGGCGAGCGCGGCGGTGTCCGGCACGGTGACGCAGGCGAGCGCCGTCGCGGCGAGCGCGACGCAGTCGGGCGGCGGCGCGTCGGCGGGCGATGCGGTGGTGGCGAGCGTGCCGACCGCGGGTTCCGCGCCTGCCGTCGAGAGCGCGGTGGCCGTGCCGCCCGCTTCGACGCCGGTCGCCGCCGCGCAACCGGCGCAATCGATGCAACAATCGGCGGCACTGGGGGCCGATGGCGCGAGCGCCGTCGTAACGGCCGCGCCCGGTCAGTCGGTGGTCGCGCTGAAGGTCGCGCAGGACTGCTGGTTCAGCGTGCGCGACAAGAACGGCAAGGAGTTGTTCTCGTCGCTCGTGCGCGCCGGCGAGACGAAGCAGGTTGCAGGCGATGCGCCGCTCAAGGTCACGATCGGCAACAAGGCCGGGCTCGAATCGATCGCTTTCGACGGCAAGCCCGTCGATCCGGCAAAATACTCGACGGCTCGGGGCAACGTCGCGCGTTTCGCATTGCCCTGACGGCAAGCGCCGTGGCCGGCCGGGCACGGCGCTGTTCTCTTTCGCGCGTCGCCAAGCGGGCGGCGCGTTTGGCGTAAATTGGATCTATCGATGCAATCCGAAGCTCAATCCCCACGCAGCAGTCAGATTTGTTCAACCGAGCCGGTGTTCGGCGGGCATGCGCCGCGGCGCGTGTCGCATGCGGTCGACGTCCGCTGGGGCGGGACGCTCGTGACGATCGGCGGCGCGGCGCCCGTGCGCGTGCAGTCGATGACGAACACCGACACGGCCGATGCGATCGGCACCGCGATCCAGGTGAAGGAGCTCGCGAACGCGGGCTCGGAGCTCGTGCGCATCACGGTGAACACGCCCGAGGCCGCCGCCGCCGTGCCGGCGATCCGCGAGCAGCTCGACCGGATGGGCGTATCCGTGCCGCTCGTGGGCGATTTCCATTACAACGGGCATCTGCTGCTGCGCGACTATCCCGAGTGCGCGGAAGCGCTGTCGAAGTACCGGATCAACCCTGGCAACGTCGGCCAGGGCGCGAAGCGCGATTCGCAGTTCGCGCAGATGATCGAGGCCGCGATCAAGTACGACAAGCCGGTGCGCATCGGCGTGAACTGGGGCAGCCTCGACCAGGACCTGCTCGCGCGGATGATGGACGAGAACGGCGCGCGCGCCGAGCCGTGGGAAGCGCAGAGCGTGATGTACGAGGCGCTGATCCAGTCGGCGGTCGGCTCGGCCGAGCGCGCGGTGGAGCTCGGCCTCGGCCGCGACAAGATCGTGCTGTCGTGCAAGGTGAGCGGCGTGCAGGATCTGATCGCCGTGTATCGTGAACTCGCGCGCCGCTGCGGCTTCGCGTTGCATCTCGGTCTCACCGAGGCGGGCATGGGCTCGAAGGGCATCGTCGCGTCGACGGCCGCGATCGGCTTGCTGCTGCAGGAAGGGATCGGCGACACGATCCGCATCTCGCTCACGCCGGAACCCGGCGCGTCGCGCACGGGCGAAGTGATCGTCGGCCAGGAAATCCTGCAGACGATGGGGCTGCGCTCGTTCGCGCCGATGGTCGTCGCGTGCCCGGGCTGCGGCCGCACGACGAGCACGCTGTTCCAGGAGCTCGCGCTGCAGATCCAGACCTATCTGCGCGAGCAGATGCCCGCGTGGCGCAAGGAATATCCGGGCGTCGAGAAGATGAACGTCGCGGTGATGGGCTGCATCGTCAACGGCCCGGGCGAGTCGAAGCACGCGAACATCGGCATCAGCCTGCCGGGCTCGGGCGAGAACCCGGCCGCGCCCGTGTTCGTCGACGGCCAGAAAGTGAAGACGCTGCGCGGTGAGCGCATCGCGGAGGAATTCCAGCAGATCGTGAGCGATTACGTCGCGCGCACCTACGGCCGCGTTGCGGTCCAGAATTAATTCGTCCACCGTATTTCAGATGACAGAACAAAAGCGAAAGCTCGAGAAGCTCGCGGGCGTGAAGGGCATGAACGACATCCTCCCGCAGGATGCCGGCTTGTGGGAATTCTTCGAGGCGACCGTGAAGTCGCTGTTGCGCGCGTACGGCTATCAGAACATCCGTACGCCGATCGTCGAGCATACGCAGCTCTTCACGCGCGGCATCGGCGAAGTGACCGATATCGTCGAGAAGGAGATGTACAGCTTCGTCGACGCGCTCAACGGCGAGAACCTGACGCTGCGCCCCGAGAACACCGCGGCCGTCGTGCGCGCGGCCATCGAGCACAACATGCTGTACGACGGGCCGAAGCGCCTGTGGTACGTCGGCCCGATGTTCCGCCACGAGCGTCCGCAGCGCGGCCGCTATCGCCAGTTCCACCAGGTCGGCGTCGAGGCGCTCGGCTTCGCGGGGCCGGACGCCGACGCGGAAATCATCATGATGTGCCAGCGCCTGTGGGACGATCTCGGCCTCACCGGCATCAAGCTCGAGATCAACTCGCTCGGCCTTGCGCAGGAGCGCGCGGCGCACCGCGTCGAACTCGTCAAGTATCTCGAGCAGCACGTCGAGAAGCTCGATGACGACGCCCAGCGTCGCCTGTACACGAATCCGCTGCGCGTGCTCGACACGAAGAATCCCGCGCTGCAGGAGATCGTGCAGAATGCGCCGAAGCTGATCGACTTCCTCGGCGACGCGTCGCGTGCGCACTTCGAAGGCCTGCAGCGCCTGCTGAAGGCGAACAACCTGCCGTTTACGATCAACCCGCGGCTCGTGCGCGGGCTCGATTACTACAATCTGACCGTATTCGAGTGGGTGACCGACAAGCTCGGCGCGCAAGGCACGGTCGCCGCGGGCGGCCGCTACGATCCGCTGATCGAGCAACTGGGCGGCAAGCCGACCGCCGCGTGCGGCTGGGCGATGGGCGTCGAGCGCATTCTCGAGCTGCTGAAGGAAGAGAACCTCGTGCCGGAGCAGGAAGGCGTCGACGTGTACGTCGTCCATCAGGGCGACGCGGCGCGCGAGCAAGCGTTCGTCGTCGCGGAGCGTCTGCGCGACACGGGCCTCGACGTGATTTTCCACTGCAGCGCGGACGGCGCGGGCGCGAGCTTCAAGTCGCAGATGAAGCGTGCCGACGCGAGCGGCGCGGCGTTCGCGGTGATCTTCGGCGACGACGAGATGGCAAACGGCACGGCGAGCGTGAAGCCGCTGCGCGGCGCGGGCGACGACGGCGAAAAGAACGTTCAGCAGTCCGTGCCGGTCGAAAGCTTGACCGATTTTCTAATCAATGCGATGGTTGCAACCGCCGAAGACGGCGACGACTGATCGCGGCGCATCCGCTCGACAAAGAAGCGTGTACAGGAAGGAATCGCTAGGCGATGAGTTATCACGACGAACAAGAATCGATTGAAAGCCTGAAGGCGTGGTGGGCCCGGTGGGGCAATCTGACGACCTGGATCGCGATCGCCGTCCTCGCCGCCGCGGCCGCCTGGAACGGCTGGAACTACTGGCAGCGCCGCCAGGCCGCGCAAGCGGCCGTGCTCTACGAGCAGGTGCAGCAGGCCGTCCAGTCGAACGACAAGGCGAAAGTGTCGCGCGTCGCGTCGGACATGGAGGACAAGTTCGGCGGCACCGCCTATGCGCAGATGACGGCGCTCGAGGCGGCGAAGGCGCTGTACGGCGCGGGTGATACGGCGGGTGCGAAGGCGCAGTTGCAGTGGGCCGCCGATCATGCGAAGGACGGCGAGTACAAGCAGATCGCGACACTGCGTCTTGCGTCGCTGCTGCTCGACGAGAAGGCGTACGACGCAGGCCTCGCGCTGCTGTCGGGCACGCCGCCCGAGGCGTTCAAGGGCGCCGTCGCGAATGGTCGCGGCGATCTGCTCGCCGCGCAGGGCAAGAGCGACGACGCGCGCGCCGCGTACAAGCTCGCGCTCGATTCGCTGCCGAAGGATGACGCCTCCGCCCGCCAACTCGTGCAGTTCAAGCTGGACGCGCTCGGCGGTTGAGCGCGTGCGCTTTCGTTTTACAACTTAACTTTGCTTCGCTATCGATGAATCTGCTGAAACGTTACGCTGCACCCGTTGCCTGCGCGGCGGCCGTCCTGGTTCTCGCGGCCTGTTCGTCAACGAAGGACGCGCGCCGCGTGCCGACGCCGCTTACCGAGTTCAAACCCGTGCTCGACGTGCAGCAAGTGTGGAAGGCGAGCGTCAGCAAGGGCGGCCGCTACTCGTTCTCGCCCGTCGCGGTGGGCGATGCGGTGTACGTCGCCGGCGCGAACGGTTCGGTCGAGAAGATCGACGCGAAGACGGGCCAGGAAGTCTGGCGCGCGAAGGTCGGCTCCGACCTGTCGGCGGGCGTCGGCAGCGACGGCACCCTGACCGCGGTCGGCGCGCTGAAGGGCGGCGTGTTCGTGCTCGGCCCGGACGGCAAGCTGCTGTGGAAGACGAGCGTGCAGGGCGAGGTCTTCTCGCCGCCGCTCGTCGGCAACGGCCTCGTGATCGTGCGCACGATCGACGGCCAGGTGATCGCGTTCAACGGGCAGACGGGCGAGCAGAAGTGGACGTACCGCAATCGCGCGGTGCCGCTCAATCTGCGCGTGTCGGCCGGCATGACGTTCGCGGGCGACGCCGCGGTGCTCGCGGGCTTTCCGGGCGGCGGCCTCGTCGCGCTGAACCTGCAGACGGGCGAGCCGTTCTGGCAGACGCCCGTGTCGTTCCCGAAGGGCGTGACGGAGGTCGAGCGGATCAACGACGTGACGGGCGCGCCGACTCTCGTCGGCGCCGAGACCTGCGCGGTGACGTTCCAGGGCCAGCTCGGCTGCTTCGACGCGAACTCGGGCCGTCCGCTGTGGGAAAAATCGTTTTCGAGCCGCAGCGGCGTCGCGCAGGACGATACGGTGGTCGCGGGCGGCGACGACTGGTCGGTCGTGTCGGCTTACGACGTCGCGACGGGCAAGGAGCTCTGGCGCAACGACAAGCTGAAGAGCCGCGACGTCGGCGTGCCGTACCTGCTCGGCCGCGCGGTCGTGTTCGGCGACTACAAGGGCTTCGTGCACTTCCTGTCGCGCGACGACGGCACGTTCGTCGCCCGGATGAAGACGGACGGCAGCGCGATCGCCGCGGCGCCCGTGCTCGCCGGCAACACGCTCGTCATCCAGACGCAGGACGGCGGCGTGTACGGTTTCCGTCCGCGCTAAGCGCGCGGCGTTTTTCGCGCGGCCGCGCGTTTCGCCGGCCGCGCTTCGTATTTTTTGACGCGTGCGTGCGGCCGTAGCCGGGCGCACGCGGCCCGGCGGCGCGGCATCGCGCGGTCCGCGGGGCCGGGAGCGAATCGAAAAAAATGAGCGGCGCGACACGTATGCCGCCGCCTGCGCGCCGAGTCGGCGCGAATTCGTGCTAATTTCCATCAAGCGCAGCCGCCTGCCGAATGCGGGCTCATCGCCGCTGCGTTTCACGTAGACGACATCAATCAGATGAAACCGGTCATTGCCCTCGTTGGGCGCCCCAATGTGGGGAAATCCACGCTGTTCAACCGGCTCACGCGTTCGCGCGATGCGCTGGTCGCCGATCTGCCCGGCTTGACGCGCGATCGCCACTACGGCGAGGGGCGGGTCGGCGCGCGGCCGTATCTCGTCGTCGACACGGGCGGCTTCGAGCCCGTCGCGAAGGACGGCATCCTGCACGAGATGGCGCGGCAGACGCGCCAGGCGGTCGAGGAGGCGGACGTCGTCGTGTTCATCGTCGACGGCCGCAACGGCCTCGCGCCGCAGGACAAGTCGATCGCCGACTACCTGCGCAAGACCGGACGGCCGATCTTCCTCGTCGTCAACAAGGCCGAGGGGATGAAATACACGGCGGTCGCGTCGGATTTCTACGAGCTCGGCCTGGGCGACCCGCGCGCGATTTCGGCCGCGCACGGCGACGGCGTGACCGACATGATCAACGAGGCGCTCGAGGTCGCGTACGCGGGCCAGCCGGAAGAGAGCGAAGAGGACGCGGCCGCGCGCGGCGTCAAGATCGCGATCGTCGGCCGGCCGAACGTCGGCAAGTCGACGCTCGTCAACACGCTGATCGGCGAAGATCGCGTGATCGCGTTCGACATGCCGGGCACGACGCGCGATTCGATCTATGTCGATTTCGAGCGCAACGGCAAGCAGTACACGCTGATCGACACGGCGGGCCTGCGCCGCCGCGGCAAGGTGTTCGAGGCGATCGAGAAGTTCTCGGTCGTGAAGACGCTGCAGTCGATCTCCGACGCGAACGTCGTGATTCTTCTGCTCGATGCGCAGCAGGACATTTCCGATCAGGACGCGCACATCGCGGGCTTCGTCGTCGAGCAGGGGCGCGCGCTCGTCGTCGGCGTGAACAAGTGGGACGGGCTCGATTCGCACGTGCGCGAGCGCACGAAGGCCGATCTCACGCGCAAGCTGAAATTCCTCGAATTCGCGAAGTTCCATTTCATTTCGGCTGCGGAGAAGACGGGCATCGGAGCGCTGATGCGCTCGGTCGACGACGCATACGCGGCCGCGATGAAGAAGCTGCCGACACCGAAGCTCACGCGCGCGCTGATCGAGGCGGTCGAGTTCCAGCAGCCGCGCCGCCGCGGCCCGGTGCGGCCGAAGCTGCGCTATGCGCACCAGGGCGGACAGAACCCGCCCATCATCGTGATCCACGGCAATGCGCTCGACGCCGTGACCGAGACGTACAAGCGCTATCTCGAGAATCGTTTCCGAGAAACTTTCTCGCTGACGGGCACTCCATTGCGCATAGAGTTCCGCTCGTCGACCAATCCTTACGCCGACAAGGGCTGAGCGAGGCAGCCGCGTCGGCCGGACGGCAGAGCCGGGCGGGGCGGACAAAATCGGCTATAGTGTAGCGATTGGCGGCGGATCTCTTTTTCTTCGCCCCAATTTAGATCAACCTGCAAAAAAGATGGAGTACGCCATGAGCAACAAAGGGCAATTGTTACAAGACCCGTTTTTGAACGCACTGCGTAAAGAGCATGTACCGGTTTCGATTTATCTCGTCAACGGCATCAAGCTCCAAGGGAACATCGAATCGTTCGACCAGTACGTCGTGTTGCTCAGGAACACGGTTACTCAAATGGTTTACAAGCACGCCATTTCGACGGTCGTGCCGGCGCGTCCGGTGAACTTCCACCCGGATGCGGAAGCAGCGTCCTAACCCATTGCCGCGGCTGGCTCGCGTCGCCGTCGGCATCCGATGCCAGCCGCCCAATCTTGACTTCCGATAATTTGATCAACGCAGCGTTAGTAGGCATCGATTTCGGCAAGACCGATTTCGAAGCCAGTCTCGAAGAACTCAGCCTGCTCGCCTCCAGCGCGGGCGCCCATCCCGCCGTCACGCTGACGGGCCGCCGTGCGAGCCCCGACGCCGCCATGTTCGTCGGCAGCGGCAAAGCCGAGGAACTGCGGCTTGCCTGCGAAGCGAACGACGTCGAAATCGTCATCTTCAATCACGCGCTCGCTCCCGCGCAGCAACGCAACCTGGAACGGATGCTTAATCGGCGCGTTGTCGATCGCACGAGCCTCATTCTCGATATTTTCGCCCAGCGCGCGCGCAGCCACGAAGGCAAGCTGCAGGTGGAGCTCGCGCAGCTGCAATATCTTGCGACCCGACTGATTCGGGCCTGGACCCACCTCGAGCGGCAAAAGGGGGGGATCGGCCTGCGCGGTCCCGGCGAAACGCAGCTCGAAACCGACCGCCGCCTGATCGGCGAGCGCATCAAGATGCTGAAGTCGCGGCTCGACAAGCTGCGCCGTCAGCATCACACGCAGCGCCGGCAGCGGGTGCGTAGCGGCACGATGTCGGTGTCGCTCGTCGGCTACACGAACGCGGGCAAGTCGACGCTCTTCAATGCGCTCACGAAAGCGCAGGCATACGCGGCGGATCAGCTGTTCGCGACGCTCGACACGACGTCGCGGCGCGTGTATCTCGGCGACGAGGTCGGGCAGATCGTCGTGTCCGACACCGTCGGCTTCATTCGCGAGCTGCCGCACCAGCTCGTCGCGGCGTTTCGCGCGACGCTCGAGGAAACGATCCACGCGGATCTGCTGCTGCACGTCGTCGATGCGTCGAGCGCGGTGCGGCTCGAGCAGATCGAGCAGGTCAACGAGGTGCTGCACGAAATCGGGGCGGATTCTATCCGTCAGATTCTCGTGTTCAACAAGATCGACGCGGTGCCCGAGCTCGCGGCCCGCGGGGGCGCGGTCGAGCGGGACGAATATGGTAATATCTCGCGCGTCTTTTTGAGCGCGCGCACGGGCCAGGGTCTGGACTCGCTGCGTGCCGCCATTGCCGAGATCGCCACCGCGGAACATCTTGTCGGCGCCGTGCCGCTCGACGGCGCGCCGGCGCTACCACACGAAGACCACCCGGTTTCCGAACACGGGCGCTGACGGCTGCGGCCGGTCTAGTTGCTCCAATCTGGTGAACAAACACAGGTGAACGACTACAACGAGCGGAGTACCTGGCGGCGTATGCGCGCCTTGCTGTCGATCAACGATCCCCGCTGGGGACGCGGCGGCAACGGCGACAAGCCGCGCGCGAACGAATCGAAGCGCCCGAACGGGCGCGACGACGGCCCCCCGGATCTCGACGAGATGTGGCGGAATTTCAACCGCCGCCTGAACGGCTGGCTCGGCGGCAAGGGCGGCGGCAACAATGGCCTTCGCCCGGACAACGGGCGCGCCGCGCGCGTCGGCGTCGGCATCGTCGCGGGCGTCTTGATCGCGATCTATCTCGGCAGCGGCATCTTCATCGTCCAGGACGGCCAGACGGGCGTCGTGCTGCGCTTCGGCGAATACAAGGGCACGGTCGGTGACGGCGTGCACTGGCGCCTGCCGTATCCGTTCGAATCGCACGAGATCGTCGACACCGCGCAGGTGCGCTCGATCGAGATCGGCCGCAACAACGTGGTGCGGCTCGCGAACGTGAAGGACGCATCGATGCTCACGCGCGACGGGGGCATCGTCGACGTGCGCTTTGCCGTTCAATATCGAGTCGGCTCCGCGACCGACTACCTGTTTCGCGCCGCCGATCCCGAGCGCAGCGTGTCGCAGGCGGCGCAGGCGGCGGTGCGCGAGATCGTCGGCGCGAAGAGCGCGGACGACGTGCTCGCGCTGGATCGCGACGCACTGCGCGATGCGCTCGCGAAAGCAATCCAGCGCGATCTCGACGGCTATCGCACGGGCCTCGTCGTGACGGGCGTGACCGTGCAGAGCGTCTCGCCGCCCGAGCAGGTGCAGGCGGCCGTCGACGACATCGCGAAGGCGCGTCAGGACGGCGAGGCCGCGAAGAACGCCGCGCAGGCGTACGCAAGCGAGTTGCTGCCGCGCGCGCAGGGCGACGCGGCGAAGATGGTCGACGACGCGAAGTCGTACGCCGAGCGCGTCGTCGCGCAGGCGGAGGGCGACGCGGAGCGCTTCAAGCAGGTCTACGCGCAGTACTCGAAGGCGCCCGCGGTGATTCGCGAGCGGATGTACCTCGAGACGATGCAGGAGATCTATTCGAACACGACAAAGGTGTACGTCGGCAACAAGGCGGGCAACAGCGTGCTTTATCTGCCGCTCGACAAGATCGTCGAGGCGGGCCGCCAGCGCGCGGCAGAGGCGGCGAGCGCCGCCGCCGCGGCACCCGCGAGCGGCGCCCAGGCGTTCGCCCCCGCATTTTCCGCGCCGGCGTCGGCTGCGGCCGCCGCCAGCGCGTCGCACGCATCGGCGCCCGCCGCCGCGAATCCGGCGTCCGGCAGCGATTCGCTGCGCTCGCGCGAGGCGTTTCGCAGCCGTTCGCGCACCGACGATCTGCAGTAACGAGGAGCGCATCATATGAACCGAATCATTGCGCTCGTCGTAGCGATCGTCGTCGTCGCGCTGGTGGCTGCGTCGACGGTGCTCGTCGTCGATCCGCGCCACGCGGCCGTGCTGTCGTCGCGCGACGGCGGCGCGTCGACGCTCGCCGGCCCCGGCCTCCATTTCAAGCTGCCGCAGCCGCTGCAGACGGCGACGCTCGTCGATGTCCGCGTGCAGACGCTCGACTCGGCCGATCCGCAAACGCTGACGACGAAGGACAAAAGCGACGTGCTCGTGAGCCCCGTCGTCAAATACCGGATCGCCGACGCGCTCAAGTACTACAAGGCGACGGGCGGTGCGCCGCGCAGCGAGGCCGAACGCCTGTCGACGGCCGTCAGGGGCGCGCTCGGCGCCGCGTTCGCGAAGCGCGAGCTCGACGATGCGCTCGGCAGCCAGCGCGCGATTGCCGACGAGGCGAGGCGCTCGCTGCAGGCCGACGCGGCGCCGCTCGGCATCGACATCGTCGACGTGCAGCTCACGCGCGTCGACTTGCCCGCCGCGCAGGCGGACGGCGCGTATCAGCGGATGACGGCCGAGCTGCAGCGCGAGGCCGAGCGGGAGCGCGCGGAAGGCGCGGCGCAGGCGGAGGAGATCAAGGCGGACGCGGCGCGTCAGCAGCAAACGATCCTCGCGGAAGGTTACAAGTCGGCGCAGTCGATCAAGGGCGAGGGCGACGCGAAGGCCGCGTCGATTGCCGCCGATGCGTTCGGGCGCGATCCGCAGTTCTACCAGTTCTACGCGAGCCTGCAGGCTTATCGGAACAGCTTCAAGCCGAACGACGTGATCGTCGTCGATCCGGACAGCGAGTTCTTCCGCTTCATGCGCAGCCCGACGGGCGGCGCCGCGGCACCCGCTGCCGCTCCCCGCAACCGTTGATGTGCAAGGGGCGTCGTCGTCCGCATGGATTTCGCTGGTTCGTTACTGCTTGCTCTCGCGCTGATGCTCATCATCGAGGGCGCCTTTCCGTTCGTGTTTCCGAGCGCGTGGCGCGACACGTTTCGTAGAATAGCGGAGCGGCCCGCGCACCATATCCGGATCGGCGGGTTCATCGTGATGGCGCTCGGGCTTGCGCTGCTTCTGCTCGTCACCTGAGCCGGCCGCGCGCGCCCCTTCGGCGTTTCCCGGCCATGCGCCGGGACGCCGGGCGCCGACCCGATTTCAATCCGAGGCGCGCGTTCAGTGCGCGCCGTGTTTCCTGTCGTAGGACCGCAACGATGTCGACCTGGTTACTTCCCGAGAATATTGCCGACGTGCTGCCGTCGGAGGCGCGCAAGATCGAGGAGCTGCGCCGCAGGCTGCTCGACCGCTTTCGTTCGTACGGCTACGAAATGGTCATGCCGCCGCTCCTCGAGTATCTGGAGTCGCTGCTGACGAGCGGCGGCAACGAGCTGCGCCTGCGCACGTTCAAGCTCGTCGATCAGGTGTCGGGCCGCACGCTCGGTCTGCGCGCGGACATGACGCCGCAGGTTGCGCGCATCGACGCGCACTTGCTGAACCGCCAGGGCGTGACGCGCCTCTGCTATGCGGGCCCCGTGCTGCACACGCGTCCGCGCGGGCTGCACGCGAGCCGCGAGCAATTGCAGATCGGCGCTGAAATCTACGGGCACGCGGGCCTCGAGGCCGACGAGGAGATCCAGCAGTTGATGCTCGATGCGCTGCATCTGACTGGTCTGAAGAAAATCCGGCTCGACCTCTGCCATGCGGGCGTGCTGGCCGCGCTCTTCGCGCGCGACGCGGTCGCGGCCGAGCGCGGCGAGGCGCTTTACGACGCGCTCGCCGGCAAGGACGTGCCGCGCCTGAACGAGCTGACCGACGATCTCGGCGCCGATACGCGCGCCGCACTGCGCGCGCTGCCGTGCCTGTACGGCGACGCGTCGGTGCTCGACGAGGCGCGCCGTCGGTTGCCGGCGCTGCCCGAGATCGCGCGCGCGCTCGACGATCTCGCGCGCCTCGCCGCGCAGGTGAAGGACGCCGAGGTCGCGATCGATCTCGCCGATTTGCGCGGCTACGCGTACCACAGCGGCGCGATGTTCGCCGCATACGTCGACGGCGTGCCGAACGCGGTCGCGCACGGGGGCCGCTACGACCACGTCGGCCAGGCGTACGGCCGCGCGCGTCCGGCGACGGGCTTTTCGCTCGACTTGCGCGAAATCGCGCGGATTTCGCCGATCGAGGCGCGCGGCGCCGCGATTCTCGCGCCGTGGAAGCACGATGACGCGCTGCGCGCGGCAGTCGGCGCGCTGCGCGACGCGGGCGAGGTCGTGATCCAGGCGCTGCCGGGGCACGATCACGTGCTCGACGAGTTCGCGTGCGATCGCGCGCTCGTCGAGCGAGGCGGCGCGTGGGTGGTCGAGCCACGCTGAACGCGCCGCGCCGCCGGGCTTCCGGCGCGTTTCTAGAGTGCAATGTCGTTGAAGCGAAACGGAAAAATTCGGAACCGGCGGCGAACCTAGGTAGAATACGTTTTTAACCAGCTATCGAATCAACATGTCTGCCAGCGCAGTGAACGTGACCCCCGGGCGCAACGTCGTCGTCGTGGGGACTCAATGGGGTGATGAAGGCAAAGGCAAGATCGTCGACTGGCTGACGGACCACGCTCAGGGCGTCGTGCGTTTCCAGGGCGGCCACAACGCAGGCCACACCCTCATCATCGGCGGCAAGAAGACCATCTTGCGCCTCATTCCGTCGGGCATCATGCGTGAAGGCGTCGCCTGCTACATCGGCAACGGCGTCGTGTTGTCGCCCGAGGCGCTCTTCAAGGAGATCGGCGAGCTGGAAGAGGCGGGCCTGTCCGTTCGCGAGCGGCTCTTCATCTCCGAGGCGACGACGCTGATCCTGCCGTACCACGTCGCGATCGACCAGGCGCGCGAGGCGCGGCGCGGCGCGGGCAAGATCGGCACGACGGGCCGCGGCATCGGCCCCGCGTACGAAGACAAGGTCGGCCGCCGTGCGCTGCGCGTGCAGGATCTGTTCGATGCGAGAACGTTCGCCGATCGCCTGCGCGAGAATCTCGATTTCCACAACTTCGTGCTGACCCAGTATCTCGGCGGCGCGGCCGTCGATTTCCAGGCGACGCTCGACACGATGCTCGGCTACGCGGATCGTCTGAAGCCGATGGTCGCGGACGTGTCGCGCCGCCTGTACGAAGAGAACCACGCGGGCCGCAACCTGCTGTTCGAAGGCGCGCAGGGCACGCTGCTCGACATCGATCACGGCACCTATCCGTTCGTCACGTCGAGCAACTGCGTCGCGGGCGCGGCGGCGGCGGGCGCGGGCGTCGGCCCGCAGAAGCTCAACTACATCCTCGGCATCACGAAGGCGTATTGCACGCGCGTCGGTTCGGGCCCGTTCCCGAGCGAACTGTACGACGCGGATAATCCGAGCCGCCAGGATCAGATCGGCATCACGCTCGCGAACGTCGGCAAGGAATTCGGCTCCGTCACGGGTCGTCCGCGCCGCACCGGCTGGCTCGACGCGGCCGCGCTGCGCCGCTCGATCCAGATCAACGGCGTGTCGGGCCTTTGCATGACGAAGCTCGACGTGCTCGACGGCCTCGAAGAAGTGAAGCTGTGCGTCGGCTACAAGATCGATGGCGAAGACGTCGACCTGCTGCCGCGCGGCGCGGCCGAAGTCGCGCGCTGCGAGCCCGTCTACGAGACGTTCGGCGGCTGGAAGGAGAGCACGGTCGGCATCAACTCGTGGGATGCGCTGCCCGCGAGCGCGCGTGCGTACCTCACGCGCGTGCAGGAAGTGGCCGGCGTGCCGATCGACATGGTGTCCACGGGCCCGGATCGCGACGAGACGATCCTGCTGCGCCATCCGTTCAAGGTGTAAGCGTAGATGACGCAGAATCTCATGCATGCGCTGACGATGTCCGATCCGCGCAACGACGACAAGAACCTCTGGGTCGGCTGGGACGAATACCACCGGCTGATCGAGATGCTCGCGCTCGCCGTCCACGAATCGGGCTGGAAGTTCGACAAGATCCTCTGCCTCGCGCGCGGCGGCCTGCGCGTCGGCGATCAGCTTTCGCGCATCTACGATCTGCCGCTCGCGATCCTCGCGACGAGTTCGTACCGCGAGGCGGCGGGCACGCAGCAGGGCGATCTCGACATCGCGCAGTACATCACGATGACGCGCGGCGATCTGTCGGGCAACGTGCTGCTCGTCGACGATCTCGTCGACTCGGGCGTGACGCTCGCGCGCGTTCAGCAGCATCTGAAGGAGCGCTATCCGGCCGTGACGGCCGTGCGTTCGGCCGTGCTCTGGTACAAGGGCTGCTCGAAGGTGAAGCCCGATTACCACGTTCAGTACCTGCCGACGAATCCGTGGATTCACCAGCCGTTCGAGGAATGGGATACGGTGCGTCCGCACAATCTCGCGGCATGGATCAAGCGCGGCAACATGCAGCGCGACGAAGCGTCCGACGCGTAAGCGCGTCCGGCGCAGCATCGAAAACGGCGCCTCGACGGCGCCGTTTTTTGTTCCGTCTTTTTACATCCTCTTTACGGTATCCGAAGAATCGCGCGGCGAGGGTAGGCGCGCCGTCTTCGCCCGGCTATCATGACGCCCCGTCGCGGCAGGATGCGTCACGACCCCATGCTACACTTGGCGCGCCGCAGCAAGTGGTGTGCTGACAACACCAGTGGGCGGCATTTTTGCGTGCCCAGTTAGAATAGCGCTCGTTTTTCCGATCCCAGCACGGATTTATATCGCTTTTATGACCGACACGAATCACTCGTCCATGCGCCAGCATTCGCTGCAATCGCTCGCAATCGCAGCAATCGGCGTGGTTTTCGGCGACATCGGCACGAGCCCGCTGTACTCGCTCAAGGAAGCGTTCAGTCCTGCCCACGGCATTCCTCTCACGCAAAGTTCGATCCTCGGAGTGATCTCGCTCCTGTTCTGGGCGATCATCCTCGTCGTCGGCATCAAGTACGTGCTGTTCGTGATGCGCGCCGACAACAACGGCGAAGGCGGCGTGCTCGCGCTGATGGCGCTGTCGCTGCGGCCGCTGAATCCGAAGTCGCGCGTCACCGGCCTGATGATGGCGCTCGGCATATTCGGCGCATGCATGTTCTACGGCGACGCGGTGATCACGCCGGCGATCTCGGTGATGTCGGCGGTCGAGGGCCTCGAGGTCGCGGCGCCGCAACTGACGCACCTCGTGCTGCCGATCACGATCGTGATCCTGATCGCGCTGTTCTGGATACAGCGGCATGGCACCGCGACGGTCGGCAAGCTGTTCGGCCCGATCATGGTGCTCTGGTTCGTCACGATCGCCGTGCTCGGCGTCTACCATATCGCGCGCGCGCCGATGATCGTCTCGGCGATCAACCCGTACTACGCGTTCTCGTTCATGTCCGAGCACGTGCTGCTCGCGTACGTGGTGCTCGGCTCCGTCGTGCTCGTGCTGACGGGGGCGGAGGCGCTTTATGCGGACATGGGCCACTTCGGCGCGAAGCCGATCCGGCTCGCCGCATACGTGCTCGTGATGCCGTCGCTCGTGCTCAATTACTTCGGCCAGGGCGCGCTGCTGCTCCTCGATCCGAAGGCGATCGAGAATCCGTTTTTCCTGCTCGCGCCGCAATGGGCGGCGCTGCCGCTCGTCGTGCTGTCGACGGTCGCCACCGTCATCGCGTCGCAGGCGGTGATCTCGGGCGCGTACTCGCTGACGAGCCAGGCGATCCAGCTCGGCTACGTGCCGCGGATGAAGATCCTGCACACGTCGGAGCTCGCGATCGGCCAGATCTACGTGCCCGTCGTCAACTGGCTGCTGTTGTTCGTGATCCTCTGCATCGTGATCGGCTTCAAGAGCTCCGACAACCTTGCGGCCGCGTACGGCATCGCGGTGACGGCGACGATGGTGATCACGACGATCCTCGCCGCCGTCGTGATGGTGAAGGTCTGGAACTGGAACAAGCTGCTCGTCGCGGCGATCATCGGCGTGTTTCTCGTCGTCGATCTCGGCTTCTTCGGCGCGAACCTGCTGAAGGTCGAGCAGGGCGGCTGGCTGCCGCTCGGCATCGGCGCGCTGCTGTTCTTCCTGCTGACGACCTGGTACAAGGGGCGTCACCTCGTCAAGGAGCGCACGGCAGCCGACGGCATTCCGCTCGCGCCGTTCCTGCAGGGCCTGCTCGCGCATCCGCCGCACCGCGTGTCGGGCACCGCGATCTATCTGACGGGCAACGACACGCTCGTGCCGGTGAGCCTCCTGCACAACCTGAAGCACAACAAGGTGCTGCACGAGCGAACCATTTTCCTCACGTTCGTCACGCGCGACATTCCGTACGTGAGGGATGACGAACGAGTGACGATCCACGACGCGGGCGAAGGGCTCTACATCGTCAAGGCGGAGTACGGCTTCAACGAAACGCCGGACGTGAAGGCGACGCTCGAGGAAGTGGCGCGTCAGCGCGGCATCACGTTCGAGTTGATGGACACGTCGTTCTTCCTCGCGCGCGAAACGGTCGTGCCGACCCATCTGCCGGGCATGTCGATCTGGCGCGAACGCGTGTTCGCATGGATGCATCAGAACGCCGCGAAGCCCACCGATTTCTTCTCGATTCCGGCGAACCGCGTCGTCGAGCTCGGCACGAAGATCGAGATCTGAGCGACGACGCGGGCCGCGTCCGTCGTTCTTCGGCAACGGCGCGGCCCGCAGGCTATGTGCATCGCTGTGCGGCGTGTGCGCCGGTCTGCTCCAGATTTGCTGCGTATCGTGCCGTCGACTTTCGAATGATCGACAACCGACCCTGGCGCGAACGAGGCGGCGAACGAGAGTCGCCGCCGGAAATCGGGTTGCGTTCGCTTTTCGGAAGCCGAAACCCGCGAGCGGACGTCGGTCGCGCGAGCCGGCTGCCGTGAATGGTCGCGGGGGCCGCGCGACGCCGCGGGCGTAAAAAAAGCCCGCATCGCTGCGGGCTTTTTCGTTGCCGGCGCGTCGCGCTCAACGCTGCTGCTTGAGTTTTGCGAACGCGGCGGCCATCGCGCCCGCCGGTTCCGGCTCGCGCGTGCGCTGCGGGCGGGCGCCGCCGCCACTGCGCATTCCGCCGCGCTCCGCGCCGCCGCGGCTGCCGGCGGCGCTCGGCGCCGCGTCGTCGTCGAGGCGCATCGTGAGCGAAATCCGCTGCCGCTTCACGTCGACATCGAGCACCTTCACCTTGACGACCTGGCCCGCCTTCACGACTTCGTGAGGGTCCTTGACGAATTTCGTCGACATCGCGGACACGTGGACGAGGCCGTCCTGATGCACGCCGACGTCGACGAACGCGCCGAACGCCGCGACGTTCGTCACGACGCCTTCGAGCACCATGCCCGGCGCGAGATCCGACACCTTCTCGACGCCTTCGCGGAACGTCGCGGTCTTGAATTCGGGGCGCGGATCGCGGCCCGGCTTCTCGAGTTCGGACAGAATGTCGCGCACGGTCGGCAGCCCGAAACGGTCGTCGACGAATTCGGCGGGCGACAGGCCCGCGAGCGCTTCGCGGCTGCCGAGCACGTCGTCGATGCGCTTGCTGATCTTCGCGAGCATCCGCTCGACGACGGGGTACGCTTCCGGGTGCACCGACGAGCGGTCGAGCGGATTCTCGCCGCCGTTGATGCGCAGGAAGCCGGCGGCCTGCTCGAATGTCTTGTCGCCGAGGCGCGGCACGCGGCGCAGGTGCTCGCGCGACGGGAACGGGCCGTTCGCGTCGCGGTAGTCGACGATGTTGCGCGCAAGCGTCGCATTGAGGCCCGACACGCGCGCAAGCAGCGCGGCCGACGCGGTGTTCGCATCGACGCCGACCGCGTTCACGCAGTCCTCGACGACCGCGTCGAGCGAACGCGCGAGCTCGCGCTGGTTCACGTCGTGCTGGTATTGGCCGACGCCGATCGCCTTCGGCTCGATCTTCACGAGCTCGGCGAGCGGGTCCTGCAGCCGGCGCGCGATCGACACGGCGCCGCGCAGCGACACGTCGAGCTCGGGGAATTCCTTCGCGGCCAGCTCCGATGCCGAGTAGACGGACGCGCCCGCCTCGGACACGACGATCTTCTGCAGCTTGAGCTCCGGATGCCGTGCGATCAGCTCGCTCGCGAGCTTGTCGGTCTCGCGCGACGCGGTGCCGTTGCCGATGCTGACGAGCTCGGCCTGCGTGTGCGCGGCGATGCGCGCGAGCTTCGCGATCGAGCCGTCCCAGTCGCGGCGCGGCTCGTGCGGGTAGATCGTGTCGGTCGCGAGCAGCTTGCCCGTGCGATCGACGACCGCGACCTTCACGCCCGTGCGCAGACCCGGGTCGAGACCGATCACGGCCTTCGGGCCCGCGGGCGCGGCGAGCAGCAGATCCTTCAGGTTGCGTGCAAACACGCGGATCGCTTCATGCTCGGCGTTCTCGCGCAGTTGCGTGAGCAGCTCGGTCTCGATGTGCGGCTGCACCTTCACGCGCCAGCACCAGCGGCACACGTCGGACAGCCACTTGTCGGCCGGCCGGTTCTGGTTCGCGATGCCGAAATGGCGCGCGATCATCGCCTCGCCGGGGTGCGGCACCTGCGCGTCGAGCTCGTCGCCGAGGCCGAGCTTGACGGTCAGCACGCCGGCGTTGCGGCCGCGGAACAGCGCGAGCGCACGGTGCGACGGCACGGTCTTGATGGTTTCCGAGTAGTCGTAGTAGTCGCGGAATTTCTCGCCTTCCTCGCCTTCCTTGCCGTCGACGACGGCCGACGACACGACGCCGCGCTCGAACAGGTAGTCGCGCAGCTTGCCGAGCAGTTCCGCCGTCTCGCCGAATTGCTCGGACAGGATGTCGCGCGCGCCGTCGAGCGCCGCCTTCACGTCGGCGACGCCGTTGTCCGCGTTCACGTACGCGGCGGCTTCCGTTTGCGGATCGAGCAGAGGATTCGCGAGGAGCGCCTGCGCGAGCGGCTCGAGCCCGGCTTCGCGGGCGATCTGCGCGCGCGTGCGGCGCTTCGGCTTGTACGGCAGGTACAGATCCTCGAGCGTTTGCTTGCTGTCGGCCGCCTCGATCGCCGCGCGCAGCTCGTCGGTCAGCTTGCCTTGCTCGTCGATGCTCGCGACGATCGTCGCGCGCCGCTCTTCGAGCTCGCGCAGATACAGGAGGCGCTCTTCGAGCTGGCGCAGTTGCGTGTCGTCCAGGTTGCCCGTGACCTCCTTCCGGTAGCGGGCGATGAACGGAACGGTGGAGCCTTCGTCGAGGAGTTGCACCGCTGCTGCGACCTGCCTGGGCTGAACCGCCAGTTCGTCGGCGATGCGCTGTACGATCTTGAGTGCTACGGTTTCCGTCATGTCGTGATGTGCGTCTACTGCCTGCTGAAATCGCCCGGTCCGGCCGACTGCGCCCTCGGGCCGGCCCTGGCGGGTGAATGGAGCGGGGCATTTTGCCATAAATGCGAAAGGGTCTAGCCGCGGGTGTTAGAATTTGGCCCATGATCCGCAGCTTTCCTACGACGTTGCCTACTTCCCGATTTTCCATTGTCGCGTTCGCCGTGGCGCTTGCGGCGACGCTGTCCTGCGCGCCCGTCGCCGGCGTCGCGCAGACGTCCGCAGCGGCGCCGGCCGCCGCTGCGTCCGATGCGGATACGTTCGCCGCGCAAGCGAATTTCGACGCGCGTCAAAAAGTGCTCAATCAACGCACGACGGAAAACGATTATCGTTATGCGGTGGCCCAGCACGATTGCTACAGCGCGTTTTTCGTCAATCGCTGCTTGAACAAGGCGCGCGAGACGGTGCGCGCGGAGCGCGCGAGCATCAGCCAGGAGCAGCTCGCGCTCGACGACGAACAGCGTGCGGTGCGCGCGCAGGAGCGCGACCGGCAACTGGCGCTCAAGGATGCGCAGCGGCAGGCGCAAGCGCCGCAGCGCGCGGCCGACGAAGCGGCGAATGCGGCGGCTTATGAAGGCAAGCAGCAGCAAAACGCGCTGAAGCGCGCGGAGCGCGACGCGCAGGCGCCGCAGCGCGCGGCGAACCAGAAGGCCTACGATGCGAAGCAGGCCGAGTTTCAGCGCAAGCTCGACGCGGCGCACGCGCAGGCGGCGAAGGATGCGCAGCAGCGTGCGGGGAACGCCGAGCGCTACGAACAGAAGCAGCGTGACGCGGCGCAGCACAAGGCGGACGTCGAGGAGCGCCAGCGACAGGCCGCCGAGAAGGCGAAGCAGAAGCAACAACAGCAGCAGTAACGGTTAGCAGCAGGGGTAGTGACGCGGTAGCGTTGGGTGGTGGTTTCGCAAGGCAATCTCGGGCATGCGGGCGGCTCGGCCGGCATGCCGATTCAGTGAGGAGGCGAGTATGCAAACCCGTTCGGCGGAAACTCAACAGGAACTGTACAACCGACTGACGTCGTTGCAGGAGCTGCACAGGCAGCTTGCCCGCGAGATCGAGCAGAAGGAGGGCCGGTCCGACATCGACGACCTGGCGCTGCACCGGCTGAAGAAGGAAAAGCTGCTCGCCAAAGACAAGATCATCATGCTGCAGTCGCAGCTCGAACCGGATAAGCGCGCTTGACGCGCGGCCTGGCAAGCGCCGGCGCCGCGGCAAGCGCCGGATACTAGGAACCGCTTGCCTTGAATTCACCGCTTGATGTCAATCCCGACGCGCGGCGCGACGATTCGTCCGCCGCGCGCGCCCGCACGTCCGGCGCCGTGGCGGCGACGGGCGCGTATACGCCGAGCGTGAAGCGTATCGACGAGCTCGACGCGATCTTCGGCGACGGCGGCCTCTTCGCGCGCGCGCTCGACAGCTATCGTCCGCGCGCGTCGCAGATCGACATGGCGCGCGCCGTCGCGGCCGCGATGGAGGCGTCGGGTAAGCTGATGCCGGAGCCCGAGATCTTCGAGACGCGCAAGCGTCCCGCGCGACGCCTGCAGGAGGGCGCTTCCGCCGGCCGCGACGACGCGCCCGCCGCATTGCCCGACGGCGAAGGTGCCGACAACGGCGACAACACGCTGATCGTCGAGGCGGGCACGGGCACCGGCAAGACCTATGCATACCTCGTCCCGGCGATGCTCTGGGGCGGCAAGGTCATCGTGTCGACGGGCACGAAGCACTTGCAGGATCAGCTGTTCCTGCGCGACATCCCGACGGTGCGCGATGCGCTCGCGGTGCCCGTGACGGTCGCGATGCTCAAGGGGCGCGCAAACTATCTGTGCCATTACTACCTGCAGCGCACGGCCGACAACGGCCGCCTGCCGTCGCGGCAGGACACCGCTTACCTGCAGGACATCATCCGCTTCGCGAAGATCACGAAGAGCGGCGACAAGGCCGAGCTCGCGAGCGTGCCGGAGACGTCGTCCGTGTGGTCGATGGTCACGTCGACGCGCGACAACTGCCTCGGCCAGGAATGCCCGCATTACAAGGATTGCTTCGTGATGCAGGCGCGCCGCGAGGCGCAGCAGGCGGACGTCGTCGTCGTCAATCACCACCTGTTCTTCGCGGACATCATGCTGCGCGACACCGGGATGGCCGAGTTGCTGCCGAGCGCGAACACGATCATCTTCGACGAGGCGCATCAACTGCCCGAGACCGCGACGCTCTTTTTCGGCGAGACGCTGTCGACGACGCAGCTGCTCGAGCTCGCGCGCGACTCGGTGGTCGAAGGTCTTGCGCATGCGCGTGACGCGGTGGAATGGGTGAAGCTCGGCGGCGCGCTCGAGCGTGCGGCGCGCGACTTGCGGCTTGTGTTCGCCGACGACGGCATCGTGCGGATGTCGCTCGCGCAGCTGGGTGACGGCCATCCGCTCTTTGGCGCGCTCGACGCGCTCGACGCGGCGCTCGGCGCGCTGTCGACCGCGCTTGCGGGACAAGCGGAGCGCGCCGAGTCGATCGCCGCATGCGAGCGCCGCGCGCGCGAGCTGCAGGATCTGCTCGCGGGCTGGGTCGCGCCCGGCGCGAAGGAGGACGCAGCCGATGCGCAAGCCGGAGCTCAGGCGGGCGAGCACGGCGATCCGAACGAGAAGGTGCGCTGGGTCGAGGTATTCGCGCACACGGTCCAGTTGCACGAAACGCCGCTGTCCGTCGCGCCGATCTTCGCGAAACAGCGCGCGGGCGTGCCGCGCGCGTGGATCTTCACGTCGGCGACGCTGTCGGTGCGTGGCGATTTCACGCATTACGCGGCGCAGATGGGCCTCAACGCGCGCCGCTCGATGACGCTGCCGAGCCCGTTCGACTATCAAACGCAAGGGCTCCTGTACGTGCCGCGGAACTTGCCGCAGCCGTCGTCGCCCGCGTTCACCGACGCGGTGTTCGACGCCGCGCTGCCGGCGATCGAGGCGTCGGGCGGCGGTGTGTTCGTGCTGTGCACGACGCTGCGCGCGGTCGACCGGATCGCGACGAAGCTGCGCGATACGATCGACGCGCGCGGCTGGGGCACGCCGCTCCTCGTGCAGGGCGACGCAAGCCGCACCGAGCTGCTCGACCGGTTCCGCGCGTACGGCAATGCGATTCTCGTCGGCAGCCAGAGCTTCTGGGAAGGCGTCGACGTGCGCGGCGACGCGCTGTCGCTCGTCGTGATCGACAAGCTGCCGTTCGCGCCGCCCGACGATCCGGTGCTCGCCGCGCGGCTCGACGCGCTGACGAAAAAGGGATTGAGCCCGTTCGCCGCCCACCAACTGCCGCAGGCCGTCATCACGCTGAAGCAGGGCGCGGGCCGCTTGATTCGTGCGGAGACGGATCGCGGCGTGCTGATGATCTGCGACACGCGCCTCGTCGACAAGCCGTACGGCCGGCGCATCTGGCAGAGCCTGCCGCCCTTCAAGCGCACGCGCGAGATCGACGTCGTCCGCGAGTTCTTCGCCGAGCGGCGCGAGCCCGAGCAGGCTTGAGCGCGCCGCACGCGCGCCGTTTGCGGCGGCGGCACGGGATGTGCGGGGCGATCGGCGAGCAGTGCGGCCGCGCCGCGCTGCTCGCGGCGTGTGCTAAACGCGCGAGAACGCCTCAAAAAAAGAAAACCCGGCTCGACAGGCCGGGTTTTCTTTTGGCAGCGTCCGTCAACTGCGGTCAACTGCGTAATGCGCGACGCTCAGCTCAGAACTGCCACCACGATTTCTTCGCGCCCGGCCGAGCATGACCGGTCACGTACGGGCTGTCCGGGAACGTCGACGCGAGCACGCGCTTCGTGTCGTCGGCGAGCTGCGTCTGGTTCAGCTTCGCGTACGACAGCATCATGATGTGCAGCGCATCCTCGATCGCGGGCGCGTTCTTGTATTCCCTGATCGCGAGTTGCGCGCGGTTGATCGCCGCGACGTAAGCGCCGCGCCGGTAGTAGTAATCGGCCGCGTGCACTTCGTGCGATGCGAGCGCGTTGACGATGTAGCGCATCCGCGCGGCCGCGTCCGGCGCATACTTGCTCTTCGGATAGCGGTCGACGACGAGCTTGAATGCGTCATACGATTCGCGCAGCGCCTGCGGATCGCGCTCGCTCATGTCCTGGCCGGAGAAGCGGCCGAAGAGACCGAGGTCGTCGTTGAAGTGGATCATCCCCTTCAGATAGTACGCGTACGCGATATCCGGGTGATCCGGGTGCAGCTGGATGAAGCGGTCGATTGCCTGGTCGGCCGCGGCTGCTTCGTTGTCCTTCCAGTTGCAGTACGCGACGTTGATCTGCGCCTGCTGCGCGAAATGGCCGAACGGATCGCGGCCCTGCAGCGCTTCGAAGTATTTCGCGCACTTGCCCCAGTCGCCGCCCGTCAATGCATCCTGAGCCTCTGAGTATAATTTGTTGTTCGACCAGGTCGCCGTCTCGTCGGTCTTCTGCGGCAAGCCGTGGCAGCCCGCGACGAGCGCCGCCGCAGCGGCCAGCGCGGCCCAGGCGGCCGCAGGTTTCGCGACGCGTTTGGTCGAATGCATCATGGTGAATAGGGCTCGCATTGTCCTAGCTTCAAGTCTCAAGTGACCCAGTCTAAATGACCCGTTCAAGTTCGTTGAATGCCCGTGCGGGCAAGTCAAACCGCGACGATTATAGCCCAAGCGTCAGCCCCGCCGATGCTTCTGCCGGCGATTCGCTCGACGATGATCTGACGAGCGACGCGCTCGTCGCGCCCGCGAGCGCCGATTCCGGCGCCGATGCGCCGCGCGTGATCGAGGTGCCGCCCGCGCTCGCGGGCGAGCGCCTCGACAAGGCGCTCGCGCAGCTCTTCCCCGAGTTTTCGCGCAGCCGCCTGCAGCAGTGGATCGAATCGGAGCGCGTGCGCGTCGACGGCGCGCACGCGAAGATCCGGCAGCCCGTGCCGCTCGGCGCGACGATCGAGCTCTTGCCCGACCTGCTGCCCGAGCAACTCGCGTTCGCGCCGGAGCCGGTGCCGCTTTCGATCGTCTACGAGGACGACACGCTCGTCGTCGTAGACAAGCCGGCCGGCCTCGTCGTGCATCCGGCCGCCGGCAACTGGAGCGGCACGCTGCTCAACGGCCTGCTGCACCGCTATGCCGATGCGGCGGGCCTGCCGCGCGCGGGCATCGTGCACCGGCTCGACAAGGAAACGTCGGGCCTGATGGTCGTCGCGCGCACGCTCGCCGCGCAGACCGACCTGATCCGCCAATTGCAGGCGCGCACGGTGAAGCGCCGCTATTTCGCGCTCGCGTGGGGGCAGATGCCCGATGAGGGCACGATCGACGCGCCGATCGGCCGCGACCCGCGCGAACGCACGCGGATGGCGGTCGTCACGGGGGCGGCGGGCAAGCCGGCGCGCACGCATTTCCGTACGGTCGACACGACGATGTGGGAGCGCCAGCCGGTGTCGGCGATCCATTGCGATCTCGAGACCGGGCGCACGCACCAGATTCGCGTGCATTGCGCGCACGTCGGGCATCCGCTCCTCGGCGATCCCGTGTACGGCCGCGCGCGCGGCAAGCGCTCGGTCGCGCCGCTGCCGGGCGGCTTCGCGCGGCAGGCGCTGCACGCTTGGCGGCTCGGCCTCGTGCATCCCGCGAGCGGCCGGACGATGCAATGGCGCGCGCCGCTGCCGGCCGATCTCGCGGCGCTCGTCGACGCGCTCGGCTTCGGTGCGGACGACGCGGAATTCGGCGACGACGACGCGGTCTATGACGAAGGTTACGATGACGGCATCCCGCATGCCGGCGACGATGAGGATTGATTCCCGATGACGATGTTGCGACCCCTGACGCTCGCCGATTGCGTGCAACCCGACTGGCACGCGCCCCCGCGCGTGCGAGCGCTCGTCTCGACGCGCAACGGGGGCGTGAGCGAGCCGCCTTATGGTGGTTGGGGCGGCGGCGGCGAGGTCGCGGGCGGGATGAATCTCGGCCGGCACACGGGCGACGATCCCGCGCATGTCGAGATGAACCGCGCGCGGCTGCTCGCGCTGACCGGCCGGTCGCGCGCCGCGTGGCTCGAGCAGGTCCACGGCACGGACGTCGTGCGCGCCGAGGACGTGCTCGCCGCGAGCGCGGGCGGCGCGGGCGAGGGCGAAGCCGAGCGCGTCGTGCGCGCGGACGCGAGCGTTGCGACGGCGCCGGGCGCCGTTTGCGTCGTGATGGTCGCCGATTGCTTGCCGGTGCTGCTGTGCGACGACGCGGGCCGGGCGGTCGGCGCCGCGCATGCGGGCTGGCGCGGACTCGTCGGGGGGATCGTCGAGAAGACGGCCGAGCGCGTTGCGGCACTGGCGGGCGGCGGCCTCGACGGCCTGCACGCGTATCTCGGCCCGGCGATCGGCCCGAGCGCTTTCGAAGTCGGCGCCGACGTGCGCTCGGCCTTTCTCGACGCGGCGCCGCTCGCCGATTACGCGGCGACCGAGCGCGCATTCGCGCCGCGCGCGGACGCGCCCGGCAAATATCTGGCGGATCTCTACGCGCTCGCGCGTCTGCGCCTCGCGCGCGCGGGCGTCACGCGCGTGAGCGGCGGCACCGCGTGCACGGCGACCGAGCGTGAGCGCTTCTATTCGTATCGACGCGATCGCGTGACGGGACGAATGGCCGCGATGATCTGGCTCGCCGATTGACGGCCGCCGGTTGCGCGCGGCCCTTTGTTGACGATCGGGAACGAGCGGGAGCGATATTTTCGCCGTGCCGCCGGGCGCCGATTGCTGCGCTGCTTCGTGCGATTGCTGTCATCGAAATCGCTTAGACTCTCGCCGGCCGATTCGGCCTGGCATCCGCGCCGCGCCGCGCATCGCATCGCGCGTTTCGCAACAATTATTCCGGTCGGTGAAGCATGTGTTGTCGGAGGTGACGGATCACATGGGGAAAACGATAATGATAAAACTACTGCACTGCGGCAGAATCTGGAGGAACGCTCCGGAACGCGACGCCCGGCCGGACGGGGCGCAGTGGGTGGTCGACTTCATGCGGCTCGAGCAGGATTTCCAGGGTCCCCGCAGGCAATACCGAGGAAACACCGAGGAACCACCGAGGAACCACCGAGGAACCACCGTTAAGGCAGGTATGACAGCATCGAAAAAATCGTCGACGTCCTCTCATACGGATACTTCCCAGGGTCGCGAGACAGCCGGATCGGCGACCCAGCCCATGCAACAGATGTTCGAGTCCTGGATCGGCGCGTGGCGCAGCTTCGCGGACCCGGCCCGCGCGGCCGCCGGCGGCGCGCCCGCACAGCCGCCGTTCGCGGCGTTCCAGCCGTCTCAGCCGTTCCCGTTCGCGATGCCGGCCATGCCGCAGATGCCGCCGATGCCGGACTGGTCGGGCGCGTCCGCATCCTTCGCGGGGCTCGCGCCCGTCGCGTCGGTGCCGCCCGCGCGGCTGCAGACGCTTCAGGCCGACTATTCGCGCGATAGTCTCGCGCTGATCCAGCAGGCGACGGCCGCGACGCCGACCGTTCCCGATCTCAAGGACCGGCGTTTCAGCTCGGACGCGTGGAAGGCGTCGCCCGCGCATGCGTTCGCAGCCGCATGGTATCTGCTGAACGCGCGCTATCTGCAAGAGCTCGCCGACGCGCTCGAGACCGATCCGAAGACGCGCGAGCGAATCCGCTTCGCGGTCCAGCAATGGACGGCCGCCGCGGCGCCGAGCAACTTCCTCGCGCTCAATCCTGAAGCGCAGAAGAATCTCGTCGAGACGCAAGGCGAGAGCCTGCGGCTCGGGATGAAGAACCTGCTCGCCGACATGCAGCGAGGCAAGATCTCGCAGACGGACGAAACTCAGTTCGTCGTCGGCAAGAATCTCGCGGTGACGGAAGGCGCGGTCGTCTACGAGAACGATCTGATCCAGCTGATCCAGTACAAGCCGACGACGGCGACCGTCTTCGAGCGGCCGCTTCTCATCGTGCCGCCTTGCATCAACAAGTTCTACATCCTCGATCTGCAGCCTGAGAATTCGCTCGTCGCGCATGCGCTGTCGTGCGGCCATCAGGTTTTCCTGGTGTCGTGGCGCAACGCGGACGCATCGGTCGCGCGCAAGAACTGGGACGACTACATGGACGAGGGGCTCCTCGCCGCGATCGACGCCGTCCAGCAGGTGAGCGGGCGCGAGCAGATCAACACGCTCGGCTTCTGCGTCGGCGGCACGATGCTGGCGACGGCGCTCGCGGTGCTCGCCTCGCGCGGCGAGCATCCGGCCGCGTCGATGACGCTCCTCACCGCGATGCTCGACTTCTCCGACACGGGCATCCTCGACGTGTTCGTCGACGAAGCGCACGTGCAAATGCGCGAGCAAACGATCGGCGGCAAGAACGGCACGCCGCCGGGGCTCATGCGCGGCGTCGAGTTCGCGAACACGTTCTCATTCCTGCGGCCGAACGATCTCGTCTGGAACTACGTCGTCGACAACTACCTGAAGGGACGCACGCCGGCGCCGTTCGATCTGCTCTACTGGAACAGCGATTCGACGAGCCTGCCGGGCCCGATGTACGCGTGGTACCTGCGAAACACCTATCTCGAGAACAAGCTGCGCGAGCCGGACGCGCTCGTCGTGTGCGGCGAGCCCGTCGATCTGTCGAGGATCGACGTGCCGACGTTCATCTACGGCTCGCGCGAGGATCACATCGTGCCGTGGCAGACCGCGTACGAATCGACGTCGCTGCTCGCGGGCCCGCTCAAGTTCGTGCTCGGCGCGTCGGGCCACATCGCGGGCGTGATCAACCCGCCCGCGAAAAAGAAGCGCAGCTACTGGAGCTACGACGCAAGCGCGAAGGCGCTGCCGGAATCGGCGAACGACTGGCTCGACGCGGCGACCGAACATCCGGGCAGTTGGTGGCCCGTGTGGATCGAGTGGCTCGATCAGTACGGCGGCCGCAAGGTGAAGCCGCGCGCGCAGCTCGGCTCCGCGCACTTCCCTGTGATCGAGCCCGCGCCCGGCCGCTATGTGATGCAACGCGATTGACGAACGGCGGAAGGCGGAGCACGCTTTCCGTCGCTACCGACTTTTAACAGGGCGACACGCGGCGCGCCGTGCCGCGTTCGCTCGGAGGATAGTGAAATGACTGACGTAGTGATCGTATCGGCCGCGCGCACCGCGGTCGGCAAGTTCGGCGGCTCGCTCGCGAAGATCGCCGCGCCGGAGCTCGGCGCGACCGTGATCCGCGCGGTGCTCGAGCGCGCGGGCGTGAAGCCCGAGCAGGTCGGCGAAGTGATCCTGGGCCAGGTGCTGACGGCGGGCTCGGGCCAGAATCCGGCGCGCCAGGCGCTGATCGCGGCGGGCCTGCCGACCGCGGTGCCCGGCATGACGATCAACAAGGTGTGCGGCTCGGGCCTGAAGGCCGTGATGCTTGCCGCGAACGCGATCGTCGCGGGCGACGCGGAGATCGTCGTCGCGGGCGGCCAGGAGAACATGAGCGCCGCGCCGCACGTGCTGCCGGGCTCGCGCGACGGCTTCCGGATGGGCGACGCGAAGCTCGTCGACAGCATGATCGTCGATGGCCTGTGGGACGTCTACAACAAGTACCACATGGGCGTCACGGCGGAGAACGTCGCGAAGGAGCACGGCATCACGCGCGAGCAGCAGGACCAGTTCGCCGCGCTGTCGCAGAACAAGGCGGAAGCCGCGCAGAAGGCGGGCCGTTTCGACGACGAGATCGTGCCGATCGAGATTCCGCAGAGAAAGGGCGAGCCGCTTCGCTTCGCGACCGACGAATTCGTGCGCCACGGCGTGACGGCCGAGTCGCTCGCGACGCTCAAGCCCGCGTTCACGAAGGACGGCACGGTGACGGCCGCGAACGCGTCCGGCATCAACGACGGCGCGGCCGCGGTGCTCGTGATGTCGGCGAAGAAGGCGGAGTCGCTGGGCCTTGCGCCGCTCGCGCGGATCAAGGCGTACGCAAACGCGGGCGTCGATCCGAGCGTGATGGGCATGGGCCCCGTGCCGGCGTCGCGCCGCTGTCTCGAGCGCGCGGGCTGGTCGGTCGGCGACCTCGATCTGCTGGAGATCAACGAGGCGTTCGCCGCGCAGGCGCTCGCGGTCCATAAGCAGATGGGCTGGGACACGTCGAAGGTCAACGTGAACGGCGGCGCGATCGCGATCGGCCATCCGATCGGCGCGTCGGGCTGCCGGATTCTCGTCACGTTGCTGCACGAAATGCAAAAGCGCGATGCGAAACGCGGCCTCGCGTCGCTTTGCATCGGCGGCGGGATGGGCGTCGCGCTCGCGCTCGAGCGTCCGTAACGCGAATCAGAGGCAATCGGCCGGGCCGCGCCGACAGGTGCGGCTCGGAGAACAGGCGGATCGGCAGGCGGGCGACGGAGAAGTTGCCGCTCGGCGCTTCTCAAAACGATAATGGAGTAAAGGTTATGTCTCAGCGAATTGCTTACGTAACGGGCGGAATGGGCGGCATCGGCACGAGCATCTGCCAGCGTCTGCACAAGGACGGCTTCAAGGTGGCCGCGGGCTGCGGCCCGAATTCGCCGCGCCGCGTGAAGTGGCTCGAGGACCAGAAGGCGCTCGGCTTCGATTTCTATGCGTCCGAAGGCAACGTCGGCGACTGGGATTCGACGAAGCTGGCGTTCGACAAGGTGAAGGCCGAGATCGGCGAGGTCGACGTGCTCGTCAACAACGCGGGCATCACGCGCGACGTCGTGTTCCGCAAGATGACGCGCGAAGACTGGACGGCCGTGATCGACACGAACCTGACGAGCCTCTTCAACGTCACGAAGCAGGTGATCGACGGGATGGTCGAGCGCGGCTGGGGGCGCATCATCAACATCTCGTCGGTGAACGGCCAGAAAGGGCAGTTCGGCCAGACGAACTACTCGACCGCGAAGGCGGGCATTCACGGCTTCACGATGTCGCTCGCGCAGGAAGTCGCGACGAAGGGCGTGACGGTCAACACGGTGTCGCCGGGCTATATCGGCACGGACATGGTGAAGGCGATCCGCCCGGACGTGCTCGAGAAGATCGTCGCGACGATTCCGGTGCGCCGTCTCGGCTCGCCCGACGAGATCGGCTCGATCGTCGCGTGGCTCGCGTCGGAGGAGTCCGGTTTCGCGACGGGCGCCGATTTCTCGCTGAACGGCGGCTTGCATATGGGCTGAGCCATGGAGCCGGGCGGCATGTGCCGTCCGGGCCCATGGGTCGGATGTTCCGGGAACGCCCGGTTCCGCGCGCGGCCGCGCCCGCGTGCGGCGCCGGGCGCCGTCACTGCGCGCATCAGGCGCTCAAAGGCGTTACATGACTACTACAAAGAAAACTGGCGAACGGCTGATCAAGAAGTATCCGAACCGCCGTTTGTACGATACGGAGACGAGCACGTACATTACGTTGACCGACGTGAAGCAGCTCGTGCTCGGCCAGGAGGATTTCAAGGTCATCGATGCGAAGAGCAACGAAGACCTGACCCGCAGCATCCTGCTGCAGATCATCCTCGAAGAGGAAAGCGGCGGCGTGCCGATGTTCTCGTCGTCGATGCTGTCGCAGATCATCCGGTTCTACGGACATGCGATGCAGGGGATGATGGGCACGTACCTGGAGAAGAACATCCAGGCGTTCATCGACATCCAGAGCAAGCTCGCCGATCAGTCGAAGAGCCTGTACGAGAACAATGCGATGAATCCCGAGGTCTGGTCGCAGTTCATGAACATGCAGGCGCCGATGATGCAAGGAATGATGACGAGCTACATCGAGCAGTCGAAGAACATGTTCGTGCAAATGCAGGAGCAGATGCAGAACCAGGCGAAGACGATGTTCAGCTCGTTCCCGTTCAAGCCGGCGACGCCGCCGGGCAGCGAGCCCGAGAAGAAGTAAGCGCGGCGTTTGTCGCAGCGATCGAACGCGATTGCGGCGGGGGCGCACGGCTCGGTCGCGGCGATCGGCGCGTCGTCGGCCGCGGAGCGGCTTGGGGGGGGCGTCGGCGCAAGGTCGGCTGAGTGCGTCCAGGGCGCGCGTGGCCGCCGAGCTTGCGGCTTGGCGCGCGTCATCGAACGGACATCGCGATCGCGTAAAAAAGAAATGGCGCCTGCGAGGCGTCGTTTCTTTTTGGGGACGTATGCATCGGCGTCACGGGCGGCGGCATTGGCGCCGGGTGCCGGGCCGTGTGCGTCGCTGCGCGAAGCCTGTTGGTTTCTCTTCGCAGGGACTCGTCCTGATTGCCGGTGAACGCTCGCGAGCCCGTGGCACCTGCTGGTTCTGTCCATCTTGTCCGAAGTGTGCGGCACCATTTTCCTGAAGCTGTCGGCGGGCCTCGCGCGTCTGCCGTTTACGATTGCGATGGGCGCATGCTACGCGGCGGCGATCTGGCTGATGGGGCTCGCCACCAAGCAGCTCGAGATCGGCATCGCGTATGCGGTCTGGGCCGGCGCGGGGACGGCGTTGGTCGGCATCGCGATTTTCGACGAGGGTGCGTCGCTCGCGAAATGGTCCGGCATGACTTTCATCGTGGCCGGCGTGGTGCTTCTGAATTTGAGTCAGAAAGTGCCGTCGTGACGCCGCTCCGAAGCGGCGCGGCGGGCGGCCTGCCGCAGGCGGCGCGAGCGCGGAAACGGCCGATCGGAGCGCGAGATGCGGCGCGCCGGGCGCCGGGTGCGCGTCCGTGAAGGAACGTTGCCGCGCGGAGGGTAAAATGCGGGCAAACCCAAGGCGCGCCGCCGGCGCACGCCGTCCCCTCACGCATGGAAGCGATAGTTGGAAAATTCATTGAAATCAAGCGGTAAGCCGCATGCCGCGCCCAAGGTAGGTATGGTTTCGCTCGGCTGCCCGAAAGCCCTTGTCGACTCCGAGCAGATCATCACGCAACTGCGCGCGGAAGGCTACGAGATCTCCGGCACCTACGACGGCGCGGATCTCGTCGTCGTCAACACCTGCGGCTTCATCGACGAAGCGGTCCAGGAAAGCCTCGACGCGATCGGCGAAGCGCTCGCCGAGAACGGCAAGGTGATCGTCACCGGCTGTCTCGGCGCGAAGAAGAGCGCGAGCGGCTCCGGTCTCATCGAGGAAGTGCATCCGAAGGTGCTCGCCGTCACGGGCCCGCATGCGGTCGGCGAGGTGATGCAGGTCGTGCACAGCCATTTGCCGAAGCCGCACGATCCGTTCGTCGATCTCGTGCCGCCCGCGGGCATCAAGCTCACGCCGCGCCACTACGCATATCTGAAGATCTCCGAAGGCTGCAATCATCGCTGCACGTTCTGCATCATCCCGTCGATGCGCGGCGATCTCGTGTCGCGGCCCGTCGCCGAAGTGATGCTCGAAGCCGAGAATCTCTTCAAGTCCGGCGTGAAGGAGCTGCTCGTGATCTCGCAGGACACGAGCGCGTACGGCGTCGACGTCAAGTACCGCACGGGCTTCTGGAACGGCCGGCCGATCAAGACGCGGATGACCGAGCTCGTCGGCGCGCTCGGCGAGCTCGCCGCGCAGTACGGCGCGTGGGTGCGTCTGCACTACGTCTATCCGTATCCGCACGTCGACGAGATCATTCCGATGATGGCGCAAGGCCCGCTCAAGGGCCATGTGCTGCCGTATCTCGACGTGCCGTTCCAGCACGCGCATCCGGACTTGCTGAAGCGGATGAAGCGCCCCGCGAACGCGGAGAAGGTGCTCGAGCGTGTGCAGAAGTGGCGCGAGATCTGCCCGGATCTGACGATTCGCAGCACGTTCATCGCGGGCTTTCCCGGTGAGACTGAAGCGCAATTCGAGACGCTCCTCGACTTCATTCGCGAGGCGGAGCTCGATCGCGTCGGCTGCTTCGCGTATTCTCCGGTCGAGGGCGCGAGCGCGAACGAGCTCGACGGCGCGCTGCCCGACGACGTGCGCGAGGAGCGCCGCGCGCGCTTCATGGAAGTCGCCGAGGCGGTGTCGGCCGCGCGCATCGAGCGCAAGGTCGGCAAGACGCTCAAGGTGCTGATCGACGAGGTCAACGACGAAGGCGGCATCGGGCGCACCGCGGCCGACGCGCCGGAGATCGACGGCGTCGTCTACGTGGAGCCGGCGACGAAGGCGTCCAAGCGCTACAAGGTCGGCGATTTCGTGTCGGTGAAGATCACGGGCGCGGACGGCCACGATCTGTGGGGCGAGGTCTGACGATGCCGGCGACGTTTCCCGACGTGCTCGCGCTCGGCGAGGCGATGGTCGAATTCAATCAGGCGCGGCCGGGCGAGCCGAACTACCTGCAGGGCTTCGGCGGCGATACGTCGAACTTCTGCATCGCTGCCGCGCGGCAGGGCGCGCGAGCGGGCTTCGTGTCCGCGGTCGGCGACGATCATTTCGGCCGGCTGCTGCTCGATCTGTGGCGCCGCGAGCACGTCGATACGTCGCATGTGCGGATCGACGGCGGCGCGCCGACGGGCGTCTATTTCGTGTCGCACGGCGAGCACGGCCACGCGTTCGACTATCTGCGAGCGGGCTCGGCCGCAAGCCGCTACGCGGTTCGCGATCTGCCGCTCGACGCGCTCGCGGCCGCGCGCGTCGTCCATCTGTCGGGCGTGAGTCTCGCGATCAGCGCGAGCGCGTGCGACGCGGCGTTCGCCGCGATCGAGCATGCGCGTGCGAACGGCGCGCGCGTGAGCTTCGACACGAACCTGCGCCTGAAGCTCTGGCCGCTGCCGCGCGCGCGCGCGGTGATGCGCGAGGCGCTGCGTCACACGGACGTCTGTCTGCCGAGCTGGGACGACGTGACGGCGCTCACGGGGCTCGACGAGCGCGACGCGATCATCGATGCGCTGCTCGGCTTCGGGCCGAGCGTCGTCGCGCTGAAGCTCGGCCGCGAAGGCGCGTATGTCGCGACGCCCGACGAGCGGCGCGTCGTGCCGGGCTTCGTCGTGGACGCGGCCGACGCGACGGGAGCCGGCGACTGCTTCGGCGGCGCGTTCGTCGCGCGGCTCGTCGCGGGCGACGATCCGTTCTCGGCCGCGCGCTACGCGAACGCGGCGGCCGCGCTGTCGACGCTGGGCTTCGGCGCGGTCGCGCCGATTCCGTCGCGCGATGCGGTCGAGCGGCTATTGGGTGCGTGAAGGGTGCATGAAGGGCGCGCGAAGGATGCGTGTATCCGGTGCGTGACGCGAAGATGCGTGATGCGAATGCACGATTCGAATACGTGACGCGTGCGGCGCGGGCCGCGCGCTCCATCGGTTTTCATCAAGAGAAGAAAGGGAGGCAACGATGCAACGCGAAGTAGTGGTGGTGAGCGGCGTACGCACCGCGATCGGCGATTTCGGCGGCAGCCTGAAGGATTTCTCGCCGACCGAGCTCGGCGCGCGGGTCGTGCGCGAAGTGCTGTCGCGCGCGCAAGTGTCGGGCGACGAGGTCGGGCACGTCGTGTTCGGCAATGTCGTGCACACGGAACCGAAGGACATGTATATCGCGCGCGTCGCGGCGATCAACGGTGGCGTCGCGCAGCACGCGCCCGCGCTGACCGTCAACCGGCTGTGCGGCTCGGGCCTGCAGGCGATCGTGTCGGCCGCGCAGAGCGTGCTGCTCGGTGACGCGGACATCGCGGTCGCGGGCGGCGCGGAGAACATGAGCCGCGCGCCGTACTCGGTGCCGGCCGCGCGCTTCGGCCAGCGCATGGGCGACGCGAAGCTCGTCGACATGATGATCGGCGCGCTCAACGATCCGTTCCAATCGGTCCACATGGGCGTGACGGCCGAGAACGTCGCGGCGAAGTACGGGATCACGCGCGACGCGCAGGACGCGCTCGCGCTCGAGTCGCACCGGCGCGCGTCGCACGCGACGAAATCCGGCTACTTCAAGGATCAGATCCTGCCGATCGAGATTGCGTCGCGCAAGGGCACCGTCGTGTTCGACGCCGACGAGCACGTGCGCCACGATGCGTCGCTCGACGATTTCTCGAAGCTCAAGCCCGTGTTCGCGAAGGAAAACGGCACGGTGACGGCGGGCAATGCATCGGGCATCAACGATGCGGCCGCGGCCGTCGTGCTGATGGAGCGCGGCGCGGCCGAGCGGCGCGGCGCGAAGCCGCTCGCGCGCCTCGTCTCGTATGCGCATGCGGGCGTCGATCCGGCGTACATGGGCATCGGCCCCGTGCCTGCGACGCGAAAGGCGCTCGAGCGCGCGGGGATCACGGTCGCCGATCTCGACGTGATCGAGGCGAACGAGGCGTTCGCCGCGCAGGCGTGCGCGGTGTCGAACGAGCTCGGTCTCGATCCGGCGAAGGTCAACCCGAACGGCTCGGGCATCTCGCTCGGCCACCCGATCGGCGCGACGGGCGCGCTCATCACGGTGAAAGCGCTGTACGAGCTGCAACGCATCGGCGGGCGCTACGCGCTCGTGACGATGTGCATCGGCGGCGGCCAGGGCATCGCCGCGGTGTTCGAGCGTCTGTAACGAGAGGGCCGCGCAGTTGAAGCTGATCACCGGAATCCGCGGCGCGGCGCTCGCCGCCGCGTTCGCGACGGCGGCGGGGCTCGCGTTCGCGCAGTCTCAACCTCAGCCTGCGGCGGCTTCCGCGGGCGCGTCCGATGCGCCCGTCGCGGCGTCGGCGGACGCGCCGCCGCCCGCCGCGCCGCTCAAGCCGAATCCGGCGTATGCGCGGCTGCCGCGCTACGAAGGGACGCTCGGCGGCCGGCCGATCGTCGTGCGCCTCGGGCCGAAGACGGACGAGCCGGGCGTGCATGGCGAGTGTCAGTATCTCGATACGGGCGCGGTCGTCCTGCTCGCGGGCGACCGAGACGGCGACACGCTCGAAATCGAGGAGTCGGACGACGGCACGAACATCACGGGCGTATGGATCGGCCGCTTCGATCCGTCGGGCGGCTTGTCGGCCGACCGGATGAACGCGGACCAGTCGGACCCGCTGCCCGTCGTGCTGCATCCGTCGGGCGGCGCGTCGGCGCCGCAACATGCGGCGGCCGCGCAGCCCGCGTCGGCCGGCGCCGCCGCGCCGCAGGCGGGCGCCCATGGGCAGTCGGTCGGCGGCGTGAGCAACGTGCGGACCGCGGAGTAACGAACGACGACCGCGGCTGGATAAAGCGTGGCAGCCGAATCCGGCCGTCCGCCGATTGAGGCGAGGGCTCCCGGCCCCGGTTTTGCCTTCACTCGACCTCCCGGCCGCGCTGCTTCGCGTGGGATCGTTCGGCTGCGGCCGGCGGAGCCTTCGCCGGCACGGTCGCGGCCGCGCCGACTGTACCGGGCCAAACGCACGGAATCCGGCTAAGCTAGCCGGATTCCAATCATTTCAGGCTCGTTTTGCATCGAGCTTTCCCAGTCATGACCGCATTCACTCCCAAGCGCGCGCTTCAGACTCGCGTCGTCCAGCCGGACGACCGCATTCCCGCCGGTTTCGAATCGTTCGTCGTGCCGGTCGCGCGGGCGTCGACGGTCGTGTTCCCCGATCTCGCGACGATGCGCAACCTCGACTGGCGCAAGGACGGCCAATGGCGCTACGGCCTGCATGCGACGCCGACGTCGCTCGCGCTCGCGCAGCGGCTCGCGCAGATCGAAGGCGGCACGCACGCGCTGCTGCAGCCGTCGGGGCTTTCGGCGATCACGAACGTGTACTTCGGCCTCGTCAAGGAAGGCGACGACGTGCTGATTCCGGACAACGCGTACGGCCCGAACGGCGATTTCGGCAAATGGTTCGCGAAGGATTTCGGCATCACCGCGCGTTTCTATGATCCGATGATCGGCGCGGGAATCGCCGATCTGATCGTGCCGAACACGCGCCTCATCTGGATCGAGGCGCCCGGCTCGGTGACGATGGAAGTGCCCGACGTGCGCGCGATCACGGCGGCCGCGCGCGCGCGCGGCATCGTCACGGCAATCGACAACACGTATTCGGCGGGCCTCGCGTTCAAGCCGTTCGAGCACGGCGTCGATATCTCGGTGCAGGCGCTGACGAAATATCAATCCGGCGGCAGCGACGTGCTGATGGGCGCGACGATCACCGCCGACGACGAGCTGAACGCAAAGCTCAAGCTCGCGCGGATGCGGCTCGGGATCGGCGTGTCGGCCGACGACTGTTCGCTCGTGCTGCGTGGCCTGCCGAGCATGCAGGCGCGCTTCGACGCGCACAGCCGCAGCGCGCTGTCGCTCGCGCGCTGGCTGAAGACGCGCCCGGAGATCGCGACGGTGCTGCATCCGCAACTGCCCGATTGCCCGGGGCACGATGCGTTCATGCGCGACTTCACGGGCGCGGGCGGACTGTTCTCGGTCGTGTTCGACGAACGCTACGGCGCCGCGCAGGTGGATCGCTTCGTCGAGGCGCTCGAGCTGTTCGCGATCGGCTGGAGCTGGGGCGGGGCGTGCAGCCTTGCGATGCCGTACGACGTGCAATCGATGCGCACGACGGCGTGGCCGCATCGCGGCACGCTGGTGCGCTTCTACGTCGGTCTCGAGGACGAAGCCGATCTGCGCGCGGACATCGAGCGCGCATTCGCCGCGGCGCTCGCGTAACGGGCGGAGACGGGCAGAGACGGGCCGAGGCGGGCGGAATCGGACGGCGGAGCAGCGGAGGCCGACGCGCACGCGCGAGGGTCGTGCGGCGTCAGCCGCGGAGTTCCGTGTGCGGCCGCGTGGTTGTCGGCATTGCGGTCGGTATCGAAGCCGGCATGGATGTCGACAATGAGTCGAACGAAAACGGCGCTGGGGCAAAGGCCCTCAGCGCCGTTTTTCGTTGACGGAGCGTGCGACTGGTGGGGCGCGAGGCGACGACGTACGCTCGGCGTTGCGGCTCGAACGGGCCGCGGGCTTCAGAAGAGCCGCAGCAGTCCGTCGAGCCCGACGTGATCGAACGCCGCGCTCGCCGCGCCGCGCACGACGGGCTTCGCGCGAAACGCGATCGAGAAGCCGCCTGTCGCCATCATCTTCAGGTCGTTCGACCCGTCGCCGAGAACGATCGCGCGCGCGGGCGCGATGTCGAGCGCGGCGCACGTCTCGCGCACCGCGCGCGCCTTCACGTCCGCGTTGACGATCTCGCCGACAACCTTGCCCGTGAGCTTGCCGTCGACGATCTCGAGCGTGTTCGATCGCGCGTAGTCGAGGCCGAGCCGCGCCTTCAGGCGTTCGGTGAAGAACGTGAAGCCGCCCGACACGAGCAGCGTCTTCAGGCCCGCCGCCTTCACGCCCGCGAGCATTGCCTCGGCGCCCGGCGACAGCCGCAGCCGCTCGTCGTAGACGCGCTCGAGCGCGCTCGCGTCGAGGCCCGCCAGCAGCGCGACGCGGCGCGTCAGGCTCTCGTTGAAATCCTTGATCTCGCCGCGCATCGCCGCCTCGGTGATCGCCGAGACTTCGGCTTTCAGGCCGCAGAAGTCGGCGATCTCGTCGATGCACTCGATCGTGATCAGCGTCGAATCCATGTCCATCGCGACGAGGCCGAAGTCGGCGAGCTTGCGGGTCGCGTCGACGAATGCGTAGTCGAGCGCGTGCGCGCCGCAGTACGCGTCGATGTCGGCGCGCTGCGCGGGATCGGCGCCCTCGATGCGGATCGCCTGCGCGTCGAGCGGAACGGCGCGCGTGCCGCGCGCGAGCGCGGTGAGCGGCTTGTGATGCGCGTCGGAAAGCGGCGCGGTGCTTTGAATGACGAGATTCGTGGTCATGGAAGTGTCACGGTGGAGCGGATCACGGGGCCGACGACATCGATTCGGCGAACCCGTTATTGTAGCCGCTTGCGGAGGGCCGGCCGCGGACGAACGGCGGAAGGCGGGCTCGGGCGCTCCGGGCCGCGCCGCCGCGAATGCGACGGCGGGGGCGACGCTCGCCGAACGCGGGGCGTTGTCGGTTCTCGGTTCTCGGTTCTCGGTTCTCGGTTCTCGGTTCTCGGTTCTCGGTTCTCGGTTCTCGGTTCTCGGTTCTCGGTTCTCGGTTCTCGGTTCTCGGTTCTCGGTTCTCGGTTCTCGGTTCTCGGTTCTCGGTTCTCGGTTCTCGGTTCTCGGTTCTCGGTTCTCGCGGGACAGCGTTCAATGCGAGAGGTTCACGGCGGGCTCGATGCGGTCGCGCAAGCGATTCGGCGCAGCAGCGTGCGCCAGCGTGCGTTGGATCGACGAGTATCGCGACGACGGCGCGCACGCGCGCCACCCGCAACCCACACGTGCATGCCGACGGCGGGAAAGCGATCAAGGCATAGCCGTGCTTCATCGCACACGACAAAGGGCGAAACAAGCAGGGCGAAGCAGGCGCCGCGGCTGGCGAGCGGCGGTGATGCGGCCGTCTCGCGTGCACAGTTCCGGGCGCGTCGATCGCGTGTGCATGGCCCTCTTCGAGCGAACCTCGAACGTCGATCGCGCGCCACGCACGCTTGACGCAGATCGTGCAAGCAGGGGTAACACCCGATGCGCGGCAGGCGCCAGGCGTGCCGCTTCGCGTTAGACTGGCATTGCGTCATGCATCGATAACCCGGCGATTCGCGCAGTTCGTCGCCATAAAAGGAGAGGTCAGCATGAGTCAACGCATTCTGTCGCCGCTCGTTGCGTCGTGCGCCGTCGCAGCGCTGCTCTCGGCGTATGCGGCGCACGCGGCGCCGCCCATCAAGGCGAGCGTGCTCGGCGGCAACGACGGCCAGCTTCAATACACGGTCAAGGTCGACTCGAAGCAGTTCGGCACGATGCAGGAGACGCGCAAGATCCGCTCCGGCGAAACCGACGATTTCAACTGGAAGTCGGTGCCGCCGTCGGGCGCCGTGCCGATGTCCGACGCGTGCCCGAGCGCCGACACGCTGCCGCGCGACGCGAACGGCGCGATGGTCCGGCAGGCGCAGGTGCGGCTTGCGCCGTCCGTCGATAGCAAGGGCGTCGCGAACGTGCAGCTGAGCTTCCAGGCGAGCGCGCCGAACGGCACGAAGAAAGTGGCGGCGGGCGGCAAGACGCTGCAGTGTCCGAATGTCGTGACGGTGAGCCAGGTCAAGTGGCTGTCGATCTCGACAGGCGGCTCGAAGTCGATCTCGATGCGCGACGGCACGAAGATCACGGTGTCGATCAAGCGGTGAGCGCGGTGGCGCGGCGCCTTCCGGACGGCGGATGACGCATGTGCGGCACGGAGGGCTGCGCGGCACGTGCCGGAGGTCGGAGCGTGCGCGATGCCCGGGCGGTGCATTCGCATCGTTTGCGCGGCGCTGCCGAGCGGCATCGGCGACGGGCTCGGCGATTCGAGCGTCGATTCACGCGTCGATGTCCGGGCAGTCCATTCGCCGCCAAGCGACGCCGTGTTCCACGGCCGTTCGAACCGGCGACAATCACTACCGCCAACCGCCAACCGCCAACCGCCAACCGCCAACCGCCAACCGTCAATCAACTCGCCGACCATCCCCAGCCGACCGACGCGACGAGTGATCGAGCGACCGCCCCGCGCATCGACATCCCCAACGCGAACGCCCGCGCGTTACCCGCCGTTCCTGGCCGTCCCCCGCTCGAGGAGCCGCGAGGCGAGAAACCGGTGCTCGGCGGAGAAGAGCCGCCGGTACGTGCACAGCACCGCGCCGACGGTGCCGAGCGCGGACGCCGCCGCGATCAGGAACATGATGACGATCTGATAGCGGACCGCTTGCAGCGGCGACTGCCCGGCGAGCACCTGGCCCGTCATCATTCCCGGCAGGCTCACGACGCCGACGACGGCCATCTGGTTCAGCGTCGGCAGCATGCCGGCGCGCACCGCCTGCCGCGCGGCGTCCTGCGCGGCCTCCCAGCGCGTCGCGCCGAGCGCGAGCGCCGTCTCGACGCGGTCGCGCCGCGCGGTCAATTCCTCCATCATCCGCTCGATGCCGAGCGACACGCCCGTCAGCGTATTGCCGAGAATCATCCCGAGAATCGGGATCGCATATTGCGGCTCGTACCACGGATGGATGCGGATCACGACGAACAGTCCGATCGCCGCGACGAACCAGCTGCTCGCCCAGATCGACAGGACGCTGTCGGCGCGCTGCCCCGCGTAGGTCCGCTTGCCGCGCGCGGCGCCCGCGAAGCCCGCGATCAGCGTCATCAGCGCGACGAGCGGCAGCACGACGTTCCAGCGCGGATGGCCGAACACCCAGCCGAGTACGTAGCCGATCGCGAGCAGTTGGACGACGGTGCGCGCGGCGGCCCATGCGAGCTTGCGGCCGAGGCCGAGCGACAGCGCGGCCGAGATCGCGCCGTTGATCGCGACGAGCGCGGCCGCGATCCCGACGTCGACGAGGCTCAGATCCTGCAGCGGCGCGTTCATCGGGCACCCTCCGTCGCGGCGGCGCCGAGCACGCCGGCGTGCATCGTCAGGCACCGCCTGCCGACGCGCGCCGCCTGCGCCGGATCGTGCGAGATCCACAGCGACGAGCGCGTATGCGGCGCCGCGTCGAACCACGCGGACACGAGCGCCTCGATTGCGCGGGTCGAATCGGGGTCGAGTGCGGAAGTCGGCTCGTCGAGCAGCAGCACGTCCGGATCGAGCTGCAAGACGCGCAGCAGCGCGGCGATCTGCGCCTCGCCGCCCGACAATTCGCTTGCGGCCTTGCGTAGAAAATCGTCGCCTCGGCCGGCCTGCGCGGCGAGGCGCGCGACGCGGGCGCGATCGAAGCGCGCATCGCGGTAGACGGCGAGCGAGTAAGGGTAGCGCAGCAGATCCTCGACGGTGCCGTCGGCCGTCGCCGGGCGTTGCCGAACGTACGCGACGCTGCGCCGGTAGCGCGGAATCGCCGCGCGCGCGACGCGCTTGCCGCACCAGAGCAGCTCGCCGCCGTCGAGCGGATCGAGGAGGGCCAGCGCGCGCAGGAACACGCTCTTGCCCGAGCCCGACGGGCCGGTGAGCGCGATCCGCTCGCCCGGCGCGAGCGCGAAATCGGTCGGGGCCAGGAGCGTTTTGCCGCTCGCCGCGTCGCGGCGGGCGATCCGCCGGGCTTCGATCAGGACATCGGCTGTCATAAATGCAAAAAACGCAAAAAACGGTAAATTGGGGACGGTGGCGCGATATCGTGCGCCATAATAACCGTGAGTGGCAGCGTCGCGCACGCTGCGCGGCGTTGCCGGTTCAGGAAGAACAACGACGGAATCTGGCATGACGCTCACCCGTACCCTCGTCAAAACCGCGGCGTGGATCGTCGGCATCTTCGCGGTGCTCACCGCGGCGCTCGGCGTGTTCGTTTTCACGTTCGACTGGAATCGCGCGAAACCTTGGATCAACGAGCAGGCGAGCGCGTCGATCGGCCGCCCGTTCGAGATTCGCGGCGACATCAAGGTTGGCTGGCGGCGCCCGGACGGCGAGGCCGGCTGGCGCGCGTGGGTGCCGTGGCCGGTGTTCTCGGCGAGCCAGGTCGTCATCGGCAATCCGGCCTGGGCGAAGGCCCCCAATTTCGCGACGCTCGACGAAGCGCGCTTCGAGCTCGCGGTGCTGCCGCTCCTCGCACACGAAGTCGTGATTCCGTCGATCGAGCTCGTCAATCCGGCGCTCGACGTCGAGCGCCTCGCCGACGGCCGCAATAACTGGACGTTCGAATTCAAGAAGTCTTCCGGCCCGTCGCCGTGGAAGGTGCAATTGCGCGACTTCGGCTTCGCGAAGGGCACGGTCGCGTATCGCGACGCGATCACGAAAGCCGATCTGACCGTCGCGATCGACACGCTCGGCCAGCCGATCCCGCTCGGCGACGTGCTCGCGCAGCAGGAGCAGACGTCGCGGGCGGCGTCCGCGCAGCGAGTCGGCAAGAAGGGCGCGGCGCAGCTGACTGCGAAGGCGAAGGCCGAGATCGCGTCCGAGGCTTCGGCTGCATCGGCTGCATCGGCGGCATCGGTCGCGGCGGCGTCCGGAGCAGGCGGCGCGGCCGCGGCGAGCGGCGCGTCGGGCGCGAATGCCGCGGCGTCGGGCGGTAGCGCTGCCGCCGTCGGACGGTCGGCGCAGGGGGCGGAGCAGGCCAACGCGGCGGGCAAGCGCGTTCCGACGGCCGCATCCGGTTCGTCGAAGGCCGCCGCATCGTCCGGCTCGAGCGCCGCGGGCCGGACGTCCGCGCCGGGCGCGGGCGCATCGTCGACGTCGGCTGGCTCGTCCGCGTCGGCCGTCTCGGCGAGCGCGGCCGCTTCGGGGGCAAACGATGCGGGAAGCGGCGGCGCAAGCCGCGCGAGCGCAGCATCCGCCGCGGCCGCGGCGAAGCCGGCCGGCCCGACCTACGCGTTCGGCCTGACCGTCAAGGGCCGCTACAAGGGCGTGCCGATCGACGGTACGGGCAAGATGGGCGGCGTGCTCGCGCTTCAGGACGCGTCGCGGCCGTTCCCGTTGCAGGCCGACGTGAAGGCGGGCGACACGCGGCTCGCGATCGTCGGCACGCTCACCGATCCCGTCCATCTCGCGGCGGTCGACCTGCGCCTGTGGCTGCAAGGCTCGAGCATGTCGCATCTGTATGCGCTCACGGGCGTGACTTTGCCCGACACGCCGCCGTACGCGACCGAAGGGCGGCTTCTCGGCAATTTCAAGCGGCGCGCGAGCACGTTCCGCTATGAGAACTTCAACGGCCGCGTCGGCGGCAGCGATCTGCGCGGCACGCTTGCGTACCAGCAGCGCGAGCCGCGGCCGCTGCTGTCGGGCGAGCTCGTGTCGAACCTGCTGCAGTTCTCCGACCTCGCGCCGATCGTCGGCGCCGACACGGCCGCGAGCAAGGCGCAGCGCGGCGACACGACGAAGCAGCCGCCCGGCCGCGTGCTGCCCGTCGAGACGTTCCGCACCGACCGCTGGCGCGCGCTCGACGCCGACGTCAAGTTCACGGGCCGCAAGCTGATCAAGGGCGCTGCGCTGCCGATCACCGATCTGTACACGCACATCGTGATGACGGACGGGGTGCTGTCGCTCGAGCCGCTGAAGTTCGGCGTCGCGGGCGGCTCGCTCGCGACCACCGCGCGTCTCGACGGCAGCGCCGCGCCGCTCAAGGGCCGCTTTGCGGTCGCCGCGCGACATCTGAAACTCAGGCAGCTGTTCCCGACGCAGAAGGTCATGCAGTCCGCGCTCGGCGAGATCAACGGCGATGCGGCGCTGTCCGCGACCGGCAACTCGCCCGCCGCGCTCGCGGCGACGTCGAACGGCGAAGTGAAGATGATCATGACCAACGGCGCGATCAGCAGGTTGCTGATGGAAGCCGCGGGTCTGAACGTCGCCAACGTCCTCTACGAGAAGATGTTCGGCGGCCACGACGTGAAGATCAATTGCGCGGCCGTTGATTTCGTGGCGACCAACGGCTTGCTCGACACGAAGCTGTTTGCGTTCGACACCGACGACGCGCTGATCAACATCGACGGCCCGATCGACTTGCGCAACGAGTCGATGAACCTGAAGGTCCACCCGCATACGAAGGGGTTCCGCGTGTTTTCGCTGCGCTCGCCGCTGTACGTGAAGGGGACGTTCAAGAATCCGGACGTCGGCGTCGATGCGGGCGCGCTTGCGCTGCGCGCGGGCGCGATGGTCGGCCTCGGGCTGCTGAATCCGCTCGCGGCGCTGATCCCGCTGATCGCGCCGAGCAACAACAGGGACGTGCCGTGCTCGGAGCTGTTTGCGCAATTGAAGGCGCCGCAAAAGGCGGCGAGCGCCGGCAAGTGACGGCGGCGCGTGCGGGCCGGATCGACGCGATCGACGAGATCGATGAGATCGATGAGATCGATGAGATCGATGAGATCGGCGCGCGGGCGCTTCATCGCTGTCGACGCAGCGGCGTGGCGCGAACGCCCGCATGACGGATCTCGCGCGCTCGATAAGCCGCGGGTGAAGGGGCTCCGCTGCCGCCGGGGTGGCGGTCGTGGCGGCCCGGCAGGCCGGACGGGGCTCGCTGGGCCGGCATGACGCGCAATCCAACTGGCTTTGCGTCACGAGGCTTTCTCCCCGGAGGACATGGCCGTGCCGCGAGCGCGGCGGGCCGGCGATTCGACGCCAATTTTCATGTCGGCCGCCGAAGGAAAAGCGGGCGTATCGCACGCCCGTTTTCGGGGCAAGAAGGACACGCGGCCCTGCGATTCACCGACTCCTGTTAAAATGCCCGGTTTTCCGTCGATCTATCTCTTAACGGGATCTGCCGTGCTTTCTACCGCCAACATCACGATGCAATTCGGGCCCAAGCCCCTGTTCGAGAACATCTCGGTCAAGTTCGGGGAGGGCAACCGCTACGGCCTCATCGGGGCGAACGGCTGCGGCAAGTCGACCTTCATGAAGATCCTGGGCGGCGATCTCGAGCCGTCCGCGGGCAACGTCGCGCTGGAGCCGAACGTTCGTCTCGGCAAGCTGCGCCAGGACCAGTTCGCGTACGAGGACGTGCGCGTGCTCGACGTCGTGATGATGGGCCACACGGAGATGTGGGCCGCGATGACCGAGCGCGATGCGATCTACGCGAACCCCGAGGCGACCGACGACGACTACATGCACGCGGCCGAGCTCGAGGCGAAGTTCGCCGAGTACGGCGGCTACGACGCCGAGGCGCGCGCGGGCGCGCTGCTGCTCGGCATCGGCATCGAGGAGAAATTCCACAGCGGTCCGATGCGCGACGTCGCGCCGGGCTGGAAGCTGCGCGTGCTGCTCGCGCAGGCGCTGTTCTCGAATCCGGACGTGCTGCTGCTCGACGAGCCGACCAACAACCTCGACATCAACTCGATCCGCTGGCTCGAAGACACGCTCAACAACTACGATTCGACGATGATCATCATCTCGCATGATCGTCACTTCCTGAACTCGGTGTGCACGCACATGGCCGACATGGACTACGGCACGCTGAAGGTGTGGCCGGGCAACTACGACGACTACATGCTCGCGTCCGCGCAGGCGCGCGAGCGCCAGGCCGCCGCGAACGCGCGCGCGAAGGAGCGCGTGGCCGAGCTGCAGGACTTCGTGCGCCGCTTCTCGGCGAACAAGTCGAAGGCCCGCCAGGCGACGAGCCGCGCGAAGCAGATCGACAAGATCAAGATCGAGGAATTCAAGCCTTCTTCGCGGCAGAACCCATTCATCCGTTTCGAATTCGAGAAGAAGCTGCACAACATCGCGGTGGTCGCGGATTCGATCACGAAGCGGTACGAGCGTACGATCTTCGAGAACTTCAACCTGTCGGTGCAGCCGGGCGAGCGCATCGCGATCATCGGCGAGAACGGCGCGGGCAAGACGACGCTGCTGCGCACGCTCGTCGGCAATCTCGCGCTCGATCACGGCACGGTGAAGTGGGCCGAGAACGCGAACGTCGGCTACATGCCGCAGGACACCTACGAGGAGTTCCCGAACGACGTCACGCTGATGGACTGGATCGACCAGTACCGCAAGGACGGCGACGACGAGACGATGGTGCGCGGCACGCTCGGCCGCCTGCTGTTCTCGGCGGACGACATCAAGAAATCGGTGAAGGTGCTGTCGGGCGGCGAGAAGGGCCGCATGATCTGGGGCAAGCTGATGCTCGGCCGCCACAACGTGCTCTTGATGGACGAGCCGACGAACCACATGGACATGGAGTCGATCGAGTCGCTGCAGATCGCGCTCGAGAAGTTCGAAGGCACGCTGATCTTCGTGTCGCACGACCGCGAATTCGTGAGCGGCCTCGCGAACCGGATCATCGAAGTGACGACGGACGGCAAGCTCGTCGACTTCGGCGGGAATTACGAGGATTTCCTCGCGAGCAAGGGTGTGCAGTAATAGCGTCCGCATGCCGGAGCGACAAGCCCGCTTCCTCGGAAGCGGGCTTTTTTCTTTGCGCGACCGGCGTTGCCGGCCGTCGCCGATGCCGGTCAGAACCGACGCCCGTCAGAACCGATGCCGCATGCCGAGATTGACGATGCTTTGCGTGTCGGTGCCGCCGTGTCCGTACGAGCCGATCGACGCCTGCGCGCGCTGCGTGCCGCCGTCGAGGGTGCGTTGCGTGCCCGTCGCGCGTTGCCACGCGCAGACGAGATACAGATCGGTTCGCTTGGGCAGGACGTAATCGGCGCCCGCCGACACCGGGTGATAGGCCGCGCTCGCATCGCCGCGCGCCTTCGTGTAGCGGTATCCGATGCCGACGAGCAGCGCCTGCGTCGCCTGATAGTTCGCGAATCCGCGCCCGGTGTCGTAACGTTGGGTCGTGCGGAACGTCGAGAGCGCATCGGGCTTGTGGCGTGCATTGCTGTAATCGACGCCGGCCGTGAACGGCCCGAAGCGTATTGCACGGCGGCGCGCGCGATGTCGATCGATTTGGCCGACGCGTACGCGCCGTTGACGAGCGAGCCGTCGAACGTGCCGTCCGACGTGCCGGCCCATGCGTCGCGCGTCCTGCCCGGCGCTGACGCGCTCTGCGCATGGAAATAGCCGCCCGCGACGCTGAGCGGCCCGTTGCCGTACGACAGGCCGGCCGACCAGGTCTGACCCGCGCCCGCCTCGCCGGCGACGCCGCCGAGCGCACACATGCCGACGAACGTGAAGCCCGCGAGCGTGGGCGACGTGTATTTGATCGCATTGCTCGTGCGCGACGACGTATCGTAGTTGTCGACGTCGCCGGGCGTCGCGTAGACACTGCCGAACGAATAGCTGGCGGTGATGGGCCATGCGACGTCGACGAGCGCGTCGTATTGGCGGCCGATCGTGATCGTGCCGAATCGCGCGCTCGCGAGTCCGACGAACGATTGGCGTCCGAACATGCGCCCGTTTTGTCCGAGCGCGCCGGTGTTCGGATTGAAGCCGTTTTCGATCGTGAAGATCGCCTTCAGGCCGCCGCCGAGATCCTCCGCGCCCGTCATCCGCGCGTCATGCGCGAGGGCGTCGATCGCGTCGTCGACGGGTAGAATGTCCGCATTCCACGGAGACAGGAACACCACGATGAAAACCTACGAGCAGTTCTACATCGGCGGCACGTGGCGCCCGAGCGCGGGCAAGGGCGCGATCGACGTGATCGACTCCGGCACGGAGGCCGTGATCGGCCGCATTCCCGAGGGCACGGCGGAGGACGCGAAGGCGGCCGTCGCCGCCGCGCGCGCCGCGTTCGACGGCTGGGCCGCGACGCCGCCCGCCGAGCGCGCCCGCTATCTGCACAAGATCGCCGACAACCTGAAGGCGCGCAGCGAGGAGCTCGCGCAGTCGATCACGGGCGAAGTCGGCATGCCGATCAAGCTGTCGCGCGCGATTCAGGTCGGCGGCCCGGTCTACAACTGGGGCGCGTATGCGAAGCTCGCCGAGACGTTCGCGTTCGAGGAGCAGGTCGGCAATTCGCTTGTCGTGCGGGAGCCCGTCGGCGTCGTCGCGGCGATCACGCCGTGGAATTACCCGCTCAACCAGATCACGCTGAAGGTCGCGGCCGCGCTCGCGGCGGGCTGCACGGTTGCGCTCAAGCCGTCGGAAGTCGCGCCGCTCAATGCGTTCATCCTCGCCGAAGCGATTCACGACGCCGGGCTGCCCGCCGGCGTGTTCAACCTCGTGTGCGGCTACGGTCCCGTCGTCGGCGAAGCGCTCGCGAGCGACGCCGGCGTAGACATGGTGTCGTTCACCGGCTCGACGCGCGCGGGCAAGCGCGTCGCCGAGCTCGCCGCGGCCGGCGTGAAGCGCGTCGCGCTCGAGCTGGGCGGCAAGTCGGCGTCGGTGATTCTCGACGACGCCGATTTCGCGGCCGCGGTGAAGGGCACGGTGTCCGCGTGCTATCTGAACGCGGGCCAGACGTGCTCCGCGCACACGCGAATGCTCGTGCCGGAATCGCGTTACGAGGAGGCGCGCGATCTCGCGAAGGCCGCCGCGGAAACCTACGTGGCGGGCGATCCGCGCGCCGACGCGACGCGCCTCGGCGCGCTCGCGTCGGCGGTTCAGCAAGAGCGCGTGCAGGATTACATCCGGCGCGGCATCGACGAAGGCGCGGAGCTTGTCACGGGCGGCCTCGGCCTGCCGGAGGGAATCGCGCGCGGCTTCTTCGTGAAGCCGACCGTGTTCGGCCGCGTGAAGCCCGATGCGACGATCGCGCAGGAAGAGATCTTCGGCCCCGTGCTGTCGATCATCACCTATCGCGACGACGACGACGCGGTGCGGATCGCGAACGATTCGCCGTACGGCCTCGGCGGCGCGGTGTGGTCGGGCAGCGACGAGCGCGCGTTGCGCGTCGCGCGCCGCATTCGCACGGGCCAGATCGACATCAACGGCGGCGCATGGAACATGGCCGCGCCGTTCGGCGGTTTCAAACAGTCGGGGATCGGCCGCGAGAACGGCGTGTACGGGCTCGAGGAATATCTCGAATACAAATCGATGCAGCTGCGTCCGAATAAGAACGCGTGACGGACGCATAAGCACGCATCGAGCGCACCTCTTTTTGTGACGACACGGCATGCGTCCGCGCGGACGCATGCCGTTTTTCTTGACGACGGTCAAGGCGCTTCGTCGGCAATCGCCGATCATCGAGCTCTTTCTGCCGTATCGAGAGGTTGCGATGACCGGTCCCATTCCTTTTCCGCCGCTCAGGATTCGCGGCCGTTCGCTGTTGCCCATCGTGCAGGGCGGGATGGGCGTCGGCATTTCCGCCCATCGGCTCGCCGGAAGCGTCGCGCGGGAAGGCGCGCTCGGCACGATCGCGAGCATCGATTTGCGCCATCACCATACCGATCTGATCGAGCGCTGCCGGCTGCATCCTGATCGCGAGACGATGGAGGCCGTCAATCTCGAAGCGCTCGCGCGCGAGATCCAGCGCGCGAAGACGTGGAGCGAAGGGCGCGGCATGATCGCGGTCAACGTGATGAAGGCGGTGCGCTCGCATGCGGACTACGTGCGCATCGCGTGCGAATTCGGCGCGGACGCGATCGTGATGGGCGCCGGGCTGCCGCTCGATCTGCCGGACATGACGCAGGGGCACGACATCGCGCTGATTCCGATTCTGTCGGACAGCCGCGGGATCGCGCTCGTGCTGAAGAAGTGGATGAAGAAGGGGCGCCTGCCCGATGCGATCGTGATCGAGCATCCGGCGCATGCGGGCGGCCATCTCGGCGTGACGAGCCTCGATGACATGAGCGATCCGCGCTTCGAGTTCGCGCGCGTCATCGACGAAACGCGGCAGACGTTCGCGTCGCTCGGCCTCGAGCGCGAGCGCATTGCGCTCATTGTCGCGGGCGGCATCAACAGCCACGAGGCAGTGCGCGCGGCGCTCGCGGAAGGCGCGAACGGCGTGCAGGTGGGCACACCGTTCGCGGTCACGGAGGAGGGCGACGCACATCCGAACTTCAAGCGCGTGCTCGCGAATGCGACGCCGGAGGACATCGTCGAATTCGTGAGCGTGACGGGCCTGCCCGCGCGGGCGGTGAAGACGCCGTGGCTCGAGCGCTATCTGCGGCACGAGGCGCGCATCCGCGCGAAGATCGGTGCGCTCAAGCAGCGCTGCCCTTCCGCGCTCGAATGCCTGAGCGTGTGCGGATTGCGCGACGGCATCGAGCGCTTCGGCCACTTCTGCATCGATACGCGTCTTGCCGCCGCATTGCGCGGCGACGTCGCGAATGGGCTCTTCTTCCGCGGTCGCGAGTCGCTGCCGTTCGGGCAGGCGATTCGCAGCGTGCGCGACCTGCTCGAGTTGCTGCTCACGGGCACTGCGCCGGAACCTGCGACAAACCGCCCCACTTTCTCGCTGGCGTGACACTTGATGTCGGTCAATATAAGTGGGGAACCATCCCCTGAGAATGAGGCCTGTTCTTAGGGGGTCCTTATCATGCGTCGTCAAACACTTCGTACTTGCACTACCGCCATCGCCTGCGCAGCCGGCCTTGCGATGATTCCGTCGCTGTCGCATGCGGCTTCGCCCGGGGAGGGCATCAATCAAGGCGATATCATCGCGCGCGTTCGCGGGATCAGCATCATGCCGGACGAGCGCACGAGCAATACGTTGTCGGCGCTGAACGTGGGCGTGAACAATGCGATCGTCCCCGAACTCGACTTCACTTACATGATTCGCGATTACCTGGGCGTCGAGCTGATTCTCGGCACGTCGCGGCATCAGCTCACGTCGTCGCTCGGCGATCTCGGCGGCGTCGGCGTGCTGCCGCCGACGCTCTTGCTGCAGTACCACTTCAACCACGCCGGCAAGGTGCGTCCGTATGTCGGCGCGGGCATCAACTACACGCTGTTCTACAACAACGGGTTGCACGCGGGCGGCGAGGGAATCGGGATCAACAATCACAGCTTCGGTCCCGCGCTGCAGTTCGGCGTCGACGTTCAGGTGACGAAGAAGGTGTTCGTCAACGTCGACGTGAAGAAGATCTGGATGCACACCGACGCGACGCTCGGCGGCCAGCCGCTCGGCCGGCTGAACATCGATCCGCTCGTCGTGGGCGTCGGCGTCGGCATGAAGTTCTAAGTATCGAAAGAATCGAAAAGTGTTGGGGTTGGCGGCACGGCTTCTTGCGTGCCGTCCTTTTTTTGTGTCGATTCGTTTCGGTATGCTGATCGAATGTGTTTGCGCCGCATGTGCGGCGCGGCGTGTGCCTATAGCTTGTCGTACTGGAAGCGCATGGCGGTGCCTTCGCGCGTGATGCGCTCCCAGACCGCCTGTTTCTCGGCTTCGGTCATGAACACCCAGTTCGAGACTTCGAGCGCCGTGCGTCCGCAGCCTTTGCAGACTTCGTCGAAGAGCGTCGAGCAGACGCCGATGCAGGGGCTGTCGGGTTTGTCGTGAAGATTCGAGGCCATCGGAGCGTTGAATTCGGTGATCGCCGCGCGAGCGGCAAGCCGCTATGTTAAAGCATGTGCGCGAAACGTCCGCCGAAGCCGATCCGGGCGGGGCAGGCCCGCGGCCAGACCGAAACGTCCAGCCGATTTCGCCGCGACTTTCGAATCGAGCAACCGAACGCCCCATCGAAGAAGTGCCGCCGGCGGCATGCGAATCGGGCCGAGTCCGAGCGGTGCGAGTCGAGCCGATTTCGCCCGCTCACGCCGCGGCGACGATCTGCCAGACGAGCGCGCCGTTCAGCAACAGGATCACGGCGGCGCACGCCCATGCGGCCGCGAGCGGCAGGCCGCGGACCCGCCAGCCGCCCATCAGCTCGCGGCTCGATGCGAACACGACGAGCGGAACCATCGCGAGCGGCAACTGCAGGCTCAGCACCACCTGGCTCGCGACGAGCAACTGATTCGATCCGTGCTGCCCGAAGAGGCCGACTGCGGCGAGCGCGGGCCCGATCGCGAGCGCGCGGGTGAGGAGCGCGCGTTGCCAGCGCGGCAGCGTGAGCTTCAGGAAGCCTTCCATGACCGCCTGGCCGGCGAGCGTGCCCGTCACCGTCGCCGACAGGCCGCACGCGAGCAACGCGGCGGCGAACAACAGGCCCGCCCAGCGGTTGCCGACGAGCGGCTCGATGAGCCGGTGCGCGTCGGCGAGATCGGTGACGTCGCCGTGGCCGCTTGCGTGGAACACGGCCGCCGCGACGATGAGAAGCGCCGCATTGATCACGAACGCGAAACCGAGCGACACGAACGTGTCGAGATTGACGCCGAACAGCGCGCGCCGGATCGACTGCTCGTCGCGCTCGGTCGCGTGGTGCTTGACGAGCATCGAGTGCAGATAGAGGTTGTGCGGCATCACGGTCGCGCCGAGGATGCCCGCCGCGAGCCACAGCATGCCGGCGTCGCGCAGCAGCCGCGGCGACGGCGCGGTACCCGCGAGCGCCGCTCGCCAGTCGGGCCGCGCGAGCGCGACCTCGATCACGAAGCAGAGGCCGACGAAGAGGATGAGCGACGCGATCGCCGCCTCGAGCGAGCGCCGGCCGCGCCGCTCGAGCGCGAGCATCGCGAGCGTGCCGACCGCCGACATCAGCACGCCCACGGTCAGCGACACGCCGAAGAGCATCTGCAGCGCGACCGCCGCGCCGACGACCTCGGCGACGTCGCACGCGATGATCGCGATTTCGGCGGCGATCCACAGCAGCACGGTCACGCGCGGATCGAAGCGCTCGCGGCAGAGCTGCGCGAGATCGCGTCCGGACACGACGCCGATCCGGGCGGCGAGCCATTGCAGCAGCATCGCCATCAGGCTCGCGGCGACAACGACGCCGAGAAGCGCGTAGCCGTACCCCGCGCCGCCCGCGAGCGCGGTCGCCCAGTTGCCGGGGTCCATGTAGCCGACGGCGACGAGCACGCCCGCGCCGACGAACGTGGCCCAGCGGCGGCCGCCGCCCGGCCCGCCGGCGGAGGGACGGCGCGACGACGTGCGGCGGGCGGCGAGCGGATGACTGTTCATGTTGGCGGTCCGACGAACGGTTCGCCGCGTGCGGCTTAGCGCGGGCGCGGCGTTCGAACGGGCGGGCGGCCCGTCCTTCTATTCGGAACGACGAACGGGCGCCGCCTGAATTTAGGGTAGGTGATCCGTTCGGCGCGCGCGGGCCATTTTTCAGGATGGACACGCGCCGATAACCCGATAAAATTGCGCCCACCTGCTGCGTCGCGGTGCCCCGCCGTGCAATCGAAAAGTGCAAATGTGTTCCGTTTGTACGACAAGGGCGGGAAACTTTTGTGGCAGGGGCGGATTAGTGGTAGCTTTCGGGGTTTTCAAGGGGCGGCGCGAAACGGCGCGCCGCGACGGCGAGGCTGACGGCGATCGAATCGGTTCGATCAGGGAGATACGGGATGAAGGCAAAGGTGGCGGGCCGGTTGACGGCACTTGCGCTCTGCGCGGGCGCATCGGTGGCGGCGGCGAAGGATGCGCAGCTCAACGTCTATAACTGGTCGGACTACATTGCGAAGGACACGATCCCGAACTTCGAGAAGCAGACGGGCGTCAAGGTCCGCTATGACAACTACGACAGCGACGACACGCTGCAGGCGAAGCTCCTGACCGGCAACTCGGGCTACGACATCGTCGTGCCGACGAGCAACTACGCGGGCAAGCAGATCCAGGCCGGCATCTTCGCGCCGCTCGACAAATCGAAGCTGCCGAACCTCAAGTATCTTGATCCGCAACTGATGGCGCTCGTCGCGGGCGCCGATCCGGGCAACAAGTACGTGGTGCCCTGGGCGTACGGCACGACGGGCCTCGGCTACAACGTCGACAAGGCGCAGAAGATCCTCGGCAAGGTGCCGCTCGACAACTGGGACATCCTGTTCAAGCCGGAGAACCTCTCGAAGCTGAAGGCGTGCGGCGTGTCGGTGCTCGACGCGCCCGACCAGATGTTCGCGGCGACGCTCCACTACATCGGCAAAGATCCGATGAGCACGAACCCGGCCGACTACCAGGCCGCGATGCAGGTGCTCAAGAAGATCCGCCCGTACATCACGCAATTCAACTCGTCGGGCTACATCAACGACATGGTCGGCGGCGACATCTGCTTCGCGTTCGGCTGGTCGGGCGACGTCGTGATCGCGAAGCACCGCGCGCTCGAGGCGAAGAAGCCGTACAAGGTCGAGTACTACGTGCCGAAGGGCGGCGCGCCCGTGTGGTTCGACGTGATGGCGATCCCGAAGGACGCGAAGAACAAGGACGCCGCGCTGCAATGGATCAACTACATCGAAGATCCGAAGGTTCACGCGGCGATCACGAACGCGGTCTACTACCCGAGCGCGAACGCGGAAGCGCGCAAGTACGTGCGTGCGGACGTCGCGAACGATCCGGCCGTCTACCCGCATCCGGACGTCGTGAAGACGCTGTTCCTGCTCAAGCCGCTGCCGCCTGAGATCCAGCGCCTGCAAACGCGTCTGTGGACCGAGCTGAAATCGGGACGTTGACGCGAACGCGCCGTATCGCAGCAACCCTTGAGAAGCCCCTGGTACCCCCGGGGGCTTTGTTCGTCAAACGTAGGAGCACAGCAGCACATCATGAATAGTCAGTCGGGCGCGGCGGTGGCGGGCGCGCCGTCCTATGGGCCGCAGACGGGCGCCGACGAGCGCGCCGAAAACTTTGTCCAGATCATCGACGTCGTCAAGAAGTTCGGCGAGACCTTCGCGGTGCGCAACGTCGAGCTGACCGTGCGAAAGGGCGAGCTGTTCGCGCTCCTCGGCAGCTCCGGGTGCGGCAAGTCCACGCTGCTGCGGATGCTCGCCGGCCTCGAGACGATCACGTCGGGCAAGATCCTGATCGACGGCGAGGACCTCGCGCAGATGCCGCCGTACAAGCGGCCCGTGAACATGATGTTCCAGTCGTACGCGCTGTTCCCGCACATGACGGTCGAGGCGAACGTCGCGTTCGGCCTCAAGCAGGAAGGCGTGCCGAAGGCCGAGCTGAAGGAGCGCGTGCGCGACGCTCTCGAGCTCGTGCAGATGGCCCGCTACGCGAGCCGCAAGCCGCACCAGCTCTCGGGCGGCCAGCAGCAGCGGGCCGCGCTCGCGCGCTCGCTCGTCAAGCGGCCGAAGCTGCTCCTGCTCGACGAGCCGATGTCGGCGCTCGACAAGCAGATCCGTCAGCGCACGCAGATCGAGCTCGTCAACATTCTCGAGAAGGTCGGCGTCACCTGCATCATGGTCACGCACGACCAGGAAGAGGCGATGACGATGGCGAGCCGCCTAGCCGTGATGAGCGAAGGCCAGATCGTGCAGATCGGCACGCCGCACGAAGTCTACGAGTATCCGAACTGCCGCTTCTCCGCCGAGTTCATCGGCTCGACGAACCTGTTCGAGGGCGTGACCGTCGAGGACGAGCCCGATCACGTGTTCATCGAATCGCCGGATCTGCCGTGCCGGCTGTACGTGAACCACGGGATCACGGGCCCGCTCGGGATGCCTGTCACGGTGTCGGTGCGCCCGGAGCGGATCGCGCTCACGCGCAAGCCCGCCGACGGCGCGTACAACTGGGGCCACGGCGTCGTCACGAACGTCGCGTACATGGGCGGCTATTCGCTGTATCACGTGAAGCTCGATTCCGGGAAGACGGTGATCGCAAACGTGTCGAGCCTCGCGATCGCCGATCTCGATTCGCCCGCGTACGGCGACGAAATCTACGTGCGCTGGAGCGCCGCCGCCGGCGTGGTGCTGACGTCATGAACGCGCTTTCGTCCCTGCTTGCGTGGCCGGTCAGGAAGTTCGGCCTGACGGGCAGAACGGCCGTGATCGCGGGCCCGTTCTTCTGGCTCGTGCTGTTTTTCCTCGTGCCGTTCATCCTCGTCGTGAAGATCAGCTTCGCGGAGCTGCGGCTCGGCATTCCGCCGTACACGGAGCTGACGTCGCTCGCGGACGGCGTGCTCGGCATCAAGCTGAACCTGCAGCACTACGCGTTCCTCTTCAGCGACAGCCTGTATTTCGCGACCTACGTGAATTCGGTCGTCGTCGCGGCGGTCACGACGCTGCTGTGCCTGCTGATCGGCTATCCGATGGCGTACTACATCGCGCGCTCGAATCCGGGCACGCGCAACATCCTGATGATGGCGGTGATGCTGCCGTTCTGGACGTCGTTCCTGATCCGCGTGTACGCATGGATCGGCATCCTGAAGAACAACGGGCTGCTCAACAACTTTCTGATGTGGACGGGCCTCATCAGCACGCCGATCGAGCTGTACCGCACGAACGTCGGCGTCTACATCGGGATGGTTTATTCGTACCTGCCGTTCCTCGTGATGCCGCTCTACGCGCACCTCGTGAAGATGGACTTGCGCCTGCTCGAAGCCGCGTACGATCTCGGCGCGAAGCCGTGGAAGGCGTTCGTGCAGATCACGCTGCCGCTGTCGAGGAACGGGATCATCGCGGGCTGCCTGCTCGTGTTCATTCCCGCCGTCGGCGAATACGTGATTCCGGAGCTGCTCGGCGGCGCGAACACGCTGATGATCGGCCGCGTGATGTGGAACGAGTTCTTCAACAACGCGGACTGGCCGATGGCGTCGGCCGTGACGTGCGCGATGGTGCTGCTGCTGCTCGTGCCGATGGCGATGTTCCAGTACTTCCAGGCGAAGGAGCAGGAGGGCCGCCGCCGATGAAGCCGAATCGCTATTTGCAGGTGCTGATGCTTGCCATCGGCTTCGGCTTCCTGTACATCCCGATCGCGAGCCTCGTCGTCTATTCGTTCAACGAGTCGAAGCTCGTCACCGTCTGGTCAGGCTTCTCGACGCGCTGGTACACGGCGCTCCTCGAGGACGACGAGCTCATCGCGGCCGCGTGGCTGTCGCTGAAGATCGCGGCGATGACCGCGTTCGCTTCGGTGTTCATCGGCACGTGGGCGGGCTTCGTGCTCGCGCGGATGGGCCGCTTTCGCGGCTTCGCGCTGTACAGCGGGATGATCAACGCGCCGCTCGTGATTCCCGAGGTGATCCAGGGCATCTCGCTGCTGCTGCTGTTCATCGAGCTCGGCAAGTGGTTCGGGTGGCCCGCCGGCCGCGGGATGTTCACGATCTGGCTCGGCCATGTGATGCTGTGCATCTCGTATGTCGCGATCATCGTGCAGTCGCGCGTGCGCGAGCTGAACCCGTCGCTCGAGGAGGCCGCGCTCGATCTCGGCGCGACGCCGTTCAGGGTGTTCTTCTCGATCACGCTGCCGCTGATCTCGCAGGCGCTCGTGTCCGGCTGGCTGCTGTCGTTCACGCTGTCGATCGACGACCTGGTGCTGTCCGCGTTCCTGTCGGGCCCCGGCTCGACGACGCTGCCGCTCGTCGTGTTCTCGCGCGTGCGCCTCGGCCTCAACCCCGAGATGAACGCGCTCGCGACGCTCTTCATCGTCGCGGTGACGATCGGCGTCGTGGCCGCGAACTACGTGATGCTGCGCCAGGAACGCAAGCGGATGGCCGAGGCCGCCTGACGCGCCGGCGCGCCCGCTGCGCGGATGCGGCGTGCCGGCGTGCCGCGCGCCGCCCGATGCCGGTGGCGTCGGCCTGACGGCGGTCCGGGAAGATGCCTGCGGAAAGGTCCTGAGAAAGTGCCCGTGCAGTGAATGCCGCACGGGCTTTTTTGTCTGCGGCGCGAGCCGGCGTGGCCGCTCCTTCGTCGATCGTCGCGGGCGTGCGCCGCGAACGTCCCGCGCCGCGCGCGTTAGGTCGCGCGCGTCAGGCGCCGAGCGCGGCTTTCGCGAAGAGCCCGGCCGCGACGCACATGAGCGCGACGGCGAACCCCATCTGCACATGCCGGGCGGACACGAGGCGCGACACCCAGCGGCCGGCCGCCATGCCGAGCGCGGTCGTCACGGTGAACCACAGCGTGACGTCGAGCGGCGCGGGCGTGCCGCTTGCGATCGTCGCGATCACGCCGCCCGTGCCGACGAGCGCGATCACCATCAGCGACGTCGCGACGATGCCGTGCATCGTCACGTTCGTGAACTTGCGCAGCATCGGCACGATCACGAAGCCGCCGCCGACGCCGAGAAGGCCCGTCATCAGTCCCGTCAGCGCGCCCGTCGACGCGAGCGCGATGCCGGCGGGCCACGACCAGACGAGGCGCCCCGTGCCGGGATCGATGCGGCCGACGCAGAGCGGCGAGCGGCTCTGCGCGCCCGCCGCATGCGCGAGCGCGTGGCGCAGCAGGCGCACCGCGACGGCCAGCATCACGAGCGCGAACAGCGCGAGCAGCACGCGCTGCGGCAGCGCGTGCGCGAGCCGCACGCCGAGCGTCGTCAGCGGCACGCCGGCCGCCGCCATCAGGAGCGCCGCGCGATAGCGGACGAGGCCGCGCCGAAAGCCCTCGAACGCGCCGAGCGCGGCGCTGCCCGCGACCGCGACGAGCGCGACGGGCGTCGCCTGCTGCATCGGCCAGCCCATTCCGACGACGAGCGCCGGCACGGCGAGAATGCCGCCGCCCGCGCCCGTCAGCCCCAGCACCGCGCCGACGATGCTGCCGAGCACCAGAGAAATCAACATGCTGCGTCGCTCCGGTCGATGGTCATCGAAGCGCGGCCGTCAGCCGACGATCTCGGGCTTGGCGAGCCATTCGCGGCCCTTGAGCATTGCCTGCCAGTAGAGGGGCGGCAGCAGCCGCTCCTTGAGCAGCCACGCGAGCCGCGACGGGCGCTTGCCGTCGATGAGCCACGCGGGGAAGGTCGGCGCGAGCTTGCCGCCGTACAGGAACTCGGCGAGCACGATCTTGCCGCGCTCGACCGTGAGCGGGCACGAGCCGTAGCCGTCGTAGGCGGCGTCGCCTTGGGCCTTGCCGAGCGCGGCGAGCACGTTGTGCGCGACGACGGGCGCCTGCTTGCGCGCGGCGGCCGCGGTTTTCGCGTTGGTCGTGTTCGTCACGTCGCCGAGCGCGAATACGTCGGCGTGGCGCTTGTGCCGCAGCGTCGCCGGATCGACGTCGACCCAGCCGGCCGCGTCGGCGAGCGGGCTCGCGCGGACGAAGTCGGGCGCTTTTTGCGGCGGCACGACGTGGATCATGTCGAATTCGCGCGTGACGGCCTCGGCGCCGCCTTCCGGCAGCGTGCGCGCGAACGTCGCGAGCTTGCGTGCGCCGTCGATCGCCGTCAGGTTGTGGCCGAAGTTCAGCGCGATATCGTAGCGCTTCACGTATTCCATCAGCGCGGGCACGTAATCGGCGACGCCGAAGAGCGCCGCGCCCGCGTTGAAGAACTCGATGTCGATGCGCTCGAGGCGATGCGTGCGCCGCCAATGGTCGGCCGACAGGTACATCGCCTTTTGCGGCGCGCCCGCGCACTTGATCGGCATCGGCGGCTGCGTGAAGAGCGCGCGGCGGCCGGCGAATTCGCGCACGAGCTGCCACGTGTACGGCGCGAGGTCGTAGCGGTAGTTCGACGTGACGCCGTTCTTGCCGAGCGTCTCGGGCAGGCCGTCGATGCCGTGCCAGTCGAGCTTCAGCCCCGGGCAGACGACGAGCTGCCGGTAGCGCACGCGCCTGCAGCCGTCGAGCACGACCGTATGCGCATCGGGCTCGAACGCGGCGACGGCGGCCTTGATCCAGTGCACGCCGCGCGGCAGCACGGCCGCCATGTCGCGGGCGGTCGTCTGCGGCTGGAACACGCCCGCGCCGACCATCGTCCAGCCGGGCTGGTAGTAGTGCGTGTCGGCCGGATCGATGACGGCGACGTCGAGCGAGGGCTCGCGCGCGAGCAGGCTCGACGCGACCGCGAGCCCCGCCGCGCCCGCGCCGACGATCACGATGTCGTGGCTCGCCTCGACCGTCTGCATGATCGCGCCCTGGCTGCGCTGCATGATCCGGCGGCCGAGCGCGGCGAGGTCGTAGCCGGCCGCGCGGCCCGCGGCGACGATGTCGTTCAGCGGCCGCAGGCCGGCCTGCGACAGCCCCCAGAGCGTCGCCGAGCGCATCCCGGTGCGGCAGTACGCGAGCACGGGCGCGCCGAGCGTGCCGAGGAGCGCGCCGAACTGTTCGCCCTGCGAATCGGTGACCTTGCCCGAATCGACGGGCAGATAGCGGACCGCGATGCCGAACGGCCTCGCGGCGGCCTCGATCTCGGCGACGGTCGGCTGGTCCGGGCCTTCGCCGTCGGGCCGGTTGCAGATGATCGTGCGAAAACCGGCTTGCGCGATCGCGGGCAGATCGCCGGCGACGAGCTGGGGGGAGACCGACAGCGTGTCGGTCAGCTTGCGGATGTCCATGGTTGGCGTGTCGTGTGTGTCGTGTCGTCGTTGGGGAAGGCGGGCAGGCTCAGATCGCGTCGAGCGGGATCTTCAGGTAGCGCACGCCGTTGTCCTCGGGCTCCGGCAGGCGTCCCGCGCGCATGTTGACCTGCACCGAAGGCAGCATCAGCACCGGCATGTCGAGCGTCGCGTCGCGCGCGGTGCGCATCGCGACGAAGTCGTCTTCGGTGACGCCTTCGCGAATGTGGACGTTCTCGCTCAGCTCGTCGGCGACGGTGCTCACGTACTGCATCGCGCGGCCGTTCGGCTGGTAGTCGTGGCACATGTAGAGGCGCGTGCCGGGCGGCAGGCTCAGCACCTTGCGGATCGACCGGTAGAGCGTGCGCGCGTCGCCGCCGGGGAAGTCGCAGCGCGCGGTGCCGTAGTCGGGCATGAACAGCGTGTCGCCGACGAAGGCGGCCGCCTCGTGCGCGCCGTTTGCCTCGTGCGCCGCGCGCGCGTCGGTCACGACGTAGGTCATGCACGCGGGCGTGTGGCCCGGCGTGTGCATCGCGCGGATCGTGAGCGCGCCGAGCGCGAGCGCGTCGCCGTCGTCGAGCAGGCGGTCGAACTGGCTGCCGTCGTGCGCGAACGCGACTCCCGCGTTGAACAGCTTGCCGAACACGTGCTGCACGCGCGTCACGTGACGGCCGATCGCGATCTCGCCGCCGACGTGCGCTTTCAGGTACGGCGCGGCCGACAGATGGTCGGCGTGCACGTGCGTCTCGAGCAGCCAGCGCACGCGCGCGCCGAGCGCCTGCACGCGCGCGATCAGCTGGTCCGCGTTCGCCGTGCGCGTGCGGCCGGATTTCGGATCGTAGTCGAGCACGCTGTCGATCAGCGCGCATTCGCCGCTGCCGGGATCGAGCAGCAGGTAGCTGATGGTGCACGTCGCCGGATCGAAAAAGCCTTCGACGGTCATCATGGACGCTGTTGTCACGAGGTTTCTCCTGGAGCCGAATCATCGAGTTGGCGATCATTTGAACAAGAACCGTGCCAAGCAGATAGCATTGCCGATCGCCGCGCGCAGGTACTTGATTCAAATCGTGTTTTGCGCAGACGTCCGGCAAGGCGCGCCGCCGCCGAAGCGGCGTTCGTCGCGGTTCGCTGCCATGGTTGGCAGTCTGATGGCAGAATTGGCAGTCGACGCGGCCGTTGGCCGCGCTGCCGGAGCCCAATGCATGGATCAGCACGACGTCATCCCGATCGTTCCCGCTGCGCCGCCCGACGTGGGCGCGCTCGTCTCTTACCTCGAGCAGGACCCGCAGCCGATGATCGTGCTCGATCCGTCATACCGGATACTTGCCGCGAATACCGCGTATCAGCGGCAATTCGGCGTTGCCGGCGAGGCGCACGTCGGGCGCCGCTGCTACCAGGTCTCGCATCACTACGACGTGCCGTGCGACCAGGCGGGCGAGCACTGCCCGATGAAGCCGGCGAGCGAATCGCGCGGCCTGAACCGCGTGCTGCACATCCATCACACGCCGCGCGGGCCCGAGCACGTCGACGTCGAGCTGCGGCCGATCTTCGACGCGCAGGGCGCGGTGATCGCATACGTCGAGCGCCTGACGACCGTGCGCAGCGCGTCGGCCAAGCCGAGCGGCGAGGGGCTCGTCGGCGGCTCGGAGGCGTTCAACGCGGCGCTGTCCGCGCTGCAGCGCGTCGCGCCGTCGATGCTGCCGGTGCTGTTGCTCGGCGAATCGGGCACCGGCAAGGAGCTGTTCGCGCGCGCTGCACGAAGCGAGCGCGCGCCCGACGGAGCCGTTCGTCGTCGTCGATTGCTCGGGGATCGCCGAGACGCTGTTCGAAAGCGAGCTGTTCGGCTATGAGAAGGGCGCGTTCACCGGCGCGACCGCGCGCAAGCCCGGCCTCGTCGAAACCGCGCAGGGCGGCACGCTGTTTCTCGACGAGATCGGAGACGTGCCGCCGCCGATGCAGGTGAAGCTGCTGCGCCTCATCGAATCGGGGACGTTCCGGCGGGTGGGCGGCGTCGAGGTGCTGCGCGCGGATTTCCGGCTCGTCGCGGCGACTCACAAGCCGCTCAAGGAGATGATCGGCGACGGCCGGTTCCGGCAGGACCTGTACTACCGGATCAGCGCGTATCCGATTCCGCTGCCCGCCGTGCGCGAGCGCCCGGGCGACATTCCGCTCCTCGTCGATTCGATCCTGCGCCGGATCGCGGCGCTCGTGCCTGCAGCCGGGCAGCGCTTCGCGGTCGCGCCGGAAGCGCTCGCGCGGCTCGAAGCGTATGCGTGGCCGGGCAACATCCGCGAGCTGCGCAACGTGCTCGATCGCGCGTGCCTGTTCGCCGACGACGGCGTGATTCGCGTCGAGCATCTGCCCGACGAAGTCGCGTGCGCGGGCGAAGCGCCGGCGGGGCCCGGCGCGTCGGCGACGCTGTCCGACGACGAGCTCGCGCGGATCGCGCGCGCGTTCGACGGCACGCGGCGCGCGCTCGCCGAGCGCGTCGGGATGAGCGAGCGCACGTTGTACCGGCGGCTGCGCGCGCTCGGGATCGCGACGCGGGATGCGTGAGACCGGCCGGTCCGCGTGCGGGCGGGGCGCAATGCGGGCGGGGCTCGTTCGCGGGGCGACGGTGGGTCGATCGCGCATCGACGATCGTTCGGCGTGAGCGCGTGAAAGCGCGCGAGAACACGAGAACGCGAGAACACGAGAAAGCGAGAAAGCCCGCACGTCGAATGCGACCGCCGTCGCGCCTCGTCGCCGGTTCCTGCCGCTATCCGCCGCTATCCGCCGCTATCCGTCGCTATCCGTCGCTTTCCGTCGCGTTCAGGCGGCGTCGATGCGCGTGAATTCGACGAGCTTGCCGCCGTCGCCGGCGGTCGCGTCGAACTGGTCGGCATACCAGCGGCTGCGGAAATCGCCGCTTTGCCCGGGCAGCAGCGTGCTCCGGCTGAAGCTCGACGATGCGTCGAACGATGCCGCCATGCTCCACACGGCGCCTTCGATCACGCGCGGGCTGCCGGCATTGAGCGAGACGGTCATTTCGCTGCCGTGCCGCTCGGCGGCCGGGATGTCCGTCCAGCGGCGCAGCGGCCCGAGTGCGGCCGACAGCAGATGCGCGAAGCCGAGCCGGTGGTGCCGGCCCCATGTCGGCCGATCGGCGAGTGCGCGCAGCGATTCGAGCGTGTCGTCGAATGCGGCGGCGACGATCGACCCGACCGCGGCCGGGGCCGGAATCCATGGCGACGGCTCGCCGCGCAGCGCGCGCGAGACGAGGCGCGTCGTCGCCAGCGCGCCGTTCTCGAAATAGGCGCGATACGGCTCGAATCGCGGCCCGTAGATCGCCGTCGCGAGCGCCTTGAAGAAGCGGTGCCAGACGAGCGCGGCGGGCGACGCGCGTTCGTCGCGGCAATCCCACGCGCGAAGCAGCGCCACCGCTTGCGCGACGCGCTCCCCCGCGCGCGCCGCATGTGCGTCGAGGAGCGGCAGCAGCATCGGCAGCAACTGCCGGGCGTGAAGATTGGCCGTGTCGCCGAGCACGGCTTGCATGTCGTCCACGGTCCACGTCGACTTCGCCTTCAGCAGCGCGTCGACGCGCCATGCGCGGAAGCTCGGGTTCCAGAGCAGCGTGAGCGCAGCGTCGTCGCGCTCGTCGGCGATCGGATTGTTGCAGTTGACGATGATGCCGCTCGGCGGATTGAGTACCTCGGGAAGCGCATCGAATTCGATGAAGCCGTCCCAATCGTTGGATGCGAGCGTGTGCGTGAGGCCGGCGCGGCGGCGCGGCACGCGTCCGACCGTCTTGAAGCCGATGTCGCCGCCGCGCGCCGCGAACATGAAATTCAGCGACAGGCTCTGAATGTCGGCGAGCGCATGCCTGAAACTCGACCAGTCGCGCGCCTTCGTCACCCCGAGCAGGCCGCGCACGTCGGGCGCGGCGAGCAGCCCGCTCCACGCGAGCACGACGTGCCGGCGCGCGTCGCGTTCGCCGTCGTGGCGGCAGAACGCGTCGACGCTCGGCCCGAGGCGCGTGAAATGCGCGCTCACGGCAACCGTGCCGCCGCCGCGCACGCGAATCTCGGCTTCGTGCACGCCGGGTTCGAACGCAGGATACAGCCCGGCGGCCGTCGACGAATCGACGACCAGCAAGTCCTGCACGTCGAGCTGCGAGTTCGTGATTCCCCATGCGATGTCCGCGTTGTGCCCGGAAATGAATCCGGGCAGGCCGGGCACGTTGACGCCGGATGCGTCGAAGCGGTTGTCGGGGTCCATGCAGCGCAGTCGCGCCTGATGGAAGATCGCGGGCAGCATGAAGGGCAGATGCGGGTCGTTGCACAGGATCGGATAGCCGTTTTGCGTGTGCCGGCCGCTCACCACCCATGCGTTCGATCCCGTCGCGCTCGCCTGGCCGAGCACGGGCAGCAGCGCGCTCAGATCGACGGTGTGGCCGCACGCGCGGATCGGCACGTCGGCCGCATCGCGCGCGAGCGCGGCGCCCGTCAGCGTCGCGTAGTCGTGAACCGTCGTCCGGGCGCCGAGCGCGTCGACCGCGTCGGCGCGAAACGCGCGGCCGAGCTCGTGCATGAGCGCCTTGTATTTCGCGTTCATGCCGAGTTGCAGCGCCATCAGCTTCAGGACGGCGAACGTGTCGTCCGGCCGCCACGGTTCGGGCGAATAGCTGAGCAGGTCGAATTCGACCGGGCGACGGACGCGATCGCGCATGAGCCGCGCGATCGCGGCGTTCACGCCGTCGCAAAAAGCCGACAGCGACAGGCTGGCGTCGGCCCCGACGAGCCGTGCCGATTCGGCCGCGTAGTGGTCGAGCCGCAGCGTGCGGTGATAGCGGTCGAGCGGCAGCGCGGGCGCGCCGAGGATTTCGGCGAGGCGTCCTGCCGCTTCGCGGCGCAGGATGTCCATTTGCCAGAGGCGATCGAGCGCCATCGCGTAGCCTTGCCCGAAATAGACGGCGGGCTCCGAGCGCGCGACGATGCACGGCACGCCCGACCGGCCGCGCGTGATCGACACGCGCGCGTCGCGATACGCGAGCTCGACGGGACGGCCCTCGGCCAGCCGGTAGAACGGCCGCCGGGCGCGGGCCGATGCGAAGCACAACGCGGCGCGAAGGGTTCTGCTGACGTTCATGATCGACACCGGAAGAGGGGCGGACGAGGCCGCGGACATGCGCTCGAGGCGCGACTTGCGGCGCGGCTCGAGGCGCGACGCGCCGGCGGGCGGGGCCGTCAGCGGTTCTGGACTTCGAGCCGGCCCGCCGGCGCGGGCTTGATCTGCGAGCCGACGGCGAACGTGAGCAGGCTGAGCAGCGCGATGAAGCCCATGCCGTAGAACATGGCGGCGCCGCCGTAGTGCAGCAGCACGAGGCCGCCAAGCCAGGGCCCGAGCAGGTTGCCGACGTTGCTGAGCGAATGCGCGCCGTAATAGATGCCGCGCAGCGGCTCGGGCGTGATGCTGTCGAGGACCGCGTATTCCGACGGGATCAGCAGCACTTCGCCCCACGTGAAGACGACCATCGACACGACGAGCGCGATCATGTTCGGCGAATTCGCGAAGCCGGCCGCGCCGATCGCGAGCAGGATCGCGCCGAGCGTGAGCGACGTGAACGGTCCGCGCCGTTCGCCGATGCGGTTCAGCAACGGCTGGCTCAAGACGACCGTGATCGCGTTCGTGCTCATCAGCCAGGCGAACATCTTGAGCCCGTCGTCGAACGCGCCGATCAGGTATTGCGAGAACGTGACCGACATTTCGCCGTGCACGGCGATCGCGAGCATGCTGCCCGCGGTGAAGAGGACGAGGCGCCGGTCGGTGCCGATGACGCGCAGCTTCGCGGCGAGCGGCAACTCGGAGGCGGCCGCTTCGTGCGGCGCGCGGCCGAACACGAGCCGGGCCGTGATCGCGTAGATCGCGATCGAGAACAGCAGGTAGACGGCGCCCGTGATGAGGAACACGGGGGATTTGTCGAGCAGGCCGAGCGACGCGCCGAGCAGCGGCCCGATCGCGAAGCCGATGTTGATCGCCACGTAGCGCCGCGCGAATGCGCGCAGCCGCTGCTCGGGCGGCAGATTGTCGCTGATGGTCGCTTTCGAGACCGGATCGTAGAACGAGCTCGCGAGATTGATGAAGAGGTTGATCACGAAGACCTGCCACGCGTCGGCCGCGAAATGAAGCGCGGCGAACGACAGGCTCGATACGAGCAGGCAGCCGGTCAGCACCTTGCGCCGGCCGAGCACGTCGGACAGATGGCCGCCGAAGAAGCCGCCGAACGTGCCGACGAGCGCGCCCGTGCCGAGCAGCAGGCCGATCGTCGCCGCGTCGAGCCCCATCCGTTCGTGCAGGTAGATCGCCAGAAACGGCAGGCTCATCGCGCGCGCCATCACGACGAAGCCGGTGCCGACGATCAGCAGCCAGACGAGGAGCGGGTGTCTTGCCTTTGCTTGACTCATGTATGTCTCATCGAAAACCGTTGAGGACCGGCCGTGCCGTACCGAGGCGGCGCACGCTCGCGCGATGCGGCGCATGCGCCGTCGCGCGAGCGTGCGCCGTGCCGCAGGTCCGGTATTGTACTCAGCGTTTTTGTGGTTGCGTAAGCTTGGCGTCGGCGAAGCGTCAGCTTTCGCCCGACAGGATTTCACGCACGATCGCGAGCGTGCGGTCGATGTCGTGCGCCGAATGGTGGTAGTGCGTCACGGCGCGGATGTTGCCGTGGCCGAGCTCCGCCATTCGAACGCCGCGCGCCGCGAGCGCGCCGAGAAAGCCGCGCTGGTCGAGCGACGCGTGCCGGACCTTGAAGAACACCATGTTGGTCTGCACGCGCTCGTGCGCGAGCTCGATGCCGTCGATCGCGGCCAGGCCGTCGGCGAGGCGCCGCGCGTGCGCGTGATCGTCGGCGAGGCGCTCGACCATCGTGCGCAGCGCGACGTCGCCGGCGGCCGTGACGACGCCGATCTGCCGCATGCCGCCGCCGAGCAGCTTGCGCCAGCGGCGCACGCGCGCGATCGTGTCGCGATCGGACACGACGATCGAGCCCGCGGGCGCGGCGAGACTTTTCGATAGGCAGAATTGCAGCGTGTCGCCGTATGCGGCGATGCGCTTCGCGTCGACGCCAAGCGCGATCGCCGCATTGAACACGCGCGCGCCGTCGATATGGAGCGCAAGGCAGTGCGCGTCGCAGAACGCGCGCAGCGCGTGCAGATAGTCGAGCGACAGCGGGGTGCCCCCCGTGCGCACGTGAGGCGTTTCGATCGCCACGATGCCGGGCGGCGCGCACTGCGTGTCGTCGGCGTCGCGCAGCGCGCCTTGCAGCGCGTCGAGCGGAATTTCGCCGCGCGCGTTCGTCGCGAGCGGGTGCAGGACGATGCCGCCGACCACGGACACTCCCCCCGCCTCGTAGTTGTAAAGGTCGGAATCGTCGCCGACGAACAGTTCCCTGCCGCGCTCGCACTGCGCGAGAATCGCGCTCAGATTGGCCATCGTGCCCGACGGCAGCCAGCAGGCGGCCTCCTTGCCGAGCAGGTCGGCCGCATACGATTCGAGCCGGTTGGTGCTGGGGTCTTCGCCATAGACGTCGTCGCCGACGTCGGCCTCGTACATCGCCTGGCGCATGGCTGCCGTGGGCAGGGTGACGGTGTCGCTCAGGAAGTCGAATTGGATGGGCTTGCCGCTCATGCTGGAATCAGCTCCTCGAGTTTTAGCGTGACGAGCCGCGCGATCGCTTGCGCGTGCCGGCTCTTGACGATGGAAAAATGGTCCGCGTCGACGTCGGTGACGGCGAGCTCGGGCAGCCGCGTGCGCCAGACGTCGGCGGATCGGCGCGCGGCTGCCGCTTGGGCGTCCCGCGCGGCCAGAAAGTAGTCGGCGGGGCCTTGCCACGCGGGCCGCGGCAGGTAGCCGGCGAGCCGGCGCAGGTTCGCCGCCGTGATCCGGTAGCGTTCGGTCAGCTCGTCGAGCGTGATCGCGGCCGGCAGGCGGCCGGTGTCGCGGCCGATCGTCCACAGGTGCCGCAGCGCGTCGCTTTCTTCGCCGTCGATGTCGCCGTCGGGCACGAGATGCTTCCATTGCGCGAGCTCGTCGGCGGCGAAGCCGAGATCGAGCGCGAAGGTCGCGAGCGCCTGGCGGCCGAGCGTTTCGCCGCCGGGCACGGACAGGTGCGTGTCGATGAGTCCGAGCCAGCGCACCTTCACGCCGTGCTTCTCGAGTTCGCCCGCCATCTCGAAGCCGACGACGCCGCCGAACGACCAGCCGAGCAGGCAAACCTCCGCGTGCTCGGCGCGCTCGAGCCATGCGCGCGCGTAGAGCGCGGCGAGCCCGGCCGCGCTGCCCGTCGTTTCCGCGGCGACGATCTCGCGCGTCTGCTGACAGCCCCAGACGACGCCGGGATAGTCGAGTGCGTTGACGAGGTCGCCGTAGCAGAGCGACGAGCCCCCGATGGGCGGCACGAGCAGCAGCGGCGCGACGGCGGCGGCGCCGTCGCGGAACCGCTCGACGGGCGGCTCGACGTCGTGCCCGGTGCGGGCGGCGTCGATTTCGCGCGCGAGCTGCTCGATGCTCGGGCTGCGAAACAGCATCGCCGCCGTCAACGGCACGGCGAAGCGCTTCGCCAGGTGGTCGAGCAGCTTGAGCGCCGTCAGCGAATGGCCGCCCATTTCGAAGAAGTGATCGTGCCGGCCGACGGGCGCGTAATCGAGCAGCGTCTGCCACACGGCGGCGACGGCCGTTTCGGTCGGGCCGCGAGGCGGTTCGCTGTCGCGCGACGACGCGCGCGCATCGTCAGGCACGGGAAGCCGCTTGCGATCGAGCTTGCCGTTGGGGGTGAGGGGAAGGGCGTCGAGGAAGACGAACGCGGCGGGGATCATGTAGGCGGGGAGGAAGGCGGCGAGCGCGGCGCGCAGGTTGGCGGCGGAGGCGGCCTGGGGGTCGTGCGGGACGACGTAGGCGACGAGCTGGGCATCGCCGGCGCGCTCGAGGGCGATGACGGCGGCTTCGCGAACGCCGTCGCAGGCGCCGAGGCGCGCGTCGATCTCGCCGAGCTCGATGCGAAAGCCGCGGATCTTGACCTGATGGTCGAGTCGGCCGAGGAATTCGAGCTGTCCGTCGGGGAGCCATCGCACGAGGTCGCCGGTGCGGTAGAGGCGGCGCACGGGGGAGTCGTGGAGGGGGTTGTCGACGAAGCGCTCGGCGGTGAGCTCGGGCCGGCCGAGGTAGCCGCGCGCGAGGCCGGCGCCGCCGAGGAAGAGCTCGCCGGGCACGCCGACGGGCTGCAGTTGCCCGGCGGCGGAGAGGACGAAGGCCTGGGTGTTGGAGATGGGGGAGCCGATGGAGGGCCGGCCGCGCGGGGTGCGCAGGGCGCAGGTCGAATAGGTGGTGTCCTCGGAGGGGCCGTAGAGGTCGTAGACGCGCTCGACGCCGGCGTCGTAGAGGGCGTCGACGAGGCTCTGGCGCAGGGGTTCGCCGGCGAGGTTGACGGTGCGCACGGAGGCGGGGAGGCGGCCGGTCTGCAAGAGCGCGTGAATGGCGGAGGGGACGGAGTTGACGAGGCGGACGAGTCCGTCGGGGAGCTCGGGCAGGGCGAGGACGTCGCGCACGAGGACGATGCGACCGGCGGCGGCGAGGGTGGCGAAGATCTCGAAGACGGACAGGTCGAAGCAGACCGAGGTGGAGGCGAGGACGCCGTCGAACGACTCGGGGGGGAAGGCGCGGCGGGCCCAGTCGATGAAGGAGACGGCGTTGCGGTGCTCGATCATCACGCCCTTGGGGGAGCCGGTGGAGCCGGAGGTGTAGATGAGATAGGCGAGATGATGGGGGGCGAGGCCGACGTCGGCGGGGTCGGGGTTGTGATCCGGGGCGCGGCCGAGGCGGTCGACCAGGCCGGGATCGTCGAGGTGGACGACGTGGCGGACGGTGGAGCCGTCGTCGAGGGCGAAGGAGCGGGAGGCGATGACGCACTGTGCGCGGGAGTCGCGCAGCATGTAGTCGATGCGCTCGCGGGGGTAGGCGGGATCGAGGGGGAGATAGGCGGAGCCGGCCTTGAGGACGGCGAGCAGCGAGACGACGAGTTCGGTCGAGCGCTCGAGGCAGACGCCGACGAGGGAGTCTGGGGCGAGGCCGAGCGGCCGCAGCAGATGGGCGAGGCGGTTGGCGCGCGCGTTGAGCTCGCGGTAGGTGAGCGCGACGCCGTTGCAGTGGAGCGCGATGCGCTGGGGAAAGCGGTCGGCCTGCTCCTCGAAGAGGCGGTGGATGCAGGCGAGTTCGGGATAGGGGGCGGCGGTGCGGTTCCAGCGCTGGAGGAGCCGGCGTTCGTCGTCGGGGAGGAGGTCGAGCTGTGCGACGGGGGTGTCGGGTCGGCGCAGGGCGTCGGCGACGAGGCTGTCGAAGCGCTCGGCGAAGCGTGAGACGGTGTCGTGCTCGAAGAGCGCGCATGCATACTCCCAGACGAGGCGGAGGCGGCCGTCGGGCAGGGAGTCGATCTGGAGGCTGAGGTCGAACTTGGCGGGGATGACGGGGTTGCCGAGCGAGCGGGCGTGGAGGCCGGCGAGGTGCAGCGGGGGCGAGTCGTTGTTGTTCAGGGAGAGCATGACCTGAAACAACGGGGCATGGGCGAGGCTGCGCGCGGGGTTGATGGCGTCGACGAGCTGCTCGAAGGGGAGCTGCTGGTGCTCGTAGGCGTCGAGCAGGCGCTGCCGGGACTGCAGGAGCAGGGCGTGAAAGGAGAGGTCCGGGTCGACGCGGCTGCGCAGGACGAGGGTGTTGACGAAGAAGCCGACGATCGGGGCGAGCTCGGGGCGCGGGCGGTTGGCGACGGGGGAGCCGACGACGACGTCGGCGGTGCCGGAGAGCCTGGAGAGGAAAGCGGCGAAGGCGGCCTGGAGGACCATGAAGAGGGTGGCCTGCCGGGAGGAGGCGAACTGGAGGAGATCGCGGTGCCGGGAGGCGTCGAGGTGCCGGACGATCTGCCCGCTGCGATGATCGGCGAGGGCGGGCCGGGGGCGATCGAGGGGCAGGTTGTGGACGGTGGGCAGATCGTGCAGCGCCGCCGTCCAGTAGGCGAGATCGCGTTCGCGCGTCGGCGAGCGCGCGTCGCGGCGCTGCCAGCTTGCGTAGTCCTTGTACTGAATCCGCAGCGGCTCGAGCGGATTCGGCAGGCCTTGGACATAGGCGTTGTAGAGCTCGCCGATTTCGCGCGTCAGGACCCCCATCGACCAGCCGTCCGAGGCGATGTGATGGAGCGTGACCAGCAGCACGTGCGTGCGCGGAGCGAGCCGCAGCAATGTCGCGCGCAGCATCCGGTCCGTGCTCAGATCGAACGGCGCTGCGGCTTCCTCGCGCGCGAGCTGCTCGGCGCGTGCAACGCGCGCGTCTTCCGCCTCGTCGCTCAGGTCGATGTGCGCAAGCTCGACGGCGCTCGCGCGCCGCACGATCTGCACGCAGTCGCCGTCGTCGTCGGTTCCGTAGACCGTGCGCAGCACTTCATGCCGCTCGAGCAGCGTGTCGAGCGTTCGCTCGAGCGCGCCCACGTTCAGATCGCCGTCGAGATGCAGCGCGACGGGCATGTTGTATTGTCCGCTCGCGGATTCGATCCGCTCCAGCATCCACAGGCGCTGCTGCGCGAACGACGCATGGCGCACGTCCCGGTTCGAATCGATGCCGAGACGTTCGAGCAAGTCGAGAATCCGGCTCTTGTGCGTCTTCAGGTAGAGCTTGAGATCTTCCGGCAAGCCGTCGCGGCGAAACGCGATCTTCAGGTTGCCGTCGACGCGGTCGAGTTCGATGCCGCGATCGTGCAGGTCGATGAGGGTATTCAACAGATTCATAGGATGAGCTCGTCTTTTTCGGTGTCGTCGAGGGGCGACGGCCGCAGGGGCGTGTGCGCGACGGGCGCGGCCGGCGCGAGCGTGTCGAGCGCGCGGGCGAGTTCGCGAATCGTCGGGTGATTGAACGCGGTCATCACGGGCAGCGTCACCTTCAGGCGATCGGCGACGGTCGCGATCATCCGGGTGGCCAGCAGCGAATGTCCGCCGAGTTCGAAGAAGTTTTCCGTCACGCCGATCGGCTCGCGTTGCAGCAGCGTTTGCCAGACGTCGCGCAGCATCGCTTCGGTGTCGTTCGCGGGCGGCGCGAGATGCGCGGCGGCGTGCGAGCGCTCGGCATCGTCAGGCACGGGAAGCCGCTTGCGGTCGAGCTTGCCGTTGGGAGTGAGGGGAAGGGCGTCGAGGAAGACGAACGCGGCGGGGATCATGTAGGCGGGGAGGAAGGCGGCGAGCGCGGCGCGCAGGTCGGCGGCGGAGGCGGCCTGGGGGTCGTGCGGGACGACGTAGGCGACGAGCTGGGCATCGCCGGCGCGCTCGAGGGCGATGACGGCGGCTTCGCGAACGCCGTCGCAGGCGCCGAGGCGCGCGTCGATCTCGCCGAGCTCGATGCGAAAGCCGCGGATCTTGACCTGATGGTCGAGTCGGCCGAGGAATTCGAGCTGTCCGTCGGGGAGCCATCGCACGAGGTCGCCGGTGCGGTAGAGGCGGCGCACGGGGGAGTCGTGGAGGGGGTTGTCGACGAAGCGCTCGGCGGTGAGCTCGGGCCGGCCGAGGTAGCCGCGCGCGAGGCCGGCGCCGCCGAGGAAGAGCTCGCCGGGCACGCCGACGGGCTGCAGTTGCCCGGCGGCGGAGAGGACGAAGGCCTGGGTGTTGGAGATGGGGGAGCCGATGGAGGGTCGGCCGCGCGGGGTGCGCAGGGCGCAGGTCGAATAGGTGGTGTCCTCGGAGGGGCCGTAGAGGTCGTAGACGCGCTCGACGCCGGCGTCGTAGAGGGCGTCGACGAGGCTCTGGCGCAGGGGTTCGCCGGCGAGGTTGACGGTGCGCACGGAGGCGGGGAGGCGGCCGGTCTGCAAGAGCGCGTGAATGGCGGAGGGGACGGAGTTGACGAGGCGGACGAGTCCGTCGGGGAGCTCGGGCAGGGCGAGGACGTCGCGCACGAGGACGATGCGACCGGCGGCGGCGAGGGTGGCGAAGATCTCGAAGACGGACAGGTCGAAGCAGACCGAGGTGGAGGCGAGGACGCCGTCGAACGACTCGGGGGGGAAGGTGCGGCGGGCCCAGTCGATGAAGGAGACGGCGTTGCGGTGCTCGATCATCACGCCCTTGGGGGAGCCGGTGGAGCCGGAGGTGTAGATGAGATAGGCGAGATGATGGGGGGCGAGGCCGACGTCGGCGGGGTCGGGGTTGTGATCCGGGGCGCGGCCGAGGCGGTCGACCAGGCCGGGATCGTCGAGGTGGACGACGTGGCGGACGGTGGAGTCGCCGGCGAGGGCGAAGGAGCGGGAGGCGATGACGCACTGTGCGCGGGAGTCGCGCAGCATGTAGTCGATGCGCTCGCGGGGGTAGGCGGGATCGAGGGGGAGATAGGCGGAGCCGGCCTTGAGGACGGCGAGCAGCGAGACGACGAGTTCGGTCGAGCGCTCGAGGCAGACGCCGACGAGGGAGTCTGGGGCGAGGCCGAGCGGCCGCAGCAGATGGGCGAGGCGGTTGGCGCGCGCGTTGAGCTCGCGGTAGGTGAGCGCGACGCCGTTGCAGTGGAGCGCGATGCGCTGGGGAAAGCGGTCGGCCTGTTCCTCGAAGAGGCGGTGGATGCAGGCGAGTTCGGGATAGGGGGCGGCGGTGCGGTTCCAGCGCTGGAGGAGCCGGCGTTCGTCGTCGGGGAGGAGGTCGAGCTGCGCGACGGGGGTGTCGGGTCGGCGCAGGGCGTCGGCGACGAGGCTGTCGAAGCGCTCGGCGAAGCGTGAGACGGTGTCGTGCTCGAAGAGCGCGCATGCATACTCCCAGACGAGGCGGAGGCGGCCGTCGGGCAGGGAGTCGATCTGGAGGCTGAGGTCGAACTTGGCGGGGATGACGGGGTTGCCGAGCGAGCGGGCGTGGAGGCCGGCGAGGTGCAGCGGGGGCGAGTCGTTGTTGTTCAGGGAGAGCATGACCTGAAACAACGGGGCATGGGCGAGGCTGCGCGCGGGGTTGATGGCGTCGACGAGCTGCTCGAAGGGGAGCTGCTGGTGCTCGTAGGCGTCGAGCAGGCGCTGCCGGGACTGCAGGAGCAGGGCGTGAAAGGAGAGATCCGGGTCGACGCGGCTGCGCAGGACGAGGGTGTTGACGAAGAAGCCGACGATCGGGGCGAGCTCGGGGCGCGGGCGGTTGGCGACGGGGGAGCCGACGACGACGTCGGCGGTGCCGGAGAGCCTGGAGAGGAAGGCGGCGAAGGCGGCCTGGAGGACCATGAAGAGGGTGGCCTGCCGGGAGGAGGCGAACTGGAGGAGATCGCGGTGCCGGGAGGCGTCGAGGTGCCGGACGATCTGCCCGCTGCGATGATCGGCGAGGGCGGGCCGGGGGCGATCGAGGGGCAGGTTGTGGACGGTGGGCAGATCGTGCAGCGCCGCCGTCCAATAGGCGAGATCGCGTTCGCGCGTCGGCGAATCATCGTCGCGGGCGCCGGCCGCGCCGGCCGATGCCGGCGCCGACAGGCGCGCGGGGTCGAGCGTGCCGTCGAGCGTGAGCGGCAGCGCGGGCAGCACGACGATCGCGTCGGGCGTGAGCTCGGCGGGCAAGGCCGCACCTGCGTCACGCAACAAGTCGGGCGTCGACAGGATCGCGCCCGCGCGCGGCGTGACGTAAGCGACGCGCTCGTGACCGGTGTCGCCCGCGGTGCGCCGAAGGATCGCGATTGCGTCGCTTACGCCGTCTTGCGCCGACAGCCAGGCTTCGACGTGCCGCGCGCCGGCCCAGGAACCGTAGCCGCGCGTCGGCGCGTCGGCGCGTCCGAGATATTCGACGACGCCGTCGGCGCGCCAGCGCGCGAGGTCGCCGGTATCGCGCGGCCCGCGGCGCTCGTCGACGTCGGGATGTTCGCCGACGTCGGGGCGAACGGAGTCGACGTGCGGCGTGTTCGCATCCCGCCGCGCCGATGCGGGCGTGCGCGCATCGCCGACGTACACGCGCCCGGCGATCCCGGGCGGCACGGGCCGCTTGCGCGCATCCAGTATCTGCAGCGTGACGCCGTCCGCCGGACAGCCGAGCACGCACGTTTCGTCGCTCGACGGCTCCGTCGCCGCGCTAAGCGTCCACGCGGCGACGGGACCGGCGAACGCGTTCGCGTCATGGAGCGCGACGACGCGCAAGTGCGGATATTTGTCGAGCCATGGCGCGATACGGCGCGCACTCGCCGGCTCGCCTTCCAGGAATACGTGCCGCACGCCCGACAATTCCCGATGCCGCTCGGCGTCGACGAGTGCGTGGAAGAAGCTCGGCGCGACGTTCAACACGGTGATGCCGCGCGCGGCGATCTCGCGGAGCACGGCGTCGGGATCGAAGCGCGCGTCGCTGAAATGCACCTGCGCGCCGATCAGCAGCGGCGTCAGGATGTGCTTTTGCGCGGCCGCCGTATCGAAGCTCGTCGTCACGAGGAAGCGGTCCGCTGCGTCGAGCGAGAACGCCCGGGCGTACCAGCGCGCGACGTCGCGCAGGTCGCGATGAGTCGCGACGACGGCGTGCGCAACGCCGCCTGACGGGCGGGTGACGAAGGCCGGAAGGCCGGAATCGAAAGCGCCTGCGCCTGCGTCGGATTCGGCGGATTCGACGTCTCGCGAGCTCGCCGCGTGGTGCGGCACGCTTTGCGCCAGGTCTTGCGCCGCGTCCGCGTCGAGCTTCAGCACCGGCGGGTCCGAGCCGTCGAGATACGCGGAGAGCGCCGCCTGCACGAGCGTCGCGCCGGGCGCGAAATCGCGCAGCCGCGCGCTCAGCTCCGCGGGCGGCCTCGCCGGGTCGAGGATCGTATAGGCGGCGCCCGTTTCCAGCACGCCGAGGATGCCGGCGACCAGATCGGCCCCCGGGCCGGCGTAAATCGCGACGCGATCGAGCGGTCCGATGCCGAGCGCTCGCAGTCGTCGCGCGACGTCGGCCGCGCGAGACGCGAGCTCGGCGTACCGCATCGGCGCATCGCCGGACTGGACGGCCGGCGCGTCGGGCTCGGCCGCCGCGCGCGCGAAGAAGGCCTGATGCGCGAGCGGACCTGTCGCGTTGATCGCGGCGCCGCGCTCCCATTGTTCGAGCAGGCGTGCGCGTTGCGCGGGCGGGAGCGGGTCGAGCTCGTCGAGCGCAGCGTCGGCCGCGCTCGCGCCGAGCTGCGACACGACGTGAAGCCACTGTTCGACGAACGCGTCGAGCGCCTGCCGGGAAAAGAGTCCGGCCGCCGCGCGCGCGGCGACGCATGCGCCCTCGCCCGAGATCGCGAACGCGATGGCGAGTTGCGCATCCGGAAGCGCGTGCGGGTCGGGGGGCGTCTGCGTCGCCGCGATCACGACATGCGGCCAGGCGTCGACCGGGCCGCCGGGATGCGCGAGCCAGCCGTCGCTGTCCGCGAGCAATTCGCCGACCGTCTGCCGGCCGGGCGGCGTCGTCGACAGCGCCGAGTACGTCGCCGCGCGCACGTCGTGCGTGAGTGCAAGCGCGAGCGCCGTTGCGCTTGCGGCATGTTCGGTGATGCGCGCCACCAGCACGCGCGCCGCCGAGACGAAAAGCGCCCGCGGATCGACCGACAGGCGTTGCGCCTGCTCGGCGAGTCGCGCGAGCCAGTCGCCGTCGAGCGGGCGGCGGCAGTGCGCTTGCTCCGCGCCCGCCGCGCGCGGCAGCGTGTGGGTGAGGTCGAGCCACGCGGGCCGTGCGGCGGGGGGCTTGCCGAGTCTCGAGATCAACGCGCGCTTGAAGTTCGGCGCGCCCGTTCGAATGGTCGTGCTCATAGGTGTTCTCTTTCGCGAATGGGGCGGACTAATGGCTGGCGAGTTGCTGCACGGCGAGCCGTCGCATCTGTTCCGCTTCGCGCCAGATGTCCTGTCTGCGGCGCAAAGCGGCTTCGTCGTCGGCGAGCGCGTGGCATGCCCGCGCGACGCCGTGGTTCAGGTCCGCGGCGCCGGGGCCGCCGCCGAACCGGTGGCTTTGCGCCCAATGGAGCGGACGGCTCGACATGAAGTCGGGCTCGAGCGCGGCGAGCGCGTCGTAGCTCGACCGCCCGTGCGCGACGCTGTCGCGCACCGCCTGCGCGACTTGCGTGTGCGCGGTGCGGAAATCGAGCGACTGGCGCGCGACGAGCGATTCCGACACGGCCATCGCGGCGACCGCGGTCTCCTTCAGATGGTCGTCGATTCGTTCGCTCGCGGCGTCGAGCCCGTCGATCAGCAGCGCGGCGATCGTCGCCGCTTCCACGATCGCCGTGCATGCTTGCGCGATGAGGCCGTTCATCGGCGAGCCCGCTTCGAACGAATTCGTATACGGCGTTTTGCCGAGCGTCGCGGTGCAGCTCGCGAGCGCGCCGAGCGGAACGCCCGCGCGGCTCTTGACGAATTCGACGAGGAATGGATTCTTCTTTTGCGGCAGCATCGACGAGCCGCCCGTCAGCCCGTCGGGGAGCGACACCAGTGCGAACTCGGCGGTGGTCCAGATCTGCAGGTCCTGCGCGATGCGCGAGAGCATCACGCCGATCGCGTTCGCGGCCGACAGGAAATGCAGCACGCCGCTGCGGTTGGCCACGGCGTCGAGACTGTTCGACGCCGGCTGCTCGAAGCCGAGCAGCTTGCACACGAGCTCCGGATCGATCGGCAAGGTCGTGCCGCCGCCCGCGCCTGCGCCGAGCGGGCACACGTCGACGTGCCGATAGAGCGCGAGAAGCGCGCGGCATTCGTTCGCGAGCGCTTCGTCGTAGGCGAGAAGCTGATGCGCGAACGTGCCCGGCAGCGCCGGCTGGTACTGGCTGTAGATCGGAAACGCCCGGTCGACGTTCGCCGACGCCTTGAAGACGAGGCTGCGCCGCAGGTGCCACAGCGCGTCGAACACGCGCGATGTCGCGTCGCGCAGATGCAGCTTCGTCGTGGCCGCGTTGATGTCGTTGCGCGACCGGCCCGTTTGCAGCACGCCGCCGACTTCCTCGCCGAGCGTGTCGATCAGGTAGCGCTCGACGAGCATGTAGAGGCCGCGCGGCCGCGGTCGCGCGAGAAGCGGCGCATAGCGTTGCGCTCTCAGGCTCTGATGCGCGAGCAGAAGCGGCTTGATCCTGTCGAGTCCGACGACGTGCGTCGCGCCGAGCATCACGAGATGCGCCTCGTTCAGATCGAACAGGTAGTCGAGCTCGGCGAGCGGCGCGTCCTCGTCCGCGCCGCCGTAGACGATCGCCTGCACGTGCGCGGGCAGGCCGGGTTTCACGGCATCGGCGGCATGCGGCGCGGCCGCGTTCGCCGACGCGTCGGCGTCGATGTCGACGCGCAGTTCGGCGACCGCGCGATCGGCGAGCGCCTCGACCGATTCGCGATCGTCGCCCGCGCAGACGACGGCCGCGATGCGGTCGCGGAAGCTGCCTTCGAGCCGCAGCGCGTCGCCCGGCCGCGCGATCGGGTGGAAGTGCCTGAGCTCGGGGGCCGCGGCGACGTCGGGCGGCAGCGCGAGCGGGCCGCGCAGCACGCCTTCGCGCGCCGGCAGCGCGAAGCGGATCGCGCCGTAGCGTTTCGCGGTGAGATCGGCAAAGGCGGTGGCGCCCAGCCACATGTCGAGGATGTGGTCGAGCAGATCGGCGTCGAATACCTCGCCGAGGAGGACGGGAATGAGCCCGCCCGCGAGCCGCGGATTGATCTCGATGATCGTCACCGCGTCGTCGCGCACGCGCAGCTCGGTATGGGCGGGGCCGAACGCGTAGCCGACCGCGTCGAGCGCACGCAGCACGGTGCTCTCGATGCGCTCCCGCCGCCGGCTCGACAGCGGCGCCGGGTAGTCGTGGCCGATCTCGACGAAGAGCGGCTCGGGCCCGAGACGCTTCCTGACGACGCCGACGATTTGCGTCTTGCCGCCGATCGTCAGCGTTTCGACCGAATACTCGTCGCCTTCGACGTAGGCTTGCGCGAGGGCCGCGTGGGTGCCGGCGCGGCGCAGGCTGTCGCAGTGCTCGAATACTTCGTCCGCGTTTTCGCAACGGCGCACGCCGACGCTGCCCGATCCCATTCTCGGCTTGACGACGGCCGGATAGGCGAGGCCGTCGAGCCGGGGCGCGGCGGCCTCGTCGAGCGTCAGCGCGAGCGTGCGCGGCGCGTCGATGCCGCGTTCGGCGAGCACGTCCGCGAGCCGCTTCTTGTCGCGGCAGATGCGCGTCGCATCGGTGTTCGCGGTCGGCAGCCCGAGCCGCCGCGCGACTTCGCCCGCGACCTCGATGTAAAACTCGGACGACGAAAAAACGGCGACGACGCCGCCGAGCGAGGATACGAAACGGTGAACGGCGTCGGCGTCGCTCGTATCGATCGAGACCGTCACGACTCGGGTCGTGTCGAGAAACGGATACTTGTCGCGGTTCGCCGTGAGGAAGTAGGGCGTGAGGCCGCGATGCAGCGCCTTGCGGATGAAGAGCTCGCCCGTGCCGGTCGTGTTGCTCTCGATGAAGACAAAGATGCCCGTCATGTTGTGTACAGAACGTCGGTGGAAGGGGAGGGGCGAGCGCGCGGCCCGCGCGTCACGCGCCGGGCGCTTGCAGGTTTTGCCGCTCGGCGAGCGGCTTGCGCTGCCAGTCGATGCAGCTCCATTCGTCCGCGGCGATCACCTGATCGAGCCGGTCGACGGCGACGGGCGCGTCGCGCGGCACGTCGGCGATCTCGTCGTGCTCTTTCAGCCACCGCTCATCGAAGATCGTGTCCTGGTAGCGATAGCCGGTATCGGGCGCGATGAACAGGATCTTGCGATCGGGCTGGCGGGCGGCCTTGTAGTGCGCGACCCGGTAGGCGGCGCCGCTCGTCGGGCCGCAGAAGAGGCCGTGGCGCGCATGCAGCTCGATTGCCGCGCGGTTCGCCTGCGGGCTCGTCAGCCAATGGATCTCGTCGAACTGCGAGTGATCGAGAATCTTCGGCATGATGCTGTTGCCGAGGCCCCGTAGCGTGCGCTTGCCGTCCGGCAAGCCGAACAGCACGCTGTTGAACGTGTCGACGCCCGTCACGCGGATTGCGTCGCTGTGGCGGCGCAGGTGCGTCGCGAGGCCGACCGACGAGCCGCCGGAGCCGACGCATGCAACGAGGTCGAACGCCGGTCCCGCCTCCGCGAGCAGCGTGTCGGCGAGCGCGCGGTACGCGTCGGGATTCTGCGGATTGTCGTACTGGCGAACCCAGAACGCGTTCGGATGCGCTTCGAGCAGTTGCGCGATGCGTGCGAGCCGCAGGCGCTGGAATGCGCCGAACGCGTCCGGTTTCTCGATGATGTCGACTTCCGCGCCGAGGTTGCGCAGCATGCCGCGCAATTTCGGGTCGATCGCCGGATCGCCGACGATCCGCAGCTTCAGCCCGTGCTCACGGCACACGACGGCGAGGCCGAGCGCGAAATTGCCGCTCGACGATTCGATGACGAGCGAATCGCGGTTGATGCGCCCGTCGCGCAGCGCCTGCTCGATGATGTGCTTGGCCGGAATCACTTTCATGACTTCGAGCGCGACGGCGTAGAGATTGGGCGAGATCTGGACGATGCGCGGTTCCGCCATCGCATCGGACACCTTCTCCTGCGTTTTCCTGATCGATGCTGCGTCGTATGTCATGAGCTCACCTGGTGAAAAATCGCGAAATGGGTTGTCTCAGGGTTTCCCGGAGCGTGCGTTCCGCCCGGGCGATCGTGTCGAGCGCATCCGGGCGCGCCGCGTCGAAACACAGGCCGATGAAGGTGCCGCTGTGGCAGTTGACGATGCCGTCGGCGCCGACGTCGGCCATCAGCGCCTCCAGTTGCCGCAGGCTGCGCTTCGGATTGCGCTTCTGATGAAGCTGCGTGCTGAGCGTCGCCGCGCGGCCGATCTCGCGGACGTCGCGGCTGGAAATCGCGGCGTCGACGACGGCGAGCAGCGCGGCGTACTGGCTCGTTTCCTCGTCGGAGAAATCGAAGCGATGCCGGTTGTAGGCGACCGTGTCGATGATTCCGCCTTCGTCGATCGCGAGGATGCAGATTTTCGGCAGCCTGCCCATCACCTTGCCCAGTTCGACCTTGCGATGGAAGAACGCGACCGATTCGTCGAACATCACGCCGTCGGTCGGCTCGATCTCGCGGATGATCGCGCACATGTCGGCCACCGCGAGCTCGATGTCGAAGTGGGCGGCGAGCGCGCGCAGCGTCGCGACGATGTCGGCGGACGAGCTCGCGAGCCCCTTGCCCTCCGACACCGCGCTGCAGATCTGCAGGATGCCGCCCGTGCGGATGCCGAATTTCTCGAGGAAGAGCTGCGCCGCCTTCAGCGATTTCTTCTTGCTCGCCGGAAAGACGTAAAGGCGATCGGAATGCCGGAACCGGCAGAATCTCGCCGTCGTCGTCAGCGTGATCGGAAACGTCACCAGGAAATCGTTTCCCGATATCGGCTCGCGCCCCTGGACCAGCTCGCCGAACGTGGCGGGCGCGTTGCCGGTCGAGAAAAAACGCTCGGCCGGCGAGCCCGCCTTTCGGGTTCTCGCCTTGCCGGAGTGGCCGGAATTGGAGGAAAACCGATTTCCGTATTTATTGATAAGTGCATTGGCAATGCCGATCGACCGATCGCCGTTGATTTCCTCTCGGGCGAGCGACGAATGAACAGAGCGCTTGACCGGTTCTGTTACGTACATTTTGGCTCGTCAATCCAGAAAAAGGACGTGCATGATCCGCCACATCGATAAATGTGGTTGAAAAGTCAAACACTCGTTTTAATTTGTTCGAGCTACCCGGGTAATAAAATTTCAGAACGACGGGTATCGAAATTGAAGAACATCGATATGAGTGAATCGGGAATATGGATTCCGCGTGCGGTGGCAAATGCGGCCGGCATGCCGCCGTGACTTCGTTTGCGGCGGCATTCGCTCAGCGTGGATATTTCATCCAGTGAACCGCATGCCATGCGCTTGCCCGGGGTAGACAAATTCCGATTCATCCGGCGACCGTCCTTCAAAGTATGCAGACATATTCAGGGAAATCCGGTGAAGCCTAGATACTCGTGCTCGCGGATGCGGCGAGCGGGCGATGCAAACAGCGAATCGTCTTCGATGGCGGCGACGCGGTGCGCGCGGGCGCGGTGATGCCGGCCGCCCCGCCCGACAGGCGGGACGGTCGGCGCCGAGCGTCGGCCCGGATATCCATGGAGCGCCGGCGCAATCGAGGCAGCGCAGACGGGCTCCGCGGATCAAAAACAGTTTCGAACGCCGGGACGATGCGATACCGAATTCACTGCGCCGCTGCGTAGTCGAGAGCATAAGCTCAGCCGGGAGAAAAATACTCGGCGAGCGAAGATTGCTTCAGAGTAGACGAGCGTCGCAATTCACTCTGGTAGCGAAACGTACATGTAAAGCAATCGTTAGTCAAGCCGTTAAATGAAAGCCATCGGAATTGATTGATAACAAGCAGTTCGTCGCTCAATCTTTCGTTTCGAACGAGATTGGGTCGGCGAAATTCTCAATCGATCGGTGGAATTTGGTCGCAAAAAACACAAAAAGAAACAAGAAAACAAAACTGCGAGCCGCATTGAATCTAAATATCGTCACAAACATGCCGGCCGCTATGAATTCATGTCGTTCACGATCCGCGCATCCTTCGTAAATCGTGTTTTCCGAATCGAAGTATTACGCTATGCTTGCGACCTGAGATTCATGGTGCGATTAGAAAAATACTCAGTGCGTTCGTTTAAATCTGTCGTCAAAGCAAATTTGATGTTTCGGTAGACGGTTGTAAACGGAAAAGAATCAATGTCGCCCGATCGAGAATCACGGATCACGGCGATGCGCGGAGGTCGGCGAACACGGCGTGCGTGATCCGCATCGGATCTCGTGCGCATCGTCGCTTCGCTGCCGCGCGTTCGTCGCGGGGAGCATCCTCTCCGCGTTCTGCGGTGCCTGGCAGGACCGTCCCACCTTCACCACGGAGCTGAAGCCCGTCATGTGTGGAATCGTTTCAATCTTCGATCGGAGCGCGCCGATCGACGCGTCGACGCTGCAGCGCGCAGTGGATACGCTCGACCATCGCGGCCCGGAAAAAACGGGGCTGTGGCTGTCGCCCGACGCGCGCGTTGGCCTCGCGCACGCGCGCCTCGGCCTTGTCGATCTCGTAACGGGCGACCAGCCGATCGTCAGCGCGCGAGGCAACGTGATCGTCGCGAACGGCGAGATCTACGGTCATCACGAATGGCGCCGCGCATTGCGGCGCGAAGGCTGGCAGTTCAAGACCGACAGCGATTCCGAGGTGGCGCTCGCGCTGTACGAGCGATACGGCATCGATTTCGTCGAGCGGCTGCGAGGCGAGTTCGCGCTGGCCATCTGGGACCGCGAGGCGAACCAGCTCCTGTGCGTGCGCGACCGGTTCGGCATCAAGCCGCTCTACTATCACGAGAGCGGCGAGCGGGTCCTGCTCGCCTCCGAGGTCAAGGCGCTGCTCGCGGCGGGCGTCGCGGGCAGGCTGAGCCGCGAGCAATACGTGCAGCATCTGCTTCTCATCAAGCCGCACGACGCGACGCTGTTCGAGGGCATCCGGCAGGTTCCGCCGGGGTGCATGCTGATCTGCTCGGACGGCAAGACCGTCGTCAGGCGCTATTGGGATCTCGACTACCCGTGCCATCCGCAATGGCGCGACGACGCGCGCTCGCGCGCATGCGCCGCCGAGGCGCTCGCCGAGCATATCGCCGACGCGGTCGAGACGCGCCTGCACGCGGACGTGCCGATGGGCCACTACCTGAGCGGCGGGCTCGATTCGTCGGCGGTGCTCGGCGTGGCGGCGAAGCGGCTCGGCCACCGGCTCACCGCCTTCAACGTGCAGTTCGACCACGCGGATTACGACGAGAGCGCCGTGGCGCGCGACACGGCGGAGTCGGTCGGCGCGGCGTTCCGGACGGTCGCCGTCGATTCGGCCGATTTCGCGGACCATCTCGAGCAGGTCGTCTGGCACGCGGAGAGCATCGGCATCAACTCGAACGCGGTCGCGCGCTATCTGCAAAGTCGCGCGGTGCGGGACGCGGGGTTCAAGGCGGTGCTGTCGGGCGACGGCGCCGACGAGCTGTTCTACGGCTACAACTTTCATCAGATCGACTATCTGCTGTCCGGTTATGCGGGCGACGAGACGGCGCGCCTCGCGACGTTCGCCGACGTGCAGGCGGCCGGCAAGCTGAGCGCGGCGATTCCGCCGTGGTTCCGGCCGGCGCGCAACGGCTTCGCGAGCCGGTTGATCGGCTTCACGCCGGCGTGGCTGTCGATCGTGCTCAACAGCCGCACGCCGCTCAGAGACACGCTGCTGCATGCCGACCTGAAGCGCGGCGTCACGCCCGATCTGCTCGTGTCGAGCCTGATCGATCGCCTGCCGATCCACGATCAGCTTCGCGACCGGCATCCGGTGCAGCAGTCGATGTATCTGTGGTGCAAGTCCATTCTGTGCAATCAGATCCTGTTCGCGGATCGCCTCGACATGGCGCATTCGGTCGAAGTGCGCATGCCGCTTCTCGACCATCGCCTGTTCGAATTCGCGCGGACCCTTCCCGTGTCGTGGTTCTTCCGCGACGGCGAGGAGAAAAGCCTCTTCCGCGACGCGATGAAGCCCTATCTGACCGAGCGGGTCCATCGGCGCGTGAAGCAGCCGTTCCTCGCGCCGCCTTCGACGCTGCAGCGCAACGGCAAGCTGTTCGCGCTGATCCAGGACATCGTCCACTCGCCGCGCCTCGCGCAATTGGGGCTCTTCGATCCCGCGCAGCTCGCGCGCCTGTCGAAGCTCCTGTCGGACGGCAACGAGGCCGACCTGTCGAAGCTGGAGATTCCGCTGATGCTGATCGCGACGTCGTATTTCCTTTGCAAGCGCTTCGATCTTTCGATCGTCGACTAGACGCCGTTCGCCGTTCGCCGCTCGATGTGCGCCGCGGCGCGAATGCCGGCGGCGCACGAAGAATGCGCCGCCGCGCGCCGCGGCTCGCATCCGTTCCAATCCCTCATTCTTTTTAGCCTGACCGACTGACATGACGACCACCGATCTCGACAAAATGCAGCAGGCCGGCACGATCGTTCACGTACTTCAGCGACATGCCGGCGAGCGTCCCGACGCGCTCGCGTATCACTTCATCGAAAGCCCGGAAACGGGGGCGGGGCCGCAGCTGACCTATCGGCAGCTCGACGAGCGCGCGCGGCGGGTCGCCGCCTACTTGCGACAGCATGCGAACGAGAACGATCGCGTGCTGCTGTTCTTCCCGCCGGGGCTCGAATACATCGCCGCGTTCCTCGGCTGCCTGTATGCGGGCGTGATCGCGGTGCCGCTCTATCCGCCGCGGCGCGGAGAAAAGCTCGACCGCATCGCGCACGTGGTGCGCGATTGCGGCGCACGGTTCGCGTTCGGCGACGGCGAGGCGGTGGCGAAGGCGAGCGAGTGGTTCTCGGGCGAGATGGGCCGCGCGCTGTCGGCGGCGATCCGCCTGCTGTCGATCGACGCGGCGGCGGACGTCCCGCCGATTCCGGCGAGCGACGACTATCGGCGCACGCCGGCGGACGTGGCGTTTCTCCAGTACACGTCCGGGTCGACGGGCGAGCCGAAGGGCGTCGCGGTGAGTCACGGCAATCTGATCGCGAATCAGATCGCGATCGCGGCGGGCTTCGGATCGCGCGACGACGACGTCTGCCTGAACTGGCTGCCGCTGTACCACGACATGGGGCTGATCGGCACGACCTTGCATCCGCTCTTTTACGGATACCCGTCGCACATCATGTCGCCGACCGCGTTCATCAAGGACCCGCTGTCGTGGCTCGAGAACATCACGCGGTTTCGCGCGACGGTCGCGGGCGGGCCGGACTTCGGCTATCGCCTCTGCGCCGAGCATGCGGCTCGCAGCCCGGAGCGGGTGGCCGCGCTCGATCTGTCGAGCTGGCGCATCGCGTTCAACGGCGCCGAGCCGGTACAGGCGGAATCGATGCGGCGTTTCGCGCAGATCTACGCGCGCGCGGGGTTCGATCCGCGCGCATTCTATCCGTGCTATGGCCTTGCCGAAGCAACGCTTTTCGTCACGGGCGGCGCGCCCGGCGGAGCGTTTCACGCACGGGCGGCCGACCGTTTCGCGCTGACGCTCGGCCGCCTCGAGCCGCAGGGCGGCGCCGCGAGCGTCGAACTGGTGTCGTCCGGCCGCTGCGCGGCGGGGCACGAACTGCGCATCGTCAACGACTTGCGCGAGGCGGCGCAAGGCGAGATCGGCGAGATCTGGGTGCGCGGCCCGAGCATTCCGTCCGGATACTGGAACAAGGACGCGGTGAACGCCGACGTGTTTCGCGCGCGCCTCGCCGCCCCGGACCCGGCCTCGTCGGGCTTCCTGCGCACGGGCGATCTCGGTTGCGTCGTCGACGGCGAACTGTTCGTGACCGGGCGCAGCAAGGACGTCGTCATCGTCAACGGGCGCAATTACTACCCGCAGGACCTGGAAGCCGCCGCGGGCGCGAGCGATCCGGCCTTGCGCGAAGGTTGCACGGCCGCGTTCTCGATCGACGGCGAGGGCGATGCGCGCGTCGTCGTCGTGCAGGAGGTGGACCGGCGCTTCGCGAAGACGATCGACGTCGACGCCGCCGCCCGGGCGATCCGCACGGCGATTTCGCGCGCCTGCGACGTCGCCGTCGACGAGATCGTGTTCATTCAGCCGGCGAGCATTCCGAAGACGTCGAGCGGCAAGATCCGCCGCCGGGAGACGCGCGCGCGTTACCTCGACGGCACGCTGCCGCTCGTCGGCCGCGACGTGCGTTCGGCGAGCGGCGCCGGTGCGGCGTCCGATCAGGATCTCGATGCGCTCTGGCCGCAAACGGCGCGCTCCGGCGCGGTGCCCGCCGACGAGCATGCGGCTCGGATCGTGCTTGCGCTGCGGCGCGCGGTCGCGGCGCTGACCGGGCAGACGCCCGAGGCGATCGGCGCCGATCTGCCGCTTGCGGGCGCGGGGCTGAATTCGATCGGCGTCGTGCGGCTGCAGGGCTTGATCGAGAAGCATCTGGGCGCGCAGGTCAGGCTCGACGACCTGTTCGGCGCGTCGAGCATCGCGGAGCTGGGCGCGCAGATCGCCCGAACGGACACTGCGGCGCCCGCCGCGCCGCGCGCGACGGCGGGTGCGAAAGAACGCGAGTTCGCGCTGTCGCCGAACCAGCAGCAGCTCTGGTTCCTGCATCAATTCGACCCGGATCGGCATGACTACAACCTGGCGCTCCTGATCGAATGCCGGCCGGCGCTCGCGTCCGACGCGCTCGAGGCGAGCGTCGCGCGCGCGTGCGCGCGGCACCCGATCCTGCGTACGCGTTATCGCGCGGAGGACAGCCGCAACGTGCAGACGGTCGAGCCGACGCCATGCGTCGATTTCGCCGAAATCGATCCGCAAGGGCTCGACGACGCCGCGTTGATCGAGCGTTTCGGCGACGAAGCGCTGCGGCCGTTCGACCTGGAGCGGGGATCGGCGTTGCGCATTCGCGTCGCGCAGCGCGACGGCGGGCGGACCTGGCTGCTCGTCAACCTGCATCACATCGCCTCCGATTTCTGGTCGATGTCGCAACTCGTCGAGGAAATCGTGTCGGACGCGTCGGGCGGCGAGCCGATTGCCGATCCCGAGCGCGACTACCAGGACTGGTGCCGGGAGCGCGACGCGTACACGGGCAGCGCCGCCGCGCTGGCGGACCGCCAGTACTGGCGCACCGTCCTGGGCGAGAACCGTGCGGATTCGGCGCTCGCCTCGGTGTTCGAGCCAAGCGCGCAACGCGCGGAAGGCGCCGCGGACGGCGCGCCGCGGCCCGTCAATTTCCGGATCGGCGAGACGCTCGCGAAACGGGTCGAGGCATTCGCGCGGCGCTCGGGCCGCACGCTCAACGCGGTCTATCTGGCCGCGTTCCAGTTGCTGCTGCATCGCCGCGGCGCCGCCGAGCACCTCGCGATCGGCACGCTCGCCGCCGGCCGGACGCACTGGGCGTATGCGCGCACGCAGGGCTATTTCGTCAATCCGCTCGCGTTGCACACCGCGTATCGCGACGACACGACGTTCGCGGCGTTCCTGTCGCAGTCGGCCGACAATCTCACCGCCGCGATCGCCCACCAGGCGTATCCGTTCGCGCACCTCGTCAACGAGCATGCGTCGAAGAGCCGCGCCGGCCGGCATCCGTTCTTCCAGGCGCTGTTCGTGATGCAGCAGTCGAGCGGCCGCCGCGGCACCGAAGCGTTCGCGATCAAGGGCGTCGCCGCCGAAATCGAAATCGGTTCGATCACCGCGCGTTCGCTGCCGTTGCGCTCCGCGCCGTCCCAGTTCGATCTCGCGTTGACGATGGCGCCTGCCGCGCGCGGGATCGAAGCGATGCTCGAATATGGCGCGACGCTCGCGACGCGCGATCAGGTCGCCGCGTTCGCCGACGAATACCTGCAACTGCTCGATGCGGTGCTCGACGCGGCCGACGCGCCGTTGCACACGATCGAGCCCAAGGCGGCGCCGGCCGCGATCGACGCACCGGCGGCCGAGCGCGCCGCCGATCTCCCGGCGGCAGCCGTGCCGCCCGCGCAATGCAATTCGTTGATCGAAGGATTCGAGCAGCAGGTGCGCAGCGGCCCGCAGCGAGTCGCGCTCACCTACGGCGAATCGTCGCTCACGTATCGCGAACTGGACGAACGCGCGACGCAGCTCGCGCGCGCGCTCGCGCCGCGGATGCGGGCCGACGGGCCGACCACCGTCGCGATTCTGCTGCATCGCGGCGTGGACGTCGTCGTGAGCATCCTCGCCATTCTGAAGGCGGGAGGCACGTACGTGCCGCTCGACCCGCACTCTCCGGCCGAGCGGCTCGGCTTCATTCTCGAGGACGCGCAACCGAGCGTGCTCGTCACGTCGACGGCGTTCGGCGACTTGCTGGGCAAGCTGCCGTCCGTCGAGGGCCGCACCATCCTGCTCGTCGACGCGCTCGCCGAGCCGGCGCGCGACGGGGCGCACGCAGCGGATCGCGCGCCGCAGGCGGCGCGCGCGTTGCGCCGCGACGACTGCGCGTACGTGATCTTCACGTCCGGCACGACCGGGCGGCCGAAGGGCGTGCAGGTCACGCACGACAACGTGCTGCGCCTGTTCACGTCGTCCGAGCCGGAATACCGGTTCGACGAGCGCGACGTGTGGACGCTGTTCCATTCGATCGCGTTCGACATCTCGGTCTGGGAAATGTGGGGTGCGCTGCTCTACGGCGGCCGGATCGTCGGGGTGCCGTACGAAATCTCGCGCTCGCCGGACGAGTTCCGCGCGCTGTGCGCACGCGAGCGCGTGACGGTGCTCAACCAGACGCCGAGCGCGTTCAAGTATTTCATCGCTGCCGATCTGCGGCGCGACGACCGCCTGAGCGCGCTGCGCCTCGTGATCTTCGGCGGCGAGACGCTCGTGTTCGGCAGCCTCAAGGATTGGTTCCGCAAGTACGGCGACGCGCAGCCGCTGCTCGTCAACATGTACGGGATCACCGAGATCACCGTGCACGGAACCTACCGGCCCGTCACGCTCGCGGATCTCGACGCGCCGGGCAGCATGATCGGCCTGCCGCTGCGCGACCTGTCGATCGTGCTGCTCGACGAGGATCGCAAGCCGGTGGTGGACGGCGAGGTCGGCGAGATCTATGTCGGGGGCCGGGGCGTGGCGCTCGGCTATCTGCGAAACGAGACGCTCACGCGCGAGCGCTTCGTCGATCTCGACATCGAGCCGGGCGTGGGCGTGGGGCGCTACTACAAGAGCGGCGACCTCGCGCGCAAGGTCGGCGACGCGGATTACGAGTATCTGGGCCGCAAGGATCAGCAGGTCAAGATCAACGGCTTTCGGATCGAGCTCGGCGAAATCGAGGCGGCGCTCACGCGCTTCGACGGCATTCGCGACGCCGTCACGCTCGCGAGCAAGCCGCACAAGCCGCGCAACGTCGTTGCACCGGCGTCGGCGGGCGGCGGGGCCGGCGCGATCACCGAGATCCGGCAGCTGATCCGCGCCGCGTCGACGCCGCAACCGGACGACGAACAGACCAGGCTCGTGTCGTACATCGTCTGCGATGCGCTGCCGGACGTTCAGGCGCTGTATCGCCACTTGTCGGAGCGCATACCCGATTACATGATGCCGTCGGCCGTGCTGCCGATCGATGCGATTCCGCTGAACCAGAACGGCAAGGTCGACGCGAAGGCGCTCATGCAGCGGGCGGACGGCGCGATTCCGTTGCGCGCGGCCTACGTCGCGCCGCGCACCGACGAGGAGAAGCTGCTGTGCAAGCTGTACGCCGACGTGCTGGAAAAACCGCGCGTGGGCGCCAACGACGGCTTCTTCGAGCTCGGCGGCGATTCGATCCGCATCATCCAGTTGCGCAGCCGCGCGTTGAAGGCGGGTTTGCAGATCAGCGTCCAGGACGTGTTTCGGCTCCAGACGCCCGCCGCGCTCGCCGCCGTCACGAAGATTTCGGCCCAGCTGGCCGAGCGGCCTCGCGTCGCCGCGTTCGCGCAAACGAGCGACGCCGAGCGTCGCCAGCTGCCTGAGGATGCGGTCGATGCCTATCCGCTCGCGCGTCTTCAGGAAGGGCTGCTGTTCCACTCGCAATTCGGCGACGACATCGCGATGTATTGCGACATCTTCGAATTCCGGCTGCGCGCGCGCTACGATCTGCGCGCGTTCGAGCAAGCGCTCGCCGCGTTGATCGAGCGCCATCCGATTTTCCGGACGTCGTTCCATCTCGGCGAGTTCGAGCGGCCGCTGCAGATCGTTCACGCGCATTCGGCCCCGGTCGTCGACGTGTTCGACTATCGCGACGTCGACGACGCGCGCCGCAAGCAGCGCTACGAGGCGTGGCTCGACGGCGAAAAGCGCCGTCCGTACGACGTCGCGCGCGCGCCGCTGTTGCGCTTCTCGCTGCACCGCTGGACGGATGACGAGTTCGTGTTCACGATGTCGTTCCACGACGCGCTGCTCGACGGCTGGAGCGAATCGTCGGCCGTGTCGGAGATCCTGCGCAACTACGTGAGCCTCGTCGGCGACGGCGCGCTGCCGCAGCTTCCCGAACTGCATACGCGCTTTTCCGATTACGTCTCGCTGGAACAGGAGACCGTCGCCGATCCGGCGGTGCGTGCATTCTGGGAAGCGGAGCTCGAGGATTTCCGGCCGACGCGGCTCGCGTACCTGCAGGAAACGCACGCGGACGCCGGGCGCAATCCGATGCGCTTTTACGCGGTCGATGTGCCGGCGGCGCTGTCGAACGACCTGAAGGCGCTGGCCGCGCGGCTCGGCGTGTCGCTCAAGCACGTGCTGCTGGCGGCGCATGCGAGCGTCATGAGTTTCGTGAGCGGCGAGTCCGACGTCGTTCTCGCCGTCGAGTCGAACGGCCGGCTCGAGGACGGCGACGGCGAGCGCGTGCTCGGCACGCATCTGAACGTCGTGCCGTGGCGCGTGCAGCTCGGCGGCGACACCTGGTCCGAGCTCGTCAAGCGCATCCATGACAAGGAATCCGCGCTGCAGGCGTATCGCCGCTATCCGTATCAGGAAATCCAGCACCTGAAGGGCAACGAGCCGCTCTTCGACGTGAGCTTCAATTACACGCACTTCCATGTGTACGAGGAGCTGGAGCAACTGGCGGGGGTGAGCGTCGTCGATGCGAAGGCGTATATCCAGACGCACTTCGCGCTGCGCGTCGAATTCAACCAAGACCCGTTCACGAAGCATCTGACGCTCGATCTCGAGGCGAATCTCGACGCGTTGCCGCTCGAGCGCCTCGTCGCGATCGGCGGCTATTTCCGCCGCGCGCTCGAGGCGATCGTCGCGTCGCCCGACGAGCATTTCGCCGCGCGCACGCTGCTCGGCGACGACGAGGCCGCCGTCGAGCGCCGCGCCGCCGCGGGCGCCCTGGTCGAACGGCCGGCGGGCGCGCCGGGGCTATATGTCGCGACGTTCGAGCGGCGCGCGAGCGAATGGCCGGATCGCATCGCGGCCGTCGACGCGTCGCGCTCGATCGGCTATCGCGCGCTGCTCGACGCAAGCCGCACGGCCGCCGCGCAGCTGCGCGCGCGCGGCGTGCGTCCGGGCGACATCGTGGCGTTGCTCGCGGATCGCTCGATCGACTATCTGACGGCGATCCTCGGGCTCTGGCGGGTCGGGGCGGCGTTCGTGCCGCTGCCGGACGGGCCGGCCGAGCGGATCGACGCGCTGCTCGAGCGCGCGCGGGCCGCGCATCTCGTCGTCGCGCGCGGGCATGCGAGCGTCGCCGAGCGCCTGCGCAGCGGCGCGGCCAGGATCGCGCTCGACGCGCTCGCCGAGCCGGCCGACGCGGCCGCGCTGCGAGCGCCCGCGTTCGAGGCGTCCGCCGACACGCTCGCTTACGTGATCTTCACGTCCGGTTCGACGGGCGAGCCCAAGGGCGTGATGATCGACCACGGCGGGATGATCAATCACATCGAGGCGAAGATCGAGGATCTCGGGATCGGCGCGGCGGACATCGTGTCGCAGGACGCCGCCGCGACGTTCGACATCTGCGTGTGGCAATTCTGCGCGCCGTTGATCGCGGGCGCGCAGGTCAGGATCTACGACGACGCCGTCGCGAAAGATCCGGCGCGGCTCCTGGAGCGCGTCGTCGCCGACGGCGTGTCGATTCTCGAAGTGTCGCCCTCCGTGCTGAGCACGATGCTGCTCGTGCACGCCGCGCAGCCGGACGCGCCGGCGCTCGCGCTCGGCGCGTCGGCGCTGCGCTGGGTCGTGTCGAGCGGCGAGACGCTGCAGCCGTCGCTCGTGCATCAGCTGCGCGCGGTGCACCCTCGCGTCGGCATCCTGAACATGTGGGGCGCGACGGAAACCTCCGACGACTGCACGCATTACAAGGTGCCGTTCGACCTCGACGCGCGCGCGCCGAAGATCTCGATCGGGCGGCCGATCAAGAACGCGGCCGTCTACGTGCTCGATCCGTGGGGGCGCACGGTGCCGGCCGGCACGCCCGGCGAGCTGTACGTCGGCGGCGTGTGCGTCGGGCTCGGGTATCTGAACGATCCGCAGCGCACCGCGGCCGCCTATTCGTCGCGGGAGGCCGCGTTCGCCGGCTCGCATCGCCTCTATCGCAGCGGCGATCGCGGATGGCGCGCCGCGAACGGCGAGCTGTTCTTCATCGGCCGGCGCGACAACCAGGTGAAGATCCGCGGCCATCGCATCGAGATCGGTGAAGTGGAGGCCGCGCTCAATCGCGAGCCGTCGGTGCAGGAAGCGGTCGTCCTCGCGCTGCCGGACGCGACGGGGCAACTGTCGCTCGCGGCGTGGGCCGTCCCTGCGGATCTTCGCGCGCTGGAGGGCGCGGGCGCGACGAGCGCGTGGGTGTCGGCGCTGCGCAAGCAGGTGAAGCTCGGGCTGCCCGCGTACATGATTCCCGACGTGATCGTCGCGCTCGACCGTCTGCCGAAGAACGTCAACGGCAAGGTGGACCGCAAGGCGCTCGCGTTGCCGGACGATGCGCAGACGTGCGCGCAGCTCGAGGTGGTCGCGCCGGGCAACGACGTCGAGGCCTTCGTCGTCGATCTGTTCCGGCAGATTCTCAAGCGCCCGGCGGTCAGCGCCGACTGGAGCTTCTTCGACATCGGCGGCAACTCGCTGCTCGCGACGCAGGTCGTGTCTCGCGCGCGCCGGCATTTCCGGATCGATTTGCCGATCCGCGCGCTGTTCGAGCACGACACGGCGATCTCGTTCGCCGCGGCGATCGCGGCCGCCCAGGCCGAGGCGTTGCGGGAAGACAGGATCGCGCCGCAGGGGCGCCCCGAGCACATTCCGCTGTCGTTCAACCAGGAGCGTCTCTGGTTCCTCGACAAGATCGACGCCTCGCAGCGCGCCTATGGCTCGCACTTCGCGCTGCGGATCGACGGGCCGCTCGATGTCGACACGCTCGCCTGGGTGCTCCAGCGGATGACGGATCGCCACGAGATCCTGCGAACCCGCTTCGCGACGCTCGACAATCAGCCCTGTCAGGTGGTGGCGCCCGAGATGACGTTCCCGCTCGCCGTGAAGGACCTGTCCGGCGAGCACGCCTCGAGCGCGCGCGAAGCGCTCGACAGCGCGATCGAATCCGAGCTGAGCCGGCCGTTCAGGCTCGACGCGCTGCCGCTGTGCTCGGCGACGATCTACCGGCTGTCCGACAACGAGCACGTGCTGCTTTGGCGCAATCATCACATCATCGGAGACGGGTGGTCGGCGGGCGTGATCCTGCGCGAGATCGAGCAGTTGTATCCGGCGCGGCGCGACGGGCGGGCGGCGGAGCTGCCGCCGCTGCCGATCCAGTTCGCCGATTACGCGATCTGGCAGCGGCGTTTTGCGCAGTCCGAGCCGTTCAAGCGCCAGCTCGACTTCTGGCGCGGCTACCTCGACGGCTACGCCGGCGTGCTGCAATTGCCGACCGATTTCGAGCGCCCGGACCAGCCGACGTTCGACGGGCGGCGGATCGCGGTGGCGTTGCCCGCCGCGCTCGTCGAGCGCGTGCATGCGTTCTCCCGGGCGTCGAAGTCGACGGTGTTCGTGTTCCTGCAGACCGCGCTGGGCTTGCTGCTGTCGCGCTACGCGAAGCAGGGCGATCTCGTGCTCGGCACGGCCGTCGCGAACCGCTCGCGCATCGAGACCGAGCCGCTCATCGGCTTCCTGACGAACACGTTGCCGGTGCGGCAGCGCTTCGATCCGGCTGCGAGCTTCGCCGCGCATCTCGCGCGCGTGCGCGACGACGTGCTGAACGTGTTCGACAATCAGGACGTGACGTTCACGCATCTCGTGCAGATGGCGCTCAGGGAGCGCGACCCGCGCGTGAATCCGCTCGTGCAGGTGATGTTCGTGCTGCAGAACGAGGATCTGTCGATGCCGCAGGTCGACGGGCTGCGCATCGCGCCCGTCGAGCTCGACCGGGCCGCGTCGATTCTCGATCTGCTGTTCGATCTGCGCGAGGAGGGCGGCGCGATCGTCGGCCACGTCGAATACAACGTCAATCTGTTCCGGGAATCGACGATCCGCCTGCTGTGGGCGCATCTGTCGAACCTGATCGGGGCGATCGTCGACGGGGGCGACGTGCCGGTCTCGCAGCTGAGCTCGCTCGGCGACGAGGAGCGGCGCTTGCTGACGCAAGCGTGGCGCAGCCTGCAGCACGGCGGCAGCGAGATCGAGTTCTGGCATCGCGACGCCGCGCAAACGCCGCATTGGGACGCTTACCTCGAAGCGGCCGAGCGCGACGAGATGCTGATGAGCGCATACATGGCGATCTCGGAATATTGAGTCGCCGATCGCATCCGGCCCGCGCGGGCCGGATGCGCACGCTCAGCCGCCGCCGGGCCGGATCGCCCGGCGCGCGGCTTGTCAGCGCGCCTGCGTCAAAGATTGCATCGCCTCGCGCACGAAGCCGAGCAGCGCGTCGTCGGCGTACGTGCCCGTCATCAGCTCGGGCTCGTTCGCGAGCGCCTCGCGGAATTTGAGCTGCGTCGCCGGATCGTCGCCCGCGTAGCTCCTGAACAGCTCGAGCCAGCGCCGAGCGAGCGCGTGGCCTTCAGGCGAGGCGGGCGCGACGCCCGCTTCGATCGCGTCGCGGGCGTCCGCCATCAACTGCGGCCATTCCATCGCGCGCTTGCCATAGTTCGCGCGCATGAAACGCGTTTCCTCGGGCGACAGATAGCGCTCGTAGATGCGCATCTTGGTTTCCGAAAACGCGCGCAGCACGTAGTCGCGCAGGGCGAGCGAGATGCCGACGTGCGCCTGCATCGACGGCTCCCGGTCGTGCATCAGGTTCAGCTTCGCGAGGAAGCGCGGGTCGCCGTTCGTTTCGCGCACGAGCATCGTCATCCAGCGGACCGACAGCGCGCGCACGCGCTCGTCCTCGGGCGCGACGCCCGCGTCCATCAGCGCGCGCGCCTCGTCGACGAGCGCGGCCCACTCCGGGGCGGGCACCTGGCTGTTGCGATACATCGGCAGGCGCGCGAGCTCTTCTTCGGAAAAGTACTTGTCGTACATGGTCATCAACTCCAGGGTCTTGAGCCAATCGGCCAGCTCGGGTTGCGCGCCGTCGACGAGCTCGCGGTGCAGTTGCGCGAGACGTTCGCGCAGACGCGCCGCCTGCTCGATCTGCCGGTCGAGCATCGCGATCTGCCGCGCGACGATCGACGTGAGCGGCGTGCCGGGCTGGGCCAGGTAGGCGCCGACGTCGGCGAGCGTCAGGCCGAAACGACGCAGCGCCTGGATCTGGTGGAGCCGGGCGATGTCGTTGCGGTCGTACAGCCGGTAGCCGTTGTCGGCGCGCGCCGAAGGCTTGAGCAGGCCGATCGCGTCGTAGTGGTGCAGCGCGCGGACCGTCAGCCCGCTGCGTTTCGCCAGCTCTCCGATCTTGAGCAGCATTCTTGCCTCCGTTTCATGCGCACCGTGGAGGATGAAACCTGACGTTGCGTGAGGGTCAAGCGGAATCGGCCGGCGCGGCGGCCGGCACCGGTCGAGGGCGGGACGCCGGGCAGCGCGGGCGTGGCGGGCCGACGTGGTGGGCCGCACGGCACGCCACTGCGTGCGCGATGCATTCGACGCGCGCTGCGGATGGTAACTGCTTGCCGCGCTTGCGTGAACGTATGCGCTCGGTGCGGGGCGTGCGCGCGACGCGCGAGTGGCGGCGCGGGCTTCGCGCGTCGTTCGGCGCGCGAGCGGGTGGGGCTCCGGTGGCGTTGCCGTCAATCGTCGTCGTTCGGCGCGTTCATCGTTTCTAGCGCGTTCAGCGACTGACGCGGCCGTTGTCTCGGCAACGGGGGCCGGAGCCGGCGGCCGCGCCGTCGGCCGCGCGCGGGCGGCGCGTCACGTCAGATGTCAAGCGCCCGACGTGTCCCCGGACGTGACCGATGCGCTCGCCCGGCCCGGCGAATTCGCCGGGCTCGAATCGGTCGTCGTGCCGCGCGCGCCCGTCGGCCCTGCTGCGTTCATCGCGTTCATCGCGTTCATCGGGGGCCGTCGGCCGGCTGCGTACCTGGCGCGTTTTCGCTGTTTGTTTCGCCGTTTGTCGCGACCATTGCGCCGGCGGCAGCGCCCGCCGCGCCGGACGCTCCCGCCGCGTCGACCTCGCCGGCCGTGCCGGGCACGTGCGCATCGCCGGCGTCGCCGGTCCGCTTGGCGTCGTTCGCGCGCTGCGTCGCGCCCACATCGTTCGCCCCGTCCGCGCCGCTCGCGCTCTTCGTGTCTTTCGCGTCCTTGCCGCCGTCCGTCGGCGTGCCCATTGCCTGAAAGAGCCGCGCGGTGTCGACGAGCCGCGTGCCCGTCGCGCGGATTTCGTCGAGCCGCGCGTTGCGGTACTGCTGCTCGCTCGCGCGCGCGGCCGAAGGCGGCAGCGCGCCGAGCCGCACGCGCGCCGCGGTGTCGTCGAACGCGCCGCGCGCGGCGACGGCCGAGCGGTTCGAAGCGTCGAGCGCGCTCGCGTCGTTGTCGAGCGCGGCGAGCTTGTCCGCGACGTCCTGGAACGCGGCGAGCACGGTCTGCTTGTACTGGTCGACGGCCGCCTCGTAGGTCGCGCGCGCCGCGCGGCGCTGCGCGAGCAGCGCGCCGCCGTGGAAGAGCGGCTGCGTGAGCGATGCGCCGACGCTCCAGATCGCCCCCGCGCCCGACAGCATCGCGGGCCAGTTGAAGCCCGCATGGCCCATCGACGCCGACAGCGACAGCTGCGGGAACAATTGCGCGGTCGCGACGCCGACCTCGGCCGCGGCCGCCTGCAGCCCGGCCTCGGCGGCGCGGATGTCGGGCCGCGCCTGCAGCAGCGTCGACGGCACGACGACGGGCACGTCCTGCGGCAGATGCAGATCGGCGAGCGCGAGATCGGCGCTCGCCTGATCCGGCGTGCGGCCGAGCAGCACGGCGAGCGCGTGGCGCGTCGTCTGCCATTGCTGGCGCAGCGCGGGCAGGCTCGCCTCGAGCGCCGCCGCGCTTTGCTGCGCGTTCAGCATGTCGGTGCGCGACGCCGCGCCGAGCCGATGGCGCGCGGCCGTGTCGTTCGCCTGCTCGCGCGCGAGCGCGACGAGCCGCTCGGTCGTCGCCACCTGCTCGGCGAGCGCGGCCGACGTCACGGCCGCCGTCACGATGTTCGCGGCGAGCGCACGCCGAGTGGATTCGAGCTGGTACGCGGTTACGTCGACGCGCTTCGACAGCGCGCGGTTCGCGAAGTGCGCGGCGCCGAACAGGTCGAGCGTGTAGCTCGCCTGCAACTGGCCCGCGAACACGTTGTAGAGCACCGTCTGCGGGCCGAACGTCGGCACGCCGAGCGCGCGCTCGCGCGTCGCCTGGCCGCCCGCGTCGATCGACGGCAGCAGCGAGCTGCCGATCTGCGCGCGCAACTGCTCGCGCGCGGCGGTCAGGCTCTTGTCGGCGGCGGCGAGCGTCGGGCTGTTGCGCAGGCCCTCGTCGACGAGCGCATCGAGCGCGGGCGACCGGTAGCGCTTCCACCAGTCGGGCACGGGCTGCGCGCCGACGTCGAAGCGCTGCGCGAGCCCTTGCGCCGCGGCCGTACGCTCGGGCAGCGGCGTCGCGCCGTAATGCGCGGGCGACGGCATCGCGGGCGGCGTATCGCTCGGCGCGAACAGCGAGCAGCCGGCAAGCGAGGCGGTGAGCGCGGCCGCGGCGGCCGCGCGCGGCGCGAGGCGGGCCGCGAACGGGAACGGAGAGATCGAGGCGCGCATGGTCAGGCTCCCGTGGGCGTGGCGGGCGGCTCCGGATCGCGCTCGTCAGGCTTCACGCGGAACCAAGTGGCGTAGAGCGCCGGCAGGAAGAAGAGCGTCAGCACGGTCGCGCTCGTGATGCCGCCCATCAGCGCGGTCGCCATCGGGCCGAAGAAGTTCGAGCGCAACAGCGGAATCAGCGCGAGCACCGCGGCCGCGGCCGTCAGCGTGATCGGCCGGAAACGCCGCACGGTCGCGCCGACGATCGCGTCGAAACGGCCGTGGCCGGCCGCGATGTCCTGCTCGATCTGATCGACGAGAATCACCGAGTTGCGCATGATGATCCCGAACATCGCGATCACGCCGAGCATCGCGACGAAGCCGAACGGCTTGCCGAACAACAGCAGCGTGCCGACGACGCCGATCAACCCGAGCGGCGCGGTCAACACGACCATCAGCACGCGCGAGAAGCTTTGCAGCTGGATCATCAGCAGCGTCAGCACGGCGATCGCCATGAGCGGCATCTGCGCGTTGATCGACGTCTGGCCCTTCGCGCTTTCCTCGACGGAGCCGCCGATCTCGATCCGGTAGCCGACGGGCAGCTGCGCGCGCAGCGCGTTCAGCTTCGCGTCGATCGCGTGCGTCACGTCGATGCCTTGCGCGCCCGCCGCCACGTCGGACTGCACGGTGATCGTCGGCTGGCGGTCGCGTTCCCAGACGACGCCGTATTCGAGCGTGTTGTGGAAGCGCCCGAGCGAGCCGAGCGGCACCGGGCCGTTCGGCGTTGGCATCGCGAGGCCCGCGAGGCTTGCCGGATCGACGCGCTGCGCGCGCGGCGCACGCAGATCGACCGCGATCAGCTTGTCGCGCTCGCGATACTGCGTGACCGTCGTGCCGGACAGCGTCATCGCCAGGAAGCTCGCGACGTCCTGCGACGTGACGTTCAGCTCGCGCGCCTTGTGCTGGTCGAGCTCGAAGCGCACCGAGCGCTCCGCGGGCTCGTCCCAGTCGAACTGGACGTTGACCGCGCGCGCATCGGCGCGCATCGTCGCCGCGACCTTCTCCGAGATCGCGCGCACGGTCGCGATGCTGTCGCCGCTCACGCGGAACTGCACCGGATAGCCGACGGGCGGGCCGTTCTCGAGCCGCGAGATCCGCGTGCGCGCCGCCGGGAACTGCTCGCGCAGCACGGGCGCGAGCCACGCCGCGAGCTTCTCGCGTTCCTCGACCGACTTCGTGGTGATCACGAACTGCGCGAAGTTCGGCAATTGCAGTTGCTGGTCGAGCGGCAGGTAGAAGCGCGGCGCGCCGGAGCCGACGAAGTTCACCGCATGGTCGATCTCGGGGCGCTTGTCGATCAACTTCTCGAGGCGCCGCGCCTGCGCGAGCGTCGCGTCGAACGATGCGCCTTCGGGCAGCCGCAGATCGACGAGCAGCTCGGGGCGGTCGGAGCTCGGGAAGAACTGCTGCGGCACGAGCGAGAAGCCAGCGAGCGCGACGACGAACAGCGCGCCCGTGATCGCGAGCACGACGAAGCGCCGCTCGATGCACCACTTGATCCACACGCGCAGCCGCGTGTAGAAGCGCGTGTCGTAGATGTCGTGGCCGTGCTCGTGGTCGTGCGCGGCGTCCGGGTGCGGCGCGCCGCTCGCGGCGTTTTTCGGCGGCGGCTTGCGCTCGGGCAGCATGTGATAGCCGAGCAGGGGAATCAGCACGACTGCCGCGAACCACGACGCGATCAGCGCGATCGCCGACACCTCGAAGATCGAGCGCGTGTATTCGCCCGTGCTCGACTTCGCGAGCGCGATCGGCAGGAAGCCGGACACGGTGACGAGCGTGCCCGTGAGCATCGGGAACGCCGTGCTCGTGTACGCGAACGCGGCGGCGCGCGCGCGGCTGAAGCCCTGCTCGAGCTTCACGGCCATCATCTCGACCGCGATGATCGCGTCGTCGACGAGCAGGCCGAGCGCGAGCACGAGCGTGCCGAGCGACACCTTGTGCAGCCCGATGTCGAACAGATACATGAACAGCGCGGTGACGGCGAGCACGACGGGAATCGAAATCACGACGACCATCCCGGTGCGCAGGCCGAGCGACACGAGGCTCACGATCAGCACGATCGCGATCGCTTCCGCGACCGCCTCGAGGAAGTCGTCGACCGAACGCGCGACCGCGTGCGGCATGCTCGACACTTCGGTGAGCCGGAGGCCCGCCGGCAGCTGCGCCTGCAACGCCTTCGAGCTTGCGTCGAGCGCCTTACCGAGCCGGATCACGTCGCCGCCCGGCTGCATCGTGATGCCGATGCCGAGCACGGCTTTGCCGCTCGTGCCTTTACCGACCGTGCGCATCTGCGTGACGGGCGGATCGTCGTAGCCGCGCTTGATCGTCGCGAGGTCGCCGAGGCGGAACGTGCGGCCGTTGACGCGCACGAGCGTGTCGGCGATCGCGTCGACGCTTTCGTACTGGCCGCTCGGGCGGATGAACACGCGGTCGTGCGCGGCCGTCAGCACGCCCGGCGACGACACGTCGTTCTGTGCGTTGATCGCCTGCGCGATCTGTTGCGGCGAGATGCCGAGCCGCGCGATGCGCGTGTTGTCGATCTCGACGAAGATCCGCTGGTCGGGATCGCCGAAATAGTCGACCTTCGCGACGCCCGGCACGCGCAGCAGCACGACGCGCAGCTGGTCCGCGTAGTCGTGCAGCTGCGCGGGCGAGAAGCCGTCGCCTTCGAGCGTGTAGATGTTCGTGTAGACGTCGCCGAACTCGTCGTTGAAGAACGGGCCCTGAACGCCGGGCGGCAGCGTCACCGAAATGTCGCCCACTTTCTTGCGCACCTGGTACCACGTTTCCGGCACGTCCTTGACGGGCGCGGAATCCTTCATCGCGAAGAACAGCAGCGATTCGCCGGGGCGCGAATAGCTGCGCAGATAGTCGATCGCGGGCATCTCCTGCAGCTTGCGGCCGATGCGGTCGGTGACCTGTTCCTGCACCTGGCGCGCGGTCGCGCCGGGCCAGAACGTGCGGATCACCATCACGCGGAACGTGAACGGCGGGTCTTCCGATTGCGCGAGCCGCGAGTAGGCGAGGATGCCGGCGATCGTCGAGAGCGCGATCAGGTAGATGACGAGCGCCTGATGGCGCAGCGCCCATGCGGACAGATTGAAGCGCCCGCCTTCTTCTCGGCCAGCCGTCATGACGCGACGTCCTCCGGATGAAGCGGCGGCACCGCGCGCACCTTCTCGCCCGCGCTCACCGTGTGCACGCCTTGCAGCACGATGCGCTCGCCGGGCGCAATTCCGTTCGACACGGTCACCGTGCGCTCGTTGTAGCGGACGACGTCGACGCGGCGCAGCTCGAGCGTGTCGTCCTGCTTGCGCACGACCCACAGCGCGGGCGCGTTGCCCGCATGGAAGAGGGCCGTCGACGGCAGCGTGAAGAGCGTCTGCGCGCGCGCGTTGCCGGTGGCGTCGGGCGTGAACGCGACGTTCGCGGTCATGCCGAGCCGCACGGCCGGATCGGGCTGCGCGAGCGTGAGCTTCACGCGGTACGTGCGGCTTTGCGGATCGGCGGCGGGCGCGATCTCGCGCACGCGCGCGTCGAACGTGCGGCCGGGCAGCGCGGGCAGCGTGACGCTCGCCGCGTGTCCCGGCGTGAGGCGCGGCAGCTCGCTTTCCGGCGCGTCGGTGACGACGTCGACGTCGCCCGACCACGCGAGCTGGTAGACGGGCTGGCCGGCGGACACGTTCTGACCGGTGTCGGCCTGCTCGGCGGTGATGTAGCCCGCGTGATCGGCGACGAGCGTCGCGTACTGAAGCTGGTTCTTCGCGAGCGCGAGCTGTTGCGCCGCCTGGTCGCGCTGCGCGCGCGCGGACGCATGCGCGTTCTCGGTCTGCTCGAGCTGCGCGGGCGCGATCAGGTTCTCGCGCGCTTGCGCGCGGTCGCGCTCGAGCTGCTGCTGCGCGAACGTCAGCGCATGCGTCGCGGCGTCGAGCTGCGCCTGCGCGCTCGCCGCGTTCTTCGCGACGTCGGACGTGTCGAGCAGCGCGACGACCTGCCCCTTCTTCACGGCGTCGCCGAGGCGCACCTTGCGCTCGACGATCTTGCCGGCGATCCGGAACGACAGCGGCGTCGCATAGCGCGGCTGGATCTCGCCGGGCAGCGACACGGCGGCGGCGACGCCGTCCGCCTGGGCCGGCACCGCGACCACGGGGCGCGGCGCGCTCGGCGCGGCTTCCTTGCGGTGGCAGGCGGCAACGATGAGCGCGACGCCGATCATCAGCGCGGCGCGAGAACCGGAACGATTCACGGTGACCCCTCGGAACAGGAGAAAACGGAAAAACCGGCAAGCCGGATACGCTTGCCCGGCGTCGCGCGCGGCAAAAACAAAACAATCCGCGCGCACGTTGCCAACTTGCTTACAAAAACTTGGCTGAATTCTAATACAGGGTTGTATCTGGATGCAAAGTTGTTTCGATTCGCGAGAAGATGCTAGACTTCCCGGCCATGAAGCCGACCCGCCTGACTCGAGAACAAAGCAAGGATTTGACGCGCGAGCGTCTGCTGAGCGCTGCCCACGCCACTTTCACGAAGAAGGGGTATGTGGCCGCGAGCGTCGAGGACATCGCGTCGGCGGCGGGCTACACGCGCGGCGCGTTCTATTCGAACTTCCGCAGCAAGGCCGAGCTGCTGCTCGAGCTGCTCAGGCGCGATCACGAAGAGGCGGAAGCGGATATGCAGAAGATCTTCGAGAGCGGCGGCACGCGCGAGCAGATGGAGGCGCACGCGCTCGAGTACTACAGCCAGTTCTTCCGCAACAGCCCGGCGTTCCTGCTGTGGGGCGAGGCGAAGCTGCAGGCGACGCGCGACGCGAAGTTCCGCGCGCGCTTCAATGAGTTCGTGAAGGAAAAGCGCGACCGCTTCACGCATTACATCCTGACGTTCGCCGAGCGCGTGGGCACGCCGCTCTTGCTGCCCGCCGACGTGCTGGCGCTCGGGCTGATGAGCCTTTGCGACGGCGTGCAGTCCTATCACGCGGCCGACCCGCGGCACGTGACGGGCGATACCGCGCAGGAGGTGCTTGCCGGCTTCTTCGCGCGCGTCGTGCTCGGGCGCGCGCCGGACTGACGATGGCGGCGCGGCATTCGCGCGCGTGTCCGGCCGCCGCGTTTCGCACGGGCGTTTGACTTCGTCCGCCTCGACTTTTTTCAGGCGATTTTTCGCGCGAATCGCGTGCGATCGTCGCGCGTGGCGATCGCGCGCCGGCGGGCCTGCGTGGGGCGAATGAGCGATCGCGCCAACCGCCAACCGCCAACCGCCAACCGCCAACCGCCAACCGCCAACCGCCAACCGCCAACCGCCAACCGCCAACCGCCAACCGCCAACCGCCAACCGCCAACCGCCAACCGCCAACCTTTGATCAGCGTTCCAGGTCCGTGTTCATCCGACGATACGCGTCGAGCAGCGACGTCTTGTAGACGACGCCCGCGAGCGTCGGCTCGTCCTCGCGCTCGACGACGGGCAGCCGCTCGCCCTGGAACCGCATGAAGTGCTCGAGCGCCGTGCCGATCGGCATGTCGGGCGTGAGCAGCGGAAACGGCGTGTGCAAGTAGTTCGCCGCGCGCTTGTGCGTCGTGTCGCGCTTCTCGAGCAGATCGGACGTGATGTCCTTCAGCGCGACCGCGCCGCGAAAGCGCCCGGCGTCGTCCGTCACGTACAGGTACTTGACCGGGTATTCGAGGAACACGCGCGTCATGTCGGCGACGCTCGCCGTGAGCGGCACGACGGTCGCGGCCGGCTGGATCAGGTCGCGCATCTGCGCGGCGCGCAGCCGCGTGCGTTCCTCGTCGTCGCGGTGCCGGTGCAGCGTGATCTCGTACATCGACGTCCTGCCGAGCGCGCGCGCCGCGAAATACGCAACGACGCACGACACCATCAGCGGCAGCACGACCTGATAGCTGAGCGTCATCTCGAAGATCATCAGGATCGCCATCAGCGGCGCTTGCGTCGCGCCCGCGAGGAACGCGCCCATGCCGACGATCGCGTACGCGTACCACGCGGACACGTGCTCGGGCAAAAGCGCGTGCAGCGCGATGCCGAACAGCGAGCCGGCCACGGCGCCGACGAAGAGCGTCGGCGTGAAAATGCCGCCGACCGCGCCCGAGCCCGCCGTCGCCGCGGTCGCGATCAGCTTGAAGACGAGCACCGCGACGAGCGCCTGCCAGGTCCACGGCGAATGCAGGATCGCGTTGACGACGCTGTAGCCGTTGCCCCAGACGTCGGGCACCCACACCGAGATCACGCCGACGACGAGGCCGCCTGCCGCGAGCCGCACCGGCAGCGGCGCGGGCAGGCGCCTGAACTGCGTCTTCGACAGCTCGAGCAGGCGCAGGAACTGCGGCGCGGCCGCGCCGCACAGGAGGCCGAGCGCGACGAAGAACAGCACCTCCCAGCCGGCCACGGCGGGAAACACGGGCATCTCGTAAGGCGGCTTGTAGCCGGCGAACTCGCGCATCACGATGTTCGCGACGACCGACGCGACGACGACGGGCCCGAAGCTTTCCATCGCGATCGAGCCGAGCACAATCTCGCAGACGAAGAACGCGCCCGCGATCGGCGCGTTGTACGCGGACGTGATCCCCGCCGCCGCGCCGCACGCGACGAGCAGGCGCAGCCGCGGCGGATCGAAGTGCGCGAAGCGCCCGACGAGCGACGCGGCGAGCGCGGCCAGCTGCACCATCGGGCCTTCGCGGCCGATCGAGCCGCCGCTGCCGATCGTGAGGAGCGACGACGCGCTGCGCCATAAGCTCTGCCGCACGGGCACGACGCCGTCGCCGAGCGCGACGGCTTCCATGTAGTCGGTCTTGCTCTGCTTGCGTGCGTCGCGCTGCGCGACGAGCAGCACGCAGCCCGCGAGGAAGCCGCCCGCGGCCGGCAGCCAGAAGCGGATCTGCCACGGCAGGCGCTTCGCCATCTCGGTGAAGCTGCCGCTCGTGCCGGAAACCGCGCGCTGGATCAGCTCGATCCCTTCGCGGAACGCAACCGTCGCGAGCGCGCCGCCGATGCCGACGATCACCGACCACACGAGCATCGTGTGCGCGTCGGACAGCCGAAACAGGGTTTGCGCGCGGGTGCGCAGCTTGAGCAGGAACGAGAGCACGGCGGCGGTGGCCCGGCGGATGAAATCGAGCGGAAGAATAGCACCGCGCCGCGTGCGCGGGGCGAACCCGGCGGACGCGGCGCGGCGGCGCGGCGAGGAGGGCGGGCGGTCAGCCAAGCCAGCGCTCCGTCGCCCAGACGATCGCATAGCCGCCGAAAATCAGCCACGCGTACAGGATGAGGCCCGTCATCAGCGCGCGGGGGCCGGCCGCGCGGATCTGCGACATCCGCGTCTCGATGCCGAGCGCCGTCATCGCCATCGTGAGCGCGAACGTGTCGAGCGCGTTGAGCGTGCCGATCGCGGCGGCGGGCAGCATCTGCAGCGAATTCACGACGACGAAGCCGAGGAAGCCGAGTGCGAACCACGGCACCGCGAGCTTGCGCGGCGCGCCGTGGCCGGCCGCCGGCGAGCGGCGCGCCGAGCGGGCGAGCCACGCGCCGAGCACGAGCAGCACGGGCACGAGCAGCATCACGCGAGTCATCTTGACGATCGTCGCGACGCGCGTGACCTCCGGGCCGGCGTCGCTCGCCGCGCCGACCACCTGCGCGACCTCGTGGATCGTACCGCCGAAGAAGAGGCCGAGGCCCGTGGCGTCGAGATGCAGCCAGCCGGCGCGGTATGCGAGCGGATACGCGAACATCGACAGCGTGCCGAACAGCACGACGCTGCCGACCGCCATCGCGCTCTGGTGCGGCTTCGAGCGCAGCGTCGATTCGAACGCGAGCACCGCGGCCGCGCCGCAGATCGCGCTGCCCGCGGCGGTCAGGAGCGCGGTGTCGCGGTCGAGCTTCATCAGCTTGATGCCGGCCCAGGTGCCGACGGCGAGCGTGCTCGCGACGACGAGCGCCGACACGGTGAGCCCCGGCAGGCCGACCTGCGCGATTTCCTGCAGGCTCACGCGCAGCCCGAAGAACGCCACCGCGATCCGCAGCAGCTTGCGCGCGGAGAAATCGATGCCGGCCGCCCAGCTCGCGGGCATGCCGTCGCGCAGCAGATTGCCGTACAGCGCGCCCGCGACGATCCCGACGATGAGCGGGCTCAAGCCGAAGCGCGCGACGGCGGGCAGTTGCGCGACGCTCGTGACGGCGAGCGCGAACAGGCCGACGAACAGGATGCCGTTGAGCCGCCCGCGCAGTGACGGCGCGGCGGCGCTGAGCTGGGGAGAGGTGAGCGTGGACATGGCTTCGTTCGTTTCGTTCTCTGTGACGATGGGCCTAATCCTAAATTGGTTATATCGATATGAAAAATCGTGATTTGTAACGTAAAATATCCAAAAATCCGATATTTTAGACCGATGACCCCAGATCAACTGATAACGTTCGCGGCGGTCGCCGAGCACCTGAACATCAGCCGCGCGGCGCTCGCGCTGCATCTGTCGCAGCCCGCGGTGTCCGGCCAGTTGCGCCAGCTGCAGGACGAGTTCGGCGAGCCGCTGTACCAGCGCGACGGGCGCGGCGTGCGTCTCACGCCGGTCGGCGAGGCGCTCGCGCGGCACGCGACGCAACTGCGCGATACGTTCGCGCAGGCGCGCGCGTACCGCGACGCGGTGCGCGGGCTCGAGCGCGGGACGCTGCGGATCGGCGCGAGCACGACGCCCGCGAGCTACCTGCTGCCGTACCTGCTCGCCGCGTTCCATCCGCTCGCGCCGGACGTCGCGATCCAGACGATGAGCGGCAACACGTCCGACGTCGTCGCGGCGCTGGCGTCGCTCGACATCGCGCTGATCGAGGGCCCGCCCGGCGACGCGCTGCCGACGGGCACGTCGGTGCACGAATGGCGCGAGGACGAGATCGTCGCGATCGTGCCGTCGTCGCATCCGCTCGCCGCGCGCCGCGAGCAAGGCCGCGCGCGGGCGACGCTCGACGAGCTCGCCGCGTATCCGCTCGTGCTGCGCGAGGCGGGCTCGGGCGTGCGGCAGCTCGTCGAGCGCGCGTTCGCGCGCGCGGCGGCGCCGCTTGCGGTCGCGTTCGAAATCGCGGGCGTCGAGGCGGTGAAGGAGGCGGTGCGCGCCGGAATGGGCGTCGGCTTCGTGTCCGCGATGTCGCTCAGGCATGACGATGCGGCGCTCGCGATGGTGTCGATCGCGCCCGAGCCGCTCACGCGCCATTTCTCGATCCTCGTGCCGCATGGCGCGACGCCGTCGCGCGTCGCCAAGCGTTTTCTCGCGCTGTGCGTCGCGCAGGCCGATCCGGCCTGACGGGCGGCGCGGCGACGGCAGTCGCGCTGTCGGCGGCTCATCGGCCGCTCATCGGCGAGTGGCCGGCGAGTGACCGGCGAGTGATTGACGCGTTAGCGGCGGCCGCCGTCCGGACGGTCGCCCGGCGGGCCGGGCGCGGCGAAGCAGAGCGCGGCCGGCACCGCGATTTCGACGACGAACGCCGCCAGCAGGGCGGCGTTCGGCACGCGCACGCCGCGCAGCCGGCAATATTCGACGGCGGCGATGAAGGCCGCGCTCGTGCCCATCAGCGCGACGCCGAAGATCGCGTTGCGGCGATACCAGAGCGCCGGGTCGCGCAGCGTCGCGCGCGTTCTGACGCCGTAGAAGCGATTGGGGCCGACCCGCTTCGCCGCGAGCGGGATGGCGAGCAGGAAGAAGAGCGCGCTCACGAGCAGGTACGGGGCGCCATCGGAAAAATCGAGCATGCCGTTTGCTCCTGGGGGCAGACAGGCGAACGAAGCGCCACGAAGTACAACGAAGTACAACGAAGTACAACGAAGTACAACGAAGCGGCGCGATCGGCTCGTTGCCGCGGCGTCCGGGCGGTTTGCCGCTGCTTATTCTGCACCGTCGGCGCGCCGCCTGCGCGCGGTCAACGCCGCAGGTTCACCGTCCGCCGCGCCTAGGGATTTCCACTATGGTTCGCCTCGAACGCTCGGCGCACTATTCGTCCGTTGATGAATGGAACCGGTTCCATTCATACGGTTTCGACAATATCCCGATCGAGAAGGAGGCGAGCCAAGCATGGTCGACATCGTGATCGTCGCGAGCGCGTTCGGCGCGGACGCGGTGCGCCGCGCGGGCCATCGCGCATTCGTCGCGGCGGCGGCCGACGCGGGCGCCGCGGGGTTCGAGGTGCGGCGCGAGCTGTTCGCGTCGGACGACGACGCGGCCGCCCCCGCGCTCGCGCGGCTCGGCGACGCGATCGCCGCGGCCGGGCTGTGGTCGGTGTATTCGACCCCCGCGACGCTCTACACGGACGGCGGCGATCTGAACCGCGACGCGCTCGCCGCGACGCTCGCCGAGGCCGACGCGCTCGGCGCGCGCTTCGTCAAGTTTCAGCTCGGCGGCTTCGCCGCGCGTCCGCACGCGGCCGAGATCGCCGCCGCGACGCGCGGCGCGCGCGCCCGCGCGCTCGTCGAGAACGGCCAGTTGCGGCAGGGCGGCGCGCTCGCGCAGTTCGAGTCGCTGTTCGCCGCACTGCGCGACGAGCGATGCCCGACGCTCGTCGGCATGACGTTCGACATCGGCAACTGGCTGTGGGCGGGCGACGCGCCGCTCGCCGCCGCGCGCGCGCTCGCCGCGCACGTGGAATACGTCCATTGCAAGGCGGTCGACGGCGAGGGCGCGCGCCGCTTCGCGGTCGCGCCGAGGCCGGGCGAGCGCTTCTGCGACGACGTGCTCGCGCTGCTGCCGCGCACGGCGCCGCGCGGGATCGAGTTTCCGCTCGATGCGGCGCGCGTGGCCGACGACGCGTCGACGCGCGTCGCATGGCTCGCGGCCGCATGAGATCCACCCACTCGCGCCGGAGTCGGCCAAGCTCGACGCTTGCGCCGGCGCCAGGCCGTTGACCGAAGGAGTAAGCCAACACCATGCAAGCCCCGCTCGACGTTCTCACCTATGGCGAAGCGATGGCGATGTTCGTCGCCGCCGAGCCCGGCCCGCTCGACAGCGCGACGCAGTTCACGAAGCGCATCGCGGGCGCCGATCTGAACGTCGCGATCGGCCTTGCGCGCCTCGGCTTTCGGGTCGGCTGGATCAGCCGCGTCGGTGCCGATTCGTTCGGCCGCTACGTGCTCGACACGCTCGCGCGCGAGCGCGTCGACGCGTCGTGCGTGACGATCGACGCGCGCTATCCGACGGGCTTCCAGCTGAAGTCGCGCGCGACCGACGGCGCGGACCCGGCAGTCGAATATTTCCGCAAGGGCTCGGCCGCGAGCCGCCTGTCGCTCGACGACTACGCGCCCGGTTACGCGCTCGGCGCGCGCCACCTGCACCTGACGGGCGTCGCGCCGGCGCTGTCCGATTCGTCGCGCGAGCTCGCGTTCCACCTCGCGCGCACGATGCGCGCGGCGGGCAAGACGGTGTCGTTCGATCCGAACCTGCGGCCGACGCTGTGGCCGTCCGCGCACGAAATGGCGCGCACGCTGAACGCGCTCGCCGAGCAGGCGGACTGGGTGCTGCCGGGCCTCGCCGAGGGGCGTCAGCTGACGGGCCTCGACACGCCCGCGGATATCGCGGGCTTCTACATCGAGCGGGGCGCGCGCGGCGTGGTCGTCAAGCTCGGCGCGGCGGGCGCGTACTTCCGCACGGACGACGGCCGCGAAGGCACGGTCGCGGCCGAGCGCGTCGAGCACGTCGTCGACACGGTCGGCGCGGGCGACGGCTTCGCGGTCGGCGTGGTGAGCGCGTTGCTCGAAGGCCGCGCGATCGACGACGCGGTGGCGCGCGGCAACCGGATCGGCGCGCTCGCGATCCAGGTAATCGGCGACTCGGAAGGATTGCCTTTGCGCGCGCAGCTCGATCGGATCGAAAATCTGAGCAATGCGCCGGATCGGCTAGAGGCGCCGCTCGTCCGATAAGCCGCCCGTCCCGACGCAGGACGGGCACAATCGCGGCGAATCCCCGCGTTTCATACGGCGCCGCACGACACTGGAGACTCACATCATGCCCGCAACGCTCGCGCTTCGCCGCTGGTGGACGATCATGCCGATCGTCTTCGTCACGTACAGCCTCGCTTATCTCGACCGCGCGAACTACGGCTTCGCCGCCGCGGCCGGGATCAATCAGGATCTCGGCATCAGCAAGGGGCTGTCGTCGCTGATCGGCGCGCTGTTCTTCCTCGGCTATTTCTTCTTCCAGATTCCGGGGGCGATCTACGCGGAGCGCCGCAGCGTGAAGACGCTCGTGTTCTGGAGCCTCGTGCTGTGGGGCGGCTGCGCGGCGCTCACGGGCATCGTGAGCAACATCCCGTCGCTGATGGCGATCCGTTTCCTGCTCGGCGTCGTCGAGGCGGCCGTGATGCCCGCGATGCTGATCTTCATCAGCAACTGGTTCACGAAGCGCGAGCGCTCGCGCGCGAACACCTTCCTGATCCTCGGCAACCCGGTGACGGTGCTGTGGATGTCGGTCGTATCGGGCTATCTCGTCCACGAGTTCGGCTGGCGCCACATGTTCGTCGCCGAAGGGCTGCCCGCCGTCGTGTGGGCGGTGTGCTGGTGGTTCCTCGTGCAGGACAAGCCCGCGCAGGCGAAGTGGCTCACCGACCAGGAAAAGCGCGATCTCGACGCCGCGCTCGCCGCCGAGCAGGCGGCGCTCAAGCCGGTGCGCAACTATCGCGAGGCGTTCCGCTCGCCCGCCGTCGTCAAGCTGTGCGCACAGTACTTCTGCTGGAGCATCGGCGTATACGGCTTCGTGCTGTGGCTGCCGTCGATCGTGAAGAACGGCTCGGCGCTCGGCATGGTCGCAACGGGGTGGCTGTCCGCGCTGCCGTATCTCGCGGCGACGATCGCGATGCTCGCCGCGTCCTGGGCGTCCGACAAGCTCGGCTCGCGCAAGGGCTTCGTGTGGCCGTTCCTGCTGATCGGCGCGGCCGCGTTCGCCGCGTCGTACGCGCTCGGCTCGGCGCACTTCTGGCTGTCGTACGCGCTGCTCGTCGTCGCGGGCGCGGCGATGTACGCGCCGTACGGGCCGTTTTTCGCGATCGTGCCGGAACTGCTGCCGAAGAACGTCGCGGGCGGCGCGATGGCGCTCATCAACAGCATGGGCGCGCTCGGCTCGTTCGTCGGCTCGTACGTGGTCGGCTATCTGAACGGCGCGACGGGCTCGCCCGCCGCGTCCTACGCGTTCATGAGCGCCGCGCTCGTCGCGGCCGTCGTGCTCACGCTGTCGGTGAGGCAGGCGGGCGCGACGCCGCCGCTCGCCCATCCGTTGCAAGGAAAGTGAATCGATGAAGCATCGCATCGTCGTCTACAAGCCGCTCCCCGACGACGTGCTCGCGTATCTGCGCGAGCGCGCCGACCTAACCATCGTCGACGGCGCCGACGCGCTTGCGCGCGCGCTCGACACCGCCGACGGCGCGCTCGGCGCGAGCCTCGAGATCACGCCCGAGCTGCTCGATCGCGCGCCGCGGCTGCGCGCATGGTCGACGATCTCGGTCGGCTTCGACAATTTCGACGTCGCCGACCTGACGCGCCGCGGGATCGTGCTCGCGCACACGCCAGACGTGCTGACCGAATCGACGGCCGACACCGTGTTCGCGCTGATCCTCGCGAGCGCGCGGCGCGTCGTCGAGCTCGCCGAATTCGTGAAGGCGGGGCAGTGGCGGCAGAGCATCGGCGAGCCGCTATACGGCACCGACGTGAACGGCAAGACGCTCGGCATCATCGGGCTCGGGCGCATCGGCGCGGCGCTCGCGCGCCGCGCCGCGCTCGGCTTCCGGATGCCGGTGCTCTACACGAACCGCAGCGCGAATCCGCAGGCCGAGGCGCAGTTCGGCGCACGCCGCGTCGCGCTCGACGAATTGCTCGCGACAGCCGACTTCGTGTGCGTGCAAGTGCCGCTCACGCCGCAGACGCGGCATCTGATCGGCGCGCGCGAATTCGCGAAGATGAAGCGAAGCGCGATCCTCGTGAACGCGTCGCGCGGGCCCGTCGTCGACGAGGCCGCGCTGATCGACGCGCTGCGCGCGGGCACGATCCGGGCGGCGGGGCTCGACGTGTTCGAGCACGAGCCGCTCGCGGCGGATTCGCCGCTGCTGTCGATGAGCAACGTCGTCGCGCTGCCGCACATCGGCTCGGCGACGCGCGAGACGCGCCACGCGATGGCGCGCTGCGCGGCGGAGAACCTGATCGCGGCGCTCGACGGCACGCTGGCGCGCAACGTCGTCAACCGCGATGTGCTGCAGCGCGCGCAATCGGTGTCGTAAAGGTGGCGCGAACGTCCGGCGGATCGCGCGCGGCATGTTCGCCGCTCGCGATGGCGACGGACGCAAGCAGGGCGGAAGAAGGGAGCGGTTCGTCATGCGCGCCGCGGCGCGTTTGGCGGACTTTTAGGAATGTTCCGAATCGGCTCGCCGCATCGTATCCGATGCGGCGAGCCGCGTGCGCGGCGTCGGGCGCGGCCCGTTTCGCGTCGAGGCCGATGCCGAGCCCGGCGCCGGGATTCGGTTGCCGAATCGTCAGCAGTCCGACAGCATGCGGGCTTGCCCGCGTACGCAGGATTCGATGCCGAGAACGCGATGATGCGCAACGCAGCGACCGTTCATTCGATTTGCGCCGCGCCCGGACGCCGGCGCCGCGCGGCCGCGCGACGCGCATCCGGCGCGCGCGCCGCGCGTCCCTCCACGCTAGAGGAGGCCGTCTTGGTACGGTCCGATCGCCTGCGTTATGATCGCCCGCTAATTGTCGCGCAGCCGTCGCGGCAAGATGGGCGCTCGTGCGCCGTCCGTAGCTTTGCCGGGCCGGAATCGGCCGACAGGAGACATCGTCAGTTGGCCTTTCCATCCAACAACAATGACCCGCCCGTTTGCGAGGCGGCGCGGGCCGCTCGTTACGAGGCGCCACTGTGAGCGATCCACGAACTCTACCGTCGCGTCCCGCGACGATCAGCGATGTCGCCCGCGAAGCGGGCACCGGCAAGACCAGCGTCTCGCGCTATCTGAACGGCGAGACGAACGTGCTGTCCGCCGACCTGCGCCAGCGCATCGAGGATGCGATCGCGCGCCTGAACTACCGTCCGAACCAGATGGCCCGCGGCCTGAAGCGCGGCCGCAACCGGTTGCTCGGCCTGCTCGCCGCGGACCTGACGAATCCCTATACGGTCGAAGTGTTGCGTGGCGTCGAGGCCGCGTGCCACGCGCTCGGCTACATGCCGCTCATCTGCCACGCGGCGAACGAGCTCGAGATGGAGCGCCGCTATCTGCAGTTGCTGACCACCTACCGCGTCGAAGGGATGATCGTCAACGCGCTCGGGGCCGACGAGAACGCGCTGAGATCGCTGCGCGGCGGCGGCATTCCGACCGTGCTCGTCGATCGCAGCGTCGAAGGCTTCGCGACCGACATGATCGGCCTCGACAACGAGGCCGCGATCGAGATGGGCTTGCAGCATCTGTTCGCGCAGGGCTTCCGGTCGATTCATTTCGTCGTGCAGCCTTTCGAGCACGTCAGTTCGCGGCGGCTGCGCGAGGCCGCGTTCCGCGCGCAGGTTGGCGCATCGGGGCGCACCGTCCATCCGACGATCGTGCTCGAGCCGAAGGGTCCGGAGTCGACGCAGCGCGCACTCGCCGAGCTCGACGCGCGCATCGAAGCGGCCGCGGGCGAGCCGGTGCGGCCCGCGATCTTCGCGGCGAACGCGCCCGTCGCGCTCGTGATCGCGCGGCATCTGCACGCGCGGTACGGCGACGCGTGGCAAAAGCGCGCCGCGCTGATCGCGATCGACGATCGCCCGTCACGTTCGCCGTGTTCGGCACCGTCGTCGCCGCGCTCTTCGAGGAAATCGGCCGCTATCTCGGGCTGCGCTTTCTCGCGAAACGCTACGGCCCGTCGGACGGCGACGCGCGCGGCTTGTCGAACGGCATCGGCCACGGCGGCGCGCAGGCGTGGTTCGTCGGCGTCGTCGTGCTCGCGCAATGGGTTTATCTCGCGTGGCTCGCGAACCGCGGCGAGCTGAACGCGCAGTTGTCGACGATGCCCGCCGACCTGGCGCTGCGCATCCAGGTGATGCTCGCGACGATGTCGCCCGTGTCGGTCGCGGTGTCGGCGCTCGAGCGCGTCGCGGCGTTCGTCGTGCAGCTCGCGCTGTCCGTGCTGATGTGGCGCGGCATGCGCGCGAACAAGCGCTGGATTCTGCCCGCGATGATCGTGCTGCATCCCGTCATCGATCTGCCGTCGATCCTGTATAACGGCGGCGGCGTGCCGTTCGAATGGATGGTCGCGCTGTATCTGCTGCTGACGGCGGGCTTCGCCGGCGCGCTGATGAAACTGTGCCGGCCCGCGCGCGCCGCACGCTGAACCGAAACGCGACGATGGACGATTATCAATACGACTGCGCGAGCGCCGAATTCGACGAGCTCGCGCGGGTGATCTGCGATCTCTTTCCCGAGCAGACGCGCTTTGCCGAACGCGCCGACGAAGCGGGGCGCTTTCTATCCGTGCACTGGCTCGCGATGCGCTTCGGCGCGACGCCGCGCAAGACGACGCTCGACGTGCGCTTCGCGGGCGCCGCGCTGCGGCGCTATCTCGCGCTCAGGCCGATGCAGCGCGCGCGCAGCCACGCGGTGCTGCGCGCGTACGTCGAGGCGACGCTCGGCTCGCTCGAGGAACGGCATGCGGCGGGCGAGGCGGTGCCGCGCGAGACGACGCTCGAGCTCGGCGACGAGTTCGCGTGACGGGGGTTGCGTAACGGGCGTGCGGCGTGCGTGATCGCCGCGCGCACGATGGCGGCGGCGCGCGCGCAAACGGGCGATCGACGAACGCCGCGACGCATCGCCCGGGGCGCCGTTCCGATCCTGCCTGCCTGACATCCCGGCGCAACGTCCCGCTCGAACCGCTTGCCTTGCTTCGCGACGTCGCTCTTCTCACGGGCCGAATCGACGTCCGGCTTCGATCGGTTCGACGGCCGGCCGTTTCTCGACTCGGCGCGCTTTCCTTCCATTCGTCTTTTTCGCGACATGCGCGCGCGATCGCGAGCCGCGATGCATTTCGTTTCGCCTCATCTCATTTCGTCTCGCTTCACCTCGCGGCGCATTCGCGCGCGACGTTTCATGCAGGCAGCGATGCGCTCGACGCGGCGTCAGGCATCGGGATCGTTGCGAAGGCCGGCATCTTTCGGCCCGATCGCATCGGGGCGCGCGGAAAAAGACGCGTCGCGCCGGCTTGAAACCGGACCCGCACGGGCATCGCGCTTGCCGAGCTTGCCGCGATGCGCTCAAGATGCCCGCATCGCGGCCCGAGGGGCCGACCGGTTGTGCCAACCGGCCGATCGACTCCGATCGCATCCGACGGTCGATCGGCATGACGAAAAGGGGGAATCCATGCAGATACGTCACGTTGCGTCGCGTGCGATGTCGGCCGCCGCGCTCACGCTCACGCTCGCGCTCGCGGCCGCTGCGTCGTCGAACGCGCGAGCTTCCGCGTCGTTGCCCGCGCTACGGGCCGACGCCCGTCAGGTGTCGGTGTCCGGGCTGTCGTCGGGCGCGTTCATGGCGGTGCAGTACCAGGTCGCGTATTCGGCGTCGGTGATCGGCGCGGGCGTGGTCGCGGGCGGCCCGTATTACTGCGCGAAGGGCAAGCTCGCGAACACGAAGAACTGCATGCAAGGCATGCCGGATACCGAGCAACTGATGACCAGGGCGCGCGACTTCGAGGCGAGCGGCCAGATCGATCCGCTCGCGAACCTGAAGCATGCGAAGGTCTATCTCTTCAGCGGCACGAAAGACGCGGTCGTGAGTCAGCCTGTCGTCGACGCGACGTGGTCGTTTTTCTGGCTGGCGGGCGTGCCTGCGGCAAATCTCGCGTACGTCGTCGACGTGCCGGCCGGACACGCGTTCGTCACGCCTGCCGCTGGCGGCGTGTGCAGCGCGAACGCGACGCCCTTCATCAATCATTGCACCGTCTCGCAAGCGGGTTACGACCAGGCGGGAGCGCTCCTTCAGGCGATCTACGGGCCGCTGTCGCCGCCCGTCGCGCAACCGGCGGGGCGCGCGATCACGTTCAATCAGCGTGAGTTCGCGCCCGTGGCGAGCGGGCTTGCGAAAGACGGCTACGCATACGTGCCGCGCGCGTGCGACGCGAACGCCGGCTGCAAGGTGCACGTGGTGTTCCACGGTTGCCTGCAATCGGCGGACGTCGTGCGCGACATGACGACCTACCGGAACTGGGCGGATGCGAACGATATCGTCGTGCTGTATCCGCAGGTGGCGGCGGATTTGCCCGTCAATCCGCAGGGATGCTGGGACTGGTTCGCTTATACGGGGCAGGAGTATGCGTTGAAGTCGGGGGCGCAGATGCGCGCGGTGCGCAAGATGATCGAACGGGTGACGTCGTCGCATTGACGCGCAGACGCGCAGACGCGCAGACGCGCTCGCGCGTGAAGCCGCGGCGACGCGGCGCGGGAGGGAGCAGGAAGGCGGCGGCGCGCATGCGGCGTGGCGTGCATGACGCTTCGCCGCCGCCCGCCGCATGGGGAGAGCAGCGGAGGTGCGCGCGGCGCGCACGCGGAGTGTTCACGGCCGGCGCGGGCGGCGTCGTACCGCCGGCGCCGGCGTCAGTCCGCCTCGCGGTACACCTGCGCGAAGCGCTGCGCCTGCACGACGCCGTAGTCGCCCGGCGCGTATTGCATCACCCAGTCGCCCGCGTCGCCATGCAGTGTGTCGCCGCCCGCCGAGCGCGCGATCGAGAACGGCGCGTCCATCCGCTTCGCGAGCACGACGGCGGGACGGTTGCGGTACGCGCCCGGCGCGCCGTGCACGACGCTGTCGGCGGCGGGCAGGTACTTCGCGTCGAAGCGCTCGCGCGACACCACCCAGCGGTCGCCCGTCGAACCGGTGACGAGCGCGTCGCCCGCCGCATAGCGGTTCGGCCCTTCGAGGCTCATCAGCTCGCCTGCCTGCGCGGCGAATTTGACCTGGACCGTCTCGTTCTTGACGACGCGCAAGGCGTCCGGATCATTGCGGAGGTCGACGTTTTTCAATTCGATCATGTCGATTTTTGTCAATAAAAGCGCATCACTTTAGCGCGAATCCAGGCGCGCGTGAACGCCGACCTTGCGGGCAACGGAGGCAGCGACGAATATGAAGTGATCGCGTCTCGATTTTGCCGTCCGACTGTGTCGACCTGTCCGGGCGACGCCGGCCGTCGTTGCCGTCGCCCGGCGGGATCAAGGGGAAATCCATGCAGATGCGCCACGCCGCCGCGCGCGCGATCCTCGCCGCCGCGTTGACCATCGCGCTCGCCGCCGTGTCCGCGAGCGCGCAAGCTTCGCCGCCGCTGCCCGCGCTGCGCGCGGACCCGAACCAGGTGTCGGTGTCCGGGCTGTCGTCGGGCGCGTACATGGCGGTGCAGTATCAGGTCGCGTATTCGGCGTCGGTGATCGGCGCGGGCGTGATCGCGGGCGGCCCGTACTACTGCGCGGCGGGCAGCCTCACGAACACGGGCATCTGCATGGGACTCTTGCCGAACACGGTGCCCGATTCCGGGCTGCTGTTGACCGCCGCGCTGGGCTTCGCGGCGAGCGGTCAGATCGATCCGCTCGCGAACCTGCAGCGCGCGAAGATCTATCTGTTCAGCGGCACGAAGGACACGATCGTCCGCGAGCCCGCCGTCGATGCGACGTGGTCGTTTTTCTGGCTGGCCGGCGTGCCCGTGACGAACATCGTCTACGTCGCCGACATTCCGGCCGGGCATGCATTCATCACGCCGTCGGCAGGCAACGCGTGCGATGCGAACGCCGCGCCGTACATCAGCCATTGCAGGGTCGGTCAGTCGGGCTACGATCAGGCGGGCGCGCTGCTCGAGACGATCTACGGGCCGCTTGCGCCGCCCGTCGCGCAGCCGACGGGGCGCGCGATCACGTTCGACCAGCGCGAGTTCGCGCCGGCGTCGAGCGGGCTCGCGGCGGACGGCTACGCGTACGTGCCGAGCGCATGCGGCGCGAGCGCCGGCTGCAAGGTCCACGTCGTGTTCCATGGCTGCCTGCAGTCGGCGGACGTCGTGCGCGACATGACGACCTACCGGGACTGGGCGGATGCGAACAATATCGTGGTGCTGTATCCGCAGGTCGCGAAGGCCGGCACGCCGGGCAATCCGCAGGGATGCTGGGATTGGTTCGCGTATACCGGGCAGAACTATGCGCTGAAGTCGGGCGCGCAGATGCGCGCGGTGCGGGCGATGATCGATCGGGTGACGTCCGCGCGGTGACGCGCGTGTGCCGTAGGGGCGGGGTTCGGGCGGCTCGGGCGCGCGTGCGAGGGGCGCGCGAATCGGCGAGCTAGCGGCGGGCCGGTGAACGCGTGATGACCGAGCGAGCGTGTGCCGTAGGGGACGGTTATGGGGCGACGCGTCGGAGATTGGTTCGCGGTGCGTTCGCGAGGTTGCGCGCTCGCCCAACGCGCCGCAAGCGGGCGTGAGCTGACGGGAGCGTGTCGCGCGGGCCCGCGCGACACGCTTTTCATGCCGTTACTGCGCGGCGCCCGAGCTCGCGGCGGCCTGGCCGTCCGCCTTGCCCGGATGCTTGCGCGCGCGCGCCTTGCCCGGCTCCGGGTGCAGCCACTTGCGGAACGTCGAATCGGCGAGCGTCTTCTGCTCGGCCGGGAAGCTCGCGTACAGCGGCGCGAAGGCGTCGGAGAGCTTCTTCGCGCCGTCGGCGTTCGCCTGCGTCAGCTCGGCGTATTGCTTCATGTCGTCGAGCGCGGACGCGTTCTTGTTTTCCATCCGCTCGCGATAGAGCCGCGCCATCGTCGCGCCGTTGTCGCGCATCGTGTCGGCGAACGTCTTCCATTGCGCTTCCTGCTCCGGCGTGATCTTCAACTGGTTGTGCAGGTACGTGATGCGCTCCTCGACGCGCGCTTCATGACGCGCGGCGGCGGCAGGGGCGGAGGCCGGCGCGGCCGGCGCCGACGCGCTCGTCTGCGCGTGCGCGAGCGTGGCCGCCAGCGCGAGCGCGGCAGCAAAAGTCAGCGAGATCTTTTTCATTGGAGCTCCTGTGTGGTCGTCGGACGGGAATTCGGATGCGGGCGCGGCGCGTTCGACCGCCTGCGCGGCGCGCGTCCCGCGCTATTAGTAGCACGGTATCGGGCCGTTGGGCGACGATGCGACATCTGCTTACAACCGAAACGAATCGAAATCACGCCTGTGCGGGGGAGGTTTCGGCCGGCGTGCGCGTCGGCGTGCGGCGGGTGGATCAGGGCGTGCGCGCGGTGGCGGGGCCGCGATCGGCGACGCCTTCGTCGAGTCGGCGCGCCGTGGCGCGAATCGGATCGCTTGCGGTGCGTGTCGGCAAGCTGCGAAAGCGCGGCGCCGATGTCTGGAATCCGGACGGCGGCGAAGGATGTGCGCAACGCGCTTCGATGAATGGATGTCTCAACCGACCAACCGACCAACCGACCAAGTGACCAAGTGACCAAGCCGGACCGACATCGACCGACACCGGCGCACCAGCGCGGCGTCCATCTTGCTCTCGCGCCCGCGCGCAGCGTCCCCGTCGCTCGCACGACAGCTCGGTACGGCGGATTCGGTCGAAAAGCCGATCGGTCTGTCGATCGAACGCGAGGTTGGGCGCGCGGCCGTTCGGCGCTATCATCGCGGCACTTCCATTTGCCGATTCGCCATGCGTCCACCCCGACTTGATCAACTCGACGAACTCGACCGCAACCTCGTCGCGCTATTGCAGGCGAACGCCCGCGCGAGCGTCGCGGATCTCGCGCGGCAACTGGACGTCGCGCGCACGACCGTGCTCGCGCGGATCGCGCGGCTCGAGCGCACGCAGGTGATCGCGGGCTACAGCGTGCGGCTCGGGCAGGACGTGCTCGACGCGAGCATCTACGCGTACGTCGGCATCATCCTCGCGCCGAAGTACGGCAAGGACGTGCTCAAGCGCCTCGATCGCATGCCGGAGGTGCAACTGCTGTGCGCGGTGAGCGGCGAGTACGACTACGTCGCGTGGCTGCGCGCCGATTCGCCCGAGCGCCTGAACGATCTGCTCGATCAGATCGGCGCGCTCGAAGGCGTCGAGCGGACGACGACGTCGATCATCCTCGCGCGCAAGATCGACCGCGGGACGATCGGCTGACGCGCCGCGTCGCCCGAGCGCGCGATGGGCGAGGACGAATGAGACAACCTTGACGAGAGGCCGGGATCATGACGACGAGCCAAACCTATTCGCGCCCCGAGCGGCTGCTGCAGATCGCGTCGTGGGGCATCGCCGTGGCGTTCGCGCTGTTCCTCAACATGCTGGGCAGCCTCGTGATCCGCGACATGGCGTTCGCGCCGCGCGGCGGGCCGCCGACGCTCGCGCGCTACGCCGACACGCAGGCGGACGCCGCGCTGCGCGCGTCGCAGCGGGAACTGCAGCGCGAGCAGGGCGCGCTGACGGATAAGGCCGACGCGTTCGCGACCGCCCGCAATCGCGCGCAGCAGGACTACGACCAGGCGAAGGAGAGCTTTCGCAACTGGATCGCGACGCGCAGCGCGACGGGCGACGCGAGCCGCAACCCGGAGGTGCTCGCGCGCACGCGCCAGCTCGACGAGCTGCAGGCAGCCGTGGCCGGATGGCAGCGCCGGCACGATCAGATCGCCGATCAGCTCGACGCGCTGCGCAAGCGCCAGGACGACGTGAGCGCGCAGCTCGCGCAATCGCGGACGCAGGCCGAGCAGCGCTTCGAGCAGGCAAGCCGGCGCTACGAGCTCGTCGTGTTCGCGTGGCGGCTCGCATTCACGCTGCCGATCCTCGTGCTCGCGGTCTGGCTGTTCGTCCGTTACCGGAAAGTGCGCTACTGGCCGTTCGTCTATGGCTTCGGGATGTTCGCGCTGACGGCGTTCTTCGTCGAGCTCGTGCCGTATCTGCCGAGCTTCGGCGGCTACGTGCGCGTCATCGTCGGCATCGTGCTGACGGTGTTCGCGGGCGTCTACATGCTTCGCGCGTTCCAGCGGTACGTGGAGCGCAAGCGCGAGGAGATGCGGCGCAGCCAGCGCGAACGCGCACAGGCGATCGGTTACGACAAGGCGATCGCCGCGTATCAGAAGAAGCTGTGCCCGTCGTGCGACAAGCCATGGAACCTGGGCGGCGACGGCGCGACGTTCTGCATCCACTGCGGGCTCAAGCTGTTCGAGCCGTGCGGGTGCGGCACGCGCAACTTCGCGTTTTTCCCGTTTTGCAGCGGCTGCGGGGCGTCGGTGAGCCGTGCGGAAGACGAGCGGCGGCGCGCGGACGACGCGTGACGCATCACGCATCACGCATCACGCATGACGCGCGGCCGGCGCGTCATGGGTCGTCATGGGTGTGTCATGGGTGTGTGGCGGGCGGCCGTTTGCGCGCGCGGCCGGGTTACGGCGATTCGATCACTTTGCAGGGCTTGTTGCAGTCCGTGTACCTCATGCACGTCTTGTTCGAGACGAGCCGTTGCAGGTTTTCCCGCGCGAGCTTCTTGGCTGCCGTGCACGCGTCGTGGCTGTTGCCCGGGACGACGCCCGTGGCCGACCGCCCGCGGTCGGCCTTGCACGGGTCGGCGGGCGCGCCTTCCTTGATCGAGCAACGCCCCTCCTGACTGACTTTTGCCGCGTGAGCGGCAGGCGCGGCGGCGAGCGACGCGAAGCCTGCGACGACGGCAAGACGGATCAGACGGCCTGCGTTCCGGGTGACGATTGTCATTGTTCTTCTTTCCAGCGAATGCGTCCGAGACCGGCCGGCCTCGGACGAGCCGGCCGCCCGTAGGGGCGCGGCGATGGGCCGGCGGCGCGCCGGAGCCGGGCGGGATCGATGCGTCACGGCGCGATGCGGCGCGACGATGCCCGCGATCGAGCCTAAGAAAGCCGAAAGCGTGCCGTCAAGCTGCGAAATCTGGTGGGCGGGCAACGCGCGTCGAATGGCGGCCGATGCCTTGCGGCGCGTCGCGGCGACATGGTGGCGATATGGTGGCCACGCGGCGGCAATATCGCGGAGCAGCACAGGCGGGCGGTCCGCTCGAATCGGCCGCCCGCCGATCGTTTTCGACGAATCGTCGAAAACGATCGGCAATCCGTCGAAAATTCGCGTCGATCCGCATCAGTTTTCGTCTACAAAGTGTTTTTGCACATCCCTACACTTTCCGACAGGGCAACACGCCACTTACAACAATCACCTTGTCAGGAGAGAACGACATGAAAATCGCCATCGTCGGCGCGGGTCTCATCGGTCACACCATCGCTCATCTGTTGCGCGAAACCGGCGACTACGAAGTCGTCGCGTTCGACCGCGATCCGGACGCGCTCGCGAAGCTCGCGAACGAAGGGATCGCGACGCTGCGTGTCGATTCCGCCGATGCGACCGCGATCCGCGAAGCGGTGAAGGGCTTCGACGCGCTCGTCAACGCGCTGCCGTACTACCTGGCCGTCAACGTCGCCGCCGCCGCGAAGGCCGCGGGCGTCCATTACTTCGATCTGACCGAGGACGTGCGCGCGACGGGCGCGATCCGCGAGCTCGCCGAAGGCGCGAACCGCGCGTTCATGCCGCAGTGCGGCCTCGCGCCCGGCTTCATCGGCATCGCCGCGCACGAGCTCGTGAACGGCTTCTCCGAGGTGCGCGACGTGAAGATGCGCGTCGGCGCGTTGCCCGAGTATCCGACCAACGCGCTGAAGTACAACCTGACGTGGAGCGTCGACGGCCTCATCAACGAATACTGCCAGCCGTGCGAAGCGGTTCGCGACGGCCGCCGCCAATGGGTGCAGCCGCTCGAGGGGCTCGAGCATTTCTCGCTCGACGGCATCGAATACGAGGCGTTCAACACGTCGGGCGGCCTCGGCACGCTGTGCGAGACGCTCGAAGGCAAGGTCGAGACGCTCGATTACAAGTCGGTCCGCTATCCGGGCCACCGCGAGCTGATCCAGTTCCTGCTCGAGGATCTGCGCCTGTCGACCGATCGCGACACGCTGAAGGCGATCATGCGCCGCGCGGTGCCGTCGACGAAGCAGGACGTCGTGCTCGTGTTCGTCACGGTGACGGGCATGAAGCACGGCCAGCTCGTGCAGGACGTGTTCACGCGCAAGATCTTCGCGAAGGAAGTTTGCGCAATGCCGATGAGCGCGATCCAGATCACGACGGCGGGCGCGATGTGCGCGGTGCTCGATCTGTTCCGCGAAAAGAAGCTGCCGCAGAGCGGCTTCGTGCGCCAGGAGCAGGTGCCGCTGCACGCGTTCCTCGCGAACCGCTTCGGCAAGCTGTACGAGGGCGGCACGCTCGAGAGGATGCACGCGCTCGCGTAATGCCTGCGCCGCGCGCGACGCGTGTTGCGCGCGGCGGGCGGCTCCGTCGCGACGAGCGGTGCCGACCGGAGCGCGGCGCGTCAACGTGAATCGAGGCGCGTCGATGCAAAGACCGCAAAGACCGCAAAGACCGCAAAGACCCCGCGAAACGACGCCGGGCCGGCCGTAGGGCCGCCCGGCGTTTTTTGCAAGCCGTGTCGGAAACGGAAATGGGACAGCCGTCGCGATTCGCCGCGTCAGGCGGGCAGCGGCGGCACGGTCGACGCGCCGCGCGCGGGCGGCGGTGCGATGTGATCGAGGAGCGCGCCGACGTCGGCATCCGACGGCGCGGTGTTGTCGAACATCAGGAGGCCTTCGCACTGCTCGCCCGTCGGGATGAAGCGGCGCTGCCGGTATTCGTCCCAGTGCGCGAGCTTGTAGGCGTCATTCGGGTTGCCGCGCGCGACGATCCGCGTGTGCGCGGTCTCCTCCGCCGTGTGGACCCAGACGATGCGCAGCTCGACGTCGGGCCCGATGCCGAGCCACGCGCGGTCCAGGAGGCGCCTGTCGCGCACTTCGCGCGACATCGGGCCGACGACGATCACGCTGATGCCGAGCTCGAGGTTCTCGCGCGCGGTGTCGAGGAGCCCCTGATATTCGGGATCGCGCAGATGCTGAAGATAAAGCGGGCTGTCGCGGTCGTTCGGGTCGTGCGTCAGCGCGCCCATCGCGGCCGAGCTGTAGCGGCCGTACAGCGTGTCCTTGTCGAGCAGGCAAAACGCTTCGCCCGTCGTCTTCATCAGCGGCCGGATCAGCCGCTTCGCGAGCGTCGTCTTGCCCGTGCCGGCATGGCCGCAGAAAAACACCAGATACGTCACGAACGGCTGCCCTCCGGGGCGGCGGGCTCGCTCGCCCGGTGTGCGTCGTCGGGCGAGCCCGTCGGGAAATTGCCGCTCGCTTCGAGCCACATCGCGTTGATGATGCCGAAGCCGAGCGCGACGCCGATGCCGAGAATCCATGCGAAGTACCACATCGCTGCCTCCTTGACGCTCAGGACGGCGGCATGGGCCGCCGGACGATTCGAGGGAGCGCCGCTTCGCGCGAGGGCGGGCGGCGACGCGTGCACGACGCCGATCATGACCAATATCGGCGGCCCGCGCAAGCGACGCGTCGCCGCCGCTTCGCGCGAGAGCGGCTAAACTGTGCGCCGGAATCGCTTCGAACCTAGCAACAGCATGCTGATCAATTGCGCCGCATACCAGGATGGCCGCAAGCTGGCCGACATCGACATCGACGACATCAGCGACTACGTCGCGAAGCCCGAGTGCTTCGTCTGGGTCGCGCTGAAGGACCCCGAGCCGGAAGAAATCGAACGGATGGGCGAGGAGTTCGATCTGCACGAACTCGCGCTCGAGGACGCACGCAAGGGCCATCAGCGCCCGAAGATCGAGGAATACGGCGATTCGCTGTTCGCGGTGCTGCATACGCTGGAGATCGACGGGCAAGGCGAGCTTCGGTTGGGCGAGCTGAACGTGTTCGTCGGCCCGAACTACGTGCTGTCGATCCGCAATCACACCGAGCAGGACTTCCGCGCGGTGCGCGCGCGCTGCGAGCGCGAGCCGCATCTGCTGAGGGAGGGCGCCGCGTTCGTGTTCTACGCGTTGATGGACCAGGTCGTCGACCGCTATTTCCCGATCCTCGAGGCGCTCGGCGCGGAGCTGGAGGCGCTCGAGGACCGGATCTTCGAGAAGACGGGCACGGCCGCCGCCCGCGCGCTGATCGAGGATCTGTACACGCTCAAGCGCCGGCTCGTGATGATGCACCAGCACACGGCGCCCCTCGTCGAGCCGCTCGCGAAGCTCGTCGGCGGGCGGATTCCGCAGGTCTGCGCGGGCATGGACCACTATTTCCGCGACGTCTACGACCATCTGCTGCGGATCGTGCGGACGATCGAAGGGCGGCGCGAGATGCTCGTGACCGCGCTCCAGGTGAACCTCGGGATGATCTCGCTCGCGGAAAGCGAGGTGACGAAGCGGCTCGGTTCGTTCGCCGCGCTGTTCGCGATCCCGACGATGATCGCCGGGATCTACGGGATGAACTTCAACAACATGCCGGAGTTGCACTGGCGCTACGGCTTCTATGTGTGCCTCGGCGTGATGGCGGCCGCCGACCTGTTCCTGTGGAAACGCTTCAGGAAGGCCGGATGGCTGTGAGCCGCCGTGCTCACGCGGGCGTCGCGAGCTTGCCGACGACGACGCTCCACGGCCGCACCCGCCAGCGCTTGACGAGGCCGTTCGCGACGTAAGGATCGGCTTGCGCGAACGCCTCGGCGGCGGCGGGCGACGGCGCGTCGAACACGAGCACCGCTTCGTCGGTCGGATCGGCGAGCGCGCCCGCGAGCAGCAGCTCGCCGCGCGCGGTGGCCGCCTTCGCGAGCTCGAGATGCTCGGCGCGGTACGTGCCGCGCCGCTCGAGATAGTCGTCGACGAGTTCGTAGGTCAGCAGGTAGTACATGGAGCGCTCCTCACAGGATGGGGCATGCCGGCCCGTCGGCGCGAACCCGCGGCGGGCGGTTATACGGGCAACGGCCACGGGCAACGGCCAGTAAACGGCCAGTATAGGCTGGGCTTCGCGGGCGCCGCATCGTGTAACAATCGGTCGCGGGCGAACACCTCGCATCGACCGCGCGGCCGCCCCTGAACGTTCGCGTCGGCGCGCCCGGCGGGCTTGAGCGCCGAATCTCGTCGGCGGCGCGGCGGTTGCCGCGCGTCGCGGCGAACACGCCGTTACAAATCGATACGGACCGTGGCGTCCGCACGCGTCAGACTGGCGCGCAATGCGCACGTTCGTCCGCATGTTCATCCATCGGGCGGACGCTGCGGACGCATCGCGCGACGGCAGACGCACGAGCGTACGCGAGCGCTCACGACCGTCGCGCGGCATGCCTTTGCGATACGCAGGCGGCGCGATCGCGACGCCGCACCGAATCACACGACACCACACGAATCGATGAAGCTCCGAACACTGTTGCTACTGGGAATGTCGTCCGCCATGCTCGCCGCGTGCGGCTGGTTCCATGCGGGCCCCGGCGAGCGCGACATCGACGCGGCCGTGCGCCGCGCGCTCGACGCGGAGAATCGCGGGCCGCTCAACTCGATGCTCGGCCAGCCGCTGCCGGTGGCGGCCGACGTCGCGTCGGTGAAGCCCGTCGGCGATTGCACGAAGGTGGCCGAGCGCACGTATTCGTGCAACGTCGCGATCACCTGGCACGACGGGCGGCCGGACGAAGGCGACGCGTCGTTGCGCACGACGCTCACGTTCACCGAGGGCAGCGACGGCGCGTGGCAGACGTCGCACGTCGATGCGGCGCTCGCCGCCGGTGCGGCGAAGTCGCTGATCGACCGCATCAGCGGTGCGATCGCGGCGAGCGGCGCGTCGCAGCCGCAGTGAGCCGGCCGTTCGCGGCCGGTGGTCGGCGGGAGTGCTGCGTATTTCGGCGTGCGGCGGCGATCGGCTTCATGCAATTGAGCCGCCGCCGAAGCGGCGCGTGGCGTGTCGCTCATCGCTCGAAGCCGATGTGAGCGCACGGCGACCGGCTTCGGGCGGGGCCCCCGCGCGTTGCAACGACCGATCGCGGCGGTGGGCGCCGTGGTGCGCGCGGCATGTGCTCGGTCGCGCCGATTGGAGGCGGGCTGGGCGGTAAATGGTCGCCGCGACAGCGAACTCGCGCGCGAGCGCGACGCCCGATCGCATTCGGCGATCGGCCGCTGCACGGAAAGATTGTGGCGCGAGAAGGTTGGGAAAGGCGGGGAACCGGGCCGCGAAGAAGCGCTCGCGCAAGCCCTAAGCCCTAAGCCCTAAGCCCTAAGCCCTAAGCCCTAAGCCCTAAGCCCTAAGCCCTAACAGAGGCCGTTGAAATTCTCTCCTGCAAGGTGTCGGAGAAAATCGTCGACCTCTCTGAATGCGCGACAAACCGCTTGTTCGGCTTCGGTATGGGGGAGGCTCCCCCAAAAACCTTGTGCGAGGAGCACCTCGCAAACCAGTTTTTCAATGGCCTGGTCAGCCCAACGCCGCGAGCCGTAACCTACCGCGCGCGGCCCCCGCGTCACGCGACGTCAGTGATGCGCGTACGTGCGCGGCGCGCGCACGGCACGCCGCACGTGGTGTCGGCGCTGCTTGTGATGATGCGTCGTTTTCACGGCGTGCCGTGCCGGCGTGGCCTGCGCGCCGCCGGACATGCCCGTCTGACCTTCGCCGAAGTGATAGGTCTGCGCGTGGGCGACCGGCGCCAGCGCGGTCAGCGCGAATGCGGCGCAGGCGGCCGCGATGAGAATCGAAAGCTTCAAGAGAATGTGCTCCGGTCGGATAAGGCGAACGAGCATAGCGCGACTGCGGGCCGTGTGCCTTTCGTTTGCCTGCGCCGAATGATCTTTGACAATCGCGCGACGCGCTCGATGCCGGCGCGTCGCGCGGACGGCCGGCGCCGCGCATTGGCTTGTTACGCCGCCGTCGGTCGGCTCAGTACTGGCGATTGTCGTCGCCGCGTCGGTCGTCGCGCCCGCGGTCGCCGTCGCGATAGCCGCCGCGATCGTCACGCCGGTCGTCGCGCCGGTTGTCGTCACGGCGATAGTATTGCGGCGGATGCGAGCGTTCCCATTCAGCGCGTTCCCAGTAGCGCTGGCCGTCCCAATAACGGTCGCCGTGCCAGCCGATGCCGACGTTCACGCCGACGGCGGGTTCGGCCGGATACACAGCGCAGCCTGCGAGCATTGCGCTCGCGAGGAGCGGCAGAAGCATCAGTTTTTTCATGACTTTCAACCCCATGAAGTCGGTTCGTAACCCGAATCATAGAGAGTTGGCGGACCGCCGCGTGTAAAGGATTGCAACGGTATATGACGATGACGGCCGCCGCGCCGCGCGATGCGGCGCCGCGTGTCGTCCCGGGCGGCGGACCGACGCTCGGGAAAGGCACGACGCTCGTGCAGCCGCCGAAGGCCGTTCATTCGCGACCGGGGTGCGCATGCCGTGTGCCGCCGTGCGCCGCCGCGCGCCCATTCGCATCGGCTCGCGCCGCAAGTGAATCGACGCGGCGCGATCGCATCACTCGCTTTGCGGCGGCGGCAGGTTCTGCACCATCAGCGTCTGCGGATTCGACAGAGGAATGCCCGCCGCGCGCAGCCGCTTGAGGATCTCGAACAGCAGATCGCTCTTCGTCGTCCCGGCGATGCGCGGACTGCCGACGTAGCCCGTCACGCTGAGCGTGATCCCGTCCGGCGTGAGCTGGCTGAACGTGACGGACGGCGCGGGCTTCTCGAGGATCGCCGCGTGCTCGCGGTACGCGCCGAGCAGCAGGTCGCGCACCTGCTCGGGATCGGTGTTGAGCGGGAACGTGAGCATCAGCGTCGCGACGCCTTGCGTGCTGTTGCCCATCGTCACGTTGCGCAGGTTCTGCGAGATCAGCTGCGAGTTCGGCACGATCACGGTCGAGCGGTCGGACAGCTGGATCTCGGTCGCGCGCACGTTGATCCGCCGGATGTCGCCTTCGACGCCCGAGATGCTGATCATGTCGCCGACCTTCACCGGCCGCTCGGTCAAGAGGATCAGCCCGGACACGAAGTTCTTCACGATTTCCTGCAGGCCGAAGCCGATGCCGACGGACAGCGCGCTCACGATCCACGCGAGGTTGTCCCACTTGACGCCGAGCAGCGACAGCGTAAGCAGTACGATCGCGACGTAGCCGACATTGCTGAAGAGCGTGATGAGCGACGCGCGCATGCCGGGGTCCATGCCGATCGCCGGCAGCAGCTCGTTGTCGAGCCAGCGACGCACCGAACGCAGCAGATAGAGGCCGACCGCGAGCGCGAGCGCCGCGTTCAGGATGCGGTCGGGCACGATGTTCAGGCGCTGCAGCTTGTCGCCGCCGAACATCGAGATCACGCTCACGAGCAGGTCGTTCGGCGTCGTGCCGAAGCCGCCCGTCAGCAGCGCGACCACGGCGACGAGCAGCAGCATGCTCGTGCCGAACCCGGACAGCACGGTCTTCGCCTGATCGAGATGGCTGTCGTTCAGCCCGAACAGATGCTTGATCAGCTTGCCGCTCGACAGGTTCGCGGAAAACGCGCTCGCGCACACGTCGCGCGTGAGACGGGTCAGCAGGTACAGGCTGCCGAGCACGATCTCGAACCAGACGAGCTCGTAGGTCAGAAAGCGGGCGACGGAGATATAGCCGACGAGCAGCGCGACGAGCGCCGCGACGACGGTCAGCGTGACGCCTGCGTGGATCAGCCCGGCGAGCGTCGAGCGCGCCTCGGGCGGCTCGCCCGCCGCGGCGAGCGCGGTGCGCACGCGGTTCGCGCGCAGCAGCGACGCGCCGATCGTCATGACGACGACGAGCGACACGATCCCGCGGCCGAACAGCGTGACCTGCACGCTCGTGTCGGCCGTGCGGTTCAGTTGCTCGAGCGCGCCCGCGACGAGCAGCAGCGTCGCGAGGATCGCCGGGAACGGCCGCATCGCGAGCGCGACTTCGTCGGCGAGCGCGGGCAGGCGCCAGCTCGGATGGCGCGTGCACAAGAGCGCGCGGCCGAGGCCCGCGATCAGCGCGCAGGTCAGCGCGAGCTTCGCGAGCTCGTCGGCGAAATCCTGCAGTGCGCTCGGCAGCGCGTAGTCGCGCGTGAGCGCGAGGTAGACGAGCTGCACCGTGACGCCCGTCGTCACGACGCTCGCCAGCACGACCGACGTCGCGAGCGCGCTGCGCCGCACGCGGGTTTCCGGCAGCTTCGTCAGGCTGAACCAGGCGAGCGCGCGCTCGGCGAGCCGCCTGCCGATCGTCCACACGGCGAGCGCGGCGGCGATGAGGAGCGCGGTGCCGAGCCGCCGGCCCGGCTCCCACGCCGCGCGCAGCATTTGCCCGATCTGCGCGCCGAACGCGTCGAGCTCCTGCCGGTCGTCGTCCGACGGATGGAAGAGGGGCGCCCAGAACTGCGCGCCGAGGATACTGCCCGAGCGCAGCACGAGCTGGTCGCGCAGCAGGCTGCGACGCAGCTTCGAGTATTGCTGGGTCAGGTTGACGAGGCTGTCCTTCTCGTCGGCGGCCTGCTTGAGCGCGGCGTCGAACTGCGTCTTGCGCGCGTTCAGGTCCGCGCGCTGCCGCGCGACGGCAGCCGTCTCGGGCGCGGCGCCCGGCGCGGGCGGCGGGCCTAGCACGTCGAGCTGCGCCTGGAGCTGCGCGCGCGCGGGCACGAGCGCGGCCGTCAGCTTCTCGACGTCCGTCGCGAGCGCTTGCGTCGCTTCGTCGAGCGCGTTCAGCTGCTTGTACGTTGTCGCGGTCGACGCCTGCTGCTTGATGCGGTCGAGCGTGACCTGCACGCGCTTGAGCTCGGCGACGGCCTCGTCGCGCGAGATCGTCGGCGCGGGCGGCACGGTCGCGCCGGACGCGAGGTCGACGGCCGCGACGGCGGGCAGCGCCACACAGAACAGATGAAATAGACAAACGAGCGCGACATGGCGCGCAAATTTCGGAAAACGGACCATCGGGAAACCTTACAGATCGGTTGCGCGAACGGACAACCGGAATGCGCTGTAGATTGCCACGGTTTTTCGGCTCGCGTATCGCCGACGACAATCCGAAACAACTGAAAGGAAAACGAAATATTAAGGTTCTTGACAGCGCATGCCGCGCGCCGCCGCGCGCCGGTGCCGCGCGCGGCTCCGGTCGCGATGCGCGGCGGCGCGCGGCGGACCTCAGATCCGCTCGATCGGTATGTAACGGCCGTCCTTGCCGATGGGCGTCACCGGCAGGCCGGCCTTCTCGCGGCGCTTTCGTTCCTTCGCGAGCGGCGGGCAGCTGTGCGCGTCGTAGTACATGACCATGCAGTCGAGGCACAGCAGGCATTCCATCGGATCGATCCGGCCGGCGGCGTCGATCGCCTGCGAGCCGCAGCCGACCGCGCACGCATGGCAGCTCGTGCATTCGGGCTTGCGGCGCAGCTTGAGGAGCCGCAAGCGCCCGGGCAGCGCGAGGCTCGCGCCGAGCGGGCACAGATACTTGCAGAACGGCCGCTCGATGAAGATCGACGCGCCGACGACGAGCGTCCAGAACAGCATGAAAGGCCACGAGCGGTTGAGGACGCCGACGAGGAAGGTCGTCTTGAACGGCTCGATCTCGGCGAGCTTCTCGGCCCACGGCATCGAAAAGAACGACACGACGAGCAGCACGGCGAACACCGCGTACTTCAGCATGCGCAGCCGGCCGTGCCAGCGCGGCGGCAGCTTGCGCTGCAGGCGCGCGAGGCCTGTTGCGCGCGCGGTCTTGTAGAGCAGCTCGGACAGCGAGCCGAACGGGCACAGCCAGCCGCAGAAGAGGCCGCGGCCCCAGACGATCGCGGTGATCGCGATCGCGATCCAGAACAGGAAGACGAACGGATCGGACAGGAAAAGCCCCCAGTTCCAGCCGCCCGCGAGCGAATGGACGAGCGTGAGTACCTGCGTGATCGACGGCTGCGCCATCTCGTGCCAGCCGGCGAAGCCGATCGCGATCAGCCAGCTCGCGGTCTTCGGCCACGACACCCAGCGCTTGTCCGCGCGCGTCGCGCGGCGCACCCAGCGCTCGCGCGTCGCGAAGAAGAGCGTGACGGCCGCGATCCAGGCGACGAACAGGCCGATCTCGAGATGCTTGGCCGTCCAGGCCTTGCGCCACGCGGGCACGTCTTCGTCGACGCGCGGGCGGCCGCCCGCGAGGAATTCGCCCGGCAGCCAGTACCGGGAGCCGAACGCGGAGAACGTCTTCGCGCCCGTCTCCTTGTCGGACCGGTGGCCGAGGAACACGAACTGCCACGGATACGCGGCGCTGAACCGCGTGCTGCGCACGATGAAAATGCCCGTCTCGTCGAAGGCCGGCGCGCCGGCCGCCTGCATCGCGTACAGATTCAGGTAGTCGGAATCCTTGAACGTGAACGCGTTGATGCCTTGCCGGACCTGGATGCGATCGTAGATGCCGCCGCGCACGAAGCCCGAGCCCTTGAACGACTCGGTGCCGTTCGCGACGACGAACAGCGCGTGCTCGCCCGGTTTCAGCCGGCTCATCAGTTGCGCGTATTCGTAGTCGCCGAGGATGCTCTTGCCGATCGCGGGCGCGTTCAGATAGCCGTAGTAGAGATCGAGATAGGGCGCGCCCGTGTCCGGCGCGCCGACGTCGGCCGGCCGGATCGCGAGATGCGCGAGCGCGCCGCGCTCGACGAGCGTCCGCCACGCATAGCGCGTGTTCGACGGCAGCAGCCTCGCCTGCGGCAGCACCGTTTCCTTCACGATGCCGACCTGGCTCGCGATCGCGACCGCGCAGCGCGAGATCAACTGATTCTCGGCGATCACGGTGACGGTCGCGCCCGAGATCGCGTCGACGCTCGTCGCGCCCGCGTCGCCGTTGCCGATTTCGAGCCGCGCGCCCGCGAACTTGCCGACGTACTGACGCAGGAACGCGAGCAGCTTGCTTTCAGGAATCCCGACGAGCAGGATCGGCTCGCTGTGCTTGAGCACGCGCACGCCGGTGATCGTGCCTTTCGTGTCCATCCCGATCAGCGTGACGATCGGCTTGCCCGAATAGCCCTGGATGTCGACGATGTCGGTCGACAGGAACACGTAGCCCTTCAGCGTGCGTGTGCGCCCGTCGTCCGCGTAAGCGTCGACGTACGGCGGGCTGCCCTTGCGCGCCGAGAACGCGTTGGCGCCCGGCAGCACGGACGCGCAATCGGTCCACTTGCACATCTCGGGCTGGCTGAAGAGTTCGGGCGGCAGCTCCTGCTCGTAGATCGACGCGACGCCGGGGCGGGCCGCCGCGACGAGGAGCGCGAACAGGATGATCCGGAACAGTGCTTTCATGTTGGTCACTTTGACGAAGGCGCGGGCGCGGGCGCGACGTCGATCGCGCCCGCGTCGCCGGCGGCGGTGCGGTCAGTGCGCCTTGGCGACCATGAAGTCGACCGCGGCCTCGACCTCGTTGTCCTTCAGGCTCGGATTGCCGCCGCGCGGCGGCATCGTGCCCTTGCCGCCGGTGAAGCCTTCGAGCGCGTGCTTGTACAGCGTCGGCTTGCCTTGCGCGATGCGCGGCGCCCAGTCGTCCTTGTTGCCGGCGATCGGCGCGCCGGCCGCACCCGTCTGGTGGCACATGAAGCACACGCTCTTGAACACTTTCTCGCCGGCGGGGTTCGGCGCGTCCGCGGCGGTGGTCGGGGCCGCCGCGGCTGCATTGGCCGCGGGCGCCGGGTCGCTCGAAGGCGCGGGCGCGGCCGGCGCGGCGGACGGCGCGGAAGCGGCCCCGGCGCTCGCGCCGGCAGACGCGTCGACCGTGACCGAAGCGGCGGGCGCGATCGATGCCGACGACGCGGCGGGCGGCGCGCCGCCGTCGCGCTTGCCGCAGCCCGACAGGCCGAGCGCAAGCGCGAATCCGACGGCGGCGATCGACAGGTTTCGAATCTTCATGGTTTTTCCTCGTATCAGGGGAGTCAGGATGTAACGGCCCGCGCATCGGACGAGCCGTGCGCGGACGGGGGTTCGTGGCCGAGCAGCGGCGCGTCGGCAAGCCGTTCGATCAGCACGCGGACGTTGCGCCACGGCTCGGCGCCGATCTTGGTGACGGGATCGGCGACGACGCGCCCGTCCGGCGTGTGCAGATGATTCGGGTGCGCGGCGTTCGACGGCGCGCGGGCGTCGACGCCCGCGGGGCGCGGCGCGGTGTCGATGCGCATCTCGGCGTCGCCCCAGCGCCAGGCGATCGCGTATTCGTGCGGGCCCGCGATGCGCAGCGTCAGCTCGACGCCGTTCGCGAGGCTCACGTCGAGCGCGTCGCGGCGCAGCGTGACGGACGCGACGCGCGTCGCGTCGAACGTGGTCTCGATGCGCTCCTTCAGTTCGATGTGCAGCATCGTCATGCTCCTTGCGCGAGCAGCAGCGCGCGCAGTTGCTCGCGGATCGTCTCGCGCGTGTGGGTGAGCGTCTTCGCGGCGACGTAGTGCTCGTACGCCGGGTGTTCGTCGACTTCGCCCGCCGCGATCCGCGCGAGCAGCGCCGCTTCGTCGGCCGCGCCGAATTCGGCGAGGAGGCGCTTGCGATCCTCGCGCAGGTCGTAGAGCAGGCGGCTCAGCGCGTCGATCTGCTGCGCCGCCTCGTTGGGCAGGTTGCGGAAGAAATGCGTCATCTCGTCGTCCTCACATCGTCTGGTCCTTGACGACGCCGCCATCCGTCGTCGCCATCTCGGGGGTGATCTCGTCGAAGCGGTAGAGCTTGCCGCCCTCGGTTTGCGCGAAGCGCGCGGCGTCGGCTTCGGAGGCGAACGACGCGAATGTCTGGCCCATCGCGCCGAGCTTCTTCGAGCCGATCACGTAGATCGCGCGCTTGGCGTCGATCCAGTGGCCGACCGGGTGCCGCCAGTCGGCCGCGGCCATGTCCTGCACGTAGAGCGCGCGGACCTTGCGGTCGTGCTCGGGGCGCAGATAGACGGAGAAGAGGCCGAGCGTGTCGCAGAAGAAGTCCGGCTGGCCGTCCGCGTAGACGATCTGCGCCTTCGGGCCCGGGTAATCCTTCAGGCTCATGCCGTCGAGCACGCTGACGGTCGCGTCGGTGATTTCGCGCGGCGCGGGCGGCGTTTGCGCATCGTGGCCGCAGGCGGCGACGAGGACAGCGGCGGCGAGCGCGGCGACGGCCGTCCTCACGGCGGCGGGGATGCGGCGGTGTTTCATCGATTGAATCTCCAGGCGGCGAGGCCGAGCGGCGCCACGATCCACGCGAGCATGACCGGGCCGAGAAAGAGCGGCGACGCGAGCGCGGCGGGAAACGCGCTGACGGCGCCGAACATCGTATGCAGATCGCCCGGCCGAAGATGTTCAGGATGCGGAACACGTCGGCGGGATTGAGCAGCAGCAGCGGCGGCAGCAGCGGGCCGATCCCCGCGCCGCCCGTGAGCACGAGCGCGCCGAGCAGCAGCAGGTCGTAGACGAGCACGAAGAAGAACCACAGCGCGATCGCGACGCCGCTCGCCGACGTGCGGCTCGCGCAGAACGCCGACGCGCACACGGCGATGCTCAGGAACACCCAGCCGAGCAGCACCGCGCTCACGACGAAGCCCGCGTACTGATACCAGTCGGCGACGGGCACGCGCGCGGCGATCACCGCGCCCGCCGCGCCGAAGCCCGCGAGCGTCGCGCAGGTGAGGGCGGCCGCGAGGCCGGCGTACTTGCCGACGAGCAGCTCGGTGCGGGTGAGCGGATACGACAGGAGCAGGTTCAGCGTGCCGCGCTCGCGCTCGCCGACCAGCGCGTCGAAGCCGAGGATGAGCGCGATGAGCGGCAGCAGGTAGATCGTGAGGCTCACGAGGCTCGCGATCAGCGGCTCGATGCCGTGAAAACCGACGGCGCCTTGCGCGGCCGCGCCGAAATACGAGATCGCGAGCGTGAATGCGGCGAACACGAGCGAGACCGCGAGCACCCAGCGGTTGCGGATGCGGTCGTGGAACTCCTTGCCCGCGATCACGCGGATTTGCGCCCACGGCGGGCGAGCGGGCGTGCTCATGCGTTCACCTCGTATCCGGCGTAGCCGAGGAACACGTCTTCGAGCGACGGTTCGTGAATGTGCAGGTCGACGATGCGCGCGGCGAGCGGCGACAGCGCGGCGATCGCCGCCATCTTTGCGTGTTGCGGGCAGGCGAACGCGATCCGGCGGCCGCGGATCGTCGGTTCGCCGAACGGCGCGCGGCGCAGCGCGGCCTCGACGGCGCGCGTGTCGTCGTCGCGCAGCACGAGCTCGATCGTGAGCGGCAGGTTGGTCTCGCCGCGCAGCGCGTCGACGCTGCCCACCGCCTGCAGCCGGCCCGCGCGCACGATCGCGAGGCGATCGACGCGCTGCTGGATCTCGGCGAGGATGTGCGACGTGATGACGATCGTCGCTCCCGCGCGCTGCCGCTCGCGAAGAATCCGGTAGAACGCGCGGATGCCTTCCGGATCGAGGCCGTTTGTCGGCTCGTCGAGGAACAGCAGGCGCGGATCGCCGAGTAGCGCCTGCGCGAAGCCGAGCCGCTGCTTCATGCCTTTCGAGTATTCGCGAACCTTGCGCGCGGCCGCGCGGGCGAGCCCCACTTCTTCCAGGAGCGGCGCGCACGCGGCCGGCTCGACGCCTTTGCGCCGCGCGAAGAAGCGCAGCGTCTCGAGCCCCGTCAGGTTGTCGTAGAGCACGACGTTTTCCGGCAGATAGCCGAGCGTGCGCCGGATCGCGAGAAACCGCGCGTCGCGCGCGGACACGCCTTCGATCCGCACGTCGCCCGCGTCGGCGGCGACGAGGCCGAGCATCAGCTGGAACAGCGTGCTCTTGCCCGCGCCGTTGCGGCCGATGAGGCCGAACAGCTCGCCCGGCGCGATCGAGAGATCGACGCCGTCGATCGCGCGCACCGCGCCGAATGTCTTGACGACGCCTGTCAGCTCGATCATCGCTTGCCCGCCCATTGTTGCCAGCCGGCGTGCGCGGCGCGCATGCGCGGCGCGTCGTCGACGACGCTCGGCACCGCGAGCAGCGGAAATTGCCGCGCGACGACGCGCAGCGCCTGCACGGCCGGGCTGTTCATCAGCACCTTGACCGGCGGCACGCGCCAGGTCAGCCGGTCGACGAGATCGTTCGCCTTGTACGGCACGTCGCCGACGCCGCGGCCGCGTGGGTCCCAGCCGATGTAGTTGCTCCAGTAGTTGCCGGGCCACGCGACGTCGGCCGCGGCGACGTAGCGGATCTGCTCGCGGTTGCCGGCGAAATCGTTGCCCGTCACGTCGTTGTGGATCGAGCCGCCCCACAGATGCACGCCGACCTTGTTGTCGACGACGAGGTTGCCGCGGATCGTGTTGTACTCGGCGTCATAGACGAAAAAGCCGCGCTGGTTGCCGGCGACGACGTTGTTCTCGATCAGCGAATCCTGGATCGTGCGCAGCATGATGCCGTGATCGGTGTTGCCCCAGACTGTGTTGTTCCGCACGATCTGATTGCGCGCCTCCATGATCGCGAGGCCGCCTCGGTTGTGATACACGTCGTTGCCGTCCCAGACGTTGTAGTAGGAGTTCATGTAGTGCGTGCCGTAGCGCACGTCGTGGATCGTGTTGCGCTCGAAGCGCGCGTGATGCGACACGTCGACGTAGATGCCGTCGCGCGCGTAGCTGATCGTGTTGCCGACGATGCGCGCGCCCGTCGTGTTGTAGAGCTGGATGCCGTTGCCGCGCTTCGGCGACAGGAAATCGCGCTTGCCGACGATCACGTTGTCGGTGACTTGCACGTCGGCCGAGCGCTCGATCCACATGCCGAACAGGTTGTAGACGAGCTCGCAGTGCTCGATGCGCGCGCGGTCGGAGCCCGGTTGCACGTAGACGCCCGCGTTCTGCGCGGTCAGGTCGGCGCCGCTGTCGACGATCGACAGGCCGCTGATCGTCACGTCCGGCGCGGCCACGCGGATCACGTCGCCGGAAAGGCGCCCGTCGATCGTCGGGCGGCCGACGCCGCGCAGCGTGAGGCGCTTGTCGATCGTCAGGTTCTCCGCGTAGCGGCCGGGATGCACGAGCACCGTATCCCCCGGCCGCGCGGCGGCGAGCGCCGCGCCGATGCGCTCGCCGGGATGCACGGCGAGCGTCGCCGCGAACGCGGCGTGCATCAGCAGCGGCGCGGCGGCGAGCGTCACGAGAACGTGGGGAGTGGGCATTGTTTTCCGTTTCGTCAGGGCGTCGGCGTTTTTCGCTTCGTTCGCTTCGTTCGCTTCGTTCGCTTCGCGCGCGGGCCGCCGGCGGCCCGCGTCGTCCCGGGCAGCGGCGTGCTCGCCCGGGCGCGAAGCCCCGGTTCCCGTCGCCGCCGCCCGCGCGGCACGTGCCGCCGGCGTGCGAGCGCGCTATGCTTCGACGAGCATTCGCGAGCGCATCTCGAGGTGCAGCGCGTGACAGAAGTTCGTGCAGAAGCACCAGAACACGCCGGGCTTGTCCGCGACGAACGTCACCGACTGCGTCTGCTGCGGATGCACGACGAAGTTGATGTTGTAGAACGGGATCGCGAAGCCGTGCGTCAGGTCTTCGACCTTGTCGAGATTGGTCAGGATGATCGTGACCTCGTCGCCTTTCTTCACGGTCCATTCGCGCAGCCCGAAAGTCGGCGCCTGCGACGTCAGGTAGACGGTGACCTTCCTGCCGTGCCGCTCGACGCGGCTGTCCTTCGCGTTCTTCACCGCGCGCGGGAACTCGTCGAGGTTGTAGATCTGCCGCGTCTTGATGATGTCGCGGCGCACGACGATCGAATCGTGCGGCTCGGGATACGTCGGATGATCGGCGACGAGCTGCATCTTCTCGCCGCTGATGTCGATCAGTTGCGCGCTGTCCGGATGCAGCGGGCCGACGGGCAGGTAGCGGTCCTTCGAGAACTTGTTGTCCGAGATGAAGAATTTGCCGTCCGGCTCCTTCGTCTCGCCCATCGACGTGAAGCCGTGGCCGGGCTGGTAGTGGACGTCGATCCGGTCGACGACCACCTTCGCCGCCTTGTCGCCCTTGTACGCCTTGATCGCCTCGTCGAGACTCCACTTGACGATCTGGCTGTCGAGAAAGAGCGTCGTGTACGCGTAGCCCTTGCCGTCGAAGCCTGTGTGCAGCGGCCCGAGCCCGATCTCGGGCTCCGCGACGACCGCGTCGCGCGGCTCCTTCAGCTCGCCCGCGAACCACTTGAGCATCAGCTCGTGCGAGATCAGCGTCGCGGTCGGCGAGAGCTTGCCCGCGCACGCATAGTACTTGCCGTCGGGCGAGACGTTCACGCCGTGCGGGTTCTTCGGCACGGGCACGTAGCAGGTGAGGGCGGTTTTCGGATCGGCGTTCGCCGCATGCGTGCCGTCGACGACGGGTACGGGCGAATTGCCGATGCGAAACGTCTTGCCGTTCTTCACCGCTTCCTCGATGCGCGCGACGTTGAAGAACACGCACGCGTCGCGTTCGGCCGCCATCATGTCCTCGTAATGGACGCCGTTCTCGGTGTTGTACTGGTTCGAGCACGCGAGCTTGCCGTCGTACGACGTCGCGACGAGATCCATGTTGCCGTCGATCTTCACCTGCCAGCGCGGCTGCATCGTCTTCGCGTCGACGCACGTGAAGAGGCAGTAGTACTTCTTCGGATCGTTCAGGTCGCGGCCGTCGTTCGGATGCGGAATGTGGAACTCGTTGCCGCAGAACACGCGCGTCGTGTAGTTGATCTTGTCGTCGAGCGGGTCGCGCTTGTCCGGGAAGATGCCGTGGAAGCCCTGCACGTTTGGCAACGGCGTGATCGCGTCGCATTCCATCGTGTCGAGGCGCACGCGCGCGATCCGCGCGTTGATCTTGTCGTTGACGAAGATGTACTTGCCGTCGTACGTGCCGTCCGCATACGACATGTGCACGTGGTGCGTGTCGCCCGTGAAGTAGTCGAGCTGGCCGTTGGCCTTCGTGCCGATGATCTTGCGCGATTCGTTCGTGATGCCCCAGCCGGACATGCAGTCGATGTTGTAGACGGGAATGCGCCGTATCTCGCGGCCGGACGGCAGGCCGTGCACGCGGATGTCGCCCGAGTGGCCGCCGCTCGAGAACACGTAGTACGTGTCGAGCTTGCCCGGATGCACTTCGTACTTGCCGAAGTCGATCGCGGCGGCGGGGCTCGCGCCGCTCGCCGCGCTCGCGCTCGTGCCGCCCGCGGCGGCGGGCGCGTCGCCGCCCTTGTTGCAGCCGGCGAGGCCGAGCGACAGGCTCGCGCCCGCGAGCCCGGCGACCGCCGACGACGCGAGGAACTTGCGCCGCCGCGCGTCCTGCGGCGCCGCCGCGTCTTCAGTGTTTGCCTTGGTATTAGCCATCACATTCTCACTTATCGTTTCGATTCAGCGCCAAGCAACCGGTAGCTTTACTTCGATTTCAGAAATACGGGTTTCCTGGTGACTGGATATGCACCGCATTGCGGCAAAATGTCACTCAATAGCCTCAATCTCCTTTCATCTCAAGGGCAAATGCAAATAAAACAAAAAGTAAGGATTATGAAATTTATTTATTCATCTTGATTTGAACGGAAAGATTTCCGTCGCTAGTGTCGTAGCTCGCCTATTCATGAGAAATGATCTGGATCAAGAAGGGGTATTGGAGATGAATGTTTTCTGGCATCGTCGCGGGTGTGCTTGAACGGCGTCAAACCGGATGCGCGAAACACGGCCGGAGGGAGGAGGCGAAGTGCGGGTTCGACGCAACTTGACGCGGTTTTACGGCACTTTAAACGTCTGATGAATGATGCGAAAAGACGCTGCCGACATGCGGCACCCGGACGCAGCGGACCGCCGGCCAAGAAATCGCTGTCGGACCTTTCGCCGGCCCAATTTGATTTGAATCAAACCAAAAAGTAACCGGGAAAAATAATAATTCGCCATTGGCCGGATGAAATTCGGTCATCGAGCTTCATGGTGAAAAACTGATTCGAGTGCATTTAAATTGTCTGCTTTTAGGAAAACCATTGGCCTGTCGCTGACGGCCATTATCGGTATCGCCTTTGCGCTCTGGCTGACGCTCAGAGCGCCGGAGGTTTATGTCCAGGGCACTTATGTATTCGGCACGCGCGTGCAATTGGCGCTCTACGGCGTGCCGCTCGATCGCGCGCAGCAGGCGACGAACGCGGTGTTCGCGCATTTCCAGGCGATGCATCGCGGGCTGCACGCGTGGCAGCCGTCGGACGTCACGCGGCTCAATCGAAGCCTCGCGGCGGGCGAGCCGTTTCACGCGCCCCCCCAGCTCGCCGCGATCCTGCGCGCGGCGCGCCGTTTGTCGATCGACACACAGGGGCTTTTCGAGCCGGGCATCGGACGGCTGATCCGGCTCTGGGGCTTCCAGTCCGATCAGTTCGACGTGAAGCCGCCGTCGCGCGACGCGGTGCAACGCGAAACGGCGCGGCATGCGCGCATCGAGGATCTCGTCATTTCGCCGTCCGGCGTCGTTACGAGCGCGAACCGCGCGATCGCGATCGATCTCGGCGGCTACGCGAAAGGCTGGGCGCTCGACGACGCGGCCGCGATGCTCAAGGCGCAGGGCATCGACAACGCGCTGATCGACGTCGGCGGCAATCTGCTCGCGCTCGGCAGCAAGGGCGGCGAGGCGTGGCGCGTCGGCATTCAGGACCCGCGCAAGCCCGGCACGCTCGCGACGCTCGAGCTGCGCGACGGCGAGGCGATCGGCACGAGCGGCGATTACGAGCGCTTCTTCCAGGCGAACGGCGTTCGCTATTGCCACATCATCGATCCGCGCAGCGGCTTTCCCGCGACGCAAAGCGAATCGGTGACCGTGCTCGTCGCGCCCGGCCCGCACGCCGGCGCGCTTTCCGACGGCGCGAGCAAGCCGCCCTTCATCGCGGGACGAGCGGCGATGCCGCTCACGCGCGGGCTCGGCGTCGACGCCGTGCTGATCGTCGATGCGCAAGGGCGCGTGTGGGCGACGGACGCGATGGCCGCGCGCGTGCGCTTCGCCGATCCGGCGCTGCGCGCCGCTCGCCTCGATTGAGCGACGGGAGCGCCGCCGCGATGTCGCACGGGCCGAGCATCGATTTGCAGGACGTGAGCCTCCATCGCGGCGGCCGGGCGATTCTGCGGCGCGTGAGCCTGTCGATCGGATACGGCGAGCTCGTCGCGATGGTGGGGCTGAACGGCGCGGGCAAGACGTCGCTGCTGTCGCTCGTCGCGACGCTCGCCGCGCCGAGCGGCGGGCGGATCTTCGTCGACGGTGTCGACGCGCTCGCGCAGCCGGCCAGGGTGCGCGAGCGAATCGGCGTCGTGTTTCAGGAGTCCGCGCTCGAGCCGCGCCTGTCCGCGCGCGACAACCTGTGGTTCATCGCGCATTGCCAGGGCGTAAGAGGGCGCGCCGCGCGGGCGCGCACGGGCGAGCTGCTCGCGATGCTCGGCCTCGACGCGCACGCGGCGACGCCGGTGCGCTGGCTGTCGGGCGGCCAGCGCCGGCGGCTCGAGCTTGCGCGCGCGCTTGTCGCGAAGCCTCGCGTGCTGCTGCTCGACGAGCCGACGCTCGGCCTCGACGTGGCCGCGCGCGATGCGTTCTGGGCGGAGATCAAGCGGCTCGTCGCCGACGGCTGCGCGGTGCTGTGCTCGACGCATCACACGGAAGAGGCGCGCGACGCCGATCGCATCGTCGTGCTCGATCGCGGCGAGCGGGTCGCGCTCGGCTCGTGGCGTGCGATGCGCGCGCCCGTGCCCGGCGTGATCCGCCTGCGCGTGCCGGATATCGACGCCGCGCGCCGCTGGCTCGCCGAGCACGGCTATCCGGTCGAAGTCGACGAAGACAATGTCGTCGTCGCGGGCGCCGATCCGCAGGCCGTGCTGCCGGCGCTGCTGCGACGGATGCCGTGCCGCGTGCTCGGCGCGGATATCGCGGCCCCCGGCCTGAAGGACGTCGTCGGCCACTGGATCGCCGCGCGGCGGCGCGAAGACGCGGCGGCGCCGCGCGCCGGGGAGCGCGCATGAGCGACGTTCTCGCGATCGTCTGGTTCGATCTGAAGCGCTTCTGGGCGTCGCCGCTGCGGATACTGTTCGGGCTCACGCAGCCGCTCCTGTATCTGTTCGTGCTGGGCGCGGCGCTGCGAAGCGGCACCTATGCGGAGATCGGCGGTTACCAGGCGTACATTTTTCCGGGCGTGGTCGGATTGTCGCTGATGTTCACGGCGATCTCGGCCGCAGTCGGCATTGTGCACGACCGCCAGACCGGTTTTCTGAACGCGCTCCTGGTGTCGCCCGTGCGCCGCGTCGACATCGCCCTCGGCAAGATCGGCTCGGGCGCGCTGCTCGCGTGGATACAGGCGCTGCTGCTGCTGCCGTTCTCGCCGGCGATCGGGATCGGCCTCACGGCGCCGCGCCTCGCGCTCCTCGTCGCGGCGATGGCGTTCGCCGCGCTCGTGTTCTCGGCGCTCGGACTCGCGCTCGCGTTGCCGTTCCGTTCGGTGATTGTGTTTCCGGTCGTGTCGAACACGCTGCTGCTGCCGATGTTTTTCCTGTCGGGCGGCCTGTATCCGCTCGACCTCGCGCCGGACTGGATTCGCGCGGCGGCCGCGTTCGATCCCGCCGCTTACGGGGTCGACCTGATGCGCGGTGTGTTGACGACGCAGTTCGCGATCGCGCCGTCCCGCTCGATCGCGGCGCTCGCCGCGTGCCTCGCCGCCGCGGGCTGGCTCGTCGTGCGTCGCATCGGGCGGCGGGACGCTTAGCGCGCGATCCGGGCCCGTCGAGCGGCACGCGTCGGGACGGCGCACGACAGCCGTGCTCAACGTCCGTTTATCCAGAGGTGCAACTAACGGTCTGGTTTCCCATTCGACCACGTCACACGACTTCGCCCCGTCGATGCGGCGACCTTCCGAAGCTGCCAACAGAGCAGGGCTCTACGACGATTATTCCAAGTCGCCCATATTCACCAGTTCAGATTGTGAATCGATATCCTCGATTAAATGAATCGGCGTTTGAAATTTCACATCCTCGTGCGGAATTGAAGTTTCTATGTTTTCGTTGAAAACGATCTATCGTTCCTGAAGGCATGGAGGGATTTAAAAAATTAAATCCGTATTGATTAAACGGGGTTGAAAACGAAGTGAAATTTCGATGAAACCGGTTTGGCGTCGAGTGTCGCGCGGCCGCTTCGATGGAGGCTGTAAAGAGAAATCGTTTCCATGCCGCGCATTTCTGATCATTCGTTATCAGATGTTTAATTGGGGGCAAAAATGAATGCAATGCTTTGGAGGCGCCGTTTGGATCACGTCATGTCGGCAATGTTGACCGCCGGAGTCGCGCTGCTCCCGCCTCTCGCCTTCGCGGACGGGGAATCCGCGCCCGGGATGCGGAGTTTGTCGAGCGTGATTGCCGCGCCTGCGGTGCGCAACGCGGTTGGTCCGGCGTGCACGCAAAATGTGTCCATCACGTCGCTCGCCAATCACGACCTCGTTTCGACCGAGTTGGGATATGCGGGGAGCGAATATGCGATGTTGCGCGCCCGTGCGACCGCGGCGGGCCCCTGGGAGCAGTACACCGTGTGCAACTACACGAGCGACGGGTATTGGACGATTCAATCGCAAGCGAACGGACTATACGTTTCCGCGGAGCTCGGCTACTCGGGTGGCCAGTACGGGATGCTGCGCGCACGCGCTTCCGTTGCAGGTCCTTGGGAACAGTTCCGCTAGAGCGATCCGTTTCGCGAGAGGAAGCGCTCGAGTTCGAAGAACTGAGCGCAAAAGGGGAATACACGGGGATATCCGTGGCTAGCGATGCGACGCCCAGGTCGCCCCGACATCCCGACTCGATTGCGACTGGGCGGCACGGTGTCGAAGGGGATGGGGGGGCTTGCCCGAATGCCGTGCCGCCATGAAATCGTCTACGTGAGGACGCGGAGCCAGCGCAGATCTCGACGTGCGCCGGTCGACGTGACGTCACGCTCCGGCGAGGGCGATGGGGAGCCTGCCCGGCGGATGACGCCGCTGTCGCACGGCGCGCCGCGGCTCGCCGGACGGATGAATCGAGCTCGCCGCGCAAAACCGAAGCGCCGCGCGCGTGCATGTTGTCTCATGCCGCGATCCCGCGCAGAACCATCCCGGCCGGCTGTACGACGCCCGCGAACGCCGGATGCCGACACTACCATTTCTCTCAGGGGGAATTACTAAAAATAATAACCGTTATGAAATAATATGATATCGCAGGCAGAAAATAAAATGTAAAGTGGATCTACGCCATCTTTCATCTGGACAAAAGACATCTCACATCGATGTCGAAAATAAAAATAAAGTCAACGCTTAAAAGGCAATTCAAATCGACATTCCATCGTGTCCTGTCGGGCGACAGGTATTAAATATACTGATAAATCAAAAACCGGCCGTCCAATCGAATTGATCGATCAATAACAAAAAAGAGGCTCGCCCGTGAGCGATGTCGCTCGCGACGGCCTCGCAAAGCGTCTAATTCGCCTGACATTGATCCAAATGTGTGCCGAGGGGCGTTTTAACATTCGAACAAAATTTCGAATCTCGGAAAAAATCATTCAAAAATGCGCCAGGAGATTCAAATGAAACGTTTGATCAAGCAAGTCGCTTTTGCCGCGCTCGGTTCGCTGATCGCGACCAGCGCTGTTGCCCAGCAGATCAAGACGCATGGAGGCGTGACACAGCTCACGTTGCCGGAGCGCGCCGTGCAAGTGGCCGCGATCGATTTCAAGAACGCATTGCCGATGCCGTTGCCGAAGCCGATCGCTGCGCCGCCCACCATGCTGGAATCGCTGATGTACAACGCCAAGCCGACTCTCGGCTTGCCCGGCTACGCGCGAGGCGGCGCGGGCGACGGCAAGCAAAGACCGGTGCAATTGGTGGCGCCCGTCGATTTGAGCCAGACCGGGGTCCAGCCGCAGGAATTCGGCACGTCGAATCAGCCGTACAACACCAGCCAGGTGAACGCATACGGCGACAACACGCAGTATTACTATCCGTTCCGCCCGGCCGGGAAGCTGTTTTTCAACATCGGCTCCGCAACCTATCTGTGCTCCGCATCCCTCATCAAGCCGGGAGTGGTCGTCACGGCGGCGCATTGCGTAGCGAATTTCGGCCAGCGGCAGTTCTATTCGAACTGGGTATTCGTTCCCGACTATAGCAATGGGTCGGCGCCCTATGGGGTATGGAGCGGGGCGTCCGCCACCATCATGACGTCCTACTTCGACGGCTCCGATCCGTGCGCCGTCGCCGGCGTCGTTTGCCAAGACGACGTGGCCGTGATCGTGCTGACGCCGCAAGGCGGAGCGTACGCGGGCAATAGCGCCGGATGGTATGGCTATGGTTGGAACGGCTATAGCTACAACTCGTCGGGGCTCGCTCAGATCGACCAGCTCGGTTACCCGGTGGCGCTGGATAACGGCGTCTTCATGGAGCGCAACGGATCGCAAGGTTTCGTGTCCGCCGGCTATTCGAACAACACGATCATCGGATCGCTGATGACCGGAGGTTCGAGCGGCGGCCCGTGGCTCGTCAATCTCGGCATGCCGCCCGCGCTCAACGGCACGGGTTTCGGCAACGCGGCCTCGCACAATGTCGTGGTCGGCGTGACGAGCTGGGGCTATACGGATACGACGGTGAAGCAGCAGGGCGCTTCTCCGTTCACGAGCGGCAACATCGTGGTGCTCGTGAATACCGTATGCGGCAGCACGCCGGCGGCTTGTTGACGGCGATCTGAGGGAGTGCGCCGCGTGCGGCGTTGCGCTCGTCGTGCCGATGCGGCACGACGGCGCGAACGCTGCGCCGCGGCGCATCTTCTCGACTGTTCGGAGTCGAGATCAAAACGACGGTTTGACTCGACGAACGGCCGGAAGGGGCGCGTGGCGCGTCTTCGATCCGAGGATAGGGAAATGTGCGGGCCGCATGTGCCGCGCGTGTCGTTGCTCACGTCTTCATCGCGCAGCGGCCGCCGCAATTGAACGCATCGCCGCTGCAGCGGGCCGCTTGCGGTGGAAGTCACGCGCTGGGGCCGGTCGGCCCGAGGGCGCGTGCCGGCTCAGCGCGTCGCGCGCGTGCGCGCGGCGTCGGGCGTCATGCCCGTCCATGTGCTGAACGCCCGGAAGAACGAGTTCGGATCTTGGTAGCCGAGCAGGAACGCGATCTGGCTGTAGGGTAAATCGGAGCGATCGAGGTAGTGCCACGCGAGCCGCTCGCGCACGTCGGCCAGCACGGCCTTGAAGCTCGCGCCTTCTTCGCCGAGCCGGCGCTGCAGCGTGCGCTTGCTGATCGCAAGCGAGCGCGCGACGTCCTCGGCGGTCGCGAGGCCGCCGGGGATCAGTTCCAGCAGCGCTGCCCGGACCCGCTCGACGATGCCGGCTTCGGCCGACAGCGCGGTCAGGCGCCGACGCAGGTCAGGCTCGAATACTTGCCACATCGCGTCGTTCGCCGTCACGAACGGGCGTCGCGCGTCGCACAGCGCAAAGCTCACGGATGGCGCCGCGCCATAGCGCGGCGTCGCGCCGAAAAAGCGTGCGTAGTCGTCGTGCGGCCGCAGTTCTCGCGGCAGCGTAATCGCGCTCGCAGGCACGCGCAAGCGGGTCGCGATCCGCGCCAGTTTCACGAAGAAGCCGAGTTCGGTCGCGAGCAGCGCGCCGGGGGGCGCGACGTCTTGCTCGACGAAGTCGATGGCGAGCGTGAGCGCGTCCGCCTCCAGTGCGACGCGCAGGCGCAACGGACCGATCAGAGGCTTGAACTGGCTGATGCGCCGTACCGCGACTTCGAGGTTCGGGCTGCACAACGCCGCGAAGATCGGCGGATCGAACGTCTCGACCGATACGTAGTCGAGTATGCGCAGGGGCAGGGGCATCGACGGCTCGCCGGCCATGTCTTCGAACGCCTGCCACAGGCGGAAATACTCGCGGGTCGACAGGCCGGCGTCCGGCCGCGCGAACAGGTCGGCGGGCAACTGCGCGCGCCGCAGCAACTCGTCGACGGATAGATCCAGATCGGCCAGCAATATCCGCCAGCCCGGCGAGATCGCGAAGCGGTTCATCGCCGCAGTTGCCCGGTCTCGACGAGCTGCTGGAAGAAGTCGTTCATCGATTCGGCGAGGGGCCGGTAGCGGATGCCGAGCTCGTTGCGGCTGCGGCTATTGTCGCTGTGCCACGGCAAGCCGACGTTGCGGGCCACCATCCTGCGCGTGACGGCCCGGTTCGCGAGCGGGCCGGCCAGCCAGACGAGCCATTTGGGCAGCACGCGCCGGGGAATCGGGTAGTCGTCGCCATACCGTTCGAGCAGCGTCGCCGCCATCGCCGGCAGGCTCGTATCGTGGCCCGACACGAGGTAGCGGCCGCTCGCGCCCGGCAGGAACGCCGCGCGGACGTGCGCCTCGGCCACGTCGCGCACGTCAACCACGCCGATGCCGAGATCGGGCGCGCCGCTCTTCATCGTGCCGTCTCCCATCTGCCGCACGATCGCGAAGCTCTCGGACGTGCCTTTCGGGTTGATGCCCGGTCCGACGACGAGCGACGGATTGATCGTCACCAGATCCCAGCGCTGCTGCGCGCCCGCGATCTTCCACGCTTCGCGTTCGGCGACCGTCTTGGAATACGAATACGGCTGGTGCGTGAGCGACGAGCTCGTATTCCAGATCGCCTCGGTGAACATGCCGTTCGGCGTGGCGGCGAGATCGGCGTTGTCGCCGTAGATGGCCGCGCAGCTGCTCGTCAGCACGACGCGCCGGACCGACGGCGTGCGGTTCACCGTGTCGAGCACGTTGCGCGTGCCGAGCAGCGCGGGATCGATCAGTTCCTTCTGCGGATCTCGCACGTCGACCTTGAACGGGGATGCGGTATGGAACACGATCCCGCAGCCGGCCATTGCCTGCGCATACGAGCCGGGTTCGAGCAGATCGGCGCGGAAGTAGCGGATCGCGCCGGGCGCGCGGGCCGCGATCCGCTCCAGATGCCTGAGCTTGTCGCGGTCGGCAGGATCGCGCACAGCCGCGTGAACCGTGAAGCCCGCGTCGAGCAGCCGTTTCACGAGCCAGCCCGCGACGTAGCCGGTTGCGCCGGTCACCATGACCGGGGTGTCGGTGTTGATGTCCATCGTCGTCGATTCCACTTCACATGATGTTCGACATGATGCCGGCTTTCACGCGCGCCGTAACTCGCCAAGCGCGCCAATCGGCATGCGCGGCGCGCCATGGTGAGCGCACGCGCGGATCGTCTTGCGAGCGCTGTGGTGTCGTTCGTTGTCTGCGAGAGACGGGGCTACTCCACATTCAATTTCCGCAGGCGCTTTCGAAACGTTGCCGAAGCGCTGTTCCACAGCCGCCAGCATGACGTCACGCACGACATCGCCGCTATGACCACCGGTCGTCGCCGCCTAACTCATGGCCTCACGGTCGCAGCAATCGAGCGCGAAGGTCACGCGCAGCGGCTCGCCATTGTCACAGCGAAACTCGAAGCCGTCAGAACACCATCGCTGGTTGCTCCTCGGTACAGCCACTTTGCCGTCGTGTCGGCGCTCGATGTGCGGCCGCGCAGGCCTGTGCAGCAGCAAGTCGTGCACGCGCATCACGCGATACACACGTTTGGCGTTGACCGGGGCCTCGCATCGGGACTCCCGCTCGCTTCGCAACAGGCCCCATATGCGCCGATAGCCGTAGCTTGGCAAGTCGGCAACAAGCAATCGAATTGCGTCGACAAGGCTTGCGTCGTCCGACTTGCGAGCGCGTCGTCCGTCTCGCCAATCAGCTGGTCGCGCGAGCTTTGCCGCCACATTCGAGCGCGCTACACCGAGAACATCGCAAACCCGCTTCACTGCGTGTCCTCCGGCAATGAGGGTGAGCGCGCAATCCATTTTCGCGACTTCATCACCTCCACGGCCTCCCGGAGAATCTCGTTTTCCATGGTCTTTATATGGACGCCTCCGGCTTGCCAAGGTTTGTTGCTCTGTCGAACAGATACAGGCTGCGGTTTTATATCCGGCCCATGCAGGTCGAAGCCCGCTGGCCCCAATGGAATCCGCTGACTCATGCCTCATTTTTGCCACGGACCGTGATGTCGTGTCAGGAGCAAGTCCCTCATTGTGCGCGAGGGCAAGAAATTCGAGAAACTATCAGCGTATCTTGAGGCCGTGCAAGCAAAGCCGTCTGTCCAGTGGCGCAGAGCTTACAAATTTGCGAAGTAGGGCAGGTAGGTTGGACGCGGGCCGTGACGTGAACAAAGGGCTTCAGATACCGCTACAATAGTGGCATGCAGAAATTGGGGAACGATATGCTCACTGTTGCATTGCCCGTCGAATTGGAAGCCGCCATCGTAACGGCGGCACACCGGTCAGGCCAGTCCGTTGACGAATATGTGGCCACGGTTTGCGCCGATGCTTTGTCGCTCGAAATGGATCGGGCGCGACTCGATTCGTATCTTTCAGGTACGCCGGCGGTGCAACATGACCGTGTTCGCGCGTGGCTGACTGAACTTGCTTCGGGAAATCGTACCGAATGCCCGCGCTGATCTGGCATCCAGATGCGCTGGAAGACGTTGCACGACTGTACGATTTTCTCGTGATGAACAGCCCGGCGGCTGCACGCCGTGCGGCTCAGATCATTGTGGACGCTGCCGATTTGATCGCCGAAAACCCCGGCATCGGTGCACCTCGGGCGGAATTTCGCGAATGGGCGGCCAGATTCGGCCGTAGTTCCTACGTTATCAGGTATGCCGTACTGGATGGCGACGAGGTGCTCGTGACCCGGGTATGGCATAGCCGCGAGTATCGTTAAGTATCAGCAGGGAACCTGTCAGGCTTGCTAGTTTGTCAAATGTATGACAATTTGGTAGCTTTCGCCCGACCGACAAGCGGGGGTTCTCATGCCGATTTCTTGCACGTTTGCACTTAATAATCAGAAATTCTCGACGCTTCAGTGCCCGGGCGTTGGTGCTTTTCCTGCATTTTCGGGAACGAGCGAGGGGCGAGATAATCCGGCGGCAATCGCCAAAAAGGATGTCGGTCCGTTGCCGCCTGGACGCTATTACATCGTCGATAGAGAGTCGGGTGGGCGTTTGGGCAGCATACGCGATTTCGTTTTGGAGCACTTCTACGAAACCGATCGGACGACTTGGTTTGCGCTGTATCGTGCGGACGGCCAAATTGACGATTGGACCTTCATCAACGGCGTGAGGCGAGGGAGTTTCCGCCTTCATCCGAACGGGCCTAGGGGCTTGAGTGAAGGCTGTGTCACTCTGGTGAATCTGCAGGACTTCGTGAAGCTGCGAGCCGCCCTCAAGGCAACGCCCATGATCAGCGTGCCCGGTTTCGCCGGTCGTGCATACGGTACGGTCGATGTTCGATGAAAGCGTCTCGAATCGTGTTTAACGTGGTGGCGACGCTGGCGGTTACGCTGGCGCTCGCCAAGGTGGCCGGGTCGATCCAGTTCGCGCCGTGGGCTACAAATGCCTTGGTTCGTTTTGCGGGGCTCTTCGGTGCGTACGGCGACGAGGGCGTCGAGGATGTTTATCTGGCCTCGTCGTTCCTGGCGTCGCTGATTGTGGCGGTTGCGGTTGTATGTGGCGCGAATCGGCTGTTCCGGCGTCCGAGTGGTGGAAATTGAAGATGCAGCTTGAATTGCTGGAACGGCCGTATCTGTCGGCCCAAGAACTGGCCGATGTGGCTCGGGATATCAGGAATCTCTACTGGGTGATCCGCAACACTCGGCGCGGAATCCATGACGCGAAGCGACGGCGCGTGTATTACAAGATTGCCGAGCATAAAAAACGCCTGCTCATGGCAGGCGTGTCGAAGGAAATGATTTTGGGCTTGCTACGCTGTTGCCGGGCGCGCGATTGTCAGGGACCGGGCTGCTTTGATTGCCCGAATCGTCGCGGTCAGTCTACGTGCTAAAATTGACATAATATCAATTATCAACAATATTGCTGTAGTAGCTTTATAGAAACGTCGCGTTCTAGCCATTTAGAAATGCCGTGCTTTGGACCTCGATACGCTCGCCGGTTCCCCACGACGGAGCCACCTATCAGCGAGCCCGAGGCGCAGCTCGACGGCCGCAAGCTCTGCTGCTCGCGTGGCAAGGTTGTCGGCGGTTCGGGCTCGATCAACGCCCGAACGAACGCTGCCGATCTGAGAGCGGCTGCGCGGATCGACTACGTGCTCGACGACGCCTGCGCTGTCGAACTGGTGCGCATTGCCGCGTGCTGGACGCGAGCATGAGAACGCGCCGCCCATCCAGGTAGCGTTCGCGGAAGATCGCCCTCTGCCGACGCTGGGCGATTTGAAGGCGACGGTCTCGTCAAACTGTGCCCGGAACTTGAGAGCCGAATTTCAATCCCCGCCCCCCCAAGAGAATCCATCAGTTGCCCTCCGTGTCGAGCATCCCTTCCTTGAAGGCAAGCCGCATGAGACCAGTGATATCGCTGACGCCGAGCTTGCGCATCAGGCGCAGGCGATACGTCTCCACAGTCTTGACCGACAGGTGCAACGACTCCGCGATGCTGGCGCTCGTGCGGCCCCGAACCACCAAATTGAGCACCTGACGCTCGCGCAGCGAGAGCGCCACCGCAGGCTCCGGCGCCGCCGCCGACGAGAGCGCCTTCGCCGCGGCGGAGGCGATCTGGGCGCTCCAGTAGTGGCGGCCCGCAACCACGTTGCGCAGCGCCTCGATGACCTCGCCACCCTTTGATCCCTTGAGTACGTAGCCCATCGCGCCCATCCTCACGGCGTCGAGCACCTGGCGCGGCTGCGAGAGCATGCTCAGCACCAGCACGCGCGACGGCAGCTTGCGGCGGTGCATCTCGCCGAGCAGTTCGAGGCCGGAATGCTCGCCGAGCGACAGGTCGAGCAGTACCACGTCGGGCGGCGCGCGCATGATGTCTCGAAGCACTGCCTGCGGAATCCAGCCCTCGCCCACGACCCGGTATCCGGCAGGTTCGAGCAGCGCGCGCAGTCCGTCTCTCAGCACAGCGTGATCGTCGACCAGATAGATGGTCTGGTTCATGGCGCGTACCTCAACTCGATCGTCGTGCCGCGCCGTCCGGCGCTAGAGCTCACGACAAGTTGCGCACCGATTCCCAGCGCGCGCTCGCGCATGCCCACCAGCCCGAGATGGCCGGGCTTGTGCGCACGTTCGGCGGGCCCGAGGCCGCGGCCGTCGTCGTGCACGCTCAGGACCAGCCCGGGCATGCCCCGTGCATCCAGCCTGACCGCGACATGGCCGCCGCGCGAATGCAGCAGCGCATTGGCAATGGCCTCGCGCGCCACCATGAAGACCGCATATTCGACATCGGGTGCCCAGCGGCGCTCGGCGAGTTCGTCGGCGGCATCGAGCGTCACGCGCACTTCCGGATGCTTTGCCGCCTGCGCCTGCACTTCGTTGTCGAGCGCTACCGCAAGGCCCTGCTCTTGCAATAGCGCCGGCCGCAATTCAACCAGCACTTCGCGCACTTCGCGCATGCCGCGATCGATGAGCGACGAGATCTGCGACCAGCCGTTCTGCACGATAGCGTCGTCGCTCGCGGGCAGACGCGCGCGCACGGCGTCGACGAAGATGCGCAGCGAGGTGAGCGTCTGGCCGAATTGGTCGTGCAGCAATTGCGCGAGACGGCGGTTGGTCTTCTGCTCGGCGTCCATCAGGTCGCGCGTCAACGCGGACAATTGCTCACGATAGCGCTCGACAGCCTGCTCGGACTCGACGCGCTCGGTGACGTCTCGTGCAACGAGCGTGATGAAGCTCCGGCCTTCGACGCTCGTGCGCGTCGCGGAGACTTCGAGGTGCTGCATGCGCCCGTCGTGACCTACGCCCGACAAGGTTCGCCTCGCATCGACAAGCGATCGCAGGCCGTCGCCGCGCGGCAGGATGTCGGGCAGCGGACCGTCCTTCAACTGGGCGGCGCTGCGGCCGAAGACACGTTCGGCCGCAGGGTTGCAGAGGATGACGCGGTCGGCGTCGTCAATGCCGAGAATGACGTCGCTTGCCGCCGACACGATCGCCGAAAGCAGCGCTTCGCTCTCGCGCACCTGCTGTTCGGCGCGCCGGCGTTCGCTCAGGTCGCGCGCCACCATCACGAGCGCGTAGACGACATCGTCGTCGTCACGCTGCGGGTAGAGCCGCAAGTGGCCCCAGAACCGCGTCTCGCGCGTACGTCCGAGCCAGCCTTCGTATTCGGTGCGGTCTCCGTCACGGGCGCGGGCGAGCAGCGATGCGCTCACGCCGCACTCGGCGCCATCCGACGAAAACAGCATCTCGAACGGTAAGCCCAGCGCCTCTTTCGCATGGGAATCGAACAGTGCGGCGGCGTTGCGGTTCCAACTCAGTATGCGGCCCTGGGGCGAGAGCTGGACCATCGCGATATCGACCGCCGCATCGATCAGCAATTCGGCCTGATGCTTGGCGGCGCGCACCGCCTCGCTCAGTTCGCTATGCGTGCCGAGATAGCCGATGAAGCAGTCGCCGTCGAAGAGCGGCGTCGTGTGCCACTGGACCCAGGAAAGGCGCCCGTCGCGCCGCACGTGCACGGCGCGGCCATGCAGCGCAACGCGCTCTTCGCGCATGCGGCGCAGAATTTCTCCGATGACGGTGCGCTGACTCTCCGGAATCCAGAGGCCGATCGGCGACTGACCGGCAAAATCGGACGAGGGGTAACCCGTCATCACCTCACTTGCGAGGTTCTGATAGACGATGCGGAACTGATCGTCATAGAGCACGAGGCCAAGCGGCATATCGCGCAGGAAACGCCATGCGCGGCCACTGTTGGCGACCGCGAGCGCCGCCGCGCGCGCCTCGCCGACACGATCGAGGCCGTCTTCCTCGACCTGCCGATACCACAGTTTGGTCGTGCCCCACGGCTCGGCATTCGCGGACGAGGTTTTCGAACTGGCGGGATCGGCCACCGGGGCCGCTGTTTGACGGGTTGCCACGCGCTGCGGTCCTTCACGTTAGGGTCTCGATGAGGGCCGTTCGAGCATAGCCGATTCCACTTCGCATAGGGTAATCGAGCAGCGCGATGTCCGACTTCCCTTACAACGCCCTCACCCGGCGGCTTCTAGAATGCGCTCGTCAGTGAACGCAATCCGTCCGTGGGCGGGTTACACGCTGTCTTCGATAATCGAACGCCGACTGGAGGAACCACGATGGACAACACGCTGCACGAGGCCGCCGGCCTGGTATCGCGCATGACGATCGAGGAGCGAGCGCGGCTCCTCTCCGGCGACGGCTGGTGGCGAACGCACGCCGTCGAGCGCCTCGGGCTGCCCGCGATCACCTGTTCGGACGGGCCGCACGGTCTGCGCAGACTGCAGGGCCTTTTCGGCGACAGCGTGCCGGCCACCTGTTTTCCGACCGCGACCGCGCTGGCCGCGACCTGGAATACCAGCCTGATCCGTGAGGTCGGCGCGGCGCTCGGACGCGAGGCGCAGGCAGCCGATGTGCAGATCCTGCTCGGCCCCGGTGTCAACATCAAACGCTCGCCGCTCGGCGGCCGCAACTTCGAATACTTCTCGGAAGACCCGTTGCTGTCGGGCCGCATGGCAGTCGCGTACATCGATGGCGTGCAGGGCGAAGGCGTCGGCACGTCGCTCAAGCACTTCGCGGTGAACAGCCAGGAAACGCAACGCATGGCGACAAGCTCCGACATCGACGAACGGACGCTGCGCGAGACGTACCTGCAGGCCTTCGAGATCGCGGTGCGCGAGGCGCAGCCGTGGTCCGTGATGAGCGCTTATAACCCGGTCAACGGCGTTTATGCATCGGAGCATCGCGAATTGCTGACGGATATCTTGCGCGACGAGTGGGGCTTCGAAGGCTTCGTCGTGTCGGACTGGGGCGGAATCAACGACCGCGCGAGCAGCGTGGCGGCAGGCACGAACCTGGAGATGCCGGGCAGCGGCGATTACAACCGCAACCGGATCATCGCGGCCGTGCGTGACGGACGCTTGTCGAACGAGACGCTCGAGCGCGCCGCGACCGAACTCGTGGCCGTGGCGCTGAAGGCGACCGCCGCGAAGAAGCCCGCCTTCGCCTTCGACGCCGACGCGCATCACGCCCTCGCTCGGCAAGTCGGCGGCGAGTCGATCGTGCTGTTGAAGAACGAAGATGGCGTGTTGCCGCTGCGCGCCCGCCAGAAAGTCGCGCTGATCGGCGATTTTGCGAAGGCGCCGCGGTATCAGGGCGCGGGTAGTTCGCAGGTCAACCCGATCCGCGTGACGAACGCCTTCGACGAGTTCGCCACCTTGCTCGGCGCGGACAGACTGTTGCACGCGGCAGGCTGCGACGCCGAGGGCGACACCGACGACGCGCTGCTCGCCGACGCGGTGAACAAAGCCGCGTCGGCGGACGTGGCGATCGTCTTCGTCGGCTTGCCCGATAGTTACGAATCGGAAGGCTTTGACCGCCGCTCGATCGACATGCCGCCCGGCCACGTGCGACTGATCGAAGCCGTAGCGATAGCGCAGCCGAGCATCGTGGTCGTGCTGCTGAACGGTTCCGCCGTCGCAATGCCGTGGATCGACGGCGTCAAGGGCGTGGTCGAGGGCTGGCTCGGCGGGCAAGCCGGCGGCGGCGCGCTGGCGGACGTGCTCACGGGACGCGTCAATCCGTCGGGCAAGCTCAGCGAGACCTTTCCGGTTTGCATCGAGCAGACGCCGGCCTTTCCGGCCTTCCCGAGCCATTGCGGCCATGCGCTTTATGGAGAGGGGCTCTTCGTTGGCTACCGGCACTACGACATTCGGGATATCGAACCGCTGTTCCCGTTCGGCTTCGGCCTGAGCTATACGGAGTTTGCGTATACCCGCATCGAAAGCGGCACGGCCGCCTTCGATGCCGATGCAGGCGGCTCGATCGCCGTCGATGTGACGGTCAGGAACGTCGGCGCTGTTGCGGGGCAAGAGGTCGTGCAGCTCTATGTGCACGAGCGCGCACCCGCGCACCCGGGGCCTGTCAACGAACTGCGCGCGTTCGACAAGGTCATGCTCGCGCCCGGCGAGGAAAGGACGCTGCGCTTCGCGCTCGGCCGCCGCGACTTCGCGCACTACGATCCGCAAGCGCAAGCATGGTCGGTGAACCCGGGCGAGTTCGATGTGCGCGTGGGAGGATCGTCACGCGATCTGCCGCTGCAGGCGACCCTCCACGTGCGGGCGCGCCCGTTGGCGAGGACGCTCACGCGGCAGTCGCTGGTGCAGGATTTCAGCCGGATGCCGGCGGTGTACGAAGAATTCGCGCGCGCGCTCGGATTCGCCGAACTGGTCGAGCCGGCGCCCGAGGCATCGTCCGCCGACATGACGCGGGAGCAGATCACCGCGGCGCGCAAGGCGCGCATGGCGACCCGCGCGTTCGTCGACGAAATGCCCATCAACAAGGTGCCGGCGTTCTCGAAAGGGCGATTGAGCGAGGCTCGGCTCGACGAGATTTTGCGCATCGCGTCGGCGTAGCCCGAGATCGGCGATTTACACGTTTTGATTTTTCGACGCACTCTGGCGGCGTCAGGGAAGCGTTCCTTTTTCGATCAGGTGTCTGGGGGAGATAAGAATGAAAGTCGGCAAATTCATGGGCGGCCTGTGCGCCGCAGGCCTCTTGTCTGGCGCAGCGGCATCGGTGCAGGCCGCCGAAGCCGTGTCGGTGCTGCACTGGTGGACGTCGGGCGGCGAATCGAAGGCCGTTGGCGTCCTCAAGAGCGACATGCAGAAGCAAGGCTACGCGTGGAAAGACTTCGCGGTCGCGGGCGGCGCGGGCGCCTCCGCGATGACCGTGCTCAAGACCCAGGTGATCTCGGGCAACGCGCCGGCGGCCGCGCAAATCAAAGGCCCGCTGATTCAGGAGTGGGCCGAGCAAGGCGTGCTCGCGCCGATCGATTCGGCCGCCGGAGACTGGAAGAAGAACCTTCCGCCGCAGATCGACAAGATCATCCGCGCCAACGGCCATTACGTCGCGGCGCCCTTCTCGGTGCATCGCGTGAATTGGCTGTACATCAACAAGGCCGCGCTCGACAAGGCAGGCGGTAAAGTGCCGACCACATGGCCGGAATTCTTCGCCGTGGCCGACAAGATGAAGGCCGCGGGCATCGTTCCGGTTGCGATGGGCGGCCAGCCGTGGCAGGACGTGACGCTGTGGGAAGGCGTGGTGCTCTCGCAGGGCGCGGACTTTTACAGGAAGGCGATCGTCGATCTTGATCCAAAGACGCTCACGTCCGACAAGATGGTCCAAGTATTCGACACGGTGCGCAGGATTCAATCGTACTTCGATCGCGGCCGCGCCAGCCGTGACTGGAATCTCGCGACGGCGATGGTCGTCAACGGCAAGGCCGGCATGCAGTTCATGGGCGACTGGGCGAAAGGCGAATTCGCCGGCGCGAACAAAAAGCCGGGCAGCGACTACATTTGCGCGGCGGTGCCGGGCACGGACAAGGCGTACACGTTCAACGTCGATGCGTTCGTGTTCTTCCAGCAGCCGGGCCAAAAGGAAGCGACGCCCGGCCAGCTCGCACTCGCGAAGACGATCATGTCTCCGGCGTTTCAGGAACAGTTCAGCCTGTACAAGGGCTCGATTCCGGTGCGGCTTGGCGCGCCGATGGCGAAATTCGACGACTGCGCCAGGAAGTCCTACGCGGACGAACAAACAGCGATCGCCGGCAACGGGTACGTGCCGTCGCTTTCGGGCAGCATGGCTCAATCGGATGCGATCGCCGGCGCAATCACCGACGTCGTCACCACGTTCATGAACTCGAACCAGGATTCGAAGCGCGCGGTTCAAGCGCTTGCGAAGGCTGCGAAGACGAAGTAAACGAGTGTCGGCGCCCCAGTTGCGATCTTGCTCGCGACTGGGCGTCGTCAGTGAAACCTTGAGATGCAAAGGGGACTGCTCGAGGCCTGTCGATGCGCGCCGGCGACGGCAAGGCGCCATGGCGCGCCACGTTTCGCTTGCTCGCCGGCGCGGCCGTCCGATTGTCCGGACTGCCGCGCCGATCCATGACACGTCCCGGCCGACGCGGCATCGATACGCTTTTGACCGTCGAGTCTTCCGCCTCGCGCGGCAGAGCGCCCGCGAAATTACCGCCCCCCGGCGTTTCGGCCGTTACGGTCGACATTTGCGAGGGCATCCGCGGGGCGCGATACGTCTCTATTCGCCATGCCGAACGGTTGGCCGAAGCCGGTATCGCGCTCTCGACGTCATCGTCGCCGCTCATTCGAATACGCTGACGTCGCAAAGCATGCGCCAATTGCGGCCAAGCGTGCGCACTTCCTGTCCCGATACGGTCAGCGTGCCGAACAGATGGATATCGCGGCTGGAACTGCCGATCATCAGATCGAACTCCCCGGGTTCCACGACGCGCTCGCCACGCTCGTCGGTAAAGTTGAGCATGTCGACCGGCAATCGGACCCGTACGATTCTGCGCCCGCCCGCCGGCACGAAAACGCGCTGGAATCCCTTGAGTTCGCGCACCGGGCGCACGACCGATGCAATACGGTCACGGACGTAAATCTGAGCGACGTCTGTTCCATCCCGCTGGCCGACGTTTTCTATCTCGAAGACAAACTCGAATACCCCGCTGGCCACATCGGCGTGGCTGTCGATCAAATCAAGCGCCCCGTAGCGAAACCGCGTATACCCCAAACCGAATCCAAACGGATAGCGCGAGCCGAAATGGTAGGCGACAGGCGTGCCTGCGCTCTTCAGTTTGTGGTTGTACACGTAGGGCACCGCGCCCGCGCTTTTGGGAATCGACAACGGCAGGCGGCCGCTAAAGTCGGCCGCGCCGGAAACCAGCTCGGCGATCGCATCCGCTCCGCCCTCACCCGGCGCAAAGGCGACGATATGTGCGGCCACCACCTCCTCCAGCCCTCCAAGGTTGTAGGGGCGTCCCCCCGTCTGCACGACGACCGTCGGCGTGCCGCTCGCGACGACGGCCTCGAGCAGCGTCTGCTGCACGCCCGGCAGTTCGAGGCTATCGGTATCCGAGCCCTCCCCAACGGTGCCGGACTGGAACAACCCTGCGAGGTCGCCGACAAACACGAACGCGACCGCCGCCGATCGTGCCGCGGCGACAGCGGAATCGATCTGTCGGAGGTCGCGGCTGATTGGAGCCTGCCGATTCTCATCGAGCGCGCGCGCCATATCCACGTCGCCTGGAAACACCGGCGTGCCCGCGCGCCGCTCCTGAATAATCTCGCACCCCTTCGCGTAGACGACGCGATCGGCGGCGAATCGTTCCCTGAAAGCCTGCAGCGGGGTTTTCACGGGCGATCGCGCATCCTTGCCGGTCGTGATCAGATGGACCGGGAAGCTATAGCCGGCGAGCAGCGCGAGAGGATCGTCGGCAGTCGGCCCAATGACCGCCACACGATGCTCCTGCGCTGCACGAACCGGCAAAGTGCCGTCGTTCTTCAGCAGGACGATGGATTCGAGCGCGGCTTGCCGCGCGAGCGCCGTGGCGTCGCCGCCGCTCACGTTCACGCCGTCGGGGTCCGCATAAGGGCGCTCAAAAAGCCCCAGCCGGAATTTTTCGGTCAACACTCGCGACACCGCGGCATCGATCGCCTCCAACTCGATATCGCCGCGTTCGATCGCGGTTTTCAAGTGCAACGCGCACTCGTGGCCGGGAAGTTCGACATCGAGCCCGGCATTGAACGCCAATGCCGCGGCTTTCGCCTCGTCTTGCGCGACGCCGTGATGGGTGAGGAGCAGATTGACCCCGGCATAATCGGCAACAACCAGTCCGTCGAATCCCCATCGACGGCGCAGCGTGCCTTCGATCAATGCCTGATCCGCATGACAGGGAATGCCGTCGATATCGTGATAGGCGGGCATGACGGACCCCGCGTCGGCCAGCTTGACCGCCATCTCGAACGGAAGCATGAAGATATCGTTGAATTCCCTCGGTCCGATGCGCACGGGGGCGTGATTGCGCCCGCCCTCGCTCGCCGAATGCCCGGCAAAGTGCTTGAGCGTGGCGAGCAGATCCCGTCGCTCGCCCTGCAGTCCCTTGACGTAATGACAAGCCAGCACGCCCACCAGATAGGGATCTTCGCCGAACGTCTCCTCCGTGCGTCCCCATCGCGGATCACGCGACACATCCAGCACCGGCGCGAGCCCCTGGTGGCAGCCGATCGAACGCGCTTGCAGGCCGATTTCTCTGCCGACCGCCTCGATCAGCCCCGGGTTCCAGGTGGCGGCGTAGTTCAGCGGCGAGGGAAACAAGGTGGCGCCGTCGATCGTGAGGCCGACCAGGCATTCCTCGTGAGACATTACCGGGATACCCAATCGGGTATCCTCGACCATCCGGCGTTGCAGTTCGTTGAGCGCCCGGACACCTTCGCGGGCGTCGACCGCATGGGTCCCGAGCGGCCGGGTGATCTGCCCGAGGCCGTGTGCGAGCAGCGTATCGACCGTAATGCCGGTCTGGCGCTGAGCAAAATCCGCGATTCGCCAGGTATGCTTCCCGTCGGATGACAGTTCCAGCCAACCGGCATGCAACTGGGCAATCTTTTCGTCCAGATGCATTCTTGCAAGCAGGTCGGCGACGCGCTCCCGGATTGGCGCATTCGGATTGCGATAAAGGGCGGAGTCTGTTGCGTGATCGATCGACATAAGAACTTTCAGGAGAATATTCAGGATCTGACGTGACGCGTCGCCCGCGCTCGCTCCGATTCAATCGCAGCAAGCAAGGCGAACCGCATTAAAGATCGCCAGGATTGATGTAGGCCGTTTTAATGGTGGTGTAGAACTCGCGCGCATAGGCGCCCTGCTCGCGCGGACCGTAGCTCGAGCCCTTGCGGCCGCCGAACGGCACGTGATAGTCGACTCCGGCGGTGGGCGTGTTGACCATCACCATCCCTGCCTGAGCGTGCCGCCGGAAGTGTGTCGAGTATGTCAGCGAGGTCGTGCAGATTCCCGCGGACAAACCGAATTCCGTATCGTTCGCGATCGCCAGGGCGTCTTGATAGTCGGCGGCCCTGATGATCGTCGCGACAGGGCCGAACACCTCTTCGCGATTGATCCGCATTGAATTGGTCGTGCCGGTGACGAGCGCGGGCGCCAGAAAATGCCCGTCCGTCAGGCAGGTCACGCGTTCTCCGCCGTGAATTTCCGCGCCCTCGCCGCGGGCGACATCGAGATACGCTTCGACCTGCCGTAGTTGAACGGCGTCCACGACCGGCCCGATCTGTGTGCCCGGCTGCCTCGCGTCCCCTACTTTCAACGCACGGACCCGTTCAGTCAGCCCTGCCACGAAGCGATCGTGAATGCCCGCGGTCACGATCAGGCGGCTCGATGCCGTGCAGCGCTGGCCGGCAGAAAAAAAAGCGCCGTTCAGGCTGGCCTCGATTGCGATATCGAGATCCGCATCGTCCAGAACGACCATGGGATTCTTTCCCCCCATCTCCAACTGGATGCGTTTTCCCGAGTCGAAACACGTTCTTCCGATATCGCGGCCGGTGGCGACCGAACCTGTGAAACTCACTGCGGCCACCAGCGGCGACTTCACGAGCGCCGCACCGACCACCGAGCCGGGCCCCATGACCAGGTTGACGACGCCGGGCGGCGCGCCCGCTTTCTCGATCATCCCGATCAGTTCCCACGCACTCGCGGGCGCCTGCGCCGCCGGCTTGAGGACAACGCAATTTCCGTAGGCGAGCGCCGGCGCAATCTTCCAGGCGGGTATCGCAATCGGAAAATTCCATGGCGTAATCAGGCCGATCACGCCCAGCGGCTCGCGCGTCACTTCAACCGTCAATCCGGCTCGAACGGAAGGCAAGACGTCGCCGTTGAGCCGGAGTGCCTCGCCCGCAAAGAACTTGAACACCTGAGCGGCGCGCGTCACTTCTCCGATCGCCTCGGCAAGCGTTTTCCCTTCTTCCCTGGCGAGCAGGTCGCCCAACTCGTCCTTGCGTTCGAGAATGGCGTTCCCTGTTCTATCCAGCACATCGAAGCGCTGCTGCGGCGTCGATACGCTCCAGCGATCGAACGCGCGACATGCGGCGTCGATCGCCCACTGCGTCTCTTCCTCGTCGGCCTGAGCCACGTGACCGACGACGTCCGCCGTGTCCGACGGATTGATGTTCGGCAAGAAGTGGCGGCCCGGAATCCACTTGCCGTTGATGAAATGAGTGAACTGTCTCATTGTTTCGTCCTCGAGGTTGCCGCGACAATCGGCTTCGGCGATTTGCTCGCCGCACCGACGTATCCTCTTCGCGCGAGATTGCCGTAGAGCGCGCGCACGCCGAACGTCCACGGCGAAATTTCGGTAGACAGCCGAACGGTATTGATCAGCGAGCCGATGGACGGCGTCGAAATCGTGACGACGTCGCCGGCGTGATGCGTAAACCCTTCGTCGCGAATATCGCGATCCTGGATCGGTGAGAACATCGTTCCCAGAAACAGCATGAAGCCGTCCGGATACTGATGATGGCGACCGTACGTTTGTGCGACGAGGTCCAGCGGATCGCGGCTGATCTCGCGCATGTGGCTCTTCCCTTCGAGGACGAAACCGTCGTCGGCGCCCTCGATGCGAAGACAAACGCTTGCTGCTCTCACGCTGTCGAGCGTGAACTTCTCGTCGAACAGGCGCACGAACGGACCGATCGCACACGATCCGTTGTTGTCCTTCGCCTTGCCGAGCAGCAATGCGGATCGCCCCTCGATGTCGCGCAAATTGACGTCGTTCCCCAGCGTCGCGCCAACGGCCCTTCCCGCACTATTGACTGCAAGGACGATTTCCGGCTCAGGGTTGTTCCAGCTCGACATCGGATGAAGTCCGACATCGGCGCCAAACCCGACCGAAGCCATCGGCTGCGATTTTGTGAAGACCTCGGCGTCCGGGCCGATGCCGACCTCCATGTACTGAGACCACGCGCCGTTTTGCAGCAACGCCTCTTTCAGCTTCGCAGCCGCCTCGGACCCCGGCTTGATCTCCGACAGATCGGCCCCGATAAGCGTCGTGATCGCCCGTCGCATCTCATGAGAATTTTTTGCGTCTCCTCGCGCACTCTCTTCGATCACGCGCTCCAGCAGGCTAACCGCGAATGTCACGCCGCACGCTTTAATGGCTTGCACGTCGCACGGAGCCAGGAGCCTCGCCGGCGAAACCGCGCCCGGATCAAGAGCGTCCTTCAGAATGTCGTCGATCGAGCCCAGGAACTCGCCCTCGCCGTAACGGACGATCTCCAGAATATCGGGACGCTCGAAGAGATCCGACGTCGTAGGTCCGAACCGGGTGATATCGACAACACATCCGTCTCTGACCGTTACGACCGCCGGACCGTCAACGGGTGCGCTTCGCCACACGCGTCCGACGAGCAAGGCATCGCACAAATCGACCGGCAAATTTGTCTCGTTCATATCTGATCTCACCGAACTCTCTCAAAAGTTCATCGTGCATTCGACGATGAAGCGCCCATCGCGTCGCACCAAAGCCGTTTCCGCACATCCGGAGGAACGACGTCCTACCGGCATCGCGCTCGCCAAACGATATTTAGAACGTGTGCTGAATACCGGCATAAACACCGGTTTGCGCCTGCCCCGGTAACGGGCTCGTCGAACTGCCCGGCAGATTCGCTTCCAAGCCGAACGTTCCCGTCTTGCTGTTTCTGACCGTGGCCATCTGAAAATCAAGCAATGTCCGCTTCGACAGGTTGTATGTGCCGCCCAGCGTGTACATCGTTGCGTTACCGTTGCCGTGATTCGCATTCACGTGGTAGATCGCCGCGATCAACGACGCCTGCGAGTCAACCTGCCATGACACGCCACCCCATATCTGGTTGGTCACCGACGGAGCGCCCGGCGCGACCTGGCCGGCGTGCGACGACAGCCACACCGCCTGCAGCTTGAACGGAGCCAGAAACACGTTGGCGCCCACGAAATACTCTTTGGAATACTGAAAGACATCGTCGAGCGCGCCGTTCGCGGGATTTCTCACCTCGTCATATGTGCCCCGGATCTGGAAGAGCGGCGCGGTATAGGTGATCTGAAAACCGCCTTGCCGCCCCTGAACCGTCGTGCCGTTTCCATTCCAGTTCGTCGCGTTCGATAGTGCGTACTGGGCCGCGAAATCAAACCCATGAAACGCGGGCGACTGATACGAGATGTTGTTGCTCGAAATCGGCCAGCTCCTTCCGCGCACCAACGAAGCCGACGACCACGATGACATGATGAACGGGTCGAAGTCCCACGTTCCATATGAAATGAATAACTGGCGGCCTACCTGCAATCTCCCGTAACGCGGGTTATCTAAACCGATCGCCGCCCACCGCGTCCATATCGAGTTCGGAGCGCTGAATTGTCCATTCGTGGCGTTGAAGCTGTTTTCGAGTTTGAAGACAATGTCGGTGTTCGCGCCAATATCTTCCTTGCCGGTCAATCCCCACAGGCTGGTCCCCCAGTCTCCACTCTCGGCACGGAAGCGCGAACTTTGACCGCCGTGCGGATTCGTGACCGCGTTCATGTATTCGATTCCCGTATCAATGCGACCGTACAACGTGAGGCCGCTTTCGGCATACGCCGGTGCTGCACCCACGGCAAAACCGGCTATCAAACACGCCTTCCTCATCATGCTCCAAACCCTCCATCTACCTTATTCGGGCCTTTTATGGATGCAACACCATTTGCCAGGCGCCCGATTCATTACGCAAACACATCATTTAGTTATACAAAATATATTGGCGTGATGCCTTCATGAAGTCGCACTTCCCGCTGCTCGGTTCTTCCGGGCAGGAATCGGACCGGTGACTTTGCTGGCTCAGCGGTTCCTGGCGCATCGCCCGATATGGCGATTAGGCGCCGCCGGCAAGACAGCGGAGGAGTTCAGTCAACTCATGGCGATGTTCAGTGATTGTGCCGAGCAGGCGTGTGAGCAACGCCGCGATACTTGACGGCCAACTCCATGCATGCGCCGTGCTCCAATTGGCCGACAGTCGAGCGATAGATCTCCTGCCACGGCGTCTGATTCGGCCTCACCGGCGGCGCGCCTTCCTCCGTGCGGCGACGCTGGCGCTCCGATTCGGACACCAGCATGTCGCACGTTCCGGCATTCAGGTCGATGCGAACGACATCGCCGGTTCGCAGCAGCGAGAGTCCTCCACCCACCGCGCTTTCCGGCGATGCATTGAGGATCGAAGGACTATCGGATGTGCCGGACTGACGCCCGTCGCCGAGCGTCGGCAAACTGGTCACGCCGTGCCGGATGAGCGCGTCGGGAGGCTGCATATTCACGACCTCCGCCGAACCGGGCCAGCCCACCGGCCCGGCGCCGCGAATCACGAGAATGGTTCGCTCGTCGATGCCCAGTGCCGGGTCGTTGATTCGAGCGTGATAGTCGTCCGAATCTTCGAATACCACGGCGCGGCACTCGAACACGTTCTCGCTTCCCGGCGTCGCCAAATAGCGTTGCCTGAACTCGTCGGAAATGACGCTCGTCTTCATGATGGCGAAATCGAACAGGTTGCCGCGGAGCACCAGGAAACCCGCGCGCTCCATCAGCGGAGCGGTAAACCGCGCGATCGCCTCCCGGTCGACGCTCTCCCGTCCTGTGAGGTTCTCGCGCATGGTGCGTCCTGTGACAGTAGGACGATCCACTCTCAGCCGGCCGGCTTGCATCATCTCCCACATCACGGCCGGAACGCCGCCCGCGCGATGGAAGCGCTCCCCCAAATATTTGCCCGCGGGCTGCACGTTCGCGAGGAGCGGCACATCGTAACCGTAGGCCTTCCAGTCGTCCGGCGACAATGTGACGCCCGCATGGCGCGCCATCGCCATGATGTGGGGTTGGGCATTCGTCGATCCGCCGATCGCAGCGTTCACTGCGATCGCGTCCAGAAAGGCGTCGCGAGTCAGAATCGTCGATGGCCGTTGATCGTCGTACGCCAATGCGACGATACGACGCCCGGTTTCGTATGCGACCTGTGCGCGCTCGCGATAAGGCGCCGGGATGGTCGCGCTGCCGGTCAGCGACAACCCGAGCGCTTCAGCCAGAGAATTCATCGTGAGCGCGGTCCCCATCGTGTTGCAATGCCCCGCGGACGGTGCGGAAGCCGTGGCGATCCGTAGAAATTCCTCACGATCGATCTCACCTGCGGCCAATCGCCTGCGGCCCTTCCAGATGCTCGCCCCCGAGCCGGCCGGTTCGCCGCCATACCAGCCGTCGAGCATCGGGCCGCCGGACAGCACGATGGCGGGGATGTCCACGGTGCTGGCCGCCATGATCTGCGACGGCGTGGTCTTGTCGCAACCGGTGGTCAGCACAACGGCGTCAATGGGGTATCCATGCAAAATCTCCACCAATCCGAGGTAGGCCAAATTTCGATCGAGCGCAGCCGTCGGGCGGCGGCAGTTTTCGAATACCGGATGGACGGGAAACTCGAGCGGTATCCCGCCGGCATCTCGAATGCCGTCGCGAACCCGCCTGGCAAGTTCAAGGTGAATGCGGTTGCAGGGACTGATGTCACTGCCTGACTGCGCGATGCCGATGATCGGTTTGCCCGAGCGCAATTCAGCCGGCGTCATGCCGTAATTCATGAATCGCTCGAGATACAACGCCGTCATGTCGATGCGATCCGCGTTGGCAAACCAGTCCTGCGAACGGAAGCTTCCCCGGGCGCGGCTCTTCTCACTCATTGCAGAATCCCTCCGTGCAAAATGCCTGCGGCTGGCCAGGCACGTCCGCTCGAAACTCGAAGAGCCCGCCCGCATGCGGCTGCCGTTGTAAAGCGGTGTTCGACAATCCTTTCCGGGCGGTCGTCACATACACCGTTCGTAAATCGTCTCCGCCGAAAACCAGCTTGGTGACGTTGTCGCAAGGGAAATGTATCTGGTCGGTCAGCGCGCCATCCGGCGAAAATCGTTCGATTCGGGCCCCGCCGAAGAGGGCGACCCATACGAATCCGTTCGCGTCCACTGCCATGCCGTCCGGATATCCGCCTCCCGATATGGAGACGAATCGGCGCTTGCGCGCGAGCATTCCCTCCTCATCGACGTCAAACGCATAGATGACGCGATTCAGCGTATCGGCGTGATACATCACGCGGCCGTCGGGGCTGACGGCTGGGCCGTTGGTGATGACGTAGCCTGTATCGCAGGCAATTGGCCTGCCATTGGGCTGGACGCGGTACAACGTGCCTCGCGCCTGTCGCTCGCTGTCATCCATTGAACCAAACCACAGCCGCCCCCGCCGATCGACATAACCGTCGTTCAGCCGGTTCCCCGGGATGTTCGATTCGACGTCGATGATCTTGAGGAATGCCCCGGTGATCGTGTCGAATCGATAGATGCCGTCCTCGAGGCCCGACGCCAGCCCGCCGTCGGCCAGCGGAGCGAGAAACCCCGGTTGCGCGGGCGCCGCCCACGAACTCGCCTGCCGGCTGTCGACATTCAGGCGATGCACCCGCTGGCTCTTGATATCGACGAAGTAAACCGAGCGCTCGGCGTCGCTCCAGATCGGACCTTCGCCGAGTTCCGCGGCGACATCCCAAATGCAGATCGGTGCGGTTGTCTTCATGCGCCGTACCAACCCGCATCCACGAAATATGCCCGCCCCGAGCAACGGGCGGAATCGCTGGAGGCGAGGAACAATGCCATGTTGGCCACGTGCTCCGGCTCTATCCGCAGCGGCAGACATTGCCCTTCGATGATCTTCGCTTCGCTTTCCGGAGATTGCCAGAGCTTCATCTGTCGAGGGGTACGCACCGCTCCCGGCACAATGCAGTTGACCCGGATGCCATATGGTCCGAGATCGCGGGCAAGCCCGCGAGTCAGGCCTTCGATGCCGGCCTTGGCGGTCATGTAGATGGACAGGTCTTTCAACGCGAGATGCCACGAGATCGATCCGAGATTGACGATCGATCCGCCGCCGGCTTCACGCATGCCATTCGTCACGGCCTGCGAGCAAAAAAAATGATGCTTGAGGTTGACGGCGAGCCGTTGGTCCCAGTCGCTGCTTGTAACGGATTCGACGGTGTTCCGATTATCGTTTGCCGCGTTATTGATCAACACGTCGACGGGACCGGCGCCCGCTACGACCCGTTCGAACGCGCGCCCGATGGCGCCGACGTCCCGCAGATCGCACGAGACGAACGTCGGCGGGCATTCGGCCCGGCGGTGCGTAGCCTCGAGTGCGCTGGACTCCTCTTGTGCGATGTCCAGAAAGAACACTCGCGCGCGTTGCCTCACGAACGCCTCCACCATCGCGGCGCCGATGCCGCTTCCCCCTCCGGTGACGACGACGGCCTTCCCCGCAAGGCTGGGATAGATTGTGTGCGACATGATCGTTTCAGTTGTATCGATGGGTTGGCGAGTGGCGGAAATGGGCGAGATCATGCCGATCGCAGCGGGTAATCGCGCGCGCGCCCAACGTCGAGGCGCCGCAATGCGAGGCCCTCGTCATCAAAGACATGACAGAAATGGGGAGAAGCCGTCAATGTGATCGGTTGCCCGCCCGCCAGATCGACGTCGCCGCTGAGCTTCGCGATCACATTAGCGTCGCCGTTCTGGCCAATGCTTGCGTGCAGATACGTGCATTCGCCGAAGCGCTCGACCCGACGCGTCCTTGCGCGGATGATTTGACTGCGGGTGTCGCCGTCCGTAATGACGAGATGCTCGGGACGCATGCCCAAGGTCACCTCCATTCCGACGTGCGCGTTGGCTCCGCTCACGGATGCACGCAATACTTCGCCGCCGAGCAGGCAAACCGTCACGCCGCCCGCATCGACAGCGGCAATCCGGCCTCGCACGATATTCATCCTCGGCGAGCCGATGAACTCCGCGACGAACCGGCTTCCCGGCCGATGGTACAAATCCAGCGGCGAGCCGATCTGCGCAATGCTGCCGTGGCGCTCCACGTCCGCACCCGCACGCAACAGCACGATCTTGTCCGCCAGCGCCATAGCCTCGGTCTGATCGTGCGTGACGTAGACGGCGCTCGCCTGGTTAAAAGCTTTATGAAGGCGTGCGATTTCGATGCGCGTCTGGACGCGCAGCGCGGCGTCGAGGTTCGACAACGGCTCGTCGAAGAGAAACACTCCCGGCTCCCGAACGATGGCCCGCCCGATGGCGACACGCTGCCGCTGCCCGCCGGACAGTGCCGCCGGCTTGCGCTCCAGCAGCTTATCGAGTTGCAGCGACGCTGCGGCCTCGCGGACCTTCCTGTCGATCGCGGCCGAATTCAGCTTGGCTTGCCGCAGGCCAAAGGCCATGTTCTCGTAGACGCTCATATGCGGATAGAGCGCATAGTTTTGAAAAACCATGGCAACGCGCCGCTGGGACGGATGCACTGCGTTGACCAACTTCCCGTCGATCCGCATCTCGCCGCTGGTGATCGTTTCGAGGCCCGCGATCATCCGCAGCAGAGTCGATTTTCCGCATCCGGACGGCCCGAGAAACACGCAGAATTCGTTCGTGCCAACCTCGAGGTTGATGTCGCGAATGACGGGGGGATTGTTGCCGTACGCTTTATGAATGCTTGCGAGACTGATGCTTGCCATGATCCACTCAACTTGAAGTCAGGATGCGATCCCGCACCCGGGACGGGGGCGGTCGTTCGGGTCATGCCTGCTGTCGTTGCTACCCTTTCACGGAGCCCGCCATCATCCCTTTGATGATCCGCTCCTGTCCGAAGAGAGGTGGCCGCGCAAATTCGGACAGTCGGGTAAGTGGAATGCCCGGGGCCTGAGCCAGCGATAATGCAGGCAAAGGAACCGGAAAGATGACGAAGAGAACCCGACGGACGCACTCAGCGGCGTTCAAAGCGAAAGTGGCCCTGGCGGCGGTCAAGGGCGAGCGCACGCTGGCCGAACTGGCGCAGCAGTTCGATGTGCACCCGAACCAGATCACGGAGTGGAAGCGGCAACTGCAGGAGCGTGCGGCGGATGTGTTCGGCGCGGCCGCTCCACCGTCGAACGAGCCGCCGGTGGACGTGAAAACGCTGCACGCGAAAATCGGACAGTTGACGCTGGAGAACGATTTTTTGTCAGGAGCGCTCGGCAAAGCCGGACTGCTGAGCGCAAAGCGATGATTGACCGTACGCATGCGCTGCCGGTTTCGCGACAGACGCGACTGGTTGGCATCGCGAGATCGAGCGCGTATTACCGGGCGCAGCCAGTGAGCGAGGCGGACCAGTTGCTGATGCGGCGGATCGACGAACTGCACATGGAGTTTCCGTTTGCCGGAGCGCGGATGCTGGCGCGTCTGTTGCGCCGGGAAGGCTATGAGGTCGGCCGCCGCCGCGTGCGCACGCTGATGAAACGCATGGGCGTGGAAGCGCTGTACTGCAAGCCGAACACGAGCCGACGCAATGCGCAGCACAAGATCTGGCCGTACCTGCTGCGCGGCATGAAAATCGCCCGGGCCAATCAGGCGTGGGCACTGGACACGACATACATTCCGATGGCGCGAGGCTTCGTGTACCTGACGGCAGTAGTGGATTGGTCAAGTCGCAAGGTGCTCTCGCACCGGGTGGCGATCACGCTGGAAGCAGTGCACGCCGTCGAGGCGCTCGAGGAAGCGTTCGCGCGCTACGGGCTGCCGGACATTGTGAACACCGATCAGGGCAGCCAGTTCACGGCGGGCGCGTTCACCGAGGCCGTACTGGGTCGAGGCGTGCGGCTGTCGATGGACGGTAAAGGGGCCTGGCGCGACAACGTGTTCGTCGAACGCGTGTGGCGCAGCGTCAAGTACGAAGAGGTTTACCTGCGAGCTTACGAGTCGGTCAGCCATGCCCGGCGCTCCATCGGCGACTACATCGAGCTGTACAACCGAAAACGGCCCCATTCGAGCCTGGCGGATCGGACGCCGGATGAGGCATACTTCGCGACGCTGCCTGCGATCAAATCGGCAGCATGATTGCCTCGGACGTTCCACTTAAAAATCTCAGAAAACTGTCCGAACGAGTGAGGCCACCTCTATTCGGGTATACCCATTATTTGTGCGATGCAAGCCAGCGAAGGGTTTGACGAGTCCACGCAAAACCGCGACGCTTCGCGCGAGCACCCATCGTTACGACGTGGTCAGTGCGCCACCCCTCTTATTTTGCAAAGGAGCGCAGGCCTTCCGGCCGATTCAAGCGGGAGCGCATCGTCGCACGCGGGCACGGCTCGGAGCAGCTTCGCGCGCTGTCACCGGCCCTGATAGAATGCGGCCGGTAAGCGTGACGTTATCGATACCGTGCGAACGGAGCCTCGGATTCGCAGCAGCGCATGCATCCGCACGCGCAGGACATGCCGAGCGGCAGCCGAGGAGCACCAACCGCTCTTTGCGAAGCCCATGCAATGACTAAGCAAATTCCTACTCTCGCCCATGTTGCAAGAATCGCCGGCGTGTCGCAGATGACTGCCTCGAGGGCGCTCAACGATCGCCCCGGCGTATCTCAGGAGACGCGCGAGGAAGTGCTGAGGATTGCTGCGGACATTGGATATGTCATGAATCGCAGCGCGCAGAAACTCTCCGGCGGGCGTAACGGCATCATTGGGATCGTGACGCCGATGCTCGACAATCAATTCGTCGGAGAACTGATTGTCGGCGTCGGCAGAGCCGCGCGAGCCGGCGGCTACGAAATCCTCGTGTACACCGTGTTCGACGAAGACCGACATTCGCACCACGGCGTCCTCGGGCTGATGAAGCAATTCACCGACGGCGTGATCGCCATCCTGCCGAGGGAATCAGTCTACTTCGACGCGCTGGCCGCGGCGCGCGTGCCCGTCGTCGTGATTGACCAGCGCGGCACGCTAGCCGGGTTTCCCTCCGTTTCCGTCGACAACTATGGCGGTGCGCTACGGGCCGTCGAACATCTGGTCGAACTCGGGCACAAGCGCATTGCCTTCGTGTCGGGCGACGAATCGATCGAAGGCGTGCGCGACCGACGACGAGGCTATCTGGATGCGATTGCGCGATTCAATATGCCAAACGACCCGGCACTTCTCGTTCAGGGCGGTCTCTCGCAGATGAAGGCATTCGACGTTGCGTCGCAATTGCTCGCTTTGCCCGACCCTCCGACCGCGATATTCGCGGCGAACGACTTGAGCGCCTTTGGTGTGATCGCTGCAGTCCGAGAGGCGGGCAAGCGAGTTCCCGGCGACATTTCGGTCATCGGATTCGACGACATACCGATGGCGTCGCAGGTGCATCCGTCGCTGACGACGATACGACAACCCTTTCCGCAAATGGCGCGCGCCGCCGTCAATACGCTAGTGGCACAAATCGACAGCCCGGAATCGGTGGCGCCACGCATCGTATTGCCCGCCGAACTGGTGATCAGGCAGTCCACCGGGCCTGCGTCCAACCGCGTTGAGTCGCCACAGGTCCGCTAGACGCTTGCGAGTGCGTCGGAACGCCGCCGCGATCCGCAGCGCAGCGGGGCGTGGGCCAATGTTTTCTTGCCGTCGATCCACTTGTGTCGCGCGGCGAGGGCTTTGATCTTGTCGTTCGTGGTTTCCGATGACGAGCGGTCTTGCCGACGCGGTTGCCGTGGTGCCCGTTTGCGCGGCGCTTCTCGCATCGCGAGCGCCATGGCCGAGGATTGTCGTCGCGTTCGCTGCGTTCGGCGCGGGCACGTCGCAGTCCGCGCCGCCGATGATCGCGACCGTCCCGCGGCGACGCGACGCGCTCCGGCTAGAACCGATGCCGCAATCCCAGCGCGACGACGACCTGATTGCCGTTCGCGGACGGCGTCAGCGTCCAGACCGACGCATTGAATGCCGGATTGCCGTTGCCGCCGCTCACGCGCTGATAAACGCCCTCGATGTACGCGTCCGTGCGCTTCGAGAATGCGTAATCGGCTTGCGCCACCACCTGATTCCACTTCGGACGGGTTTCGCCCGAGTGCGTATCGAAGCGACCCATCGTATAGGTGTACGCGGCCGCGACACTGAAGCGGCTCGTGACCAAGTAGCGTCCGTCGATCGTGAAATTGTCGAACACCAGCGAATCGCCGCTGAGCCTGGCGATGCCGCCGCCTTGAAGAACGCCCGCCACGTCGTCGGTCGCCGAATGGGACCACGCCGCGCCGATCGAGTGCAAACCGAATGCATATCGCCCGGCGACGGCCCAGATCTGCTGGCTGCCGCCCGTGATCGTCGCCGAGCCGTCCGTCGTGCTCACCGCGCCGTTCGCATTGGCCGCGTTCGGGTCCCGGTTGATTTTCAGATATCCCGCGCCGAGCTTCAACGGGCCGTTCGCATAGGAGAGCCCCGCGCTCCATGCCGCGTTGTTGCCGAACCGGCCGGCCGTGTTCGAGAAGCCGTACATCATGCCGAAGGTCAATCCGCGATACGTCGGGCTCGTGTACTTGATCGAGTGGTTGATGCGGATGTTGCGGTTCGAGTCGTCGTTGTCGTACGGATGAACCGCGAGATTGCCGCCCCAGCCGGGGCCGGAAGCGCCGAGCGGCGTCGCGAAATCCAGGACGAGATCGTACTGGCGGCCGAGCGTGAGCGCCCCGCCCGCTTTCGATTTCACGCCGATCCAAGTCTGGCGGCCGAACATGTCGACGCCTTTTTGCGACAACGCGCCGTTCGCCGACGAGAACCCGTTCTCGAGCGCGAACACGGCTGACAGTCCGCCGCCGAGGTCTTCGGCGCCGCGCAACCCCCAGCGAGACGCATTCAGCGCGCCGCTCGTCACGGCCCAATTGCCGCTTCCCCGCGAACCCGCGGCATTGGTGCGCTGATTGCTCGCGTAGGTAATCGACGTATCGATCAAGCCGTACAGCGTCACGCTGCTCTGTGCGTGGGCCGAACCCGTGCCGAAGCCGGCGAAACAAGCCGCGACGACGGTGGCGGCAATGCCGCACGGCCGGCGACCGCAGAAAAGAGGCTCATGCATACCGGTTGAAGTCGCCTCGCGTGCGGTTTTATATAGTTGGTCATGCATATTATTTGTTATGTTGTTCGACGCGATTGGCGATGCGCGCCCTTGCGCCGATCGACGGACGGAGCGCAATTATCGAAGACGGCGCGCCCGCCGATTAACGGGCGGAACAGGAAAGGTCCTCTGCAAAATCAGGCGCAATCGGATCGCGCCGCTTGTTCGGCGGATCGGGATTCTCGCGGGATTCGTCCGGTTTCGGCCGGGATCTCCGTGCCGTCTCGCCGCGCTGACGCCGTACGCCTTCGTCGCGCCGGCTGCGCGCATGCGGCACGCACAAGGGAGCGCGGTCGAGCGCGTGCCGTCATGCCGCTCGCATTCCGATCGTCATGGCAGCGCAACATCATGCTCGATCGCACTTGCTTCGCGTGGCGGCACCGCCCTGCTTCGCGCGGATTCTTCTGGCGCCCGAGCCGAAGTCGCATCGCTCCACGCACATCGAGTCACCTGCTTGCCTGGTCGCCTTGCAGTCGAGCGGACCCGGGCGTTCCTCCGCGCCCGCAACCCGCAGGCATCGTCGCGCCGCAGGCGGACGAACGGCCTGCCTGCGGCGCGCGCATGCACCGAATCACCCATTACCGCCGCATCGAAAGCGGCATCGAAGCGACCGGTCTCGATGCCGGTTGCCAGTTACCGGGACGCCGCCGCGCTCGCGGCGTGCGGCGTACCGCTCGTCACGTTCACGCCGGGCAGCGCGACGCTGTCGATTCAGGTGCTTGCGGGCGACGGGCGGGCTCGCGGCGCGCGCGGGCGAAGCGGTCTTCAGTCTTCATTCCGCGGAATTGCAGGCTCGTCGCGCCGCTCGTCCGGTCGACCGCGATGCCGGCGCTCGGCTTCGCGCCCGCCCCGGCGACATTCTCGGCCGGACGAACGAGCGCAAGGTGACGCGTCATGTCGACGAGCGCCGAGTCGCGCGCGGTGACGCTCGCCCGCACGAGCCGGCCGGGCGCGACGGGCGGTGCCGGCAGCGTCGGCGCGATCGCCGCGCGCCGAAGCCGGCCCGGCGGCGACATCCGCTCAGGAGACGAGCCCGATGTCGGCCGCCGTGATCAGCCGCTCGATGTCGAGCAGAATCAGCATTCGGTCGCCGTCTTCGCCCGCGATCGACCCGAGGTCCGTGATGAACCCGGTATTGATCGCCGCGCCGAATTCGGGCGCCGGCCGCCGGTCGGCCGCCGCGAGCTGGAGCACGTCGCTCACGGCGTCGACGACGACGCCCACCGTGCGCGCCGCGACGTTCAGCACGATGACCACCGTCGACGTGTTGTACTCGGCCGATTCGAGCGCGAACTTCAGGCGCAGGTCGATGATCGGCACGATCACGCCGCGCAGGTTGATCACGCCCTTGATGAACGCCGGCGCGTTCGCGATGCGCGTCGGCTCCTCGTACGACCGGATTTCCTGCACGCGCAGGATGTCGATCCCGTATTCCTCGGCGCCGAGCCGAAACGTGACGAACTCCTGCGCGTCGCGCGCCGCGTCCTGCCCGCCGGCGCGCGCCGCTTGCGGCGCTTCCAGAATTGCATTCATTGCGTTGTCCTCCAGGCGCATCGGATGCGCGTCGCGGTCAGAACGTCTGCCAGTCGTCGGTTGCGGTCGCGGCGGCGAGAGCCGGCGCGGGCTTGCTGAACGTCGGCGCGGCGTGGGCCGCACGCGGCGCCGCCTCGCTGCGCTTCGCCTTCGCCTTCGGCTTGGCGGGCGTTTGCGCCGTGTGCTGCGCGTGGTGCGCATGTTGCGTGTGCTGCGCCGCGCCGTCCGTGTTCGCTCGGAAGAACGCGACAGCCTGCGTCAGCTGGCGCCCCTGCTCTTCGAGCGACTTCGACGCGGCCGCCGCCTCTTCGACGAGCGCGGCGTTCTGCTGCGTGACTTCGTCCATCTGCGCGATCGCCTGATTGACCTGCTCGATGCCGCGGCTCTGCTCGCCGGACGCCGCCGCGATCTCGCCCATGATGTCGGTCACGCGCCCAACCGCCTGCGTGACTTCGGTCATCGTCTTGCCCGCTTCGCCCGCGAGCGTCGAGCCGTCGTGGATCTTCTGCACCGATGCGCTGATCAGGTCCTTGATTTCCTTCGCCGCGCTCGACGAGCGCTGCGCGAGGCTGCGCACTTCGCTTGCGACCACCGCGAAGCCGCGCCCCTGCTCGCCCGCGCGCGCCGCCTCGACGGCCGCGTTCAGCGCGAGGATGTTGGTCTGGAACGCGATGCCCTCGATGATCCCGGTGATTTCCGCGACCTTCTCGGAACTCTGGCTGATGTCGGTCATCGTGTCGACGACCTGCCCGACCACCGCACTGCCCTTTTGCGCGATTTCCGACGCATTCGCCGCGAGCGAGCTCGCCTGCTGCGCGTTTTCAGCGTTCTGCCGGACGGTCGACGTCAGCTCTTCCATGCTCGACGCCGTTTCCTGCAGCGACGAAGCCTGGTGCTCGGTGCGCGACGACAGATCCTGGTTGCCCGTCGCGATCTGGCTCGATCCGGTCGCGATGCCGTCCGCCGCGGTCCTCACCTGCCCGATCAGCCGCACGAGGCTCGCCTGCATGTCGCCCATCGACGCGAGCACGCTGCCCGACGGCGCCGAATGCGCGCCCGCTACCGGGCTCAGATCGCCGTTCGCGACGCGCCGCGTGACGTCGCCGAGCGCCGCGGGCTCGGCGCCGAGCGAGCGCATCAGCCCGCGCGCGATGAGGATCGCCGCGATCACCGCCGCGCCGAGCGCGGCCGCGCAGAGGCCGATCAGCAGCAGGCGCTGGTTCGCATAGTGCTCGGACGATTCGCGCACCATTTCCTGCGCGCGGCCGCGCGTGTAGTCGCTGTACGCGTTCGTCGCCTTGACGAGCTGAGCGAGCAGCGGCCGGCACTGATCGTTCATCATCGTGATCGCTTCGTCATGCCGATTGTTCAGCGCGGCGTTGACGATCGCGAGCGCGACCGGCCCGTATTGCGCCTCGATGCGGTCGATGTCGGTGACGAGGCTGCGCGCCTTGTCGGTCGAATCCGACGCGTTCGCGATCAGCTCCTTCAGCCGGCGCAGGTTCGCCTGCACGTCATCCTCGGCTTGCATCACGGCGGCTTTTTCGAGCTCGACGTCGGCCGGCTTCGTCACGAGCACGAGATTGCGAGCGGCGATCGCGCGCCGGTCCACCGCCGTGCGCACCTGCTCGACTGCTTCCGCGCGCGCGCTGATGCCGCTCACATAGTTCGCGAAGCGATCATTCGCGTCGCCGAGCGCGTGCAGCGCGAGCGCGGACACGAGCAGCACGAGCCCGACCAGCATGCCGAACGCAATCGTCAGTTTCGCGCTCACGGTCAATTTCTGAAAATTCATGTATCACCTCGATTCATCCAACATCGGAACATGCGTCGCGCCGTGCGATGCATTGCCGTCTTCTAACGGCTGCGCCGACGAATGCTTGAGGCATTTTTCGGTATGCAAATCGTTTGCGTAAGGGTTTACGGGCCGAGGCAATCGTTTCGACGGCCGAAGTGTCAGCGATTCGTCAACTAATCGCGAAGCTTTGTCGGGCAGCGCATCGCGGGCGGTCAGGCCGGCATCGATCGATGATTCGCATCACCGATCGATTTCCGGCGGAAGAAGCGTCGCAGTGCGAAGCGCATCGGTCACTTTGGGCGGAATGGAGGGCGATCGCGTCTTGGCCGTGAATGGCAACGATGCGCCGCGGATCAGCCGCGCGGGCCGATCCGCGCACGGAGGCGAGATTCGACCGAAAAGCCACGCGCGCGCTCACTGCCGAGCGCGGTGCCGCGATGGCCGATCAATGTGAAGGACTGCGGAATCCGGAACCCGTTTCAAACGAACGCGCGGCCGGGCGGCTTCCCGAATTTGGGCGATGCGGCGGCGTGCCGCAAAGGCAAGCGCCGCATCCACGGGCGGCGCCTTCGCGCCTTCGCTGCGCGACGCCTGAGGCATTCCCGGGCCGCCTCGACCGCGGCGCCACGGGCTTTCGCCGCCGATTGAAAGCCGCCGCGCACGAATGAGGCGCGACGCGCGAGATCAATGCGCCCGATTGCGCAATGTCTCCCTCACCCGCTTCGCGACGAGAACGACCAGATAATCGCGTATCCGCGCGCCTTCGCTGTATTCGGCCAGCGTTTCTTCATAGAGCCGGGACACCGCCTCGGCGGGCGTGCGGGTTTCGGAAGCGATCGCCTGAACGATCTCGTCGACGCGGTTCTGGACCATGTTTGCACTCCGCAGGGAGGTAAACGGACAAAAACGGCTGGAGCGGGACGCCTATTGAATGACGCCAAAAGCGTCGACGCAAATTGAATCCGTCTATGAATACGCGGGCGTAGCCGCCCGAGCTCTATTCGGACGAATCCGGATGCGCGCCGCGGACCGCCGCGCCCCCCGCCGCCTTCCGCGCCGCCGCTGCTGCGACGCAATGGAGGGTCGGATGGCGATGGCCGGCGATCCGGCGCGCGGCACGTTACACTCTCGTCGCAATTGCGCCATCGCGTCCCGGCGCCGCCCGAACGAACCGCCGCCGTGCGAGCGCGCCTTCCGGTCGCGGTTCGCATCCTTTACACGACTTTCGCAGTCCAACAGGAGTTCACGCATGGCGGTTCGCGACATCCACGACATCGAGCAGATCGAGCGCGTGCCGCTTCACGCGCGTGCGCTGCCCGCAAGCACGCTGCAGATTTTCGACGAGCGCGCGGCGAAGACGCCCGATGCGCCCGCCCTAACCTTCTTCCTCGACGCCGACCGGCACGCCCGTTCGCACACGTGGACCTTCGCCGAGCTGCACGCCGACATCGTCAGGACCGCGAACGTGCTCGCGAACGCCGGGATCGGCGCGGGCGACGTCGCCGCGTTCGTGCTGCCGAACCTGCCCGAGACGCATTTCGCGATCTGGGGCGGCGAAGCGGCGGGCATCGCGATGGCGATCAATCCGCTACTCGACGGCGCGCAGATCGCCGAGCTCGTCGATGCGGCGCGCGCGAAGGTGCTGATCTGCCTCGCGCCGACGCCGGGCGTCGACGTCTGGCCGAAGCTCGCGCCGCATCTGGACGCGATGCCGACCGTCGAGACCGTCGTGTGGGTCGACCTGCGGCCGTACGTGTCGCTGCCCAAGCGCGCGGCGCTCGCGTGGATCGAGCGCCGCGAGAAGGCGCGCATGCGCGACAAGCGCATACGGATCGTCAATCTGCACGCCGAAATGCGGCGGCAGCCCGGCGACCGGCTGATCAAGCCGCGCACGATCGCGCCCGACGAGCCGTCGTCGTACTTCTGCACGGGCGGCACGACGGGCCGCCCGAAGATCGCGGTGCGCACGCACGGCTCCGAGGTGTTCGACGTGTGGTCGGCGAGCGAAACGCAGGCGCGCGACGGCGAGGCGCCGCGCACGGTGTTCTGCGGCCTGCCGCTCTTTCACGTGAACGGCCAGCTCGTGACGGGCCTGATGGCCTGGCTGCGCGGCCATCACGTCGTGCTTGGCACGCCGCAGGGCTATCGCGGCAAGAACGTGATCGCGCGCTTCTGGGAAATCGTCGAGGCATACCGGATCAACGCGTTTTCGGGCGTACCGACGCTTTTCGCGGCGCTGTTGCAGCAGCCCGTCGGCCGGCACGACATCGGCTCGCTCGAATACGCGGCGTGCGGCGCCGCGCCGATGCCCGCCGAGCTCGCGCGCAGCTTCGAGCGGACGACCGGCGTGAAGATCGTCGAGGGCTACGGGCTGACCGAAAGCGCGTGCGTCGCGTCGCTCAATCCGCTCGACGGCGAGCGGCGCATCGGCTCGATCGGCCTGCGCCTGCCGTATCAGCGGATGCGCGCGGTGATCGTCGACGACACCGGGCACTACGTGCGCGACGCGCTCGTCGACGAGGTCGGGCTGATCGCGCTCGCGGGGCCGAACGTGTTTCGCGGCTATCTCGATCCGGCGCACGAGCGCGGATTGTGGATCGACATCGCGGGCGAGCGGTGGCTGAACACGGGCGACCTCGGCCGCCGCGACGCGGGCGGCTATTTCTGGCTCGTTGGCCGCAAGAAGGAGCTGATCATCCGCGGCGGGCACAACATCGATCCGCGCATCATCGAGGACGCGCTCGCGACCCATCCGGCCGTCGCGCTCGCGGCGGCGGTCGGCCGCCCGGACGCGCACGCGGGCGAGTTGCCCGTCGCTTATGTCCAGCTGAAAGCGGGCGCGAGCGCCGACGAGCGCGCGCTGCTCGCGTTCGCCGCGGGCGCGATTCCCGAGCGCGCGGCGGTGCCGAAACACGTGCGGATACTCGATGCGGTGCCGACGACCGCGGTCGGCAAGATCTTCAAGCCGGAGCTGCAGCGGCTCGAAATCGCCGACGTCGTCGCCGCGTGCGCGCGCGACGCGCAGATCGAGCTCGAGCAGGTCGACGTCGTGCAGGACGCGCGGCGCGGGCTCGTCGCGAAGATCGCCGCGCGCGGCTCGCGCGACGCCCTCGCCGAGCTGCTCGCTCGCCATGCGTTCCCGGTCGACTGGATCGGCGACGGCGCGCCCGCCGCGGCGTCCGCATGCGAGGCGGCGACGCAGCGCGAGCGCGCGCCGTGACCGCGGCCGTCTTGCGCCGCCTGATCCACCGCCCATCCGTCATGCGAGCCGAACCTTGACGCGCGCCGGCAACTTTCGCGTGACCGCGGCCGTCGTCGCGAGCGCGCTTTTCATGCAGAACCTCGACAGCACGGTCGTCGCGACCGCGCTGCCGAGCATGGCGCGTGACCTCGACGTGAACGTCGTGTTCCTGAGCAGCGCGATCACGTCGTATCTCGTCGCGCTGACCGTGTTCATCCCGGTGAGCGGCTGGATCGCGGACCGCTTCGGCGCGAAGCGCGTGTTCATCGCGGCCATCGCGATCTTCACGGCGGCGTCGGTGATGTGCGCGGCGGCGAACGGGCTCACGGCGCTGATCGCCGCGCGCGTTCTGCAAGGCGCGGGCGGCGCGCTGATGGTGCCCGTCGGCCGCCTGATCCTCTATCGCGGCGTGTCGCGCGACGAGATGCTCGCGGCGACCACCTGGCTCACGATGCCCGCGCTCGTCGGTCCGCTGCTCGGTCCGCCGCTCGGCGGCTTCCTGACCGATGCGCTGTCGTGGCGCGCGGTGTTCTGGATCAACGTTCCGGTCGGCGTCGCGGGCGCGGCGCTCGCCGCGCGCCTCATCCCCGCGTCGGCGGGCGAGCGGCGCGCGCCGCCCGACCTCGCCGGCATGCTGCTCGTCGGTGCGGCGCTCGCCGCGCTGATGCTCGGCGTCGAAACGGCCGGCCGCGGCGTGCTGCCGGCTGGCGTGCCGGCGCTCGGCGTCGGCGCGGGCGTCGTGCTCGGCTGGCTCGCGATCCGCCATTGCCGGCGCGTCGAGCATCCGGCCGTCGATTTGTCGCTGCTCGGGATTCCTACTTTTCATGCGGCGACGATCGCGGGCAGCCTGTTTCGCGCGGGGGCCGGCGCGCTGCCGTTTCTCGTGCCGTTGACGCTGCAGGTCGGCTTCGGCGCGAGCGCGTCGAAAAGCGGCGCCATCACGCTCGCGAGCGCGCTCGGCTCGCTCGTGATGCGGCCGATGACGCATGCGGCGTTGCATCGCGCGTCGATGCGCACGGTGTTGATCGCGGGCAGCGTATCGTTCGCCGCGGTGCTGGTCGCGTGCGCGACGCTGTCGGCCGCGTGGCCGGATGCGGCCATCTTCGCATTGCTGCTCGTGGGCGGGCTGTCGCGCTCGCTCAGCTTCGCGTCGATGGGCGCGCTCGTGTTCTCCGACGTGCCGAGCGAGCGGCTCGCCGCCGCGACGTCGTTTCAGGGAACCGCGCAGCAACTGATGCGCGCGGTCGGCGTCGCCGTTGCGGCGAGCGCGCTGCATCTGGCGATGCTGGCGGGCGGGCGCGGCCGCGCGAGCCAGACGGATTTCGCGTGCGCGTTCGTTGCGATCGCGCTCGTCGTGCTGGCGTCGGTGCCGATGTTCGCCGCGCTGCCGGCGGGCGCGGGCGAAGGGCTCGCGGGGCCGGCGCGCCGGTCGCGGGAGTGACGCGGCGAGCAAATCAGCGCGCAAATCGGCGGCCGGCGTGCGTCGGGGCGAAGCGCGGACGTGTCGCGGCCGGACGGCCGGGTGGCGCGCACGGTTCGGCAGGCCGATCGATAGGCCAGCGCGCAATGTCGCGACCCGCGATCGGGCCGCTCGTCCCCGGTTTGCCGGTGTCTTGACGGAGCTCGACCGCGCCGGCCCGCCCCCGATACGCGTGTGCGGTTCGGTCAACGCCCGCTTCACGGCCTCGCAGCGAAATTCCTTCGTATAGGCCGCCGTCGGAATCAGACGCACCCATGCCTGCGCTCCTCAATCTTACGAAACGTTGGTTTCGCGGATCGGCTCCGGATTCCCGAGCAGATTCGCGAAATCAAGACCATCAGCACTTCGCCGGCCGGTCAGGCGCGCATTTTTGCTGATGAACTTCAGGTCATCGATGGGCGAGCGCCCGATCGGCCATCAAGCCTTTTAGCCGCTCGTTCGTCGTTTCCGAATTCTTGAGTCGACGGGCAACGGCCATGTCCACGCCGCCCAATTATCACGCCGCCGGTTGAATACTTGTTCCGAGATGCGATGGCATTCACACCGATCCTTCACCGGTTCATTGCGGCGCTCGATTTTGCGTAAGATGAATAATCGAATAAACGATAAATCGCTCCTTCGCCGGGCACATTTGTTTTATAAAACAAATATCTTTTCAAATTACACAAAACCAGGATGAAATTATGTAATCAATGCTTTGTTGATTAACTATGGAGGTGATTCATATGTTAGCGGCTTACCCAATCTAAGTCGAATTGGTTTTGTCGCCATTCACGCAAGACGCCGCATTTTCAGTAAATTGATTGCCGTCAATTTTCATTGCTCCCCTTGGGCGGCCGGATGATGGATTGAACGTGCTCGTCAATCGAGAGTGACGCCGAATCCCATTCTCATATCGAGGAAGATAAATCATGAAGCTAAAAGGAATGCTCTCCACCGCGGCGGCATGCGCGGCACTACTCTCGACTTCCGTCTCGCAAGCGGTGGTCATCACTCCGCCCGGCAGCGCAGGAGCGCCGATGCCTTTTACCGCAAGCGGGCCGGCCACCGTCAGTAAAGCGGGTATTCCAATCGGATGCACGATCGTATTTACCGGCACGATCGACGGCGCGGGCAAACTCCTGGTCACCAGTGCAAATTTCAGCGGATCTGCGCTTTGCAAGGTCGTTAAGGCCAACGCAAGCGTGACGTCACCCTGGAGTGGTCAAGTCGATGGCCCCAATCAATTGACGCTCGATAACGTGTCAGTCAACGTCAACGCACCGCTAGTGGGCGGACAATGCGGCCCCAGTAAAGTCGTGACGCAAATACGCGAAGCCGATGGCGAAACCGTAATCGGCCTGAATAATGTCGCTCTATCTGGCGGGTGCGGCATCACCGGTGCGCTAACGACGAATCCATACATGCACGTTTCGCCGTAATTCACCAGCCGGCGTCCAGTCCGAACGGCGTCATCGACATCACACGTTCATTATCGTCAGAGCAGGCGTCGGGCGTGAGTCGGCGCTCTCGTCGCTGGCCATCGATAATGCGGTCGCGCAACGGGCGCTCTTGGAGCGCCCGGCGCCGCAGAAACGCCAAGGGACGCTTACATTCGATGAAATGCGCTCGGGCGTTTTACATCTTGCCTTTTGCGTAATCAGGTCAAGATGATCCGGGCGCTATTGAGCGATGAGGTACGGGGCGCGAATCGAATCCGTGTCGCCGGCCAAGGAACGCGATTCGGGGCGGGCGGCGGCCGACGGTCCGCTCTGATCGTGGGGCCGTCGATCCGGCCGGCGCGCGCGGCGTCAGGCCGCTTCCGGGCGGTCGCGCGCGACGAGATCGAGATACGCGCTCACGTCGCCGCCGTCGAGCGGCTTGACCATCACGCGAATCGTGCGCACCGCGTCTTTCATCGGAACGTTCGAGCGGGTGCGCACTTCGCCGTACCCCGAACGCGTCCAGAAGCGCTCGGCGCGGGGCGTGCCGCTGACGACGCCGAGCCGCAGCCAGCGCGCGCCCCGCGCCCGCGTCCACGCCTCGAGCGCCGCGTAGAGGCAACGCGCGACGCCCTGCCCGTGCCGCGCCGTCTCGACGATGAAGAGATCGACGTGCCACACGCCGGGCGCGAACATGTCGGCGAAGAGCGTCGCGAAAGCGACGAGCGGCGCGCCGACGCCGGCATTCGCGGCCGGCCGATAGCCGATCGCCCATTTGGCGGTGCAACCCCATTCGGCGGACGGCATTCCCGCGTATTCGACAGCCGCTTCGTCCGGCGCGGGCGGCGCGCCTGCCGTGTCGCGGAAATATTCGGGGTTGCGTTCGAAGAAGGCCTGGATCGCGGGGATGTCGTCGGCTACGAGCGCGATCGCGCGGACGTCGCCGCAGTCGAAGAGCGCCCGCGTGCGCGAAGAGGCGGCGGAATCGGTCGGATGCATGGGTTCTTCCACGTGGATCATGTCAGGGAGGGCCGCGATGCCGGCGTTGACCGGGCGGCAGCCAGCAGCCACTTGCCGCCGGGCGAAGCCGCGCGCCGCCGCGAACGATCGCCGGCTGGACGAAATCGCGGCGACCGCCGGCTCACGACATTTCCATCGGCTTGCGCGAGCGTCGCCGGGCGAGTGCGCGCCGGCGCGCCTTAAATCGGGCGCGGATCGCACGGCCATGGCGGAACGGCGGCAGACGATCGGGCGGAAAGCGCCGATGCGCGCGGGGCCCGCCGTTCCACCGTTTCAGGCGTGCGCCGTGCCGCCACGGCGGCACTCCGCGCGTCGAGCGCGCGCGAGGAATGGGGGCGCAAGGGCTGCCGCGGCCGCTCGCCGCACGCCGCCGCGCTTCGCCGCGACTTCTACCGCAACCGCCGCTCAACTCCCCGCCCGCGTGGCCGCCAGGAACAGCACGGGCGGCCGCCGGCAGTCCGCCTCGAGATCGGGCCGCACGGCGAGCGCGTCGGGAATCGGCGCCGGCTCGCCGAGGTGCGTGAGCGTGAAGCCCGCCTTCAGCAGCGTGTTCACGTAAGTCTCGACCGTCCGGTGGTACTTGACCACGCCGTCGACGAACCAGCGCGTGTCGCGCCGCCCTTCCTGCCGGTAGCGATCGACGGGCCAGTGCTGTTTGTGGCCGTCGTCATCGCGCACCCAGCCGTGCGGATACGCGGTGCACATCGGATGCTCGACCGAGAACACGAAGCGGCCGTTCGAGCGCAGCGCGTCGTAGGTCCGCGCGACGACGCCGGTGTAATCCTCGACGTAATGCAGCGCGAGCGACGACACGACGAGATCGAACGCGCGCGTCGCCGCGTGATAGGTCTCGATCGACCGCTGCAGATAGGTGATCGCATCGTCCGCGGTGCGTGCGCGCGCCTCGTCGAGCATTCGCGACGACACGTCGACGGCCGTCACCGACACGGCGCCGTGCGCACGCGCGTAGCGGGCGAAATCGCCGAAGCCGCAGCCGAGGTCGAGCACGTGCAGGCCCGCGAGGTTGGGCAACAGGCGCTTCAGTGCGGGAAATTCGAGTGCGCCGTTCAGGCCGGTGTCGCCTTGTCGAAGCGTGCGGTAGCCTGCGAAGAACGATGCGTCGTCGTAGATGTTTTGCGGCGCGGGCTGTGGCGCCGTGTGGGAATCGCTGCTCACGATGGACGCTCCTTGACGTAGACGGCAATCGGCGGAAAAGCGGCTCGAAACGACACGAAAACGACGAACGACGGTGCAGTGCAATATCCGTTGCGTGCGCTGCGCCGTCCGTCGCATTGTATCGCCACGCATGAGGAAATGCGCAGTCCAAAACGATTGTTTCGGATTCGGCCGAACGCGCCCTCGTTTGCCAAAGCGCGCCCGCTCAAGTACCTTGAACCCCTGCCGTCTGCGATCGGCCCCCGCTTCGCCCCTGGCCGAACCCCGCCGCCCGGGCGCACGGACGCTATCGCATCCGTTCATCCGTTCGCCCGTTGCACGACAGGAGTGCCGCCCCGATGAGAATCCCCCGTTTCAGCCGTTCCCTGCGCGCGGTCGCGGCCGCCGCCGCAGCCGCCGTCCCGCTCGTTTGCGCCGCGCCCGGCGCGCATGCCGCCGACGCGGTCACGGTCGCCTCGAAGATCGACACCGAAGGCAACCTGCTCGGCAGCGTGATCGCGCAGGTGCTGAAGGCGCACGGCATCGCCGTCGTCGACAAGATCGGGCTCGGCGCGACGCCGATCGTCAGAAAGGCGCTGACCACGGGTGAAATCGACATCTATCCGGAATACACCGGCAACGCGGCGTTCTTCTTCAACAAGGCCGACGATCCCGCGTGGAAGAACGCCGCGCAAGGCTACGCGCTCGCGAAGCGGCTCGACTACGCGGCGAACCGGATCGTCTGGCTCGCGCCCGCGCCGGCGAACAATACGTGGGGCGTCGCGGTGCTGAGCTCGGTCGCGCAGTCGCAGCATCTGAAGACGTTCGGCGACTTCGGCAAGTGGGTCGGCGCGGGCGGCAAGGTGAAGCTCGCCGCGTCGGCCGAGTTCGTCAACAGCGCGTCCGCGCTGCCGTCGTTCGAGAAGGCGTACGGCTTCAAGCTGAAGCCGGAGCAGATGCTCGTGCTGTCGGGCGGCGACACCGCCGCGACGATCAAGGCCGCCGCGCAGCAGACGGACGGCGTGAACGCCGCGATGGTCTACGGCACCGACGGCGGCATCGCGGCCGCGGGGCTCACCGTCCTCGACGACGACAAGCACGTGCAGCCCGTCTACGCGCCGACGCCGATCGTCCGCGAGGCGGTGCTGAAGGCGCATCCGCAGATCGCCGACTATCTGAAGCCGGTCTTCGCGAGCCTCGATCTGAAGACCCTGCAGACGCTCAACGCGCGAATCCAGATCAACGGCGAGCCGGCCGCGAGCGTCGCGGCGAGTTATCTGAAAGCGAAGGGCTTCGTCAAATGACGGCGCGCACGGCGCGCGGGGCCGGCGCGTCCGCCCCCGCGCCGCGCCCGCGCGCGCTGCCGGCGTGGGCCGCGCGCATCGACAAGGTCGGCGTGCTGATCGCCGCGCTCGTCGCGTACGCGGCGTTCGTCGAGCCATTCGTCACGCTGCGCGCGAACCGCATCGCGGCGGGCGCGGGGCTCGCGCCCGGCGCGGTGTTTCCGTCACTCGAGGCCGGCGCGCTCGACGCGCTGTGGGCGGCGGGCGCGCTCTTCGCGCTCGTGCGCAGCCGCGCGACGCTGCGCGCCGCCGTCGGCGCGGCGCTCGTGCTCGCGCTGTGCGTGGCCGTCGGCGACGCGCCCGCGCATCTCGTCACGCCGGACACGCCGCTCGCGCGCGTGTCGCCCGCATCGGGCGCATGGCTGCTGCTGTTCGCGTTCGCGGTGCTGATCGCCGACGCGCTCGCCCGCATCGCGCTCGCGCCGGGCACGCGCCTCGTCGCGCTCGCGGCCGCCATCGCGGCGCTCGCGGCGTTCATCCATGGCGGCTTCTGGGACGGGCTGTCGGTGATGCAGGAATACGCGGTGCGCGCCGACACGTTCCGCAGCGAGGCGGCCCGCCACCTCGCGCTCGTCGCCGGCTCGGTCGCGGCGGCCGTCGCGGCGGGCGTGCCGCTCGGCATCGGCTGCACGCGCTCGGCCGCGCTGCGCGGCGCGCTGATGCCGCTCCTGAACGTCGTGCAGACGATCCCGAGCATCGCGCTGTATGGCCTGCTGATGGCGCCGCTCGCGATCCTCGCCGCGCGCGTGCCGCTCGCCGCCCGCCTCGGCGTGAGCGGCATCGGCGTCGCGCCCGCGCTGATCGCCCTCTTCCTGTACGCGCTGCTGCCGATCGTGTCGAGCGTCGTCGTCGGCTTCGCGCAGGTGAGCGCCGCCGTCGTCGAGGCCGCGCAGGCGATGGGAATGACGGGCCGCGAGCGGCTCGTCGCGGTCGAGCTGCCGCTCGCGCTGCCCGTCGTGCTGTCCGGCGTGCGCATCGTGCTCGTGCAGAACATCGGCTTGGCCGCCGTCGCCGCGCTGATCGGCGGCGGCGGCTTCGGCACGTTCATCTTCCAGGGCATCGGCCAGTCGGCGACCGATCTCGTGCTGCTCGGCGCGCTGCCGACGATCGCGCTCGCGCTCGTCACCGCCGTGCTGTTCGAGGCCGCGACCGAGATCGCGAAAGGAGCGCGCCGATGATCGAGATCGAACGCGTGAGCCGGCTTTTCGGCGATGCCGCCTCGCGGGGCGTGCCGCCCGTCGTCGCGGTCGACGACGTGTCGCTCGCGGTCGCGCGCGGCACGGTGACGGCGCTCGTCGGCGCGTCGGGCAGCGGCAAGTCGACGCTGCTGCGGATGATCAACCGGCTGATCGCGCCGACGAGCGGGACGATTCGCGTCGGCGGCGTCGATACCGCGAGCGTGCCCGCCGAGACGCTGCGGCGCGGCATCGGCTACGTGATCCAGGGGCACGGCCTGTTTCCGCACTGGACGGTCGCGCGCAACGTCGCGACGGTGCCGCGCCTGCTCGGCTGGCGCGCGGCGCGCATCGACGCTCGGGTGCGCGAGCTGCTCGAGCTGTTCGAGCTCGATTACGACGCGTACGCGCGCAAGCTGCCGCATCAGCTGTCGGGCGGCCAGCAGCAGCGCGTCGGCGTCGCGCGCGCGCTTGCCGCCGAGCCCGCCATCCTGCTGATGGACGAACCGTTCGGCGCGCTCGATCCGATCATCCGCGGCAAGGCGCAGGATGATCTCGTCGCGCTGCAGCGCAGGCTCAGGATCACGATCGTGATCGTCACGCACGACATCGACGAGGCGCTGCGACTCGGCGATCAGATCGCGGTGATGGACGCGGGGCGCATTCTGCAGGCAGGCCCGCCCGCCGAGATTCTCGGCAGGCCGCAGCCGGGCGTCGTCGAGCGGCTCGTCGCGGGCCTCGACCGGCCGCTGCGGCTTCTCGCGCTCACGCGCGTCGACGCGCTCGCCGAGCCGGGCGCGGCGCCCGGCGAGCCGATCTCCGGCGCGCTCACGCTGCGCGACGCGATCTCCGAGCTGCTGTGGCGCGGCGTTCCCGCGCTGCCCGTGTCGAGCGCCGACGGCACCGTGACGACGCGCATCACGCTCGCCGCGATCGTCGCGCAGGCGAAGCGGCCGGCATGAGGCGCACGATGAACGCCGCCAAAGCAACCGGCAAGACCGGCGCGGCGTGCGCGATCGGCGCCGCGAGCCGCCGCGTCGGCCTCGCGCTCGCCCGCATCGCCGCGCTCGCGGCGCTCGCCGTGCTGCTCGCCCGGCCCGACTGGCTCGAGCCGCTGTTCGCGCCGTTCGCCGACAACGGCGCCCCCGCGATCTACCGGCGCGCAAGCCTTTTCGACCTGACGCTCTCGCATCTCGCGATCGTCGCGGTCGCGAGCGCGGCGGGCGCGATATGCGCGCTCGCCGCCGGAATCTTCGTCACGCGGCGCGCGGGCGCCGAATTCCTGCCGGTGGCGCGCAGCGTCGTGCACATCGGGCAGACCTTCCCGCCCGTCGCGGTGCTCGCGCTCGCGGTGCCCGCGGTCGGCTTCGGCGTGAAGCCCGTGCTGATCGCGCTGATCCTGTACGGGCTGCTGCCCATCTTCGAGAGCACGATCGCGGGCCTTCAGGACGTGCCCGCCGACGCCGTCGACGCCGCGCGCGGCATGGGCATGAGCGCGCTGCAGCGGCTCGCGTGGGTCGAGCTGCCGCTCGCGTTTCCGGTGATCCTGAACGGCATCCGGCTCGCCGTCGTCATCAATCTCGGCACCGCGACGATCGGCTCGACCGTCGCGGCCAAGGGGCTCGGCGACGTGATCATCGCAGGGCTGCAAACATCGAATACCGCGTTCGTGCTGCAAGGCGGCGTCGTCGTCGCACTGCTCGCGGTGCTGATCTACGACGCGCTCGGCGTGATCGGGCAATGGATCGCGCCTGCGGGCGCGGCGCGGCGCGAAGGTGGCGCGTGAGTTCACGCGTAAGTCGGCGTGTCGAGCGGCGCATACGGCGGCCGGCCGGGCGTGATGCGCGAATGCGCGCCGGCGCGCCGCGTCGAGCGATGCGTGACTGTTCGCCGGCCGATGCCGCTTCGCCGCTTCGCCGCTTCGCCGTTTCCGAGCGGCGAAACGCATGAACGATATCGCACGCATAGGGGCGCGTACGCGTCGCCGCATCGGACCGCACGCCGCGCCGACGTCATCGGACGCCGGCACGTCATACCCTCGTTGAATTCGGCGCATTGAATTCGGCGCGTTGAATTCGGCGCGTTGAATTCGGTGTGTTGAATTCGATTACGCATTCCGTTCGAGCGGCACTGCGCCGGTCGCGCAATTCGACTTGCCGCTCGGGCGATTGCCGCCGCGCGCGTCGCTACTCGTCAGCCGCAAGGCGCCGAGAAAAAAACGATGAATGCATTGCGCGCGTCGCTTTCATTGCGTGACGACATACGCGCGCGTCTTCATCGTCACATATTCGTCACGATTCGCTCCCGAAAGCGTCCCGCTCGGCGCGCACGCACCACATGCGATCGCGCGCCAGCGCACGGCGCGCACGCGTTCGCGCGCGCGCTTCCGGCGACCTGCGGTCAATTACGATTTCAGCAAGATGGAATTGCGTCGAATGAAGGTAATCGCGACTGGCGCCGGCGATCAAGCGCTCATCGAGAGCATGAAAGACAGCGACATGCACTCCGTTCCTAGCACCATTTGCACACTGTCCGGAGGCCTTCCGGCGTTTTTTGATCCATGACATAAAGTGCCGTTTAAATTGTTTTCAATTGTTATGCAATCGGGAAGAATTGAATCGACGAAAGCAAATTCAAATACCGAATTTGACGGATTTTGAATGGCTTCGATCGGCTCGTTTCGGGTGTGTGAATCCGGATAGACCGTCCGATTCAGGCACACGCGGAAATTCGACCGCCAAAAGCGATCGAGAGCGGATTCGAACCTAAAAGCAGGAAGCATGATGAGAATCTGTATCGAAAATATTCAACCGGGAGTCACGCGAGAAGAGCTGCAGGCTTTTCTATTCAAATACACCGGAAAGAAATTCACCGACATTCAATTCATCGGGCAATCGGGCCCGCGGCCGAGCGCGCTGATCGACATGGACAGCGCCAATTGGGGTGCGCTCGCCGAAATTCGTCGCCGCCTGCACGGCATGTACTGGAAGCGGCGCCGGATCGGCGTCTGGCTCTTTTCGTTCTGGGACCGCAGCGACGCCGCCGAGGCGCGGCGTCAACGCGAAGCCCGCGCGCAACAACCCGGGAGCGGACCGATGACGACACTCCGCCGATAACGCTCGATCGAGCACGCACTTTCGGATTTCTAACAACGCGCGTTCCGCCGGATACGCGCATGCCAGCGGCAGACCGCCGCGCGCTTTCGCCCCGGCGGAAGCGCGATGGCCGCGTGCGCGCCGCGATTTTGCAATAACGCGACTGCGAGGAAACATCATGGCTGAAGTGATTCAAGACGTCGCGGCGAAACCCGCCGCGAGCAAGCTGCGACTCGGCGCGCTGACCGCGCTCGTCGTCGGATCGATGATCGGCGGCGGCATCTTCTCGCTGCCGCAAAACATGGCCGCCACGGCCGAAGCCGGCGCGATCCTGATCGGCTGGGCGATCACCGCGGTCGGCATGCTCACGCTCGCGTTCGTGTTCCAGACGCTCGCGAACCGCAAGCCGCAGCTCGACGGCGGCGTGTACGCATACGCGCAGGCGGGCTTCGGCGACTACATGGGCTTCTCGTCCGCGTGGGGCTACTGGATCAGCGCGTGGCTCGGCAACGTCGGCTACTTCGTGCTGCTGTTCTCGACGCTCGGCTACTTCTTTCCGGTGTTCGGCGAAGGCAACACGCCCGCCTCGATCGCCGGCGCGTCGGTGCTGCTGTGGGCCGTGCACTTTCTCGTGCTGCGCGGCATCCGGCAAGCGGCGTTCATCAACCTCGTCACGACCGTCGCGAAGATCGTCCCGCTCGCGGTATTCATCCTGATCTGCTTCTTCGCGTTCAAGCTGGACGTGTTCAGGGCCGACATCTGGGGCCGCGCGAACCCGTCGCTCGGCTCGGTGATGAACCAGGTCCGCAGCATGATGCTCGTGACGGTCTGGGTCTTCATCGGCATCGAGGGCGCGAGCATCTTCTCGGCGCGCGCGGAGAAGCGCAGCGACGTCGGGCGCGCGACCGTGATCGGCTTCGTCGGCGTGCTGCTCGTGCTCGTGCTCGTCAACGTGCTGTCGCTCGGCATCATGACGCAGCCGCAGCTCGCGAAGCTGCAGAACCCGTCGATGGCGGCCGTGCTCGAGCACGTCGTCGGCCACTGGGGCGCCGTGCTCATCAGCGTCGGCCTCGTCGTGTCGCTCGCCGGCGCGCTGCTGTCGTGGGTGCTGCTTTGCGCGGAGATCATGTTCTCGGCCGCGAAGGACCACACGATGCCCGCGTTCCTGCGCAAGGAGAACGCGAACCACGTGCCCGCCAACGCGCTCTGGCTCACGAACGCGCTCGTCCAGGTGTTCCTGCTGATCACGCTGTTCTCGCAAAGCACCTATCTGTCGCTGATCTATCTCGCGACGTCGATGATCCTGATCCCGTACTTCTGGTCGGCCGCCTACGCGCTCCTTCTCGCCGTGCGCGGCGAGACCTACGAGAACGACGCCCGCGCGCGCCGCACGGACGGCTTCGTCGCAGCGCTCGCCGTGCTCTACGCAGTGTGGCTGCTGTACGCGGGCGGCGCCAAGTATCTGCTGCTGTCCGCCCTTCTCTATGCGCCGGGCGCGCTCTTCTTCGCGAAGGCGAAGCGCGAGCTCGGCAAGCCGGTCTTCACCGCCGTCGAAAAGCTGATCTTCGCGGCGGCGTCCGCCGCCGCGGTGTTCGCGGCCTACGCGCTCCATAGCGGGCTCATCACCCTTTGATCGAAGAGGTAACCAACATGACCAACGCCATCCCTCAAGTCGGTGTCCACTCCGAAGTCGGCAAACTGCGCAAGGTGCTCGTCTGCTCGCCGGGGCTCGCGCATCAGCGGCTCACGCCGAGCAATTGCGACGAGCTGCTGTTCGACGACGTGATGTGGGTGAATCAGGCGAAGCGCGACCATTTCGACTTCGTGTCGAAGATGCGCGAGCGCGGCGTCGAAGTGCTCGAGATGCACAACCTGTTGACCGAGACCGTGAAGAATCCGGCCGCGCTCAAGTGGATACTGGACCGCAAGATCACGCCCGACAGCGTCGGCATCGGCCTCGTCGACGAAGTGCGCGCGTGGCTCGAGGGCCTCGAGCCGCGCACGCTCGCCGAGTTCCTGATCGGCGGCGTCGCGGCGAGCGACATCCCGGGCGCCGAGCGCTCGAAGGTGCTCACGCTGTTCCGCGACTATCTCGGCAAATCGTCGTTCGTGCTGCCGCCGCTGCCGAACATGATGTTCACGCGCGACACGTCATGCTGGATCTACGGCGGCGTCACGCTCAATCCGATGCACTGGCCCGCGCGCCGGCAGGAAACGCTCCTCGTCGCCGCGATCTACAGATTCCATCCGGCGTTCGCCGACGCGAAGTTCGACATCTGGTACGGCGATCCCGACCGCGATCACGGGATGGCGACGCTCGAAGGCGGCGACGTGATGCCGATCGGCCGCGGCGTCGTGCTCGTCGGAATGGGCGAGCGCACCTCGCGCCAGGCGATCGGCCAGCTCGCGCAAGCGCTGTTCCAAAAGGGCGCGGCCGAGCGCGTGATCGTCGCGGGCCTGCCGAACTCGCGCGCGTCGATGCACCTCGACACCGTGTTCAGCTTCTGCGACCGCGATCTCGTGACGGTCTTCCCCGACGTCGTGAGCCGGATCGTGCCGTTCTCGCTGCGCCCGGGCGGCGACGCGCGTTACGGCATCGAGATCGAGCGCGAGGACAAGCCGTTCGTCGACGTCGTCGCGCAGGCGCTCGGCCTCAGGGCGCTGCGCGTCGTCGAGACGGGCGGCAACGATTTCGCGGCCGAGCGCGAGCAATGGGACGACGGCAACAACATGGTCTGCGTCGAGCCGGGCGTCGTCGTCGGCTACGACCGCAACACGTATACGAACACGCTGCTGCGCAAGGCGGGCGTCGAGGTGATCACGATCGGCTCGAGCGAGCTCGGCCGCGGCCGGGGCGGCGGCCACTGCATGACCTGCCCGGTGCTGCGCGATCCGGTCGACTACTGAGGCGAACACCGAAGCGAGCGTCGCGGCGCTTTGGCGCCGCTGCCTGACACCCAACGGAGAATCCAGATGAGCTTCAACCTGCACAACCGCAATCTGCTGAGCCTGATGCATCACAACGCGCGCGAGCTGCGCTACCTGCTCGATCTCGCGCGGGATCTCAAGCGCGCGAAGTACAGCGGCACCGAGCAGCCGCGTTTGCTGCGCAAGAACATCGCGCTGATCTTCGAGAAGACGTCGACCCGCACGCGCTGCGCGTTCGAAGTCGCCGCGTACGACCAGGGCGCGAACGTCACGTACATCGATCCGGCGTCGTCGCAGATCGGCCACAAGGAGAGCATGAAGGACACCGCGCGCGTGCTCGGCCGGATGTACGACGCGATCGAGTACCGCGGCTTCAGCCAGGAGATCGTCGAGGAGCTCGCGCATCATGCGGGCGTGCCCGTCTTCAACGGCCTCACCGACGAATACCACCCGACGCAAATGCTCGCCGACGTGATGACGATGCGCGAGCACAGCGACAAGCCGCTGCACGACATCAGCTACGCGTATCTCGGCGACGCGCGCAACAACATGGGCAACTCGCTGCTGCTCATCGGCGCGAAGCTCGGGATGGACGTGCGCATCGGCGCGCCGAAGGCGCTCTGGCCCGCTGCGGAGTTCATCGCGCAATGCGAGGCGTTCGCGGCCGAAAGCGGCGCGCGGATCATGTTGAGCGAAGATCCGCATGAGGCGGTCAAGGGCGTCGACTTCATCCACACCGACGTATGGGTGTCGATGGGAGAGCCCGTCGAGGCATGGGACGAACGGATCAAGGCGCTGCTGCCGTATCAGGTGAACCGCAAGCTGATCGAATCGACGGGCAATCCGCGCACGCGCTTCATGCATTGCCTGCCGGCGTTCCACAATTGCGAGACGAAGGTCGGCAAGCAGATCGCCGAGCGCTATCCGCGTCTGAAGGACGGCATCGAAGTGACCGACGAAGTGTTCGAATCGCCGCGCTGCATCGCGTTCGAGCAGGCGGAGAACCGCATGCACACGATCAAGGCGGTACTCGTGTCGACGCTCGGCGGCATCTGACGAACCCACGCGCGCGACCGTGCGGCGCCCTGCATCATCGGGCGCCGCGCCGCGCGCATCTTCAAGGAGAAACACGATGCGTATCGTCATCGCATTGGGCGGCAACGCGCTCTTGCAGCGCAATCAGCCGATGACCGAGGCCCAGCAGCGGGAGAACGTGAAGATCGCGGTCGCGCAGATCGCGCAGATCGCGCCCGGCAACGAACTCGTGATCGCGCACGGCAACGGGCCGCAGGTCGGGCTCCTCGCGCTGCAGGGCGCGGCATATACCGAAGTCGCGCCCTATCCGCTCGACGTGCTCGGCGCGCAGACGGAAGGGATGATCGGCTATCTGATCGAACAGGAAATGGGCAACCTGCTGCCGCCCGACGCGCCGTTCGCGACGCTCCTGACGCAAGTGGAGGTCGATCCGGCCGATCCGGCGTTCGAGCATCCGACCAAGCCGATCGGCCCCGTCTATTCGCGCGAGGACGCCGAGCGGCTCGCGCAGGAAAAAGGCTGGCGCATCGCGCCCGACGGCGACCAGTTCCGCCGCGTGGTGGCGAGCCCGCGGCCGCGGCGCATCTTCGAGATCCGGCCGGTCAAGTGGCTGCTCGAGAAAGGCACGATCGTGATCTGCGCGGGCGGCGGCGGCATTCCGACGCGCTACGACGCGAGCGGCAAGCTCTCGGGCGTCGAGGCGGTGATCGACAAGGATCTGTGCGCGTCGCTGCTCGCGCGCGAATTGAGCGCGGATCTGCTCGTGATTGCGACCGACGTCGACGGCGCGTACGTCGACTGGGGCAAGCCGACGCAAGCGCAGATCGAGGCCGCGCATCCGGACGAGCTCGAACGGCTCGGTTTCGCGGCCGGCTCGATGGGGCCGAAGGTGCAGGCGGCGATCGAGTTCGCACGGCAGACCGGACACGATGCGGTGATCGGCTCGCTCGCGGATATCGTCGCGATCGCCGAGGGCCGCGCGGGCACGCGCGTCAGCACGAAGGTCGACGGGATTCGTTACCGCAAGCCGCACTGAGCGAGACGGCGGCGAGCGGCATGGCGATCCGCCGCCGCGCGACGCGCGCCGGCGGCGAGGCGCGGCTGTCGTCGCGCGCGCCGCGGCCAGTGCGGCCGCGGCGCGCTTCGAGCCCTCGCGTATCGCACCGCCGATGCAATCCGCAGCGTTGATCCGCAGCATCGACGTCCCGCACCGGCGAGCGCGCCGCCCGCCGCGCTCTTCGTCCGCTCACGCGCCGCGCTTGTCGTTCTGACGGCGCGTCCACGCATGCGTCTGCTCGTCGCGCACGAACTGCTCGACGGCGGCGGGCAGCAGGTTGCGGAACAGCCCGCCGTCGCTTTCCGTCACTTCGACCATCTTCTCGACCATCTCCTGCGGGTCGAACTGCTCGAACGGGAACGTCAGCTTCTCGGGCGTCGCCGCGTCGCGCGCGGGATCGAGCCAGCGGCGCGGCGTCTCCATCATCCGGTCGTTGAAGCCCGTGCTATAAGGGCCCGGATTGACGACCGCGATCTGGATGCCGTGCGCGTCGAGCTCCGCGTGCATCGCCTCGGCGATCGATTCGACCGCGTGCTTCGACGCGCAATACGCGCCCGTGTACGCGCCCGTGATGAGCCCGGCGATCGACGACACGAACACGATCTTGCCGCGCCCGCGCGCGATCATCCCGCGCGCGACCTGCTGCGTGAGCTCGAGCGGGCCGAACACGTTGGCCTCGAACAGCTCGCGAACGATGTCGACGGGCAGATCGACGAGCGCGCCCGCCTCGCCCACGCCGGCGTTGTTCAGCAGCACGTCGACGTCCCAGCGCGCGGCCTGCGCGCGGTCCCGCGCCGAGGTCACGTCGAGCTTCACGGCGTCGAGCGCGACCCCGCGCCGCGCGGCCTCGGCGTTCAGTTCGGTGATCTGCGGCACGATCTGCACGCCCGCGATCACGTGATGGCCTTTCGCGGCGAGCCGCAGCGCGGCCTCGCGGCCGAAACCCGAGCCTGCGCCCGTCACCAGAATGCGTTTCCGAGTCATGTCCTTGCTCCTTGTCCTGCGTTGAGAAGAGTGGCGAAAGCATCGACGCACGCCTGTGCGATCGCGCTGTCGTCGTCGACCGTGCCGCCCGACACGCCGACCGCGCCGACGCAGCTTCCGTTTGCATCGAGAAGCGGCAGGCCGCCGCCGAACGTGACGAGCCCGCCGTTGCTGTGCTCGATGCTGCGGATCGGCCCGTCGCCGGCCGACAACACGCCGAGCGACGCGCTCGGCATCCGGAAGCGCGCGGCCGTGCCGGCCTTGCGCGTCGCGAGATCGATCGCGCCGATGAACGCGTCGTCCATCCGCGCGAACGCGACGAGATGCGCGCCGGCGTCGACGACGGCGATCGCGACGGCGACGCCCGCCGCGTTCAGATGCGCGGCGTTCGCGACGCCGGCGTCGACGACGCGCCGCGCGCGTTCGAGCGTGAGTTCGGTGGACATCGGCGGCTCCTTGTGCGATTCGACTGGGAGCCAGTGTAAGGATCGGCGGTATCTGCGAGAATCAGTGTTCCGCTCACAAACGTATCAAGTTTTTCTAATGACTCTGCGACGCGATCCGCTCGGCGGCCTGCATGTGTTCATCAGCGTCGTCACGCACGGCAACTTCACGCGCGCGGCGGCCGCGCTCGGCCTCACGCCCGCGGCGGTGAGCCTCGCGATCGGGCAGCTCGAAAGCGAGCTGAAAGTAAAATTGTTCAGCCGCAGCACGCGCGGCGTGAGCCTGACGGAAGCCGGCCAGCGCTATTACGACGCGACCGCGCAGCCGTACCGGCAGGTCGCCGACGCACGCGACGCGCTGAACGACGCGCGCGACGAGCCCGAGGGCCTGTTGCGGATCAGCGCGCTGCATCTCGCGAAATCGGTCGTCACGGCCGACGTGCTCGCCGAATTCTTCCGCCGCTACCCGAAAGTGAGCGTCGAGATCCGCTACGAGGATCATCTCGTCGACATCGTGAAGGAACGGCTCGACGCCGGGATACGCTTGGCCGACCGGCTGCAGCCCGGTATGGTCGGCGTGAAGATCGCGCCCGCGCTCACGTGCGCGCTCGTCGCGACGCCCGGCTATCTCGCGCAGCACGGCACGCCGGCGAAGGTCGCCGACCTCGCGCGGCACATGTGCATCCGCTTTCGCTTTCCGAAGAGCGGGCGCCTGCACAAATGGCCGCTGCGCGACGGCCGCCGCGACATCGAGCTCGACGTCGCGGGCCGCTTCGTCAGCACCGATACGGGCGCCGTGATCGACGCCGCGCGCGCGGGCGCGGGCATCGCGTTCGTGTTCATGCGCGAGCGGATCGAGGACGACCTGCGCCGCGGCACGCTGCGCGAGGTGCTGCCGGGCGCATGCCGGACGCTGCCGCCGATGTGGCTCTACTACGCGAACCGCAAGCACGTGCCGCCGAAGCTGCGCGCGTTCATCGCGGTGCTGCGCGAGCACGCGGCGGCCGACGCGCGGCGCTGACGGCTTCGCGTTCGCCGTTGCGGCGCGATGCCGCCTCGCGCCGCGCGCTTGTGCGTCGTTTTTGTGCGTCGTTCTCGTGCTTCGTCCGCGTCCGGCGACGGCTTGGTCCGCCGCCCCATGCAAAAGCGCCGGCGCGGCGCAATGCGCTTGCATGATTTCGCGATATCACGAAGTCGCGCCGCCGCCAGCAACGATGCGCGGGATCGGCTACATTGTGCGGACCGCGCCGCCCGCGCGGATCACGGGCGGGCGCGTGGCGACTTCTTCATCGATTCATCGACCGAGTTCATCCATGTCCGATCTTTCCGAGTTTCCGATCACGAAGAAATGGCCCGCGCAGCATCCGGAGCGCATCCAGCTCTATTCGCTGCCGACGCCGAACGGCGTCAAGGTGTCGATCCTGCTGGAGGAAACGGGGCTGCCGTACGAGGCGCACGTCGTGCGCTTCGACACGAACGACCAGATGTCGCCCGAGTTCCTGTCGCTGAACCCGAACAACAAGATCCCGGCGATCATCGATCCGCACGGCCCGGGCGGCAAGCCGCTCGCGCTGTTCGAATCGGGCGCGATCCTGCTCTATCTCGCCGACAAGACGGCCCGGTTCATTCCGGCCGATCCCGCGCGCCGCTACGAGACGATCCAGTGGCTGATGTTCCAGATGGGCGGCATCGGGCCGATGTTCGGCCAGGTCGGCTTCTTTCACAAGTTCGCGGGCCGCGACTACGAGGACAAGCGCCCGCGCGATCGCTACGTCGGCGAAGCGAAGCGCCTGCTCGCGGTGCTCGAGGGCCGCCTCGCGGATCGCCAGTGGATCATGGGCGACGCCTATACGATCGCCGACATCGCGACGTTCCCGTGGGTGCGCAACCTGATCGGCTTCTACGAGGCGCGCGAGCTCGTCGAATTCGAGCGCTTTCCGAACGTCGCGCGCGTGCTCGACGCGTTTCTCGCACGGCCGGCGGTCGCGCGCGGGCTGAACATTCCGGCGCGGCCGTAACCGCGTGCCGGCGTCGCGCCGCGTCCATGCGGTGCGACGCCTTGCGCCGACGGGCGGCCGGACGCACGCGCGGCTCGCCGCGTCGCCCGCCCCCTCGATCCTCTGCCTGCTTCCGCTGCTCCTTTTCGCGCTCGCAACGAACGCCATCGCGAATGCGACGGCATACGCGAAAAGTCACCAGTCACGCCGCTTCAACGTTTCAATCTCGCCTCCTTCTTGCCTCCTTCCTCTCGCCGAATCGCATGCGCCTTCGACGTCCGGCGTTTGCGTCGCCTCCGTCCGGCATCCGCGCGCCACATGCATCCGTTCACGATGCGCCAAACGCGAAGTGGTGCGAATCATTCCGCGAGCGGCGCATCGAGCGCCGCGCCGTTTCGAGCGATTTCGCGGCGATTTCGCGCCGATTCGCGGCGATCCGCGCCGGTCCGTATCGGCTCGCCCGCGCCGCCGGGCCCATCAACGTGCAGTCAGCCGTCGGCCTGCCCTTGCAGCAGCTTGCCGAGCAGCTTCGCGAGCCGGCGCTGCTCCGTGTCGCTCAGCGCGGCCAGCACGCGCCGCTGGTTGTCGACGTGCGCGACGACGGCGTCGTCGATCAACGCGAGCCCCGCGGGCGTCAGCGCGACGAGCGTGCCGCGCCCGTCCGCCGGATTCGGGCGGCGCTCGACCCACCCCGCCTTTTCGATGCGATCGATCCGGTTCGTCATGCTGCCCGACGAGATCATCGCGGCGTCGTAAAGCGCGGTCGGCGTCAGCGCGTACGGCGCGCCGCTGCGACGCAGCGTCGCGAGCACGTCGAACTCGCCGGGCTGCAAGCCGTAGCGCGCGAAGAGCGGGTTGAGCCTGTCCCGCGCGATGACGAGCGCCGCCTCCTGCAGCCTGCCGAGCACGATCATCGACGACGGGTCGAGATCCGGGCGCTCGCGACGCCATTGCTCGACCGCATGTGCTGCGCGATCCATTACCCCTCCTGTTCGTCCAAGTTATCTTGACGTCGAGATAGATCGAATCTATCTTGATGTCGAGACAATTATACGCAATGCGCGTACCCGGCAGCCGTCCGGACGCGCGCCGCTTCCATTCCTATGCACATGCTTCTTTCTCCTGCTTGGCGGCTCGCCGCCATCGTTCTCGTCGGCCTCAACCTGCGTCCGGTGCTCGCGTCGGTCGGGCCGCTCCTCGATACGATCCAGCGCGCGACCGGCTTGTCCGACAGCGCGGCGAGCCTGCTGACGACCGTCCCGATCCTGCTGATGGGCGCGGGGGCGCTGATCGCGCCGTGGCTCGCGCGCCGCGCCGGCGTGCGCGCGGGCGTATGGCTCGGCGTCGCGCTGATCGGGCTCGCATGCGCGGCGCGCGTCGCGGCGAGCGCGCCCGCCGTGCTGCTCGCGTCCGCGCTGTGCGCGGGGCTCGGCATCGCGGCGGTGCAGGCGCTCCTGCCCGCCTTCATCAAGGCCGAGTTCGCCGCGCGCGCGGGCAGCGTGATGGGCTTCTATTCGACGTCGATCATGGGCGGCGCCGTGTTCGCGAGCGTCGCGACGCCGTTTGCGTCGCACGCGCTCGGCTGGCCGCTCGCGCTGGCCGGCTGGACGCTGCCCGCCGTCGCCGCCGCGCTGCTGTGGCCGCTCGCGACGCGCGCGGCGGCCCGCGACGCGCAGGCGCGCTCGGCCACGCGGCGCACGAGCGGCGCGCGCGCATGGTTGCTCGCCGCGTTCTTCGGCCTCGGCACGGGCGCGTACACGCTCGTGCTCGCGTGGCTGCCGCCGTATTACGTGGCGCTCGGATGGTCGCCCGAAGCGGCGGGCGGGCTGCTCGGCGGCGTGACGCTCGCCGAGGTCGCCGCGGGGCTCACCGTGTCGGCGTTCATCGACCGCCTGACGGATCGCCGTCCCGCGCTCTTCGCCGCGATCGCTTCGCTGTTCGTCGGCTTGATCGTGCTGATCGCGGCGCCGATCGATTTCGCGCTGCCCGCGTCGCTGCTGCTCGGCCTCGGCATCGGCGCGCTGTTTCCGCTGTCGCTGATCGTCGCGCTCGATCACGCGCCGAGCGCGGCCGAGGCCGGCGCGCTTACCGGATTCGTCCAGGGAATCGGCTATCTGATCGCGGGCCTTTTCCCGTTCGTCGCGGGCGTGATCCGGCAGAACGTCGCCGATCTGTCGCCGGCATGGGGCTTCATGGCCGCCGTGTGCGTCGCGATGGCGGCGATGGCCGCGCGCTTCGCGCCGCTGCGGCTCGCCGTCGCGCGAAACGGCGCGTGAGGGGCGAGTCAGCGGCGAGTGAGTGACGCATGGCGGCGCGCGACGCGTATCGTCTGGCGTTTGCGCGATGTCGCGTTGCATTCGTGGTGTGGGTTGCTTGCGTTGCAGTCGTATAGGCAGCGCCGCTCGCCGGTATCGCCGCATGGGTGCGGCCGGAGGAATCCCCGCTCGCTCGGATGCCGGCGCGCCGCCGACGCGACGCGCGCGCGGCGGCTACCCTATCGCCGATGCGCGGGCGTCGCTTCGGGGCGGCATGGCGCGCGCCGATTTGCGTCTCGCGTCGAAGACGCAACGTTTCGACGGCGTGTCGACGACGAAACTACGAATCGACGCATGGCGCGCGTTCGTCGCGCCGATGAACTACGCATGCTGACATGCGCGAATGCGGCCATGTCGCGTCGCGCGGCCCGATCGCACGGCGGTGAACGCCTGCGATGCGCCCGCCTCAAATCGGCCGCGCACATCTTCGCCGCGAAGCGCGCGTGCCTGTTCATGCTCGAGCTGCCGCCGGCCCGATCCCGAGCGCGCCCGCGCATCGGCCGCACGGATCGCGCTTTGCCCGAGCCGGAACTCGTACGGCACGCCACGGTCCCTATTGAACGTCACGACCCCAACGCGCCGATCCGGCCAAGGAAATGCCCATGATGTCGACTCGATTCCGTCATTTCGCCGCGGCCGCGCTCGTGGTGTCCGCCGGCGCGTTCGCGGCGCCGGCGAGCGCCGCGCCCGACGTCGCGTGCCGGCCCGACGAGACGATGCCGAAGCGGCAGTTCCGCGGTACGTGGATCGCATCGGTGATCAACATCGACTGGCCGTCCCGCCCGGGCCTGTCCGTCGCCGACCAGGAGGCCGAGCTGCGCGCGTGGCTCGACGACGCGGCCCGCATGAATCGAAATGCCGTGATCCTCCAGGTTCGCCCGACCGCGGACGCATTCTGGCCGTCGCCGTTCGAGCCGTGGTCGAAATATCTGACGGGCGCGCAAGGCGGCGACCCCGGCTACGATCCGCTCGCGTTCGCGGTTGCCGAAGCGCATCGGCGCAATCTCGAGCTGCACGCATGGTTCAATCCGTATCGCATCGCGATGGACGAGCGCATCGACGCGCTCGTCGCGACGCATCCGGCCCGCCAGCACCCGGACTGGGTCGTTCGCTACGGCGGGAAGCTGTACTACAACCCGGGCGTGCCGGCCGCGCGCGCGTTCGTCGTCGACGCGATCATGGACGCCGTCGGCCGCTACGATATCGACGGCGTGCATCTCGACGACTATTTCTACCCGTATCCGGTCGCGGGCGAGACGTTCGACGATGCGTCGGCCTACGCTCGATACGGCGCGGGCTTCCCGACGCTCGCCGACTGGCGCCGCGATAACGTCGATCGGCTCGTCGAAGCGCTCGCGCATCGCATCAAGGCCGCGAAGCCGTGGGTGAAGTTCGGAATCTCGCCGTTCGCGGTCTGGCGCAACGCGGCCACCGATCCGCAGGGCTCGCAGACGTCGGCTGCCGTGCAGACCTATGACGACCTGTATGCGGATACGCGCCGATGGCTGCGCGAGCGCTGGATCGATTACGTCGTCCCGCAGGTGTACTGGGCGCAAGGCTTCGCACCCGCCGACTACGACAAGGTGGTGTCGTGGTGGGCGAACGAGGCACGCGGCCGCGACGTGCACTTGTACATCGGGCAGGCGGCGTACAAGGTCGGCACGTCGAATCAATCGCCGGGCTGGTCCGATCCGGCCGAGCTGAGCAATCATCTGGCGTTCAATCTCACCGTGCCCGAGGTGAAGGGCGACGTCTACTTTTCCGCGAAGGACGTGCGCGCGGACCGGCTCGGCGCGACGACGCGCGTGAACCGCACCTGGTATTCGCGGCCGGCGCTCGTGCCGGCGATGCGCCCGCTCGACGGAGCGCCGCCGCCGCCCGCTGAGGATCTCCGCGCGCAACGCACGCCGGACGGCGTGCGGCTGCGATGGAAGCCGCGCTCGAATGCGGCGGCGTCTTACGCGGTCTATCGCCACGAGACGGGACGGCAAGACATGTGCGACGACCACGACGCGCGCCATTTGCTCGCGACGGTTCGGGGAACCGATTATGTCGACATCACCGCGCACGCCGATCGCGACTACCGCTACGTCGTCACCGCGCTCGATCGTCTCTGGAACGAAAGCGAGCCGGTCGACGTCGTGACGCCGGCTTTGCGATCGCATTGAAGCGCTCGCGCGGATGCGCCGGCGGCGGAGCGTCGTTCACGCGAACACGGGCGACGCCGCGCATCGGCATCTGATATTTCGCGCTCGGCTCGATGCGGGACGCCGCGCGTGGATCGCGATGCGTCGCCGACGCGTTCGAGCCCGCGCTTCGCGCAGCGACGGTCGCATCGGCGTCTGGGGGCGGAGTCGATGTCGGATTCGGCATCGATGCGCGTGCCGCCCCAAGCTTGCCTTGCCTCTTGCATGCCCGTTCGCGCGCTCGACGCGCGCAATCGCCGCATGCCTGCGCACGCCGGCGCTTGCCGATATGCTGACCTGCGCCGAGCGCCGCCGTCCTCACCCTTTCGCGTAGAGCGTCGACTCGTCGAACCCTTGCGCGTCGAGCACGCGCCCGATCAGGATCAGCGCGGTGCGCTCGATTGGCGTGCCGGCGACCTTGTCGACGATGTCGGCGAGCGTGCCCGTCACGCGCTCCTCGTCGGGCCAGCTCGCACGGTAGATCACGGCCACCGGACAATCGGCGCCGTAGTGCGGCAGCGCGTCGTCGACGATTCGCGCGAGATGCCGCACGCCGAGATGGATCGCGAGCGTCGCGCGGTGCGCGGCGAGGCTCGCGAGCGACTCGCCTTCGGGCATCGTCGTCTTGCCCGCGTAGCGCGTGAGGATCACGGTCTGCGCGACGCCCGGCAGCGTCAGCTCGACGCCGAGCGCCGCCGCGCACGCGGCCGTCGCGGTCACGCCGGGCACGATCTCGTAAGGAATCCGGAGCGCGGCGAGCCGGCGCATCTGCTCGCCGATCGCGCCGTACAGCGACGGATCGCCGGAATGCACGCGCGCGACGTCCTGCCCGTTCGCGTGCGCCTGAGCGAGCAGCGCGACGATCGCATCGAGATCGAGCTCCGCCGTGTTCACGACGAGTTCGGCGCGATGGCCGTCGAGCACCGCGGCCGGCACGAGCGAGCCCGCGTACAGGATCACCGGGCAACTGCGCACGAGGCGCTGGCCCTTCACCGTGATCAGCTCGGGATCGCCCGGACCCGCGCCGATGAAATACACCGTCATTCAAGATACTCCGTCATTCGATGATTCGATTCGAGGATGCGATGCGCGCGCCGCGGGGCGCGTTCTCGCGCATTGCGCGCATCGCTCGGGCAGCCCGCTTTCGTCACTTTCGTCACTTTCGTCGCTCTTCTCGCCTACGCGACCTGTCCCGCTTTGATGACGCCTCGCCGCGCACGCAACTCGGCCCGGCGCGTGCGGCCCGCGGGACATCCGGCCCGCCGTCTTCGATCATCATGCCGGCCCCGCGTCGACGCGCGAGCGCACCGCACACGCGGCCCGTCACGACGCGCGAATTGCACGAAACGTGCGCAACGCGTCGACGAGCGCGGCCGTGTCGCCGAATTCGCGATCCGCGTCGGGCAGCGCCGGCCGCTCGACCATCACGACGGGAATGCCCCGCTCGCGGGCGACGTCGAGCTTCGCCTCGGTCGCCGCGCCGCCGCTGTTCTTGCTGACGACCACGTCGATTCCGGCTGTCGCGAAGAGCACGCGCTCGCCGTCGGCCGAGAACGGCCCGCGCGCGGCGAGCACGTGCGCGCGCGCGTTGCCGGGATGCGCGTCGAGGCAGCGCACGAGCCAGTGCTGATGCGGAGCAATCTCGTCGAGATGCGCGAGCGGCTCGCGCCCGAGCGTGAACAGCGGCCGCGCGAACGGCGCGATCGCGGCGGCGACGCCGTGCCAATCGGCGACGCCGCGCCAGTCGTCGCCGGGCTGCGGCCGCCACGGCGCGCGGCGCAGCGCCCAGTACCGCACGCCCGCCGCGCGGCACGCGGCGGCCGCGTTCGCGCTGATTCGCGCGGCGAACGGATGCGTCGCGTCGACGACGAGCGCGATCGCGTGCTCGCGCAGATGGCGCGCGAGCCCGTCGGCGCCGCCGAAGCCGCCGACGCGCACGTCGCACGCCAGATCGTCCGGCACCTTGCCGAGGCCCACGAGGCTGTACACGTCGCGCGGCGCGAGCGTGCGCGCGACGCGCAGCGCGTCGCCCGTGCCGCCGAGCAGCAACACGCGGCGCGCGCTCATGGCGCGACGCCGACGATGCGGCCCGCTCGATCGATCGCGAGCACTTCGACGTCGACCTCGTCGGGCACGATATCGCGCGCGACGCGGCGCGCGTGCGCGCACACGATGTCGCCGAGCGGCACGTGGTGCGCGAGCGCGAGCGCCAACGCCTGCTGGCTCGTGTTCGCCGCGCGGATCTCGTGCTGCAGCACGGCGCTCGCGCCCGCTTCGCCCGCCCACGCGGCGAGGAGCGGCAAGTCGATGCTCGAATGTCGGCTGTGCAGATCGAGGTGCCCCGCGGCGAGCTTGCTGAGCTTGCCGAAGCCGCCGCACAGCGTGAGCCGCGCGACGCGCGCGCGGCGCAGATACTTGAGCACCGCGCCCGCGAAGTCGCCCATTTCGATGAGCGCGATGTCGGGCAGGCCGTAGCGCGCGCGCACCGCGTCCTCGCTCGCGTTGCCGGTGCACGCGGCGATGTGCGACACGCCGTTCGCGCGCGCGACGTCGATCCCCTGATGAATCGACGCGATGTACGCGGAACACGAGAACGGCCGCACGATGCCCGTCGTGCCGAGGATCGACAGGCCGCCGACGATCCCGAGGCGCGGGTTCATCGTCTTCAACGCGAGCGTCTCACCGTTCTCGACGCCGATCGACACGTCGAAGCCGCCCGCGTAACCGTGCTCGGCCGCGAGCGCGGCGAGGTGCTCCGCCATCATCCGGCGCGGCACCGGGTTGATCGCCGGTTCGCCGATCGGGATCGTGAGCCCCGCGCGCGTGACCGTGCCGACGCCCGCCGCCGCGTGAAAGCGCACGCCCGGCTCGTGGGCGAGCTTCACGCGCGCGAACACGAGCGCGCCGTGCGTGACGTCCGGGTCGTCGCCCGCGTCCTTGATCGTGCCCGCCTCGGCGCCGCCGTCACCCGTCACGCGGCAGAACTCGAGGCGCATCGCGACGCGCTGCCCCTTCGGCAACACGATCTCGACCAGGTCGCTCGCCTGAGCGCTCAGCAACAGGCGCGCGGCCGCGAGCGACGTTGCGGTCGCGCAACTGCCCGTCGTGTAGCCGAAGCGCAGCGGTGCCGGCTGCTCGGGCGTTTCGTCGCGCATCACCCGTGCTCCGGCTGCGCGTCGCGCGGTTTGCGCGCGTCGTACAGCGTGACGGGCAGCGCCTGCCGCCACGCGTCGAAGCCGCCGAGCGGCTGCGCGTGCGCGACCGATACGCGCGTGAGCGCGCCGCCGTGCCGCTCGCGCCACGCGACGAGCGCCGCCTCGCCCTGCAGCGTCACCGCGTGCGCGACGAAACGGCCGCCGGGCTTCAGGCCGGCCCAGCACGCGTCGAGCACGCCGTCGCGGCTCACGCCGCCGCCGACGAACACCGCGTCGGGCGCGGGCAGGCCCGCGAGCGCGTCAGGCGCGCGGCCCGCGACGAGCTCGAGCGCCGGCACGCCGAGCGCGTCGCGGTTGTGCTCGATGAAGCGCTGCCGCTCCGGATGCGCTTCGATCGCGATCGTCCGGCAGCTCGGATGCGCGCGCATCCATTCGATGCCGATCGACCCTGAGCCCGCGCCGACGTCCCACAGCAATTCGCCGGGCGCGGGCGCAAGCCGTGCGAGCGCGAGCGCGCGCAGATCGCGCTTGGTCAGCTGGCCGTCGTGGCGGTACGCGTCGTCGGGCAGGCCCGGCGTGAGCGCGAGGCGCGGCGCGTCGGCGCGCGCGGGGCATGCGCGGCATTCGATCGCGACGAGGTTGAGCGCCGCCGTTCGCGCGTCGCCCCACGCGTCGGCGCGCGCGTCGATGCGCCGCTCGAGCGGGCCGCCGAGATGCTCGAACACGGTCATCGCGCTCGGCCCGAAGCCGCGCGCGGCGAGCGCGAGCGCGAGCGCGGCGGGCGTCGCGCCGTCCGCGCTCAGCACGATGAGACGCCGGCCCGGATACAAATGCCGATTGAGCGACGCGAGCGGGCGGCCGACGAGCGACACCGCGTCGACGTCCTGCAACGCCCAGCCGACGCGCGCGGCCGCGAGCGACAGCGAAGACGGCGCGGGCAGCACGCGCCATTCGTGCGGCGCGAGCGCGCGCGCGAGCGTCGCGCCGACGCCGAACAGCATCGGATCGCCGCTCGCGAGCACGCACACGCGCGCCGGACGCCGCGCGAGGAGCGGCGCGAGATCGAACGGCTTCGGCCACGGCGCGCGCTCGGCCCCACGCCGCGCCGGCAGCATCGCCAGATGCCGCTCGCCGCCCATCACCACCGCCGCCTCGGCGAGCGCGCGCCGCGCGCTCCTGCCGAGCCCCGCGTATCCGTCGTCGCCGATGCCCACCACCGTCAGCCACGCGGTCATCCGTCGTACTCCATCGTGTTCCTGTCGATCCTGAAAGCGTCGCCCGCGCAGCGCATCCCGCGCTCGGACGTCACGAAAAAAGGCATAATACAGCGTCCGTCGACCGGCGCCCCACGGGGCCCAAGAGGGAACGCAGGGCGCGCCGCGCCGCTGCGGCTGCCCCCGCAACTGTGAGCAGCGAGTCCGCATCCGATCCACGCCACTGGTCACGCCGCCCACCCGCGGCCGCCGGGAAGGCCCGCTGCGGATGACGACCTGCCAGCCAGGAGACCTGCCGGGACGTTTCGTTCGTGCCATCCAACATCGGGCGGGGTGTACCGATGCCGCAGCCCGCCGCCCGTGCGCATCCCGCGCGGACCGGCCGGCTCGGGCCGCCGCGCGACGCCTGATCCGGAGCGCCGTTGAACCCTTCCGCCGCCGTTTTTTCTTCCGACGCCGCTCGCGCCGCGAGCGCGTGCCCGGGGCTCGTGCGCATCGTCGCCGCGCGCGACGGCGGCCTGTGCCGGATCAAGCTGCCGGGCGGCGCGCTTCGCGCCGCGCAGGCGCGCGCGGTGGCGGCCGTCGCGCGCGCGTTCGGCTCGGGCGTGATCGAGGCGACCAATCGCGCGAACCTGCAGTTGCGCGGCGTGAAGGCGGGCAGCGAAGCGCGCGCGAGCCGCGCGCTGATCGACGCGGGGCTCGGGCCGCTCGCGGACGGCCTGCCCGCCGCGTCGCTCGATGCATGCGTCGCCGCGCGCGACGACGTGCGTAACGTGATGCTGAGCCCGACGGCCGGCCGCGATCCGCACGCGCTCGTCGACAGCGCCGCGCTCGCCGCGCGCCTTCTCGACATGCTGCAGACCGAGCCGCGCTGCGCCGCGCTGTCGCCGAAGTTCTCGGTGCTGCTCGACGGCGGCGAGCGGCTCGCCGCGCTCGATCACCCGCACGACATCTGGCTGTCCGCGCTGCGCGACGCACACGGAGACACATGGCTCGCGCTCGGCCTCGCCGGCTGCCCGCCCGTCGACGGCGAGCCCGTCGCGCCGCACGCCGGCGCGCTCGCCGCCGTCGCGCCGGCGCAGGCGCTCGCATGCGTGCGCGCGCTCGTGACGCGCTTCGTCGAGCGCGCGCCGGCGGGCGCGGCGCGCATGCGCGATCTGCTCGCGACGTGCGCGCCCGACGCGTTCCTTTCGGATGTCGAAGCAAGCTTGCCGTTCGCGCTGCGGCGCGGCGCGGAACTTGCCGGCTGGCGACGCGCGCGCGTCGACGCGTCGCTGCGTTTCGGCATCCTCCCCGAGCGGGACCCGGCGCGCCGCGTCGTCGGCGCGCAGCCGCCGCTCGGCCGGCTCGACGCCGACACGCTCGACGCGCTCGCGGCGCTCGCCGGCACGCACGGCGACGGCACGCTGCGCATCACGCCATGGCAAGGCGTGATGCTGCCCGGCGTCGCGCGCGACGCCGCGCGCGACGCGCTGGCGCGCCTGGCCGCGCTCGGCTTCGTCTGCGACGCGTCGGCGCCGCTCGCGCACGTGGTCGCGTGCGCGGGCTCGACGGGCTGCGCGCGCTCGCCCGCCGACACCAAAGGCGACGCGCTCGCGCTCGCCGGGCGGCTCGCCGCGCCCGTCGACGTGCACGTGAGCGGCTGCGCGCGCTCCTGCGCGTTGCCGCACGCGGCCGAGCACACGCTCGTCGCGAACGCGGCGGGCCGCTACGACCTCTATCGGCGCGACGGCGCGACGGGCTTCGGCCGCGCCGTCGCGCGCCAACTGACGATCGACCAGGCCGCCGCCGCGCTCGCGCGCGACGCGCGGCCCACTCAGGATGACTTGGATGCTTGACTACCTTCGCGACGGCGAAGCGATCTACCGCGAATCGTTCGCGACGATCCGCGCGGAAGCCGATTTGACGGGCGTGCCGCCCGACCTCGAAAAACTCGCGGTGCGCGTGATCCACGCGTGCGGGATGGTCGACATCGTCCGCGACCTGCGATTCTCCGACGGCGCGGGCGCGGCGGGCCGCGCGGCGCTCGCGGCCGGCGCGCCGATTCTGTGCGACGCGCGGATGGTGGCCGAAGGCATCACGCGCGCGCGGCTGCCCGCGGCAAACCCGGTGATCTGCACGCTCGGCGAAGCGGACGTGCCGCGGCTCGCGCGCGAGATCGGCAACACGCGCTCGGCGGCCGCGCTCGAACTGTGGCGAGCGCACCTCGCGGGCAGCATCGTCGCGATCGGCAACGCGCCGACCGCGCTCTTCCACCTGCTCGACATGATCGACGCGGGCGCGCCGCGCCCCGCCCTCATCCTCGGCTTTCCGGTCGGTTTCGTCGGCGCGGCCGAATCGAAGGCGCTCCTCGCGGCCGACAGCCGCGGCGTGCCGTTCGTCGCGGTCGCGGGCCGCCGCGGCGGCAGCGCGATGGTCGCCGCCGCCGTCAACGCGCTCGCCTCGGAGGCCGAATGACGCGCAACACCGGCCGCCTGTACGGGCTCGGCGTCGGGCCGGGCGACCCCGAACTCCTGACGATCAAGGCGCTGCGCGTGCTGCGGGCCGCGCCCGTCGTCGCGTATTTCGTCGCGAAGGGCAAGAAAGGCAACGCGTTCGGCATCGTCGAGACGCATCTGAGCGACGCGCAGACGCATTTGCCGCTCGTCTATCCGGTGACGACCGAGGCGCTGCCGCCGCCCCTTTGCTACGAAAGCGTGATCGCCGATTTCTACGACACGGCGGCCGCGCTCGTCGCCGCGCATCTCGACGCGGGCCGCGACGTCGCGGTGATCTGCGAGGGCGATCCGTTCTTCTACGGCTCCTACATGTACCTGCACGACCGCCTCGCGCCGCGCTACGACGCCGAAGTCGTGCCGGGCGTGTGCTCGATGCTCGGCGGCGCGGCGGTGCTCGGCGTGCCGCTCGTCTATCGCAACCAGAGCCTCTCGGTGCTCTCCGGCGTGCTGCCCGAGGACGAATTGCGCGAGCGCCTCGCGAAGGCCGACGCGGCCGTCGTGATGAAGCTCGGCCGCAACTTCGACAAGGTGCGCCGCGTGCTCGACGAGCTCGGGCTCGCGCGGCGCGCGCTGTACGTCGAGCGCGCGACGATGGCCGCGCAGCGGATCGTGCCGCTCGCGGACGTCGATCCGATGGCGTCGCCGTATTTTTCGCTGCTCGTCGTGCCGGGGGAAAAATGGCAAGGATGACGGCCGCGCCCGCGATCGTGATACTCGGGCCCGGCGCGCTCGAGACCGCGCGCCGGATTCGGGCGCGCTGCGACGGCGCGCGGGTGCATGCGCTCGCGGGGCGGCTCGCCGTCGGCGCCGATGTCGACGTCGCGTTCGCCGAGCTCGGTCCGCACCTGCGCGAGCTGTATGCGCGCGGCGCGCCGATCGTCGCGCTCTTCGCGGCCGGCATCGCGATTCGCTGCGTCGCGCCGTGCCTCGCCGACAAGGGCGCGGAGCCGCCCGTGCTCGCGGTCGCCGAGGACGGCAGCGCGGTCGTGCCGCTGCTGGGCGGCCTCGCGGGCGCGAACGTGCTCGCGCGCGAGATCGCCGGCGCGCTCGGCGTTGCGGCCGCGATCACGACGAGCGGCGAGCTACGCTTCGGCGCATGCGTGCTGAATCCGCCCGAAGGCTACGCGCTCGCCGATCTCGACGCGGGCAAGCGCTTCGTGTCCGATCTGCTCGCGGGCGAAAGCACGCGCGTCGACGGCGACGCGACGTGGCTCGACGGCGTCGCGCTGCCGCGCGACGCGCACGCGGCGCGCGTGATCCGGATCACGCCGCATGCGCCGCGCGGCGATGCGCGCGAGTTGCTGATTCATCCGCGCAGCGTTGTCTTCGCGTTCGGCGACGAGGGCTGCGCGGGCGACGGCAGCGCATGCGGCGCGTCGGATCGCAGCCCGACGGCGCACCCGGATGCACCGCGCTCGGGCGCAACCGCGCACGCCGCGACGCCGGGCCTGCCGCCGCTCGCCGCGCGCATCGTCGCGACGCTCGCCGCGCACGACTTCGCGCCGCTCGCGCTCGCGGCCGTCGTCGCGCCGGCGCGTCGCATCGCCGATCCCGCGCTGACCGACGCGGCTCGCGCGCTGCGCGTGCCGCTGCGCTTCGTCGAGACGGCCGCGCAGGACGCCGCCGGCGTGCTCGACGCCGCGCTGCCCGCCTCGCTCGCGAGCCGCCGCGTCAGCATGCCGCACGCCGATTCGACATCGCCCGGCGTCGCGATCGCCGTCGCCGACGCGCCCGTCGACGCCGACACGCTCGGCACCGCGCGCGGCCGCCTCACGGTGCTCGGCCTCGGCCCCGGCCGCGCCGACCTGATGACGCCCGCCGCACGCGCGGCGCTCGCCGATGCGACCGACGTCGTCGGCTACGCGACCTACGTGAACATGGCGGGCCCGTTCCGCGCGGATCAGCAGTTGCACCTGTCCGACAACCGAGAAGAGCTGCAGCGCGCGCGGCATGCGTTCGAGCTCGCCGCGCAAGGCCGGCGTGTCGCGGTCGTGTCGTCGGGCGACCCCGGCGTGTTCGCGATGGCGGCGGCCGTGCTCGAAGCGCTCGACGGATCGGACGATGTGCGCTGGTCGGCCGTCGAGCTCGACGTCGTGCCCGGCGTGTCGGCCGCGCTCGCGACGGCGGCCGAAGCGGGCGCGCCGCTCGGCCACGACTTCTGCCTGATCTCGCTGTCGGACAACCTGAAGCCGTGGGCGATCATCGAAAAACGCATCGATTGCGCGGCCGCCGCCGATTTCGCGCTCGCGTTCTACAACCCGGTGTCGCGCGCGCGGCCCGTGCAGTTCGATCGCGCGCTCGACATCGTGCGCCGGCATCGCGCGCCGGACACGGTCGTCGTGCTCGGGCGCGACATCGGCCGCCCCGGCGCGACGCTCGCGACGACGACGCTCGGCGCGCTGTCCTCGCAGCAGGTCGACATGCGCACGATGGTGATCGTCGGCTCGTCGACGACGCGGCGCATCGTGCGCGACGGCGCGCGCGAATGGGTGTACACGCCGCGCTGGTATCGCTGATCCCGAAGCGGAGTGAAGCGGCGCGCATCGCGTGTCGCGCCGCGCGTGACGAACCGGGCGCGGCGCGCATGCAGTCCGCGCCGCGATCGCATCGCTGCGCTCAATGCGCGCGATCATTTCGGATCGCGAATCAAGTCGCTCGCCAAACCTTGAATCCGAATAATAAAAAGAACGACTAACGATTCCATAATGCGGACGATTCCTCCATGATGTGCGAGCCGAAACGCCGACCGCCCATCGAGCGCGGCGGCGCGACGGCGATATGCAGGCCAGCATATCCACCCATCAACATGGAGAGAACAATGAACTTCAGCATGTCGTCACGCATCGTCCCGCGCGCGATCGCGGCGGGCTGTCTTCTCGCGGCCGCGGGCGCGTCGCACGCGGCGAGCGCTTACGCGCCGTACGTCGACGTGACGCTTTATCCGACGCCGCTCGTCGATCAGATCGGCGTGCAGCAAGGCATCCAGCAATTCATGCTCGCCTTCGTCGTATCGGGCGGCAACCAGTGCGCGCCGTCGTGGGGCGGCGTGCAGTCGATCGGCAACGGCGCGACGGGCGACCTGCTCAACACGATCGCGACGTCGGTGTCGAACTATCGCGCCAAGGGCGGCGACGTCGCGGTGTCGTTCGGCGGCGCGGCCGGCCTGCCGCTGATGCAGGCCTGCTCGAGCGTGGCCGCGCTGAAGAGCGCGTATCAGACCGTGATCGACACGTATAGCCTCACGCATGTCGACTTCGACATCGAAGGCGCGTCGCAGCAGGATTCGGCGGCCGTCGCGCGCAACTTCCAGGCGGTCGCGCAATTGCAGGCCGACTACGCGGCGAAAGGCAAGCCGCTGCACGTGACGCTCACGCTGCCGGCGATGCCGACGGGGCTCGTCCAGGACGGCCTGAACGTGCTGAACGCGGCGCTCGCGAACAAGGTGGCGCTCGATGCGGTGAACATCATGACGATGGACTACGGCCCCTCCGGCATCGACATGGGCGCGGCCGCGATCAGCGCCGCGCAGGGCCTCTATTCGCAGCTCGACACCGCGTACAAATCGGTCGGCCAGCCGCAGACCGACGCGCAACTCAAGCAGCTCGTCGGCGTGACGCCGATGATCGGCGTGAACGACGTGCAGGGCGAGACCTTCACGCTCGCGAACGCGCAGAGCGTGCAGACGGCGGTCGCGAACAACAGCTACGGCTTCGTCGGCATCTGGTCGATCACGCGCGACAAGCCGTGCGACGGCGGCTCGCAGTATGCATCGCCGATCTGCTCGGGCGTCGCGCAGCAGCCGTACGCGTTCTCGTCGATCTTCAAGCAACTGGGCGCGCACTGGGGCTCGGGCGTCACGCAGGACCCGAACTACGGCGGCGGCTCGGATGGCGGCGGCAAGCCGCAGCCGGGCGCGCCGTGGTCGCCGACGCAGGTCTACACGGCGGGCGCGACGGTCACGTATCAGGGCACGACCTATCAGGCGCAATGGTGGACGCAGGGCGACATTCCGGGGCAGTCGTCGGTGTGGAAGCCGGTCGGCGGCAACTCGCCCGCGTGGTCCGCGACGACCGCGTATCCGGGCGGCGCGTGCGTGATGTATCAGGGTGCGAAGTACTGCGCGAAATGGTGGACGCAGGGCGACGTGCCGACCGCGGGCGGACCGTGGGCGAAGGCCTGACGGCGGCGGCCGGGCCGCGCGGCGACGCGCGCTAGCCGGCCGCCGCGCGGGATCGGCGCTCGTGCGGGCCGCTCCCGCCTGGCCGGCGATGCGCGTCGCCGGGCAGGATGCTCGGCTCGTTCGGCGCCCGGAATGCGGGAATTCGGGAACGCGGCGGCGGTGCGAAGCACGTGGCGTACGGCGGCTCTGCCGCCGGATACGCGCGGGGGCGACCGGTTTGTCGCGCTCGCGGCGCGATTCGCTGCGTTCACGTTGCCGCAACAGATTCTCGCTGACGACGTTCTCGCCGACGACGTCATATCCTTGTGCGCGAACCTTTGTGTCACGTGGCATGCGACCGACGCTGTCCGTCAAAACGTCGCCGGGCATCGTTCCGGCATCGCCAACACGCGCGGGCGCGCGACGCGAATATGACGATCGGACGATGGAACGATGCCGCGCGGCTGCAGTATGCTGGGCACGTCGCTTTTTTCCGGAGTCGCCATGAAACGCTACCTGCCGTGCGTCGCCGCCTTCTGCTTCGCGCTACCCGCCGCGCATGCCCAAACACAGACCTACCACTTCGACGAAGGCGGCACGACGCCGACGGGCGTCACGTCCCAGCCTGCCTCGGCACCCGCTCAGGCGCGCACGCATCAGGCCAAGCCGCATCGGCATTCCGTGCACCGCAAGAAGCACCACCGGACGCACCGCCGCGCCCGCAGCGCGCAGCGCGACAGCTTCTATTCGCATCCGTGACGTTCGTGGCGTTCGTGGCGTTCGTGGCGCTCGTGGTGCTCATGGCGCTCGCGGTGTTCGTGGCGCGCCTGCCCGTTCGATCGGCGCGGTCACGGCGTCGCCCGGACGGGCCGCGGCTTCGCGCCAACGGCGGCCGCAAGCGCGCCTGACGCGCGCTCGAGCTCGAACGTCTCGCGCGAGCGCGGCGCGGCGGATGTCATCGATGCGCCCGGTTGTGCGAGCTCCGGCGGCTTACTCGCGATCTTGCTGCCGCGATCTTGCAGTTGCGCCGGACGCTCCGCGATTCGCCCGAGCCCGACCTTGCAGGCGCCGGCCGCCGATCGGATGCGTCGCGCGGCGACATGCCCCGCCGCGCAACACGTCGGCGACGGGTACATGACGTGGACGGCCGCGTCATGCCGCTTGCTGCCGCACGTGCTTCGCAGCGCAAAGGGAGCGATTACGCCGCGTGCAGCGCCGCGATCCGCGCATGCAGCCATTGGCGCAACGCGTCGATCTCTTCGATGCACACCGAATGCGGCATCGGATACGCGTGCCAGTCGACGCTCGCGCCCTTCCCGCGCGCAAAATCGCGCGCGGCCTCGCCGAGCGCGATCGGCAGGATGTCGTCGTCGGTGCCGTGCGCGGCGAAGATCGGCGTCGCGCGATTTGCGTCGGCGAGCCGCTCGTCGATGAAGCGCGGCGACGGAACGTAGCCGGACAGCACGATCAGGCCCGCGAGCGCGTCCCGATGCGTGAGCCCCGCCGTGTAGGTCATCGCGCCGCCCTGCGAGAAGCCCGCGACGAAGATCCGCGATGTCGGAATGCCGCGCCGGTTCTGCTCGTCGATCAGATCGCGCACGGTCGCGCACGATGCGTCGATTCCCGCTTCGTCGACCTGCCGGTTCACGCCCTCGAACGACAGGATGTCGTACCACGCGCGCATCACATAGCCGTTGTTCGCGGTGACCGCGATCTCGGGCGCGTTCGGGAACACGAAGCGCACGGCCGGGCCGTTCGCGATCCGCAGCTCGGGGACGAGCGGCACGAAATCGTTCGCGTCGGCGCCGAGGCCGTGCATCAGGATCACCGCGAACGCGGGGTTGGGGCCGGTTTCGATTTCGATCGTCGGCTGGTCGTCGAGCATGCTGAGGCTCCGCGAGATGGGATGGATGGGGAAAAGCGCATCGATGATCGCATATCGCCGCGGCAATCGACTGCCGCGCGCGGTATGGACGGCCGGCGCGGCCGCGGCGTGCGCCGGCACCGCGATCGCCCGAGCGTCAAGCGATCCCGCGCGCGAGCTCATCGGGCGTGGCGAGCGTCGCGCCCCATGCATGCGCGAGCCGCTCGCAGCGGCCGAGCCGCACGGCCGCGTCGTCGAAGTCGACGACGACGATCCGCTCGGCGAGCGCCGGCCGCGCGGGCGCTTCGGCCGTGCGCCCGTCCGACAGCAGCCATACCCAGCGCCGCTGTTGCGGGCGCCGGCGCGCCGCGCGCGCGAGCAGCCGCGCCGCGGCGTCGATGCCTTGCGCGAGCGGCGTGCCGCCGCCGCCGCCGACGGGGGCGAGCCAGCGCTCGTTCCACCAGCGCGGCACGGCGGGCCCGAAGCGCACGTCGGCCGAGCCGCCGCCGAAGCAGACGAGCGCCGCGTCGGCGCGCTCGCGCGCCAGACAATCGAACAGCGCGACGACGAGCCCCTTCGCGCGCGCGAGCCGCTCGGCCGTCAGCATCGACGCCGAGCAGTCGAGCACGAAGCAGTGGAGCGCGCCGGGCGCCCCCGTCTGCGGCCGGTAGCGCAGATGATCGGCGCGCAGCGCAGCGCCGCGCGTCGCGGCGAGTGTCGCGCGCCACGCGATGCGCGCGCCGGGGCGGCCCCGCGCGTCGTCCGTGCGCATGCCTCGTTCGAGCCATCGAAGTCCGCTGCCCGGCGCGTTCGCGACGGCAGCGGCGGCATCCGTCCGATGGCTCAGCGTTTTTTTGGCGACAACGGGATCACGCCCTTGACTGGCGTCATGCCCGCCGGCTCGGGCGGCAGGTAGCCCCAGTCGCCGTCGTCAGTTTGCGGGGGGCGGCCGCTTTCGCGTGCCGCATCGCGATTGCCGGCTGCGTGCCGCGCGGTGCCGGTTGCGGCGGGCGATCGCTCGCGCGGCGAACCGGCGCCGCTTGCACGCCGCATGTCGTCTGCGTGAGCGTCAGCCGCGGCGTCGCGCGGCGGCGCGTCGAGCCGCGCCGAATCGCTCGCGCGGTCGGTTTCGCCGGCGCGCGCGGATTCGCGCCGCCCGGCCCGCGCGCCCGCTTCATCCTCCGGCCGCGTGCGCCGATGCCGCAGCACGTCGGCCGCGACGCGCTCGACATGCGCCGCCTCGACGATCGTCGCGCCTTCGAGCGCCGCCAGCGCCCGCGCCGCGCGCAACATTACGAGGTCGCCGCGCAGGCCGTCGACGGCCGCGTCGATGCAACGTTCGGCGACGCGCGCGTGCGCGTCGTCGCCGAACGCGAGCGCCGGCAGCGCGGCGCGTGCGCTGCGAATCCGTGCGACGAGCGCGGCTTGCGCGTCGCGGTGTTGCGCGCGGAATGCGTCCGGATCGAGGTCGAACGCGAGCCGTGTCTTGACGATCCGTTGCCGCGTCGCCGCGTCGTAGCAGTTCGCGAGCTCGACCATCAGCCCGAAGCGGTCGAGCAGTTGCGGCCGCAGCTCGCCCTCCTCCGGATTCATCGTGCCGACGAGCGCGAAGCGCGCCGCATGGCTGTGCGAGATGCCGTCGCGCTCCACCGTGTTGACGCCGCTCGCGGCGGCGTCGAGCAGCGCGTCGACGAGCGCGTCCGGCAGCAGGTTGATCTCGTCGACGTACAGCACGCCGAGATGCGCGCGCGCGATGAGGCCGGGCGAGAAGCGCACCGCGTTGTCGGCGAGCACGCTCGCGAGGTCGAGCGAGCCCGTCACCTGCTCGTCGGTGGCCGACAGCGGCAGCGTGACGAAGCGCCCTTCGGGCAGCAGCTCGGCGAGCGCGCGCGCGGCGGTCGATTTCGCGGTGCCGCGCGGGCCGCTGACGAGCACGCCGCCCAGGCCCGGATCGACGGCGACGAGCAGCAGCGCCTGCTGCAGCGCCTCCTCGCCGATCAGCGCGGAAAACGGATACGCGGCGGGCAGCGCGCGCTCGTCGGATGCGGCGGCCGCCGCGTGCGATGGGTTCGTGTCGTTCACGTGGCTTCCCGTGATGGTGACGGTTGCATGGCGCGCATCGTGCGCGAGGTTCGGATCGACCGGGCGGTTTGCGGCGCGTGCGCGGGTGCGTGCGCCGCCGTCGCGCCGTTCGCCGCATCCGGTGCGCGCGCGCCGTGCGCCGATCGCGCCGCCTTGTTCATTGCCGTCGCGCCGCACGCGGCGCGCCCGCCTGCAATCGCCCGGGTGCTCATCGCCGCGCCCCTTCGAGCCGCTGCTCGCTGTCGAGCAGATAGCCTTCGATCGCGTCGCGGTGCACACCCGGCGCTTGCCACAGGCCGCGCTGCATCGCCTCGACGAGGCGCTCGCAGATCCCGTGCAGCGCGTGCGGATTGTGCCGCTCGAGGAACGCGCGCGTGTCGGGGTCGTGCAGGTACGCGTCGGCGACGAGCGCGTATTGATGATCGGCGATCACGCGCGCGGTCGCGTCATAGCCGTACAGGTAGTCGACGGTCGCCGCGATCTCCGCCGCGCCCTTGTAGCCGTGCCGCTTCACGCCGTCGATCCACTTCGGATTGACGACCCGCGAGCGGATCACGCGCGCGATCTCCTCGCGCAGCGTGTTCATGCGCGGCGCGGCCGGATTGCTGTGGTCGCCGTGATAGAGGCTCGGCTGCCGCCCCGACGCGTGGCGCACAGCGGCCGCCATCCCGCCGTGGAACTGATAGTAATCGTTCGAATCGAGGATGTCGTGCTCGCGGCTGTCCTGGTTCTGCACGACGGCGTCGATCGTCGCGAGGCGCGCGCCGAACGCGTCGTGCGCGGCCTCGCCCGCGCTGTTCTGCGCATACGCGTAGCCGCCCCAGGTGCGGTACGCGTGCGCGAGATCGGCATCGGTCTGCCAGCGGCGGCCGTCGATCAGCGCCTGCAGCCCCGCGCCGTAGCCGCCCGGCCGCGCGCCGAACACGCGCCAGCCCGCGCGCCGGCGCGCTTCGTCGGCGGGCACGCCGCGCGCGACGAGCGCGTCGGTCTCGCGCCGCACGCGCGCGCGAACCGGGTTCAGATGCTCGGGCTCGTCGAGCTCGGCGACCGCCTGCACGGCCGCGTCGAACAGGTGCATGACGTTCGCGAACGCATCGCGAAAAAAGCCCGACACGCGCAGCGTCACGTCGATCCGCGGCCGGTCGAAGATCTCGATCGGCAGGATCTCGAAATCGGTCACGCGATGGCTGCCGTGCGCCCACTTCGGCCTCACGCCGAGGAGCGCGAGCGCTTGCGCGACGTCGTCGCCGCCCGTGCGCATCGTCGCCGTGCCCCACACCGACAGGCCGACCGCGCGCGGGTAGTCGCCGTGTTCCTGCAGATGGCGCTCGATCAGCTGCTGTGCGGATTTGAGGCCGATCGTCCATGCGGCCTGCGTCGGCACCGCGCGCGTGTCGACCGAATAGAAGTTGCGGCCCGTCGGCAGCACGTCCGGCCGCCCGCGCGACGGCGAGCCGCTCGGCCCCGGCGGCACGAAGCGGCCTTCGAGGCCGCGCCGCAACTGGCGCAGCTCTTCGTCGCCGCATGCGTCGAGGCGCGGCAGCACGTCGCGCGCGATCCGCTCGAGCACCGCGTGCGTGTGCGGCCAGTGCGCGGCGACGTATGCGGGATCGGCGAAGTCCGTTGCGTTCGATCGCGGCGCGGCGTTCGGGAACGCGGGGCTTGCCGCGGAATCGTCATGCGCGGCGTGGGCGGCCGGCCGCCCCCCGGCGCGCGGCTCGACGCCTGTCGGCGCGTCGCCGTCCTTCGCCTGCGTGGGTTGCGCCGCGTGGGCGGCCGACGCGCGATCCGCCGTCTGCCGGTCCGCCGCGCGGATGCCGCGCTCCGTCGGGCGGCCGTGCGGCGCGCGGCCGTTCGCGGGCGCGCCGCGAAGCGTTGCCGAACGCGCCGCGCCATTCGGATCGCGCTCCGCGCCGCGCACGTCGCGCGAATTCGCCACGCACGCGTCGGCCGCGTATTCGCCGTCGTCGCGCGCACCGTGCCGGCCACGCGCGCGATCGGGCGCGTCGCCGCCGCACGCGTCGGCATGGCTGCCGTCGTCGCGCGCGCCGGTCGATCCGCGCGCGGAATCCGGCGCGTCGCCGCCCTCCCCGCATATCCGCTCGATCAGCCGGCGCGCCAGCCCTTCGAGCCGCTCTCGCGTGTCGCCCGCGTGACGCCACGGCTCGCCGCTCACCGCACGCAACGCGTCGGGCCGCGGCCCCGTCCACGGCGCGGCCCAGTCGGACGCGAGCGGATCGAAGTGCTCGCCGAGCGCGAGATCGCGCGCGAGCGCGCCGATCAGCCCCGCGTGCTCGCCGCGCCCGTCGCCCGACGGAAAGCGCGCGAGCGCGACGAGCGTATCGCGCCGCTGGCGGCCGCGCGGCGAGCTGCCGAACGTGTGCAGCCCGTCGCGGATCTGCGCCTCCTTCAGCTCGCAAAGCCACGCGTCGACGCGCGTGAGCAGCGCATCCTCGGCATCGCGCCCGCTGGGCGGCGCGATGCTCAGCTCCTCGTGCAGCTTGTGCTCGACGATCGTCTCGAGGATCGTCTCGCGCAGCACCTTCGCGCGGCGCGCGTCGACCATCAGCGCATCGTAGTATTCGTCGACCTGCCGCTCGAGATCCTGCAGCGGCCCGTAGTTTTCCGCGCGCGTGAGCGGCGGCATCAGATGGTCGACGATCACCGCCTGCGCGCGCCGCTTCGCCTGGCTGCCCTCGCCCGGATCGTTGACGATGAACGGATACAGGTGCGGCATCGGCCCGAGGATCAGGTCCGGCCAGCACGCGGGCGACAGCGCGACGCTCTTGCCCGGCAGCCATTCGAGATTGCCGTGCTTGCCGACGTGGACGAGCGCGTCGATGCGAAACGCGTCGCGCAGCCAGAAATAGAACGCGAGATACGCGTGCGGCGGCACGAGATCGGCGTCGTGGTAGTTCGCGTAATCGTCGTCGCCGCGCGAGCGCGACGGCTGCACGCCGACGAACACGTGGCCCGCGCGCCAGCCGGAAATCGGGAAGCGCCGCTGCCGCAGCGTCGGGTCCGCTTCGGGCGGGCCCCAGCGCTCGTTCAGCGCGTCGCGCGCCGCTTGGGGCAATTGCGCGAAGCGGCGCAGGTAATCGTCGAGCGGGTAGCTCTGGAACGCCGGGCGCAGCGCGCGCGTCGACGGATCGTTCGTCACGCCTTCGGTGATCCGCGCGAGCAGCGCGTCGCCGTCTTCGGGGAGCTCGCCGATCCGATAGTCTTGGTCGCGCAGCATCGCGAGCACCGCGAGCGCGGACGCCGGCGTATCGAGCCCGACGCCGTTGCCGATCCGCCCTTCGCTCGCCGGATAGTTCGCGAGCACGAGCGCGACGCGCTTGTCCGCGTTCTCGAGCGTGCGCAGCCGGCACCAGCGGCGGCTCAGCTCGGCGACGAACGCGATCCGCTCGTCGTCCGGCTGATAGCGCACGACGTCGACCTCGGTGTGCGGGCAGCGGTACGCGAGCCCCTTGAAGCTCACCGCGCGCGTGACGATCCGCCCGTCGACTTCCGGCAGCGCGACGTGCATCGCGATGTCGCGCGCGTTCAGGCCGTGCGGATCGGCGAGCCATGCGTCGCGATTGCCGCCCGACAGGATCACCTGCAGCACGGGCGCGTCGCCCGCGAGCACCTCCGGCTCGTCGGCGCCGAGCGCGCCCGCCGCGAACGCGGTCGTGTTCAGCACGAGCGACACGTTCGCGTCCGCGCACAGCTTCTCGACGACCGCGCGGCTCATCGCGTCCTTGAGCGACGTCACCGCGATCGGCAAAGGGTTGAGCCCTTCTCGCTCGAGCGCGGCGGCAAGCGCGTCGAACACCGCGGTGTTCGCGGCCTGCCAGTGCGCCTTGTAGAACAGGATCGCGACCACGCGCGCATGCTCGCGCCAGCGCGCGCGCCAGTCGTCGAGGCTCGGGCTCGCGAGCGCCGGATGATAGAGCGCGGCGGCGGGCAGCGGGCGCGGCGGCTCGGGCTCGTCGCCGACGCCGAGCGCGTGGTGCGCGATGCTGCGCAGCAGCGCGCGGGCGTTCGCGGGCCCGCCCTCGCGCAGATAGCGCCACCACAGCCGGCACAGCTCGGGCGCGACCGTGCTCTTCGCGATCAGGTTCGGATCTTCCTGCAGGTCGCCCGAGAACATCGCGAGCTGCTGCCCGGCGCGCGCCGCGAGCGCGACGGCCTGCTCGATCCCGTACGGCCAGTACGTCTCGCCGCCGAGGTGGTCGATCACGACGGCGCGCGCGTGACGCAGCACGTCGTCGACGTAGAAATCGACCGACGCGGGCTGCCTCAGGAACGTCACGTTCGCGAGGCGCACGCTCGGAAAGCCGTCGCCGAGCGTCGGCACGACGCTCGCGAGCAGCGACAGCGTCGTGTCGGCCGAGCTCAGGATCACGATGTCGGCCGGACGCTGGTCGATCCGGACGACGCCCTGCGTATCGTCGACAAAGCCGCCCGGCGTCGTGCGCAACAAATGCATCGCTCTACTCCGCGCCGCGCGGCATCACGCGGCCTGCGCGCGGGCCGCGAGCGCCGCGTCGAACGCGCGCTGCAGCGCGGCCGCGTCGAGGTCCTCGCCGATCAGCACGAAGCGGCTCAGGTCGGCTTCGCCGTCGCGCCAGCGGCGGTCGAAATAGCTGTCGAAGCGCCGGCCGACGCCCTGCACGACGAGCCGCATCGGCGCGCCCGGCAGCGCGGCGAAGCCCTTCACGCGGTAGATCGTGTGCGCCTCGACGAGCGCCGCGAGCGCCGCGAGCGCGGCCTCGCGCGAGCTCACGCGCGCCTCGACGACGACCGAATCGAACTCGTCGTGGTGATGATCGGGATCGTCGGCCGAGCCGTGGTGATCGTGGCGCAGGTGAATCGTCTCCTCGGACGCGGCGTTCAGGCCGAGCAGCGTCGCGAGATCGAGCTCGCCGCGCTGCGCGCGCACGATCTTCACCTGCGGCGCAATCTCGTCGCGGATCGTCGTCTCGACCGACGCGAGCGCGCCGTCGTCGAGCAGATCGGTCTTGTTGACGATCACGAGATCGGCCGACGACAGCTGATCGGCGAACAGCTCGTGCAGCGGCGATTCGTGATCGAGGTTCGGGTCCGCGCGGCGCTGCGCGTCGACGGCGACCGGGTTCTCGGCGAACTGGCCGAGCGCCGCGGCGGGCGCGTCGACCACGGTCAGCACCGCGTCGACGGTGAAGCTGTTCTTGATCGACGGCCAGTTGAACGCCTGCACGAGCGGCTTCGGCAGCGCGAGGCCGGACGTCTCGATCAGCACGTGGTCGATGCCGGCTCGGCGCTCGACGAGCTTTTCCATCACCGGATAGAACTCTTCCTGCACGGTGCAGCAGAGGCACCCGTTCGCGAGCTCGTAGAGCTGGCCGTCGGCTGCGCGGCCCGCTTCGTCGCAGCCGAAGCCGCAGCCCTTCAGGATCTCGCCGTCGATGCCGAGCTCGCCGAACTCGTTGACGATCACGACGATGCGGCGGCCGCCCGCGTTCTGGAGGATGTGGCGCAAGAGCGTCGTCTTGCCGCTGCCGAGAAAGCCCGTGACGATCGTCACGGGAATTTTGCGCATTTGCATGGTGGTTCCGTTGGTCGGTATCGGTTCGAATCGGTTCGATGTCAAGGCGGCCGCGAACGCGCGGCTCATGCGGAGATCGTCACGTCGATGTCGTCGTAGCGCCTGATCCGGTAGATGAGCGCCGAGACGGCCCAGCTCGCGACGAACAGTCCGATCACGAAATAGCCGAGCACGCCGAAGTGCTCGGCCGCCATCGCGACGAAGTCCCAGAGGCCGCCCTTGAGCGCGAGCTTGTCGCCGACGAGGGCGAGCGCCTCGATGCCGCCGATCACGACCGCCACGAGCACCGACACGAACGTGATCGTCATGTTGTAGTAGATCTTGCGGATCGGCCGCACGAACGCCCAGCGGTACGCGCCCATCATCATGATGCCGTCCGTCGTGTCGACGAGCGTCATGCCCGCGGTGAAGAGAACGGGCAGCGCCATCACGGACCAGAACGACAGCCCGCCGTGCGCCTGCGTGGCCGAGATGCCGAACAGCGCGATCTCGGTCGCTGTGTCGAAGCCCAGGCCGAACAGGAAGCCGATCGGATACAGGTGCCAGCTGCGCGACACGATCGCGAACAGCGGCCGGAAGATCCGCGCGAAGAAGCCGCGCCGGTTGAGCAGCAGGTCGAGATCCTGCTCGACGAGCGGCTCGCCGCGCCGCACCGCGCGGAACGTCCGGTGCACGGAGATCAGGATCAGCAGGTTCGCGAACGCGAGCACGAGCAGGAAAAACGCCGACACGCTCGTGCCGATCACGCCGCCCCACGCCTTCATCCCTTCGAAGCGCTCGGCGAGCGTCGCGGCCGTCAAGGCGACGGCGACCGTCATCAGGATCACGACCGTCGAGTGGCCGAGCGAGAAGAAGAGCCCCGCGCCGAGCGGATTCTTTTTCTCGTGCATCAGCTTGCGCGTGACGTTGTCGATCGCGGCGATGTGGTCGGCGTCGACCGCATGGCGCAGCCCGAACGTATAGGCGAGGAGCGCCGTGCCGAGCAGCACCGGCTGGCCGTGGAACGCGGCGAACGCCCAGATCCACGCGCCGACGTTGAACGCGATCAGCAGCGCGTAGATGCCGACGATCTTGCTGCGGAGCTCGGCGGGGCTGTCGTTGAAGAGACGGAGAAACGATTTGAGCATGGCGCTCCCTTTGCGAACCGGTCGACAAACAAGACGAATGCCAACACGCGCGACATCGCGCGCGATGCGCGTGCCGCCGCGCCCGGTTCGTCGTCCGTCCGCGCGCACTGCGCGCCGCTGCGCATTTGCAACGCGCGCGTTTGCGACATGCGCATATGCAACGTGCGCGCCGGCCGCTCGCGCAGATGCGACTCGCGCGGCGCGGGCCGAAGCACGCGGCACCGGACGGGGATGAGCCAGGCAAGGCGGCGTCGAGCGACGCGATGAAGCCGTGGACGACGCGCCGCATCCCCGCGGCGCTGAACCCTGGGGCCGCTCGCCGTCGCGGCGGCGGATGCGCTCGAACGGCGAACGGGCCCCGTGTCTCGGCCGGTATCCGGGCTGACGAAAACGCCGCTTCACCTTCCCGGACGCGATGCGTCCAGTGGTTGGCCGCGCATGCCGGCGGGCATGCGGAGAAGCGGGCGCCGCATCGCTCGCGCGATGCCTTCGCTTACCGTTGCGGGGGCAGCGCAGGTTGGCGAGCCGCGACGCGGCGACGCTCCCTGCTTCCCGTTTGACTGCGTGCGACAAGAACCCGCACGCGAGCACCGAAACGCGAGCGAGTGTAGGCGCGCGGGCGCGGTGCGTCAAGGCGGACAAAAGGCGCGGAAGGACGACGCGGGCGCGGCGGGTGTCGCGCAGCACGGCGGCTGGAACACGTCACGACCGATGGCGGGCCGGCGCGCGAGCGGCGTCGATCGCCGCGCCGCGGCCGAAGCGGCGCGTCGATCGGAGCCGCGCCGGATCAGCCGACACCGCGCGCCGGATGCGGCGTGTCACGGCTGCCCGGCGCGCGAGCGGGCGCAGACGGCGCTCGCGCGCGCAAGCCGGACGCCGCGCCGACGGCCGGCTCGCGCCGCCCCGCGCGGTCGGCCCGGTCGGCCGCCTGCGCATGCCGCGCTGCCCGCGCCGCCCGCCCGGCGCGATCCGGGCGGAGCCGTCGGCCCTCGCCGGCCGCGAGCGCCGACGCCCGCTGCCCGCCCGCCGCGCGCCTTCGGCGGCGTGCCCTCGCGTGTTCGGCGCTGTGCTATCGTATGCGCGCGTTCGGTGCTCGAGCGCGCGACCCGCGCGCTCAGTCAAACGGGAAACAGGAAGCGGCGAGCCCGCGCAGCCTGTGCTGTCCCCGCAACGGTACGCCGCCTGCGACGCGCCCGCCGCGTTCGCGCATTCCGCCATCGCGCCACTGTCCTCGCCACGGACGGGAAGGCGGCGGAATGGCAAGCGGCCAGCCCGGATACCGGCCGACGCAAGGGGCGAGCCGCGCTCGCCGAACGCCCGGTTCCGCGGGGGACGGAACCGGGCGCGCAACCCACGCAGCATGACGCGCCGGCTCGCGAGCCGGCCGTCGATGGCCGAGGCCGCATGACTCCATTCGCTCCAAGCCGCCGGAACCCGCGCGAGCGCGACTCGCTCGCGCACCGCCCGATGATGCGCGTCGCGCTCGGCATCGGCTGCCGCGCGGGACGGCCCGCCGATGCGATCGAGGCCGCGATTCGCGCCGCGCTCGCGCAACTGCCGGATGCGTCGCTCGCCGACGTCGGCGTGGTCGCCACGCTCGACGCGAAGGCGCGCGAGCCGGGCCTCGTCGAATGCTGCGCGCGCAACGGCTGGCCGCTCGCCGCGTTTTCGCGCGACGAGATCGCCGCGCAGCTCGCGCGTTTCGCCCGCGACGCGCGGCGCGCGGCCGGCGCCGCGCCGTCGCTCGCCGCGCGCGCGCGCTTCGGCGTCGACGGCGTCTGCGAGCCATGCGCGCTCCTCGCCGCGCCGAACGGCGCGCTCGTCGTGCGCAAGCTCGCGCTCGACGGCGTGACGGCGGCGCTCGCCGGCCCGCTGTAACGCGCGCCCTCTTCCGATCCACGAACGACACGACTCACAGGACTCCAGTCGATGAAAACCGATTCCGAATCGCATCAACGCATGGCCGAGCGCCGCCGCGCGGGCCACGAGAAAAAGCAGGCGGCCGCGACCGCCGAGAAAGGCCTCTTGATCGTCCACACGGGCAACGGCAAGGGCAAGAGCACGGCCGCGTTCGGGATGGCCGTGCGCATGCTCGGCCACGGGATGCGGATCGGCGTCGTGCAGTTCATCAAGGGCGCGCTGCATACGTCCGAGCGCGATTTTCTCGGCGCGAACGCGCAGTGTGATTTCGTCACGATGGGCGACGGCTACACGTGGAACACGCAGAACCGCGACGCCGACATCGCGACCGCGCGCCGCGGCTGGGACGAGGCGCGCCGGATGATCGAAAGCGGCGACTACCGGATGGTGATCCTCGACGAGCTGAACACGGTGCTCAAGTACGAATACCTGCCGCTCGACGAAGTGCTCGCGACGCTCGCCGCGCGCGCGCCGACGCTGCACGTCGTCGTGACGGGCCGGCACGCGCCCGACGCGCTCGTCGACGCGGCCGATCTCGTCACCGAGATGCGGCTCGTCAAGCATCCGTACAAGGAGCAAGGCGTGAAGGCGCAGCGCGGCGTGGAGTTCTGACGCGATGCCCGCCTGCCCCGCGCTCTTCGTGAGCGCCGCCGCGTCCGGCCAGGGCAAGACGTCGGTGACGGCGGCGCTCGCGCGCCATCACCGGCGGCTCGGGCGGCGCGTGCGCGTGTTCAAGACCGGCCCGGATTTTCTCGATCCGATGCTGCTCGCGCGCGCGAGCGGCGCGAGCGTCTATTCGCTCGATCTCGGGATGGTCGGCGAGCGCGGCTGCCGCACGCTGCTCGCGCGCGCGGCGGCCGACGCGGACGTGATCCTGATCGAAGGCGTGATGGGGCTCTTCGACGGCACGCCGTCGAGCGCCGATCTCGCGCAGGCGTTTGGCGTGCCGGTCGCCGCGGTGATCTCCGCGCAGTCGATGGCGCAGACCTTCGCCGCGCTCGCGTTCGGGCTCGCGCGTTTCCGCCCCGGCGTGCCGTTTCACGGCGTGTTCGCGAACCGCGTCGGCTCCGAGCGTCACGCGCAGCTGCTGCGCGGCGCGCTGCCCGCCTCGATCCGCTGGCTCGGCCATCTGCCGCGTGACGCACAGATCGCGCTGCCGGAGCGGCATCTCGGGCTGCATCAGCCGGACGACGTCGCCGATCTCGATGCGCGCCTCGACCGCGCGGCCGACGCGATCGCGCACACGGCGCTCGCGGAATTGCCGCCCGTCGTCGAATTCGCGTTCGAAGCGGGCCGCGACGGCGGCGGCACCATCGCGACGCCGTGCGCCGCTCACGCCCGCCATCGCGCGCCTTCGACGCCCCGCGCCGCCGACGATCGCGACGATGTCGCGGCGGCGGCGAATGCGGCCACCGAGGCGAACGAGGCCAATGAGGCGGATGAGGCGGATGAGGCGGATGAGGCGGACGCCGCCGATCGTGCGCGCGAAACGATCGCGGCGGCCAATCACTCGGACGGCGACGGCGACAGCGCCGCGTCCGCCGCGCCGGCCCGCGCGACCAACGACGCCGCGTCGCGCCTCGCCGGCAAACGGATCGCGATCGCGCGCGACGCGGCGTTCTCGTTCATCTACCCGGCGAACCTCGATCAACTGGAGGCGCTCGGCGCCGAGCTCGCGTTCTTCTCGCCGCTCGCCGACGAGCCGGTGCCGGACGGCGCCGATGCGCTCTATCTGCCGGGCGGCTATCCGGAGCTGCACGCGGCGCGGCTCGCGGCGAACGCGACGGCCGCGCGCTCGATCGCCGCGCACGTGGCGGCGGGCCGGCGCGTCGTCGCGGAATGCGGCGGCATGCTGTACCTGAGCGATTCGCTGACGGACGCCGACGGCGTGAAAACGCCGATGCTCGGCCTGGTGCCCGGCCACGCGGCGATGCAGCGGCGCTTCGCCGCGCTCGGCATGCAGACGCTCGCGACGCGCTTCGGCGCGATGACGGGCCATACGTTCCACTATTCGCGCTTCGCGACGCCGCTTGCGCCCGCCGCCGCCGCGACGCGGCCGGACGACGGCGCGGCGGGCGAAGCCGTGTATCGGCACGGCCCGATCGTCGCGACCTATCTGCATGCGTACTGGCCGTCGAATCCGCGCGCGGCGGCGGCGCTTTTCGCGGGCGACATGCTCTGACGCGTTGCCGCCCGGCTCGGGCAGCCGGGTCGCGCCCGCCGTCATGCCTCGCCGGGCGGCAACGCGGAATTGCAACGCGGGGTTGAATTTCAGCAGGCCGCGCGTTCGCGCCGCGCCGCGGCAGCCGCTCCGCACATGCGCGGCAGCCGGCCGGCGCGACGCTCGGCGGCGACGCTTCGCCCGCGCGCGGCGCGCGCCGCAAGCGCCTCTCGCCGCGGCGGCCGCGGGCATCAAGCGAGCAGCGTGTCGTCGTGCGCCATCATCAGCGTGCGCATGTCGTGCCACATTCCGTAGTAATGCACGATGAAGCTGTCGGGGCGGCGAAACAGCCAGGGCGTGTTGATGCCGATCATGTCCAAGACGGCTTCGTCCTGAAGCAAGCCGGCCCTCGACATCGCCTCGATGAACTGGAGCTGGTCGCCGTCGCCGGCATAGACGCCGGATCGGTCGGGCATCGCGGCGATCGTCGCCATGAGATCGCGCAGCATCGCGTCGTTGCGCGGCGTGCGCCGAAAGCCCATCACCCCCGAGTTGAACGGCCACTGGCCGACGTCGCGCGCGAGCAGCACGTCGCGGCCTTCGAGCATCGGCTCGAGCTTGCGATGCGGGTCGGCGATCAGCACGTCGGCGTCGAGCCAGACGACCCAGTCGTGATGTTGCAGGTAGCTGTGCAGCAGCCACGGCTTGAACCAGTTGCCGGTTGCGTCCAGGCCGATTTCGCGCGGAATGTCGCGATGCACGTAGAGCGTGTAGCCCTGCGCTTCGCAGTAGCGGCGGAAATTGCCTTCCGCGATTCGCGCATAACTTTCGATGTGGGAGGTATAGAGCGTCGTGAGCGCGATCGCGCGGCCGGGATTGTACGTGCTGCGCTCGGCGGCGTCGGCGGCCGGATACTGCGGAAACGAAAACATCGGCAGCGCGGCGGCGCGGCACCGGTTGACGTGCTCGACGAGCACGTCCCGGAAGCGCGGCGTCACGCCTTTGTGATCCGGCGAATCCGGCGCGTCGTCGATGCTGACCGCGAACGTCGGCACCCGGCTCCAGAGCGGATCGTAGTTGTATCCGGTCGGCATGACGGCGCAGATCCCGTCGATCAACGTCATGTAGTGCTGCGTGTCGAGACCGGCGAGCAACGCGGCTTCGGACGTCGGCGGGCCCTCGCCGCCGAGCCGGCATTGCTTCACGAGCCGCAGCACGGCCTCTCGCACGGCTTGCGTGTTGCGCCAGAACTGCACGTCGACCTGCGGCAGCGCATGCGAGGACGTGCGCACGAGCAGCATGTCGCGACCGGCCATCAGGCGCTCGATCGCAACGGGCTCGACGATCGCCGCGTCTTCGCTCAGCAGCAGCACAAGCTCGCCCGGCCGCGCGCGCCGCAACGCGTCGAGCAGCGCTTCGTAGCGGTACAGCGCACGCAGCGGAAGCGCTTGCGGCATCGCGCAGGCGTCGATCACCTCGTGGCGATATCCGTGCAGCCGCGCATACTGCCGATGATTGGCGAGGCTGGCCGGCGCGGGATGGCAAAAATGGCTGAGCACGATCATGGCGTGGCCTGCAGCTCCTCGGCCCGGCGCCGGACCCGCTTGCGCACGCTGTCCATGTCCCATAGCCCGAGGCAGCGATCGGACATCGGCACCACGCCGATGTCGGGCCCGTAGATGATGCTTTCGTGACTCCCCTCGATCAGCAGCGACAGCGGAGCATCGAGATCGTAAGGCGCCATCTCCAGATTGATGGGCGTCCATTGGCCGGTGACGATGTCCGCGTTGCGCGGATACGTGCGATACACGAAGGTGGTGGTCAGCAGAAAGCGTGCGGACGTGTTCGCGAAACGTTCGAACGCGCGGAACACGTCGGCGTGAGAAAAATGGAACAGGCAGTCGCGGCACAGAATCAGATCGGCTTGCGGCAGCGCGTCGTGCAGGAGATCGAGATGCATGAAGCGGCGGTTCGCCGCCGCCCACGCCTGCTGGTTGGCGGCGACGAGATCCGGCACGATGTCGGCGCCGATATAGTCGATGCCGGTGAGATCGACGTGGCGCATCCAGTTGAAATCGCCGCACGGCACGTCGAGCATCGACTTCACGCCGAAGCGGCGCAGCAGCCCGGGCAATTCGCGAATGATCTGCGCCGCATTCTTCAGCTCGGAACCCCAGCCGGACACGCTCTCCTGCGAATGCCAACCTTTTTCGTCGTAGATCTTCTGGAATACTTGCGACGCGTCGTCTTCCATGTCACACACCCCTTCTTTCGCGAAGCATTGCGGTCGGTCAGCGCCTGCCGGGTCGTGGCAAAAGAAAGGCTGCTGCGGTCGGACTGGCGATGCGCATCGGATTATACGACGCCAAAATCGACGGCACGGCACGGCGTGGCCGGCCGGCTCGACGGGCCCGGCCGGCGTGCGCGATGGCGCCGCACTCGCCTTGCCGGCAAACGACACGCAACGAAGCGGGCATGCCGCCGATACGGCGTACCCGCTTCGTTCATTTACCGAGCCGAAAGAACCGCTGCTTGCGCGGCCCGCTCACTCGACGCGCGCGTCGAGCCCCGCCATGATCGCGAGCCCTTCGTTCAACGCCGGAAAGAGGCTGCGGTTGAAATTGTTCCAGCGCAGCTCGAGGATCGTGTCGCCGGGATCGATCTCGGTGTTCAGCACGTCGTGGATCACCTCGCCCGAATCGACGCCGTTGTCGACGTAATGAAACGATGCGCCCGTCATCTTCACCGGCTCGACGGGCACGGTCTCCATCGTCTTCCAGTCGACGACCTTTTGCCCGCGCGCGCCGAAGAGCGCGTCGAGCGTCGCATATGCGCCGCGTCGCTCGTACGGCGACTCCGCGCGCGTGATGCCCGGATGGATGTTGACGATCCGCCGGCAGTACGGCGCGCCCGGGCGCACCAGTTCGTCGAGGATCACGAGCAGCCCGTCGAGCACGACGAGATCGGCGCCGAGCGCGTCGAGCGTGTCGCGCAGATGCGCTTCGAACGCGCGCTTGCCCGCCGGCCGCGCGGGCGAATCGAGTGGCTCGCGCCGGTATTCGGACGGAATCGCGAGCAGCAGGTCGTTGACGAGCCGGCCCGCTACGCGCAGCTCGGGCGGATAGAACCAGCGCTTGCCGGGCTCGTACGCAAAGCCGTATTCGGCGAGCTTTTCGCGGTCGAGCGGCGAACCCGCGTCGTCGTCGTAGATCACGCGCTCGAGCGAGTACGCGTCGCCGAGCTCGGTGTCGTTCAACGCCCCGACGAGCGATTCGAGCACCGATTTCATGTAGCGCTTGCCGCCCCTGTAGTCGACCTGCTGCCCCGCCTTGTCGGCGGCGGCGTTTCTGAGCGACCAGATGTAGACGAGTTTCTTCTTTGCCATCGCAGTGTTGTCCTCTCGTTCGGGCGGCGCGCCGCCGCGCCGCCCATGGGATGATGAGACGCGCTTACCAGTTGTATTTCGCCGTCGCGATCACGGTGCGCTGGTTGCCGTACATGCATACCGAATCCGACTGGCAGCCGGACACGTAGCGCCGGTTGAACAGATTCGTCGCATTGACCGCGAAGCGCCAGTTGCGCATTTCGTAATGCAGCGCGGCGTCGAAGAGCGTGTAGCTCGGCACCGTCAGCGAGTTGTCGGCCGCGCCCGCCGCCGCGCTCATGTAGCGCACGCCCGCGCCGATCCCGAAGCCCGTGAGCGGCCCGTTGCGCCACGTCCAGTCGGCCCACAGCGACGCGATCTGGCGCGGACGCGGAACGTCGATGGGCCACTTGTTCAGCGTGTTGTCGTTCGCCTGCACGTTCTTCACGTCCTGATAGACATACGCGGCGATCACCGACAGCTCGCGCGACAGATTGCCGACCGCGCTCAGTTCGATGCCGCGCGAGCGCACTTCGCCCACCTGCACGAACGTGCTGCTCGTCGGATCGTTCGGATTGCTCATCGCGACGTTGGTCTGGTTGATCTGATACACGGCCGCGTTCAGCATCAGGTTCTTGCCGGGCGGCTGCCAGCGCAGGCCGGCCTCGATCTGGCGGCCCTTGGTCGGCACCGCGAGCCCGCCGCCCGAGAGCTTCAGGCCGATTTGCGGATTGAACGACGTCGAATAGCTGATGTACGGCGCGAGGCCGTAGTCGCCGAGATAGGTCAGGCCCACGCGCCCGCTGAACGCGTGATCGTTCTGCTTGAAGCTCGTCGAATTCGCGATGTCGTCCTGCAACGTGCGCGTCCAGTCCTGCCGGCCGCCCAGCGTCAGCACCCAGCGCTGCCACTTGATCTGGTCCTGCACGTACAGGCCGAATACGTTGAGCGTCGTCTTCGTGTCGGTGCGCGGATACGCGCCCGGCCCGCTGAAGATATCGGCCGGGATCGGCGTGTAGACCGGCCGGTACAGGTTGAGGCTCGGCGCCTTCGCGAGCCATTCGCTGTCCGTCGTCGTCTGGCGGTTGTAGTCGAAGCCGAACAACAGCGTGTGCGAAAGCGGGCCGGTCGTGAATTTCGCCTGCGCCTGGTTGTCGACGTCGAAGCGGCTGTAGTTGAACTGGAACAGGCCCGCGTAGCGCGTGAGCGTCGCCATCGTCGGGTCCGCGCCGTCGAGGCCGCCGCCGTAGACGGACGCGTCGTCGAGCGACAGGTGCATCCAGCGCACGTTCTGACGGAACGTCCATACCGGGTTCAGCTTGTGCTCGAACTGATAGCCGAGCGACCATTGCTTCTTCCGGTAGTGGTCGAAATTCGCGTCGGCCGTATACAGATCGTCCGAGATCGTGCCGTTCGGGTTCGGCAGCACCGTGCCCTGCGCGGGCAGGAAGTTGCTCGACGTGTCGCCCCAGTCCTGCAGGTACGTCGCGGCGAGCGTGAGCGACGTGTCCGCGTTCGGCTGCCACTTGAGCGACGGCGCGAACGACACGCGCTGATCGGCGAGCGGCCCCGTCTGCGCGTTGCCGTCGCGGCCGACGCCGACGATCCGGTACGACAGCGTGCCGTCCTTGTCGATCTTGTCGCCGACGTCGAACATCAGTTGCTTGCGCGCGTAGTTGCCCACCTGCACGCCGACTTCGCGAATCCGCTCGCCGTTCGCGAGCTTGCTCTGCACGTCGACGATCGCGCCGGGGTCGCCCTGCCCGTACAGCACCGACGTCGGGCCGCGCAGCACGGCGATGCTGTCGACCATGTACGGATCGACGCGCCAGCTCGACAGGTTCAGCGTGTTCGGCACCTGCAGCCCGTCGACGAACACGGTCGGCGTGAAGCCGCGCAGCGCCGCGTACCAGTCCGAGCGGTTGTCCGATCCGTAGCTCGAAAAGCCCGGAATGTAGCGGAACGCCTGATTGATGTCGGTCGCGCCCGTCGCCTCGATCTGCTGCGCGGTGACGATGTTGATCGTCTGCGGGATCTCGACGATCGGCGTATCCGTTTTCGTGCCGCTCGTGCTGCGCCGCGCGACGAGACCGATGGTCGCGTCGCGCGGCGCATCCGCCGACACCGATATCGCGGGCAACGTGCCGCCCGACGCGGTATCCCCATTCACCTGACTGCCCGGCTGCCGCGCGTCTCCCCCCGGCTGCACCGCCTGTGCCTGCGCATGACTCGCCGCCGCGTAAAACGCCACGCCCGCCGCGGCCGCGATCGCACGCACGCGCGTGCTGGTTGCCCACTCCATCTTCCGTTGCTCCAAGTTGCAAAGCGGCCGCGAGGCCGCGCCTTCATCAAAGAGCGATGGCCAGCCGGCCGCCGCTCACCCCGTTGTTATCGTGTCGTGGCCGCGCGCGGCCTTCAGGCCGGGCGGCTTCTTCGTGTTCTGCTCCGTGCGCGCACTCGGCGAGCGACGCGGCGATTTCGTCGGCGCGGCGCGCGAGCACCGACAGCAGCGTGTCGGACAGCCCATGGCTGTCCTCGCAGCAACCTTGCAGATAAATGCGCGGCTTGAAGTGCGCGGGCGTCGCGAGCCGGTAGTCGCGCGCGACGTCGCCCGCCGCGAGCGCGTCGCCGAGATGCGGCGCGAGTCCGTCGAGAAGCGCGAGATGCGTGTCGCGGCGATAGCCCGTCGCGAGCACGAGCGCGTCGAAGCGCTCGGTGCGCGCGTCGCCCGTCAGGCGGTCGCGCAGCACGAGTTCAGCCTGCCCGTTCGCGGTGCGCGCGGCCGATTCGATCGCGGCGTTCGCGAGCAGCCGGTGGCGCGGCGCATCGCCCTTCGCGTCGGCGACGCGCTGCAGGTAGAGCATTTCGTAGATCTGCTCGATGAGCGGCCGGTCGACGACCGCGTAGTTCGTGTCGCGAAAGCGCTCGATCAGCGAGCGCCGGCCGCTCGCCGGCTGCGCGTAGACGACGTCCGTGAACGCCGGATTGAAGATCTCGTTGACGAACGGGCTGTCGTCCGCCGGCTTGAGCGCGCCCGAGCGGATCACGAGGCTCGCCTCCACGTGCGGAAAGCGCCGCGCGAGATCGACGAACACCTCCGCCGCGCTCTGCCCCGCGCCGATCACCGCGACGCGTTTCTTCGAACGGGCATCCGGCGTACGGGCTTCCGGCGCGCCGACGAGCCGGTCGATCGACGTCAGGTAGTTCGACGAATGGACGACGAGATCGGGCCCGAGCGCGGCGAACGCGTCGGGCACGCTCGGCGCGCCGCCGACGCCGACCGACAGCGCGCGCGCGACGCGCTGCCGCTCGCGGCCGTCGGCGTCCTTCGAGAACACGCGCAGCGCGTCGATCTCGCCGCTCGCGCCCGGCGCGGCGACGGGCTCGATCGCCGTCACCGTCTCGCCGTAGTGGACGCGATCGTCGAACGCGTTCGCGACCCAGCTCAGGTAATCGTGGAACTCGACGCGCGTCGGATAGAAGTTCTTCAGGTTGACGAATTCGCTCAGGCGTCCGTGCTCGTACAGGTAATTGACGAACGTGAAGCGGCTCTTCGGATCGCGCAGCGTGACGAGATCCTTCAGGAAGGAAATCTGCATCCGGCAGTCGTCGAGCAGCATCCCGCGGTGCCAGCCGAAGGCCGGCTGGCGCTCGACATGGCAATGCGTGAACGCGGCCGCGTCGCCCGCTTCCGCGAGGCGCACGGCAAGCGCGAGGTTCGACGGTCCGAAACCGACGCCGATCAGGTCGAATACGGTATCTCTCTGCATGTCTCTGATTCCCTTAACGGTGTGGCCGGCGCACTGACGGCGCCGGCTGGACAAAAACGTGACGCGGATCGCGCGCATCGGCGACGCGGCCGATCCGGGCCGGGCGTGACGGCGGCAGGCGGCGCTCAATCGGCATCGCGCGCCTCGGTGGCGGGCTGGCCGGCCGCGCGGGCCGGGTGCGCCCCGAGCGCGGCGAGCGCCGCGAAGCTCGGCGCGGCGAACACGTCGGCGATCGCGAGCGCGAAGCCGGCCGAGCGCGCCGCGTCGACGAAGCGCACGACGTCGAACGACGTCGCGCCCGCTTCGAACAGGTCGTGCTCCGGCGCGGGCGCGGCGCGCCCGAAGCACGCGCGCCATACGTCGGCGAGCGCGTGCGCGCGGCCGCCCGCCTCGCGCGCGCGCTCGTCGCCGCCCGCCGCGCGCGATGACGACGACGACCGTGCGGCGAGCGCGTCGCACACGTCGCGCGGGTCGTGCACGTCGTGCGCGTCGAGCGGAAAACGCGCGGCGGATGCGCCGAGCGCGCGCGCGGGCGCGTCGACGAAGCCGCGCACGACGTCGAGATAATCGGCCGCGAGCGCGGCGACGAACGCGCCGTCGACGCGTTCCGTCGCGTACGAGAACGCGCCCGTCACGCGGCCGTCCGGATGCTCGACGAGGTCGAGCTCCAGCTCGAACACCACGCGGTGCCTGACGTCGTTGAATGCCTCGACGGCAAGCCCCGCCCAGTCGCGCGCGGCGGCGCCCGCTGGCCGCAGGTAGTTGAACATCACCTGGAACAGCGGATTGCCGTTGACCGCGCGCGGCGTGCGCAGCGCGGCCACGACGTCGCCGAACGGCGCGTCCGCGTGCGCATACGCGGCGAGCGCCGCGTCGCGCACCGCGGCGACGAGCGTCGCGGGCGTATCGGCGCTCGTCATGCGCGTGCGCACGACGACCGCGTTGATGAAGAGCCCGAGCGCGCGCTCGGCGGGCTCGCCCGTCAGCTCGCGCGTCGACGCGAGCACGCCGACCGGCTGGTCGGTCGCGCCCGTCGTGCGGTAGAACGCGGCGTTGAACGCCGCGTGCAGCAGCATCGGCAGCGTCGCGTGCGCATCGAGCGCCATCGCGCGCGCGCGGCGCGTGAGCGCGCCGTCAAGCTCGAACGCGAGACGGCCCGCGTCCCAGCGCGGCGCCGCCGCGCGGCCCGCGCGCGGCGGCGGCAGCGCGTGCGACGGCGCGCCCGCGAGCGCCTCGCGCCAGAACGCGAGGCGCGCGTGCGGCGCGGCGGCGGGCAGCACCGGCGTGTCGATGTCGAGCGAATCCGCGCGCGTTTGGGCAACTGTTTCGCCAAGCGTTGCCGGCGGCGCGGCCGAGCGCTTTTCCGCAAGCGATTCCGCCGGCGCGCCGGACGCCGTGGATGGCTCCGCGGCCGCTTGCCCGCCGCCCACGCGCCGCGCGACGTACGCCGAGCGGACCTCGTCGAGCCACAGTTCGATCGACTGGCCGTCCGACACGATGTGATGGACGACGAGCGACAGCACGTGATCGTCAGCGCCGAGCCGGATCACGCGCGCGCGCCAGAGCGGCGCGTCGGCGGCGAGATCGAACGGCGTGAGCGCGTCCTCGTCGGTCAGCGCGACGGCGGCGGCGAGCCGCGCGTCGTCGTCCGCCGCGCCCGAGGCCGCGCGCAGATCGACGATCGGCCATTCGACGCGCCGCGCGGGCGCGATCCGCTGCCCCGGCGCGCCGTCCGCGCGCGCGACGATCCTCGTGCGCAACGCCGGATGGCGGGCGTCCGCATGCGAGAACGCATCGGCGAGCGCGTCGGCGTCGAGCGCGCCCCGCAGCCGCAGCGCGACCGGAATGTTGTACGCGGCGCTGTCCGGCTGCGCGCGCCACAGGAACCACAGCCCGCGCTGCGCGGCGGACAGCGGCAGCACGCCGTCGGCGTCCCGCGCGTACGGCGCGGCGGGCGCATCGCCCGCGCCGTGCGCCGCTTCCACCTGCGCGGCGGCCGCGACGCGCAGCGCGTACGGCGCGAGAATCGGCGCCTCGAAGAGCGCGCGCACCGGCACGTCGCGCGCGAGCCGCTCGGCGACGCGCGTCGCGACGCGCACCGCGGCGAGCGAATGGCCGCCCAGCTCAAAGAAGTGATCGGCGCGGCCGATCCGCTCGGCGCCGAGCACTTCGCGCCAGATCTCGGCGAGCGCCGCCTCGATGTCGTTCACGGGCGCTTCGTACGCGCGCGCGGCGTGCGCGGGCTCGGGAAGCGCCGCGCGGTCGACCTTGCTGTTCGCGTTGCGCGGCAGCGCGTCGAGCACGACGATGTGCGCGGGCACCATGTAGTCGGGCAGCGTGCGGCGCAGGTGCGCGTCGAGCTCGGCCGCGTCGGCGCGCGCCGCGCGCTCGCGCGCGTCGCCCGTCAGTTCGACGAACGCGACGAGCCGCGCCTGCGCGCCCTTGCCGAACACCACCGCCACCGCCTCGCGCACGTCGCCGTGCGCGGCGAGCTGCGCCTCGATTTCACCCAGCTCGATGCGCAGCCCGCGCAGCTTCACCTGATGGTCGATGCGGCCGAGGAAATCGAACACGCCGTCCGCGCGGCGGCGCACGAGGTCGCCCGTGCGATACAGGCGCGCGCCCGGCGCGCCGTACGGATCGGGCACGAAGCGCTCGGCCGTGAGCGCGGCGCGGCCCAGATAGCCGCGCGCGAGCCCGATCCCCTCGCCGCCCAGATACAGCTCGCCGATCACGCCGACGGGCAGCGGATTCAGGCGCGCGTCGAGCACGTGCGCGGTGCGCGCGCCGACCAGCGTGCCGATCGGCAGATACGCCGCGTCGGCGAGCTTTGCCGGATCGTCGCCCGGCTCGAACATCCACAGCATCGGCGTGATCACCGTTTCGGTCGGCCCGTAGCCGTTGACGACGCGCGCGTTCGGAAACGCGCGGCGCATCAGCGCGAACGCCTCGCGCGACGTCGCCTCGCCGCCCACCGTGATCGAGCGCAGCGACGGCGGCGCGCCGTGCTCGAGCGCCCATTCGGCGAGCTGCGTCGCGCAGCCCGGCGGCACGTACGTCATCGTCACGCCCTCGCGCGCGATCAGCGCGCAGGTTCGCGCGGGCGGCCACAGCGTGTCGGCCGTCACCGCGACGGCCGCGCCCGACATGTATTGCGAAAACCAGCCCTCGTGCGCGCCGTCGAAATTGACCGACTGGAACAACATGAACACGTCGCGCTCGGTCGCCCCGTAGCGCGCGGCGATCGCCTCGCAATGGCGTGCAAACGCGCCGTGATCGACGACGACGCCCTTCGGCTTGCCCGTCGAGCCCGACGTGTAGATCACGTACGCGGCCTGGTGCGGCGACACCTCCGGCAGCGCGACGCCGTCGATCCCGGCGTCGGCGATCGCGTCGTCGACGAGCCACGCGTGCGCGGCGCCCGAGAGCGGCAGCGCGTCGATGCTGCCGCGCTCGGTGATTACGTGCGCGATCTGCGCGTCGTCCAGCATCTGCGCGAGCCGCTCGCGCGGGTGGCTCGGATCGAGCGGCACGAACGCGCCGCCCGACTTGAGCACGGCGATCAGGCCGACGAGCAGATCGACGGAGCGCGACAGCGCGACGCCGACGCGCGTCTCCGCGCGCACGCCCGCCGCGACGAGCCGCTTCGCGAGCCGCGTCGCGCGCTGCTCGACCTCGCCGCGCGTGAGCGCGCGCTCGACATCGGCGGCGCCGCGCGCATCCGGGCGACGCCGCGCGTGTTCCGCGATCCGGTCGTGGACCGACACGAACGGTTCATCGAAAGCCGCGCCCGAAGGCGTGCCGGCAAGCTCGCCGAAAGTTGCGTCGACGGGCCTGCCGGCCCGCTCGCCCGGCGTCTCGACGACAACGCGCGCCGACGCCGCGCCGCCGCGCTCGCGATCCGTGAAATCGTGCGTCTGCCCGTTCCACGCGGCGAGCTGGCGGCGCTCCGCCTCGGGCAGCCATTGCAGATCGCCGAGCGCCGCGCCGGGCGCCTCCAGCGCGTGCGAGAGCAGCTCGACGTAGCGCGCGGCGAAGCGCTCGATCGCGTCGGCGCCGAAGATGTCGGTCGCGTACACGAAGCGCGCGTCGAGCCCGCCGTCGTCACGCTCGTCGAAGCTGAGCGCGAGGTCGAATTTCGCGTACGGCATGCCCGAGGGCAATTCGGTTGCGCGCACGTCGGCGAACGACGGCAGCGCGCGCCGCGCGCCGTACGCGGCCATCACCTGAAAGAGCGGATGGTGGCTCGCGCTGCGCGCGACGCCGAGCGCGTCCACCACCTGATCGAACGGCACGTCCTGATGCGACTGCGCATCGACGAGGCCGCGCTGCGTCGCGTCGACGAGCGCGTCGAACGCGCGCGTCGCGCCCGTTTGCGCCGCGAGCGTCAGCGTGTTGACGAAAAAGCCGATCAGCCCGACGGTCTCGCCGCGCTCGCGGTTCGCCGACGGCACGCCCATCCGGATCTCGGGCTCGCCCGACGCGCGCGCGAGCAGCGTCGCGAGCGCGGCGAGCAGCACCGCGAACGGCGTCGCGCGGCGCGCCTGCGCGAGCGCGCGCACGCGCCGCGCGAGCGCGGCGGGCACGTCGAACGCGTGGCGCGCGCCGCTCGCGCTGCGCTGCGCGGGGCGCGTCGCCGCGCCCGGCAAAAGCAGCGCGTCGCGGCTCGCGTCGAGCGCCGCGCGCCAGTGCGCGAGCTGCCGCTCGCCCTCGCCCGCGTCGAGCCAGCGGCGCTGCCACAGCGCGTAGTCGGCGTACTGGATCGGCAGCGGCGCGAGCGACACCGCCTCGCCCGTCGCGAACGACCGGTAGAACGACGACAGCTCCGCGAGCATCACGTCGGCCGACCAGCCGTCGGACACGATGTGGTGCGTCGTCAGCACGAGCCAGTGCGTCGCCGCGTCGAGCCGGATCAGGTGCGCGCGCACGAGCGGGCCGCGCGCGAGGTCGAACGCCTGCGCCTCCTCCCGCGCGGCGACGGCCGCGGCGCGCGCGTCGCGCGGCGCGGCGGGCGTGTCGGCCGCATCGGCATCGGCGTCGGCGAGATCCGTGTAGCGCCACGGGCAGCGCATCGGCGCGTGCACCGTCTGCAGCACGCCGTCGGCGCCTTCGGCGAACGTCGTGCGCAGCGCCTCGTGGCGCGCGATCAGCGCGTCGCACGACAGCCGCAGCGCGTTCGCGTCGAGCGCGCCGTCGAGGCGCAGCCGCTCGGTGATGTGATACGCGGCCGATTCGCCGAGCAAGCGCGCGTGCAGCCAGAGGCGCGTTTGCGCGAACGACGCCGGCACGCTCGCCGCGCGGTCTTCGCGCGGCGGAATCGGCAGCATCCGGAAATCGATCCCCGCGTCGCCGAGCTTCGCGAGGAACTGCTTGCGCTGCGTGTCGGGCAACCGCGCGAAGCGCGCGGCGAGCGACAGCAGATCGGGTGTGGTCATGCGGGCTCCTTACTGGGCTTCGAGCTCGCCGAGCAGCGCGTCGATCGCGCTCGCGGCGTGGTGGTCGCGGCCGGCGTCGCACGCGCGGTCGATCGCCGCCGCGCAGCGCGCGAGCGTGCGTTCGTCGAAGATCACGCGCAGCGGCAGCGTCAGCGACCACTGCAGGTTCGCCTGCGCGTTCGCCTGCGCGGCGAGCAGCGAATGGCCGCCGAGCGCGAAGAAATCGTCGTCGCGGCCGATGTCGGAGAGCTTCAGCACGCGCTGCCAGATCGCCGCGAGCGCGCGCTCGGTATCGGTTTGCGGCGCGTCGACGACGCGCTCGTCGAACGCGGGCTCGGGCAGCGCGCGGCGATCGCACTTGCCGTTCGGCGTCACGGGCAGCACGGCGAGCGCGACGAGCTGCGCGGGCACCATGTACGCGGGCAACTGCGCGCGCAGCCGCTCGATCTGCGCGGCGGCGTCGAATTCGGCGGGCGCCGCGCATGCGACGTAGCCGACGAGCCGCTCGTCGCGCACGATCACGACCGCGTCGCGCACGCCGTGGGCCGCGCGCAGCAGCGCCTCGATCTCGCCCAGCTCGATTCGCTGGCCGCGCAGCTTCACCTGCGTGTCGATCCGGCCGAGATAGTCGAGCGCGCCGTCGGCGCGCCGTCGCGCGAGGTCGCCCGTCCGGTAGAGGCGCGCGCCCGGTGCGAACGGATCGGGCACGAAGCGCTCGGCCGTGAGCGCCGAGCGGCCGAGATAGCCGCGCGCGAGCCCCGCGCCGCCGAGGTACAGCTCGCCCGCCGCGCCGACGGGCGCCGGTTGCAGCGCGGCGTCGAGCACATGGAGTTGCACGTTCGCGATCGGATGGCCGATCGGCACCGCGGCCGCTGACGCGTCGTCCGCGGTGCAGCTCCAGTGCGACACGTCGATCGCGGCTTCGGTCGGGCCGTACAGGTTGTGCAGCCTTGCGTGCGGCAGCAGCGCGGCGACGCGCGCGACGAGCTCGGGCGCGAGCGCCTCGCCGCTCGCGACGATCGTTCTCACGCTCGCGCAGCGCGCGGCCGCGCCGAAATCGTCGAGATGCGCGACGAACGCGGCGAGCATCGACGGCACGAAATGCAGCGTCGTCACGCGGTGCGTTTCGATCGCGGCGACGAGGCGCGCCGGATCGCGATGGTCGCCGGGCGCCGCGATCGCGAGCTTCGCGCCGACCGCGAGCGGCCACACGAACTCCCACACCGACACGTCGAAGCCGAACGGCGTCTTGTGCAGCACGACGTCGTCGGGCGTGAGGCGATACGCATGCTGCATCCATGCGATCCGGTTCGCGAGCGCGGCGTGCGTGTTGCCCGCGCCCTTCGGCTTGCCGGTCGAGCCCGACGTGTAGATCAGGTAGGCGAGCTGGCCGGGCGCGGCGGCCCGCGCAGCGGCGCACTCAGCGGTTTCGGCGAGCTCTGCCGCTTCAGCCCCTTCAGCCCCTTCAGCCCCTTCAGCCCCTTCAGCCCCTTCAGCCCCTTCAGCCGCCCCGCCGGGACGCGCGGCCGGCGCGCGCTCGAGCAGCGCGTCGACGGTCACGACGGCGGCGGCGGCTCCGCCCGACAGCGCCGCGTCGACGCGCGCGCGCAGATGCGCTTGCGTGATCACGACGGGCGGCTTCGCGTCGCCGAGCAGGTGGGCGATCCGCTCGGCCGGATAGTCCGGATCGACGGGCAGATACGCGGCGCCCGCCTTCATCGCGCCGAGGAGCGCGACGACCATGTCGAACGAGCGCTCGACGCACAGCGCGACGACCGAATCGGGCCGCACGCCGGATGCGACGAGCGCCGCGGCGACGCGGTCGGCCTTCGCGTCGAGCTCGGCGTAGCGCATCCGCGCGAGCGGACCGTCGCCGGCGCCGCCGCTGGCCGCGTCGGCGAATTCGAGCGCGATCGCGTCGGGCCGAGCGCGTGCGGCCGCTTCGAATTGCGTGAAGAGCGGCGCGTGCTGCGCGTCGGGCCAGTTCACGCTCGTCGCGTTGCAGCGCGCGATCAGCGCGAGATCGTCGGCGCTGGCGCACGAGATCGCGCCGAGCGGCGCGTCCGGGTTCGAGATCAGCCCGTCGATGCACGCGGCGAACGCGCGGTGCAGCGCCTCGACCCGCGCCTGCCCGATCCGCGCGGGATCGTAGCCGTAGTCGATCGCGAGCGCGTCGCCCGCCTCGACCACGAGCGTCAGCGCGAAGTCGGTCGCCTCGATGTTGCGCAGATCGCGCTTGTGCAGCGCGCGCGGATCGCGCCCCTGCCACGCTTCGTCGACCGGGTAGTTCTCGAACACGACGAGCGTGTCGAAGAGCGCGCCGCCCGCGCCCGCCCATTGCTGGATTTCGTAGAGCGGCGTGTGCGCGTGCTCGAGCGCCGCCGCGTTCTCGCGCTGCAGACTCGAGAGCCAGTCGCGCGCGACGAGCTGCGGCTGCGGCGCGGCGATCACCGGCACGGTGTTGATGAAAAGGCCGAGCACGGTATCGACGTCGGGCAGCGCGTCCGGGCGCCCCGCGACCGTCGCGCCGAACGCGACCGCCGCGCGGTGCGTCGTGCGCTGCAGCGCGAGCGCCCAGGCGCCTTGCACGATCGTGTTGACGGTCACTTTCAGGCGGCGCGCCGCTTCGGCCACGCGCGCGGTGTCGGCGGCGGGCAGCGCCGCGCGCCAGTTCGCGCGGCGGGCCGCGTCGCCGCCGCGCGCGGCATCGTGCGCGCCATGTTCGCGCTCGGCGACGTGCGTCGGCTCGTCGAGCCGCGCGAGGCATTCGAGCCAGAACGCGCGGTCGGCATCGGCGTCGCGGCGCGCGAGCCACGCGATGAAATCGCGATAGCGCGTGCGCGCAGGCGCGGCGAACGGATTCGCGCGCGGCGGCTCGATGTAATCGCGCAGCACGTCCGCGAAGAGTCGCGCGGTGCTCCAGCCGTCGAGCAGCAGATGATGGCGGGTCCAGACGAGACGCCATTCGGTCTCGCCCGTCTGAATCAGCGTCACGCGCATCAGCGGCGGCGTCGCGAGATCGAAGCCGCGCGCGCGGTCGGCGGCGAGCCACGCGTCGAGCGCCGCATCGAGCCGCTCGGCGCTCGCGTGCGCGCCGCGCCAGTCGACGATCTCGACCGGCATCCGCGCGTGGCGATGGACGATCTGCATCGGCGCGGCCTCGTGCGCGGCGAAGCCGGTGCGCAGGATGTCGTGGCGCGGAACGGCCGCGTCGAACGCGGCGCGCAGCCGCTCGACGTCCGGCGCGACGAGCGTCGCGACGAGCTGGTTCACGTACGTCGCGCGCTCCGGCGCGAACAGCGAATGAAACAAAATCCCCTGCTGCATCGGCGACAGCGGATAGATGTCGTCGATCGCGCGCGCGTCGAACGGCAGGCGCTCGAGCGCTTCCTGCGTGAGGCCGCCCGCGCGTGCGAGCGGATAGTCGCCGGGCGTCGCGCCCGCGCCGCGCTCGGCGACGCGCGCCGCGCACGCGGCGGCGAGCTCGCGCAGCGCGGCGTCGAATCGCGCGGCGAGCGTCTCGATCGTCGCGCGCTCGAACTGCGTCGCGCCGTACACCCAATGCACTTTCAGCGCACGGCCATCGTTCGCGTCGACGTACGCGTGGATCGCGAGCGCGTTGCCGAGCGGCCCAGCCGGGTCGCGCTCGCGGCCCGCGCCGCCGAAGCGCGGCACGAGCGCGGCGTCGCGCGGCGTGTCGAACTGGCCGAGGTAGTTGAACGTCACGCGCGGCCGCTCCACCGCGGCGAGCGCCGCGCGTGTCGCGTCGTCGCCGTAGTGGCGCAGCACGCCGAAGCCGAGCCCCTTGTTCGGCACCGCGCGCAGCGCGTCCTTCACGCCGGCGAGCGTGGCGGCCGGCGTCGGCTCGACGGCGAACGCAACCGGATAGTGGCTCGTCAGCCAGCCGAGCGTGCGGCTCGCGTCGACGTCGTCGAAGAGCGCCTCGCGGCCGTGCCCTTCGAGTTCGAGCCGGCAGGACGCCGCGCCCGCATGCCCGCCGAGCGCGGCGACGAGCGCCGCGATCAGCAGCTCGACCGCATGCGTGCGGTACGCGGCGTTCGCCTCGGTCAGCACGTCGCGCGTGAGCGCCGGATCGAGCGTCTGGATCACGACGTCGGCGTGCGCGTTGGTCGCCGCGGCGTCGGGGCGGTCGAGCCGCAGGTCGTCGTGCGGCGCGGCGAGCGCCGCCCAGTACGGCAGCTCGGCCGCGAACGGCCCCGCCGGATCGCGGGCCGCGCGCGCGAGCCGGGCCGCCCATTCGGACGCGCTCGCGCCCGTCGGCCCGAGCCGCACCGCGCGGCGCTCGCATGCGGCGCGGTACGCCGCGTCGAGATCGTCGAGCAGCACGCGCCACGACACGCCGTCGACGATCGCGTGATGGATCGCTAGATAGAGCTTCGTCGCGCCCGCCGTTGTTCCCGCTGTTCCCGCTGCCCGATTCGGCAGCGCCGCCGCGAACGCGCACGCGAGCGGGCCGTGCGTCACGTCGAGCGTGCTTTGCAGCGCGTCGAATTGCGCGAGCGCGTCCGCCTCGTCGCGCGCGGCGGCGGCCGCGAGCGGCAGCGCGTCGAACGCGCGCGGCGCGACGCGAAGCCGCCACGCGCCGCTCGCGCCCGTTTGCACGAAGCGCTCGCGGAACACCGGATGGTGGGTCAGCAACGCGTCGAACGCGCGGGCGAATGCGTCGAAATCGAACGCGCCGGCGACGTCGAGCTCGATCGACTGGTTCCAGTGTCCGCGGCGCGGAATGTCGAGCGCGAAGAAATGCAGCTGCGCGGGCGTGAGCCGCGCTTCGTCCGGCACGGCGGCGAAAGCCTGCCGCGCGGCGGCCGTCGCGCCGTCCTTCGGCGCGACGGCGTCGATTTCCGCCGCGACGCGCGCGAGCTCGGCAACCGTCGGGCCGTCGAACAGCTGCTTCGGCGTGAACTTGACGCCGCGCTTGCGCGAGCGAGCGATCACCTGCAGCACGAGGATCGAATCGCCGCCGAGCTCGAAGAAGTTGTCGCGACGGCCGACGCGCGGCGCTTTCAGGACGTCGCGCCAGACGGCCGCGAGGGTTTCTTCGACGTGGCCTTGCGGCGCGTCCTCGTCGGCGGCGCTCGCGGCGGCGGGCGTCGCCGCGAGCGCGCGCAGCGCCGCGCGATCGACCTTGCCGTTCGCGGTCACGGGCAGCGCGTCGAGCACGACGAGCGCGGCGGGCACCATGTAGTCGGGCAGGCGCGCGGCGAGCGCGTCGCGCAACGCTTCGCCCGCAATGCGCGCGCCGGATGCGGGCGTCGCGAACGCGACGAGGCGCAGCCGCGCGTCCTGCTCGATCGCGAGCGTCTGCGCCTGCGCGACGCCGGGCAGCGCGCGCAGCGCGGCGCTCACCTCGCCCGGCTCGACGCGGTAGCCGCGGATCTTCACCTGATCGTCCAGACGCCCGAGGAAGTCGAGCCGGCCGTCCGCGCGCAGCCGCACGCGGTCGCCCGTCCGGTAGACGCGCGCGCCCGCCTCGTGCGGATGCGGGACGAAGCGCTCGGCGGTCGCGCCCGCGCGGCCCAGATAGCCGCGCGCGACGCCGGGGCCGCCCAGGTACAGCTCGCCGATCGCGCCGACGGGCACGCTCGCGCCGTGCGCGTCGAGCACGCACGCGTGCGCGTTCGGCAGCGGCCGGCCGAGCGGCACGCCGCGCGCCGAGGCATCAGGCGTCACCTCAACGGGCGTCGCCACGCCGTTCGCGCCCGCCGCCGTCGCGCGCAGATCCGCCTGCTCGGGCGCGGACGTGTCGCACACGAGCGCGCCGACGGTCGCCTCGGTCGGCCCGTAGTGATTGATCACGCGGCAGCCGGGCTTGAGCGCCTCGATCCGCTCGACAAGCGCCCACGGCAGCGCCTCGCCGCCCGTCACGAGCGCGTGCGCGGGCAGCACGTCGGCCGCGCGCTGCGCGTCGAGGAGCGCGTGCAGATGGCTCGGCACGATCTTCAGCACGCCGACGTCGCGCGTCGCCATCTCGTGCGCGAAGCGGTCCGGATCGAACGCCGCGTGCGCGGGCAGCAGATGCAGCGTGCGGCCCGAGCACAGCGCGCCGAACAGCGTCGTATGGCCGAGATCGGCCGCGACCGTCGACACCATCGCCATCGACGCGCCGGGCGCGAACGCGAGCTCGTCGAGCATCCCGGCGACGTAGTCGGCGAGCGCGCGATGCGGCACGACGACGCCCTTCGGCTCGCCCGTCGAGCCCGACGTGAAAATCAGATAGGCGGCCTGCTCGGGCAGCGGCGGCACGCGCGGCGCGGCGGCGTGCGCGAGCGACGCGTCGCGCGCGCACGCGTCGACGTCCTGCACGGCGACGCCGTCGAACGCGCCGAGCGCGTCGAGATCGCCCGCCGCGAGCATGCGGCGCGCGCCGCACGCGGCGAGCGCGGCGGCAATCCGCTCGCGCGGCGACGCCGGATCGAGCGGCACCGCGTACGCGCCGGATTTCAGCACGCCGACGAACGCGGCCGCGAAGCGCGCCGAGCGCTCGATGCAGATCGCCACCGGCGTCTCCGCGCGCGCGCCGTCGCGGCGCAGCGCGAGCGCGACGCGGTTCGACGCGTCGTCGAGCTCGGCGAACGTGAGCTGCGCGTCGGAGTCCGCGAGCGCGACGCGATGCGGATGCTCGGCCGCCTCGCGCGCGAAGAGCGCGAGCACGTCGGACGCGGTCGCGAGCGGCCGGCCCGTGAGCCACGCGCGCGGCGCGCCGCCGTGCGCGATCGCGAGCTCGGCGATCGCGCGGCGCGGGTGACGCACCGCGTCCTCGACGAGCGCGGCGAAGCTGTCGAGCCAAGCGTGCGCGGTCGCTTCGTCGATCCCGTCCTGCGCGTACGCGGCGACGAATTCGATGCCGCGCGCGTCGTCGGTGAAATCGAGCGCGTAATCGAAGCGCGCGGCCGGATCGAGCCCCGGCGCCATGCGCACGGCCGCGCCCGGCAGCGTTGCCGACAGCTCGAGATCGAACTGCTGCGCGAACTTGACCCGCAGCCACTCGTCGCCGCGCCGCACGGGCGGCTTCGCCGCGTCGATCACCTTGTCGTACGGCACGTCCTGATGCGCGAACGCGCCGAACGCGGCGTCGCGCACCGACGCGACGAGCGACTCGAACGACTGCTCGGGCGACACGCGCGCGCGCAGCGCGAGCGTGTTGAGGAACAGGCCGACGAGCGGCGCGGTTTCCGGGCGCGCGCGCTGCGCGATCGGCGCGGCGACGACGACGTCGCGCTCGCCCGTGACGCGAAAGAGCCACGCGTCGAACGCGGCGAGCAGCACGGTGAACGGCGACGCGTGCAGCCGGCGCGCGGCGTCGCGCACCGCGCCGGACGCCGCGGGCGAAAGACGCCGCGCGAGCCGCCCGCCGCGATAGTCGCGCTCGGCCGCGCGCGGCCGGTCGAGCGGCAGCGCGAGCGGCGCGGGCGCGTCGGCGAGCGCGCCGCGCCAGTAGGCGAGCTGGCGCGCGGTCTCGTCCGCGTCGAGCGCGTCGCGCTGCCATTGCGCATAGTCCGCATACTGGATCGGCAGCGCCGGCAGCTCGGGCGCGCGACCGCCGGCGAACGCCGCATACGCGCGCGTCAGCTCGTCGAACGCGCAGCGCGAGCTCCAGCCGTCGCTGACCGCGTGGTGCGTCGTCAACAGCAAGCGCTGCGCGCCGTCGGCGAGCGTCACGAGCAGCGCACGCACGAGCGGGCCGTCGGACAAATCGAACGGCGCGCTCGTGTGGCGCTCGGTCAGCTCGGCCAGGCGCGCGGCGCGCGACGATTCGAGCTCGCCGCGCAGATCGACGGCGGCGATCCGCACCGGCAGCGCCGCGTGGATTCGCTGGACGACGATGCCGTCGTCGTTCTCGACGAGCGTCGTGCGCCATGCCTCGTGGCGCGCGATCAGCGCGTCGAGCGCGCGCTGCAGCGTATCGATGTCGAGCGCGCCGTCGACGTTCCAATGGAACGACACGTGATACGCGGCGCCCGCGTCCTGCGTGCGCGCGAGCACCCAGAAGCGCTGCTGCGCGAACGACGCGGGGCGCTCGACGGCGCCGCCCGCTTGGGCCGCGTCGGCCGTCGCGGCGCGCATCGCCGGCATGGCGCTCGCCACCGGCCTGTCCATCTCGGGCTGCGCGCCGTCGATGCGCGCGGCGAGCTCGGCGAGCGGCGCGTCGTCGAAAATCGCGTCGAGCCGAACGTTCACGCGCCATTCGAGCCGGATCGCCGCCTGCAGTTGCATCGCGGCAAGCGAATCGCCGCCGCGCACGAAAAAGCGGTCGACGCGACCGATCGGCGCGGGATCGTTCAACAGGCGCCGCCACAGCGCGGCGACGCGGCGCTCGGTGTCGGTGCGCGGCGCGTCGAAATCGGCGGCGGCCTCGATCGGCTGCGCCGCGACCGCGTCGCGCAGCGCCGCGCGGTCGAGCTTGCCGTTCAGCGTGTACGGCAGCGTGTCGAAACGCACGAACCGGTGCGGCAGCCATGCGGCGGGCAGGTGCGCGGCGATGTGCGCGCGCAGCGCGTCGTCGTCCGGCTGCGCGTTCGACCGGGAATCGCCGGCGCCCGCGGGCGCGTCGCCCCGACGGCTCGCGAGCGCCACGCACGCGATCAGTTGCGTGCGCCCGCCCGCCGTCTCGGCGAGCACGCCCGCGTCACGCACGCCTGCGTGCGTGAGCAGGCACGCGGCGATCTCGCCCGGCTCGACGCGCACGCCGCGCACCTGCACCTGATCGTCGATGCGGCCGAGATAGTCGAACGAGCCGTCCGCGCGTTCGCGCGCAAGGTCGCCCGTCCGGTAGATCCGCGCGCCCGGCTCGCCGGTCGGGTCCGGCAGGAAGCGTTCGGCCGTCAGCGCGGGGCGGCCGTGATAGCCGCGCGCGAGACACGCGCCGCCGAGCAGGAGCTCGCCCGCGTCGCCGCGCGCGACCGGACCGTTCGCCTGCTCGACGCGCGCGACGCGCCGGCCGATCGGCCAGCCGATCGGCAGCGACGCGTAGCCGTTGCCGTCGTCGAGCGCGGGCGCAGTGCCCGGATCGACCGGCCAGAGCATCGGCGAGATCACGGTTTCGGTCGGCCCGTAGCCGTTCACGAGCCGGATCGACGGAAACACGCGGCGGATCTCGTCGAACGCGTCCTGCGACATCGCTTCGCCGCCGAACAGCAGCACGCGCAGCGACGGCGGCACGCCCTCGCGCGCGCACACCGCCGCGAATTCGCGCAGGTACGCGGGCGGCAGCGTCGTGTTCGTCACGCGCTCGCGCAGGATCAGCGCATGCGCGGCGTCGGGCGGAAACGGCGGCGGATCGCTGATGACGACGCTGCCGCCCACCGCGAGCGGCACGAGCCACGCCTCGATCGCGACGTCGAAATTCACCGACGCGAAATGCAGCACGCGGTCGTCGGGGCCGATCGGCAGCGAGTCGGCGAGCGCATCGCCGTGCGCGGCGAGCGGGCCGTGCTCGACGACGACCGCCTTCGGCGTGCCCGTCGAGCCGGACGTGTAGATCATGTAGGCGGCCGCGCGCGGATGGACCGCGCCGCCCGCCTCGTCGCCGTGCACGCGCGGCTCGGACGGGGCCGCCCCGGCGACGCTCGCGACATCGAAGCACTGCGCGAAGCGCGCGCGCATCGCGGCGTCGGCCGACGCGTCGACGATGCCGTGCGCGAGCCCCGCGTCCTGCGCGACCCAGTCGAGGCGCGCGGCCGGATGGCGCGGATCGAGCGCGACGAACACGCCGCCCGCCTTCATCACCGCGAGAAGCGCGACGAACAGATCGCACGAGCGCGCGACGCACACGCCGACGCGCACCTCCGTCGTCACGCCCGCCGCGCGCAGCTTCGCGGCGAGGCGCGCCGCGCGGTCGTCGAGTTCGCCGCGCGTGAGGCGCACGGTGTCGGGCGCAAACGACGCGAGCGCGGGCGCGTCGGGGGCGAGTCGCGCGAGCGCGTGGATTCGATGATGCAGCGCAGTCGGAAAGCTCGTCATAGGGCGTGAAGTCCGTTGGTTCCGGCCGCTTCGGCCGCTTCGTTCATGTCGCCGGCCGCGAGAGGGCCGCTTCAACAGTGAGACGAATCACGCGCGAAATTTTTTACCGAGTTGTTTACCTCGCCCTGCCTCGCCCGCGCCCGCCCGCACTCGCACGCGTGCCGGGCGCGACGCCCGATGCGCGGCACGTCGGCCTCGCTTCCCGAGCCGGCGGGCAGCGGCGCCGCCTGCGCCGTTCGCCGGCGCATCGCGCGGGTAACGCCGCGCGGGTAAAGATTGCGCGCGCCCGTTCGTCTAGCAGTCAGAGAGGCGCGCTCACGCCTCGCCGTTCGCTTCGCCGCGCCGAAGCGCCGCTCCGACTCCTCTTGACCAGTGCTCCGCCGATGACCGATGCCACCGGGCGCCTCGACGCCCCGCCCTCGACCGATTCCCAACCCGCCGCGAAGTACGCGCGGCGCCTGATCCTCGCGCTCCTGAACCGCTCCCGCGGCACGTTCGGGATCGCGCTCGCCGCGTGCGTGCTGAACGGCGCGTCGAGCGTGCTGCTCGTCGCGACGCTGAGCCGCGCGCTGTCCGAGCCGCAGGCGGCCGACGCGATGCTCGCGTGGCGCTTCGGCCTGTGCGCGGTGATCGCGCTCGTGACCCGGATCGTGACGGGCGTGCTGTTCGCGCGCCTGTCGCAGGACACGATGGCGCAGCTGCGCGAGCACGTCGCGCGGCGCGTCGCGGCGGCCGAACTGCAGGACGTCGAGCGGATCGGCGCGGCGCCCGTCCAGTCGGTGCTGACCGACGACGCGACCAACGTGTCGATGCTGTTCTTCGCGCTGCCGAACCTCGTGATGCACGGCTCGATCGTGTTCGGCTGCCTCGGCTACCTCGCGTGGCTGTCGTGGCCCGTGTGCCTGCTCGCCGTCGCGGCGATCGTCGTCGGCTCGCTCGGCTACCACGCGGGCGACAAGCGCGCGATCGCGTGGCTCGAGGACGCCGGCCGCTCGCAGGACAAGCTGTTCGGCTATCTCGGCGCGCTCTTTTCGGGCGCGAAGGAGCTGAAGCTGCACCAGGCGCGCTCGCGCCAGTTCGTCGACGGCCAACTGGGCGCCGCGATCGCCGAAGTGCGCGACCACCGGCGCCGCGCGTTCAGCGCATACGCGATCGGCGTCGGCTGGATCGTGTTCCTGTTCTACGTGTTCCTCGGCGTCGCGGCGTTCTGGCCGGCGCTCGGCGTGCGCGGCGACGCGCCCGCGGCGTCCGGCTACGTCGTCGTGTTCCTGTTCATGCTGCTGCCGCTCGACGGGCTGCTCAACAACGTGCCGACGCTGAACGCGGCGCGCGTGTCGCTCGAGCGCATCGAGAAGCTGATGGCGCAGTTCGGCGCGCTGCGCACGGCCCCGCCGCCCGACGAATCCGCGTCGCACGCGCCGTTCGACACGCTCGCGCTGCGCGGCGTCACGCACTCGTACTTCCACGAGCGCGACGAGCGGATGTTCCGCGTCGGCCCGATCGATCTCACGCTGAAGCCGGGCGAGCTGGTGTTCATCGTCGGCGGCAACGGCAGCGGCAAGACGACGCTCGCGAAGGTGCTCACGGGCCTCTACGAGCCGGAAAGCGGCGCGATCGAGCTCGACGGCAAGCCGGTTGGCCTGCCCGAGCGCGCCGCGTACCGCGAGCGCTTCTCGGCCGTGTTCAACGATTTCCATCTGTTCGACGCGCTGCTCGGCATCGTCGATCCGAACGACGCGGCGCGCGCGCAGGCCGACGCGCGCGCGAACGCGCTCGTCGCGAAACTCGCGCTCGACCACAAGGTGCAGGTCGTCGACGGCGCGTTCTCGACGCGCGCGCTGTCGACCGGGCAGCGCAAGCGGCTGGCGCTCGTCGTCGCGTATCTCGAGGATCGGCCGCTGTATCTGTTCGACGAATGGGCGGCGGATCAGGACCCGGCGTTCAAGGCGGTGTTCTACGAGCAACTGCTGCCGGAGCTGCGCGCGCGCGGCAAGACGGTGGTCGTGATCAGCCACGACGATCGGTACTTCCCGATCGCGGACCGGGTGCTCAAGCTCGACAACGGCAAGATCGTCAGCGAGACATACGGCGCGCGACACGCGGCGCTCGCGAACGAGAACGCGACGGTAGCGTGAGCGCGCGGCGCGTCGTCGTCGGTCGGTGACGCGGCCCACGGAATCGAAGCCGTTTCAAGACGCCCTCCCGGTTCGCCGGGCGGGCGTTTTTTTCGGGTTCCCCTCCCGAAAGGAGACGACTTGAAATGAACCGCCCGAATCTGCCACCCTAGCGAGCCTCGGCCGGGGACGGAGTATCCGCAAGCGCGCTTGTCGCACAGCCCGTCGCCGTCGGCCCCCGGCCATTGCCATTAGCAGTTAGCCATTAGCCATTAGCCGTTAGCCGTTAGCCGTTAGCCGTTGGCCGTTGGCTGTTGGTCGTTGACGACGACAGCAAGCGTCACCGCGTTTGCGCGCGCGAATCCGGTTTCGGCAACGCCAGCAACCGCTCCGTCATCTCGTCGGCGAGCCGCAACGCCGACATCGGCCCGCCGAACCCCCAGATGTTCCGCTCGACGAGCGCGACCCTGCCCGCCTTGCGCGCCGGCACGAACCGCCAGATCTTCGAGTCGAGCTTGGCGTCGAGCGGCAGGCCCGGCTGCGTCGCGCTGACGAACAGCACGGCGAGGTCCGGCTGCTTCAGCAGATCCTCCGAGGTCACGTACGCGGTGCCCTCGCGCGTCGGCTCGCCCGGCCACGGATCGAGGCCGAGCGCGCGCGCGATGCCCGCCGACGCGCTGTTGCCCGTGAACGCCCAGTAGCGATCCGGCAAGCCCAGCTCCTGCAGCCATGCGACGCGCTCGCCCGCGCGCCCCGCCGCGGCGATCCGCCGGGCGTCGCGCGCGAGCCCCGCGTCGACCCGCGCCAACACCTCGCGCGCCTGCTGCTCGCGCCCCGTCAGGCAGCCGATCGTGCGCAGGATCGCGCGCGCCCAGTCGAATTGCGTGACCTGCCGGCCGTCCTCGACGTAGTTCGGGCTGTACTTGAACAGCACGGTCGGCGCGATTCGCGACAGCGCGTCGAAGATCGGCGCATGCCGCAGCCCGACGCCCAGGATCAGGTCCGGCTTCGCGGCCGCGATCGCCTCCAGGCTCGGCTCCTGCCGCGTGCCGACGTCCGGCACGCGCGCGAGCCGCGCGTCGTCATAGCCGATCCAGATCGGGTAGTACGCGGGATCGGCCATGCCGACCGGCGTGATGCCGAGCGCGGCGAGATCCTCGGCGAACATGAATTCGAGCACGATGATGCGCATCGGCCGCACCGGCAACGCGCGGCTGAACTGCGACACGGTCGGATCGCCGGCGAGCGGCCGGCAGGCGGCGGGCGGCTCGCCGGCGTATGCGAGCGGTGCGAATGCGAGCGCGACGACGGTGAGCGTCGCGACGGCGGCGGCCCGCAGTGGCGCTCCTCGCGCGCCGCCCGCCGCTCCGATTGACGGCTGCGCTCGCCACGCGCGCGTCGCGAGCGTCGCACCCGCGACCGGCATCGCCCGAACGAACGATGCCGCGCGCTCGCCGGCCGGCGAGCGTCGCGCCCGCGCCGTCAATGCGCGGCGTCCTGCTTCGCGAGCTCGTCGTCGCACATCGTCAACAACAGCGGACAGCTTCCACACAGTTGGTCTTCCCCAGGAATTTCATTGCGCAGGCAGCACACGCGGCGCGCGCGGAACGGATCGGGCAGCCGCTCCGAGCACGGCTTCACGCGGCGCACCGGCAACCGCAGCGGATTCGCTTCGCCGCGCGCGTCGACGGGGCCGAACAGCCACGCGGCGTCGGCCGCCGCGCGCGGCGCGTGCGCGCATTGCTCGAACAGGTAGTCGAGCAGGTTGCCCGCGTTCGCCCACAGCACGCGCGGCGACAGCTTCGCGAGCGCGGCGAGCGAATCGATCGTCGCGCGCAGGTGGTCGACAAGCGCCGCGTAGCGCGGCGCAGGCTCGGCTTGCGCGGGCCGCAGCGCGTCGGCGTCGAAGATCAGCGCGCTCGGCATGCCGGCGCGCAGCACGACGCGCATCCGCTGCGGCGTCATGTCGAGCGGCCGCCCGAGCAGCAGCGCGGCGGCGAAGCCCGCCGACGCGGCCAGGTTGAAGTAGTACTTGCTCCATTGCGACAGCAGCGCGCGCGCGTGCGCGCACGCGTCGCCGCCGTACAGCGCGACCATCGCGGCGACGAGCGCGTCGCGCCGTCCGGCGAGCGCCGCGGCCGGAATCAGCTCCGGCGGTTCGCCTCCGTCGGCGGCGAGCGCGGGCTCGTCGCCCGCGTCAGGCGCGCCGAGCCACACATGCTCGAGGTAATGCGCGATCGATGCCGGCGCGAACGTCGAAAAGCGCGTCGCGCGAACGCGCGCCGTCACCGTCCGCCCCGCCGCTCGCGCCGCGCTTCGGCGATCAGCAACGCGAGCAGATACGGCGCGCCGATCAGCGCCGTCAGCACGCCGGCCGGAATCTCGCGCGGCGCGAGCAGCGTGCGCGCGACGATGTCGGCCGCCGCGAGCACGAGCGCGCCGCACGCGGCGGCCACCCAGAGACGCGTCGCATGCGCGCGCGCGCCGAGCATCGCCGCGAGATGCGGCGCCATCAGCCCGATGAAGCCGACCGGGCCGACCGCCGCGACCGCGGCGCAGGCGGCGAGCGTCGCGATCGTCAGCACGAGCGGGCGCAGCGCGGCGATCGGCAAGCCGAGCGCGGCCGCTTGGTCGTCGCCGAGCGCGAGCAGATCGAGCGGCTTCGCGAGCAGCGCGAGCGCCGGCAGCGCGAGCGCGCACCACGGCAGCAGCGCGACGACCTCGCCCCAGCTGCGCCCGTACGTGCCGCCGACGAGCCATACGACGAAGCGCGCGGGCTGCACGCTCTCCTGCGTGATCAGCCATTGCGCGAGCGTCGTCCACAGCGTGCCGATCACGATGCCCGACAGCGCGACGGCGAGCGGCGCATAGCGATGCCTGCGATTGAGCGCGAGCGTGAGCGCGAGCGTGGCGCCGCCGCCCGCGAGCGACGCGGCGACGAGCGTGCCGTGCGCGGCGAGCGGCCACGCGACGAGCGTGGCGAGCGTCGCGAACCCCGCGCCCTGCGTGACGCCGAGCACTTCCGGCCCGGCGAGCGGATTGCGCACGACGCTCTGCATCAGCACGCCGGACGCGCCGAGCAGCGCGCCCGCGAGCAGCGCGCAAAGCAGCCGCGGCACGCGCAGCTCGAGCATCATTCGCGCGACGTCGTCGCGCTGCGCGAGCGCCGCGATCCAGCGCCCGGGGCCGATCCACACCGGACCGAACGAGGCGCCCGCCGCGAGCGCCGCAGCGCCCGTCAACAGCAGCAGCGCCGCGACGGCGGGCCACGGCAGCGCGGCGAGCGCGCGGACGACGCGCGCGCCGCCTCGCGTGCTCGCCTGCGCGTGAGCCGCCTGCTGCGCCGCGCCCGACCACGCCGCGCCGCGCCGGATCATCGCGAGCATCAGCGGCGTGCCGACGAACGCGATCGCGGCACCCGTCGACAGCGTCGAATCGAGGCCGAACGCGAGCACCGCGCTGTCGGTGACGAGCACGAGCGCGCCGCCCGCGAGCACGGCAAGCGGCACGAGCGCACCGAGCTTCGACGCTTTCGCGCCGCGCACCTGCCGCATCAGGTTCGGCGCGATCAGGCCGACGTACGATAGCGGCCCCGCGATGCTGACCGCCACGCTCGCGAAGCCGACCGCCACGAGCGTCGCCGCGAGCCGCGTCGCATCGACGCGCACGCCGGCCGCGGCCGCCGCGTCGTCGCCGAGCGCGAGCGGATCGAGCGGCCGGATCACGAGCGGCAGCGCGACGAGCGGCGCGACGAGCCACAGCAGCGCGTCGCGCAGCCCGGCCGCGCCCGGTTGATACAGGCTACCGCTCGCCCACAGCGACGCGCCGGCGACCGTTTCCTCGAAGAACGCGAGCAACAGCGTCGTGATCGCCGAGAACAGCAGCATGCACACGCTGCCCGCGAGAATGAGCCGCAACGGCGTCGCGCGCCAGCCGCCCGCGGCGGCCGCGACGCAGCCGGCGGCGGCGAGCCCGCAGACGAACAGCAGCGGCACCGACGCATGAGCGGCCAGCGCCGGCACCAGCATCGCGGCGACCAGGCCGAGCTGCGCGCCGCCCGTGATGCCGAGCAGATCGGGCGCGGCAAGCGGGTTGCGCGTGAGCGACTGGAACAGCGCGCCCGCGACCGCGAGGCAGCCGCCCGCGACGAGCGCCGCGGCGACGCGCGGCGCGGCGAGCTCGAACAGCATGATGTGCGCGAGCTGCGCGGCGTCGCTGCCGTCCGGCGCGGCGAGCCACGCGCGCAGCTCGGGCGCGAGCCGCATCGCGGCGGTGGCGACGATGAGCGCGATGAGCGCGCCGGCAATCGCGCGGACGCGGCTCGCCGGCGCCGCGCGCGACGCTTCGCGCGCGCGCGCGCCGCCGCGCAGGCGCTTGCGGACGGCGAGCGTCGTCATGCGGCGAGATCCCGTTGCGGCGCACGCGCGTCGGCGCGACGCGCGGCGGATTCCCCGGATTCCCCGGCCCCCTCGTCTTCGCCGCGCGCGTCGCCTTCACCGTCGCCGCCGATTTCGCCGACGCCCGCGGCCGGATCGGCGTCGAGCACGCCTTCGTATGCGGGCACGCACATCGGCGCGCCCGTGAGCGGGTGCGACGTCTTCAGCATCGTCACGCCGAACGCCGTCTGCAGATGATGCGGCTCGAGCATCGCGTCGGGCGTGCCCTGCGCGACGATCCGGCCCGCGCGCATCAGCACGATCTCGTCGCTGTACGCGGCCGCCTGGTTGAGGTCGTGCAGCACCCAGACGATCGTGAGGCCGCGCGTGCGATTGAGCCGGCGCAACTCGCGCAGGATGTCGAGCTGGTGATGGATGTCGAGATAGGTGGTGGGCTCGTCGAGCAGCACGATGGGCGCCTGCTGCGCGAGCGCCATCGCGATCCACGCGCGCTGCCGCTCGCCGCCCGACAGCGCGGCGACGTCGCGCGCCGCGTCCCGCTCGAGGCCCGTCGCCGCGAGCGCTTCGTCGATCGCGGCGCGATCGGTGCGCGATAGCCCGCGCAGCCAGCGTCCGTGCGCGTAGCGGCCGTACGCGACGAGCTCGCGCACCGTGAGCCCCGCGGGAATCTGGTTGAACTGCGCGAGCATCGTCAGCGTGCGCGCAAGCGCGCGCCGCCGGTACGAACCGAGCGGCGCGCCATCGACTTCGACCGCGCCCGCCAGCGCGGGCTGCAGCCCGGCGAGCGTGCGCAACAGCGTGCTCTTGCCGCAGCCGTTCGGCCCGCAAAGCGCCGTCACGCGCCCCGCCGCGATCGACAGATCGAGGCCGTCGAGCACCCGATGATCCCGGTAGCCGACACTCAACGCACGCGCCGCGAGTGCCGCCACCGCTTCGTTCTTCATTGTTTCGTCATCCGCTAACTCCCCTTCTTTTCGCTGTAGCTCCGCGCCATCGCGACCACGACCTTGCGCGGCCCCTCGAACGGATCGCGCGCATGTGCGCTCAGCATGTTGTCGAGCATCAGCACGTCGCCCGTCCGCCACGGAAACACGATCCGCTGCCCGTCGAGCACGCCGCGGATCTGCGCGAGCGCGTCCGCCTCCAGCGGCGCGCCGTCGCCGTAATAGACGTTGCGCGGCACGTTCTCGATGCCGACCGCGTCGACGAGCGCCTCCTGCATGTCCTCGTCGAGCGCCGACAGGTGAAAGAGATTCGCCTGGTTGAACCACACGAGCTCGCCTGTGCGCGGATGGCGCGCGACCGCCTGGCAGCGCTCGCGCGTGCGCAGCAGCGGCTCGTCGTCGTCGCCTTCGCGCCATTCGCAGTCGATGCCGCGCGCGGCGCAGATGCGCTCGACTTCGCGCGGATCGCCGGTGCCGAACGCCTGCTGCCACGGCAGATCGAGCCCTTGCCCGAAGTTGCGCACGTACAGCAGCTCGCGCTGCGCGAAGCGTGCGACGAGCGCCGGATCGAGCGCGCGAAGAACCGCGCGGCTGTCGGCGATCGGCGTCGCGCCGCCCGCGCGCGCGGCGAGCGCGCAGTGGAACCAGATCCGCAGCGGCCATTCGCGCGTGTACGACTGCTCGTTGTGCAGCGGAATCGAGCGGTGCGGCGGGTATTCGGTCGACGTGTAGACCGCGCCCTCCACCTGGCTGCGCGGCGTCGACGCGAACTCGTAGCCGATCAGCGGATCGCCGAAATCGGCCGCGAAGCGCTGGAACGTCTCGATCGACGCGACGCGAAAGCCGGTGAAGAGCACGCCGCCCGCGCGCTCGACGACGTCGTTCGCGATCTCGCGCAACAGCGGCGCGGCTTCGTGCAGCGCGATGTCCGCGCCATCGCGCGGCGACACGACGGTCGGCAGGCCGGGCTCGACGCGCAGGTCGTCGAGCGTCGGGCGGGCTGCTACGGCCGGCATCGAAAGCTGAGTCATCCGGGAATCCTCTTGCGATACGGACGCGACGCGCGCCGGTTTACGACGCGTTCGCCGCGTCCAGGTGACGGCGCAGGCTCGCGGGACGCATGTCGGTCCACACGGCCTCGATATGCGCGAGGCAGTCGGCCTTCGGGCCGCGCACGCCGACTTCGCGCCAGCCGGCCGGCACCGCGCGGAACGTCGGCCAGATCGAGTACTGCTCTTCGTCGTTGACGACGACCGCGTAGACGACGTCGTCGGCGTCGGCCGGCGCGCTCGCGGGTGGCTGGGCTTGCGTCATGATCGGGAAAGCTCGCTGGAAAAGTTGGATGGACGGCGCACGGCGTGCGCCGCGTCTACTCGATAGACGAATCGCGCGCGCATTTTTTTACCGGCCGCGCGCGCGGCCGCCGCAGAACGCCGGGCATGCGAGCCCGCGCTCGGACGCGTCGACGCACGCCATGCAGTGCCGCTCGGCGTCGCGGACCATGAAATGGACGAGCGTCTGCGATACGTTCAGCGCGCGCGCGGCGCTTTGCAGCGTCTCCTCGCGCAGCCGCACCATCTCGAACGCGGCGCGGCTGCGCGCGGGCAGTTGCGCGAGCGCGTCGTACACGTGGCGCAGCGTGTCGCGCACGACGAGCGCCGCCTCGGGCGACAGCTCCGGCGAAGGCACGTCGAGGCCGTCGTCCTCGTCGGCGTGGTAGGTGTTCTCGAGCGTCTGGCGGCGGCACGCGTCGATCGACGCGTTGCGCACCATCCGCGTCACGTATGCGACCGGCTGCCGGATCGCCTCCTGGTTCGGGAAATCGACGAGCTTGACGAACACGTCGTGCACGACGTCCTCGGCCCGGCTCGCGCAGCCGACGAAGCCGCGCGCGAGCTTGACGAGCATCGGCCGGTTCGCGACGAGCACGTCCACGAGCGCGCCGTGCGCGGGAGCGGACGCCGCGCGCGGGCCAGGCGGAAGCACCGCGTGCGAATCGGGGATCGGTAACGGTTTTGCCGGCGCCGGCCGGGCGAGCACTGCCGCCATGGATTCTCCAGATGTTTGCTCAATGGCGGCAATCTAACGTAAACGCGAATCGTTCTCAATCTGATTTATTTATAACCTGATAATCTCGCGGGATATCTCGTATTGCGGCGCTTCGGTCGTCAATCATTGCTGCGGATGCAACGATGACGGTACGATGCGGCATCCGCCCTTTCCATCGCGTCCGTCGCGACCCTTCCCTCGATGCCGCTCATCGCATGCCTGCACACCGCCGACAGCAACGTGCCGCTCTTCGAACAGGCGGCCGCCGCGCTCGGTCTTGCGCCCGGATCGCTCATGCACGGCGTGCGCTCCGACCTGCTCGCCGCCGCCGAGCGCGCGGCCGCGGCCGGCGCCGGCCTGCCCGAATCGGTCGCCGGGCCGACCCGCGCGGCGCTCGTCGCGCTTGCGCGCGGGGCCGATGCGGCGCTCCTCACGTGCTCGACGCTCGGGCCGAGCGTCGACGCGCTCGCCGCGCATCCGACGCCGATCGTGCGCGCCGACGCGGCGCTCGCTCGCGCATGCGCGCGCGCCGGCCGGCGCATTGCCGTGCTGTGCGCGGCGCCGAGCACGCAAGGGCCGACTCGCCGGCTGTTCGAAGCGGCGGCGCGCGGCGCGGGCGCGCAAGTGGAGGTGCGAATCGTGCCGGACGCATGGGCGCGCTTTCATGCGGGCGATGCGGCCGGCTACCGCGCGCGCCTCGCGCAGGCGGCCGACGCCGCGTACGCGCAGCGCTTCGACGTCGTCGCGTTCGCGCAGACGTCGATGGCGATCGCCGCGCCGGACGTGACGCTCGGGCCGCCGCCGCTCACGGTGCCGCAGGCCGCGCTCGCGAGCCTTCTGCGCGCGTGACGTGCTCGTGATGCGCGGCGGCGCGAGCGGGCCCGCCGGCGTGCGCGGCCCCCGCGCCAGGCGTCCGGCGCGCCTCGCCGTCTTCGCCCTCTTCACCCACATTGCCCGCCACGCGCCGAACCGCCCGCGCTACCGCGCCGTGTAGCCCCCGTCGACCGGCAGCGCGACGCCGCTCACCATCGCGGCCGCATCGCTCAACAGGAACAAGATCGGCGCCACGACGTCCGCTTCGCTCGCGAAGCGCCCGAGCGGAATCGACGCGAGCATCGGCCGGCTCAGCGCCGGATCGCTCCACGCCGCCTCGGCCATCGGCGTGAGCGTGACGGTCGGATTCACGCTGTTCACGCGGATGCCGTGCGGCCCGAGCTCGACGCACAGCACGCGCGTCATCGCGTCGAGCGCAGCCTTCGACGCGCAATAGCTCAGATGCGACGGCAGCGCGACGAGCGCCGCCTGGCTCGACACGTTGACGATGCTGCCGCCGCGCCCCGCGCCGATCATCGCGCGCGCGACGCGCCGCGCGACCCCGAACGCGCCGCGCGCGTTGACGGCCATCACGCGGTCGAAGTCGTCGGCCGTCGTGTCGATCGCCGCGGCGAGGCTCGTCACGCCCGCGCAGTTGACGAGCCCGTCGAACGCGCCGCGCACCCGCTCGCCGGAAAACGCCGCGCTCACCGATGCGTCGTCGCCGACGTCGAGCTCGAGCGGCTCGCAGCCGGTCTCGTCCGCGAGCCGCCCGAGCGCGCCCCGATTGCGCGCCGCCGCGACGACGCGCGCGCCGCAGCCGCGCAGCGCAACCGCCGTCGCGCGGCCGATCCCGCTCGACGCGCCCGTCACGAGAAACGACCGGCCGTTGAAATCGAAGGCGACGCTCATGATGTCTGCAATCCGTGCATGAAGGGCTTGAGCGCCGGGTAGAGCCCGGCGTAGAGCGAGAAGCGCGCGTCGTGAAGCGCCGTGCGCCGCGCGTCAGGGCGCGCGCGCTCGGCGAGCGTGACCCAGCCGCGCCGCGCGGCGGCGCGCGACACGAGCCCCGCGCCGAGCGCCGCGAGCAGCGCCGCGCCCATCGCGGCTTCGACGTCCTCGGCGATCGTCCACACCGGGTAGCCCGTGATGTCCGCGACGGTCTGCATCCATAGATCCGAATGCGCGGCGCCGCCGACCACGACGAGCCGCTCGTCGAGCGCGAGCGCGCCGGCCGCGCCCGCCGCGATGTTGTGCCTGAGCGCGTACGTGACGCCTTCGAGCACCGCGCGATACAGATGCGCGCGCGTGTGATAAAGCGACAGGCCGACGAACGCGCCGCTCGCCTTCGCGTCCCACACGGGGCTGCGCTCGCCCATCAGGTACGGCAGGAACATCACGCCGTCGCTGCCCGCGCTCACCTGTGCGGCGGCGGCTTCGAGCAGGCGATGTGCGTCGCCGCCCGGGCTCGCGCGCGCGGCCTCGATCTCCGCGTGGCAGAACTGCTCGCGAAACCACGACACCGACGCGCCCGCCGCGATCGCGCCGCCGAACACGTACAGGTCGCGCCGGCCGTCGAACACGTGCGGCATGCTGACGAGGCCGCGCCGCGCGTCGGTCGTCTCGGCGATGTAGCCCCAGCACATGCTCGTGCCGATCATCGCGACGTGCCGGCCTCGGCGCGCGGCGCCCGCCGCGAACGTCGCGACGGCCGCGTCGGCGCCGCCCGCGATGACGGGCGTGCCGGCCGCGAGGCCGAGCTCGTCTGCCCATCGCGCGAGCAGCCAGCCCACCGCCGCGTCGGAATCGACGAGCCGCTCCGGCATCATCGTCGCCGGGATGCCGAGCATGTCGAGCGCCTCGTCGGACCAATCGCGGCGGCCCAGATCGTAGACGCCGCCGATGTTGCCCGCCGCGCTGTGGTCGACCGCGAGCTCGCCCGTCAGCAGATACGCGACGTACGCGTTCGGCGGCACGAAGTAGCGGACGTTCGCCCACACGTCGGGCCGCTTGTGCCGCAGCCAAAGCATCTTCGTGTAGCCGTAGTAGCTGTCGACGCCGTTGCCCGTGATCTCGCCGAGCCGCTCGACGTCGACGTGCGCGCGCACCCAGTCGACTTCGTCGGTCGCGCGCCGGTCCATCCAGATGAGGCACGGATGGAGCGGCCGCATGTCGCGATCGACCGGAATGCCCGAGCCGCCGTACAGGCTGCTCACGCAAAGCGCCTTGATCGACGCCGCGCCGATGCCCGCCGCGCGCGCGTCGGCCGCCACGCGCGCGATGCATTCGCGCACCGCGTCGAACCACACGGCGGGCCACTGCTCGGCCCACAGCGGTTTCGGCGTGTCCGGCCGGTACGCCACGGCGTGCTGCGCGACGATCGCGCCGTCGACGCCGGCCAAGATCGCCTTCGTGCTCTGGGTGCCGATGTCGACACCAATCACGCATTCCATGTCGCCTCCGCGTTTCGGTGAGCGGCGCGCGGTCAGCCGCGCGGCTTCATCAGCACCTTGACCGAGTCGAGCGAATTCGCGACCCGGATCGCCTCGTCCCACTCTTCGAGCGAGAAGCCGTGCGTGACGATGCCCGTCGACGTGACGAGCCCGCGCGCGAGCAGATCGATCGCGACAGGATAGCAATACGGGCCGAGATGCGCGCCGCGCACGTCGAGCTCCTTGCGATCGCCGATGATCGACCAGTCGAGCGTCGTGTCCTTGCCGAACACCGAGAACTCGACGAAGCGGCCGAGCTTGCGGATGAGGTCCATGCCTTGCGTGACGCCCGCGGGCACGCCGGTCGTCTCGATGTAGACGTCGCAGCCGTAACCGCCCGTCAGGTCGCGGATGATCGCGAGCGCATCCTCGCGCGCCGGATCGATCGTCACGTCCGCGCCGTACTCGCGCGCGAGCGCGAGCCGCTCGGCGACGAGATCGATCACGACGAGCCGCTTGGGCGTCTTCAGCCTCGCGACCTGCGTCATCATCAGGCCGAGCGGCCCCGCGCCCGCGATCACGACGACGTCGTCGAGCTGGATGTCGCCGCGATTCACGGTGTGGATCGCGCACGCGAGCGGCTCGATGATCGCGGCATCCTCGAGCGAGATGCCGAGCGGGATCTTGTGGACGATCGCGTTCGGCGGAATCCGCATGTATTCGGCCATCCCGCCGTCGGCTACCTCGCGCTGAAAGCCGAAGATGTGGTGGACCTCGCACATCCAGTACTCGCCCGACTTGCAATAGCGGCACTTGCCGCACGGCACGATCTGCTCGGCGATCACGCGATCGCCGAGCGCGACGCCGAAGTGCTCGGCCGCGCCCTCGCCCAGTTCCTCGACGTAGCCGAAAAACTCGTGGCCGGGAATCACGGGCGCCTTGACCCACGGGCTCGGGCCGCCCCAGAACATCTTCGCGCCGGAATGGCACTTGCAGTCGCTCGCGCAGATCCCGCACGCGCCGATGCGGATCACGAGCTCGCGCGTGCGCGCGCGCGGCTTCGCGACGCGCTCGACGCGGTAGTCCTCGGGGGCGTGGCAGACGATCGCCGTCATCTGCCGGGTTTCGTTGTCTCGATTCGTCATGGTCTGGGCTTGTCTGGCTGGGTTCGATGAAAAGGGATGCCGGATGAAACGGCCGGCGAGCGGGCAACGCCCGGGCGGCCGATGCGCGAGGCGCGCGTGCTCGGCGTTCCGCGCGCCGCGTACGTCACGTGTGCGGCCCGCGCGGCGCAAGCCGCATCGGCCGCCGCTTGCCGCGACGCGGCGCGGCGCGGCGCATGACGTGCATGACGCACGTGAGGTGCGCGACGCGCGTTGGGTGCATTGGGTGCATTGGGTGCATTGGGTGCGTTGAGTGCATGAAGTGCGCGACGCGCGCCGTACGCGTCGCCGCCGCGCGCAGCGTGCGCATCGCGTGCGTCACTTGCGTCAAGTGCATCACTTGCGCCGCTCGCGGCCGATGTAGATCGCGAGCAGGATGATTCCGCCCTTGATCACGTTCTGCACGTACGGATTCACGCCGATCATGTTCAGGCCGTTGTTCAGCACGCCGAGCAGCAACGCGCCGACGAGCGTGCCGACGATCGCGCCGCGCCCGCCCGCGATCGACGTGCCGCCCATCACGACGGCCGCGATCGCGTCGAGCTCGAAGCCGACGCCCGCGTTCGGCTGCCCGCTCATCAGGCGTCCCGTCAGCACGAGCGCGGCGAGCGCGGACGTGAGCCCCGCGAACGTGTAGACGACGAGCTTCACGCGCGCGACGCGCACGCCGGAGAGCCGCGTCGCGTGTTCGTTGCCGCCGATCGCGTACACGTAGCGGCCGAACGGCATGCGCTCCAGCATGAGCCACGCGAGCGCGTAGACGGCGAGCATCGCGACGACGGGCGTCTGCACGCCGAGCACGTTGCCGCTGCCGAAGAAGCGGACCCAGTCGGGCAACCCGTCGATCGGATAGCCGCCCGTGTAGATGAGCGCGAGGCCGCGCGCGATGCCCATCGTCGCGAGCGTGACGATGATGGGCGGCATGCCGGCGAACGCGACGAAAAAGCCGTTCGCCGCGCCGAGCGCGACGCCGGCGCCGACGCCCGCGGCGAGCGCCAACGCGCCGTTCACGCCCGCGACGAGCAGGCCCGCCGTCAGCGTGCCCGACAGCGCCATCACCGAGCCGACCGACAGGTCGATGCCGCCCGTCAGGATCACGCAGGTCATCCCCACGCCGATGATCGCGTTGATCGACACCTGCCGCAGCACGTTCTCGAGGTTCGCGGCGCTCAGGAAGCTCTCGCTCGCGAACATCATCGCGACGCACACGACGGCGAGCCCGACGAGCGGATAGAACGTCGTCGAGCGCCTGAGCGCGGCGAACGCGCGCCGCGCGCGCGCGCCGGCGGGCGGCGGCGGGCGCGGAAGAGGAAGACGACGGCGGCGTCGTCCGCTCATGCATGTTCATGATTCGCTCCGCGTACGTCTGAAGTCGCATAAGTCATCACCGTGTTCGGATCGATCGCGTCGCCGTCGAGGATCGCCTCGATGCGGCCCTGCCGGAACACCGCGACGCGATCGCACATCCCGACGATCTCCGGCAGCTCGCTCGAGATCAGCACGATCGAATAGCCGCGCGCGGTCAGCTCGCGCATCAGTTGATAGATCTCGGCCTTCGCGCCGATGTCGATGCCGCGCGTCGGCTCGTCGAAGATCAGGATTCGCGTGTGGTGGTTCAGCCAGCGCGCGATCACGACCTTCTGCTGGTTGCCGCCCGAGAGCGTATCCACGCGCGTCTCGGGCGTCGGCGCCTTCACGCCGAGCCGCTTCATCAGCTCGCGCGTCGCGCGCGTCTCGGCTCCCGCGTCGATGAACCAGCGCAGGCTGCGGTGCTTGCCGAGGTTGTTGATCGCCACGTTGTGCCGGATCGAGAATGCGGTGATGAGCCCTTCCGTCTTGCGGCTCTCCGGCAGGATGCCGATGCCTGCGGCGAGCGCGTCGGCGGGGTCCGCCAAGCGCACCGCGCGGCCGCGCACGCGCATCTGCCGCACGCGCGCGGGCTTCGCGCCGATCAGCGCGAGCGCGCTCGACGTGCGCCCCGAGCCGACGAGGCCCGCGAAGCCGAGGATCTCGCCCTCGCGCAGCGCGAAGCGGTTCACGGGGCCGTCCTCGCGCACCTGCAGCGCGTCGACTTCGAGCACGAGCGCGGCGTCGCGCGCGAGGCGCGGCTTCGGCGCAAAGGTGTTGTCGATCCGCCGGCCCACCATCATCTCGACGAGCGCGCCGACGTCGATGCGCGCGCACTCCGTCGTGCCGACGTACTGCCCGTCGCGCAGCACGGTGATCCGGTCGCCCACCTCGAAGATCTCGTCGAGATGATGCGAGATGAAGATCATCGCGACGCCCTGGCGCTTGAGCTCGCGCATCACGCCGAACAGATGCGCGGCCTCGGCGGGCGTGAGCGTCGCGGTCGGCTCGTCGAGGATCAGAATCCGCGCGTCGAGCGACAGCGCCTTGCCGATCTCGACGAACTGCTGCTGCGCGACCGACAGCTCGCGCACCGGCGCCGACAGATCGATCGCGACGCCGAGCCGCGCGAAAATGTCCGCCGCCGCGCGGCGCATCCGCGCGCGGTCTCGCAGCCCGAGCCGGTTGCGCCACTCGCGGCCGAGGAACAGATTGTCGACCGCGTTCAGATCCGGAATCAGGCTGAACTCCTGGAACACGATGCCCACGCCGGCCGCGATCGCGTCGTGATAGTTCGCGAAGCGGCGCGGCGCGCCGTCGATCGTGATCGTGCCTTCGTCCGGCTCGTAGATGCCGCACAGGATCTTCATCAGCGTCGACTTGCCCGCGCCGTTCTCGCCGAGCAGCGCGTGAATTTCGCCGCGCGCGACGCGCAGATCGATCCCCCGCAGCGCAACGACGCCCGGAAACCGCTTCGTGATGCCGGTCAGCGCCAGTATCGTGTCCATCGCATCCTCGCTCGCGCGCGCCGCGCCGCGCCTGCCGTCCGTCCGCGCGAGCGCGCCGGCCGCGGCGGCTCGGCGCGCGTCGCCCGCTTCGTCCATGGCTTCGTCCATGCCGTCGGCCTCGTCGCTTCGCTCGCTCACCAGCTGAAGCTCTTCGCGTTGTCCTTGTCGATCAGCTTCACGTCGACCGGAATCGTCTTCGGCACGTTGGCGCCCCACTTCTTCGCGAGCCCGATGCCGATCGCGAGGCGGATCTGGTCGCGCGGAAACTGCGCGGACGTTTCGATGAACTTCGAGTTCGGCTTCTGTATCGCGGCGATCGCCTCGGGCGCGCCGTCGACGCTCGTGAGCTTGATGTCCCTGCCCGACGCGTCGATCGCGGACAGCGCGCCCATCGAGCCGCCGTCGTTGACGCTGAAGATGCCCTTCAGCAACGGGCGCGCCTGGATCATGTTCTCGGTGACGGTGAGCGCGCTCGCGCGCTCCTGCTTGCCGTTCTGCACGTCGACGATCTTCACGTTCGGGAATTTCGCGAGCGCCGCGCGGCAGCCGCGCACGCGCTCGAGGATCGGCACGACCGGAATGCCGTCGAGGATCGCGACCTCGCCGCTGCCGCCGATCGCCTTCGCGAGGTAGTCGCACGACATCGCGCCCGCGTCGAAATTCTTCGAGCCGACGAACGAATCGACCGGGCCGTTCGCGTTCGCGTCGACCGCGACGACGACCGCGCCCGCCTTCTTCGCCGCTGCGACGGCCGACTGAATGCCCGTCGAATCGGTCGGATTCACGAGCAGGATGTCGATCTTCTTCTGCAGCATGTCCTCGACGTCGCTCACCTGCTTGCTGACGTCGTGATGCGCGTCGGTGACGATCACCTGCGCGCCGATCGACGCGGCCGCTTCGTTGAGCGCCTTTTGCATCGTCACGAAGTACGGATTGTTGAGCTCCTGGAACGTCATGCCGATCTTGAGCGGCGCCGCGTGCGCGGCGCCCGCGCCGCCGGCGAGCGCGATTGCGAACGCCGTGGCGCGCAGCGCGCGCGCGGCCCGGTTGCCGGCGGCCGGCGTCGAGGAAGCGGTAAGCATCATGGTTGTCTCCGTTTTCTAGGCATGAGCGCGCCCCGCGCGCCGCTCGGGCGGCACGCCGAAGACGCGTGACTGCTGGGTTGCTCGGGAACGCGGCCCGGCTCAGCCGGACAGCAGGACTTCGGAAGTCGGCCGGGCGCCGCCGCGCGCCTGCTCGGCGGGCACGATCGCCGGCGCGTCGGCGATGCCCGCGCCGCGCTGCGCGGCCGCCTCCGACGCGTCGCGGCTCGCATCGTTCAGCGCCTGATAGCGGCGAAATCGCGACGGCGACATGCCCTTCACCGCAAGGAACTGGCGATTGAAGTTCGACAGGTTGTTGAAGCCGCTCCTGAAGCAGATGTCGGTGACGCTCGCGTCGCCGTCCATCAGCAACTGGCACGCGAGATTGATGCGCATCCGGTTCACGTACTGGACGAACGGCAGGCCGGTGTGGCGGCGAAAGTAATGCGAGAACGCGCTCACGCTCTGCCCGGCGAGCCGCGCGAGATCCGTCTCGCGCAATTCGTTCGCGAGGTTCTTGCCGATGTATGCGAGCACGTGGTTGATGCGGGTCGACGCGAAGGTCGACGGATCGGCTTCATACGCGGGGCTCGCGAGCAGCTCGCGATCGGGCGCGTCGACGAGGAGCTGCAGCATCGACAGGAACAGCACGATGCGCCGCAGCCCGCGCGCGTGGATCAGCTCGGCGAAGAGCGGCTTGACCGCGTCGCTCGTGCGCGCGCCGAACTGCACGCCGCGCCGCGCGTCGGCGAGCAGCCCCTCGACGTGCCGCCACTCGGTGAAACTGTCCGCGCAGCGCGCGGCGAACGCCTGGCCGAACTGCACGACGAGATTGCGCTCGGCGATCGTCTTGCCTTCCGGCACGTCGCTGACCCAGTTGTGCGGCAGGTTCGGCCCCATCAGCACGAGATTGCCGGGCCCGAAGCCGCCGACGTAATCGCCGACGAACATCTGGCCCGTCGTCTCGACGATCAGATGCACTTCGAACTCCGGATGAAAGTGCCACCGCACGGTGCGGTACGGGTAGCCATGCGACCACGCCTTGAACGACTCGCCGCGGCGCACGTCGACGACTTCGAGATCGGGCTGCACTCGCTCCTCCTATTCTCCAGGCCACGGCGCGCGGGGCGCGTCTCCGGTGCGGCGCGCATCGGGCCAGCGCCTTTCGCCGTTCGTCTTGTGTAGTGCGAACGATAGCCGCCGACCGTGCGGCGGGCCACTAAAAATCAGACACCCGACTGGTATTTTTTTGAAATTGGACGAATGCGGAGGGCGCGGGCGTCAAATTTGGTGCGAAGCAGCAGGCTTCGCGCGCGGCCGGCGGCGCGCTGACGCATCGCCGGGCGCGGCAGTTCGGCGGGATTGCCCGGCGCTGCCGGGCGCGCCGATCTCCGTGATCGCGAAAGCGCGATCGCCGATAAGCAATGCGAATATTATTTTGTTTCCAAATTCCGGAATTCAGTCGACAAATCCGGATTTCCATTTTCAATCAAAGATAAATCGTCCGCACGAGATAAATTATCGAATTCGCGTATATAAAATTACTTCCGAAAAGAAAAGGATATTCCGATTGAATTTCCTTCCGGGCGATGCTATAAACCTAACGCCGGCACCTTACTAACACGTAAGGAGGTTGGCGAATTCGATACTTTTTAGGAGATTAAAATGGTTCGACTTTTGGCGAAGCTTCTCCGTATCACGGCCCAAGGCTCCAGCGGCGTCAGCCTGGACGCGGTTTCCTCGACGCACGGCACGCCGGGCTTCCAAACGCCGGACAATCGCGTCATTTCGCGCTTCGGATTCAATTAATTAGCGATTCGTGAAACCGGTGGGGCATCGCGCCCCACCGGAACAAACAGCCATGATGCTAGCCCGCCGTTGTCATGTTGCGGTATTCGATCAAGCGATCGTCGCACTCGATATGCGACGGTCGCGTTATTTTCTTTATGACGAAGCCTGTGCGAAGGCTTTTTCCGACCATTATCTGGATTTCAAGCCAATCGATGCGCCGCGCGCATTGGGGCCGTTGATATCCGACCGAATTATCGTCGCCGAAGCGCTGGCGCCCGCCCGAAGCCGCATCGCCGATTACCGCGGGTGGGGCTTCGACACGTTCGACTCGGGCATCTGGGCAAGCCGGGCGCTCGGCGAGCGCAACGCGTCCGGCTTCGAGTGGCTGCCGTTCTGGCGCATCGTGCGCGGCGCGGCGTCGCTCAAGCTGCGCGGCTTTCACGCGCTTTCCGTGCTCGAGCGGCTCGACGCCCGCCCCGCGAACGGCGCGCCGGCGCGCGGCAACGACGCGTCGCACACGGTCGAGCGCTTTCTGCGCGCGTCGATCTGGTCGCCCTTTCGCATCACGTGCCTGCAAATGTCGCTCGCGCTCGCCACGCATCTGAGGCGGGAGAACGTGCCCGCTCAACTCGTGATCGGCGTGAGGCCGATGCCGTTCGTCGCCCATGCTTGGGTCGAAGTCGACGGGCGCGTGTGCGGCGACGAACCGGACCTGAAAAAGAGCTATGGCGAAATCTATCGAACGCCCCGACCCGACGAACGCGCCGCCCCGCTCGGGCTGGCGGCTTGAACGGCGCGCGTGGACGGATGCAATCGGCTATCGCAGCCTGCTGTCCGGCGAAGGCGGCCCCGACCGGCCGATCGGCGTCACGCTGCTCGAAGCCGGCGGCCGCGGCCGCGCGTACCTGCGCGACACGCACTCGAACCTCGATCGCGCGCTCGCGCGCGCCCGCACGCTGCCCGATGCGCGCGAGGTCGTCACCCGCTTCGTCTGGGGCGCGTACATCGCCGTGCTCGACGAAGCGGCGAGCGGCCGCCGCCTGTTCCTGCCCGACCCGCTGCATTCGGTCCGGCTCTATTACCGGACCGGCGAGAACGGCCGCGTCGACGTCGATCCGCAGGCGGCGAACCTGCTCGACGGCGCGTCGATCGACTGGAACCTCGACTACCTGATCGAATTCGCGTGCACGCAGTTCGGCCCGCTCGACGAAACGCCATTCGCGGCGGTGCGCACGGTGCCGCCCGGATGCGCGCTCGTCGTCGACGCCGACGGGCGATGCACGATCGAGCGCGCGTGGCTTCCGCGCGCGCACGCGGCCGACGATATCCGCGCGTCGTGCGCGGCCGCGCTCGACGGCGTTTATTCGAGCATCGCGAGCAGCCATCCGAACGTGTGCGCCGCGCTGTCGGGCGGCGTCGATTCGTCCGCGGGCGCGATCTTGCTGCGCAAGGCGCTCGGCGCGGGCGCGCCGCTCGCGGCCGTCCACCTGTTCTCCACGTCGTCGCCCGATTTCTACGAGCGCGACATGGCGGCGCGCGTGGCCGATTCGATCGGCGCGGAACTCATCTGCATCGACATCGACCGCCATTTGCCGTTCTCCGAACGGATCGTGCAAACGCCGCCCGCCGCACTGAGCCAGGACATGCTGTTTCTCGGCATCGACAAGGCGGTGTCGAGCGCGATCGGCCCCTCGTCGGTGCTGCTCGAGGGCCAGGGCGGCGATCTGCTGTTCAAGGCGGTGCCGGACGCGAACGCGGTGCTCGACGCGCTTCGCGGCAAAGGATGGTCGTTCGCGCTTCGCACGGCGGAGAAGCTCGCGACGCTTCACAACGACTCGATTCCGCGCATCCTGCTGATGGCGGCGAAGATCGCGCTGAGAAGGCGGCTGTTCGGGCGGGACGCGTCGGTGTCGCAGCCGACGATGTCGAAGCTGTTCGCGCCGCGCGCCGCGGCCCGGCAGGCGCGCGGCCGCACGCGGCGGGACCTGCGCGCGGACGCGCCGTCCGACGAGTCGATCTCGGTGCTCGACCGGTTCGTGTCGATCATGACGCCCGTCACCGACGCCGCGTATACGAGCCGGCTCAATCCGTATCTCGCGCAGCCGGTCGTCGAGGCGACATTCGGCCTTCCGAGCTACGACAGCTTCGATCACCGGAACGACCGGATCGTGCTGCGCGAGATCGCCTCGGCGCACACGCCCGTCGACGTGCTGTGGCGCAGAACCAAGGGGTCGTTCGGCATCGGCTTCGTGAAAGGGATCGTGTCGCATGACGACGCTTTTCGCGCATTGATCCGCGACGGCGTGCTGATGCGAAGCGGCAGGATCGACGAGGCCGAACTCGAACACGCGCTCAAGGCGGTGCGCGTCGGTCAGAATGCGGCCGCGATCAGCCTCGCGCTCGTCGGGTGCGTGGAGGTTTTTTGCGCATCCTGGCAGAATTTCGTCGCGAACCGGCGCGTTGTGGCATGCTGACGAAGCGTTTGGCCGCGCCCCGCATGACGCCCTCGCCATTGCATTCGTTGCATTCGTTGCGGCCGCGGATCGCGCCGCCGCGCGCCGAGATGCCCGCCCTCCCGTCCCGAACGCCGGTTTTCCGGCACGATTGCGAATCGACATGAAACTTGCCGCACTACGCTCGCTGGCGGACGTCGTCCGTCTGATGCTCGACAAGGAAACGAATGCGAGAAAGCTGATCGTCGCCGGCGTGCTGATCGAGGCGCTGACGTCGGCGTTCATGCTGCTCGGCCCGGTCACGTTGAAGCTCGCGGTCGACGAGCTGTCGCGCCCGCATTTCGACACCGTGAAGGCGTCCGTCGACATCGTGCTGTTCGCCGTGCTGTGGTCCGCGTCCGCGATCTCGTCGATCGTCCTGCTCGCGTACACCGGCCGGATCGTCAACGCCGCGTCGAACGCGCTGCTGCGTCGTGCACTGCGCGCGCAGCTTCCCGCGCTCGCCGGCCGCGCGTGCGCCGACAGCGGCTACGTGCAGGGCCTCCTCGAACGCCTGCCGTACAGCCTGCAGGTGATCGTCGAAGGCGTGCTGTGGAAGATCACGCCCGTCGTGATCCAGCTCGCCGTCGCGTTCGCGCTGATCTCGCTGCTGATGCCGCTGCGGTACGCCGCGATCCTGTTCGCGGTGCTGGCCGCCTATTTCCTGTTCTCCCACTTGTCGGCCGAGCAGTACGAGAAGAGCGCCGCGACGACGAACGAGGCCGCCGGCGCGCTGTCGGCCGCGCTCGGCGACGTGCTCGCGAATGCGCCGCGCGTCGTCTACAACGGCGCGGTGCCGCGGGAGATCGACTACGTCGCGGCGAGAGCCGGCGCGCGGCTCGACGTCAACTGGCGGCGGTCGTGGCTGCTCACGCGCGCGGCCGTCTATCAGTACGGCATCATCGCGCTCGGCATGGCGGCGATGTTCGTGCTGTGCGTGCGCGACATCGCGGCCGCGCGGATCACGCTCGGCGATTTCATGCTGCTGCAGACCTACGTGCTGCAGTTCGCGCTGCCGCTCGGCGCGTACGGGTTCGTGCTCCGCCAGGCGGGCGCGGCGCTCGCGAACGTGCGCGAAGCGCTCGAGATCGCGCCCCGCGCGCCCGCTGCCGGCGCCGCCCGAGCGCAGCCGGGCGGCTCGGCCGCGCACATCGCGGTTCGCCGGCTGGCGTTTCGCCGGGCGGATCGCTTCGCGATCGAACCGCTGTCGTTCGACCTGCCGGCGGGCAGCTACACGGCGATCGTCGGCCACAACGGCTCGGGCAAGTCCACGCTCGCGAAGATCGTCGCCGGGCTGCTGCCGCCCGACGACGGCGTCGTCGCATACGACGGCGTCGACCTGTACGGCGTCGACGACGCCGCGCGCAGCGGCTTCGCGCTATACGTCCCGCAGGACGTCGCGCTTTTCAACCGCCCGCTGCGGGAGAACGTGCGCTACTACCCGTCGACGCTCACCGACGACGACGCGACCCGGCTGCTCGAACGCCTCGCGTTCCACAAGGACGGCCGGCGCATCGATCTCGACGGCGAAGTGGGCGAAGGCGGCGCGCGCCTGTCGGGCGGCCAGGTGCAGAAGGTCGAGCTCGTCAGGCTGATGGGCGTCGACGTCCCCGCGATCGTCCTCGATGAAACGACCTCGGGGCTCGATCCGCACAGCGACGCGCTCGGCATCGCGATGCTTCGCGAGCGTCTTCGCGGACGCACGACGCTCGTGCTGATCACCCACCGTATCGCGAACGTCGAGGCGGCCGACCAGGTGCTGTTTCTGTCGGCCGGGCGGCTCGTCGCGGCGGGCCCGCATCGGCGCCTCATCGATACCTGCGACGAGTACCGCACGTTCTGGCGCCGCCAGCCCGAACCGGCGGTGTCGAACGCATGACGCTCGGGGGGCATCGGTGCGCGGCGGCGGCCGCGGGCCGGTCGGGCGCGCTCAGTAGATGAACAGCCGAATCGTCGCCGTCCCGGTGAACGGCCCGATCTTCGGCGCGCCGAACGACTTCAGCACCGCGTCGAGCACGATGTTCTGATACGACACGTTCCCCGGCATCTGCGTGAGCACGAACTGCTGGTTGAACGGAATCGCCGTGCCGTTCCTGTCCTCGATGCCGATGCCGAAGTTGCTGTCGCTCTGCGGCACGAGCAGGCCGTTGCGCACGGTCTGCGAGGTCTCGAAGTAACCGTCGACGCGCACCGGGACGCTGCATTTCTTCGCGAGCGCGAGGCTGAACTGCTTGCGCGGCACGGCGGGCGAAAAGCCGTTGCCCAACGCCTGGATCTGCCCGAACTTGACGATCCCCGGCTCGGGCGTGACCGTCACGTCGACCATGCACGGCGTCGGCTTCAGGTTCTGCAGGCCGCTCAGCCGGTACTGGAAGCTCGGGTTCGTGTTGTTCAAGCCCTTCTCGCCGTCGAACTGGAACACCGTGTAGACGTCGCTCGGCGGCTGCACCCACGCGCCCTTCTTGCGCACGACCACCTGGTACGTGATGCTGATCGGAATCTTCGGGCAGCGCTTCGCGTTGAAGTCCGCCTGCGGGCACGGCGGCACCGCGAAGCCCGTCGGCACGCCGGTGCCGGGGCGGCTGCCCGCGCCGAAATGATCGACGCCCTGATAGCGGATGCCGATCTCGAGCCCCCACGCGGCCGGATTCTTGCCGTCCGGATTCGCGTAGAAGTAGATGTTGTCGACGATATCCAGATTGCCCTTGCCGCCGAGATCCTTGTAGCAATAGCCGTCCGTCGTGCGCGGCGCGGATATCCAGATCACGTAGCCGTCGGGCGCGTCGGTCGGATACGACGCGACGTTGCCGATCGGCTCGGTGAGCGAGCTCTGGCCGCTGTTCGTCAGGCACCGCACGGCCCACGCGGGCTGCGCGAGCGCGACGAGCAGCGCCGCGCACATCCATGCGAGCCAGCCGGGCATGCGCCGCGGCGGAAAACGCAGGCGCGCGCTCATTGCTTCACGCTCCGGCATGCGTTGCCGTCGCACGCGTATTCGACCGTGACCTGGCCGCCGTAGTCGTCGACGTGCGTAACGGCGATGCCGCCCGCCGCCGACGCCGAGAACGGCACGCTCGCCGCGCTCTTCGGATTCACCATCACCGGATCGAGCGGCAGCGGCGCCTTGTTCGCGCCCGCCGCGAGCGCGACGACCGTGATGTGATACGGCGTCGGATTGTCGAGCACGAGCCGGCGCGCGGCCGCATCGACGCGCAGCGTCATCGGCAGCGTCGGGTCCTCGTCGCGCGCGGGCTGCACGCCGGCCGGCCGGTAGAACAGCTTCATCTGCGTGTGCAGCGCGATCTGCAGCGCGTTCGGCGTGTCGGTCTTCGGCGGCACCTCGCGGATGTTCAGATAGAACACCGATTCGCGATCGGCGGGCAGCGCCGCGCCCGGCATGCGCGCGATCCGCAGCACGTTGCGCTCCTTCGGCTCGACGCGCTGCAGCGGCGGCACGACCATCAGCGGCGTCGTGATCTTGTTGCCGTGCTCGTCCTCGAGCCACGACTGCACGAGGTACGGATACGCGTCGCTCTTGTTCGAGATCGTCACGATCGCGGCCTGCTCGCCTTCGTTGAGAATCACGCGCGTGCGGTCCGGCACGATCGCCGCATGCGCGGCGCCCGCGAGCGCGGCGAGGAGCGCGGCGGCCACGCGCCGCGCGTTCGAAACGGAAAGGAGTCGTGGGGTCATGGTCGTCATCGGGTCGTTCGGTCGTTCGGTCGTTCGGATCGGTCAGCGCGACGCGTGCTGCGTCGCGGATTCGCAAGCGACGGGCGCGGGCGTGCCGTCGAGCTGCAGCGTGTCGGGGAGCGCGGCGGGCGTGCAGATCGTCTTCGCGCCGGCGCGCACGACGAGCTTCGCGCGCGGCTGCACCTGCGTCAGGTACGCGGCACCGGCCTCGCCGACGATGCCGAGCTCCTTGCCGGTCGCGGCGTCCTGCACCGATGCGCCGAACGGCACCGGTGCGCCGCCGTCGCCCGTCAGCGTGACGAACACGTTGCGCCCGCGCGCCGCGTTGAACTTGAGGTAGCCGATCGCGCCGTCCGTCAGCACGGTGCGCTGGATCGGGTTCGTCACGTCGGTGTCGAGGCCGAGCTTCTCCACGCTCACGGCCGCGTCGTACACGTTGTACGGCGACACGCCGTCGATCACCGCAAAGCCGCGCGCATTCGTGCGGGCGTAAGTGCCGGACAGCGGCACGCCGGGCACCCCGTCGGTCGACACGAGCAGGCGCGTGTCGCCTGCGTTGCCGTTCGCGTGCGCGGTCACGCCGTAGCGCGTCGCGACGAACGAGCCGTCGAGCTCGAGCGACGCCGACGCGTACGAATTCGCGACCGTGGACGCCTGAGCGGTGAGCTGGTAGGAAGGCGTGCGCTGCCGCAAGCTCGCGTTGGCCGACGCGCGGCCGTCGGTCGTGCCGCCGTATAGCTGATAGGTGCGGCCGTTCATGCCGTCGTAGATGTAGCCCGCGTTCACGCTCGTGCCGCCCTGGCCGGCCGACACGCTCGACGTGAGCGTCTGGCGCTCGCCGAGCGGCAGCGTCGCCGTCAGCGACACCTGGTTGCCGCCGCCGCCCGCGCCTTGCGTGCGGAACGCGGAGAAGCTCATGTTCACGCTCTTCAGGCCGCCGAGCGAGAACGCGCGCGTGAGCGTCACGCCGATGCGTTGATCGGACGGGCGCGCCCAGTAGGTCGTCTGGTCGTACGAGAAGTAGGCCGACGTGTCGCCGAAGCGCTTCGACAGCATCGCCGAATAGCGCTGCTTGCTGTTCGCGAGACTCGACGCGCTCGGGTCGCCCGAGAACTGCTGGAAGTTCGTGTAGTCGCGCTCGGAGAAGCGATAGCCGAAGAAGCGCACGTCGGCGTCGAGCGCGTCGAAGTGCTTCGAATAGTTGATCCGGTACGAGTTGCCGTGCTTCGTCCGGCCGCTCCACCAGAGCGTCGCGCGCGCATGCGTGATGTCCGCCGACAGCGCGCCGAAGCGGCCGAAATCGCGGCCGACGCCGAACGCGACCGACGTGTAGCCGGACGCCGCGATGAGCCCGCCGTAGACGGTCACGTCCAACGGCAGCCCGTACGCGGCCTCGGCGAAGCCGAACCACGGCGTGATGCCCGCGCCGCCGAACGTGCGCGGCTTGCCGAGCGCGCTCTTGTAGCGCAGTTGCCCTTCGCGCGCGAGAAACGGCACCGACGCGGTCGCGACCTGGAAGCGCTGGACCGAGCCGTCCTCTTCCTCGACGACGACGTCGAGCGTGCCCTGCACGCTCGTGTTGAGGTTCGACAGCGCGAACGCGCCCGGCGACACCTTCGTCATGTACAGCACGCGGCCGTCCTGCATCACCTTGACGATCGCGTTCGTGCGCGCGACGCCCGTGACGAGCGGCGCGTAGCCGCGCATCGACGGCGGCAGCATCCGGTCGTCGCTCTTCAGCGCAACGCCCGACATCGAGAACGTGCTGAAGATGTCCGAATCGACGTAGATCTCGCCGAACGACAGCGTCGACTGGATCGACGGCAGCGCGCGGTACGCGTAGAGCTGGTTGAAGCGGAACGCGCGGTCCGCGTAGACGGAGCCGCCCGCGTTCGTCTGCGCCTGATAGTCGCCGCGAAAGCGCCACGCGCCCCAGTTCGCGCCGATCGTGCCGTACGCCTGCACCGAGTTGTTCTGCTGCGCGCCGCCGCCGAACGCGTGGTTCGCGTTCGCGAGCACGCGATAGTCGAGCATCGCGCCGCTCACGCCGTCGCTCCAGCGCTCGGGCGGCAGGTACGACGTGTCGGTGAATTCGAGCGCCGCTTGCGGAATCGTGATTTTCAGGCGCCCTTCGCCCTTCTGGTAGCGGATCGTCACGCCCTCGATCGCGGAAAGATCCGCGCAGCGCCCGCCCATCACGCGCGGCATGTCGTTGACGAGCGACTTCTTCAGGCCGAACTGCGCGACGAGCTCGGGCGTGATGCACGCGCGCGCGCCCGCCCCTTCGCGCTCGCCGACGAATTCGATCTGCCGCAGGCCGTAGAACACGTCGTTCACCTGCACGTCGAGCAGATAGGTGCCCGGCAGCGTGTAGTCCGCCTGCGCGAACTGCGACAGGTCGACTTCGTTCTTGCCGTCGATGCTCAGGAACGACGAATTGAACTCCGTCGCCCGGGCATGGCTGCCGGCGACCAGCATGGACACGCAGAGGAAGAAAAGTCTGATTCGCACGCCGACTGACTGAAACCGTAACGGGATGGGGATCGCGGGGAAAACGGGAATGCGAGAAGGATTCGCGCGAGGAAGGGGCGCGCGCGCCCTTTCCTCGCTGGGCGGCTCGTCGAGCCGCGCGGGCTTACTGGTAGCGAACGGTGAAATTCGCGACGCCGTCGGCCGTGCCCGGCGTGACGCTCGCGGCGGTCGCTTCGTACATCGCGGAGAAGCGCGCGACGCTCGTGCCGTTGCTCAGCACGAGCGGGCCCTTCTGCTCCACGCCGTTGTCGAGATCTTCGCCCGACGCCGATTGCAGGCGGATGCCGACGTTCTTCGCCGAGCCGACAGTGGCGATCAGCTTCGGCTGCGTCGCGTTCGACGTGCCCGTGAACGTGAAGTACGCGTTCTTCGCGACGCTCGTGTCGCAGTCGACGAGGTTGATGTCGAAGTTCTGCGGAGTCGACTTGTCGCCCGCCGCCTTGAACTTGTTGGTCGGGACGAAGCCGAGACGCACGGTCTGATCCACCGAGCCCGCGTCGATGCCGCATGCGCCCGCGACGATCTCGCCCGTGAAGTTGATGATGCCGTTGCCGGCGGCGAACGCCGATGTGGACAGGGCGGCGAAGGCGACGGCGGACAGGAGTGCTTTTTTCATGGCTGATTCCGTAACGTGACTAATGAGGTTTTGACGATTTGTCGGACGTGTTCGCAATGCAAGGAAATGCGCCGCAATGCGTTGGCCTGGTTCGTCGCGACGGGCCGAATTATCAATATGATTTGGAAAGTATTTTGTAAATCATTGTCAGATTATCGCCTTACAAACGATTTGCTCGTGGTGCCGGAGAATTTCGGAAATGCGGCGATTTGCCGCACTTTTACGCCAAGCGGCGACTCCGATTATTTGATGTTAATGCATTGTTTTAATTGGGAATATTGGCCTTTCTCCGGCGTGTCGACATAGGTATGGAAGGCCGCCGACAGATCTGCCCCGAGGTGCCGAAGAGACGTTTGCTTTTTGACTTTTCTGTAAGAGTTGTCAAATCGCAACGTCAAAAAATTCCTTTCAATCAATTATGAGATATCAATCTCATTAAAAATTATTGACGCAATCGTTTGCGAATCCATGAAATCTCACGGCCCACATGTTTTCATTTTATGCAATCATTTCAATATTCATGAATTTGAATTTATTTGACAATTAAATTGCACATTTGTATTTATGAGATAAGTCGATTCGCGACTTAATTCATTTGCAATCGTTTGCCGATTGAGAGTGCGCGTGCTCAAACGTTTGCCGATGTCGCCGAACGAAAAGACCGTGGAATTCGCTCGGGGGCGGCCCTCCCCCGCCGTGCGGATCGGGGCAATTCGGCGATTCGGCGGCTGCCGGATGCGATCCGCAACGCGCCGGCGGGCCCCGAATCGATCGAGCGCCGCGCGGGGTTGCGAGATGGCGGCGCGCTGGCGCGAGCTACCCCGATCGAGACGATCGGCCGACGCACGTTCGAACGGCGTCACGCGTGCAATGGGAAGCGACGTGCGAAGCGAAGCGGAAAGCGGGAAGCGAAACGGAAAGCGAAGCGGCCGGATCGCCCGCCGAGCGCGAGCGCCGGGCGCTTCGCCGACGATGCCGAGCGGCAGCGGTGCGGCTCGCCGACGGGTGCGCATCGCGTGTTGCGCATCGCGAAGGCCGCCAATATGCGGATCGCGCACGGCCGACGCGGCCGGCCCGGCTAACGCGCGAGAGCGCCCGTTAGCCGGGCGATGATGCGCAATGCGCAGGCGGTGGATAGGATTTCGCGGGCGCGCGTCGCCCACGCGGAATCAGCGAGGCAACAAGACGAGAATTGAAAACCGCGGCGCGGATGCGAAGCGACGCGTTCGGCGTCGCGGGAATGCTTCGCGAATTCACGCGCGGGCGACGCGCGCGGGTCGATTAGCGGCGCTTGCCGCGCCGAATCTGCGTATCGACGTGCGTATCGACGTGCGTATCGACCCGCGTATCGACCTCCGTATCGACGTGCCGAGCGTCACAACGGCCGGACGATCGGCCCTCACCGCTCAGCGAACCAGGACAGCGGCGCACCGGCGCGCAACGAATCCGACGCTGCGACGCGCCAACGCCACGCACGGCGCACTACCTGAGCCGACGGGCACGCATGCCGAGGCCACGCGGCGCGCCCGATCAGCTCGAACGCTAGCTCAGGCTTGCGGACAGATGTCCCCGCCACCGCACGCGGCGCGCGACCAGCCGCCGCCGAGCGCGCGATACAGCGCGATCGCGTTCGTGAGCCGCAGCTGCTTCAGGCGAATCAGCTCCTGCCCGGATTCGAACGTGCTGCGCTGCGCGTCGAGCAGTTCGAGATAGCTCGCGACGCCGCTGCCGTAGCGCCGCTGCGCGAGCCGCAGCCGCTCGGTGTCCGCGCCGTACGCCGCCTGCTGCGCGGCGAGCTGCGCGTCGATCTGATCGCGGGCCGCGAGCGCGTCGGCGACTTCGCGAAACGCCGTCTGGATCGTCTTCTCGTAGTCGGCCACCGCGATGTCCTTGCGCGCGTCGGCGACGTCGAGGTTCGCACGATTGCGCCCGCCCGCGAAGATCGGCAGCGTGAGTCGCGGCGCGAACGTCCACACGCTCGAGCCGGCCGAGAAGAGCCCCGAGAACGCATCGCTGACCGAACCGGCGTCGGTGGTCAGCGTGATGCGCGGGAAGAACGCCGCGCGCGCGGCGCCGATGTTCGCGTTCGCCGCAACGAGCCGCTGCTCGGCCTGCCGGATGTCCGGCCGCTGTTCGAGCAGATCCGACGGCAGCCCCGGCGACACCGGCGCGACGGCGAACTCGTCGAGCGCGGGCGCGCCGGCGGGCAACGTCGTCGTGAAATCGCCCGCGAGCAGCTTCAGCGCGCTCGTCGCCTGCGTATGCTCGCGCTCGAGCGCCGCCTTCGACGCGCGCGCCGACGCGACGAGCATCTCGGCCGTGCGCAGCTCGATCGCCGTGCTCGTGCCGGCCGCGTAGCGGCGCTGCGTGAGCGCGTACGTCGCGTCGCGCGCGGCGAGCGTGCGCTCGGCGAGCGCCAGTTGATCGACGAGCGCGCGCTCGGCCACGTAAGCGGACGCGACCTCGGCGATCAGGCTGATGTGCGCCGCGCGCCGCCCTTCGGCCGTCGCGAAGTATTCGGCGAGCGCCGCGTCGGACAGGCTCTTCACGCGGCCGAACAGATCGATCTCGAACGCGCTCACGCCGACGCCCGCGCGATACAGCGTGCTCGTCGCGCTCTCGCGCAGCACCGGGTCGTACTGGCGCGTGCGCTCGTAGCCGAGATTGCCGTCGATCGACGGCAGCCGGTCCGCGCGCGCGACGCCGTACAGGCCGCGCGCTTCCTGAATGCGCAGCGTCGCGATCCGCAGGTCGCGATTGTTCGCGAGCGCCGCGTCGATCAGCGTGCGCAGCGACGGATCGGTGAAGTACGCGCGCCAGTCGTCGAGGCGCATGTCGTGCGTGTCGTGCGTGTCGTGTACCTCTTGCAGCTCGTGCAGCTCATGCATCTCGTGCGCGCCGCTCGCGTTCGCCGCGTCACGCGCGCCGGGCATGCCGCGCGCGCCGCCGTCGGCCGCCGATGCCGCCGCATCGCGCGACGCCGCCGCGTCCGTTCGCGCATAGCTCGCCGGCACGGGCGCGGCCGGCCGCTCGTAGCGCGGCGCGAGCGTGCAGCCCGCGACAAGCGCCGCCGCGAGCGCGATCGGCCACGCCCGAGGCGCGCCCGGCCGCCCCGAACGGCATGATCCGTTTCGCACGGACAGAGGTGTCATCATCGCTTTCACTTGATCTCCAGGGCCGCATTCGCGCCGCCGCGGCGGCGCGGGCTCACGTCGAACACGCGGCCGACGCACACGAAAAAGAGCGGGACGAGGAAGATCGCGAACAGCGTCGCGCTGATCACGCCGCCGAGCACGCCCGTGCCGATCGCGACCTGCGCGCCGGACGCGGCGCCCGTCGCGAACGCGAGCGGCAGCACGCCCACGCCGAACGCGAGCGACGTCATCACGATCGGTCGCAGCCGCAGCCGCGCCGCTTCGAGCGCCGCGTCGGCGAGCGACCTCCCCTGCGCGACCAGATCCTTCGCGACCTCGACGATCAGGATCGCGTTCTTCGCGGACAACCCGATCGTCGCGATCAGCCCCACCTTGAAATAGATGTCGTTGGGCATTGCGCGCAGCGTGACGCCCGCCACCGCGCCGATCACGCCGAGCGGCACGACGAGCATCACCGCGAACGGAATCGACCAGCTCTCGTACAGCGCCGCGAGCGCGAGAAACACGACGAGCACCGACAGCGCGAACAGCATCGGCGCCTGCGCGCCCGACAGCCGCTCCTCGTACGACTGCCCGGACCACGCATAGCCGACGCCCGCGGGCAGCGCCGACGCGATCCGCTCGATCGCCGCCATCGCCTCGCCGCTGCTGTGCCCGGCCGCCGCCGAGCCGTTGATCGTAAACGACGGGAAGCCGTTGTAGCGCGTCAGCTGCGGCGGGCCTATCGTCCATTGCAGCGTCGCGAACGCCGCGAGCGGCACCATCTCGCCGCGTGCGTTGCGCACGCGCAGCTTCGTCACGTCGTCGGGATCGAGCCGGTGCGGCCCGTCGGCCTGCACGATCACGCGGCGCACCTGCGCGCCGTGCATGAAATCGCCGATGTAGTCGGAGCCGAACATCACCGCGAGCGTCGCGTTGATCTCGTCCATCGACACGCCGAGCGCCGACGCCTTCGCGCGATCGATGTCGAGCTTCAACTGCGGCGCGTCCTGCGTGCCGGCGAACATCAGATCGGCGAGCACGGGGTTCTTGCGCCCGTCGGCGAGCAGCTTCTCGCGCGCGGCGGCGAGCGCCGCGTAGCCGAGCCCGCCGCGATCCTGCAAGCGGAAATCGAAGCCGCCCGTCGAGCCGAGGTCGGGCAACGCGGGCGAATTCATTGCGAACACCGTCGTGTTCGGCGTGCCCGCGAAGCGTTCGTTGATCCGCGCGACGATCGCCTGCACCTGGTCGTGCGCGCGCTTGCGCTCCTTCCAGTCCTTCAGCGTGACGAAGATCATCCCGCCGTTCGGCCCCTCGCCGTACAGGTTGAAGCCGCCGAGCGCGAACGTGTACGCGCTCGGCTCCTCGCCGCGCACGTATTCCTCGACGCGCCGCACGCTCTGCATCGTCTCCGCGAGCGGCGTGCCCTGCGGGCGCACCACCATCACCATGAAATTGCCCTGGTCCTCGTCCGGCAGGAACGCGGTCGGCAGCTTCGTGATCAGCAGCGCCGCGAGCGCCGTCAGCGCGCCATAGACGACGAGCCAGCGCAGCGGGCGCTCGAGCACCTGCCCGACGCGCCGCGTGTAGCGGCCGGTCGAGCGCGCGACGAAGCGGTTGAACCAGCCGAAGAAGCCGCCCTTGTCGTGATGGTCGTCGGCCACCGGCTTGAGCAGCGTCGCGCAGAGCGCCGGCGTGAGCGACAGCGCGAGAAACGCCGAGAAGCCAATCGACACCGCCAGCGCGAGCGCGAACTGCCGGTAGATGTTGCCGACCGCGCCGCCGAAGAACGCCATCGGCACGAACACCGACGTCAGCACGACGGTGATCCCGACGATCGCGCCGCTGATCTGCTTCATCGCCTTCACGGTCGCCTCGTACGGCGGCAGCTTTTCCTCGACCATCAGCCGCTCGACGTTCTCGACGACGACGATCGCGTCGTCGACGAGGATGCCGATCGCGAGCACCATCCCGAACATCGTCAGCACGTTGATCGAGAAGCCCGCGGCGAGCATCGCGCCGAACGTGCCGAGAAGCGCGACGGGCACGACGAGCGTCGGAATCAGCGTCGCGCGCAGGTTCTGCATGAAGAGGAACATCACCGCGAACACGAGCACGCCCGCCTCGACGAGCGTCGTCACGACCTTGCTCATCGACACGCGCACGAACGACGACGTCTCGTACGGAATCTGATACTTGACGCCCGGCGGGAAGAACGTCGACAGCTCGTCCATCGTCGCGCGGATGCGCTTCTCGGTCGCGACCGCGTTCGAGCCCGGCGCGAGCTTGATGCCCATGCCGGTCGCCGTCTTGCCGTTCACGAACGACGGATAGTTGTAGTCGTTGCCGCCGAACTCGACGCGCGCGACGTCGCGCAGGAAGAGCGTCGAGCCGTCGGCGCGCGCGCGCAGCGCGATCGCGCCGAACGCGTCGGGCGTCGCGAGCGGCGCGTCGGCGAGCACGGTCGCCGCGATCGGCGCGCTGTCGGGCACCGCGCTGCGGCCGATGTCGCCGATCGTCACGCGCGCGTTGTGCGCGCGCACGGCGGCCGCGATGTCCGACGCCGTCAGGTTCAGCGCCGCCATCTTGACCGGGTCCGGCCAGATCCGCATCGCGTATTCGGCGCCCCAGAACTGCACCTTGCCGACGCCCTCGACGCGCCGCAGCGCCTGCACGACGTTCGCCGACGCGTATTCGCCGAGCTGCACCGCCGACAGCCGCCCGTCCTCCGACGTGAGCGACACCACGAGCTGGATGTTGTCGGCCGCCTTCTCGACCGAGATGCCGTCGCGCCGCACGGGCTCGGGCAGCCGCGCCTCGACGGTCTTCAGGCGGTTCTGCACGTCGACGGCCGCGAGATCGGCGCTCACGCCCTGCTTGAACGTGAGGTACAGCGACGCCTGGCCGGCGCTGCTCGTCGCCGACGTATACAGCAGGCCGGGCACGCCGTTCATCTCGCGCTCGATCACGGCCGTGACCGATTCCTCGACGACCTGCGCGGACGCGCCCGGATATGTCGCGTAAATGCTGACGACGGGCGGCGCGATGTCCGGATACTGCGCGACGGGCAGCGCGCGGATCGCGAAGACGCCGCCCATCATGATGAATAGCGAGATCACCCAGGCGAACACCGGGCGACCGATGAAGAAACGAGCCATGATCGTGTCGTGCTTGTCAGGTTTGGCGCTTCGCGGGCGCGCCCGCCGCGGCCGGCTGCGACGCCGGTTGCGCGGGCGCGCCGCGCTCGACCGCCTTCACGGTCGCGCCTGCTTCGAATTGCGCGGCGTCGTCGACGACGACGCGCTCGCCGCCCGCGAGCCCGCGCGTGACGATCCAGTCGCGGCCTTTCATCTGCTCGGCCTCGACCGTCACGTCGCGTATCTTTCCGTTGTCGCCGACCACCTTGACGGTCGCGCTGTCGGCCGCGCGCAGGAGCGCGTCGCGCGGCACGAGGATCGCGTCGCGCGCGATCGCGCGATCGAGCGTGATCCGCACGTACGCGCCCGGCAGCAGCTCGCGCTCCGGATTCGGGAAGAGCGCGCGCATCGCCACCGTGTCGGTGGACGGATCGACCGCGAGATCCGCGAACAGCAGCTTGCCCTTGCGCGCATACGCGCTGCCGTCCGGGCGCACGAGCGTCACCTCGACGTCGCGCTGCGCGATGCCCGCCGCGCGCCCGCTCCTCACCGCGCGCCGCAGCGATTCCACGTCGGCGGCCGGCTGCGAGAAGTTCACGTAGATCGGATCGAGCTGCTCGACGGTCGTGAGCGGCGTCGCCTGATCCTGGCCGACGAGCGCGCCTTCCGTGACGAGCGCGCGGCGCGCGCGGCCGTCGATCGGCGACGTGACGGTCGCGTAGTCGAGCTCGAGCTGCGCGCGCGCGAGCTCCGCGCGCGCCGACGCGACGGCGGCCTTCGCCTGCCGCTCGTCGGCGAGCGCCTCGGTGTGGTCGCGCTCGCTCACCGCGCGGTCGCGCACGAGCTCGTCGTAGCGGCGGCGCTTGTCGAGCGCCGCGAGATGCGCGGCCTGCGCCTTGTCGAGCGCGCCCGCGGCCGCGTCGCGCGCCGCCTTGAACGGCGCGGGATCGATCTTGAAGAGCACCGCGCCGCGCTTCACTTCCTGCCCTTCTTCATACGTGCGCGCGGTCACGATGCCCGCGACGCGCGCGCGCACCTCCGCCTGCCGGTATGCGTCGAGCCGGCCCGGCAATTCGACCGTGAGCGGCACCGACGTCTTCTTCACCGTGACGACGCTCGCCTCGCGCGGCGCGGCTGCCTCGTCGCCGCTTTCGCGCTTGCCGCAGCCGGCCGCGATGAACGCCGCGGCGGCGAGCGCCGCCCACCTGCGACGCGTGCGTGCCCATTCGTATGTCATTGTTTTCCTCGCGATTCGCTCGGCCCGGGACAAATCGGGGCCGGTCAGGGCGATCGATTATAATCAGTCACGACTGATTAAATAGTGTCGCTTGATAGAATGTCGTAATAAAGCGACAAACAATCGAAAGAAAGGGAGAATCGACCCACATGGCCCGCAAGACGCGCGAAGAATCGTTGAACACGAAGAACCGAATCCTCGACGCCGCCGAGCTCGTGCTGCTCGAGAAAGGCGTCGGCCAGACCGCGATGGCCGACATCGCGGAGGCGGCCGGGATGTCGCGCGGAGCCGTCTACGGGCACTTCAAAGGCAAGACCGAGGTGTGCGTCGCGATGTGCGACCGCGCGTTCTCGCGCGCGGTCGAGGGCTTCGAGCTGTCCGACGAGCGGCCCGCGCTCGCGACGCTGCGCTTCGCCGCGTCGCACTACCTGCATCAATGCGGCGAGCCGGGCTCGATGCAGCGCGTGCTTGAGATCCTCTACATGAAGTGCGAGCAGAGCGAGGAAAATGCGCCGCTGCTGCGCCGGCGCGCGCTCTACGAATTGCAGGCGCTGCGGATCACGAAGGCGCTGCTGCGCCGCGCGGTCGGCGCGGGCGAACTCGACGCGTCGCTCGACGTGCATCTCGCGGGCGTCTATTTGCTGTCGCTGCTCGAAGGCATCTTCGGCTCGATGATCTGGACGACGCGGCTGCGCGGCGACCGCTGGGACGATGCCGAAGCGATGCTCGACGCGGGCGTCGACGCGCTGCGCGTGTCGCCCGCGCTGCGCGTCGCCGAAGATTGCATGGCGCGCACGGCCGCGCGCTGAGCGTGCACGCCGCGCATCGACAGTCGGGCCCCTTTATAAAGTCGTCAAGACTGCGGAACAATTGCGCGCGCGCGGCGGTCACTCTAGCTGGTGTCGATTCTTCATATGGGTTTGAACCCTCGGAATTCGAATCGCCGTTCGGAGCGGACATGGTCCGCGTCGTTGGGCCGAACGGCGCGCAGCGGGGCGCGGTCCGGTCGTGATCGCGCCCCGCTGCGTTGAACGCCCTGGCGCTGCCGGCCCGCCCCGACGCGTGCCTCGCCGCAGCCGCCGCCCACACCCTTTCGTTCGAACTGCCTTTTTCAAGGATGTGGACCCCCTTGGCCAAGCCAATCGCGCATACCGTTTTCGTTTCTTCCGACGATCCCGCGTCCGTCGCCGGATCGCCGGCGCAAGCCGCCTCTGCCCGATCGCTCAGACGCAAGCTGCCCACGGCGGGCGCGCTCGGCGCGCTGATCGCGTTCGGTCTCGCGGCGTTGCCCGCCGTGTCGAAGCCGCCCGATTCGTCGACCGCGAACGCCGCGCGCGCGCCGCAGCGCGTGTTCGCCGACGCGCCGTTTCCGAGCGCGCAGCGCTTCGTCACGGGCGAGCTCGAACGCGTGATCGGCGAGCAAAGCCCGCCCGACGCGCCGCTGCGAACGCTCGCCGCGCAAACCGCTGCGTCGGCCGCCGCCCCGATGCCCGGCCAAGCGCCGCCCGGCCTCTTCGCGCCGCTCGCCGAGCACCGCAACGAGCTGCTCGGCTACGGCAGCCGCGCGTTCTCGCTCGCCGATTCGGTGCTCGCGCCGATCGACAGCGGCGTGCGCGCCGGGCCGATCGAGCAGTCGCTCGCCGATACCCTCAATCGGATCGACATCCCGCCCGAAGTGCGGATACAGATCGGCGACCTGATCGCCGACCGCGTGCAGTCGCACGCGAACGCGCAGCCGGGCGACCGCTACCGGATCGCGTTCGACGCCGCATCGGCCAAGCCGCGCGTGACGGCGCTCGAGCTGCGCGTCGCGGGCCGCCGCTTCGGCGCGGTCTGGTTCAAGGCGCCCGGCGCGGCGAGCGGCGCGTACTACGCGTTCGACGGCGCGCCGCTCGACGCGCCCGCGCTCACGATACCCGTCGTCAGCACGCGCATCAGCTCGTACTTCGGCGAGCGCATCCATCCGTTGTCGCACATCCTGCAGATGCACACGGGCGTCGATCTCGCCGCGCCGGCCGGTACGCGCGTGAACGCCGCGTCGGCGGGCGTCGTGTCGTTCGTCGGCTACGATCCGGGCGGCTACGGCAAGTACGTCGTGATCGATCATCCGGATCGCACGTCGACCTACTACGCGCACCTGTCGGCGTTCGCGCCGGGGCTCGAGGCCGGGATGACGGTCGCGCAGGGCCAGCGAATCGGCGCGGTCGGCGCGACGGGCGCGGCGACGGGCCCGCATCTGCACTTCGAGGTGCGCGTCGACGATCAGCCGGTCGATCCGCTCGTCGCGCTCGCCGACGCGCAGAACACGCTGTCGGCGATGCAGCTCGACGCGTTCCGCCGCGTCGCGAGCGAGGCGCGCTTCCGGCTCGCGTCGAGCGACGCGCGGCCGCTCGGCTTCGCGCAGATCGACGCGCCGCTGTGGGCCGAGTTCGCGACCGATTCGTCGACGCTGCGCGCGATCTTCAACACGCATTACGCGTCGTCGTGACGATGCGGTAGCGTGCAAAACCCCGCGTGCGCCGGTGCGCGGGATCTCGATTCGCGCGGCGCGACGCGACGCATTCGGCTACGCCTCGTGGCCGCCGCGAAAAGCTCGTCGCCAGGCGCATGCGTTGCCGTGACCGGCGTCGTGGGCGTCGCACGCGCCATCGATGTCGACGCATCGAGCTCGATGCGTCGCTGGCGGCGCCTACGCCGGACACGCCGCGCGCGTCGAATGCGTCGAATGGGTCGAATGGGTCGAATGGATGCATGCGTGCATGCGTCGAGCTCCATCGCGCCGCTCGCCAAGACGACGCGCCCCTGCCCTCCCGCGCCTTTCGTCGAGCTGCGGCGAAGCCGCGACGCTACCTCGGCCCGCTCGATGCCGGCTGCGCGGCGCCCGCATGCGGCGCTTCGCCGCCGCGCGGCGAAGCGCGCCGGTTGCGCGCGAGCAGCCACGTCGCCGCGACGTCGAGCGCGGTGCAGAGAATCAGATAGATGACGCCGACGAACAGGAAGATCTGCGCGGGATACACCATCAGCCGGTTGTTGACCTGCGTCGCGACGAACGACAGCTCCGGCACGCCGACGATGTAGGCGAGCGACGTGTCCTTCACGAGCGACACCCACTGGTTGACGAACGACGGCGTCATGATTTGCGCCGCCTGCGGCAGCAGCACGTGGCGCACCGTTTGCCAGCGCGTGAGCCCGAGCGACAGCCCCGCCTGCCACTGCCCGTCGCCCGCCGCGCGAATGCCCGCGTGCACCGAGTGCGCGAGATACGCGCCGCCGACGAGCGACAGCGCGCACACGACGGCCGCGAGCCCCGGCACGTCGGCGTGCAGCAACACGGGCAGCAGGAAGTACGTCCAGAAAATCAGCATCAGCACCGGAATCGCGCGGAAAAAGCCGATCACGACGACGAGCACGCCGCGCAGCGCGCCCGTCGCGAGCGCGAGCGCGACGCCCCCCGCGACGCCGAGCACGGCCGACGCGAGCGCCGATGCGAGCGCAAGCGCGAGCGACAGCGCCGCGCCGCCGAGCGGGCCGTCCGGAAACGCGCCGACGAGCAGGTACGGCAGATTGTTCGCGAGTATCGACAGATCCATCGTCAGCGCCCCGCGAACGTGCGATCGCGACGCCGGACCATCCACTGCGCGAACGCTTCGACTGCCGCGATCGCCGCGACGTACAGCACGGTCGACACGCCGAACGCGGCGAACGTCCGGAAGGTCTCGGTCTCGACCTGCCGCGACGCGTATGACAGCTCGGCGACGCCGATCGCCATCGTCAGCGACGAGTTCTTGATGAGGTTCATGTATTGCCCGAAGAGCGGCGGCAGCGCGATTCGCACCGCCTGCGGCAGCACGACGAAGCGCAACGTCTGCAGCGGCGAAAGGCCGAGCGCGCTCGCCGCGTGATACTGCCCGGCGGGCACGCCGCGCAGCCCCGCATGAAACTCCTCGGCGACGAACGCGCTCGTGTAGCAACTGAGGCCGACCCAGCCGGCGACGAATTCGAACGACGGCCAACGCAGCTCCACGCCGCCCGCCGCGATCGCGTGGCGCGCGTTCAGCCAGGCCATCAGCGGCTCCGGCAGCAGCGACGCGACGCCGAAATACCAGAACAGCAATTGCACGACGAGCGGCGTGTTGCGAAACGCGACGACGTAAGCGGCCGCCGCGCGCCGCGGCCACGCGCGCCTCGCATGCCGCGCGATCGCGAGCGCGAAGCCCGCGAACGTCGCCGTGACCGCCGCCGCGAGCGACAGGCCGAGCGTCAGCAGGAAGCCCTGCCACAACCACATCAGATACTTCGGAGCGAGCCAGGCGTCCATCTTGTCTGCTTCGGGCCGCCGGCGAGGCGGCCGCATGTTGCGTGTCGGGTGAGGCGCCGGCCGCGCGCGATCGCGCACGGATCATGCACGATTCGATTGCGGGCCGCGTGCGGTTTGCATGCGGCCCGCGCCAGGCTCCGCGCGACGCCGAATGCGCGCGTCTTGCGCACGCCCGGCTTCGCACGCGAGAGCGTCGGGCGCGGATCGCGCGCGCGCTCAGCTCTTGTCGCCGATCTTGAAGATCCGCGTGAGCGGCGTCTTCGTGCCCGGCCCGAACCATGCGTCGTAGATCCGGCCCGCGCGGCCGTTCGCCTCGAGGTCCTTCAGCGCGCCGTTGACGAACGCGACGAGCCGCGTCTCGCCCTTCGGCACGCCGACGCCCATGTAGTCGTTCGAGATCGCAAACGCCGGAATCTCGTAGTTCTGCTTGTCCGGCACGTTCGCGAGCAGGCCGATCAGCTTCGGGCCGTCCTGCGTGATCGCCTGCACGTTGCCCGCGCGCAGCGCGGCGAACGCGAACGGCGTGTCGTCGTACGCGACGATCGTCGCCTTCGGATACTTCTCGCGCAGCGTGACTTCGTTCGTCGTGCCCTTGTCCGCGCCGATGCGCAGGCTGCTCAACTGGTCGGCCGATTTCAGCGCGCCCTTCTTCGCGAGGAACTGCTGGCCCGACGCGAAATACGGAATGCTGAAGTCGACCTGCTTCGCGCGCTCGTCGGTGATCGTGAAGTTCGCGAGCACGAGATCGACCTTGCCCGACGTCAGGAACGGAATGCGGTTCGCGGGATTGGTCGGCTGCAGTTTCAGCTTGACGCCGAGCTTGTCGGCGAGCGCCTGCGCGTAGTCGACGTCGAGGCCGACGATCCGGTTCGTCTTCGGATCGACGAAGCCGAACGGCGGGTTGCTGTCGAACGTCGCGACGCGCAGCACGCCGGCTTTCTTGATGTCGTCGAGACGGTCCGCGTGCGCGGCCGCATGCGCGGCGACGAGCGACAAACCGATGAGCCAGGTAGCGAGTGGCTTGAGTTTCATTGGCGCGTTTCTCTTGTTCTAGGAAGGTGCCGGCGCGACGCGTCCGGCCGGATGAGCGACGCAGCGCGACGCGCTGCGAGTTCGTCACCGTATCAGTGCATGCACCATTTTCGAACCAAGAAATGCTGCTGAACTCAGCAGTTTTCGTGCTATCGCATGCGCACGCGACATCCGAGGCGGCGCGTTCGCGCCGGGCCCGCGCGGCGCGGCGACAGGCGTGGCCGCTCGATCACGCCAATCCGCGCGCCCACCCGCGCACCAATCCGCGGGCCGGCCCGCGCCGCGCTCAATACGCGAGACGCGGCGCGACGTACGCGCCGTACGCGGGCCCGACGCCGCCCGCGCTCGCCGGAATCCGGTAGCCGCCGACGAAGTGGCCGGTCACCGCCTTGATGTTCGCGCCGTCCGACGCGTCGATGTGGAACGCGGCGAACGCGACGACGGGCACGTAAGTCTTGCTGCTGATCTGCGTGGCCACCGGCACGACGACCGTCGCGCCGACCGGCACGTCGTAATAGAGCGCGGTCTTCACGCCGGGCTCGATCCAGATGGCGTCGCCGATCGAAAGCGGCGTCGGATTGCCGTTCGCCATCAGTGCGCGAACGGTCGGCACGTCGTTCGCGTTGACGAGAAACGACGTCCACTGCCCGGCATAGCAGGTGCCGCCGTATGTCTGGCCGTTGCCGACCTGGAACTCGTACGGCGCGCCTGTCGTCGGATCGACGCTCGGCGCGCCCGTCTGCGCGTTCCAGTACTGATCGAGCACGCACCGGTCGATGACCATCGGAAAGAGTCCGCCCGCGCCGACCGTCGACGGCGCTGCGGCGACCGCGACCGCCGTCGCCGCGGCGGGCGTGCCGACGAGGCCGAGGAAGCCGCCCATCAGCAGCGCGAGCGGCCCGCCGTTCTGGTCCGCCGCGCGCGTGACGGTCGTCTGCACGGCCGGCGCGTCGTACGCGCCGGGCACGAGCGTCGTGGGCTCGAGGCCGGCGGGCGTGCCCGTCAGGTTCCAGTAGCCCGTCTGCACGACGCCGACCGACAGCGTCGCGCCGTCGGCGGCGTTCAGCGGCAGCGCCGCGCTCGCCGCGCTCGCGGCGGCGGCCCATGCGGGCGCGCCCGGGCTCGACGAGAGCGACGCGGCGCCGGCGAGCGCGGCCGCGTCCGCCGCGTTCTGCAGTTCGTTGCGCGCGGCGGCGACGCGCGGCAAGTCGATCGCGAACGCGCCGAAGAGCAGCAGCACCGGCAGGAACAGCAGGAACCACAGCACGACGGAACCGCGCTCGCGGCGGCGCGCGGCGGCGCGACGCTCATTCATAGTTCATCACCGTCACGGCCGTCAGCGTGATCGGGCCCGTCAGCGAGCTCAGCGCCGAGCCGAGCACGAGGCCCTGATACGTGTAGCTCACGGTCACTTTCAGCGGGCTGCCGGGCGACGTGCCGGCCGACTGGTCGACGGCGACGACGGGCGCGCCGACCGTGCCGCCGCTCACGAGACTGCCTTGCGCGTACGACAGCGCGACGTTCTCGATGTCGGCCGCGGCCAGCTGCGGCACGCGCACGACGACGCCCGCGCGCGCGGCCTCGCGGCTCGCGTTGGTGATCACCGCCTTGTCGCAGAGAAGCAGGCTCGTGTCGACGATGCCGAACAGCACGAGCATCATGAACGGAAACGCCAGCACGAATTCGAGCGACACCACGCCGCGCTCGTCGTGCGCGAGGCGGGCCACGCGTGTCATTTGACGGCCTCCGCGCGAACGGACGCGCGCCCGGCGTCGGCGACTGCGTCGGCAGCCGCGCCGTTTGCGCGGGCGCCGCCGGTCGCCCGCGTGGCGGCGGTCGCGCCGGCTTCGCCGGTCGCCGCTGTCGCCGCCGCGTCTGTGCCTGCCGCTGTAGCCCCCGTAGCCCCGGTCGTCGCGGCTGCCGCGCGCCGCTCGCGCACGTTGCGATAGAAGCGCAAGTTGTCCTCCGCCGACGCCGCCGGCAAATCGTGAACGAGAATGCGCTTCGCGGCCGCGTCGTTGCCGAGCATCCCGTACGCGAGTGCGAGATCCTCGCGCGCCTGCGCGGGCGCGTTCGGCAGCCCCGCGACGTCGAGCAGCACGTTCGCGCCTTCGCGCGCGCGATTCGCGAGCACGAGCGACAGGCCGAGATCGGTCCTGAGCGCCTGCGCGTCCGGATGGCGCGCGAGCGTCGCGCGATAGACGCGCTGCGCGTCGTCGTGCCGCCCCTGCAGATCCAGCACCGTGCCGAGGCCGGCGGCTGCCGCGATGTTCTCCGGATGCGCGCCGTGGAGCTTCGCGTAGCGCGCGAGCGCGTCGTCGAGACGGCGCTCGCGCAGCGCGACGCGCGCCAAGCCGAGCTGCGCGCGCGGATCGTCCGGCGCGGCCGCGGCGGCACCCGCGTACAGCACGCCGGCGCGCGCGAAGTCGCCCGTCTGGTACATCGCGTCGCCGAGCCCGACCTGCGCGGGCAGCGAACGCGGGTCGGCCTTCAGCGCGCGCTCGAAGAGCGTCGCCGCGAGCTCCGTGTTGCCGGCCGCGAGCGCGCTCTCGGCGACCGTCAGATCGCTGTCGCCGAGCGTGCCGCGCTGCGACATCAGCGGCCGCGGCTGTAACGCGCCATGGCTCGCGCAGCCCGCGAGCAGCGCCGCGCAAAAGAGCACGAGCGGCATCGCGCGGCGGATGCGGCCCGCGCGCCCCACGTGCGCGCCGCGCCCCTTAGTCCCCTCAGGCCCCTCAAGCTCCCCACGCTTTCCGTGCCGTCCGCGCCCGATGCGCGGCGCCGTGCATGCGCGATCGCATGCGTCGTCGAAATGTCGCTCGTTCATTTGTGGAACACCGCTATCAGTCGAATCACCGCCGGCCCCGCCGCGATCAATGCGACGGTCGGCATCACGAACAGCATCATCGGCAGCGTCATCTTCGGCGCGAGCTTCGCCGCCTTTTCCTCGAGCGCGATCATCTGCATCGCGCGCTCCGTGCGCGACAGCATCCGCAGCGACTGCGTGATCGGCGTGCCGTACTGCTGCGACTGCACGAGCGTCGTCACGAGCGCGCGCATCGACGGCAGGCCGATCCGCGCGGCCATCGCGTTGAGCGCGAACGCCGCGTCGCCGCCGATCTGCAGCTCGTCCGCGCAAACCGAGAATTCGTCGGCGAGCGGCGGGCAGATCGCCTTCAGCTCGGATGCGACGCGCCGCACCGCGACCGCGAGGCTGTTGCCCGCGTTCGTGCAGATCACGAGCAGATCGAGCGCGTCGGGCAGATACGCGGCGATCGTCTTCTGGCGGCGCGCAACCGCGAAGCCGAGCGCATGCTCGGGCAGCATCATGCCGATCACGAACGCGCCCGCCATCATCAGCGCGCGCAGCACGAAGTAGTCGCCGACGCGCGGCACGTGCGCGCCGACGACGAGCGCGGCGAGCCCCGCGCTCGCGCCGACGACGAGCTTGAGCCCCGCCATCACCGACACCGCGCGGCGTTCGCGAAACCCCGCGTTCGCGAGCCGCGCGGCGAGCTTCATCCGCTGCGTCGCATCGACGACGGGCACGCGCTCGCCGAGCGACGCGACCCGTTGCGCGACGCGCCGCGGCACGCTGCGCGCGCCGTCGCCGGCGCTCGCGTAGACGGCCGACGCGCGCGCGGCGCTCGAGCGCGCGCGCTGCGCGACGCGCCTGCGCATCGCGACGTCGCGCGCGAGCAGCCACGCGAGCAGCGCCGCGGCGGCGGCGAGCGCAACGAGGACGGCGATCGACAGCGCGGCGGGGTTCATCGCGACGTATCCAGGTTGGCGATCTTGCGAATCATCGCGAGACCGATCGTGAGCAGCACGGCGGCGAGGATCAGCATCTTGTGCCCCGCGCGCGTGTCGAACAGCAATGCGACGTACGGCCGATTGACGACGAACAGGAACGCGGCGATCGCGAACGGCACGGCCGCGATGATCTTGCTCGCGATGCGCCCTTCCGCCGTCAGCGCGCGCGTCTTCATCCGGATGTCGCGGCGCGTGCGGATGATGCCGGACAGGTTCTCGAGCGTCTCCGTCAGGTTGCCGCCCGTCTCGCGCTGCAGCACGAGGCACACGCCGAAGAACGAAAAGTCGGCGAGCTGCAGGCGCTCGGCCTGCCGCTCGAGCACATCCTTCAGATCCGCGCCGACGTGCAGCGCATCGCCCATCGCGCGGAACGTCGCGCGCACGGGCTCCTCGCTTTCGCGGCCCGCGGTGCCGATCGCCTGCGCGACCGGAATGCCCGCGCGCACCGCGCGGATGATGAGATCGAGCGTGTCCGGAAACACCGCGAGGAAACGCTGCTTGAAGCGCGCGATCAGGATTCGGTAGACGGCGCGCGCCGCGCCGGCCGCGAGCGACGCCGCGATCGCGACGCGCAGCCACGGCGCGGCGCCCGCGAGCGACGCGCCGATGAAGCCGGCGAGCGCCGCGAGCGCGGCCGCGAGCGCGATCGCGCGCATGCCGCCGCTGCCCGCCGCGGTGCGCACGCGCTCGCCGCGCGCGCGCAGCCACGCGCGCAACACGCCGTCATCGCCGTCGCCGTGGGTGCGGGTGAACAGCTGCAAGCCGACGCGCGCCGCCTGCGCGGGCCGCGCCGCTGCGCGCGGATCGCGCAGCGCGTCGACGCGCGAGCGCACGCGCGCGGCGGGCCGCCGGCACGCGAGATCGCGCAGCGCGCGCGCGATGAAGCCCGCGACGACGATCGCGAAGAACGCGCCGACGGCGACGACGTCCGCCGCGCTCACGGCTGCAACGCGCCGAGCAGCGCGCCCTCGAGCCCGTAATACGCGGCGCGCTGCGCGAACGCCGGACGCAGCGACGACGATTCGAACATGCCGTGCACCTGCTCCTGGAACGCGCTCGCGTCGTAGCGGAACGCGAACAGATCCTGCGTGATCACGACGTCGCCCTCCATCCCGGCGATCTCGGTCACGCGCGTGACGCGCCGCACGCCATCGCGCATCCGCTCGATCTGCAGGATCATGTGCACCGCGCTCGCGATCTGGCGGCGGATCGACATGAGCGGCAGGTTGCCGTTGGCCATCATCACCATGCTTTCGAGGCGCGTGATCGCGTCGCGCGGCGTGTTCGCGTGGATCGTCGTCATCGAGCCGTCGTGGCCCGTGTTCATCGCCTGCAGCACGTCGAACGCCTCGGGGCCGCGCGTCTCGCCGAGGATGATCCGGTCGGGGCGCATGCGCAGCGCGTTGCGCACGAGATCGCGCTGCGACACGCCGCCCAGCCCCTCGCTGTTTTCCGGGCGGGTCTCGAGGCTCACCACGTGCGGCTGCTGCAACTGCAGCTCGGCCGCGTCCTCGATCGTCACGATGCGCTCGTGCGAATCGATGAAGTGCGACAGCGCGTTGAGCAGCGTCGTCTTGCCCGAGCCCGTGCCGCCCGAGATCACGATGTTGAGGCGGCACGCGCTCGCGATCTTCAGCACCTCGACCATCGGCTGCGACAGGTTGCCCTGCTGCGCCATCCGCGCGAGCGTGATGTTGCGCTTCGCGAACTTGCGGATCGAGATCGACGCGCCGCGAATCGCGATCGGCGGCAGCACGACGTTCACGCGGCTGCCGTCCGCGAGCCGCGCGTCGACCATCGGGCTGCTCTCGTCGACGCGCCGCCCGACCGCCGCGGCGATGCGCTGCGCGACGTTGATCACGTGTGCGTTGTCGCGAAACTTGAGCGGCGTGAGCTCGAGCTTGCCCGCGCGCTCGACGTACACCTGATCGGGCCCGTTCACGAGAATGTCGGTCACGCGCTCGTCCGCGAGGAGCGGCTCGATCGGGCCGACGCCGAACATGTCGTTGAGGATCTCGTCGACGATGAGCGCCTGCTCGGCGAGCGTCACGGTGAGGCGCTCGCGCGCGATCACGTCGGCGGCCGTCTGCTCGATGCCTTCGCGCACCTCCGCGCGCGACATCATCAGCGCGGCCGACATGTTCATCGACGAGAACACGACCGCGCGGATCGTCTTGAACGTCTCCGAGCGGATCAGCGCCTCGTGGCGGTCTTGCGCGTGACCGTCGCGATCGTCGCGATCGTCGCGATCGTCGTGATCGTCGTGATCGTCGCGATGGTCGCGATGGTCGGCATTGTCGCGATCGTCACGCGGCGCAGGCGGGGCCGCGGGCGGCGCGCCGCTTCCCTGCCGCGCGTCGGCGGGCGAATTCGCGCGCGGCGCGCGGGCCTCGTCTTGCGCGTGCGACCGGCCGCCGGCGTCGGCCGTCGTCGCGTCGGCGCAGGCGCCGGGCGCGGCGGCGTCCGCGAACTCGCGCGCGTCGCGGCTCGCGCCGGGAACGAACGAAGACGAAACGCGCCGGCCGAACATCACCGCCTCCCGCGCGCGCCGGCGAGCCGCGCGTACCACGGCCGGCGTTCGGCGGGCGCCGCATCCGCGCCCGTCAGCCCTTGCGCGAGCGCGACGATGCCGGCCGCGAACGCACCGCCGCGCGCCGCGTCGAGCGCCGCGCCGAGGTTCTCCGCGACGGCGAGCGTCTGCGGCTCGTACGGCAGCTCGAGCATCGACGCGCGCCCGACCGCGCGCGCGAAATCGGCCGCCTCGACGCGGCCGCGCACCGGTTGCTGCGCGTTGTTGAGAATCAGCGACGCGTGCGCGCCGCCGTCGCGGGCCTCCGCATGGCGCAACAGCCGGGCCGCCTCGCGCGCCGCATGCACCGAGCGGTCGGCGACGATGTAGACGTTCGCGCACGCGGCGAGCGCGTCGTCGACGAGCCGCCCCGCGCGTTCCGGCAGGTCGAGCAGCACGTAATGGAACTGATGCCTGAGCGCGCCGACGAGCCCCGCGATCGCGCCCGCGCGCAGCGGCGGCTCGCTGTCGTACGGCAGCTCGGCCGACAGCACGAACAGCCGGTCGCTCTGCGCGACCATCGCCTGGTTGATCAGTTGCGCATCGAGCCGCTGCGGATTCTGCAGCAGCTCGACGAGCCCCTGGTTGCTGACGACGCCGAACATCGAGCACGCCGCGCCGCCGTGGCAGTCGAGATCGACATACGCGACGCGGCGGCGCGTGCGCTCCGCGAGATGGCGCGCGAGCGAGACCGCGATGCTCGTCACGCCGACGCCGCCGCGCGCGCCGACGAAGCCGATCGCCTTGCCCGTGCGCGCGGCCGCGCCCGGATCGGCCGCGCTCAGCGCGCGATGCACGAGCTCGACGGTCAGCGGCTTGACGAGATAGTCGCGCACGCCGACGCGCAGCATGTTGCGGAACAGGCCGACGTCGTTGTGCTCGCCGACCACGATCACGTTCACCGACGGATCGCAGACGTCGGCGAGCCGCGCGAGATCGGACAGCGGCATCGCCGCGCCCGACACGTCGACGATCAGGTGCTGCGGCCCGTGCGCGAGATCGCGCATCAGCGCGATCGCGTCGTCGATCGAGCCGCGCGCGACGTGCGCGCCCGCCATCGCCTGATCGACGATCAGATTGCGGATCACTTCGTCGCTTGCCGGGTCGGCGACGATCGCGATCAGGCGCGCGCCGCTCGCCGCCGCGCGCAGGTCTTTCGCGCGCGACGCGCCGCTCATCAGGTCGAATGCGCCCATCTCGCCTCCGTCAATGCGTGACGGCGGTGGTCGTCGACGTCGCGTTGAGCGGCGTCGTCCGGCCTTCGTCGTAGCGGCGCACCGCGCTCGCGCCGAGCGCCGCGTCCGCGCCCGCGTAAGGCAGCGGCGCGACGAGATCGGCGGGGCGCGCGAGCATCGCCGCGAGGTTGCCGTAGGTCGCGCAGCCGAAGCTCACGCCGGGCCGCGCGCCGCCCGCGTCGATCATCTGCGAGCGCTGCTCGAGCGCCGCGCAGTCGGGCGCGCGCGCGAGCCCGGTGCGCGCGTCGTAGCCGATCGCCGACGCGTCCGGCATCCCGTACGGCGGATGGCCGGACATGCAGCCGGCGAGCGCCGCGAGCGCCGCCGCCGCGCACGCCGCCGCCGCTCGGCGAGCGCGGTGCGCGCCGTGTGCGCCGTGCGCGCGGCGGCGCGGCTTGGGTTCCGATCGAATCGCCATCGAATGCCTCCGTGAAACGCTGTCTTGCGGCGTCAGTAGACGAATCCCGCCGGTCCCGCGAGCCGCGGCGCGTCGCCGCCGAGCGGATCGATGCCGAGCGAGCGTTGCAGCACGAACTCGATATCGCTGCTCGGCCGCGTGACGTCATCGAGCGCGTCGCGCAGCTCGCCCGGATTCGCGGGCTGCACGATGTACGGCGTGACGATCACGACCACTTCCGTCTTGTCGTTCAGATAATTGCGCGACGAGAACAGCTTGCCGAGCACCGGCAGCCGCGAGAGCCCCGGCAGCTCGGCGAGCACGTCGCTGCTCTTGCTCTGCAGCAGCCCGCCGATTGCGAAGCTCTGCCCGCTCGACAGCTCGACCGTCGTGTCGACGCGCCGCACCGTGAGCGCCGGCACCTTGACGCTGCCCGTCGTCACGCTGTTGGTCGGATCGATTTCGCTCACTTCCGGGCGCACCTTGAGGCTGATCCGGTTGTCGGCGAGCACGGTCGGCGTGAAGTCGAGCGACACGCCGTAAGGCTTGAACTGGATCGTGATCGCGCCCGTCGTGTCCTGCGCGACCGGAACCGGGAACTCGCCGCCCGCGAGAAAGCTCGCGGTCTGGCCGGAGATCGCGGTCAGGTTCGGCTCGGCGAGCATCGTGATGAGGCCCTCCTGGTCGAGCGCGTCGAGCACGCCGTCGATCGAGTAGCGCGACGTGTGAAAGCCGCCCAGCACCGAGAACGCGCCCGACGGCGACAGATCGAACGCCTTCGACGTCGTGTCGAACAGCGTGCGGCCGTTGAACAGCCCGCCGACGAAATTGCCGCTCGAGCCGAGCGCGCTCCAGTTGATGCCGAGCTGCTGCGTGACGTTGCGGTCGACCTCGGTGATCCGCACGCGCAGATGCACCTGAATCGGCCTCTCGAGCGCCAGCCGGTTCACGAGCGATTCCTGCTGGCGCAGATAAGGCTTGAGCGTCTCCATCACGGCGTCCGCGTCGGATGCGCTCGGCACGCGGCCGCTCACCATCAGCGAGCCCGGCGCGCCCGCGAGCGTCAGATGCAGTTGCGGGAAGCGCGCGTCGAGGATGCGCTGCAGCGACGGCGTGTCGACGTCGACGACGACGGTCTCGCGCAGGATCGTCCGGTTGTTCGCGCCGAGCGCGAAGAGCGTCGTCGTGCCGGCCTTCTTGCCGAGCACGAACACGGCCTGCGACGTCGGCACGTGCACGTCGGCGACGTCCGGGTCCGCGACGAACACCGCAACCGCGGGCTCCGGCAGCTTCACCATCTCGCCGCCGCCCGCGGGCACGGCGAGCACGCGCGCGGGCTCGGCCGCGCGCGCGGGCCGAAGCGCGGCGCTCGTGCAGAGCGCCGCGGCGAGCCATAACAGCGCGGCGGCCGCATTGCGTCGTCGCGCGTGCGTGCGCGTTCGCGCACGCAGCGCGTGCGGCGCCGCCGAAGCCGTTTGCCGCACGCCGATCGCGTCGATCACACTCATCATTTCGATTCGCCCTCCTGATCGATCGACACTTTCATGCCGCCGGACGCGCGCCGCCCGACGGGCTCGCCGCGCCCGGCAGCGGCGGCAGCGTCGGGATCGGCGGTGTGCCGCTCGGCAGCGGCGCGCCCGCGCCGGCGCCCGCCGCATCGCCCTGCTTCGAGCCGCGATAGACGAGCACCTGCCGCTCGCCCCCCGCATGCGCGGCGCCGATGCGGCGCGGCAGCGCGGGCGTCGCGGCGGGCGTCTCGGCGCGCAGCGCACGCGACACGTCGCCCGCCCACACGGGCGGCGCGGGCGGCTCGGGCGACGGCGCGGCGCCCGCGCCGCGATCGGCCGTCGCGAAGCTGCGCAACGCGAGCGACAGCGCCCCCAGATGCGCGCCGACCGCGACCACCTGCGCATCGTGCGAGCTCACCTCGAACGTCACCGTGCGCGCACGCGTGTTCGGCTGCGCGGCGTCGTCCTTCGGACGCTGGAACGCGGAGCCCACCGCGAGCACGCGCACGCGCGCGACGATCGTCTCCGACTCGACCGCGCGCTCCGGGGCGACGCTCGCGCCGCCCGGCGCGGCGAGCTGCTGCGTGAGCAGCACGTCGACGTAGTCGCCCGGTTGAATGAGGCCCGCATTGCCCGACACGTCGTCGATCGCGACCGAGATCGCACGCATGCCGGGCTTGAGCGCGGCCGCGAGAAACCCGGGCGCGCTCGGCGAAATCACGTCGGCGGGGCCGAGTGGCGCACCCGCGCGCGCCGGATGGCGCAGCAGATCGCCCTTCAGATCGCCCGCCGCCGCCGCGCTCGCATCGGCGGCCGCGCTCGCGCCGTTGCCGCGCGCATCGCCGTCGATCAGCGCGCCGGCGGGCGCCTCGCCGCGGGCCATCGTCTTCCAGCCGAGATCGGCGTCGCGCAGCAGCAGGCCGGCCGGGAGATCGGCGGCCGCAACGCGCACGCGCACCTGTTGCGGCGGCGCGGCCGGGCGCGGCCGGGACGCCGCGACATACAACGCGCGAAACAGGAACGCGCCGACCACGGCGACGAGAAGCAGGCCGGCGAGCTTGAGGAAATGGGACATGTCGGCCACCTGTCATCCGGCGCATGCGGGCAGCCGGCATGCGGCGGGCGCCCACACGGCGACAAGACCGCCCGCCGCGAGCGCGACGCCGTACGGAACGCCGCGCGCCGGCGCGAACCACGCGAGCCGATGCGGCGCGCGCGCAGCCGCGACGCACACCGCGCCGACGGCGAGACCGCCCGTGCCGATCGCGAACGCGACCGGCCATGCGTAAGCGGGGCCCGCCCAAAGAAACACCGCGGCCGCCAGCTTGACGTCGCCTCCGGCGATCCAGCCGAGGCGGAACATCGATGCGCCCAGCACGAAAGCGAGCGCGCCGAGCGCCGCATGCGCGGCGAAGCCGCCGTCGCCCGGCACGCCCGCGAGCGCTTGCGCGCAATACAGCGCGCCGACGAGCGCGACCGCGCACGTGGCGAGCCGCCGCGTGCGCAGATCGGCGAGCGCGAGCGACGCGAGCGTCCAACTGGCGACGAGCTTGAGCGGGAGAATCATCGGCGTTCGTGTAATCGGGGAAAGTCGGCCGGCTGCGCCGCAGCGGCGGCGCCGGCCGTTCGTCTCAATGGCCGTTGGTCTGTACGCTCGTCACCTTGGTGATCATGTTCTGAAACAGTTCCGGCAGACCGGAACCGCCGCCGAAAATGGCGCCTGCCGCAGCGACTGCCACAACCACGATGCCGGCCAGCACCGAATATTCGAGTGCGCTGACCCCGCGCTCGTCGCGCAAGAGCGATTGGATGAAACGCAGCATGAGAGTCTCCTGAAAGAACGGCGGTGGGATCTGTGCACCGTGGGTACGGCGCCGGAAAGAGACACTTTCCACGTTGCATAACGGGCACAACGCAAACATTCCGCAGTGGGGCAAACCCTCATTCGCACAATTTACTTTGGAATCCGATGCAAGCTTCGAAGGCAATGCGAAATGCAAACGTCAGCTTCCGACGCTGCTCAATCGAATGAAGAAATGCGGAGCGAGCCGCGAATGAAGGGCTGCGGACGATTCGGCATACGAAACGAACGACGGGACGAGGCCGGCCGCATGGCGGCGGCATCGATCCGGAATGAACGACAGGACTTGGCCGATAGCGCGATAGCGCGGTGGCGCGGTGGCAAGATAGCGCGATGAGCTGCGCACGCACGCGCAGCGCGGACAAACGCGCAGTCTTTCGTCCGCCCCGGTCACGTCCGTCGCTTGCGCCGCTTTCGCGATGACGCGCTACTGCGCGTGAACGCCCCAGCGCCTGACGGTCGCGCGCTCGAGTGCATCGAACACGCCATGCTCGACGACGAGCCCGATCACGATCACCGCGGCGAGCCCGGCGAACACGCGATCGGTATAGAGCTCGTTGCGGTTCTGGAAAATGTACCAGCCGAGCCCGCCGCCGCCCGCGCTCGCGCCGAACACGAGCTCGGCCGCGATCAGCGTGCGCCACGCGAACGCCCAGCCGACCCGCAGCCCCGCGAGAATCGACGGCAGCGCGGCCGGAATCAGGATCGCGACCACGTGGCGCACGCCCGTCAGCCCGTAGTTGCGGCCGACCATCCTGAGCGTCGCGGGCACCGCCTGAAATCCCGCGAACGTGTTCAGCGCGAGCGGCCAAAGCACCGCATGCACGAGCACGAACAGCAGGCTGCCCGTGCCGAGGCCGAACCACAGCAATGCGAGCGGCAGCAACGCGATCGACGGCAGCGGATTGAACATCGCGGTCAGCATCGTCAGAAGATCACGGCCGACGCGCGTCGTCGCCGCGAGCGCGCTCAGCAAGAACGCGCTCGCGACGCCGAGCGCGTAGCCGCGCAACAGCACCGACAGCGACGCCGCGATCTTCGCCGGCAACTCGCCGTTCGCGATGCCCTGAGCAAAGGCGAGCGCGGTCGCGGTGAAGGTCGGCAGCAGCAGATCGTTGTCGATCGCGCGCGCGGCGATTTCCCATCCGGCGATCAGCACGAGCGCGATCAGCGCCTTGCGCAGCCATCCGGACTCACGCAGACGCGCAATCGTCGAACGCCGCACGAGCGGCGCGGCGACTCCACCGTTTTCGCCCGCGGCTGACGCATCGCCGGCTCGAGCGCCCGCCGCGCAGGCAACCGGCGCGAGCGCGACCTCGTACTCGTCGCGCACGGGCGGCTCGATTCGCGTATTCGTACTCGCGCTCATGCCGGCGCGCCCTGCTCGTCGAACAATAGCCGATGTATCCGGCCGGCCATTTGCTGAAAGTCCGCGCATGCGACGCTGCGCTCGTCGAAACGATGGCTGTTGAGCTCCGCGCGCACGCGCCCCGGATGCGGCGACAGCAACAGGATACGGTTGCCGATCACGAGCGCCTCCTCGATCGAATGCGTGACGAACAGCAGCGTGAAGCGCGCGTCGTCCCACAGCCGCAGCAGTTCGTGCTGCATGCGCCGGCGCGTGAGCGCGTCGAGCGCGGCGAACGGCTCGTCCATCAACAGCACGCGCGGCTGCATCGCGAGCGCGCGCGCGATTGCGACACGCTGCTTCATCCCGCCCGACAGCGTGTGCGGATAGGCGTCGGCGAACGCGGCGAGGCCCACCTTGTCGAGCGCCGCACGCGCGCGCTCGGCGGCCTCGCCGCGCGGCAGCTTCTTCGCGGCGCGCAGCGCAAACGCCACGTTCTCGAGCACCGTCTTCCACGGCGGCAGTTGATCGAATTCCTGGAACACGACGATCCGATCGGCGCCCGGCCCGCGCACCGGTTCGCCGGCGAGCGTGATCGTGCCTTCGGCGGGGGCGACGAAGCCCGCGATCGCCTTCAGCAACGTCGACTTGCCGCATCCGGACGGCCCCAGCAGCACGAAGCGATCCGCGCCGTAGACATCGAAGCTGACCTGCTGCGTCGCGCGCACGGCGCGCTCGCGGCTGCGATATTCGAGCGTCACGCGATCGACGGCGAGCAGCTTGCCGCTCGTCGCCTGCCCGCGCGCCGCGTCGGCCGGATTTGAAAACAGGGTTGACGGTTCTGCCGCCACGCGTCGCACTCCATCGAGTTCCCGCCGGGACGATGCAAAAAAATGCCCGCTGTGAAAGCGGGCGAGAATCCCAGTCAAGGAGGTGTCACACGAACTACGAGTTCAGATTAAGGCCCGTGGGCGCTCTCCACAACGAAGCATTTTCGATATCGATATCGCGCGCGCCGCATTGACGTTGGCGCGACGCCGCGCGCGGGCCGGGCGGGCCGCCCGTCGTCTTGCCGCCCGGCCTCGCCATCTCACCGTCTCGCATCCCCGCCGTCTCGCGCAGGACCTGCGAGCCGCCCGGCCCGGCGCGAACGGCTCGCGCGTCAACTGCCCTGCGCGGTCGCGGGATCGTCGAAGAAATAATCGCGCCAGGTCTTCGGCTCGTTGCGGATCGCACCGACGCGATGCATGAACCGCGCGAGCGCGAGCGTATTTTGCGGGGCGATCCTGAACTGCACCTGCGGATCGTTGACGATCTTCAGCAGCAGCGCACGGTCCGCCTTCGAGCCGTTCACGCGCAGATACGCGTCGACCGCGCCGTCCGGATGCGCCTGCACGTAGCGCGCCGCCTGCGAGAGCGCCGCGACGAACGCGCGGTAGGTCTTCGGATTGTCGCGGCGGAATTTCTCGGTCGTGTACAGCACCGTCGACGAACTCGGGCCGCCGAGCACGTCATACGAGCTCAGCACGACGTGCGCGTTCGGATTGCCCGCGAGCTCCAGCTCCTGGAACGGCGAATTGCCGAAATGCGCGGTGATCTCGGTGCCGCCCGCGATGATCGCGGCCGCCGCATCCGGATGCGGGACCGCCTGCGTCAGCCGGTCGAGCCGATCGTACGCGCGATCGCCCCAGCGCTGCGCGGCCGCGAACTGCAGCACGCGCGACTGCACCGACACCGTCACCGCGGGCACGGCAATGCGGTCACGCTCGGTGAAATCGGCGATCGTCTTCACGCGCGGATTGTTGCTGACGAGGTAGTACGGCAGGTTGCCGAGCGACGCGACGCCCTTCACGTTCTGCCGGCCGTGTGTGCGGTCCCAGATCGTCAGTAGCGGCCCGACGCCCGCGCCCGCGATGTCGATCGAGCCGGACAACAGCGCATCGTTGATCGCTGCTCCGCCCGAGAGCTTCACCCAGTCGACGTCGATCGCGACGCCTTCGGCGCGCCCCGCCTGCTCGATCAGATGCTGGTCGCGCGCGACGTTCAGCAGCAGATAGACGATGCCGAACTGCTCGGCGATTCGGATGCGCCCCTCGGCGCGGGCCGCGGGCGCGGCGAGAAACGATGCGGCGGCGAGCGCGGCGGCCAGCACGGCCGCGAGCGGGCGCCGCCCGAAGAACGATGCGCGTGTCATGACGACTCCATGAATTCCGTCGAGACAGCGAATCTAGGGGCGCCCGTGCGCCCGGGTCAACGAAGCAAATCCGCTACGCTTATCGGCTGCGACGATAACGGCGCGCACGCGAACGGCACGACACGCGTACAAAAACGGCGCTTCGCGATGACGCGAAACGCCGTCTTTCCCGCGCGCGACGCAGGCTGCCCGCAGGCGTCGCGCGCATTCGACATCGCTTCGCGCGGCGAGCGCCGAACCGGCCTTCGCCCGCCGCGCGGCGGCCCGCGATCAGGGCTCGTTGCGCAGATACCCTTCCCTGCTCGGATCGCGCATGCGCCACGACACGAAGAGCGAGATCGCGCAGAGCACGGTCACGTACCAGTAGAAGCTCGATTCGCTGCCGACCGACTTGAACCACAGCGCGACATACTCGGCCGAGCCGCCGAAGATCGCGTTGGCGACCGCGTACGACAGCCCGACGCCCATCGCGCGCACTTCGGGCGGGAACATCTCGGCCTTGATGAGGCCGCTGATCGACGTGTAGAAGCTGACGATCGCGAGCGCGACGACGATGAGGCCGAACGCCGCGAACGGGCTCGTCACGCCGCCCAACGCATGCATCAGCGGCACGGTGCCGATCACGGCGCCCGTGCCGAACAGGATCATCGACTTCCGGCGGCCGATCTTGTCCGACAGCGCGCCGAACACCGGCTGCATCAGCATGTAGACGAAGAGCGCGGCCGTCATCACGTTGCTCGCGGTCTTCGCATGCATGCCTGCAGTGTTGACGAGGTACTTCTGCATGTACGTCGTGAACGTGTAGAAGATCAGCGAGCCGCCGGCCGTGAAGCCGACCACCGTCAGGAACGCGCCCTTGTGCTGCCACACGCCGCGAATCGTGCCGGCGTCCTTCGCCTTGCGCGACTCGCTCGTCGACGTCTCGTCGAGCGACTTGCGCAGGTACAGCGAGATCAGCGCGGCCGCCGCGCCGACGACGAACGGAATGCGCCAGCCCCACGCCTTCAGTTCGGCGGCCGAGAGCGTCTGCTGCAGGATCACGAGCACGAGGAGCGCGCAGAGCTGGCCGCCGATCAGCGTCACGTACTGGAACGACGCGAAGAAGCCGCGGCGGCCCTTGAGCGCCACCTCGCTCATGTAGGTCGCGCTCGTGCCGTATTCGCCGCCGACCGACAGGCCCTGGAACAGCCGCGCGACGAGCAGCAGGAACGGCGCGAGCGCGCCGATCTGCGCATACGTCGGCAGCACCGCGATCACGAGCGAGCCGCCGCACATCATCAGCACCGAGATCATCATCGCTGCGCGGCGGCCGTGCTTGTCCGCGATCCGGCCGAACAGCCAGCCGCCGATCGGACGCATCAGGAAGCCCGCTGCGAACACGCCCGCCGTGTTGAGCAGCTGCGTCGTCGTGTTGCCGTTCGGAAAGAACGCCGGCGCGAAATACAGCGCGCAGAACGAGTAGATGTAGAAGTCGAACCACTCGACGAGGTTGCCCGACGATGCGCCGACGATCGCGAGCACGCGACGCCGGACGTCTTGCCGCGTGACGGCGGCGACGGCGGTCTGGTCATTCATGGATGGGTCTTTTCCTTGAAGTTCTCTGGATGGCCTGGCGGTGACGATCTGCCGCCTTCTTGTTCGACGCACGCGGTGATACCGGTTCCACCTCGGCGTGGCGGCGATTTTAGCGAAATGTAATCTATCTGGCTGCCCGGGATCGCCCCGATGTCAAAAAATAATTTCCGCTCGGCCGGCCATTCAACGAAAACGCGAGCCGGGCGGCTCGCGTTTCGTGCAAGGTGGCGCCGCGCAAGCGGCGGCCGGAGCGAGGGCCACGCCGACGATATCGCCGATATCCACCGATATCGCCGCGCGGCGCGCGACGGGCGCGCCGCGCCGTCAGATCCGGATTTCCGGCGCCGTGTAGGGGCACTCGTAGCGCTTGCGTACCGTCCCCGTCTCGTCGACGCTCTCGAGGAACACGTCGAACTGCCAGAGCCGCGCCATGTGCTTGAGCACCTCCTCGCTGTCGTTGGACAGGTGACGGTTGTCGGTCATGAAATGGCGCAGCGTGAGGCTGCGGTCGCCGCGCGTATTGACCGACCACACCTGGATGTTCGGCTCCCGATGATGGATGTCGTACTGCCGCGACAGCGCCTGCCGCACGTACTGATAGCCGGAGTCGTCATGGATCGCCGACACTTCGAGCGCATCGCGCATGTCGTCGTCGAGCACCGAGAACAGACGCATCTCGCGAATCAGATGCGGCGACAGATATTGCGCGATGAAGCTCTCGTCCTTGAAGTTGCGCATCGCATAGTGAAGCGCCGGCAGCCACGGGCTGCCCGCGAGCTCGGGAAACCACTTGTAGTCCTCCTCGGTCGGCGCCTCGCAGATCCGGCGGATGTCGCTCATCATCGAGAAGCCGAGCGCGTACGGATTGATCCCGCTGTAGTACGGCTTCATCACGGGCGGCTGGTAGATCACGTTGCTGTGCGAATGGAGGAACTCCATCATGAAGCCGTCCGCGAGCTTGCCCTGGTTGTACATCGTGTTGAGCAGCGTGTAATGCCAGAACGTCGCCCAGCCTTCGTTCATCACCTGCGTCTGCCGCTGCGGATAGAAGTACTGGCCGATCTTGCGCACGATCCGGATCACCTCGCGCTCCCACGGCTCGAGGAACGGCGCGTTCTTCTCCGCGAAGTACAGCAGGTTTTCCTGCGGCTCGGGCGGATAGCGTTCCTCCTGCTCCTCGGCGAGCTCGAGCTTTCTCGAGGGCAGCGTGCGCCACAGCTCGTTGACCTGCGACTGCAGGTACGCCTCGCGCTCGCGCCGCAGTTCGGATTCCTTCGCGAGCGACGGCTTCTGCGGACGCTTGTAGCGGTCGACGCCGTAGTTCATCAGCGCGTGGCACGAGTCGAGCAGTTCCTCGACGCGATCGAGCCCGTAGCGCTCCTCGCATTCGGCGACGTAGTTCTTCGCGTAGACGAGGTAATCGATGATCGCGTGCGCGTCGGTCCACAAGCGGAACAGGTAGTTGCCCTTGAAGAACGAGTTGTGCCCGTACGCCGCGTGCGCGATGACGAGCGCCTGCATCGTCATCGTGTTCTCTTCCATCAGATACGCGATGCACGGGTTCGAATTGATGACGATCTCGTACGCGAGCCCCATCTGCCCTCGCCGGTAGCTCTTCTCGGTCGACAGGAAGTGCTTGCCGAACGACCAGTGACGGTAGTTGACGGGCATGCCGACCGACGCGTACGCGTCCATCATCTGCTCGGCGCTGATCAGCTCGAGCTGGATCGGGTAGATGTCGAGCTCGTACTGCTCCGCGACCTGCGAGATGTGGGTGTCGTACTCCTCGATCAGCTCGAAGGTCCAGTCGGACGGACACGGCAGCGGTTTGCGGTCGGCAACGTTCATACGCGCTTCCTTGAGCCCGCTTGCGGGCGCTTCTGGGTGCTGCGCCGCCGCGTCGGGCGATGCGCCGCGCTCGTTCGCGGCGGGTTCCGACGCTTCGTCGCTCTTGCGGCGCGGCTCGTAGCCGCGCGCTTCGTTATGCAGGTGGCGAGTCGTCATCAGGATTCCACGTGCTTTTCAAAGAGTTCACGGAACACCGGATAAATGTCGGCAGCCGATTCCACTTTCTTCATCGCGAGATGCGGTTGCGACAGCGCCAGTTGCGCGTATTCGAGCCAGAGGTTCTGCTCTTCGGGCGTCACCTGGATGTACGCGAAATAACGCACCTTCGACAGGATGTCCTCGTCGAGGATCTTGCGGCACTTCGGCGAATCGTCGGTCCAGTTGTCGCCGTCCGACGCCTGCGCGCCGTAGATGTTCCACTCGGTCGGCGAATAGCGCTCGTCCATCACCTTGCGCATCAGCTCGAGCGCGCTCGACACGACCGTGCCGCCGCTTTCGGTCGAATGGAAGAACGTGTCCTCGTCGACTTCCTCCGCGCGCGTGTGATGGCGGATGAACACCACTTCGATGCGCTCGTAGTTGCGCTTGAGGAACAGGTACAGCAGGATGAAGAAGCGCTTCGCGAGATCCTTGCGCTGCTCGTCCATCGAGCCCGACACGTCCATCAGGCAAAACATCACCGCCTGGCTCGACGGCTGCGGCATCTTCACGCGGTTCACGTAGCGCAGATCGAACGGATCGATGAACGGAATGCGCCAGATGCGGCCCTTCAGGTGATGGATCTCCTCCTCGAGCTGCGCGATCTCGACGCGATGGTCGCCCGATTCTTCCTTCAGCGCGGCGAGCTTTTCCTCGAGCTCGCGCAGTTCGTTGACGAGCGGCGAGCCGAGCGCGATGCGCCGGCCGAGCGCGCTTCGCAGCGAGCGCACGACGTCGATGTTGTTCGGCGTGCCCTCCGCCGCCCAGCCCGCGCGGACGTTCTTCCAGCTCGGTACGGTCAGCAGGTGGGTCTTGACGAGGCGCGGCAGTTCGAGATCGTCGAAGAAGTACTGCATGAATTCCTCGCGGGACAGCTCGAACACGAAGTCGTCCTGACCTTCGCCCTCGTTGCTCGCCTGGCTGCCGCCGCCTCCGGCGCCGCCCGGCGGACGCGGGATCTTGTCGCCGCGCACGTAATCGGCGTTGCCCGGGTGCACGAGCTCGCGCCGGCCGCCCGGCCCGTGCCGGAACGTCGGCTCCGCGATGTCCTTGCGGGGAATCGTGATGCTCTGCGTGCTCTGGATGTCCTTGATGCTGCGATCGCGCACCGCGTCGGACACTGCACGACGAATGTAGTTCTTGACACGGCGCAGGAAGCGCTCGCGATTGGCAATGCTCTTGTTCTTGCCGGCCAGCCTGCGGTCGATGATTTGATGAAGCACACCCAGTCTCCCGCTCGAATGTCGATACGCCGGGACGCACGCCGCGCACGCGGGCTTGCCGCAATGCGGGCGACGTCTCTCAAGGTGCCCGTGCGCGGCCGCGCGGGCGTCGCGTTGCGCGCGTCATGACGACTTGCGCACGCGCAGATACCAGTCGCACAGGAGCCGAACCTGCTTCGGCGTATAGCCCTTCGCGACCATCCGGTTCACAAAGTCTTCGTGCTTGCGCTGCTCCTCCGCCGAGCCCTTCGCGTTGAACGAAATGACCGGCAACAATTCCTCCGTGTTCGAGAACATCTTCTTTTCGATCACGACGCGCAGCTTCTCGTAGCTGACCCACGCCGGGTTCTTGCCCCCGTTCGCGGCGCGCGCGCGCAACACGAAGTTCACGATCTCGTTGCGGAAATCCTTCGGATTGCTGATGCCCGCCGGCTTCTCGATCTTCTCGAGCTCGGCGTTGAGCGCCGCGCGGTCGAAGCTCTCGCCCGTGTCGTGATCGCGGAACTCCTGATCCTGTATCCAGAAATCCGCGTACGTGACGTAGCGGTCGAAGATGTTCTGGCCGTATTCCGAATACGACTCGAGATACGCGGTCTGGATCTCCTTGCCGATGAACTCCGCGTAGCGCGACGCGAGCAGATCCTTCACGAACGACAGATACTTCTGCTCGGTTTCAGGCGGGAACTGCTCGCGCTCGATCTGCTGTTCGAGCACGTACATCAGGTGCACCGGGTTCGCCGCGACTTCGGTCGAATCGAAGTTGAACACGCGCGACAGGATCTTGAACGCGAAGCGCGTGGACACGCCCGTCATCCCTTCGTCGACGCCCGCGTAGTCGCGATACTCCTGATAGGACTTCGCCTTCGGATCGGTGTCCTTCAGATTCTCGCCGTCGTACACCTGCATCTTCGAAAAGAGACTCGAATTCTCCGGCTCGTGCAAACGCGTGAGCACCGAGAGCTGCGCCATCATCTTCAGCGTGCCGGGCGCACACACGGCCTCGGCGAGCGACGAGTTGCGGATCAGCTTCTCGTAGATCTTGATTTCCTCGGACACGCGCAGGCAGTACGGCACCTTGACGACGAAGATCCGGTCGAGCAACGCCTCGTTGTTGCGGTTGTTGCGGAACGCCTTCCATTCGGATTCGTTCGAATGCGCGAGGATGATGCCGTCGAACGGGATCGCGCCGAATCCTTCGGTGCCCTTGAAGTTGCCTTCCTGCGTGGCGGTCAGGAGCGGATGCAGCACCTTGATCGGCGCCTTGAACATTTCGACGAACTCGAGAAGGCCCTGGTTCGCGAGGCACAGGCCGCCCGAATAACTGTACGCGTCGGCATCGTCCTGCGCGTATTGCTCGAGCTTGCGGATGTCGACCTTGCCGACGAGCGACGAGATGTCCTGATTGTTCTCGTCGCCGGGCTCGGTCTTCGCGATGCCGATCTGCCGCAGGATCGAAGGATAGCGGCGCACGACGCGGAAGCGCCGGATGTCGCCGTTGTACTCGTGCAGGCGCTTGACCGCCCACGGACTCAGGATGCTCTTCAGATAGCGGCGCGGTATGCCGTATTGCTCTTCGAGGATCGGACCGTCTTCGTCGTAGTCGAACAGGCCGAGTGGCGATTCGTTGACGGGCGAGCCCTTGAGCGCGTAGAACGGCACGCGCTCCATCAGTTGCTTCAGGCGCTCGGCGATCGACGACTTGCCGCCGCCCACCGGTCCGAGCAGGTAGAGGATCTGCTTCTTCTCCTCGAGCCCCTGCGCCGCGTGGCGGAAATAGGCGACCACCTGCTCGATCACCTCTTCCATCCCGTAAAACTCGCGGAACGCAGGGTACACCTTGATGACCTTGTTCGCGAAAATCCGCGACAGGCGCGGATCGTTGCGAGTGTCGATCTGTTCCGGCTCCCCGATGGCCGCCAGCATGCGTTCGCCGGCCGTGGCGTACGCCGATGGATCGTTCTTGCAGAGCGCGAGATACTCCTCTAGCGAGAACTCTTCTTCTCGCGTTTTTTCGAAGCGGTTCGCGAAGCTGCTATAAATATCCATGCTACCTCCTCGCCTGAGTCTGAAGACGATCTTGCCTTCGTATAGATCGTGTCGAAGCAGGACCGTTCGATTTCATCCTAAACCCATTTACTTTTTTTTTCACGAACTACTTCAACGGCCCCGTTGCAGTTCTCTGCATTGCGGAAAACGCTGCTTGGAAAGCACTTTCTGCTGCTCTAGAATGGTTCTCCCGCTTCGCGCCAACGCTGCATCGGCGCTCTCCATTCAGGCAGCGGATCGTCTCCTCCGTTGACGTTCCCGCACTCGCCGAACCACCTTCCCGCTTCTTTCCATATACGCGCGACGCGTCGTCTGCGACGACATCGCAAACGCGCCGTTACAATTTTTTTGCGTTGCGCGCAACGGCGCGATGCCCCTGACGGCGATGAGGGCGATTGCTTGCGGCGCACGCGCGGCGGAAACGCGCGGCGCGCCGGCTGAGACGGCTGCCGAGCGCGCGCGACGAGTGCGTGTCGGTTACATGTACGTCGCCCGAGCGGGCACGTTCGCGGCGGAGGCAACGGCAATGCGGCCGCAGGGGATGTTTCCGTTCGGGATCTGTCCATATTCAGGACGTGCCTGTCTAGGACATGCCCGTCTGTCCAAGACGTGCGTGCCCAGCACGCGCCTGTTCCATGACGTGCCCGCCCAGGGCGCGCCCGTACGCGCGACGCGCGCTCGCGGCGATTTTCGAGATGGCGATGCCGCGCTCGTCGCGCGCCGAGCGCCCACGCATCGGAAAGCGCGCGCCGGCCACCGCGCGACGAACGTGTGAGCGGCTGTTTGCGATGCAAAAACGCCCGCTGGCGGCAAGCGCTGTCGTTCAGTCTAATTGGGGATAGATCGTTGTCCGATACGATCTCCATCCGATGTCAGAACGTCTCCCAATCGTCGCCGCTCGCCACGGCCGCCGCGGCGGCCGGCGCCGCGCGCGGCACGGGCACCGGCTTCGGCTTGGCGGCCGCGGCCGCGGCCGCATGCGCGGGCTTCGCGGGCGGCGCGGGCTTGGGCGCCGCCTGACTCGGCGCGACCGGCAACACAACGGGCGGCGCGACAGACGGCGCGCCGGCAGTCGCGCCCGAATGCGCGCCGCCCTGCGCCGGCGCAACCGCGCCCGCCGCCGCCCGGCGTGCCGCGCCGGCCGCGGGCCGCGCCTGCGAGGCGGCGTCGCGCGCATCGCCGTCGTCGACGCGAAACACCGAAACGGTCGCGCGCAGCCGCGCCGCCTGCTCGTCGAGCGATTGCGCGGCGGCCGCGGCCTCCTCGACGAGCGCCGCGTTCTGCTGCGTGACCTCGTCCATCTGTGACACCGCGCGCGACACCTGATCGATCCCGGTGCTCTGCTCCTCCGACGCCGCCGCGATCTCGCCCATGATGTCGGTCACGCGCCGCACCGCGCCGATCACCTCGCTCATCGTGCGCCCCGCCTCGTCGACGAGCGTCGAGCCCGTGCGCACGCGCTCGACCGACGTGTCGATCAGCTCCTTGATCTCCTTGGCGGCCGCCGACGAGCGCTGCGCGAGGCTGCGCACCTCGCCCGCGACGACCGCGAAGCCGCGCCCTTCCTCGCCCGCGCGCGCCGCCTCGACGGCCGCGTTCAGCGCAAGGATGTTGGTCTGGAACGCGATGCCCTCGATGATCGTGATGATGTCGGCGATCTTCGCGGAACTCTGGTTGATGTCGCCCATCGTGCCGACCACCTGGCCCACGACGGCATTGCCCTTGTTCGCGATCTCCGACGCGCTCGCGGCGAGCGTGCTCGCCTGTCGCGCGTTGTCCGCGTTGCGCCGCACCGTGCCCGTGAGCTCCTCCATGCTCGACGCCGTCTCCTCGAGCGCCGCCGCCTGCTGCTCGGTGCGCGAAGACAGGTCGATGTTGCCCGCCGCGATCTGCCGCGCCGCCGTCGCGATCGATTCGCTGCCGCCGCGCACCGAGCGCACGGTGTCCGCGACGCTCGCCTGCATCTTCGCGAGCCCTTCGAGCAGCAGCCCCATCTCGTCGCGCCGCGCGGCGACGATCGGGCGGCGCAGCTCGCCCGCCGCGATCGCGTCGAAATGGCCGAGCGCGTCGGCGAGCGGCCGCGCGATCGCCGCGCGCAGGCTCAGGAAGCAATAGACCGAGATCGCAAGGCCGAGCGCGAGCGCGGCGATGCTCGCGATTCGGCTCGTCGAATATACGCTTTGCGCGTCGTTGAAATTGATGCTCGCCTGCTTGATCTGGAATGCGCGCAACGCCTCGCTCGCGAGCGCGAAGTCGTTGAACACCACCTGCATCCGCTTTGCGGACTCGAGAATCTTGTCGCGATCGTTCGCGTTGATGACCCCGGCGAACCCGTCGAGCTCGCGCTGCAGGATCTGCCGCTTGGACGCGACGTCCTGCGCGAGGCGCTCCTCTTGCGCGTTGCGCGGCAGGTCGAGGTACTTCTTCCACCACGAATCGGAGATCCCGCGCATGCCGCGCGCGCGCTCGATCGCCTGCGCGGCGTCCGGCGTGCCGGCGAGAAGCGCCGCGCGGTCGAGCACGAGGCGCTCGCGGGCGGCGAACAGCTCGGCGCTCGCGACGTCGATCGCGCTCGGCAACTGGTTCGACGAGGTTTGCTCGTTCGCGTCGTTGGCCCGGCTCATCCCGAACAGGCCGAGCGCGCCGACGACGCACAGCAGGAGGGAAAGGAGCGTCATCGTGACGGCGAGGCGCGACCTGATCGTGATGTTCTTCAGCAGCATGGTTCTTCCTGTGACGCATCGTGAAGACGACGCAAGCCGCCCGCTCTGCGGCCCGCGACGACGAAACGTTTGCTTCGTCTCGCCTGTTTACGGCTTTCGACAGGAAGACTTGATCCGTGTGACGATTGATCCGAGGAAAATCCTGTTCTCCACGTGCATCGGCCCTATATTTTCTTTCTTTTTGCTGACGAAGACCGGTGTCGCGCGGCGCGTGTCACGCCGAGTCCGGCGCGAATGCGTCGAGCTCGGCGAGCGTCGGAATCGACGGCTGCGCGCCAGCGCGCGTGACCGACAGCGCCGCCGCGCGCTGCGCGAAGCGGATCGCGTCGTGCGGCGCGTCGCCCGCGGCGAGCCGGGCGGCGAAGCCGCCGATGAACGTGTCGCCCGCCGCCGTCGTGTCGACGGGCGCCACGCGCGGCGCCGGATAGTGGCGCGCCGCGCCGTCCGCCGTCAGCGCGAGCGCGCCCTGTGCGCCGAGCGTGACGATCACGTTGCGCGCGCCCGCCGCCGCGAGCGCGCGCGCCGCCGCCTCGGCGCCCGCCGGATCGCGCACCGGCAGCCCGGTCAGCGCGGCGGCCTCGACTTCGTTCGGAATCAGATAATCGACGAGCGGCAGCCAGTCCGCGGGCAGCGGCCCGACGGCGGGCGCCGGATTCAGCACGACCGTCTTGCCGAGCCGGCGGCCCGCGGCAAGCGCCGCGCGGACCGCATCCGCGGGCGTCTCGAGCTGGCAGATCAGCACATCGGCCGCGGCGAGCGCGGCTTCGTGCCCGGCGATCGACTCGGGCGTCACCTCGCCGTTGCTGCCCGCGACGATCACGATCGCGTTCTGGCTCGCGTCGTCGACGGCGATGAGCGCAACGCCCGTCGTCGCCGTCTCGCTGGCCGACAGCGCGCCGCAATCGATGCCTTCGGCGACGAGCCCCGCGCGCAACGCGGCGCCGTGCTCGTCCGCGCCGACGCGGCCGAGCATCGCGACCCGCGCGCCGAGCCGCGCGGCCGCGACCGCCTGGTTGCCGCCCTTGCCGCCCGCCGCCTGCGCGAACGAGCGGCCGGCGAGCGTCTCGCCCGGCCGCGGCAGCCGCGGCGAGCGCACGACGAGATCCATGTTGAGGCTGCCGACGACCATCACCTTGCCGCCGCTCGCGGGCGCGGTCCGTTCGATTTCGGTCGTCATCCGCGATACCCGGCGTCGGCCGGCTCCACGTAGACGGTCGTCGATTCGCGCAGCACGAGGCGCGGCGACACGACGCGCCGACGCTTCGGCGCGCCCGACGCGCCGCCGCCGATCCGCTCGATCAGCGTCTGCGCGGCCATTTCGCCCAGCGCGCGCACCGACTGGCCGACCGTCGACAGCGCCGGATACGTATAGCGCGACAGCTCGATGTCGTCGAAGCCGATGATCGAGCAATCGGCCGGCACGCGAATGCCGCGCTCGGCCGCCGCGCGCAGCGCGCCGAGCCCCATCAGGTCGTTGCCCGCGAAGATCGCGCTCGGGCGCACGGTGTCGAAGAGGCGCACGGCCGCGTGATAGCCGCCGATGCAGGAGAAGTCGCTCTCGGCGATCGCGCCCGGCACGATGTCGATGCCGCGCTCGGCCATCGCGCGAATGAAGCCGTGCACGCGCATCGCGCTCACCGCGGTCGACACGGCGCCCGTGATGCAGCCGATCTTCGCGTGGCCGAGCTCGAGCAGATGCCGCGTCGCGAGATACGCGCCGCGCTCGTGGTCGATCTGCACGAGATCGGCCGCGAGCCCCTCGATGTTCCGATCGACCACGACGAGCGGCTCGCGCGTGTCGGCGAGCGTGTGCGCGAGCACCGCGTCGTCGCCCGCCGACGCGATGATGAGCCCGTCGATGCGCTTTTCCTGCAGCACGCGCAGGTAGTTGCGCTGCTTCTCGGGATCGTCGTCCGAGTTGCACAGGAACACGCAGTAGCCGGACAGCGCGCACTGGTCCTCGATGCCGCGCGCGAGCTCGGCGAAGTACGGGTTCGTGCTGTTCGGCACCACGAGGCCGATGGTGGCCGTCGAGCGCGCCTTCAGCGAGCGCGCCACGGCCGACGGCACGTAGTTCAGCTCGCGGATCGCCCGCTCGACCTTGGCCCGCACGTCGGCCGACACGGGCCGCGAATTGTTGACCACGTGCGATACCGTCGTGAACGACACGCCGGCGATGGCCGCCACATCCTTGATCGTCGCCATTCCCTTTCTCTCTGGTTCGTTGTTCTTGCTATCCCCGCGCGCGCCGGCTGCGATACGTGTCGAGCACGACGGCCACGACGATCACGGCGCCCGTGATGATGCGTTTGGTGGGCTCGTTCGCGCCGATCTGCGCGAGACCGGCCGCGAGCACGGAGATGATCAACACGCCGAAGAACGTGCTGACGACCGAGCCGCGACCGCCCATGAGGCTCGTGCCGCCGATCACGACGGCCGCGATCACCTGCAGCTCGAGGCCCGCGCCCGCGTTCGGATCGGCGGCTTCGAGCCGGGAGATCTGAAACAGCGCGGCGAGCCCGGCGAGCGCGCCCATCAGCGCGAAAACGATGATTTTATACGGGCGCGGGTTAACCCCGGCCAGTCGCACTGCTTCCTCGTTCGTGCCGATGCCGACGAGGTAGCGGCCGAACACAGTGCGCGCGAGCACGAATTGCGCGACGGCCATCACCGCGACCGCGATCAGGAACGCGGGTGAGATGCCGAGCGCGATCGGGTTCGACAGGAAGTCGAACGCGTCGCCGATGTAGGCGGTGCGCGAGTTGGTCAACTGGTATGCGACGCCGCGCGCCGCCTCGAGCACGCCGAGCGACACGATGAACGACGGAATCCGCCAGCCGACCGTGACGGCGCCCGTCAGCGTGCCCGTCGCGGCCGCCGCCGCGACGCCGGCGAGCGCGGCGAAGAGCGGCGGCCACTGCCAGCGCAGCGCGGCCACGCTCACGACCGACGCCGCGAGCGCGAGCACGGAGCCGACCGACAGATCGATGCCCGCGATGACGAGCACGAAGGTCATGCCGACCGACAGCACGACGAGGTCGGGAATCTGATTTGCGATCGTGCTGAAGGTGTCGTACGTGAGGAAGTGCGAGCTCAGCATCGAGAAGAGCGCGATCAGCGCGAGAAGCGCGAGCGCGAGCCCGATGTAGTTCGACAGGCCGAGCCGCACGCCGGCCGGCTTCGCCGCGACGCCGCCCGCCTGCCCGGGCCGGGCGCCGGCGTTTCGGTCGATGGATCGGTCGTTCATCGTGAATGTCCTGTGTGTTGCTGCTTCGATGAATTGAGGCGTGCGGTGTCGGCCGCGGGCCGGATCGGTCGCGCCAAGCGCGCTTACGTGGCGGTTCGCGCGTCGCCGGGCGCGTGCAGCGCCGCGTCGCGGCGCGCGTAGCCGGCGAACGCGGCGGCGAGGAGCGCGTCCTGCGTCCACGCGCCGCGCTCGAACACGGCGTCCATCCGCCCCGCCGACATCACGCCGATCCGGTCGCAGATCAGCATCAGCTCGCGCAGGTCGCTCGACACGACGACGATCGCGCGGCCTTCGCGCGCGAGCGCGTCGAGCAGCGCGTAGATGTCGAACTTCGCGCCGACGTCGATCCCGCGGGTCGGTTCGTCGAACAGCAGCACGCTCATGTCGCGGCCGAGCCAGCGGCCGATCGCGACTTTCTGCTGATTGCCGCCCGACAGCTCCGACACCGGCTGCGCGGGGCCGCGCGCGCGAATCCGCAGTGCGTCGATTTGCCGCGCGGCGAGCGCCGTCTCGCGCGCACCGTCGACGATGCCGCCGCGCGCGACGCGCGCGAGCTGCCCGAGCGACAGATTCGCCGCGATCGACTGCGGCAGCAGCAGCCCCTCGCCCTTGCGGTCCTCGCTGACGAGCGCGATGCCGTGCCGGACCGCGTCCGCGGGCGAGCCGATCGCGGCAGGCCGCGGCGGATCGCCTACCGACACGGTGCCGCCGTCCGCCTCGTCCGCGCCGTAGATGAGCCGCAGCAGCTCGGTGCGCCCGGCGCCGATCAGCCCGGAAATGCCGAAGATCTCGCCCGCGCGCACGTCGAACGACACCTCGCGCACCGCGTCGCCGCGCGACAGGCGCTCGACCTTCAAGCACGGCGCGCCCGGCGTGCGCGCGCCATGCACCGCCTGCTCGGCGATCTCGCGCCCGGCCATCAGCGCGACGAGCCGCTCGGTCGGCTGCGCGTCGATCCGATCGACGTGCACGAGCCGGCCGTCGCGCAGCACGGCGACCCGCTCCGCGACCCGCGCGAGCTCCTCGAGCCGGTGCGAGATGTAGACGAGCGCGACGCCGTCCGCCTTCAGCCGCGCGATCTGGTCGAACAGCAGCTCGACTTCGCGCGCGGTCAGCATCGCGGTCGGCTCGTCGAGGATCAGCACGCGGCACTCGCCCGCGAGGCTTCGCGCGATCTCGACCAGTTGCTGATGGCCGATGCCGAGCGCGCCGACGGGCGTGTTAGGGTCGAGCGCGTCGAGCCCGACGCGCGCCATCGCCGCGCGCGCGTCGTCGGCGAGCCGCCGGCGGTCGATCACGCCGAACCGGTGCGGCAGGCGATCGAGAAACAGGTTTTCGGCGACGGTGAGCGTCGGAACGAGATTGAGCTCCTGCATCACCATCCGTACGCCGAGCGCCTCCGCGTGCGCGCGGCTCAGCGGCGCGTACGCCGCGCCCGCGAGCCGCATCGCGCCCGCCGTCGGCGCGACGAGCCCGGCCACGATCTTCGACAGCGTGCTCTTGCCCGCGCCGTTCTCGCCCGTCAGCGCGAGCGCCTCGCCCGCGTGCAGCGCGAGCGACACGTCGGCGAGCACGGGCTCGGCATAGGTCTTGCCGATGCCCGTCACGACGAGCGTCGGCGCGTCGGGCATCGAATCTGGGTCGGTCGAATCCATCGCGATCCTGATGAAATACGGTTGTCGCGATCCGCGCAGCCGCGCGGACGGGGACGCGAGGCGGCCGGGGTCACGCTCTGACCGGATAACGGCCGCGCCGCGGCGATCTTGAGCGGCGAGCCGAAGCCGCCGCGCCGGGTCAAGGCTTCGTCACGAGATCGACCGGGGTCGCGACGATGCCCGTCATGTCGGCCTGCTTGCGGTGCTCGGCGAGCGCCTTCAACGCAGTATCGATGCCGAACACGGCCTGCTTCGCCGCGTACTGGTCGGCGGTCGCGAGCACGCGGCCGCCCCTGAGCATCGGCTTGATCGCGTTGATGTTGTCGTAGCCGACCACGTACACCTTGCCCTGGCGACCCGCCGCGCGCACCGCGGACACGGCGCCGATCGCCATGTTGTCGTTGCCGCAGAGGAGCGCCTTCAGGTTCGGGTATTCGTTGAGCATCGCGGAGGCGACCGCATTGCCCTTGTCGATCTCCCATTCGCCCGACTGGACCGACACGACCTTCGCGCCCGCCGCCTTCATCGCGTCCTGGAAGCCAGCGGTGCGCTGCTGCGCGTTGGTCGTCGTCGGCACGCCCTCGACGATGCCGACCTGGTCGCCCGCCTTCAGCCGCTTCGCGAGGTAGTCGCCGACCATCCGCGCGCCCTTGCGGTTGTCCGGGCCGACGAACGGCACGTTCAGGCTCTTCGACTTGAGCACGTCCGGATCGAGCCGATTGTCGATGTTGACGACGATGATGCCCGCGTCGACGGCCTTCTTGACGACGGGCACGAGCGCCTTCGAATCGGCGGGCGCGAGCACGATCGCGTCGACCTTCGACACGATCATCTGCTCGACGATGCGGATCTGGCTCGCGGTGTCGGTTTCGTCCTTGATGCCGTTCGTGACGAGATCGAACTGGCTCGCGTTGTGTTTCTGGTATTCCTTCGCGCCGTTCTCCATCGTGAGAAAGAACTCGTTGGCGAGCGACTTCATCACGAGGGCGACCTTCGGCTTGTGCGCGGTCTGCGCCCGGGCGGCCGAGAACGGTCCGGCGGCGGCGACGGCGACGCAAACGGCCGCGGCGGCTAGCACGCGGCGGCGGAGGCTGACATCCATGCGACTCTCCTGGCAGTGGTTGTTGTCCCGGGCGGACCGAGTGTCGTTTTGACGACGAGCAAACGTTTGCGCGAACCGGCCCGACACGACGTTTCAACGATCTGCGCCACGAAGGGGATACGACGGAAGTGACTGCCTGCGTATGGTCGGCCGCGCAAACTGCGCATCCCGGTCCTTTTTCTTGATATCGGGAGCGCCTATCGTCAGCTTTTTCTGCGCGTTACGCAACGCCGATTCGGGCAATTAAGGGTTTGTTCGGAGAAAACGGCCGGAAAAACGACCGACGGCGCGATACGGCGCGGCGCGGTGCGCGGGAGGCCAGCGAAAATGCGGGCGCGGCGCAGAACGGAAGCGCGACGCCGGATCGGCACAATCGAAACGTGCCGCGTGCGCGGGGCGGCGAGCGCGCCGCCGTCTCGCGTGCGGCCGAATGGTCGAATGGTCGAATGGTCGAATGGTCGAATGGTCGAATGGTCGAATGGTCGAATGGTCGAAGGCCGGCCAGCCGGCCGCGGCGATGCGTTCTGCGCATTTCGCGCGCAGGCCGCGTGTGCTGTCGGCGCACGACGAAGGAACGACGCGCGCCGAACGCGCCGCAGCGAACGCACGCAACCCAACCGTTACGCGGCGATCGGGCGGCGAGCTGGAGTCGGCCCGGCGACCGCGCGCCGGCGCGCGGCGGCTTCGCACGACGGCCGGGCCGGGTCGTGCGGAACCGCGCCGCGCGGCTCCGTCACCGCAGCCGCGCGCGAGCCGTCGCGCGCACCCGACGCACACTCAGGCCGCTTCGCGCAACTGCCCGGCGATCTCGCCTTCGGACAGATGCGGCGCGAACATCTCGATCAGCCGGTACGCATAGGCGCGCAGGAACGCGCCGCGGCGCAGGCCGACGCGCGTCGTGCTCGCCTCGAACAAGTGCTGCGTGTCGAGCGCGACGAGCCCGGTGTCGCGCTGCGCGTCGTACGCCATCGCGGCGACGACGCCGATCCCCATCCCGAGCTCGACGTAGGTCTTGATCACGTCGGCGTCGATGGCCGTGAGCACGACGTCCGGCACCGCGCCCGCGTTCGCAAACGCCTGGTCGATATGCGAGCGGCCGGTGAAGTCCTGGTCGTACGTGATGATCGGGTATTCGGCGATATCGTCGAGCGTCACGTTCTCGCGGCCGACGAGCGGATGCCCCTTCGGCACGACGACGACGTGATGCCACGAATAGCACGGGAACGTGACGATGTCCGGATAGCGGTCGAGCGCCTCGGTCGAGATGCCGAGATCCGCCTCGCCGTTCAGGATCATCTGCGCGATCTGCTGCGGGCTGCCCTGGCGCAGCGCGAGATGCACCTTCGGATAGACCTCGGTGAACTGGCGGATCACCTTCGGCAGCGCGTAGCGCGCCTGCGTGTGCGTCGTCGCGACGACGAGGTGGCCGCTGTCCTGGTCCGCGAACTGGCGCGCGACTCGGCGCAGGTTCTCCGCGTCGAGCAGCATCCGCTCGATCAGCTGATGAACGGCCTTGCCGGGCTCCGTGAGGCCCGTCAGGCGCTTGCCGCGACGAATGAAGATGTCGACGCCAAGCTCGTCCTCCAGATCCTTGATCTGTTTCGACACGCCCGACTGCGACGTGTAGAGCACATTCGCGACTTCCGTCAGGTTCATGTTCTGACGCACCGCTTCGCGCACGAAGCGCAATTGTTGAAAGTTCATGGGTAGCCTCTCAGGCGTTGTCTTTGTTGGTCTGTGAAATCCGCATGCGCGAGTCGCCCGCCGCGCGCCGTCAGCGCGCCGGGAACACGCGCACCGCGCGCGGCACGGCGGTAAGCGCGTCACCGACGTCGAGCGACAGCGCGCGCCACGCGTTGCGATCGAGCTCGGCCTCGAGCACGCCGCCCGCGCGCGCGGCGAGCTCGATGCGCACCGAGCCGCCGAGCGGCACGACGCGCCGCACGTCGGCCGCGATGCCGTTCGCGCGCGCATCGGGCGCGACGAGCTCGAGGTCGTGCGGCCGCACGTACGCGCGCGCGGGGCCCGCGAAATCGGCGTCGACGGCGATCGCATCCGCCGCGCCGTGCGCGACGAAGCCCTTGCCGCTCACGGTGCCGTCGAGCCGGTTCGCCGCGCCGAGGAACTCGTAGACGAACGCGCTTTGCGGATGATCGTAGACGTCCTGCGGGCTGCCGACCTGCTCGACGCGGCCGTGATCGAGCACGACGATCCGGTCGGCCACTTCGAGCGCCTCTTCCTGATCATGCGTGACGAAGATCGTCGAGATGTGCAAATCGTCGTGCAGCCGGCGCAGCCAGCCGCGCAGCTCCTTGCGCACTTTCGCGTCGAGCGCGCCGAACGGCTCGTCGAGCAGCAGCACCTTCGGCTCGACGGCGAGCGCGCGCGCGAGCGCGATCCGCTGCCGCTGGCCGCCCGAGAGCTCGGACGGATAGCGCTGCGCGAGCCAGTCGAGCTGCACGAGCGACAACAATTCATGCACCTTGGCGCGGATCGCGGCTTCGCCCGGCCGCTCGCGCCGCGGCTTCACGCGCAGCCCGAACGCGACGTTCTCGAACACCGTCATGTGCCTGAAGAGCGCGTAATGCTGGAACACGAAGCCGACCTGCCGCTCGCGCGCGCCGACCGACGCGACGTCGAGCCCCTGCAGCACGACCTGCCCCGCATCCGCGTGCTCGAGGCCCGCGATCACGCGCAACAGCGTCGTCTTGCCGCAGCCGGACGGCCCGAGGAGCGCGACAAGCTCGCCCGCCGGAAAATCGAGCGTGACGTCGTCGAGCGCGGTGAAATCGCCGAAGCGCTTGTGCAGATTACGAACGGTGATGCCCATCTGGTTTGCCTCTTTACGAAATCGACGAAGTGACGGCGGCGCTCGGGTGCGCGGCGGGCGCGCCGTCGCGCCCCTGCGCGAGGTCGGCGGACAGCCGCCGCTCGGCGAACAGCTTGAGCGCGAGCGTGACGAGCGCGAGCAGCGCGAGCACCGACGCCACCGCGAACGCGGCTGCGAAGTTGTACTCGTTGTAGAGAATCTCGACGTGCAGCGGCATCGTGTCGGTCTGGCCGCGGATGTGGCCGGAGACGACCGACACCGCGCCGAACTCGCCCATCGCGCGCGCGTTGCAGAGGATCACGCCGTACAGCAGGCCCCACTTCACGTTCGGCAGCGTCACGCGCCGGAAGATCTGCCAGCCGGACGCGCCGAGCACGCGCGCCGCTTCCTCCTCGTCGCTGCCCTGCGCCTGCATGAGCGGAATCAGCTCGCGCGCGACGAACGGGAACGTGACGAAGATCGTCGCGAGCACGATGCCCGGCACGGCAAAGATGATCTGCACATCGTGCGCCTGCAGCCACGGCCCGAGCCAGCCCTGCGCGCCGAACAGCAGCACGTAGACGAGGCCCGAGATCACGGGCGACACCGAGAACGGCAGGTCGATGAGCGTCGTGAGGAGCGCGCGGCCCTTGAACTCGAACTTCGCGATCGCCCACGACGCACACACGCCGAACACGAGATTGAGCGGCACCGCGATCGCGGCCACGGTCAGCGTGAGCTTGATCGCCGACCACGCATCCGGGTCGGCGAGCGATTCGACGTAGAAATCGAAGCCCTTGCGCAGCGCCTCGACGAACACCGCCGCGAGCGGCACGACGAGAAAGAGCGCGAGGAACGCGAGCGCCGCGCCCGTGAGCAGCCAACGCACCGCGCGCGGCTCGCTGACGGGATCGAGGCGGCGTGCGCGCACGCCCGCGTCGGCGGCGCGGCGCGGCCCGCGGCTCGCATCGGCGGGCGCCGCGACTGCGCGGGACTGAGCGGCGTCTTGGCTCATTGCGCGCCTCCGAGTGCCGTCACCGCCTGCGCGGCGGGCGCCGGGCCGCTTGCGCCGCGGCTCGTGCGGCGCTGCAGGTACCACTGCAGCGTGTTGATGAAAAGCAGCATCACGAACGACACGACGAGCATCACGACCGCGAGCGCCGTCGCGCCCGCGTAGTCGTACTGCTCGAGCTTCGTGATGATCAGCAGCGACGTGATTTCCGACTTCATCGGCACGTTGCCGGCGATGAAGATCACCGAGCCGTATTCGCCGAGCGCGCGCGCGAACGCGAGCGCGAAGCCCGTCAGCAGCGCGGGCGTGACGGCGGGCAGCACGACGCGGCGGAACGTGAGCCAGCGCGACGCGCCGAGGCACGCGGCCGCCTCTTCCTGCTCGCGCTCGAAATCCTCGAGCACCGGCTGCACGGTGCGCACGACGAACGGCAGGCCGATGAACGTCAGCGCGACGAGCACGCCGAACGGCGTGAACGCGATCTTGATGCCGAGCGGCGCGAGATAGCTGCCGATCCAGCCGTTCTGCGCGTAGACGGCCGCGAGCGAGATGCCCGCGACCGACGTCGGCAGCGCGAACGGCAGGTCGACGATCGCGTCGACGAGCCGCTTGAACGGGAACGAGTAGCGCACGAGCACCCACGCGACGAGAAAGCCGAACGCCGCGTTGACGAGCGCGCCGCCGAGCGCGGCCGAGAACGTGAGCCGATAGGACGCGACGACGCGCGGCGACGTCGTCGCGGCGACGAACTGATCCCACGTGAGCGTGGCCGTCTTCAGAAAGGTGGCGGCGAGCGGGATCAGCACCACGAGGCTCAGGTAGGCCAGCGTGATGCCGAGCGTCACGCCGAATCCGGGCAGCGCGCTCGGCTTGCGGAAGGTGAACGTCGTCATGCGGAATGCTCTTCCAGGGTGATGCACATGGGTTCAACGGCTCGACGGACGCGCGTTGCACGCGCGTCCGTCGGCCCGGTATCGTTGTGTTGCGGCGGGCGCGCGCCCGTCACGGCGCGCGCCCGCCTTCGCTCATTGCGGCTTGTAGATCGAATCGAACACGCCGCCGTCGGCGAAATGCGTCTTTTGCGCATTGGTCCAGCCGCCGAACGTATCGTCGACCGTGTACAGCTTCAGCTTGGGGAACTGCTTCGTGAGCGCCGCCGGCACGTCCTTCGAGCGCGGCCGGTAGTAATTGCGCGCGGCGATCTCCTGCCCTTCCTTGCTGTACAGGAAGTTCAGGTAAGCCTCGGCGAGCTTGCGCGTGCCCTTCTTGTCGACGACCTTGTCGACCACCGCGACGGGCGGCTCCGCCAGAATGCTCGCCGACGGCACGACGATCTCGAACTTGTCGGCGCCGAACTCCTTGATCGACAGGAACGCCTCGTTCTCCCATGCGATCAGCACGTCGCCGATGCCGCGCTGCACGAAGCTCGTCGTCGCGCCGCGCGCGCCCGAATCGAGCACGCCCGCGTTCTTGTAGAGCTTCGTGATGAAGTCCTTCGCCGTCTGCGCGTTGCCGCCCGGCTTGTGCTGCGCGTACGCCCACGCGGCGAGATAGTTCCAGCGCGCGCCGCCCGACGTCTTCGGGTTCGGCGTGACGATCGACACGCCCGGCTTCACGAGATCGTCCCAGTCCTTGATGCCCTTCGGATTGCCCTTCCTCACGAGGAACACGATCGTCGACGTGTACGGCGACGCGTTGTCCGGCAGGCGCTTCTGCCAGTCCTTGTCGACGATGCCCTTGTTCGCGAGCGCGTCGATGTCGTACGCAAGCGCGAGCGTCACGACGTCCGCCTGCAGCCCGTCGAGCACCGAGCGCGCCTGCGCGCCCGAGCCGCCGTGCGACTGCTTGAAGTTCACCGTCTCGCCCGTCTTCGCCTTCCACGCCTTGCCGAACGCCTGATTGACGTCCTGGTAGAGCTCGCGCGTCGGATCGTAGGAGACGTTCAGGAACGTCGTGTCCGCGAGCGCCGGCGTGAGCGCGCCAAGCGCCGCCGCCGCGCCGAGCGCGAGTGATGCGATGAGACGGCGCGCGCCGCCCGCCAGCCCCGTATTGCGCTTGACCATCCGTTGTTCTCCAAATGTGTGGGTCATGGATTGCGATGTCGGGCCAGTCTAACGAACAGGTTTCATCATTAAAAATAATCGTTCCTCATTTTTTAATACTCAAAAGTGGTAACGACCGCCCGATCGACGGCTATCGCGACCGAAGCGCCGCTGCGACGCAGCCGGATCGCGGCGGAACCGCCGCGATAGCGCCGAACTTCAAGTAACGCTTGAATTTCCTCGGGCACTGTATAAAAATACAGCTCACTGTCTATCCATACAGTCATGCCATGATCAAACTCACCGCCCGTCAGCAGCAAGTGTTCGACTTGATCCGTCGCGCGATCGAGCGCTCGGGGTTTCCGCCCACGCGCGCGGAAATCGCCGCCGAGCTGGGCTTCAGCTCGCCGAACGCGGCCGAGGAGCACTTGCGGGCGCTCGCGCGCAAGGGCGTGATCGAACTGGCGGCGGGCGCGTCGCGCGGCATCCGCCTGCTCGGCCTCGAAGACGCGCCGCACCAGCTGACGCTGCCGCACGCGGCGCTGATGCAACTGTCGCTTCCGCTCGTGGGCCGCGTCGCGGCGGGTAGCCCGATCCTCGCGCAGGAGCACATTTCGCAACGTTACGCGTGCGATCCCGCGCTCTTCTCGAGCAAGCCGGACTACCTGCTGAAGGTGCGCGGCCTGTCGATGCGCGACGCCGGCATCCTCGACGGCGATCTGCTCGCCGTGCAGAAGCGAACCGAGGCGAAGGACGGGCAGATCATCGTCGCGCGACTCGGCGACGACGTCACGGTCAAGCGCCTGAAGCGCCGGCCGGGCGGCGTCGAGCTGATCGCCGAGAATCCCGATTACGAGAACATCTTCGTGAAGGCCGGCAGCGCGGAATTCGCGCTGGAAGGCGTCGCCGTCGGGCTGATCCGCCCGGGCGAGTTCTAAGCGCCTTTCGGCCAGCCGCGGCCCCGCCCGTCTATCCGCCATTCGACTGGATCAGGAGAACCCTATGGAACGCCTCGCCCGCCTGCTGCCCTTCCGCCAATTCGGCCGCCTGCGTCATCTGCGCGGGCGCACGCCATGTGCGCCGCTCGCCGCCGCCGCGCAGCCGCCCGGCGATGCCGACACGCAGCTGCCGTTGTCCGCTTTGCCGGCATTCGCGCGCGTGTCGCTGAACGGTTCGCTCCATCACGCGGAGCCCGCGCGACGCGCGCCGGTGCGCGTCTATCACGGGCCGTCGCGATTCATCATGGTGGGGACGGTCGACGCGATCTGCCGAATGATCGACCGGTGCATTGCCGAGGAACGTTCGTTGACTCAGCAAGGTCTCTGATCTTCCGGGTCCGTCCGTTTCGCCGTGGAGGCCGCTTGAATCCTGCCGTGCGCCCGCAAAAGCGTTTTCTGAAGCCGGTGTCGATCGTCATCGCGGTCGTCGTCGCCGTGTATGCGTATGCGTCGCCGTATCTCGCGCTCAGGCAAATCAAGCAGGCGATCGACTCGCGCGACGCACAGGCGATCAGCGCGCACGTCGATTTCCCCGCGCTGCGGATCAGCCTGAAGCAGCAGCTCACCGACGAATTGATGCGGCGCATCGACGCGCAAAAGCGCGACAATCCGCTCGCGATCATTGGCGCGTTGATCGGCTCGGCGCTCGTCGGCCCGCTCGTCGACGCCTATGCAACGCCCGACGGCGTCGCCGCGCTGTTGAGCGGCTTGCCACCGCGCGCGCAGCCGGGACAGCGGCCGCCCGAATTGAATCAACCGGGTGATCAAACGGCAAGCCTGCCCGCGTCGTCGGCACCCGGCGCGGTTGCCCCGGCAAGCAGCGCCGGCAACTCCGCCACCGCTTCGAGCGGCCCGACGCCCGCGGCAAGCAGCGCCGCAGCGCAAGCTGGGCCGTCGTCTGCGGCAAGCGTGCCCGCCGCCGCAGGTGCGCATCCTGACGCATCGCCGCAGACGAGCGCGCACTACCGGAGCTTCGACGAATTCGTCGTCACGTATCGTCGCGACGACGGTAGCACGCGCTATGCGGCGATATTTCGCCGCAGCGGAGTCTTCGGGTGGAAATTGTCAGCGGTCGATTTGCACGACGATTGAATGTGAATCCGCGCGTCGACCGCCCGCTTCACCAAGCAAGTAGGCCAAGACACATGCCGCGTACATCGCGTATACGCGTAAACCATGTACAGTTCGCCGACCATCCGGTGGGAGCGCCTTGCAGCGGGGAGCCGGAAGTCCGCTCACCTGAATGCCGCGTGCGCTCCCAGACGCACTGGAACCGGTTCTGTCCTTCTACACGCTCAACCGATGCCGGACACCGGCAACGGCCGAAGCAGCGAACACCAGCCTCGGCCGCGCGCGGCCGATTGGCATGTCACCGCCCCGACGCCGGAATGCGTCAGTGCCCGGTCGTCGCCGCGGCCGCTTCCCTCGCGCTTTCCGCCTTCTGCTCGGCGGGCGACGAACACGCGACCAAAATGCTGCACGACACGCGATCGAGCAGTTGCGTGCTGCCGGAGCCCATCCACCACCGCGACAAGCCGCTGCGGCAGCGATGGCCGACCACGACGAGATCGACGTTCAGCTTCGTCGCGAGATTCGCGATTTCGTCGATCGGGTAGCCGAATGCGAAATGCCCCTGTGCCTGCACGCCGCGCTCGGTCAGCCAGTCGACGCCTTCTTGCAGGATCTCCCGTGCGGTTTCTTCGAAGCGGCTGCACGCGACGTCGGTCAGCAGACCGGCGCTTTGCGCAATGCTCGAACGCATGTCGACGACCGACAGCAAGTGCGTCTCGGCCTTCAGCTCGAGCGCCAGATCGGCACCGCATCGCAGTGCCTTGCGGCCCTCGAGCGTACCGTCGTAGCACAACAATATTTTTTTATAACTAGCCATTTTGGTCTCCCTAGTGCGCGACCAGCGCGTGAATTCATCATGCTGCACCGCAATTCCAGATGCAAGCGCTGGAAAACGCTGATTCGCGTTGCACCGCGAACGCGCGATGATGCAATGCAGGAGCCAGCGCCGCCTGCGCCGGGATGAGGCAAGCGCGCTGAAGCAATGCGATCGATGCACTAGAATGGCCCGTTCGTGTCGCACGACTCCAAAATAGATATTCACTTGCCCATGTCCGTCGCACCAATCGATTTTCAGGAAGTCGAGAAACGCTACGACGACAAGCTCGTCGTCAACGGCTTGTCGTTTCATGTGCAGCCCGGCGAATGCTTCGGCCTGCTCGGCCCGAACGGGGCCGGCAAGACCACCACGCTCAAGATGCTGCTCGGCATCACGCATCCGGACGCAGGCTCGATCCGCCTGTGCGGCGAGCCCGTGCCGTCCCGCGCGCGGCATGCACGGCGTCGCGTCGGCGTGGTGCCGCAATTCGACAACCTCGATCCCGATTTCACCGTTCGCGAGAATCTGCTCGTATTCGCCCGCTATTTCGGTCTCACCGCGCACGAGTCCCGCGCGCTCGTGCCGTCGCTGCTCGAATTCGCGAAGCTCGAAAACAAGGCGAACGCGAAGGTGGGCGAGCTGTCGGGCGGAATGAAGCGCCGGCTCACGCTCGCGCGCGCGCTCGTCAACAACCCGGACGTGCTCGTGCTCGACGAGCCGACGACGGGCCTCGATCCGCAAGCCCGACATCTGATGTGGGAGCGGCTGCGCTCGCTCCTCGCGCGCGGCAAGACGATTCTGCTCACCACGCACTTCATGGAAGAGGCCGAGCGTCTGTGCCACCGCCTGTGCGTGATCGAGGAAGGCCGCAAGATCGCGGAAGGCGCGCCGCGCACGCTGATCGAAACGGAAATCGGCTGCGACGTGATCGAGATCTACGGCGCCGATCCCGCACGGCTTCGCGACGAGCTCGCGCCGTTCGCCGAGCGCGCCGAGATCAGCGGAGAAACGCTCTTTTGCTACGTCAACGATCCGGAGCCGATCCACGCGCGCCTGAAGGGCCGCACGGGCCTGCGCTATCTGCACCGCCCCGCGAATCTCGAAGACGTATTCCTGCGGCTGACCGGCCGCGAGATGCAGGATTGAGACAAATGGACACTCGCCACTACTCGCCGTCGCCGGCCGTCGCCCCCCGCGAGCGCGCATCCGCATTCGCGCTCGCGCTGCCCGCGAACGCCACCAACTGGATCGCCGTCTGGCGGCGCAACTATCTCGTCTGGCAGAAGCTCGCGATCGCGTCGATGTTCGGCAACCTCGCCGATCCGATGATCTATCTGTTCGGTCTCGGCTTCGGGCTCGGGCTGATGGTCGGGCACGTCGAGGGCGTGTCGTACATCGCGTTTCTCGCGGCCGGAACGGTCGGCTCGAGCGTGATGATTTCGGCGAGCTTCGAGTCGATGTACTCGGGCTTTTCGCGGATGCACGTGCAGCGCACCTGGGAGGCGATCATGCACACGCCGCTGTCGCTCGGCGACATCGTGCTCGGCGAGATCGTTTGGGCGGCGAGCAAGGCGATGCTGTCGGGCGCGGCGATCATGCTCGTCGCGGGCATTCTCGGCTATGCGAAGTTTCCGTCGATGCTGGCCGCGCTACCGGTGATCGCGCTCGCCGGCCTCGCGTTCGCGAGCCTCGCGATGATCGTCACCGCGCTCGCGCCGTCGTACGACTTCTTCATGTTCTACCAGACGCTCGTGCTGACGCCGATGCTGCTGTTGTCCGGCGTGTTCTTCCCGCTCGCGCAGTTGCCCGAATTCGCGCGGCACGTCGCGCATGCGCTGCCGCTCGCGAACGCGGTCGACCTGATCCGTCCGGCGATGCTCGGCCGCCCGGCGACCGACGTCGCGCTCCATGTCGCGATACTCGTCGCGTACGCGGTGGGCGGATTCTTCGTCTGCGCGCGCCTGTTCAGGCGGCGAATGATGCGCTGACGGGGCCGTGCCGCCCGGTCGGCTCGCAGCGGCGGCGCGCATGCCCGACCGAGCGCCGGGCATGCGGCCTTTCGGAGCGTGCGGCGCTCACGCGCCGCGTCGCCCGGTTGCCGGCCGCGCGGGCTCGAGCGCGACGCTCACTCTTCGTCGTCGCCCCAAGGCATCTCGACGTCGGTCAGGAACGCGACGGTCGCGAGCGGCCCGCCTTCCTGGCGGCCGAGCTTGCCGTCCGCGCGGTGCCATTCGACGCGAAACATGGTGGTCGGGTCGTCGGCGAGCAGATACACGGTGCGCAGTTCTTCCGGATCGGCGTCCTCGACCGGGCCGTCGAACGAAACGAGCATCTTTTGCGGCCACACGCCGTTGAGCGGATCGTAGACGCGCTCGCCCTGCGGAATGTCGATGCTCGCCTCGACGCCGATCGTCGCCGACGCCTCGACGATCATCTTGCCCAGCGCGTTCAGCACGGCGGTCGCGCGCGCGGAGTTGGCCTGGCGAATCGCGAGATCGCCGCGCGTGAGCGCCTGTTCGAGGCGGGGATGTACCTTGTGTTTCGTCATGCGTTTTCCTGATTGCTTCTGCTTCTGAAAATGACGGCCGGCCTCGATTCCGAAACCGGCCCGATTGCTTATGTGCGCGACACGAGGGCGATCGGCGCGCGTGCGGTGCCCTGCCCGCCGCATCCGCAACGGCGTGCGCCGCGCGGCACATGTCGACTGCGGCTCGCCGGCGCGTGATCGGCGATCGCCCGCGGCCCGCCTCCCGAAGCCGATCCAGCATTTCGCCCGGCTTGCCCGCAGACGCGCCCGCAACGGAGGACGCACCGCCTGAGCGCCCGCCGAGCGAACAGCCCGACCGCCGCCGCGACAGTCGCCGTCCGCGTCGCGCTCAGAATCCGAGCGCGACCGCCGCCAGCCCGCCGACCACCCCGAACGCAACGACGAGCGCCGCCACGAGCGTAAGCGTCGTCGGCTTGAACGAGCGCGCGAGCATCGCGAGCGACGGCACGCTGACGGGCGGCAGCGTCATCAGCAGCGCCCCCGCCGGACCGACGCCCATGCCGAGCGACAACATCGCCTGAATGATCGGCACCTCGCCCGCAGTCGGAATCACGAACAGCATGCCCGCCACCGCGAACGCGACGATCCAGCCGATCCCGTTGCCGATGTCCGGCCCGATGTGCGGGAACAACCATGCGCGCGCCGCGCCGAGCAGCAGGACGAGCAGCAGATATTCGGGAACGAGGCGCACGGTCATCCGCGCGAAGATCTTCATCCAGCGCACGAACGCGTTGCCGGCCGCTGCCTGCTCCGCGACGAGCTTCGCGCGCAGCGTATCGTCGATATCCTGCGTCTTCGCGCCCGCGAGGCGGTTGATCAGATAGCCGACGCCGAACACCATCGCGACGCCGAGCACGAGCCGCAGCGCGCTCCAGTGCCAGCCGAGCACGAAACCCATGAACACGAGCGCGGCCGGATTGAGCACCGTGTTGCCGAGCCAGAACGCGACCGCGCCGCCCGGCGACGCGTCGCGCTCGCGCAGGCCCGCGACGACGGGCGCCGCACAGCACGTGCACATCATGCCCGGCAGCGCGAGCAGGCCGCCCGCCGCGACGCTGCCGAAGCCCGTCCCGCCGAGCGCGCGCGCGACCCAGTGCGCGGGCAGCAGCGCCTGCACCGCCGAGCCGAGCAGCAGGCCGAGCACCATCGCCTGCCAGATCGCCTTGCCGTACGCCCACGCGTAGTCGAGCGCCGCCTGCAGCGACGGCTCGGGCGCGTGCGCCGCGGTTCCCATCAGGATCGACTGGCCGATCGAATGATGCTCGGCCGCGACGAACGCCTTGTGATAGTAAGGAAACCACTTGACGTAAAAAAGGCCCGCGACCGCCAGCACGACGAACGTCGCGAGGCCGAGCGCCGGGTGCGGGGTGTAGGAACGGGAACTGTTCATGCTGGTCGCCGTGAATGCGTGTGGTTGTGCGTCGTTGCGCATCGTTGCGAAATGCCGGAAACGGACGAACGCCGCATCGCGCCACGGCGCGGCGGACGGCGGCTCATCGGCGCCTCGATTTCGAATGCGGAATTTCATGTCCGGGTCGGGCGAGCCGGACAGCCGACGGAAAGCGGCGATTATCGCACGTGCCGCGCGATTCTCCGATTGGGGCATTCGCTGCTGCGGCGTGCGTCGCCCGGCAGCACGAGGCCGGGCGGCGGCACGCGACGCGCGCCTGCGGGCCGCCGCCCGAAGGCCGTCACGGCGCGGGGTTCGGCTGCTGCTCGTGGAGCGCGTCGATTTCGGCGAGGATGTCGGGCGAGAGCTTCACGTCTGCGCTCGCGATGTTTTCGCGCAATTGCTCGAGCGATGTCGCGCCGATCAGATTGCTCGTCACGAACGGCCGGCTGTTGACGAACGCGAGCGCGAACTGCGCGGGCGACAGCCCGTGCCGCTTGGCGAGCGCGACGTAACGCGACGTCGCCTGCACCGCGTGCGGCTTGCTGTAGCGCTGAAAGCGCTCGAACAGCGTGATGCGCGCGCCGGCGGGACGCGCGCCCTCTTCGTATTTGCCCGACAGCCAGCCGAACGCGAGCGGCGAATACGCGAGCAGCCCGATGCGCTCGCGATGGCTGAATTCCGACAAGCCGTTCTCGAACGTGCGGTTCAGCAGGCTGTACGGATTCTGGATGCTGACGATGCGCGGCAGGCCGAGCTTCTCGGCCGCGCGCAGGAACCGCGCGACGCCCCACGGCGTTTCGTTCGACACGCCGACATGGCGCACCTTCCCCGCCTTCACGAAGTCGCCGAGGACGGCCAGCGTCTCCTCGATCGGCACCGTGTACGAATCGTCGATCCACGGATACGCGGGGCGGCCGAACGTCGTCGTGCTGCGGTCCGGCCAGTGCAACTGGTACAGGTCGACATAGTCGGTGCGCAGGCGCTTGAGGCTGCCGTCGAGCGCCTCGGTCAGGTTCTTGCGGTCGAACTGGTTGCCCGCGCCGCGAATGTGCGTCGGGTTGTGCGGCTGGCGCGCGGGGCCGGCGATCTTCGTCGCGATCGTCAGCTTGTCGCGCAGCGTCGGCCGCTTCGCGAGCCACGTGCCGAGATGCGCCTCGGTGCGCCCCTGCGTCTGCGCCATCGGCGGCACCGGATACATCTCGGCGGTGTCGATCAGCGTGACGCCCTGGTCGATCGCATAGTCGAGCTGCGCGTGCGCGTCGCTTTCGGTGTTCTGCTCGCCCCAGGTCATCGTGCCGAGACCGATCAAGCTGACTTTGACGTCCGAATTGCCGAGTGTGCGGTATTCCATGCTGAGGTTCCTGTCGCTTCGCGTGCAAAAATTCGAAGCTAACACATCGGCGCGATTGCTTCAGGACGCGCGCGGCGAAGCGACGCCGAGGCTGCGCTTACGGCGTCGACGCGTCGGCGACGCGCATGCGCTCGGCCCTCCCGCGCGGCCGCCCGGCGACCGACGCTCGGCCGACACCGACACCGACACCGACACCGGCACAACACCGGCACTAGCGCCGGCACCTCACGCAACGCATCGCGCGCCGCGCGCCGTGCGCCGGCGCACCGCTCACGCCGGCCGCTGAATGAAGCACGTCGCCGACGCATGCGCGACCACCTTGTCGTCCGGCGTCTTCAGCGTCCCTTCGGCGACGCCGAGACTCTTGGACAGATGGATCACGCGCCCTTCGGCGATGAGATCGACGTCGCGCGGCACCGGGCGCAGCATTTTCACGTGCAGATCGACGGTGCCGTAACCGACGCCCGGATCGAGCATCGTATGCACCGCGCACCCCGTGACCGAATCGAGCACCGTCGCGGCGAAGCCGCCGTGCACGCCGCCGAGCGGGTTCAGATGTCGGCCGTCGGCGCGCGCGGTCATTTTCACGTAGCCGAGCTCGATGCTCTCGGGCCGCATCGGGATCGTCTCGGCGATCGACGCGGCGGGCAAATCGCCCGCCGCTGCGGCGCGCAACAGTTCGAGACCGGACATGGAAAGCGGATTCATCGACACACTCCTCGCTGGGATGCGGAACGCGGCGCGCGTACCGCGCACCATAAAGTTCTGAAAAAGAACTTATAATGGCGCCCATTATTCGCAGACGCTCAACCGCTGTCAACACACGAAGGCGCCGCCGGTTCGAGCGTGCGTTCTATAATCGAACGCACTTTCCCTGCCTATACGGAATCCGATCATGAAATGGGACGACGTCGGCTCGATGCCGTGTTCGGTCGCGCGCACGCTTGCCGTGCTCGGCGACCGCTGGACGATGCTGATCCTGCGCAACGCGTTTCTCGGCCATCGCCGCTTCGAGGCGTTCCAGACGCAGTTGGGACTCACGCGCCACGTGCTCGCCGAGCGGCTCGCACGGCTCGTCGACGAAGGCATCTTCGCGAAGTGCGCATATCAGGACAGGCCGCCGCGCTTCGAATATCGGCTGTCGCAGAAAGGCCTCGATCTCTATCCGGTGCTGCTCGCGCTCACCGCGTGGGGAGACCGCTGGAAGGACGACGGCAACGGCCCCCCCGTCGTGCTGCGGCACCGCAAATGCGGGCACGTGATGCAGCCGGTGATGGTGTGCTCCGAATGCGGCGAGCCGATCGATCCGCGGGAAGTCGAGCCGCTGCCGGGGCCGGGCTGGATCGCGCGGCAAACGGACGAAGTCGAGTGACGGCGGGCGGCGGACGGACGCCGCTGCGTCGACGATGATGTCGCCTGTCGCCTGTCGCTTGCGTGAGCGAAAGCGAGCGCGTGCGATGCGCTCGACGCGCATGCGCACGCTTCGCGACGCGGAACGTGCGCGAAGCGCGCCTGCCCGGGACCGCGCAAACTGGAACAGCAGATAGGCGGCGATCGACCAGACGACGCGCGCGATGTGCGTCAATTGCAGGCCTTCCTGCCGTATCCAGTAGCCGCACCACAGCCCGCCGAGCGAACCGGTTCGTCACGGAGCGCGCACGCACACGCCGGCCACGATTTCAGGCACGCCCTGCGCACCGAAACGACGGGACGCGACACGCATGGAAACGTCGCCGCGCACACGCAAACGAGCATTTGCCACCGATGCCGCTTCGTCCAAGCCGCGTTTCGGCCCAACCGCGACCGCCAACCGCCCAAACAAGCCCCCTGCATCGCCGCCGCCGCGCCGCACCGCGCGCCCGTCGAAGCAGCCGCGCCGCCCGCGCGACAAGCGAAACCCCGAGCAAACTCTTTCGCTTTTGAAAGCAATCCGGGCGATTGAGGTAACATATCGCCTCTTGCACACAGCGACCGCTTCCTGCCGAGCGCGTCCCGCAAGAATTGCCTGGTGCGTGCCGTACCGGAAGGCGCGCGAACAGCTCAGATTCCAAGTCCACTGATTGCACGCCGGCGGCGGCGCCGTCATTTGCAACATCCGCCGTGCAATTTGGATTCCTCATGAAGAATAGACGCAACATCACCTCGTACATCGTGATTGCGATGATCCTCGGCATCGCCGTCGGCTATGGCTGCCATAGCGCGTTTCCGGACCCGCTGATCGCGAAGGAAATCGCCGGTTACGTCTCGCTGCTGTCCGACGTGTTCCTGCGTCTCATCAAGATGATCATCGCACCGCTCGTGTTCGCGACGCTGACGGTCGGCATCGCGCACATGGGCGACACGGGAGCGGTCGGCCGGGTCGGCGTGAAGGCGCTGGGCTGGTTCGTCATCGCGTCGTTCACGTCGCTGCTGCTCGGCCTCATGGCCGCGACGATCCTGCAGCCCGGCAGCCATCTGAGCCTGCCGCTGCCCGCCACCGATGCCGCCGTCAACCTGAAAACGAACTCGTTCACGCTGAAGGATTTCGTGATCCACCTGGTGCCGAAATCGATCGCCGAGGCGATGGCGAACAACGAGATCCTGCAGATCGTCGTGTTCTCGATCTTCTTCGGCACCGCGCTGTCCGCGCTCGGCGACACCGGCAAGCGCCTGACCGGCGTGATCGAGGATCTCGCGCAGGTCATGCTGAAGGTCACGGGCGCGGTGATGTGGTTTGCGCCCGTCGCGGTGTTCGCAGCGCTCGCGTCGACGATCACGACGGAAGGACTCGGCATCCTGCTCACGTTCGCGAAGTTCATGGGCAGCTTCTACATCGCGCTCGCGCTGTTGTGGGGCGTGCTCACGCTCGCGGGCATCGTGTTCCTCGGCAAGCGCACGTTCACGCTGATCCGCCTGATCCGCGAGCCGTTCCTGCTGTCGTTCGCGACCGCGAGCTCGGAAGCCGCGTATCCGAAACTGCTCGACGCGCTCGACCGCTTCGGCGTGAACCGCAAGATCTCGAGCTTCGTGCTGCCGATCGGCTATTCGTTCAACCTCGACGGCTCGATGATGTACTGCACGTTCGCGGTGCTGTTCATCGCGCAGGTGTACGGCGTCCATCTGCCGCTCGGCACGCAGATCACGATGCTGCTTCTGCTGATGCTGACGTCGAAGGGCATGGCGGGCGTGCCGCGCGCGTCGCTCGTCGTGATCGCGGCGACGCTCAACCAGTTCCACCTGCCCGAAGCGGGGCTGCTGCTGATCATGGGCGTCGACATGTTCCTCGACATGGGCCGCTCCGCGACCAACGCGGTCGGCAATTCGATCGCGGCCGCCGTGGTCGCGAAGTGGGAAGGCCAGCTCGGCGACCCGCGCGACGACGCCGACTCCGGCTCGGATGGCGGCATGGCGTCGAGCGAGCCGCCGCGAATCACGGAGCGCGTATAGCGGTGGCCGCTTGCGCGGGCCGGCCCGGCGTCGCCAGGCCGGCCGTCCGTGCAATGCGACGCTCCCGGGCGGCGGCCCGGCGAGCCAATGCGGCGGCACCGCCGCAAGCTCGCCAGGTTCGCGCCGATCACCGTTGGCCGCCCTGAAAACGCGCGTCACGGCTTCAGATCCACGGGATCGCGATCGGCGCAGGCGCAGGAACCGTTGCCCCCGCCCACGTAGCCGAATGCGGCAAACGCAGCATCGGCACACTTCCGCATCTCATTCGGCGACGACGCATAGCGGCCCTTTGCCGTCTCGTCGCGCCGACGTCCAATGCGGACAGCCGCCCTTGCTCGCAGCGCGCCGGCTTGCCGCGGCATCGCGGGCGAGCAGCGCGTCCGCCGAGCCACGCATCGCAGCGTCTTGCGAATTGCTCCGGAAACGAAAAGCCAGACGTGCGCGAGGAACGAGTGAAGACTCGTCTCGCCGCAAGCGGCGTTCATATGCGCACCCACATGCGCGCTCCGCCGGCACATTAGCCGCGGATGGAGGACGCGCCACACGGCACGCCAGCTCGTCGGCCGCATTGAAGTAAAATACCGGGTTGTTCACGCGCCGCCGCGCCATTTCCGTCCCGCCTATGTCCGCCTCGCCTGCCCTCAGCCCACGCCGGGTGTCCGTCGCCCCGATGATGGACTGGACCGATCGCCATTGCCGTTCGTTTCACCGAACGATCTCGCGCCACACGTGGCTCTACACGGAAATGGTGACGACGGGCGCGCTGATCCACGGCGACGTCGCGCGCCATCTCGCATTCACGCCCGACGAAGCGCCCGTCGCGCTGCAACTGGGCGGCAGCGAGCCCGCCGACCTCGCGCATTCCGCGAAGCTCGGCGAACGCTGGGGCTACGACGAAATCAACCTGAATTGCGGCTGCCCGTCCGAGCGCGTGCAGCGCGGCGCATTCGGCGCGTGCCTGATGAACGAGCCGCAACTCGTCGCGGATTGCGTGAAGGCGATGCGCGATGCAGTGTCGATCCCCGTGACGGTCAAGCACCGGATCGGCGTCGACGCAATCGACGACTATGCGTTCGTGCGCGACTTCGTCGGCACGGTTGCCGCGGCCGGCTGCGGCGTATTCGTCGTGCACGCGCGCAACGCGATCCTGAAGGGCTTGTCGCCGAAGGAAAACCGCGAGATTCCGCCGCTCAAGTACGACTATGCGTATCGACTGAAGCGCGACTTTCCTCAGCTCGAGATCGTCATCAACGGCGGCATCACGACGTTCGACGAAGTCGAGCGGCATCTGCAGCACGTCGACGGCGTGATGCTCGGCCGCGAGGCTTATCACAATCCGTACGTGCTCGCCGATGTCGACGCACGCTTCTATGGCGCGACAGCGCCGGCGCCGACGCGCGAAGCAATCGAGGCGAAGCTCGTCGAATACTGCGCGGCCGAGCTCGCGCGCGGCACGTATCTCGGCGCGATCGTCCGGCATGCGCTCGGCCTGTATCGCGGCGTCGCGGGCGCGCGCGGCTGGCGCCGCGTGCTGTCGGACAACAAGCGCCTCGCACGCGGCGATCTGTCGATCTTCGACGAAGCGCGCGCGCACCTTGCAAGCCCGGAAGAATTTTTTGAAAAAAGGGCTTTGCAAAGTTAAACAGCGTTTGTATAATCTCGCTTCTTCGTTGATGCCGCCGCTGCGGCGAATTAGCGGAGAAAAATAGTGGTGGCTGTAGCTCAGTTGGTAGAGTCCAGGATTGTGATTCCTGTCGTCGTGGGTTCGAGTCCCATCAGCCACCCCAGAGTTTCAAAGCAAAACAGGCGCTTCGGCGCCTGTTTTGCTTTCTGCGGCCAGATAACGTCGGAGCGACGCCGCGGATTCGCTTTCCCGGGGATTCGCTTTCTTCACGCAGCCGTGTTCGCCGCTTTCGCCTTGCGCACTCCCTCTTTCGCCTGCATCCCGACGAATGTGCGTTGCCGCCCTCGCCAAGAACATGACGCCATAGTCGCCGGCTTGCCGGCAATCGAACCTCGATCATGATCGCAAAGGCGTGAACCTTCCGAAGTCGCCCGGATGTCGCGTCGGCCTCAATGCACGCATCGCGTGCGAAGCATCGAATCACCTTCATCGCGGGCGACTCGTCGCGCATCATTCGCGCGCCGCCCCCTCATCGATCGAATCTCCGGAAATCCGACGCGCAAAACTCCGACGCTCAAAACGCGAAAGCCCCAACCGCATTACGCAGCCGGGGCCTTCTTTTGCATCAGATCCTTTGGCACGAGGAGAAGATGCCCTTGCAGTATATTCGACGCGCGCCGGGCGGCATGCCGATTCTTTGTGAATATTTGTATCGCCAGTTAAGCACTCTCGTGAAAACCGGTTCGATCGCGCGGATCGATCCGATTCCCGCCTGCGGCGCGCCGCATCCCGCCACCACGGCGCGAACGACGCGCGTCCCGCCCCCGACGCTCCGCCCGAATCGGATCACGCCACGCGCTCGCGCCCGCGCACGATCCGCGGACCGATCGCGCCGCCACGACCGCCGCACGGCCGTCACACGACCATCAAGACCCAAGCCGAATCCCGTCAGACGACGCCCGCGCCCAGCAACTCCCGGTCGACCGCCGATCGCGCAACGGCGAGCGTCTGCTCGATCACCCTGCGCTCGCTGAGCAGCAGCCCGTCGATATGCACGAGCCGCCAGTCGATCATCACCGTGCCGCCCTGCAGCACCCGGTAATGCGCCTTCTCGCCCGCCCACACCTGCTCGGTCTTCACTTCGATCTCGTAGCCCTTGTAGGACTCGCCGAAGTCGCCGATGTCATTGCCTTTCGGTTCCATTTCGCCGCCTCCCGAACCCGGACGGTTCGTGCGCCTGCGTCGTCGCGGGCAAGCCCTGCGGCGCGCGCCGCCTCCGTCAATCGTACGCTTCAGACAGGTAAGCCTTGCCGTCGTCGGTGATGTCGGCCCGGTCCGGGCCGCTCTGATAGACGAAGCCGTCGTTCAGAAGCTCTTCGAGCGCCAGCCGGAAACCCGCCGGCAGCGGCCGGCCGGAGCCGAACTGGTCGATCCATTTCAGCGCTTCGATCGCTTCTGGACTCAGGGTAGGAAACATGGCCCGCCTCCGCCGTCGGTTTCGTTCCATCCTAGCACTTTCGCACATGCCGGGAAAAACGACGCAAGCGGCGCTGGGCCGGCGCGAGAAGCCGCCTCGCGCCGGTCGGGCGTAGCCGAGGCGGCCGCCCGCTCAGAGGCGGGCGATCGATACTTCAGTCGACTTGACGAGCGCCACCACCTCGGTGCCCACCTTCAGCTCGAGTTCGTCGATCGAGCGCGTCGTGATGACCGACGTGACGATGCCGAACGGCGTGTCGACGTCGACTTCGGACACGACGGGCCCGCGGATGATCTCCTTCACCTTGCCTCGGAATTGATTTCGTACGTTGATTGCCGTGATGCTCATCGAGTATTCGCTCCGAATGGTTCGTCTGATTGATCGATGCGACCGGTTCGATCGCGCAGGCGGCGGCGCGAGCGCCGCGCGCCCGTCATACCGCCCAGCGCAATCCGCCCGCGGCGGCCGCGCGGCCGCGCACGCCGTCCGCAAGCGCGGCGGCCGGCGCCGTATTGGCCGCGTCCGCGCCCGTCAGCACGCGTTGCAGCACGCGCTCCTCGAGTGCGGCGAACGTCGCCGACGCGCGTGCGCGCGGCCGCTCGAGCGGCACCGGCTGATCGAACGCGACCCTGCCCGCCTCGATGAGCAGAATCCGGTCGCCGAGCGCAACCGCCTCCTGAACGTCATGCGTGACGAGCAGCGCGGTAAATCGATGTTCGCGCCAGAGGCGCTCGATCAGCGCATGCATCTCGATGCGCGTGAGCGCATCGAGCGCGCCGAGCGGCTCGTCGAGCAGCAGCAGTTGCGGACGGTGAACGAGCGCCCGCGCGAGCGCGACGCGCTGCCGCTGGCCGCCCGACAGTTGCGCGGGCCAGTCGTTCGCGCGCGCGAGCAGCCCGACTTCGTCGAGCACGGCGCGCGCATCGTCCCTCGCGCGCCGCCCGAGACCGAGCATCACGTTCTGCAGCACGGTCTTCCACGGCAGCAGGCGCGCATCCTGATACATGATTCGCGTATCGAGCGCGCCGCCGCCTTCGCCATGCTTGACGAGCGTGCCGGCGCTCGGCGTCTCGAGCTCCGCGACGAGCCGCAGCAGCGTCGATTTCCCGCAGCCGCTGCGGCCGACGATCGCGACGAAGCTGCCGCGCTCGATCGACAGGTCGACGTCGGCGAGCACGGTCCGCTCGCCGTAGCGCTTGCTCACGCGTTGCAGGCGCACCGATGCGTCCGCGGCGCCGTCGCGCGGCGCACGGCGAAATTCGCCGCCCGACGCGAACGGCAGCACGTGCGCGCCGCCGTCGCGCTCCAGCACCGCGGCGTCCTGCGCGTCGCCGTCCGTGGTGCGCGGCTGCGCGAGCTCGGCCTCGAGATCCGCGCCCGCGATCGGGCCATACGTGGCGGCCAGCGTGGTTCCGTTCATGCCTGGGCTCCCGGTTGATACGCGGGGTGCCAGCGCAGCGTCGCGCGCTCGAGCCATTTCGCGAGCACGTCGGCAAGCTTGCCGAGCACCGCGTACAGCAGGATGCCGACCACCACCACGTCGGTTTGCAAGAATTCGCGCGCGTTCATCGTCATGTAGCCGATGCCCGATTGCGCGGAGATCGTCTCGGCGACGATCAGCATCACCCACATCAGCCCGAGCGCGAATCGCACGCCGACGAGAATCGACGGCAGCGCGCCCGGCAGGATCACGTCGCGATAGAGCGCGAAGCCCTTCACGCCGTAGCTCCTCGCCATCTCGACGAGGCCCGCGTCGACCGAGCGGATTCCGTGATACGTGTTGATGTAGACCGGGAAGAACACGCCGAGCGCGACGAGGAAGAGCTTCGCCTTCTCGTCGATGCCGAACCACAGGATCACGAGCGGAATCATCGCGAGCGCGGGGATGTTGCGGATCATCTGGATCGTCGAGTCGAGCGCGACTTCGGCCGCCTTCGAGAGCCCGGTCGCGAGGCCGAGCGCGAGCCCGACGCCGCCGCCGATCACGAAGCCGACGAGCGCGCGCCACGTGCTGACTTTCACGTTCGCCCACATGTCGCCCGATTCGACGAGCGCCCACGCAGCGCGCACGACGGCGAACGGCTCGGGCAGCACGCGGCTCGACAGCGCGCCCGAGCGCGCGGCGAATTCCCACGCGAGCACGAGCGCGAGCGGCACGAGCCACGGCGCGATCGCGCGCGCGGCTTGCCCGGCGCGGCGCACGGCGAAGCTCGGGCTTGAATGCGTCGTTGCCATGTCGATGCCCTCCCCGCTCAGCTCTGGCTCGCCTTCGGCAGATACTGATTGCCGACGACTTCGCCGAACGGCCCCGACAGCGGCCCCGACAGCGGCCCCGTGCGACGCGCGCCGCCGCCCTTGACAAGCGGGAACACGAGCTCGGCGAAGCGGTACGATTCCTCGAGATGCGGATAGCCGGACAGGATGAACGTCTCGATGCCGAGCGCCGCGTATTCGCGCATCCGCGCGGCGACTTGCTCGGGATTCCCGACGAGCGCCGTCCCCGCGCCGCCGCGCACGAGCCCGACGCCCGCCCACAGATTCGGATAGACCTCGAGCTCCTGGCGCGAACCGCGTTTGCCGCCGTGCAGCGCGGCCATCCGGCGCTGACCTTCGGAATCCATCTTCGAGAACGCCTGCTGCGCGCGCACGATCGTGTCGTCGTCGAGCCGGCTGATGAGGCGATCGGCGTCGCGCCACGCTTCCTCTTCGGTCTCGCGCACGATCACGTGCAGGCGGATTCCGAACTTGATCTGGCGGCCGCGCTCGGCCGCACGCGCGCGAATGTCGGCGATCTTCTTCTCGACCGCGGCGGGCGGCTCGCCCCAGGTCAGATAGGTATCGATGTGGTCGGCCGCGATCGCGTGCGCGGCGGGCGACGAGCCGCCGAACCACAGCGGCGGATGAGGATGCTGAACGGGCGGATACAGCAGCTTGCCGCCCTTCGCCTGCAGGTGCTCGCCGTCGAAATCGACGCTGCCGTTCCCGTGCGATTCGGCGAGCAGCTTGCGCCAGATGTGCAGGAAATCGTCGGTGATCGCGTAGCGCGTGTCGTGATCGGCGAAGAGGCCGTCACCTTCGAGCTCGGCCGAATCGCCGCCCGTCACGACGTTGATCAGCAGGCGCCCGTCGGAGAGCCGGTCGAACGTCGACGCCATCCGCGCGGACAGCCCGGGCGACGACAACCCCGGCCGGATCGCGACCAGGAATTTCAGGCGCTTCGTCGCCGGAATGAGGCTCGACGCGACGACCCACGCATCCTCGCACGAGCGGCCCGTCGGCAGCAGCACGCCGTCATAGCCGAGCGTGTCGGCCGCGACGGCGACCTGCCGGAAGTAATCGTAATCCGCGGCGCGTGCGCCCTCGGCCGTGCCGAGATAGCGGCTGTCGCCGTGCGTGGGGATGAACCAAAACACATTCATGCGATGCTCCTGCCTGACTGATCGTGCGAAGAAGTGGGCGGCGGCGCGGCACTCGCGGATGAGTTGGGGAACGCATGCCGCGGCGAACCGCTCGGCTTGCGTGCGCTTTCGCGCGATGGGCGGCCCGGCCGTCTCTGGGGAACCAGTCTAGGGAGCGCGGTTTCGTATAGGAACGATTTTTTTGAGCTTAGGTTTTCCGCTTTCGTGCATAGCGTGCTGCTGCAGCGAATATGGGCGCACGGGCCCCTATAATGTTGCCCAAGTCCCTAACAACCCGGCGCGCGCCGCACGGCGCCGCGCCTTTACGTGACGCTCTCGATGCAGAAAGTGATCCTGCCGTTTCTGTCCGGCTTTCTCGCCGCGCTCTTCTTCCGTGAAGCGACGCTCGCGCTATTGCATACGGCCGGCCTCATCGACGCGACCGGCTTCTCGACCGTGCCATTCGTCCCGCTCGGCATTCCTGAATTCGTCGCGAACGCGATCATGAGCGCGTGCTGGGCGATCCTGATGGCGTGGCTGCTGCGCGTGTCGCCCGAGCGCGCGGCGCCATGGGTGCCGTCGCTCATGTTCGGCGGCATCGTGCTCACCGCCGCGCGCGTGTTCGCGATCGATCCGCTGCGCGGCTTCTGGCCGGCCGGCAACATGCTGCCGCCCCTCGTCGTCGGCTTCGTCGCGAACGCCGTCTGGGGCTGGGGCGCGCTCGTGTTCATGCGAGCGTTCATGTCGGACAACGGCGACGACGCGTGAGCGCCGCCGATCGGGCGCGGCGTTCACCACCGCCGTCGCGCGCCGCGCTGACCGCGCGCGACGCGAAGATCGTCCATCGTTCGACGGACGATCGCGCCGATACCTGAATGGATGGCGGATGGCCGCGGTCGCCGACGGATCGACGTTTCCGCGTCGCGCCGGTCGAAAAAATTCTCGGCGCGTCGGCCGGGGAGCCTTCGGCGAATCGGTTGAATTGTCTTCGACGAGGCGATCGTTCGGATCGATCGTGACGCGCTCGTCGAGCGCCGATCGAATGACCCGCGCCGCGTCGTGCAGCATCGGGCGCGCCGCGCTATGCGCGCGCGGCCCCGCGCATGGCGCGCCCGGAAGCGCGCGGAAACCGCGGAGCGTGCTCGTCGGCGGTCGAGGCCGACGGCCTCCTCGCTTCCTCGCCTTCGCATGCGTCGCCGCGCACCACGCAACCCGCGCAACGCCCCGCCGTCAGTCGCGCAAACCTCTGAGCGGATGCTCGTCCGCGCGCCACGGGCTCTCGAACATCCTCGCGACCACCTCCGCCGTCACGTCCGAGATCGTCGGATAACGCCACTTCGGCGCGTGATCCTTGTCGACGATCACCGCGCGCACGCCTTCGATCACGTCGCCGCGCGCGAACGTCGAACGCGTCAGGTCGAGATCGCGCCGCAGGCAATCCGCCATCGTCGCGCCGCGCGCGCGCTCGACGACTTCGAGCGACACCGCCATCGACAGCGGCGACAGCGCGCCGCCGCGCATCGCATCGCGCGCCTTGTCGAGCCACGCGCTGCGCACCGAAGCGTCGCGCTCGGCGTCGAGGGACGCGGCGATCGCGGCGACGTCGGCCCGCGCGAAATGCCTGTCGATCGACGCGCGCGCGGCCGCGAGCGTCGACGCGTCGGGCGCGGGCGCCGGCGCGTGCCGCGCCGCTTCGGCCGCGACGCGCGCCGTCACCGCCGCGCCGTCGTCGAAGCGCTCGGTGCGCAGCGCGTCGATGAGCGCCGGCAGCGCCGCATCCGGCAGATACGCGTCGGCAAGCTGCGCATACAGCGCGCTCGCCGCGTCGAGCGTCGCGCCCGTGACGGCGAGATAGCGGCCGAGCGCGCCCGGCGTGCGCGCGAGAAACCAGCTCATGCCGACGTCGGGAAAGAGCCCGATGCGCGTCTCCGGCATCGCCATCTTCGTCGAGTCCGTGACGACGCGCAGCCCGCCGGTGTGCTTCGCCGCCTGCGAGATGCCCATCCCGCCGCCCATCACGACGCCGTGCATCAGCGCGATGTACGGCTTCGGATAGGCGAAGATCGCGTGGTTCAGCGAATACTCTTCGATGAAGAACGTGTCGATCGACGCCTGATCGCCGCGCCGGTGCGCATCGTGGAAGAAGCGCACGTCGCCGCCCGCGCAGAACGCGCGCGGATGCGGGCTGTGGATCACGACCGCGAGCACGCCGGGATCGTCGCGCCACGCGTCGAGCGCGCGGTGCAGCGCGCGGATCATGCCGGTCGACAGCGCATTGAGCGCTTGCGGACGGTTCAGTTCGAGAAAGCCGATGCGGTTCGCGACGTGCGCGCGGACGTCAGCCTCGGGCGAATCGGTAAGGGAAGCGTTCATGACGATGGGAAGTGGGCGGGCGCGGCCGTCAATGCGCCTGCATTTTCGAAAAGAGATTGAGCACCACCACGCCCGAGACGATGAGCGCGAGCCCGACCACCGCCGGCCAGTCCGGCACCTGCCGATACAGCACGACGGCGACGAGCGTGATGAGCACGATGCCCGCACCCGACCAGATCGCATACACGACGCCCACCGGCATGCTCTTGAGCGTCAGCGACAGGCAATAGAACGCGGTGCCGTAACCCGCGGCGACGATGAGCGTCGGCCAGAGCCGCGTGAAACCTTCGGCCGCGCGCAGCGCCGACGTGCCGATCACCTCGGCGACGATCGCGATCGCGAGCCATGCATAGCTGGGCAGTTGCATCGCGTCAGCTCCTCACGAGCGCCAGCGTTTCGTACGCGTGGCCGAGCTGCGCGCACAGCGCTTCGACGACGAGCTCGTGATCGCCCCGCTGCGGCAGCCCCGACACCGTCACCGAGCCGATCACGCCCGCCCCGGCCACCGCGAGCGGAAACGCGCCGCCGTGCGACGCGTATTCGGACGCGGACAGCCCGTGCTTGTCGGCGAGCGTCGCACCGGCCTGCTGCATCCACAGGCCGACCGCATACGAGCTGCGCCGGAAATGCGCGACGACATTGCCTTTGCGGCGCGCCCAATCGACGTTGTCAGGCGTCGCGCCGTCGAGCAACGCGAAGAAGAGCGGCTGCCCGAACGTGCGCACGTCGATCGCGACGGCATGGCCGCGCGCGAGCGCGAGCTCGCGCAGCTGCGAGCCGAGCGCCCATGCGCGCGCGGCGTCGAACTGCGGGAACACGAGGGTCTTTTCCTGTACGGCGATCGACTGCAGATCGAGAGCGATGTCCATGACGCGTGTGTGCGAACGATAGAGAAAATGCAAGAAGGAAATGCCGCGCCGCCTCGGGCGGCCGGCGCGCTGCGCGGCCCGTGCGGTGCGGCCGGCGAAACAGTCCGGTGAAACGCTCCGATTCTAGCGCAGCGCCGCTTCCGAGCCGTTCGGGCGCGGCGGCGAACGGAAATCGTCAGGAAGGTGTTGCATTTCTCCGGGTATCTCCTTATAATTTCATCTTTCGACGGACGCGGGGTGGAGCAGTCTGGCAGCTCGTCGGGCTCATAACCCGAAGGTCGTAGGTTCAAATCCTACCCCCGCAACCAAGCCAGGTTTTTCGCAAGCGGCGCCGAGTGCGCGATCATGCGAAAACGGACGAATCCACGTCGAAACCGATCAGAAAGCCCGCCCTCAACGGTGGGCTTTTTGCTTTTCGGGCGCCTGCTCGATTGCGTCGCCGATCTGCATCCGAACGCCATCGCGCGCAGCCGGCGCGACACGCGCCGAACGAAAGCGCAACGCGCGAGCGCGGGCAACCACGATCGCGCGAAAAGCCTGTCGCGAACGCGACGCCGCGCACGCGCCGTTCAGCACGGCGCTCCACGGCGAGCGTTCGAGAATGCCCCCGCCCGGTGATACACTCGCATCACCATTTCCCATCCCCTTCCTATGAAATTCTGTTCCGTTTGCGGTCACGAAGTCATTGCGCGCATCCCGCCGGGAGACAATCGCGAGCGCTTTGTCTGCGACCATTGCGGCACGATCCACTATCAGAACCCGCGCAACGTCGTGGGCACGATTCCCGTGTGGGGCGAGCAGGTGCTGCTGTGCCGGCGCGCGATCGAGCCGCGCTACGGCTTCTGGACGCTGCCCGCGGGCTTCATGGAGATGGGCGAGACGACGGCCGAGGCCGCGGCGCGCGAAACGCTCGAGGAAGCGGGCGCGCGCGTCGAGGTGCAGAATCTCTTCACGCTGCTGAACGTGCCGCACGTCCATCAGGTGCATCTCTTCTATCTGGCGCGCCTCGTCGATCCGTCTTTCGAGGCGGGCGAGGAAAGCCTCGAAGTGCGGCTCTTCGACGAAGCGGACATTCCGTGGGACGACATCGCGTTCCCGACCGTCAGCCAGACGCTGCGGTTCTTCTTCGCCGACCGCGAGGCGGGCGACTACGGCGTCCACACGGGCGACATCTTCCGCTCGCTGCGCAACGGCTAGGCGCGCGCATGGTTCCCTGGCTCGGCCCCGACGATCCGTTTCCGAGCGTCGAGCGCGCGCTCGGCGCGGCGAGCGGCGCGCCCGGCCTCCTCGCCGCGAGCGCCGACCTGCTGCCGTCGCGCCTCATCGACGCGTACCGGCGCGGCATCTTCCCGTGGTATTCGGACGGCCAGCCGGTGCTCTGGTGGAGCCCCGATCCGCGGATGATCCTCGCGCCCACCGAATTCAAGATTTCCGCGACGTTCAGAAAGACGCTCAAGCGCGTGCTGCGCGAGCCGCGCTGGGAGATTCGCGTCGACAGCGACTTCGCCGGCGTGATGCGCGCGTGCGCGCAGGCGCCTCGGCCCGGACAGCGCGGTACGTGGATCACCGCGGAGATCGTCGACGCGTATTCGTCGCTGCACCGCGCGGGCGACGCGCACAGCATCGAAACCTGGCTCGACGGCCGCCGCGTGGGCGGCCTTTACGGCGTGTCGTTCGGCCGGATGTTCTTCGGCGAATCGATGTACGCGGACGTGAGCGACGCGTCGAAAATCGCGCTCGCGGCGCTCGTCGCGCACCTGCGCGAGCACAGGGTAGAAATGATAGACTGCCAGCAGAACACGTCGCATCTGGCGTCGCTCGGCGGCCGGGAAATCGCGCGCAAGGCGTTCGTCGCCCACGTGCGCCGCGCCGTCGGCGAAGCGCCGATACCATGGCGGTTCGACAAGACCGTCGTCGCCGGGCTGCTCGGCCATGCCGCTTCGGCGACGGCAGCGGATGCGTTCGATCGTTAGCGCGGCAAAACATCAATACATCGAGAGCTGCCCATGACTCATCCCACTGAGCTGCCGCTTTCACCGCTTTCGGCGTTGCAATTCTATGCGACGGCCCCCTACCCGTGCAGTTATCTGGACGGGCGCATCGCGCGCTCGCAAGTCGCGACGCCCAGTCATCTGATCAATTCGGACATCTACACCGAGCTCGTCAAGGCAGGCTTTCGCCGCTCCGGCGTGTTCACGTACCGCCCCTACTGCGACGGCTGCCGTGCGTGCGTGCCGGTGCGCGTGCCCGTCGACGCGTTCAAGGCGAGCCGCACGCAGCGGCGCGCATGGAAGCGTCATCGCGCGCTCGTCGCGACGGTGTCGCCGCTCCATTACGACGAAGAGCATTACGCGCTCTACATGCGCTATCAGTCGGCGCGCCACGCGGGCGGCGGCATGGATCGCGACAGCCGCGATCAATACGAGCAATTTCTGCTGCAGAGCCGGATCAACTCGCGGCTCGTCGAGTTCCGCGATCTCGATCCGGCGCAGGACGGAGCGAGCGCGCTGCGCATGGTCAGCATGATCGACATCCTCGGCGACGGCCTGTCGTCCGTCTACACGTTCTTCGATCCCGACGAGCCGCACGCGAGCTACGGCACCTACAACATCCTCTGGCAGATCGAGCAGGCGAAGAGCCTGCGCCTGCCGTACGTCTATCTCGGCTACTGGATTCGCGAGAGCCCGAAGATGGCGTACAAGGCGAACTTCCATCCGCTCGAAGGGCTCGTCGACGGCCGCTGGAAAGTGCTCGATCCGACGCTCGTCGACCTGCCGCCCGTCGATGCCGCGTTCGCGCGCGCGCCGCTGCCGGGCGGCCATTCGGGCACGCGCTGACGGCGTGGCGCACGTGCGCCGCCGCCCGCCCGGCGAAGGCGCGTCGGCGCTTCTCGGCTAAAATAGCGGGTTGTCAATTTTTCGGCTGCCGCCGCCTCTTCCGTGTTCAGCTCCCTCTATCCGCTTGCCCGCGCGTCTCTCTTCAAGATGGACGCCGAGGACGCCCATCATCTGACCCTGCGCATGCTCGGCGCCGCGGGCCGCACCGGCCTCGCGTGCGCGCTCTCCTCGCACGTGCCCGACGCGCCGCGCATCGTGATGGGGCTCGAGTTCCGCAATCCGGTCGGACTCGCGGCCGGCCTCGACAAGGACGGCGCGGCGATCGACGGCTTCGCCGCGCTCGGCTTCGGCTTCATCGAGGTCGGCACGGTCACGCCGCGCGCGCAGCCCGGCAATCCGCGCCCGCGGATGTTCCGGCTGCCCGAGGCGCAAGCGATCATCAACCGGATGGGCTTCAACAACAGCGGCGTCGACCAGTTCGTGAAGAACGTGCAGGCGGCGCGCTATCGCGGCGTGCTCGGGCTGAACATCGGCAAGAACGCCGACACGCCGATCGAGCGCGCGGCCGACGATTACCTGTACTGCCTCGAGCGCGTCTATCCGTTCGCGAGCTACGTGACGATCAACATCTCGTCGCCGAATACGAAGAACCTGCGCCAGTTGCAGGGCGCGGGCGAGCTCGACGCGCTGCTCGCCGCGCTGAAGGACAAGCAGCGGCGTCTCGCCGACCTGCACGGCAAGCTCGTGCCGCTCGCGCTGAAGATCGCGCCGGACCTCGACGACGAGCAGGTGAAGGAGATCGCCGCGACGCTCTTGCGCCACCAGATCGAAGGCGTGATCGCGACCAACACGACGCTGTCGCGCGACGCCGTGAAGGGCCTGCCGCACGCCGACGAAGCGGGCGGGCTGTCCGGGCGGCCGGTGTTCGACGCGTCGAACGCGGTGATCCGCAAGCTGCACGCGGAGCTCGGCGACGCCGTGCCCATCATCGGCGTGGGCGGCATCTTCTCCGGCGAGGACGCGCGTGCGAAACTCGCGGCGGGCGCGTCGCTCGTGCAGGTGTACACGGGCTTCATCTATCGCGGCCCGGCGCTCGTCGCCGAATGCGTGAAGGCGATCGCTCGCGAGCAAGCGCGGTGATATAGAAATAAACAAACGATATTTAGATATCGATTGTTATTTCGCTACCATTGCGCGATCGATATCAGGGCCTCATCGAAGACCCCCTCCCAGGCAAGGAAACAACACAATGAAAATTGCGTCGCTGAAGAAGCTTCTGGTCGCCGGCCTGATCGGCGCGTCGTTCGTCGCCGCCACCGCGCACGCGGCGGATCTGCTCGACGAAGTCAAGCAACGCGGCACGCTGCGGATCGGCCTCGAAGGCACGTTCCCGCCGTTCAACTCGAAGAACCCGCAAGGCGAGCTCGTCGGCTTCGACGTGGACATCGCCAAGGCGATCGCCGCGAAGCTCGGCGTGAAGCCCGAATTCGTCACGACCGAATGGAGCGGCATCATCGCGGGCCTGCAGGCGGGCAAGTTCGACGTGATCGTCAACCAGGTCGGCATCACCGACAAGCGCCGCGAAACGCTCGACTTCTCGCCGGCGTACACCTACTCGTCCGCGCAACTGATCCAGCGCAAGGACGACGCGCGCCAGTTCAAGTCGCTCGAAGAGCTGAAGGGCAAGAAGCTCGGCGTCGCGCTCGGCACGAATTACATGGACATGGCGAAGTCGGTGCCGGGCATCGACGTGAAGACGTATCCGGGCGCGCCCGAGTATCTGCGCGATCTCGCGGCCGGCCGCCTCGACGCGGCGCTCAACGACCGCCTGATGCTCGCGTACCTGACGAAGAACTCGCAGCTGCCGCTGCGCCCGGGCGCGAACGTCGGCTCGGCGAATCCGTCCGGCATCCCGTACAAGAAGGGCAACCCGAAGTTCGCGAAGGCGATTGCGGACGCAATGGCGCAACTCGAATCCGACGGCACGTTCACGAAGATCTCGGACAAGTGGTTCGGCATCGACGTGACGAAGCCCGTCAAGTGAGCGCGTAAGCTCGTCGTCGCGCCGCCCGCGTCCGGCGGCAAACGAGGGCGGCATCCGCAACGGTGCCGCCCTTTGCATTGCGCGTCCGGTTTATGATTGCGCTTTCGCGTAAGCCTCGTCACCGCTTCACATGCCGATCACTTCCCTCCTCGCCCAATCGCTCCCGGTCCTCCTCCAGGGCGCGCTTTTGACCGTCAAGTTCGCCGTGCTGTCGATGGTGCTCGGCCTCGTCGGCGCCGTCGCGCTCGCGCTAATGGGCATCGGCCGCAGCGCGGTGCTGGCCGGCGTCGCGCGCGCGTACGTGAGCGTGATGCGCGGCACGCCGCTCCTCGTACAGATCTTCGTCGTCTACTACGGACTGCCGAGCCTCGGCATCTCGCTCGATCCGACGCCCGCCGGCGTAATCGCGCTGTCCGCGAACGTCGCCGCTTACATGTCCGAAAGCATGCGCGGCGCGATCAACGGGATCGACAAGGGGCAATGGCTCGCCGCCTACAGCCTCGGGCTGTCGTGGCGGCAGACGCTGCGCTACGTGATCGGCCCGCAGGCGCTGCGCATCGCGGTGCCGAGCCTGTCGAACAGCCTCATCAGCCTGATCAAGGACACGTCGCTCGTGTCGGTGATCACCGTCACCGAGCTGCTGCGCAGCGCGCAGGAAATCATCGCGTCGACCTATCAGCCGCTGCCGCTCTATCTCGCGGCGGCCGGCGTCTACTGGGTGCTGTGCCAGATTCTCGAATGGGTGCAGCGCTGGTACGAACGCCGGCTCGCTTTGCCGAGCCGGCATTGATCGCGCGTGCGACGCCGCCGCGCGCCACAAGCGCGGCGGCGCGCAGGTCCAGCGCCCACGTCGCCCGTCAATCCATCGGATAGCGTACGCCGAGCGCCGCGCGCGCCGCATCCGTCATCGCGATCATCCGCCGCGAATGATCGTGCGTCATCACCGGGCTTTCGAGCTCCCCCGCGCGCAGCAGCTCGCAGAAGTGCGCGATCTCGTAATTGAGGCCGCCGCCGTCGAACGGCTCGTCGAGCTCGACGACGCGGCCGTCCGCATAGCGGATCGTCGCCCGCGCGGGGTTCCACCAGTTTTCGTGAATCGTCACGTAGCCGCCCGCGGCCGCGAGGAGCGCGTCGCCGCGCCCCATCACGTCGAGCCCGCAGAAAAGCTGCGACACGCCACGCTCGTGCCGCGCGTTGACGCTCGCGAACACGTCGACGCCCGTCGCGCCGACGCGACCGAATGCCTGCACGTCGAGCGGCGCGCCCAGCCAGTCGACAGCGAGAAACATTTCGTAGACGCCGATGTCGAGCAGCGCGCCGCCCGCCTGCTCGAAACGGTAGACGGGATGATCGGCCGGCACCGTCGATGACGCGCAGCCCGCACGCACGAGCGCGACGTCGCCGATCGGATCGCGCTCGAGATGCGCGCGCAGCTTTCGGTACAGCGGATAGAACGGCGGCTTCATCGCCTCCATGAACAGGCGCTTCGCGGCGCGCGCGTCGCAGAGCACCGCATCGAGCTCGCGCGCGTTGACGGTCGCGGGCTTTTCGCAGAGCACTGCCTTGCCGGCCGCGAGCGCCGCGCGCGCGTAATGCGCGTGGCTGTCGTTCAGCGTCGCGATGTAGACGGCGTCGATCTCGGATGCGAAGAGCGCGTCGACGCTCGCGCACGGCGCGCCGCCGCGCGCGTCGCAGAACGCGGCGGCCGCGTCGGCGCGGCGCGCCCACACGTGCGAGAGCACGGCATCGCGCACGTGCGCGATGCTCTGTGCGAACCGGCGCGCGATGCTGCCCGCGCCGACGATGCCGAAACGAATCGGCGTCGGTTGGTAATCGGTCATCGAATCAATTCCGTGTCGCTGAGGATATCCGGCGTCGGACTCGCAGCCCGGCCGGCCGTCATGATAAACGGCCGGCCTCCGGCGTGCGACACGGCGCGGCGCTCAGTTGCGCTCGGGCATCTCGACCGCGAAGTCGCGCATCTCCTCCGCCGTGTAGTCGATCAGCTCGAGCGCGGCCGCTTCCGCCTCGCGCGCATCGCGCCGCTCGATCGCCTCGACGACCCGCCCGTGCGACTTGAGCGCGAGCGCGCGAATATCGTCGCGCTGGCTCATTCGCGGGTTCACGACGCGCAGCGCGCCGCGAATGATCGCCGCCATTTGTTGGAAGAACTGATTGCCGCTCGCATGCACGATGCGCGTATGCAGCAGCTCATCCGCCTCGTCGTATGCCGGCGTCCCCGGCTCGGCCAATTTGAACAGCTCGAATGCCTCCCGAATGCCTGCGATTTCGGCCGCCGTCGCGCGGCTTGCCGCCTGAGCGGTCGCGCGCGGCTCGATCAGCGTCCGGAACTCGATCACGTCGCGCAGGAACTGCCGATCGGGCTTCGCCCGGAAACGCCAGTTCACGACATCTTCGTCGATCATCCTCCAATGGCTCATCGGCCGAACGCGCGTGCCGACCTTCGGGCGCACGTCCAGCATGTCGCGCGCCAGCAACATCGAGAGCGCTTCGCGCATCACGGTGCGACTGACGTCGAACTCCTTCGACAACACGTCCTGCGGCGGCAACACGCCCCCATACTTGTCCTCGACGATTCCCGTGACAAGCCCATCCATCACTTTACTGACCAGTGACCGGTCCTTTCCCTGCTCCATGAGACCTCTCCCCGAACATCACCTGTGTTGGCACAATGCCCTCGCAGTCTCGCCGGCCCTCTGTATCGAAATGACATGACTATCAGCCTTTGTTCTTATGAACGATACGTTGCTGAGTTCGTCGCAATTCCGCTATCTGGTAAACACCTGACAGGGTAATCCCTCTTACTATATCCAGAAAAAAAACAGCCCTAAAAAAATAGGTCCAGCAAGCTTGTTGCAAGCTCGCTGGACCTCGGATCGAAGGCCTGCCGAAAGCGTCGGCAATCTGAATTTATTGAGATTGGATTTAACCGACTTTATTGCTTTCGCACAGCAAATTCATTTTCAAATGATTGAATTAACGCCGCACGTAGCGGAGCGTTTCGACGCCTTGCGCGGTGCCGAGCAGGCACAGATCCGCGCCGCGTTCGGCGAACAGGCCGACCGTCACGACGCCGGGCCAGCCGTTGATCGTCGCTTCGAGCGCGCGCGGATCGTCGATTCGCAGGCCCTTCACGTCGAGAATCTCGTTGCCGTTGTCGGTGAGGTACGGCGCGCCGTCCTGCTTCACGCGCAGCACGGGCACGCCGCCGAGCGCGGCGAGCCGGCGGCCGATCGCGGTGCGCGCCATCGGCACGACCTCGACGGGCAGCGGAAACTGACCGAGCATCGCGACGCGCTTGCTCGCATCGGCGATGCAGACGAACGTTTCGGCGACCGAAGCAACGATCTTCTCGCGCGTGAGCGCGCCGCCGCCGCCCTTGATCATCGCGCCGCTCCCATCGATCTCGTCCGCGCCGTCGACATACACCTGCAGCGACTCGATCTCGTTCAGATCGAACACCTTGATGCCATGCGACTTCAGGCGCTCCGTCGTCGCGACCGAGCTCGACACCGCGCCGCGATAGCAATCCTTGACGGCCGCGAGCGCGTCGATGAAGCAGTTGGCGGTCGAGCCCGTGCCGACGCCGATCACCGCGCCTTGCGGCACGTTGTCGGTCACGTATTGGGCGGCGGCCTCGCCGACGAGGCGTTTGAGTTCGTCTTGTGTCATGAGAAGCGTCGAGCAATCGAAGTGCGAAAAACGCAAGTTTACCGGAGACGCTCCGCTCGACGGCTTTTTTCGATGCGATCGCGACGGCGAAGCCACGCGCGGCGCCGACGCCCGCCGTTTCTCAGATTGACAATCGCTCGGCCGCGTTGACGCTCGCCCACGCGGCCGCGTCGAATCGGGCGGCGCGCTCGCGTGGCCGCCCGTCGAACGCGTTCACTGCGCCGCCACCCCGCTCGCCGCGCTTGCGCCGTCCGTCGCCACGTCGCGCTCGGGCGCCGGCTGCGACGACATGTACTTGTCGAGCAGCGCCTGCGCGATCGCGTCGGTTTCCGCATCGGGATTGCCCGCGTAGTCGGTTGGCCGGAAATGCATCTGGAACGCGGCGATCACGCGCCGCGCGCGATCGTCGAGCACGCCGTCCGTCGCGACGTCATAGCCGTAGCGCGCGAGCTTCAGTTGCAGTTCGCGCACGTCGACGAGCGACTTCGGCGGCCGGCCCGCGAGGCGCGCGGCGACGGTCGCGTCGTCGGGCCACGCACCGACGCCCGCTTTCGCAAGCGCGCGCCACGGGAACAGCGGGCCGGGATCGATCTTGCGCTGCGGCGCGATGTCGCTGTGGCCGACGACGCGCGTCGGCGGAATCTGGTAACGGGTGACGATATCCTTCGCAAGCCGAACGATCGCGTCGACCTGCGCGGGCGGATACGGCGCCCACATGCGGCCGTGCGGCGTATCGATCGGGCCGCGATTGACGTTCTCGATGCCGATCGACACGCCGTTCAGCTCGGTCGCGCCCTGCCACGAGCTCACGCCCGCGTGCCACGCGCGCTCGCTTTCCGGCACGAGCTGATAGACGACGGGCAAGCCGCGCTCGGTGCGCGGCGCGTCGGACACGACGTAATGCGAGCTCACGTTTTCCTGCGTGAGCACGCGCAGTGACTGCGCTTCGCCGATCTCGGTGTAGTGCATGACGAGGAAGCGAATGCGCGAATCGACGCTGCGCGCGGGCAGGCTCGTGTCGGCGTAGTAGTCGCCGTGATTGACGAGCGTGGGCGCCGTACAGGCGGCGAGCAGGCTGAGGCTCGCGAGAAGCGCATGGCGCAAAGGGATTTTCATGATGACGGCGCTCGATGAATCTGCGGTCGTCGGGACGATTCGTCCCGACACGAGCGCCCCATTCTAGACGCTTCGTCGATCGTATTCTTGCGCGTTTTGCGCCTGTTTTACGGGAACTGCGCGCGGTGCGGCGATATGACGGCTGCGCGTCACGACGAAAACGGAAGCGTGCGGGCGTCGCGATCGACCCAGCCCGACGCTCGCGCTCCGCGACCGGACTCGCGCTTGCGGCGGCGATACGCTCGAGCGCGCCGCCTCGCATGCCGCCGGCGTTCGCCGTCGCGCGTCGCGCACGAAGCGGCGCGCATCGCTCATAGTCGGCGGCGCGCGCACGCGCCGCGCGCTTTGCTTATTTCTTCGCGCCTCGCTGCCGCACGGCTTCGTACAGGCACACGCCGCTCGCGACCGACACGTTCAGGCTCTCGACGCTCCCCGCCATCGGAATGAACATCACTTCGTCGCACGTATCGCGCGTCAAGCGCCGCATCCCCTCGCCTTCCGCGCCCACCACGAGCGCCACCGGGCCGTCGAGCTTCGTGTCGTAGAGGCTCGCCGTCGCATCGTCCGACGTGCCGATCACCCACACCCCCGCGTCCTTCAGCTCGCGCAGCGCCCGCGCGAGGTTCGTCACCGTGATGTACGGCACCGTATCGGCCGCGCCGCTCGCGACCTTCGCGGCGGTCGCGTTGAGTCCGGCCGCGCGGTCGCGCGGCGCGATGATCGCGTGCGCGCCTGCCGCGTCGGCGACGCGCAGGCATGCGCCCAGGTTGTGCGGATCGGTCACGCCGTCGAGCACGAGCAGAAGCGCCGGCCCCGCGATCCCGTCGAGCAGCTCGGCGAGGTTCTGCGCGAGCGGCAGATCCTCGACGCGCGCGACGACCCCCTGGTGGCGCTCGGTGTGCGCGAGCCCCCAGAGCCGCGTCTCGTCGGCGGCGATGAGACGCACGCCCGCTTCCTTCGCGGTCTGCAGGAAGTCCTGCATCCGGCGGTCGCGGCGCGTCGCATCGTAGAACACCTCCGCGACCGTCGACGCATCGTGCCGCATGCGCGCGGTCACCGCATGAAAACCGTAGAGAACCTTCAGACGTGACATGGCTGGAACAACCTTCGATCAAAACGCGCGGCCGCGCATTGCACGGCCGCATTGAAAATGGAAAGCGCCGCGCGCCCTTCCGGGTGCGCGGCGTCTCGATCAGTCGGCGCCGCCTCTCGCGGGCGGCGCGCTCGATCAGTACTTCTTGCGCGAACGCGCCTTCTTCGCGGCCGGCTTGGACGCGGCGCCCTTCTTGCGCGCCGCCCGCGCCTCATTCACCGCCGCGCTCGGCGCGCTCGCGGCCTTCTTGCGCCGCGCGGGCCCTTCCGCGGGCGGCAGCGAACGCACGCGCGGCCCGGCGGCTTCGGCAGCCGCCGCCGAAGCCGCCGGCCGCGGCGCCTTGACGGGCGTTTCGCGCACGAGCCGGAAATCGATCTTGCGCGCGTCGAGGTCCACGCGGCTCACCTGCACGCGCACGCGATCGGACAGCCGATAGCGGATGCCCGTGCGCTCGCCGCGCAGCTCGTTCTTCACTTCGTCGTACTGGAAGTAGTCGGCGCCGAGCTCGGTCACGTGCACGAGGCCTTCGATGAAGAGCGCGTCGAGCTGCACGAAGATGCCGAACGACGTGACGCCGTTCACCATCCCGCCGTACTCCTCGCCGAGCTTGTCGCGCATGAAATAGCACTTGAGCCACGCTTCGACGTCGCGCGACGCCTCGTCCGCGCGCCGCTCGTTCGACGAGCAATGAAGCCCGAGCTCTTCCCAGATCGCCGTGTTCGACCGCGCGCGGCCGCGCGCCTCGTCGTCCTCGCGCTGCATCGCGCGGGCCCGCGGCGACAGCGCGGTGTTGAGCTCGACGCCTTCGGGCGACTTCGGTGTGTACTTCTTGCCGGACAGGATCGCGTAGATCGCGCGGTGCGTGAGCAGATCGGGATAGCGGCGGATCGGGCTCGTGAAGTGCGCGTACGCGTCGTACGCGAGGCCGAAGTGGCCGATGTTGTCGGGGCTGTAGACCGCCTGCTGCATCGAGCGTAGCAGCATCGGCTGCAGCATCTGCGCATCGGGCCGATCGCGGATGTGCGCCATCAGCGCCGCATAGTCGCTCGCGTGCGGCGTGTCGCCGCCGCCCAGCGTGAGCCCCATGTCGCGCAGGAACGCGCGCAGGTTCTCGAGCTTCTCGGGCGTCGGGCCCGCATGCACGCGGTAGAGGCCCGGATGCTTGTTGCGCTTGAGGAAATCGGCCGCGCAGACGTTCGCGGCAAGCATGCATTCCTCGATCAGGCGATGCGCGTCGTTGCGCTGGCGCGGCAGGATCTGCTCGATCTTGCCTTGCGCGTTGCAGACGATGTACGTCTCGGTCGTGTCGAAATCGATCGCGCCGCGCTTTTGCCGCGCGGCGAAGAGCGCCTTGTAGACGCCGTACAGGTTCTGCAGGTGCGGCATCAGCTCGGCGCGGCGCGCGGCCTCCGGCCCCTTCGTGTTCGCGAGCACCGCGGCCACTTCGGTATACGTGAGACGCGCGGCCGAGTGGATCACGGCCGGATAGAACTGATACGCCTTGATGTCGCCGCGCGCGTTGATGATCATGTCGCACGCGAGCACGCAGCGGTCGACCTGCGGATTCAGCGAGCACAGCCCGTTCGACAGCTTCTCCGGCAGCATCGGAATCACGCGGCGCGGGAAGTAGACCGACGTGCTGCGCTCGACCGCGTCGCCGTCGAGCGGGCTGCCCGGCTGCACGTAGTACGACACGTCGGCGATCGCGACGATGAGCCGGAAACCTTCGCCACGGCCGACCGCGACGGGCTCGCAGTATACGGCGTCGTCGAAGTCGCGCGCGTCCTCACCGTCGATCGTGACGAGCGGCACGTCGCGCAGATCGACGCGATAGCGCAAATCCGCGGGCCGCACCTTGTCCGGCAGCGCCGCGGCTTCGCCGAGCGCGTGCGCGCCGAATTCGTGCGGCACGCCGTACTTGCGCACCGCGATCTCGATCTCCATGCCGGGATCGTCGATGTCGCCGAGCACCTCGACGACGCGGCCGAGCGGCTGCGAATGGCGGCTCGGAAAATCGGTGAGCTCGACCACGACGACCTGCCCGACCTTCGCCTTCTTCACGTTCTGCGTGACGAGGATGTCGTGGCTGATCCGCTTGTCCTCGGGCGCGACGATGAGCGCGCCGTTCTCGTTCAGCAGACGCCCGATCACGCGCTTGTTCGCACGCTCGGTCACCTCGACGACATGCCCTTCCGGCCGCCCGCGCCGGTCATAGCCGACGATCCGCGCGAGCACGCGGTCGTTGTGCATGACCTTCTGCATCTCGGCGTTCGGCAGGAACAGGTCGTCCTGGCCGTCGTCGCGGATCACGAAGCCGTAGCCGTCGCGATGGCCCTGCACGCGGCCCGCGACGAAGTTGGACGGATGCGTCAACTGATAATGTCCGCGCTTGTCGAGACGGATCTGACCGTCGCGCTCCATCGCGGCGACGCGACGGAAAAATCCTTCGCGCTCCTGACGCTTGATCGACAGCGCTTCAGCGATGTCGTTCGCCGCAAGCGGCGCGTCGCTCGTGCGCAGCACGCCGAGAATCTCTTCGCGGCTCGGAATGGGATACGGATACTTGCTCAAGGGCTTGTCGATGATTTTTCTCGTTGCGTTTGGCTTGCGCGACCGCGGCAAGCGGAGCCGAACGGGCGCGCCGCTCATGCCGCCCCATTCTAACACCCGCCGCCGCACCGAACGGACCGCACGCCGCGTGTTGCGCGGGATGCGCCGCGCCCTGCGCGCACGATGAAAAAGTGTTGACAGGCTCATTCGACCGTCTATAATTGCGGTCTTTGCAGCACACGCACCTGCCCAGGTGGCGGAATTGGTAGACGCACTAGTTTCAGGTACTAGCGGGTAACTCCGTGGAGGTTCGAGTCCTCTCTTGGGCACCAGATTCGAAAAAGCCAGCTTGCGCTGGCTTTTTCTTTTTGTGTGAGGCTGCCTATGTCTCGTGAAAACTGTCTTCAATGAATTTTTGGTCTCTCCCTAAATTTCTGTTGACAGAATTCATAAGACGTCTAAAATAGCGGTCTTGCTCGATGCAGCAGTGCCCAGGTGGCGGAATTGGTAGACGCACTAGGTTCAGGTCCTAGCGGTGGCAACACCGTGGAGGTTCGAGTCCTCTCCTGGGCACCATCTCTTATCGAGCAAAACAACGAACCCCGTAACGCATCGCGTACGGGGTTTTTTGTTTCTCGCACACGCCGCGCCGTTCGATCGCGTCTCGTGTGATGTCGGCGGCATGCATCGCGCATGCGACGCCATCGCGATCGTCGCCGCTTCATCGCCGCGCGTCCGTGTCGCTCCGTCCTTGCGTCCTCTTCGTCCGCTCTTCGCTCCGCTTTGAACCCGGCCGAGCCGGCCCGTCACGCGACCTCGCTCGGGACAACCAACGAAACGCTTTCACGTCACCCACACCGCACATCCGATGCGCGCGGCGCTCGCAATGGCACGAACGCATGCTCGCGTTGCCGAGCGCCGCGCAAGACGGTCGGCGCAATTCGCAAGCGTGCGCCGATCCGCGTCCGAACGCGCCTGCGCCCGCCGCGGAGCGCGCGCCATGTCGCTTTACCGGCGCATCACATTTGATCTTCGCCGCCCCCATTCGTATAACGATCACGCGCCCGACGCACTTTCAGCACACGAATCCGAGACCCGGCGCGAGCCGGCAAGCCGGACGCGTTCTTCCGCGAGCGCGCGCTGCGCGTGTTCGATCCGGACAATGCGTTCCCGCCGTCGGCGCCGTACGTGCGCACGAGCTTCATGCTCGGCGCACTCACCGCGATGCTCGACGCGCTGCAGGCGGCGGGCGCGGCCGGCGTCGTGATGATCGCCGACACGTCCGCCGCCGAGGCGACCAGGCTCTATGCACCGTACGACGGCCGGCCGCGACGTGCGCCCGGCCTGTTCGTCGATCGCGCGACGGGCGCAAAGCTCGTCACGCTCGCGAAGCGCGGCGCCACGCTCAGGCTGCCGCTCGACGCGAGCGTCGAGCGCGTGCAAACGCGCAACCTGATCGGCATCATCCCCGGCGCGACTGACGAGCTGACCGTCGTCAACAGCCACACCGACGGCACGAACGGAATCGAGGACAACGGCCCGAACGCGATCGTCGCGATCGCGCAGTACCTGTACCGCCTGCCCCGCGCGGCGCTGCCGCGCACGATCATGCTGTCGAGCGGGCACTTCGCGGGCGGGCTCGGCATCGAGGATTTCCTCGCTCGCCACGCGCACGACGGGCTCGTCGCGCGAATCGCGTGCGTCGTCACGATCGAGCATCTGGGTGCGCAGGAATAGCTGCCGAATGCGCGCGGCGCGCTCGCGCCGACCGGCCGCGCGGAGCCGGCGGCGCTCTTCATGCCGCCCGTGCCCGCGCTCGTCGACGCGGCCGACGCGCTGGTGCGCCGCGCGAACGCCGCGCCCGCGTTCGTGATGCCGCCGCTCAATCCGAACGGAGGCGGCAGCGCCGACGACGCCGCCTGGCCCGGCGAGGGCCAGTATTTCTGGGGCCGCGGGCGCGTGCCGACGATCAACGTCATCACGGGCCCGACGTATCTCCTCAACTACGGACGGCGTGACGACCGCGGAGAAGATCGACTATGTGCGCCTGCGCCACGAAATCGCGGCGACGACGCAAACGCTGCTCGATCTGTCACGCGTGCCGTTCTCCGAATTGCGCGCGGTGCGGCCGGGCATGCGCGCGGCCACACTGTGACGCTTGCGCTCGCGTGCCGACGGGCGCCGACGGGCGCCGACGGGCGCCGTAAGCGCGAGGCATGCGAACGGACGAACCGAGCGGCCGCCGGCGCGATGCACAAACGAAGCGGGGCGACACGAAGCGGCACGGAGCGACACGATCGGCCGGCGCGACGATCGCGCCGCGCGCATCGGCGCCATGCACGCGCGGCGGCGGACGCCGCCGACGCATCACGCATGCTGCGGCTCGCCCGCCGCCAGCAGTTGCAGGCTCTCGTCGACGCTCAGCTCGGACAGCGCGCCCGCCCGCAGCGCTCCGTCGGCCGCGCGCTGAAGCACGCGCAGCACGTTCGGCTTCAGGCGCACGAACACGAGGCGCCAGCCGCGCGCGTCGCATTCGGCGGCGAACGTCTTCAGCGCTTCGATCGTCGTGCCGTCGATGTCGGGCGATTCCTCGAGGCTCAGCATCACCGTGTGCACGGGCGGCTGCGCATCGCGCGCGAGATGCCGCACCATGTTCAGCACGCGCTCCGCGTTCGCGAAGAAGAGCTGCGCCTCCGGCCGCACGATCACCACGCCCGGGATCGGCTTCGCATCCTCGTGCATCGACACGTCGACGAAATCGTGGCTCTCCCGCAGCCGTCCAAGCACGCTCACGTTCGGCTCGGACAGTTGCCGCAGCGTCAGCAGCAAGCTCACGCCGATCGCGGCGAGCAGGCCGTGCAGCACGCCGAGCACGATCACGGCCGACAGCGCGGCGATCACGACGATCCGGTCGCGACGCCATGCCCAGTACGGCCGGAACACTTCGGGATGCAGAGAATGGCTGACCGCGAAGATCACGATCGCGGCGAGCACGGGCTCCGGGATGCGCGCGAGCTGCGGCAGCAGCAGCCAGACGATCAGCGCGATCACGGCCGCCGCGAAGAGGCCCGCCATGCGCGTCTGCGCGCCCGCCGCCTCGTTCGCCGACGTCGCCGAATAGCCGGCGCCCACGGGCATTCCGTGCAGCAGCCCGGAGACGAGATTCGCGCAGCCGAGCGCGACGAGATCGCGGTTCGGCGAAATCGCGTCGCCATGCTTGAGCGCGAAGTTGCGAATCGACCCGTACGACTCCGCGTACAGGATCAGCATCAGCGCGAAGCCGAACTCGGCCGTCTGCATCCATGCGGAGCGGCCGAGCACCGGCATCCCGAACGCGAGATTCTGCAGGTCGATCGTGCCGACGACCGCGATCCCGTAGCGATGCCAGTCGATCCAATAGCCGGCCGCGATGCCGAGCACGATGACGACGAGCGTCGCCGGCACGCGCGAGCGCCGCCCGAGCGCGAACAGGATCGCGAGCGCCGTCGCGCCGAGCGCCGCGCTGTGCACGTTGCCGTTCGGAATCCCGAGCAGCAGGTCGAACGTGAAGCGCAGCGTATCGCTGTGGTGGATCGGCACGTCGAGGATCTTCGGCAACTGCTTGATTACGATCGTGAGCGCGAGACCGAACGTGAAGCCGCGCAGCACCGGGCGCGCGATGAAATCCGACATGCCGCCGAGGCGCGCCGCGCCCGCGAGGATGAACAGGATGCCCGTCGTCGCGACGAGCGCGGCCGCTAACAGAAGTTGCGCGGCGACGTTCGGCCCGGCCTCGGAAATCACGGTCGCGGCGAGCACGACGGCCGACGACGATGTCGCCGACACGATCGCGAAACGGCTGCTGCCCGCGATCGCATAGACGACGAGCCCGGCCAGCAGCGCGATGAGCCCCGCCTGCGGCGGCAGGTTCGCGAGCCCCGCGTACGCGACCGCCTCGGGAATCAGCAGGCCCGCGATCGACAGCCCGGCGAGTGCGTCGAGCGCCGTGCGGCGGCCGCGCGGCGCGGGCGGCGCGTCGAGCGCGGCGAAATGCTCGGCCTGCTGAGGCGGCGCGTCGATACGCTTCGTACGAGAGTCCATGCGCGCTCCGTGTTCGTTGTCCGTCGATCGAATGAGGACGCGGCGCTCAGCGCGGCGCCGCGATCACGCCGGACCATCCCGGCAGATAGCGCGCCTCCTGCGTGTGCGCGTGGCCGAGCGCCGCTTCGAGCGCCGTCGCGAAATCCTTGCGGATCTGCGTCAGCGCGATTTTCGGGCGCAGGAAATCGGCCCACAGGAATTCGCTGAACGGCGTCGCGTCCTTCGCGTAGCCGCCCGCCGTGCGCAGTTCGCCCGCCAGGCTGCGGTAAGGATCGTCCTTCAGGCCGACGAGCGACTTCGGCAAGCGGGCGTAGTCATGGCGCACGCCGTTCGTGCCGAACGGATGCACCCACTGGTTGTGCTCCATCATCCGCCAGAAGATCGTTTCGTCGAGCCATGACAGATCCTTCAGCAGCATCGCCCTCACCTCGGTCACGCCCTCTTCGATGAGCGCGAGCCCGAGATGATGATGATCGGTGATGAAGTACTCGCCGCCCGGCCCCAACACGGCCGGAAACCAGTGCGAATCGATCGCGGCCTTGCGCGCCTTCTTGCCGAGCGATTTCCAGTGCTTGCGCTTCGCCTTCACTTCGCGATACCCGACCGTGATCTGCGTCGGGCGCAGCGCGTCGAGCTTGGCGGGGATGAGATGCACGTCGTGGCCGATCGTCATGGTGGGACTCCCGAATAGGATGTCGGCAACGATACATGGGATCGGCGCTCGCGTTAATACCGCATTGCCCCCGAGGCTTGCGCCATGCGTACTGCCGCACGGTGCGCGGCGCGCGCGGCGGCACCCGGGCGTCAGCGGCGAGCCGCGACAGTCGAAAGAGTCGCGAGGTCCGCGCGCTCGAGCCGGTGACGGACGTACGGGATGCCGTCCTGCACGATGCCGACGCGCCGCATCCCGAGCTTGCGCGCGACGTGCAGCGACGCGTCGTTCTGCGCGGCGATGTCCGCGACGATGCGCGGCAGCCTGACCGTCTCGAACGCGTGCCGCACGACGCGCCGCGCGGCTTCGCTCGCGATCCCGCGCCCCCATGCTTCGCGCACGAGGCGCCAGCCGATCTCGACGTCGCGGCCGCCTTCGGCGAAATCGGGAATCAGCAGCGTCCAGCCGACGAAGCGCTCGGGCCGCGCCTTCTCGAAGATCGACCAATAGCCGAGGCCGGGCGGATACGCGCGCGTGATCCGATGCTCGACGAAACGGCGATGCTCGAGCGGATCGCTCCACGGACCGGCGATGTGGCGCGTCACGTCCGGATCGCGATCCATCGCGATGCATGCGTCGAGGTCGGCGAGCATGCGCGGGCGCAGCCACAAGCGATCGGTTTCGAGAACCGGCAGCGCCGGGAGAGCTTGCGAATCCGAATCCATCTGTAAGCACATGAAAGAAAGAGGACGGCGCTACCTTAGCATCGCCCGCCGCATCGCGAAAACCGCGGCGAATCGCGCCGGTTCGCACGCGCAGCCGGGCGATCCCGCGCCGTTCGCTCGACGCGATGCGGCGCGACGCGATGAGCTCGACGTGACGAATGCGGCGCACACATCGGTTACGTCCTGGGCAACAAGGTATTTCATAGGGATAAATCCGGATCGGATCGTTCAGAGCCCTCGCGCGCGCGATGAGCGGCGTACACTCGCATTACCGCCTGCGCGCAGCGCCAGCCGGACGGTGCGGGCCACGACGGCGCTTTCCCTCGAGGAGACCGCCGCCATGACCATGAGCTGGACCCGGGAACAACGCAACGTCACGATCGCCGCCTACCTCGGCTGGACGCTCGACGCATTCGATTTCTTCCTGATGGTGTTCGTGCTGAAGGACATCGCCGCCGAATTCAACACGAAGATTCCCGCCGTCGCGTTCGCGATCACGCTGACGCTCGCCGCGCGCCCGATCGGCGCGCTGATCTTCGGCCGCCTCGCCGATCATTTCGGCCGCCGGCCGACGCTGATGATCAACATCGCATGCTATTCGCTGCTCGAGCTCGCGTCCGGCTTCGCGCCGAGCCTGGCCGCGCTGCTCGTGCTGCGCACGCTGTTCGGCGTCGCCATGGGCGGCGAATGGGGCGTCGGCTCCGCGCTGACGATGGAAACGATCCCGACGCGCGCGCGCGGCGCCGTGTCGGGCCTGCTGCAGGCGGGCTACCCGAGCGGCTATCTGCTCGCGTCGATCGTCTTCGGCCTCTTCTACCAGTACATCGGCTGGCGCGGCATGTTCATGATCGGCGTGCTGCCCGCGCTGCTCGTGCTGTACGTGCGCGCGAAAGTGCCCGAGTCGCCCGCGTGGAAGCAGATGGAAAAGCGCGCGCGCCCGAGCCTCGTCGAGACGCTCAAGCAGAACTGGAAGCTGTCGATTTACGCAGTCGTGCTGATGACCGCGTTCAACTTCTTCTCGCACGGCACGCAGGATCTCTATCCGACATTCCTGCGCGAACAGCATCACTTCGATCCGCACACGGTGTCGGGGATCACGATCGTGCTGAACATCGGCGCGATCGTCGGCGGGCTCACGTTCGGCTGGCTGTCGGAGCGCATCGGCCGCCGCCGCGCGATCTTCATCGCAACGATGATCTCGCTGCCCGTGCTGCCGCTTTGGGCGTTCTCGACCGGCGTGCTCGCGCTCGCCGCCGGTGCGTTCCTGATGCAGATCTCGGTGCAGGGCGCATGGGGCGTGATCCCCGTGCATCTGAACGAGATTTCGCCCGACGAGATTCGCGCGACCTTCCCCGGCTTCGTGTATCAGCTCGGCAATCTGCTCGCGTCGGGCAACGCGACGATGCAGGCGCAACTCGCGGTCAATCACGGCAACGACTACAGCATGGCGCTCGCGACGGTCGCGGGCATCGTCGCCGTCGTCATCTGCGTTTTAATTGTGTTCAGCCGCGAGCGACGCGGGATCGACATGACGCAGGCGGCCGCGATGAGCCCGACGACGGGATAGCGCCCGCACGCGGCGGCGCACCATTGCGCAAGCGCGCGCCGTACTGCGCGCGGCGCGTGATTCATGCTGCATTGCACTGAACGCTCTAGAGGAATTTGTCCATAAAGAACGCTTGCCGCCGCCCCGCACCGCTTTTTATCTTAATGAAAACAGCTGTTTCAATTACAGATTTGAATCGCTTGTTCGCGTACCGGGAAACCGGCAAGGGAGGCGGAACATGGCAGTTCGACAGGCCAGCCGGCAATCCGGCGGGACGAAGGCGCGCATCCTCGATGCGGCCGAAGATCTTTTCATCGAGCATGGCTTCGAAGCGATGTCGATGCGGCAAATCACATCGCGCGCAGCGGTGAATCTTGCCGCGGTCAACTATCACTTCGGTAGCAAGGAAGCGCTCATCCACGCGATGTTGTCGCGGCGCCTCGATCAGCTGAACGAGGAGCGCCTGCGCATCCTCGATCGGTTCGACGCGCAACTCGGCCCGCACGTCACGTGCGAGCACGTGCTGGGCGCGATGTTCATTCCGGCGCTGCAGGCGTCGCGCGATCCGCAACGCGGCGGCCGCGCATTCCTCAGACTCATCGGCCGCGCGTACACCGATCCGTCGGCGTTCGTGCGCAATTTCCTGACCGCGCACTACGCGAGCGTCGCCGGCCGCTTCTTCGACGCGTTCCAGCGCGCGCTGCCGAACCTGCCGCGCGCGGAGCTCGGCTGGCGGCTGCACTACGCGATCGGCGCGCTGTCCGGCGCGCTCGCGGGCGCGGAGACCGAAAGCCTCATCGACGAATTCACGCAAGGCCGCTCGATGAACGACGTGCAAATGATCGCGCGGCTGTCGTCGCTGATCGTCGCCGCGCTGAAGGCGCCGATGCCCGACACGGCGCAGCTCACGATCTTCGCGTCGGTGCTCGACGGCGCTGCGGCGTCGGCCGACGCGACGCATCCGGCCGAGCCGGCGGCGGCGGCGGCGGCGGCGGCAGGCGCCGCCGTTGCCGCCATCGCGCCGTCCGCGCCCGCCGCCGCACCGGAGATCGCGCCGGCCGCCGTTTCGGCGCCCGCGCCGAACCCCGCGCCGCCGACGTCGGCCGCTGCGACACCCGCCGCGCCGATGCCGACCGCCGCTGCGGCTGCCGCCGCACCGTGCATTGAACCGATCGCGGCCGAGCCCATGGTCGCGGCCGCGCACGAAACCCACGCGACCTGATCGAGGTCCAACGCTGCGAGCATCGGCCGCGTGGCACGCGGCCGAGCGCGGCGGCGCCGGGCGCGTCGCGATCCGACGCCCCGCCCGATCGCCCACCCCGGCTGCGCGGCGCACCGCGCATCGCGCCTTCGACGCCCGCGCGTCGGCCCATCATAACGATTCAGCGATTCAGGAGACAAGCGATGACCGCCCCCGTTGCGCCCGCGCCCGCCCACGCCCACACGCAAGCACCGAACACCGACGGCATCTGGCATGCGTCGTACCCGAAAGGCGTGCCGCACGACATCGACGTCACGCAGTACGAATCGCTTGCCCAGTACTTCGACGAATGCACGACGCGCTACGCTGAGCGCGTCGCGTTCATCAGCGCGGGTGCGCGGCTCACCTACGCGGCGCTCGCGCACAAGGCGGTCGCGTTCGCGTCGTACCTGCAGAGCCTCGGCGTGAAACCCGGCGACCGCGTCGCGATCATGCTGCCGAACACGTTCCAGTATCCGGTCACGCTGTTCGGCGCGCTGAAGGCGGGCGCGATCGTCGTGAACGTCAACCCGCTCTACACGGTGCGCGAGCTCGCGCATCAGCTGAAGGACTGCGGCGCGCAGACGATCGTCGTGTTCGAGAATTTCGCGAAGACGCTCGAGGACGCGCTGCCCGAAACGCAGATCAAGCACGTCGTCGTGACCGCGCTCGGCGATCTGCTCGCCGACGGCCTCAATCCGAAAGGCCGGCTGATCAACTTCGTGCTCAAGCACGTGAAGAAGCTCGTGCCGCCGTACCGGCTGCCGCAGGCCGTGCGCCTGCGCGCGGCGCTCGCCGCCGGCGCGCGCAAGGCGCCGGCGCCCGTCGCGCTCAAGCGCGACGACCTCGCGTTCCTGCAGTACACGGGCGGCACCACGGGCGTGGCGAAAGGCGCGATGCTCACGCACGGCAACCTGATCGCGAACCTGCTGCAGGCGAAGGCGTGGATCGAGGATCAACTGACGGGCGACGTCGAAACGGTGCTCACGCCACTGCCGCTCTATCACATCTATTCGCTGACGGTGAACGCGTTCATCTTCCTCGGCCTCGGCGGTCGCAACATCCTGATCGCGAATCCGCGCGACACGAAGATGATGATGAAGATCCTGCGCCACGAAACCTTCACGGGCATCACCGGCATCAACACGCTCTACAACGCGTTCCTCGACAACGAGGAATTCCGCAAGCGCGACTTCTCGAAGCTCAAGCTCGCGATGGCGGGCGGAATGGCGATGCAGCGCGCGGTCGCCGAGCGCTTCGAGCAGGTGACGGGCTGCCCGATCGTCGAAGGCTACGGGCTCACCGAGTGCTCGCCGATCGTCACGATGAACCCGTACGACGTGAACGAGAAGCGCGCGTTCAGCGGCTCGATCGGGCTGCCCGCGCCGTCGACGATCGTGCGCTTTCGCAAGGAGGACGGCGCGTGGGCGAACGTCGGCGAATCGGGCGAGCTATGCGTGCACGGCCCGCAGGTGATGCGCGGCTACTGGCAGCGCCCCGACGAAACCGCGAAGGTGATCGACGCCGACGGCTGGCTCGCGACGGGCGACATCGGCGTGATGGACGAACGCGGCTTCATCCGCCTCATCGATCGCAAGAAGGACATGATTCTCGTGTCGGGCTTCAACGTCTATCCGAACGAGATCGAGGACGTGCTCGTGTCGCATCCGGGCATCCGCGAGGCGGCGGCGATCGGCATTCCCGATCCCGTGCACGGCGAGCGCATCAAGGTGTTCGTCGTGCCGCGCGACGCGTCGCTGACGGTCGAGGACGTGCTCGCGCACTGCCGCAAGAACCTGACGGGCTACAAAATGCCGAAGGCGGTCGAATTCCGCGACGCGCTGCCGCAGACCAATGTCGGCAAGATCCTGCGCCGCGCGCTGCGCGACGAGGAACTCGCGAAGCTCGCGAAAGCGCCGGCGAATCCGTCGGCGCGGCATTGATTCGGCCAACCGAGGCACGACCACACGAATTTTCGAACGCGTTCTGGGAGGAATGCATGTCACACGCGTCACCGCAGCACCCATCTTCGTCGCAGCGAACGCGATTCGCGCGGCGCCGGCTCGTCGCCGCTTCGGCCGCGAGCGCACTCGCGCTTACGCTCGCGCTCGGGTTCGCCGGCGGCGCCGCGCACGCGCAGTCAAGCGCAGGCGCCGACGCGCACGCCGCCGTCGAATCCGGCGCGCCCGACGCCGCGCTTGCGCCCGAGCTCGCGAAGGTCGCGAAGCTCCCCGTCGACCAGCAGGCGCGCTGGCTGCGCACGGCCGCGCGCGAAGGCGCGCTCGAAAAGCTCGACGACGCAATGCTCACCGCGCTCTTCAAGTCGCTCGATCCGCAGACGGTGCCCGAGTACGTCGCCGCGGGCCCGATCGGCTACTCGTCGTACGAATTCACGATGCTGCGCCAGGAGCGCCTCAGCGGCAAATGGTCCGATACGCCCGATCACATGCTCGTCAAGGTGACGCGCGGGCCGCTGCGCGTGTACGCGAAGTGGCTGCCGGACAGCGCGCACTCGGGCCAGGAAGTGATCTACGACTCGACGAAGCGCGCCGACGAGATGTACGGCCACCTGGGCGGCCTGCTCGGCAAGGTGCCGATGTGGACGGCGCTCGACGGCGCCCTCTCGCGCGCGCAGTCGAACCACCAGGTGCGCGATCTCGGCACCGAGTTCGTCGCGAACCTGTATTTGAGCGAGGCGAAGAAGTACCGCGAAGCGGGCGTGCTGAAGCCGACGCACGTCGAGGCGAAAACGATCAAGGGCGTGCGCGTCGTCGCGCTCACCTACGAGACGCCCGGCGGCCGGCCGCAGTTCTACGCGAAGAAGGAAACGCTCGGGCTCGATCTGCGGCAGCCGTATTTCCGCACCGTCGAGTCGTACGACAACGACGGGCGCGTGTTCGAGAAGGTCGTGTTCGAGAGGATCACGCCGAAGTCGTTCGACGAAACGGCGTTCGATCCGAAGAATCCCGAGTACAAGTTCTGAGCCGTCATCGTTTCGTCACGAATCGCCAAGACGGGCGCCCATGAAAAACGCCGCGCGGCCTTGGCGGCCCGCGCGGCGTTTCGCTGCGTCGGCACGGCGGCCGGCCTGCCCGGCCGGGCCGCCCGCAGGGTCAATCGTCATCGTCGTGATGGCGGTGCCACTTGCGCCAGTGCTTGCGCTCGTGCTTCCAGTAGTCTTCGTCATCGTCGCCGCGCCACCCGTACGCCGGATATCCGACGACGGCGGGCTGCGGCGCGACGTAGACGGGCTGCGGCGCCACGTACACGGGCGCGACCGGCACGCCGACTCCGATCGACAGATCGACGCCGCCCGCCGTCGCGGCACCCGATACGGCGAGCGCCGCGACGCCCAGCATCATGCTCGTCAGTAACTTTTTCATGTTCGTCACCTCGTTTCGCCGGCTCTGCCGGCTTCATGCATGGACTGTAGCCGCCCCGTCCGCCGCCAGGTGAAACGGCCTTGCGAGAGCTGTAACGCGACGTAACGGAAGTGCGCGCAAACACGCACTGGCCGATCGGACGGATCGCGCAAATCGCCCGGACCGTCTATAGTGGGTAACGGTTAGACACAAACGCTCGCGCGCGCATCGGGTTCGAACAGGGTAAAATCCCGCCAAACGCTGTGTAAGTTCGCATGCGGCGAAACGCATAACTCTTAATTGACGCCGGCACCTGCCGCTTTTTAATGGCCAATCCTGCAGAATCCCATCCGCAAAACGACTTCATCAATGCCGCGCGCAAGGAACGCAAGCGCGTCGAAATTTATCTCGTCAACGGCATTCGCCTGACGGGATGCATCGAGTCGTTCGACCAGTATCTGGTGATGCTGCGCACGCCCGTCGGCCTGCAAGGCATCTATAAACGCGCCATTTCGACGATTCAGCTCGATACGGGCGGCTCCCGTCCGGGCGGCCCGCGCGGCCCGCGTCCGGGCGGCGGCCATGGCGGCGGTCGCCCCGGCGGGCGCGAAGGCGGCGGCCACGGTCCGTACGGCTCGCACGGCGGCTCCCGCGAGCCGCGCGGCGAAGGCGGCGGTTACGGCGCACGCGAATCCCGCGGCGACGGCGGCGGCTACGGCTCCCGCGATTCCCGTGGCGACGGCGGTTACGGTGCGCGTGAGCGCGGCGACGGCGGCTACGGCGCACGCGAACGCAGCGACGGCGGCTACGGCTCCCGTGAACCCCGCGACGGCTACGGCTCCCGCGAGCCGCGCGAACCCCGCGAATCGTACGGCGCGCCGCGCGAGCCGCAAGATGGCGTGTCGACGCCGTCCGGCGCACAGGAGCGCAACGGCAACGGCCCCGTGATCGTCACGCGCCGCCGCCGCTCGCTCGGGCCGACGGACGGTCAATAAGCCGACTCCGTCCAAACAAAAAGGGCAAGCCGTTCATCGCGGCTTGCCCTTTTTTCGTCAAGCGTCGCTTCACATCGAGCGTCGCGAGTTCGCGCCGCCGCGAAAGCCGGCGCTTGCGCGAAGCGAAGCCGTCCGGCTCCGCCCCGCTCCATTTGCGATCAACGCGCCTTCGGCAATCCAGCGTCGGCCTGCCGTTGCAGCGAGCGCACTTGCTGTTGCAGCTTGCGCAATTGATCTTGCCGCTCGTTGCGCTGATCGCGCAGCGCAACCGTCTCGTCAAGCTTGTCCTTCTGCCGGCTCGCGACGGCCGCCCGCTGCTCGCGCGCGATGTTCAGATCGGCCTGCAACCGGTTCGCCCGCTCCTGCGCGGCGGCGATCTGCCGGTCGGCCTGCGCCTTCTGCGACTCGAGCTTCGCGGCCTGCAGCTCGTTGACCGCGAGAGTCTCCGACTGCTTCGCGAAATCGCGGTAGACCGCCTCCGCACGCGCGTCGCTCGCCGTCTTGATCACGCGCCAGAACGCTTTTTGCTGAAACAGCGCGACGAAGTACGTGCCTTCGTCGACGTTGAGCAGCAGGCTCGCGCCGTAGCTGCCGTTGTACGTCGTGCGCATCTCGGTCAGTTCGCGCGCCTGGATTTGCCGTTGCAGCTCGTCGATCGTGCTCGCCCCGTTCGCGTCGGCGCTCGCGGCCGCCGTTGCGCCGGGCGCCGACAGATTGACGACGGCGCTCGCCGAGACGGCCGCCGCCGGCACCGGCACGGCGGACGCGGTCAACGCCGGCGATGCCTGCAACGCCCCGTCGGCGCTACCCAATGCCTGCGCATGCGCGCCGCTGAGGCCGCCCGCCGCCGCGATCGCGACGAAGACGCGCCCCATTCCCCGTATGTGGCTCATTATGTTTTTCCTGCTTCGATGTGTTGTCGTTATTCGAATGCATGTTGGTCGGCTGCGTCGCAGCCCTGCTTCATTCGCTTTCCCTGGCTTCGGGCTCCTCGTCGAAAATCTGATATTTGCGCATCTTTTCCCACAGCACCTTGCGGCTGATCCCGAGATGCTGCGCGGTATCCTGCCGACGCCAACCGTTCGCGTCAAGCGCGGCGATCACGCGGCTGCGCTCGGCCATGTCCCACTTGCTGCGATCGACGAACACGTCGGGCGCGCTCTCGGCCGGCACCGGCTGCGCGGCGCTGCGCGCCTGCGCGACGAGCCGCTGCAGCCGCGCCGTGTCCCAGCCGCCCGTCTGCCTCACCGTCACGCCGACGCGCTCGGCCAGGTTGCGCAGCTCGCGCACGTTGCCCGGAAAATACGAATCGGCGACCGCTTCGGCGAGCCAATATGGCAGCTCCGGCAGTGCGGCGAGGCGCTCCTCGCCGACGATCGACGCGACGAACGACTTGAACAGCGCGATCTTGTCGACGGGGCCGCGCTCCTCGAGCGACGGAATGCTGAGCTCGATCACCGCGAGCCGGTAGTATAGGTCCGCCCGGAACAAGCCGTCCTTGACGAGCTGCGGCAGCTTCTTGTTGCTCGCCGCGACGAGCCGGAAATCCACCTTGACGGGCGCCGTCGCGCCGATGCGCAGCACCGCGCCGTCCTCGAGCACGCGCAGCAGCTTGACCTGCTGGTAGAGCGGCAGATCGCCGACTTCGTCGAGAAAGAGCGTGCCGCCCGCCGCCTGCTCGAAGTAGCCCTTGTGCGTGCCCACCGCGCCCGTAAACGAGCCCTTGGCGTGCCCGAAGAACAGCGATTCGAACAGGCCGTCCGGAATCGCGCCGCAGTTCACGGGCACGAACTCGCCCATGCAGTAGCGCGAGTGCTTCTCGTGCAGCAACTGCGCGATCCGCTCCTTGCCGACGCCCGTCTCGCCGTGCAGCAGCACGTTCGTGTCGCAATCGGCGAACGTGTCGACTTCCTGCAGCAGTGCCTGCATGCACTCCGAATGCGCGACGAGCGTGCTCGGCTCGAGCGTCTTCGCCGCGTGCGCGCGCAGTTGCACCGCGAGCTTCGAGATCATGCCGCGCAGCTCCGCGCACGTGAAATCGAGCGGCAGGATATGCGAATACTCGGGCGGGTACAGCGACGTATCGTGATCGCGCGCGGCGCCGACCCAGACCACCGGCATGCCGATGTCCGCCTGCCAGCTGCGCAGGAACGCCGCTCCGGCCTCGATCATCGTGACGCTGATGATCGCGAGCGACGGGCGCATCGCGGTCCGCTCGGGCGAGACGACCTCGTTGTCGGCGCGGATCACCTCGACTTCGAAGCTCGACATGCAGCGCGCGACCCGGTCGACAATGTCGGCCTTGCCCTCCCAGACGTACAGGTCGAGTCCTTCGATTGCGTTCGTGTTTCTCATCGTTATCGTGACTTCTTCAATAAACCGTTTGCGCGGTGCCGCAGGTCAGCGCCAGGTTGTGGACCGTCGCCGCCCCGACCTGAACGCCCAGCAGGTTCAGGAGCGGGACGACGACTTGGTCGAGCGAATTCAGCATGGGGCCGAGCTGGCTCAGCAGCAGCGACACCACGGGATTGAGCATGCTGCCGACCGCAACCGGTTGGCCGAACACGTAGAGCGTCAGGCCGTTCGGCCCCGTCAGCGACTGCGCGGCGCCCGACAGCGCGTTCGAGAGCACCGAGCCCACCGCGTTCGAATTCGTCGTCTGATAGTCGTCGGCGTCGCCCGTCACGCCGTTGAACGTGAGCGTCGCCGCATTGGACTGCGGCACCACCACGGGCAACGCGAGCGCCGATTTGATCTGCAGCAGCGGCGCGTTCAGCACGCCGAGCGTCGCGAGCGTCGCGGGCACGTTGCAGGCGAACGTCTGCTGCGCGGGAAGATTCGTCGGCACGTCGCCGATGCACAGGTTCGCAAGGCCCGGCTGCACGGTGATCGTCGCGCTGCTCGACGCGGCAGTCGCCGCGCAGTTCGTCGACTGAAGCCATGCCGAGCCCGTCGCGACCTGCAACGTGAGCGGCAGATTCAAATTGACCTGAATGATGCCTTCAACGAGGCTCACGAGCGCCGCAACCGGAAACAGCACGCCGGTCGGCAACAAACCCGCCGTGCCTAGACCCACGTTCAGATACAGCCGAATCTGCGCATTGTTCGCCTGCGTGCGCCACGCGCCCGTCTTCGGGTCCGTTCCCGCCTCGCCGATCGCGATCGTCGGCGGCTCGATGACCTGCAACATCAGCGTCGCGCCCTGCCCCGCGAGCTGCAGCCCCGTCGCGACGTTCACCGCCGGCTGGCCCGCCGCCGCGACTTCCGCCGAAACCATCAGCGCGTCGAACACGTTGATCTTCGCGTCGGCCGCCGCCTGCGTGTCGGACAGGCCGAGCGCGAACACGCCGGGCCCGCCAGACTGGCTGCCGATGCTGAATTTCCCGCCGCCGAGATTCGCCGCGACGATCGCCTGCAACGCGGCGACGCTCGCCTGCAGGTTCGCGTTCACGACCTGCGTGCGCGACAGCGCGGTCAGCATCAGCTGCGCGAACTGCCCCGCCGTCACCTGCGTCGACAGCAGCTCGTTGACGGTCAGCACGTTCGCGGCCGCCATCAGGTCGCCCACCTTGATCTGCGTCGACGCGAGCGCCTGATACGACAGCACGCTCAAGCCCAGATTCGCGCCGAGCAACGCGTTCAGCACGTTGTTCACGAGGCCGCCTTGCAGGCTCGCGAGCGTCGTGCCGACGGTGAACTGGTCGATGTTGGTCGCCTTCGCGGTGGATATCGCGCTCACCGTGCGCGACGGGCCGAGGAAGAAGTACGGCACGCTCTGCGTCGCCGTCACCTGCACCGCGTTCAGCGGCGTCGACGCCGTATTGAAGTAGCTCGGCCCCGCGTTGCTCTGCGTGTCCCAGCGCCCGCACGCGACCGCGAGCGTGTTACCGCTCTTCGCCGGATCGAAGCCGTTCGAGCTCGCGTTCGCCGCGGCGGCGGCGTTCGGCCGCGCGCACAGGTTGTCCATCTTCTGCGCGGCGGCGAGCGCGGCCATGTCGGCAACCCGCTGCAAGTCGCGGCGCACGAAGAACGCGTTGCCGATGTCGATCGCACCGAGCGCCGCGATCGCGACGAGCATCCAGACCGCCGCGACGACGGCGAACGCGCCGCGTTCGCGCGCGATCGACCGACGCCCGCGAGCGAACGATCGGCGTTCGGCGAAACGGCGAGCTAACGGCATGCGGCCCTCACTGAGAATGCGACGCCGGCGCGAGAAGGGAGTCCGCCCCGCCGCCACCGCCACCGCCGCCCATGCCCGCCGCCGATCCGTAGAACGCCGGGATCTTCGTCTTGAACGACTCGATATAGCGTGCGTACGCAAGCGACGCCGCCTCGCCGATCATCGGCTGCGACGGCGCCGCGTCGCGGTTGCTCGCCTGCAATTCGAACCACGTCTGCGTCGCGTGGCCAATCTCCGATGCGGGCGGCGTCGCGGCTTGCGGCGATTGAGGCGATTGAGGCGCTTGCGCGCATGCCGCGCCCGTCGCGGCCGCGAGCGCGGCCGCGAGCGTCGCCGCGCGCAGCGCGCGGGCGCGTCCGGAGCGGGCCGCGGCGGTCTTGGTTTGGTCATGCGTCGTCATATCGGCTCCGTGTCACGTCTGTCATTGCGAGAATCGCTGCAAGAGCGGCACCGTCGGCTCGAAGGCCGACGCGGAAGCGGACGCGACGGGCGCGGGCGCTCCCGCGACGGTCGCCTCCCCCTTGCCGCCCGCCGCACCTGCCGCACCCATCGCACCCGTTGCGCCGACGATGCCGATCGCGCCAGCGCCGGCACCGGTCCCCGCCGCACCGGCGGCTCCCGCCGCCCCCGCCGCCCCTGTCTGGCCCGCCGCATTCGGCGCGCCCGGGCGCGCGAGCGCGCGTTGCCGCGCACGCGACGCAGCCGCGATCTTCGCCGCGTCGTTGCGGATTTCCGTTCGTACCGCAGGCGCGAGCTTCAGCTGATTCATCAGGCCGAGCGCGTCGCGCGTCTGCCCGGTCGCGAGCAGGAAGAGCGCGAGGTTGCTCAGGATCTTCGGATTGTTCTGGTCGAGCTCCGCCGCCTTCATCAGCGGCACGCGCGCGAGCGCGACGTCGCCGCCGCGCATCCGCGCGTATGCGAGATCGGACAGCGTCGGCGAATCGGTCGGCGCGAGCGCCGCCGCCTGCGCGAGCGCTTGCGACGCGGCGTCGAAGTCGCCCGACGCGCCGGCCAGCAGGCCGAGCCCGCGATAGCCGCGCGCGGCGAGCGGCGTGCCGAGCAGCTGCTTGTACGCGACCGCGCTCGCGGCCGGCTGGTCGGTCGCGCGCAGCGCGTCGGCGCGCAGCAGGATCGTGTCCGGCGACACGCCGTACTGCTTCTCGTACGCATCGATGTGCGCGAGCGACGCGAAATAGAGCCCCTGCGACTGCATCCGGCCGATGAGGCCGAGATACATGCCGGGCGTGTCGGGCGTCGCGTTCTTGTCGGCCGCGGCCTGCATCAGCGCCGCTCGCTCGGCCTGCGCGCCGATGCCGTAGCCCGACTCCTTGAACACCCCGCACGCGGCGAGCGACAGCGCGAGCGTCGCAAGCGCCGCCGTCGTCATCATCTTTGAAAAGCTGTTTCGTCTCATGTCGTGCCTTCCTTCATTGCGCGCCGGCCGATGTGGTCAACGGCGCGCGGCCGTGAGCGCATGCGTCACGGCGAGCATCCCCGGCCCCGCCGTCACGATGAAGAGCGCGGGCAGCAGCGTGAGAATCATCACGCCCGTCATCTTCACGGTGAGCCGGCCGATCCGCTCGCGCAGCATCGCGCGCCGCACTTCGCGCAGCCGGTCGCCGAACTGCTTGAGCGGTTCCTGCACCGCGCCGCCGTGCTTGTCGACCTGAATCAACAGGCGCACGATCGCGCGCAGGTCCTCGTTGTCGAAGCTCGTCGCGAGGCGCTGCAGCGACTGCTCGCGCGCCCGGCCCGCGGCGAACTGCCGCTGGGCGATCGCGAGCTCCGACGACAGCACCGGCAGCATCCCCCTGAAATCGTTCGTGACGACCTGGATGCTCTGGTCGAGCGACAGCCCGACGCCCTGCAGCAGCCGCAGCATGTCGACGAGGAGCGGCATCTCGTCGACGACGGACTGGCGGCGCGCCGCCGCACGGCGGCGCACATGGATCTTCGGCAGCATGAAGCCGGCGATGACGGACATCGCGACCCACGCGCTCAGATGCGTGCGGACCGTCTCGCCGCCGACGATCGCCGCGGCGGCCGGCAGCGCGATGGCGCACGCGATCCGCGCGCTGAGGAAGATGCCGCGCGTGTGCGCGTCGACATAGCCGCACTGCTCGAGCAGCATCCGGTCCTCGTCGGCGACGATCTGCTTGCCGAGCCGCGTGTCGAGCATCCGCATGCCGAACGTGCCCGCGCGGTCGAGCAGCGTCGCGAAGCGCGCACGGCGCGCGACCGGCGCCGGCTCTTCCGCTGCGCTCGCGCGCGCCGCGCCGCCGGCTGGCGCGGCGCGCGCCGTCGTGCGCGCGACGGCCGCCTCCAGCGCGGCCGCGCGCTGGCCGAGCGCGTCGGCGAGCGCGCGATCGGAGCGCTGCGCGAGCACGATCCGCATGATCGCGAGCACGGCAAGCAGCAGCACGCCGAGCGCGCCGAGAACGAGCGCGATTGCGCCGAGACGGCTGGGGTCCATCGTCGTCACCTCAATCGGGCCAGCCGGTACAGCCAGTAGCCGCCGGCGATCTGCAACATGAACGCGAGATACACGAGCTGCCGGCCTGACGGATCGAGCCACATCGTGCTGAAATATTTCGGGTTGGTCGCGATCACGAAGCTGCCGAGGCCGATCGGCAGCAGGCCGAGCACCCACGCGGACAGCCGCGTCTCCGCCGACATCGCGATCAGCTCCCGCTCCGCCTGCTCGAGGTCGCGCATGAAAACGGCCATCCGGTCGAGCATCACGTCCGCGCGGCCGCCGTACTTGACCGACAGCCGCAGCACCGAGCCGACGAGCTCGAATTCCTTGATCCGGTAGAGCGCCGCGATGTGGACCATCGCGCGATCGATCTCGACGCCCGAGCGCAGCATCCGCGACACGTGGTCGAGGCAGCCGCGCAGCGGCGCCTCGGTCGTCTGCAGCGTCGCCTGGAACGCGGCGGGCACGCTGTTGCCGAGCGTGACGAGCCGCACGATGCCGTCGAGGAACGACGGCAGTTGCCGGACGATCTGCATGCGCCGCTTCTGTATCCGCGACACGAGCCAGAACAGCACGAGCGTCGCGCCGGCCACGAGCACCGCGACGGCCGCGAGCCAGCCGGCGCGCAGGCCCATCCACAGCGCCGCGACGCCCGTCGCCGCGACGAGTGCGACGAGCGGCGTGCGGATCTCGGGCACGCCCGCGCGGTTCGACACGTTGAGCCATGCGTGCGCCACGCGCTCGCGCCACCGCGTGAGGCCCTCGGCGGGCTTCGCGCCCGGCGCGTCGCCCGCCGCGGCCGCGCGCTTGGGCTCGCCCGCGAGCGGCGCCTTCGGCGGCGCGCCCGGGCGCGCGCCGGGCTCGAGCCGGCTGTCGATGTAGCGCGCCGCGTGCGCGCGCTCCTTGGTCGCCTCGCCGCGCCGCCACAGCGCGAGCGCCCCGGCCGCGCACAGCAGCGCGAGCGCGAGCGCCCAAAGCGCCGCGCTAGACATTGAAGCCCCCGCCGCGGCCGAACGGCTCGCCGCCGAAGCCGCCGCCCGCGAGCGCCTGCCTGAAGCGCGCGAGCTTCGGCGAATGCGGATGGATGCCGAGCGACTCCCACGCGTCGGTCTCGTCGCCGTCCGCGTTCACGCGCGGCTCGTAGCGATAGAGCTCCTGCGTCGCGATGATGTTGTCGGACAGCCCCGTCACTTCGGTCACCGACAGGATGCGCCGCCGCCCGTTCGACAGCCGCCCGATCTGCACGATGAAGTCGACCGCGTTCGCGATCTGCCGGCGCAGGCTCGATTCGGTGCCCTGAAAGCCCGCGAAGCCGGCGAGCATCTCGAGGCGGTACAGGCATTCGCGCGGCGAGCTCGCGTGGATCGTGCCCATCGAGCCGTCGTGGCCCGTGTTCATCGCCTGCATCATCTCGAGCACCTCGCCGCCGCGCACTTCGCCGACGATGATCCGGTCGGGCCGCATTCGCAGCGTGTTGCGCAGCAGGTCGCGGATCGTCACGACGCCCGTGCCGTCGAAACCGCCCGGCCGGCTCTCGAGCCGCACGACGTGCGGGTGGTTGAGCGACAGCTCGGCCGTGTCCTCGATCGTCACGACGCGCTCGGCCTCGGGGATGTGGAACGCGAGCGCGTTCAGGAGCGAGGTCTTGCCCGAGCTCGTGCCGCCCGACACGAGGATGTTGCAGCGCGCCGCGACCGCGGCCTCGAGCAGCGTGCCGATTTCGTCGTTGAACGTGCCGTTCGCGAGCAGATCGGCGGGCTTCAGCGGGTCCTTGCGGAACTTGCGGATCGACACGACGGGGCCGTCGATCGACAGCGGCTCGATCACGACGTTCACGCGCCCGCCGTCGGGCAGCCGCGCGTCGACCATCGGATTCGACTCGTCGAGCCGCCGGCCGATCGGCGCGAGGATGCGCCGCACGATCCGCAGCAGGTGCGCGTTGTCGGTGAAGCGCACGGGCAGCTTCGCCAGTATCCCGTGCTTCGACACGTACACGTCGCTGTAGCCGTTGATCAGGATGTCCTCGACGTGCGGATCGGCGAGCAGGTCCTCGATCGGGCCGAAGCCCGCGAGCTCCTTCGTCAGCGCCTGCGCGACCGCGCGCACTTCGTTTTCGTTGAGCGGAATGCGGCGCAGCCTCACGAAGCTGTCGATCTCGAGATCGACGAACTGGTTGATCGCCTGCCGCGACCAGCGCCCGAACTCCGCGCCCAGCTCCTCGATGCGCGTCAGCAGATGTTCGTGCGCGGCGTTCTTGATGTCGTGGAACTGCTGCGTTTGCGAGAACGGCGTCGCCCCGTCGGCAAATTGAATGTCGTGTGCCATCTCTTACGACCGCTTGGAGGTGGGTTGAATGAAGCGCCTGAGCGCGGAAAGACCGCTCGCCGGACGCGATGCGGCGGCCCCCGAGCCGCCCGTCGCGCACTCGACGAGCGGCTCGAGCGCGCGCACGTACGGATCGCGCTCGGCAACGTCGACAATCAGCTTGCCCTGATTGGCCGCATGCCCGACCGGCACGCGCCGCGACGGCAACGTCGCGGCGAGCGCGAGGCCGAGGCGCTCGGCGATCTGCGCGGGCGCGAGGCCGAGCGCCGGATCGTATTGGTTGACGACGAGACGCACACTGTCGGTATCGACGCCCGCGTCGCGCAGCGACTCGAGCAGCTCGACGGCCGACACGATGGAAGCGACGCCCTGGTCGCACACGAGCCACGATTCGTCGGCCGCGTTCGCGGTCTGCACGACGAAATCGCGGTTCGAGAAGCCGCCCAAGTCGACGATCTGGTAGTCGAAGAACGCACGTAGGCGGTTCAGGAGCCCGACGCACGACGCGTACGACACGTCGCGCAGCCCGGCGAGGTTCGGCGGCAGCGACGTCAGCGCGACGCCGCTCGCGTGGCGCGCGAGCGCCGTGTTGACGAAGGTCCGGTCGAAGCGGCGCAGGTTGCGCACCGCCTCGACGAAATCGAATTCGCAGCGCGTGTTGAGGAACAGCGCGCCGTCGCCCGCCGGCAGCCCGAGATCGATGAGCGCCGTCTGCCGCCCTTGCGCGGCCGAGCGCCGCTGCAACAGCACCGACAGGTTCGCGGCGAGCGTGCTCGCGCCCATCCCGGCGCGCGCGCCGAGGAGCGCGATCAGCCGGCCGTGGCGGCTCGGCTGGTCGCCGACGTGGTCGAGCAGCCCGCGCGTGATCCGAAGCGCATCCTCGGCGGGCGCGGAAAAATCGATGAAGTCGCGCACGCCCGCGCGCAGCGCGGCGAGCGCGCTTTCCGGCTCGCCGAGCGAGCCGAGCGCGACGATCGGCAGCCCCGGATGCGACAGGCGCACGGCCGCCGCCACGGCGCTCGCCGCCTGCGCGTGGCCGCCCGAGAAATCGACGAAGACGAGCACCGGATTGAGCCCGGCGATCCGCTGAGCGAGCGCCGCCGGCTCGAGCGGCGCGGCCTCCACCGCGCCCGCCGAAACGAGCGTCTGCGCGAGCCAGCGCACATGCTCGCCCTCGAGCGACGCACAGACGAAGTAGTCGGTGACGGCGGGCTCAGCCAAAGATAGTGTTCTCGCGTTCATGATGAAGCATCCCGGTTGCGCGCCGCGTGGCGGCGCTCGCGCTGTCGTGACGTCGCGCACTCATTTCGAGAATCCCGGCCCCGCGTCCGGCGACAGCACGCCGCCGAGATACGACCGCCACACGGGACCGTCGCGCTGCTCGGACAGCTCGCCGGGCGTCGCGGGCAGCGACGCGTTCTTCGCGATCGGCGCGACGAGATGCGGCGTCACGATGATCACGAGTTCCTTGTCGTTCTGCTGATAGCTCAAATTCTTGAAGAACGTGCCGATGATCGGCAGGTCGCCGAGGAACGGCACCTTGTTGACGTTCGACGTCGTTTCGCGATCGATCAGCCCGCCGATCACGAAGCTCTCGCCGTCGCCGAGCTCGACCGTCGTGTCCGCGCGGCGCGTCGTGAGCGCGGGCACCGTGATTCCGTTGAGCGTGATCGAATGCACGAAGTCGAGCTGGCTCGACTCCGGCGCGACCTTGAGCGCGATCCGGCGCGGGCTCAGCACGGTCGGCGTCAGCGTGAGGCCGACGCCGTAAGGCTTCCAGTCGATCGACGTCGTGCCGAGCCCCTGCGGCACCGGCACCGGAATCTCGCCGCCCGCGAGAAAGCTCGCGCTCTGCCCGGACAGCGCGACGAGCGTCGGCTGCGCGAGCACGCGCGCGAGGTTGTTCGCCTCGAGGATCGACAGGTCGGCGAAGAGGCCGCGCGTCGCCGAGCCGACGATGAGATTGAACGCGGAGGCGATCGGGATGTTCGCCGACACCGACATCGACGACGTCCCGCCGCCCGTCACCGACGCGAGGCCGGACGGCGCGAACGAGCCGAACGTGAAGCCGTTGTTCTGCTTGAAGAGGTTCAGGCCCGCCTGCTTGAGCACCGAGCGGCTGAACTCGACGACGCGCACGTCGACCTGCACCACGCTCTTGCCGCCGACCGTCGACGCGTCGACGACGCCGCCGTCCTTGCCGGCCATCCCCTTGCCGAGCGCGAGCGCGCGCGCATGCGCGTCGAGCGTCGCGGCCGAGCCGGACACGACCGCCGTGCCGTTGTACGCCTTCACGCTCGGCGAGCCGGAATCGAGGAGCTCGCGCGCGGCGCCGCTCACGACGTCGACCGTGTACACGGCCGGCTCGTCGCGGCCGCGCTCCCACACCATCAGGCTCGTCGAGCCGGCCGCCTTCGCGACGAGCAGCACGCCGCCGCGCCCGCCCTTGACGACGAGCACGTCCGCGACGTTCGGATCGCCCACCGCGACCCGCTGCACGCCGCGCCCGACGGCAATCTGCCGCTGCGCGCCCGTCGCGAGCTCGATCGTCCCCATCTGCGCCGCCCGCGCGGCGAACGACAGCAACACGCCGAACGCCATCGCCCATGCAATCAGTTTATTTTTCATCGTGTCGGAGACCGGCGCGAGCCGGCCCTCTCCCTGCCGTCACTGTTCGAATCCACTCGTCGATCAATAGGCGACCGTCTCGGCCCGCCCACCCCGAATCACTTCGATGCTGCCGCCCGCGCGCGGCGCGGCCGCCGCCGTGGCCACCCGCGCGGGCGCCGCGCGCGGCGTCTGCGCCGGCACGCCGCCGCTGCCCGACAGCTCGCCCAGCACGAGCCCGCCCGCCGCCTGATTCGAAGGCCCACCCGCGCTCGATGCGCGCATCGCGACCGTCTGCGCGGCGACGTCCTCGTCGCGCGGGCTGCGCAGCGCGAGCACGAGCCGGCCGCTCGCTTCGGCGAGCGTGAGCGCGTCGACCTGCGCGGTCGGCACGGCGAGCACCGCGGTGCGCGCGCCCGCGCCCGTCGGGCCCGGCGAGCCGTCGCGATCGGTCGTCGCATCGCCGAACGACAGCACGCGCACCCGCGACAGCAGCAGCCGCGCCTGCGATCGCGTGATCTCGGAGCCGTTCGAGCCGAAGCCGGCTTCGCGCTTCAGATTCACGAACACGTCGACGAAGTTGCCGGGCCGCAGCCGATTGCCGACCGCGTTCGTGTCGTCGACCTTGATCGCGATCGCGCGCTCGCCCGGCGCGATCTGGTCGGCGAGCCCCGACATCAGCTCGCTCTCGAGCACGGGCGCCTGCGCGACGATGTCGCTCGCGGGGATGCGGCCCGTGACGAGCATCGGATTCGGGAATGCGCCCGCGATCGGCGTCGGCGTCTGCTGCACCTTCAGCGCATCGGCGGGAATCGGCTGCCCGGCCGGCAGCGCGCGCTTCGCGACGACGACGGGCACCATCGCCGTGGCAACGGCGGGCGCGGCAACCGGCGCGGCGGGCGCGGGCTTGCGCCCGAGCAGCCACGCGTAAATGCCGAGCAGGATCGCGATCCCGATCAGCAGCCCCGCGACGATCTTGGTCAAGTGATTGGCCATGGTTGTTATCAGTGCAGCGCAAGAGAAGTCGTTGGAGAAGGCCGCCGGCGCGCGGCGCGGCGCGGCGGCCCGGCCTAGTCGATCGCGTTCATATAATGTTCGTCGGGTTGATCTGCACCGTCGCTTGGCTCGTCAGCGCCGTCGGCAGCACCGCGTTGAAGAGCGCGACCGTCGGCACGAGCGGATTGGCCGCGTACGGATACGTGACCGTCACCTGGATGCAGTACATCGTCGAGTCGTACGAGCACGTGAAATTCTGCGAGGTCGAGCACGTCGCGCCCGACAGCCAGCCCGTCAGGTTGTTCGCGGCCGTGCACGCGGCCGCGGCGCGCAGGCCGAGCGCCGCCGCGGGCGTTTGCGCGACCTGGTAGTTGAGCGCCGCGCGCGCGCCCTCCGTCGCGGCGAGCGTCAGGCTCTGCTGCGCGGCGAAGATCATCCCGTACGTGATGATTCCGTAGAGGATCATGAAGAAGACGGGAAACAGGATCGCGAATTCGACCGCGGTCGCGCCGCGCTGGCGCCGTAACGACGCGAACCGCCCGAGCGCGCGCTTCATCGCGTGCCTCCGGTGTGAATCAGGTAGACGAGCCACGCGGCGGCGGGCGCGACGAGAAACGCCGCATAAGGCGCGGAGCGGTGCGCACCGAGCGCGAACGCGGGCGCGCCGCTGCGGCCGAGCGAGCCGAACGGCGTGCGGCTCAGGAACATGAGGCCGAGCGCGTGAATGCCCGCCGCGACGCTCGCGACGATCCACAGCCACGGCAGCGCCGACAGGCCGCACCACGCGCCGAGCACCGCGAATACCTTGACGTCCGCGGCACCCATCACGCGCAGCGCGAAAAACGGAAAAAGCGAAACCAGGCCGACTACCCCGCCGATCAATGCGCCTGTCAACGTCGTATTGAATGGGTTTTGTCGGCAGACTGTAAAAATGATAACGACGGCAAGACCGACAAGCACCAATTCGTTGGAAATACGGCGATCGCGACAATCGGAAATTGCAACGGCCGCAGTCCAGGCGAAAAAGAATCCAATACTGAAGAGGTGAATCATTTCAACCCCGGCCGCCCAGCAACGTTTGCGGATTGCCGAAGCAATCCGCAATTCGTGATAACGCGCAATTGGATGTGAAAGTCAAGCCGCTGGCAATTTGCTGGCGATCGTGCTGAACAGCGCGCTCAGATCGGTACCGAGCGTGCCGACGGTCGTCGCGATGGCCACCGCGATGAGACCCGCGATCAACCCGTATTCGATCGCGGTTACCCCTGCGTCCTCATTAAGGAAGCGCTTCATCAGTTGTTTCATGTTGATCCTCGTGCCTTGAGTCTTCACTGGCCTTGCTTTTCGCTATCGGCCGACCTTGCCCCGCCAGTCCGACTTTAATGCCGGCTCGGGCGGTTTGGTTATAACTCTTTTTTCAAGAGTTTCTAACAATTTGATACAAGTTAACATTCATGTCGGCGGCTCCCTCCTCGTATTCCCTGATGTACTATGTCGTACAAATTACGCACGGGCGCATCATATATCCGAACTTTTTTTCGTTCCACATCTTTGTCAATTTTGATCAGACATTATGACAGCGCGCACGCTTATTTTTACGGCCTATCGGTAGCCCTTACCCATAAGGACTTACGATAGGTTAGATCTACATATCTAATCCATTAGTAAATCAGACGATTCAAATATCGATGAATCGTGCCCTGCATTTGTCGCACGTTACGCCGCACGCGTAACGCAAAGCGCGCGGCGTTACGTTACGAACACATAAAAACACGCCCGCCGCACGCGCCTTCCCCTTCATCACCCGAAACCTCCCGTTCGCCTCAAATCCTTTACCGACAAGGGTTTGCTGGCCATCTCCTCACGCACCGAAAAGACCGTCCAGCGAAATGGCACGCCAGTTGCAGAGAAGTCGTCCGCAGGGGCAGCACACCAATGAACAGACAACACACCAATGCGAGGACGATGATGAATATTCAGACCATTTCTCATGGCACGCTCCGGACGACTTTGATCGCGGCCACCGTGGCAGCCATGCTCTCCCTTTCCGCTTGCGGCGGTTCCGGCACGATCAGCAAGGGCCTCGACGGCTCGGGCTCCGGCTCCGGCGGCGGCAACGCGATTTCCACGACGGGCGACGGTTCGGGTTCGGGTTCGGGTTCGGGTTCGGGTTCGGGTTCGGGTTCGGGTTCGGGTTCGGGTTCGGGTTCGGGTTCGGGTTCGGGCGGCACGAGCGGCTCGAGCGGCTCGGGTTCCGGCGGCAGCGGCGGCGCCGGCTCGACGGGCGGCCTGTCGGGCGGCGGCGGCTCGACCTCCGGCGGCGGCTCCACGTCGGGCAGCGGTTCGACCTCGGGCGGCACGTCGACTTCGTCGAGCGTCAACGCGCTCGGCACGGTCGCCGGCAACGCGGGCGGCATCATCAGCGGCGCCGGCTCGACCGTGTCGGGCCTCGGCACCGTCGTCGGCAGCCAGGCGCTGCCCGGCGTGAACCCGCAGACGACGCAGGCGCTCGGCGGCGTCGTCCAGAGCCTCGGCGGCGCGGTCGGCGCGCTCGGCTCGGGCGTGACGAGCGGCATCGGCCAGCTCGGCTCGTCGACCAATCCGATCGGCACGACCGTCGCGAGCACGGGCGGCGTGGTCAGCCAGTTGGGCGGTGCCGTCACGCAGACGGGCAATCTCGTCACGAGCCTCGGCACGGGCCCGCTCGCGCCGCTGTCGCCCCTCACGTCGCCGCTCGGCGGCGCCGTCAGCACGCTCGGCAACGCGATCACCGCGGGCGGCACGACGCTCACCACCGCGCTGTCGACGGGCCCCGTCCAGCAACTGACGCAGACGGTCAGCTCCGCGATCACGCCGATCACGTCGATGGTCACGGGCGCGACGCAAACGGTCGGCAACGTGACGGGCCTCGGCGCGCCCGTCAACACGCTGCTCGGCACGATCGGCGGCGGCCTGAACCAGGCCGGCGCGCTGATCTCGAAGACGGGCAACAACCCGGTCACGACGGGCCTCGGCCAGACCGTGTCGGCCACCGGCAACACGATCACGTCGGTCGGCGGCCTGCTGACGGGCGGCACCGGTTCGACGAATCCGCTCGCGCCGATCACGGCCGCGGTCGGCGGCCTGACGGGCACGCTGAGCGGCGTGAGCGGCGCAACTTCGGGCACCCCGCTCGCGCCGCTCACGAACGTCGTGTCGACCGTCACGGGCGCGCTCACGGGCGCAACCGGCGGCACGACGGGCTCGAGCAACCCGCTCGCCCCCGTCACGGGCCTCGTGTCGACCGTCACCGGCGCACTCACGGGCGCAACGGGCGGCACGACGGGCTCGAGCAACCCGCTCGCCCCCGTCACGGGCCTCGTGTCGACCGTCACCGGCGCGCTCACGGGCGCAACGGGCGGCGCGACGACGTCGACGAGCCCGCTCGCCCCGATCACGAACCTCGTGTCGACCGCGACGGGCGCGCTGAGCGGCGCGGCAACGGCGGCGCCGGCGACGAGCTCGACGTCGACCGCGACGAATCCGGTCGCGAGCCTCACCGCGCCGCTGACGGGCACGAGCACCGGCACGAGCGGCACGACCAACCTGCTGTCGCCCGTTACGTCGCTCGTCGGCGGCCTGCTCGGCGGCATCAAGAAGTAACAGGCAGGCGCCCGTCCGCCCAACAGGGCGGGCGCCCGTCCAGCATCAGAGAAGAGACAGCGAGGAGAACATCATGAACCAGAAACGTTTCGTCCCGTCGTTCGCGGTCGCGGCCTGGCGCGTTCCGCTCACCGCGCTCGCGGCCGCGTGCGTGCTCGCCGCGTGCGGCGGCAGCGACGTCACCGCGCCGCCGTCCGCGAACAACGGCGGCAGCGGCAACAACACGACGCCGACCAACCCGAACAACCCGACGACGACCACGACCGGCACGTCCGGCGTCGTCAACACGCTCGGCAAGACCGCGACCGATATCGGCAACACGGTCGGCTCGACGAGCGTGCCGGGCCTCGGCAGCGGCGTCACGCAAGGCGTCGGCGCGACGGTGAGCAGCACGGGCGGCATCGTCAACGCCGCCGCCGACGCGATCAGCAACGGCCTCGGCCAGATCGGCTCGACGCAGAATCCGGTCGGCACGACGGTCGCGGGCCTCGGCAACGTCGTGAGCGCCGCGAGCAATACCGTGCAAGGCGCAAGCCAGACGGTGCAGGCGCTCGGCACCGGCCCGCTCGCGCCGCTCTCGCCCGTCACGACGCCCGTCGCGGGTGCGCTCGCGACGGCGGCGAACGGCGTGAACGCGGCCGGCACGATGCTCGGCAACGCGCTGTCGACGGGCCCGGTCCAGCAGATCACGCAACCGATCAGCTCGGCGGTCACGCCGCTCGTCATCACGGCGGGCCAGGTCACGCAGACGGTGGGCACGACGACGGGCGTCGGCCAGCCGGTGTCGGGCCTGCTGCAGCAGGTCGGCGGCGCGATCAGCTCGGCCGGCACTCAGATCGCGGGCACGTCGTCGCAGCCGGTGGTCGGCGACGTCGGCCAGCTCGTGTCGACGCTCGGCAACACCGTGACGAACGCGGGCGGCCTCGTCAATCCGGCCGCACCGAACGGCGCGGCGCCGATCCCCGGTCTCATCACGAGCCTCGTCGGCGGCTCGACGGCGACGGTCGCGAGCGGCTCGGGTTCGAGCTCGGGCTCGACGCTCGGCAGCCCGCTGAACGGCCTGCTGTCGAGCCTCGGCGGCGGCGCGCTGCCGACCGGCGCGCTCGGCGGCGGCACGACGTCGGGCGGCGCGAGCAACCCGCTTGCGCCGATCACGAGCCTCGCGAGCGGCGGCACGGGTGCTAGTACAAACCCGCTCGCGCCCGTTACCAGTTTGCTGAATACTGTCACGGGCACGTTGTCCGGCGCCACGTCGTCGTCGACGGCGAGCGGCTCGACGACGGGGCTCCTCGCTCCCGTGACGGGCGCGCTCGGCACGCTGGGCAGCTTTGGTAAGTGATGCGAAGTACCGCGCGCTCCTTCCGGCAAGGAGTGCGCGGCGCGGTGGCAGTCGGATTAGAACAACGGAAGACCACGATGCGCGGCGCGCCAAACGCCGCGCATCGACATTAGAAGATCACAAGCACAAAGAGGCCCACGAGGAATCACAATGAAATCCAGACACGAATCTTGGATGCTCTTGCTCGCGCTCGTCGCGGCCGCCGGTGCCGCGCATGCGCAGAGCCGCTCGGGCGGCAACCCGCTCGAAGCGCTGCCACAGATCAACACTCCTCAGCGGCCGAGCGTGACCGTGCAGGTCGCGCCGCAGGAAGTCCAGGTGCAGGCGCTGCTCGCGCGGCATCTGACGCCGACCTCGTTCCAGGTCGAAGGCGTCAAGTCGATTCCGTTCGAAGAGATCTCGCAGCGCTTCACGCCGCTCGTCGGCAAGGACATCACGATCGGCCAGTTGATCGAGACGGCGAACGGCGTGACGAAGCTGTATCAGGAGCGCGGCTACGCCCTCTCGTTCGCGTTCATCCCCGCGCAGACGTTCGAAGGCGGCGCCGTGCGCGTGACGGTGGTCGAAGGCTACGTCGCGAACGTGAAGATCACCGGCCGGCCCGGCGCGATGGAACCGAAGGTGCGCGCGATCGCCGCGCACATCATGGATGATCGGCCGCTGCGCCGCGCGACGTTCGAGCGCTACGTGAACACGTTCGGCCTGCTGCCCGGCGTGGCCGTCAAGGCGAACGTGCCGCCGCCGCAGAACACCGACGGCGCGACGACGCTCGAGCTGAACGTCGATCGCAAGCCGTTCAACGTGAGCGCGGGGCTCAATACGAACAACCCTGGTCTGCAGGGGCTCTTCACGATGACCGAGAACGGCCTCACGTCGCTCGGCGAGCAGATGAGCATCTCCGCGCTGTTCCCGAAGGGGCCGAACAACCAGACGTACGTGTCGTTTAGCGGCGCCGTGCCGATCGGCAGCAACGGCCTCGTCACGCGCCTCGACGCGAGCCACTACCGCGGCAATCCGTCCGTCGACCAGACCGTGCTGCCGAACGTCCAGCGCACCGTGATCAACGACAAGCTCGGCCTGTCCGCATCGTATCCGCTGATGCTGAGCAATCAGCGCAGTCTGCTCGGCACGGTGTCGGGCTATGCGTCGCACAGCGAGGATCGCTACCAGAACCAGATCACCGGCGCGATGATCGGCACGCGCTCGCAGGTGCGCGTGCTGCAAATGCAGCTCGACTACACGAGCGTGCAGCCGAAACAAGTGCAGAAGCTGAGCTTCAATGTCGCGAAGGCGTTCGACATTCTCGGCGCGTCGAAATCGGGCATCACGAACATCCCGGGCGTCGTCGCGACGAATCCCGCGTCGACGACGTTCGTGCGCACCGGCGCGACCTTCGTGCAGACGAACGAGTGGCCGTTCAAGATCGGCTCGACCGTGCAGCTCACCGGCCAGTACAGCCCGGATTCGCTGCCGACCACCGAGCAGATCTCGTTCGGCGCGCAGCGCTTCGCGCTCGGCTATCAACCGGGCGAGACGTCGGGCGATTCGGGATGGGGCGCGTCGCTCGAGCTCAATCGCGCATTCGCGCCGGGCTTCACGTACCTGAAGAGCATCACGCCATACGTCGCGTACGACATGGCGCGCGTGTATCTGCATTCGGGCACGCCGGTGCCGCACCGCCTGTCGTCGGTCGCGCTCGGCGTGCGATTGACCGACAGCCGCTTCTACAATCTTGACGTGTCGATCGCGAAACCCGTCGGCGATGCGCCGATCGAAAGCGCGTCGCGCAGCCCGCGCGTGAACGCATCGTTCTCGTATCAGCTCTACTGACGCGCTCGCGCCCTTCCCGCTGCGCTCACGCGGCCCGTCGAGATCCGGCGGGCCGCGCGCGTTTTCAGTTTTTCATTTCGCATCGGTGCTTCGATTAGAAGCACTTGTATCAAACGCGATGCGCAGATTCACGTATTCTGCGCACAGCTCGCATGCAACGCCGTTCGACGCAAACGGCCCGCGAGCCGACGAAAACGACATCGTGCGATCCAAGGAGGAAGACATGTTTCAAATGACTCGTTCACTGCGCTCGTTCACCGTGGCAGGCGCGCTGCTCGCATGCGCCGCGAGCGCACTCGCTCAAGCGAACAGCCCCATCGGCACGTGGCAGACGATCGACGACCACACGGGCAAGCCGAAGGCGCTCGTGCAGATCAGCGAAGACGCGAGCGGCGAGCTGTCGGGCAAGGTCGTCAAGGGCCTCGGCGAGAACGACACGCCGGATCGCCGCTGCACCGCGTGCTCCGACGAGCGCAAGGATCAGCTGATCAAGGGCATGACGATCATCAAGGCGATGAAGAAGGAAGGCGAAGGCTGGGACGGCGGCAACATCCTCGACCCGGAAAACGGCAAGGTCTACAAGTGCAAGATGACGCTCGAGGAAGGCGGCCAGAAGCTCGTCGTGCGCGGCTACATCGGCGTGTCGCTGCTCGGCCGCTCGCAGACCTGGATGCGCGCGCAGTAACGCGCCTCGCACGTCGGCCTCGTCGCGCCGACATTGCCGCTCGCGCGCCGGGTCTCGCGAGCGAGCGCCGAGCGACGAAAACAAAACCGGCCTGTGCGTTTGCGCCAGGCCGGTTTTTTCATGCGCGCGGCATGCCGCCCGCGACGCGTCAGACAACGTGCTCGAGCGTGCAATCGAGACGCGGCGCGGTCGATGTCGTCGACGCTGCGACGCTGCGCGCGTGAGCCGCTTTCGAGCGCGCATGCGTGCGCATGCGCATCGTCATCAGCTCGCACAGATCCTCGCTCTCCGCGCCGAACAATTCGACGAGCACGCGCTTCAACGCACCCGATTCGTGCCACGCCTTGAAGCGGCGATGACACGTCTGATACGCGGGAAAACGGCGCGGCATCGCCGACCAGTTCGCGCCGCTGTAGATCACCCACAGCACGCCGTTGAGCACCGCGCGCGTATCCGCGAGCGGTCTGCCGCGCATCTCCTTGCGCGGGCGCAGCTCGGGCAGCAAGGGAGCGACGCGCTGCCACTCCTCATCGGTTATATCGCGATACGGCGTCATGTGTTTCTCCGTTCATGAAGAACATGGCGCAACGATATCGAGACGAGCCGGCGTTGGAAACACGGCGCGCGCCGATTTAAGAATAGTTAATACCGAATTAACCGAAGTTAACCGTCTGACGCGCTTTTCGAATTCGGGTCGGGTCATTCGGGGCGCGCGAGGCGCGATGCGCGCCCGCCGCCCCGGCGGTTCGGATCAGGTGAGCGACGTATCGATCAGGCGGCGCGGCGCCTCGAGATACTCCTTCGACTGCATCTCGACGATCCGCGAGACCGTGCGGCTGAATTCGTTCGCCATCGGTCCTTCGATGTACAGATCTTCCGCGGCCACCGCGGCCGACATCAGCAGCTTCACCTTGTGGTCGTACAGCACGTCGATGAGCCACGTGAAGCGGCGCGCTTCGGACGCCATCCGCGGCGACATCTGCGGCACTTCCGACAGCACGATCGCGTGAAAGCGGCTCGCGAGCTCGAGATAATCGTTTTGCGAGCGCGGGCCGCCGCAGAGCGTCGCGAAATCGAACCAGACGACGCCGTCCGCGCGGCGCAGCGCCTTGATCTCGCGCTTCTCGATGTGCAGGATCGGGCTCTCGTCCGGCACCGCGGCGAGCTGGCCGAACGCATGGCGCAGCGCGCGATCGGCGTCCGCGCCGAGCGGCGTGTGATACATCCGCACCTGCGTGAGCGTGCGCTGCCGATAGTCGACGCCCCCGTCGACGTTCAGCACGTCGAGCCTGTCCTTCAGAAGCGCGATCGCGGGCAGCATCCGGTCGCGATGCAGGCCGTCGGGGTACAGATCGTCCGGGTCGTAATTGGACGTCATCACGAACTGCACGCCGTTCGAAAACAGCCGGTCGAGCAGCCGGTACAGGATCATCGCGTCGGCGATGTCGGACACGTGAAATTCGTCGAAGCAGATGAGCCGGTAGCGCTTCGCGATCCGGCGCGCGAGCTCGTCGAGCGGATCGGCCTGCCCTTTCAGCTCTTCGAGCTCGCGATGCACCTCGCGCATGAACTCGTGGAAATGCAGCCGCGTCTTGCGCTGCACCGGCACGATCGCATAGAAGCTGTCCATCAGGAAGCTCTTGCCGCGCCCGACGCCGCCCCACATGTAGACGCCGCGCGGCAAATCCGGGCGTATGACGAGTTTCTTGAACGCATTCGAGCGACGCGCCTTGTAGGCGACCCATTCGGCGTAGCAGCGCTGCAGGCGTTCGACCGCGGCGCGCTGCGCGGCATCGGACTGATAGCCGCGCGTCTTCAGCTCGTGCTCGTAGTATTCGGTGACGTTCATCATGCAAACCGGCAAAAATGAAGGCGAGCGGGAAATCCCGCCCGCCTTCGCCGAGAGACAGCGACGCCGGCCGCGACGGCCGGCGCGCGGTGCTGCGTTTTCGCGCTTAGCTGTTGAGCGAGCGCTTGTCGACGGCGAGCGCCGCTTCGCGCATCACTTCGGACATCGACGGATGCGGGTGGCAAATGCGGGCGATGTCTTCCGACGCCGCCTTGAACTCCATCGCCACCACGGCTTCCGCGATCAGGTCCGACGCGTTCGCGGCGATCACGTGCACGCCGAGCAGCTCGTCGGTCTTCGCATCCGCGATCATCTTCACGAAGCCGTCCGGCGCGTTCATGCCGAGCGCGCGGCCGTTGATCGAGAACGGGAACTTGCCCGACTTGATCTCGCGGCCTTCGGCCTTCAGTTGCTGCTCCGTCTTGCCGACCCACGCGATTTCCGGGTGCGTGTAGATCACCCACGGAATGCAGTTGTAGTCGATGTGCGGCTTCTGGCCGTCGATCACTTCCGCGACGAGCACGCCTTCGTCTTCCGCCTTGTGCGCGAGCATCGGGCCGCGCACGACGTCGCCGATCGCGTAGACGTTCGGCACCGCGGTGCGGCAGTGGTCGTCGACGTCGATGAAGCCGCGCTCGTTCGCCTTCAGGCCGATCGACTCGAGGCCGAGGTCGTCGGTGTTCGGCACGCGGCCCACCGACACGATCAGGCGGTCGGCGTCGAGCGTCTGCGCGTTGCCGTCCTTGTCCGTGTACGCGATCGACACGCCGTTCGCGCTCGTCTTCACTTCGCCGATCGTCACGCCGAGGTTGATGTCGAGGCCCTGCTTCTTGAACAGCTTCGCCGCTTCCTTCGCGAGCGCTTCGTCGGCCGCGCCGAGGAACGCCGGCAGCGCCTCGAGCACCGTCACTTCGGCGCCGAGGCGGCGCCACACCGAGCCGAGCTCGAGGCCGATCACGCCCGCGCCGATCACGGCGAGCTTCTTCGGCACCGTGTCGAACGTCAGCGCGCCTTCGTTGTCCGCGACGATCGTGTTGTCGACGGGCACGTTCGGCAGGTGACGCGCCTTCGAGCCCGTCGCGATGATCACGTTCTTCGCGGTGACGACTTCGGTTTCGCCCTCGCCGCTCACTTCGATCTGCACGCCGGCATCGGTCTTGCCGGTGAACTTGCCGTGGCCCTTGAGCCACGTGATCTTGTTCTTCTTGAACAGGAACTCGATCCCGCCCGTCATCTTCTCGACGATCGCGTCCTTGCGCACGAGCATCTTCGCGACGTCGATCTTCACGCCGTCGACGCTGATGCCGTGGTCGGCGAGGTGGTGCTGCGCGTTCTCGAACTCCTCCGACGAAGCGAGGAGCGCCTTCGACGGGATGCAGCCGACGTTCAGGCACGTGCCGCCCAGCTTCAGCGTGCCGGCCGGGTTCTTCCATTTCTCGATACAGGCAACGGTCTTGCCCAGTTGCGCGGCGCGGATCGCGGCGATGTAGCCGCCCGGGCCCGCGCCGATCACGACGACGTCAAATTCCTTCGACATGACAATCCTTTGGTTTGGCTCCGGCAAGCCGAGCAGGCGCCTCGCAATGGGCGCCCGCGCGGCCCGCCGAAGCGGTTCGATACGGTGTGAAAAGCGTGCTTACAGGTCGAGCAGCAAGCGCGCCGGATCTTCGAGCGCGTCCTTCATCGCGACGAGCGACAGCACCGCTTCGCGGCCGTCGATGATCCGGTGGTCGTACGACAGCGCCAGGTAGTTGATCGGACGGATCACGATCTGGCCGTTTTCGACGACAGGGCGCTCCTTCGTCGCGTGCACGCCGAGGATGGCCGACTGCGGCGGGTTGATGATCGGGGTCGACAGCATCGAGCCGAACACGCCGCCGTTCGAGATCGAGAACGTACCGCCCGTCATTTCCTCGATCGACAGCTTGCCGTCCTTCGCCTTCTGGCCGAATTCGGCGATCTTCTTCTCGATGTCGGCGAGGCTCAGTTGATCCGCGTTGCGCAGGATCGGCACCACGAGGCCGCGCGGCGAGCCGACGGCGATGCCGATGTCGAAGTAGCCGTGATAGACGATGTCGTTGCCGTCGATCGACGCGTTCACGAGCGGGAACTTCTTCAGCGCGTGCACGGCGGCCTTCACGAAGAACGACATGAAGCCGAGCTTCACGCCGTGCTCCTTCTCGAACTTGTCCTTGTACTTCGCGCGCAGATCCATGACGGGCTGCATGTTCACTTCGTTGAACGTCGTCAGGATCGCGTTGGTCTGCTGCGACTCGAGCAGACGCTCGGCGATGCGTGCGCGCAGGCGCGACATCGGCACGCGCTGCTCCGGACGGTCGTTGAGCCACGTCGTCGCCGACGCCGGCACCTTCACTTCCGGCAGCGACGGCTTCGCGGCGGCGGTCTTCGCCGGTGCGGCAGCCGGTGCGGCCTTCGGCGCGCCTGCGGCCAGCGCGTCGCCCTTCGTGATGCGGCCGTCGCGGCCCGAACCTGCGACGTCGCCGGCCGACAGGCCCTTCTCGGCCAGCAGCTTCGACGCGGCCGGCGATGCCGCCGCCGAGCTCGACGCCGTCGCGGCGGCCGGCTGCGCGGCCGGCGCCGGTGCGGCTGCGGCGGGCGCCGCCGCCGGCTTGACTTCGGCTGCACCTGCCGCCGCTTCGGCGGCACCTGCCTTCGCTTCGGTGTCGATCGTCGCGATCACCTGGTCGGCGACAACCGTGTCGCCGTCGTTCTGCAGCACTTGCGCGAGCACGCCCGCGGCGGGCGCCGGCACTTCGAGGACGACCTTGTCGGTTTCGAGCTCGATCAGGATTTCGTCTTGCGCGACGGCCTCGCCGGGCTTCTTCTTCCACTGCAGCATGGTCGCTTCCGAAACCGATTCGGAGAGCTGGGGGACTTTGACTTCTACGATAGCCATGTGAATTTCCTGGATGCTTAATCTGGGTAACGACGAGGCGTCTGCGAGCGCTGTCGAGTGTCGCGGCGCGCGGCGCCTGCGGTCGAAAGCGCGCGGGAAAGCGCATCGCGCCTTCCCGCTTCGCTACGCCTCTTTATTTCGCGATCGATGCGCTCTTCAAGCGGCCGAATGCGCCTTCGACGAGGGCCTTCTGCTGCTCGTAGTGCTTCGCGTAATAGCCGACAGCCGGCGAGGCGGAAGCCGGGCGGCCGCTGTACGCGAGCTTCTGCCCTTCCTTCATGCCTTCCTTCAGGTGGTGTTCGACGTAGAACCACGGCCCCTGATTTTGCGGCTCGTCCTGCACCCAGACCACTTCCGTCGCGTTCTCGTACTTCTTCATTTCCGCTTCGAACTGCTTGTGCGCGAACGGATACAGCTGCTCGATCCGGATGATCGCGACGTCGTTCGCCTTCGCTTCGCGGCGATGCGCGACGAGGTCGTAATACACGCGGCCCGAGCACGCGACCACGCGCTTGACCTTCTTCGCGTCGATGCCGCCGTCGACTTCGCCCAGCACCGGCTGGAACGAACCCTTCGCGAGCTCCGACAGGTCCGACACCGCTTCCTTGTGGCGCAGCAGCGACTTCGGCGTCGCGACGATGAGCGGCTTGCGGAACAGGCGGATCATCTGGCGGCGCAGCAGGTGGAAGATCTGCGCGGGCGTCGTCGGCTGGACGACCTGCATGTTGTGCTCCGCGCACAGCTGCAGATAGCGTTCGATGCGCGCCGACGAGTGCTCCGGCCCCTGGCCTTCATAGCCGTGCGGCAGCAGCATCGTGAGACCCGACACGCGGCCCCACTTCACTTCGCCCGACGAGATGAACTGGTCGATCACGACCTGCGCGCCGTTCGCGAAATCGCCGAACTGCGCTTCCCACAGCACGAGCGTATTCGGCTCGGCGGTCGAGTAGCCGTATTCGAAGCCGAGCACCGCCTCTTCGGACAGCACCGAGTCGATCACGTTGAACTTCGCCTGGCCTTCCGAGATGTTCTGCAGCGGCACGTACGTGCCGTCGTTCCAGCGCTCGCGGTTCTGGTCGTGCAGCACCGCGTGACGGTGCGTGAACGTACCGCGGCCCGAGTCCTGGCCCGTCAGGCGAACGGCGTAGCCCGACGCGACGAGCGACGCGTACGCGAGATGCTCGCCCATGCCCCAGTCGAGCGGCTGATCGCCGCGCGCCATGTTGCGGCGATCGTTGATCACGCGCTCGACGAGCGGGTGAACCTTGAAGTTTTCCGGCACCGTCGTGATGCGTTCGCCGAGGCGCTTCAACTCGGCGAGCGGCACCGCGGTGTCGGCCGCGTCCGTCCACTTGCGGTTCAGGAACGGCATCCAGTCGACCGCGTACTTGCTCTTGTAGTTCGACAGCACCGGATCGACCGTGTGATGGCCGTCGTCCATCGCCTTGCGGTACGCCTTCACGAAGCCGTCGCCTTCTTCGGCCGTGATCACGCCCTGCTGCACGAGCTTCTCCGCGTACAGCGCGCGGGTGCCCGGGTGCTGCGCGATCTTCTTGTACATCAGCGGCTGCGTGACGGCCGGCGTGTCCTGCTCGTTGTGGCCGAGCTTGCGGAAGCAGACGATGTCGATCACGACATCCTTGTGGAACTGCATCCGGTAGTCGATCGCGATCTGCGTCGCGAGGACGACCGCTTCCGGATCGTCGCCGTTCACGTGCAACACCGGCGCCTCGATCATCTTGACGACGTCCGTGCAGTACAGCGTCGAGCGCGCGTCGCGCGGGTCCGACGTCGTGAAGCCGATCTGGTTGTTGATGACGATGTGCAGCGTGCCGTGCGTGCCGTAGCCGCGCGTCTGCGCGAGGTTCAGCGTTTCCATCACGACGCCCTGGCCGGCGAACGCCGCGTCGCCGTGAATCTGCACGGGCAGCACTTGCAGGCCGTCGGCGTCGCCGCGGCGATCCATCCGCGCCTTCGCGGAACCTTCGACCACCGGGTTCACGATTTCGAGGTGCGACGGGTTGAACGCGAGCGACAGATGCACCGGGCCGCCTTGCGTCGCGATGTCCGACGAGAAGCCCTTGTGGTACTTCACGTCGCCTGCCGGCAGGTCGTCGACGTGCTTGCCTTCGAATTCGGCGAAGAGATCCGCCGGCATCTTGCCGAGCGTGTTCACGAGCACGTTCAGCCGGCCGCGGTGCGCCATGCCGATGACGATTTCCTGCACGCCCTTCGAGCCCGCGTGCTGGACGACTTCGTCCATCGCCGCGATGAAGCTCTCGCCGCCTTCGAGCGAGAAGCGCTTCTGGCCGACGTACTTCGTGTGCAGGTAGCGTTCGAGGCCTTCGCCGGCCGTCAGGCGGTTCAGGATGTGCTTCTTCTCGTCAGCCGAGAAGTTCGGCGTCGCGCGGGTCGACTCGAGGCGCTCCTGCCACCAGCGCTTCTGCTCGGGATCGCTGATGTACATGTACTCGGCGCCGATCGTGCCGCAGTACGTGTCGCGCAGCCCCTTGACGATGTCGCGCAGCGACGCCTGCTCGAACCCGAAATACAGGTTGCTCGCGCTGAACGTCTGGTCGAGGTCGGCTTCGGAGAAATCGTAGAACGCGGGTTCCAGCTCGGGAATCGCGGGGCGTTCGCGGCGCTTCAGGGGATCGAGGTTGGCCCATTGCGAGCCGAGGAAGCGATACGCGCTGATGAGAGACTGAACGTGGACTTGCTTGCGGGCGGTGGCGAGATTGGCACCGCTTTCGCGCGGAATGAAAGCGTTGGCTTTCGCGCGCTGGGCGAACGACTCGACGATCGGGTTGTGAGCCACGTCGTTCGCGTTCGAACCGTCGGTTGCGGGGACGTTCTGCAGCGCGTCGAAATATTCGCGCCAGTTATCCGGCACCGACGCCGGGTTATCCAAATAGGCTTCGTACAGTTCTTCAACATACGAAGCATTGCCGCCGAACAAATACGAGTTCAGCTGGAACTGCTTCATTACATCTGACATTTGACGCTCACCTTTCTTCGAGCTTCTCGAGAAATAGCGGGTTACTCAACCTTCCGCGACACGGCCTGACCGTTTAGCGGATTGCGCGAATCAAGTCTTGCTTGGAAGGACCTAAAACTTGCGTGCGCGCAGCATAGCACAAAAAAACCTGCGGCGAACGCGGCGATAGCGCCCTGAAAGCCCGTCCAGACGGGCTTTCGCGCCGGTCGCGGCGATTCCGCCGGCACCGCGCAACACTGTTTTACAAACGGCGCGCCCGCCCCTTCGCGCGGATACGAAAAAGCCGCCCGAAGGCGGCCTTCCGATGCACGGCGAATGCCGTGCGAAACGCGCGCGGGCGGGCCGCCCGCCGAACGCTCAGCCGGCCTCGGCCTCGCGGCTCGCGCGGCGGCGCTCGTGCTCCTTCAGGTGACGCTTGCGCAGGCGAATCGACTGCGGCGTCACTTCGACGAGCTCGTCGTCGTCGATGAATTCGACCGCGTATTCGAGCGACATCTGGATCGGCGGCACGAGGCGCACCGCCTCGTCGGTGCCCGACGCGCGCACGTTGGTCAGCTGCTTGCCCTTGATCGGGTTCACGACGAGATCGTTGTCGCGGCTGTGGATGCCGATGATCATGCCCTCGTAGAGCGCGTCGCCCGGCTTCACGAACATGCGGCCGCGATCCTGTAGCTTCCACAGCGCATAGGCGACGGCCGCGCCGTCGTCCTGCGAGATCAGCACGCCGTTACGGCGCTCGCCGACCGAACCTTCCCTGACCGGCGCGTACGCATCGAAGATGTGGCTCATCAGGCCCGTGCCGCGCGTGAGCGTCAGGAATTCGCCCTGGAAGCCGATCAGGCCGCGCGCCGGAATCCGGTATTCGAGGCGCGTGCGGCCGCGGCCGTCCGACACCATGTCGAGCATCTCGCCCTTGCGGCGACCGAGCTCCTCCATCACGCCGCCCTGATGCTCGTCCTCGAGGTCGACCGTCAGGAGTTCGTACGGCTCATGCTTGACGCCGTCGATTTCCTGCATCACGACGCGCGGACGCGACACCGCGAGCTCATAGCCTTCGCGGCGCATGTTCTCGACGAGAATCGTCAGGTGCAGCTCGCCGCGGCCCGACACCTCGAACACCGTTTCGTCGCCCGTGTCCTTCACGCGCAGCGCGACGTTGTGGTTCAGCTCCTTCATCAGGCGGTCGCGGATCTGGCGGCTCGTCACGAACTTGCCTTCGCGGCCCGCGAGCGGCGACGAATTGACGAGGAAGTTCATCGTCAGCGTCGGCTCGTCGACGGTGATCATCGGCAACGCTTCGGGCGCGTCGACCGCACAAATCGTCGCGCCGATGCCGACGTCCTCGATCCCGTTGATGAGGACGATGTCGCCCGCCTCGGCCGCCTCGACCTGCACGCGCTCGAGGCCCTGGAACGAGAGCACCTGATTGATCTTGCGGTTCAGCACCTCGCCTTCCGGGCCGAAGCGCATCACGACCGGCTGGCCCGGCTTGATGCGGCCGCGCGTGATGCGGCCGACGCCGATCCGGCCGACGTACGTCGAATAGTCGAGCGACGTGATCTGCAGTTGCAGCGGCGCCTCCGGGTCGGCCGGGCGCACCGGCACGTGCTGGAGGATCGCTTCGAACAGCGGGCGCATGTCGCCTTCGCGCGCGGCCGGGTCGAGCGACGCGTAGCCGTTCAGGCCCGACGCGTAGACGATCGGGAAGTCGAGCTGCTCTTCGGTCGCGCCGAGCTTGTCGAACAGGTCGAACGTCTGGTTGATCACCCAGTCGATGCGCGCGCCCGGACGGTCGATCTTGTTGATGACGACGATCGGCTTCAGGCCGAGCGCGAGCGCCTTCTTCGTGACGAAGCGCGTCTGCGGCATCGGGCCCTCGACCGCGTCGACGAGCAGCAGCACCGAGTCGACCATCGACAGCACGCGCTCCACTTCGCCGCCGAAGTCCGCGTGCCCCGGCGTGTCGACGATGTTGATGTGCGTGCCTTCGTATTCGACCGCGCAGTTCTTCGCGAGAATCGTGATCCCGCGCTCTTTTTCGATGTCGTTCGAATCCATCACCCGTTCTGCGACCTGCTGGTTCTCGCGGAAGGTGCCGGACTGGCGGAGCAGTTGGTCGACGAGCGTCGTCTTGCCGTGGTCGACGTGGGCGATGATGGCGATGTTGCGAAGGGCGCGGGTCATAGAAACCTGAAAACGGATGGAACGCGCAAACGCGCGCGCACCGTTGCCCGATGCGCGCGCGACTTGCAGCTTGGAAAGCCACAAATTATAGCACGTCAAGATGTCGCGGACTGAGCCGTCCGTTGCGACGCGGCATCCGGGCAACCGCGCGCGCGGTTGCCCGGATGCCGATGAACCCACTCGCGTCAGGGCCATTTTTGCAGTCCTGCAACCAAATCGCGCTTCAATTAACATTTGCCGCAGCAACTAAATCGCGCCTATACTGATGCCTAGTCAACTATTGCAGCTTCAGAGAATTTATGTCGGCTCCCTCTTCCTCGCAGCACGACCTGGATCTGTCCCTGTACCAGATCAACGATAGCGTCGGCTACCTGATGTCGCGCGTGAAATCGCTGATGACGAACATGATCACGCAGCGCACGCAGACCGAACTCGGCATTACCGGCACGCAGGCGACGATGCTGTTCATGCTCGCCGTCGGCAAGTGCTCGACGGCGGCCGAACTCGCACGCGAATACGGCATCGACGCGAGCGCGATCACGCGCCTGCTCGACCGCGTCGAGAAGCGCGGCTTGTTGCAGCGGGTGCGCAGCAGCGAGGACCGGCGCGTCGTGCGGCTCGAACTGACCGACGAGGGGCGCGAGCTCACGAAGCGCATGCCGGCCATCTTCCGCAGCGTGCTCGATCAGGTGCTCGACGGCTTCACGCCCGAGGAAGTCGGCTTCCTGAAGAGCATGCTGCGCCGCATTCTCGTGAATTCGGGCGAATGCCCGGGCACGAGCGGAACCCTGTCGTAAATATTGCCGCAACAAGTAATTCAGACAGATAAATGTAAGGAAATCCTTGCAGTGTCCACTATTCACGCCGAATCAGATTCCGAGTCAGGAAACCCAGCAATGAAGACCTTCCCGTTGTCCGCTTGCCGGACCGCCATGGCCGTCGCGGTCGCCGCGCTCGCGCTCGCGGGATGCGCGAACTATTTCGGCATCAAGAGCGACAAGGCGCTCGCCCCCGCGACGCAGTTCGAAAGCGCGCAGAGCCTGCCTGCGCAAGGCGGCCAGTGGCCGTCGCTCGACTGGGCGAACCAGTTCGGCGACCCGCAACTGCCGAAGCTGATCGACGAGGCGCTCGAAGGCAATCCGACGATCGCGCAGGCGCAGGCGCGAATCGCGAAGGCCTCGTCGTACATCGAGACGTCGCGCTCGACGCTCCTGCCGCAGGCGGACGCCAAGTATTCGTGGACCCGCGAGCTGTACTCGGGCAACGCTCTCTTCCCGCCGCCGTTCGGCGGCCAGTGGTACAGCGAGAACAACGCGCTCGCGAGCGCGTCGTGGGAGCTCGACCTGTGGGGCAAGAACCGCGCGCGCCTGCATGCGGCCGTGTCGCAGGAAAAGGCCGCCGAGGCCGACATGCAGCAGGCGCGCGTGACGCTCGCGACGTCGGTCGCGCGCGCCTACAACCAGCTCGCGCAGCTGTACGCGCTGCGCGACATCGCCGGGCGCGAGATCTCGAACCGGCAGACGGTCGGCAAGATCACCGACGATCGCGTCGGCGCGGGCCTCGACACCAACGTCGAGCGCCAGACCGCGCGCGGCAACGTCGCGACGAGTCAGCAGGCGCTGTCCGATCTCGACGGCCAGATCACGAACCTCCGCTATCAGCTCGCCGCGCTGCTCGGCAAGGGCCCGGACCGCGGGCTGCAGATCGCGCAGCCGGTGCTGAGCCCGGGCGGCGCGGTCGCGCTGCCGGACAACCTGCCCGCCGATCTCGTGTCGCGCCGCCCGGACATCGTCGCCGCGCGCTGGCAGGTCGAGGCGGCGATGCACGACGTGAAGGAAGCGAAGGCGGAGTTCTATCCGGACATCAACCTCGCCGCGGGCTTCGGCTTCGACGCCTTCGGCTGGGGCAAATTCCTGAACTTCGCGAGCCGCCAGGCGCAGTTCGGCCCGGCGATCCACCTGCCGATATTCGACGGCGGCGCGCTGCGCGCGCAGTTGAAGGGCCGCTATGCGGACTTCGACCTGTCGGTGGCGAACTACAACCAGACGCTGATCGGCGCGTTCAACGACGTCGCGACGCAAGTCGCGTCGATCCGCTCGATCGACACGCAAATGGGCGACGCGCAGCGCGCGCTCGACGCGTCGACGCGCGCGTACGAGCTCGCCGTGATCCGCTACAAGGCGGGCCTGTCGCCGCAGTTGCAGGTGCTGAACGCGGACAGCAGCCGGCTCGCCGCCGAGCAGACGGTGACGAACCTGAAGATGCGCCGGCGCGACATGCAGATCGGCCTCGTGAAAGCGCTCGGCGGCGGCTTCGACGCGACGGGCACGCGGCTCGCCGCGCCCGCGCCCGCATCGGCGAGCGCCGCCTCCGCGCAGCACGCGTCGAACTGAATTCCCGGATCACACCCGAACCATCGCTTTAATCGCTTTAGATAGAAGACGGAGAAACTCGCCATGAGCGACCCTCAACAAAACGCAGCGCCCGCGCAGCCGCAGAGCAACGGCAAGCGCAAGCGAATGATGACGCTGCTCGTCGCGGTGATCGCGATCGCCGCGATCGCGTACGGCCTTTATTACGTGCTCGTCGCGCGCTTCCACGAAACCACCGACGACGCGTACGTGAACGGCAACGTCGTGCAGATCACGCCGCAGGTGACGGGCACCGTGATCGCGGTGAAGGCGGACGACACGCAAACCGTGAAGGCGGGCGACCCGCTCGTCGTGCTCGATCCGGCCGATTCGCAAGTCGCGCTGCAGCAGGCCGAGGCGAACCTCGCGCAAACGGTGCGCCAGGTGCGCGGCCTCTACGTGAACGACGACCAATACCGCGCCCAGGTCTCGCTGCGCCAGTCGGATCTGTCGAAGGCGCAGGATGACCTGCGTCGCCGGCTCGCCGTCGCGCAGACGGGCGCCGTGTCGCAGGAAGAGATCTCGCACGCGCGCGACGCGGTGAAGGCCGCGCAGGCGTCGCTCGACGCCGCCGAGCAGCAGCTCGCGTCGAATCGCGCGCTCACCGCGAACACGACGATCGCCGATCACCCGAACGTGCTCGCCGCCGCCGCGAAGGTTCGCGACGCGTATCTGAACAACGCGCGCAACACGCTGCCCGCGCCCGTCACGGGCTACGTCGCGAAGCGCTCCGTGCAGGTCGGCCAGCGCGTGTCGCCGGGCACGCCGCTGATGTCGGTCGTGCCGCTCAACGCGGTGTGGGTCGACGCGAACTTCAAGGAAGTGCAGTTGAAGCACATGCGGATCGGCCAGCCGGTCGAGCTGACGGCCGACATCTACGGCTCGTCGGTGCAGTACCACGGCAAGGTGGTCGGCTTCTCGGCCGGCACGGGCGCCGCGTTCTCGCTGCTGCCCGCGCAGAACGCGACGGGCAACTGGATCAAGGTCGTCCAGCGCCTGCCCGTGCGCGTCGAGCTCGATCCGAAGGAGCTGAAGGATCATCCGCTGCGGATCGGCCTGTCGATGCAGGTCGACGTCGACATCAAGAACGAAAGCGGCAACCAGCTTGGCAACGTGCAGAACACCGTGTACGAAACCGACGTGTTCGCGAAGTACGGCGACGAAGCGAACGCCGAGATCGCGCGCATCATCGCGACGAATGCGGGCGGCGGCACGTCGGCCGTCTCGGCCACGCCGGCGCCGGCCGCGAAGGCCGTCGGCCGCACGTCGAACCTGATGTAAGCGCCCCTCGGCCGGACCACGAAGCATGGCACAGCCCCAAGCTCCTCTTCCTCCGCTCAAGGGCGGACAGCTCATACTCGGCACGATCGCGGTATCGCTTGCCGTGTTCATGAACGTGCTCGACACGTCGATCGCCAACGTCGCGATCCCGACGATCTCGGGCGACCTCGGCGTGTCGTCCGACCAGGGCACCTGGGTCATCACGTCGTTCGCGGTCGCGAACGCGATCTCGGTGCCGCTCACGGGCTGGCTCACCGAGCGTATCGGCCAGGTGCGCCTCTTCCTCGCGTCGATCATCCTGTTCGTGATCTCGTCGTGGTTGTGCGGCCTCGCGCCGACGCTGCCGTTTCTGCTCGCGTCGCGCGTGCTGCAGGGCGCGGTAGCCGGGCCGATGATCCCGCTGTCGCAAGCGCTGCTGCTGTCGAGCTATCCGCGCGCGAAAGCGCCGATGGCGCTCGCGCTTTGGTCGATGACGACGCTGATCGCGCCCGTGGCCGGCCCGATTCTCGGCGGCTGGATCTCGGACAATTACTCGTGGCCGTGGATCTTCTACGTGAACATTCCGGTCGGCATCGCCGCCGCGGCCGTCACGTGGATGATCTATCGCAGCCGCGAATCGGCGGTCCGCCGCGCGCCGATCGACGGCGTCGGGCTCGCGCTGCTCGTGATCTGGGTCGGCTCGCTGCAGATCATGCTAGACAAGGGCAAGGATCTCGACTGGTTCGCGTCGACGACGATCGTCGTGCTCGCGCTCACCGCGCTCATCGCATTCGCGTTCTTCGTCGTGTGGGAACTGACGGCCGAGCATCCGGTCGTCGACTTGTCGCTGTTCCGGATGCGCAATTTCTCGGGCGGCACGATCGCGCTGTCGGTCGGCTACGGGCTCTATTTCGGCAACCTCGTGCTGCTGCCGCTGTGGCTGCAGACGCAGATCGGCTACACGGCGACGGACGCCGGGCTCGTGATGGCGCCCGTCGGCTTCTTCGCGATCCTGCTGTCGCCGCTCACGGGTAAGTTCCTGTCGCGCACCGACCCGCGCTACATCGCGACGGCCGCGTTCCTCACGTTCGCGCTGTGCTTCTGGATGCGCTCGCGCTACACGACGGGCGTCGACGAGTGGTCGCTGATGGCGCCGACCTTCGTGCAGGGGATCGCGATGGCGGGCTTCTTCATCCCGCTCGTGTCGATCACGCTGTCCGGCCTGCCCGGCCACCGGATTCCGGCGGCGTCGGGCCTGTCGAACTTCGTGCGGATCATGTGCGGCGGCATCGGGACGTCGATCTTCCAGACCGCGTGGGATCATCGGAACAACTTCCACCACGCGCAGCTCGTCGAGCAGGCGAACCCGTACAACCCGACCTTCAACCAGGCGGTCACGCAGATGGGGCAGCTCGGGCTCACGCGCGACCAGGCGCACGGGCTCATCAACAACATCGCGACGCAGCAGGCCGCGCAACTGGGCGTGAACGATCTGTTCTACATCTCGGCCGCGATCTTCGTGCTGCTCATCGCGCTCATCTGGATCACGAAGCCCGAGCGCGCGGGCGGCGGCGATTCGAGCGCGGCGGCGTCGGCCGCGCACTGAGCGGCGTCCCGCGCCGTTCGCGCGTGCGAAGCAAAACGCCCGGCTTTCGAGCCGGGCGTTTTCGTATCTGGCGATGCAAATGCGATCCGCGCGGGGATCGTTGCGTTGGCGTCGTGCAGAATCCGCCTCCATTGGCGGGCTCGCACGGCGACTGATACGCCGCCGCCAAATGCGAGCGCCCCGCAACGCGGATTCCGCTCTCCGCGCGGCCCGCGCATACGAGCGTAAGCGCTAAATCCGCCACACGTCGTTAGGTGACGTGTTACCGGGTAACATGTTTCGAATCGATAGTTACCGGGTAACGAAGGAGATGCGAGATGACGCAAACGACGGCGCAGCGGCAGGCGGCTTATCGGGCAAGGCGCGAGACGGCAGGCAAGGACGGCAACGGTGATCGACGTCTGGATATGTGGATGAGCACGGAAGCGTATCTTGCTCTGACGCGGTTAGCTCGCCGTTACTCGGTAACGAAGCGCCAGATGCTGGAACGGTTGATCGCGCGGGCAGACGACGCGATTGTGCGCCGACTCGATCCCGATTCGGAACAGTGGGACCAATACTTCGGCCCAGCGCGGTAGCGATCGGAGTTACCCGGTAACGGCTTGCTGTCGAGCGAAGTTGAACGGTAGCAGGTCGCTAATATCGGCATCCGGTGCGCGCTGCGGCAATTCGGTCAGCACGTGCAGCAGATAGGCATGGGGATCGACGCCACAGGCTCGACACGTGAGCATCAGGCTGTAGACCATCGCGCTCGCTTTCGCGCCGTCGACCGTATCGCTGAAGAGCCACGACTTTCTCGCCGTGGCAAACGGCCTGATGTCGCGTTCGATGACGTTGTTGTCTATTGCAAACCGGCCATCGTCCACATAGCGACTCAGGTAAGGCCATTGCCGGAGACAGTAGCCGATCGCCTCGCCTAGCAGGCTCTTGGGCAGAACCTTCGGCGCGAGCTCGTCGAGCCAACTCTTGAAGGCGTTTAGCAACGGCACGCTGTGCTGTTGGCGCAAGCGGTACCGGTAATCGGCCAGCGTCTCGCCTTCGGGCAACGTCTGTTTGGCGAGCGTCTCGACCTGGTACAGCGCCTGGAAGAATTCGAGCGCCTTCGTGATGCGGGGGCTCGGTTTGTTCTTCTGCCCCTTGAGCGCATCCGTGAACATCCGGCGTCCATGCGCAAGGCATCCGAGGTGCGTGGCCGATTTGACCGTCCGCCACGCAGGCCAGCCGTCCGTCATCAGCGTGCCCGCGTAGTCTCCGAGGAACTCCTTCGGGTACTGCTGGCCACGCCCCGGCTGGTACTCAAACAGCACCACCGGCTGCTCGCTATCCTCCGCGCTTCGGTAGACCCACATGTATGACTTGTCCTGCGCGTTTCGGCCGTTCTCCTTCAGGACCTGGACGGTGGTCTCGTCGCCGTGAATCAGCCACTGGCTGAGCAGAATCTTCTTGAGCGCCTTGAACAGGCGCGTGTAGTGAAGCTCGGCGGGGCGGATGATCCAGTTCGCCAGCGTACCGCGGCTGACTGCGATATTCGAGCGTGCGAGCACGTCTTCCATCCGGTACAGCGGCGTGCCGTCGACATACTTGCCGGCCGTGACGGCGGCGATCATCGATGCACTGGCGTGACTACCCGGCAAGGGCTGCGCCGGCATCGGCGCGACCACGATCGGTGTGTGCGTGCCGTGACGCTCGCAGTGCCGACACGCGTACTTGAAACGCGCGTGCTGCAGCACCGAGACCTTGACCTGCATGTGCAACTGTTCGCTGATTTCCTCGCCCATCCGATGCATTGCCTTGCTGCAGCACGGGCAGATCTTCTGGTCTTCGGGCAGGTCGTACTCGATTCGCTCGCGCGGCAGGTCCGCGGGCAGCGGTTTGCGGCCACGCTTGCGCGGTTCAGGCTGGCCGGGTTCCGGCAACCCGGTATCGGGCAACGTCAGCGGCTCGCCGTCGTCCTCCTCGGCCGGCTCAGCGTGGGCTGCCTCTTCGGCCTCGTTGAACACGCGGTCGCGGCGCTTCTCGCTCTTCGGCGCGTACTGTCGGGCCAACGCGAGACGATATTGCTCTTCCAGCGCATCCAGGCGCTTGGTCAATTCGTCGATCCTGGCGTCACGCTCGGCAATGACCTGAGCATCGGCCGCCACCCGCTCCTCCAGCTTGTGGATATAGGCCTTGGCGGTGCGCGGAAGTCGGGGGAGATTGGGAGGGGACATGCGCTCAACGATAGCGAAACGCAGAGCCAAATAGGTTTACGCGAATTTGTAACAGCTAAAGCCGCCGTTGTTTACTGGCAACAGCGGCGATACCCTGCTTCAGTTCGTGTGGCAGTACTGCCGCGCTGGGTGGCGGCGCACGGCGTCGATATCGACGCCGTCGAGCAGCAGGTGAAGCTGCTCGGCCGTCAGTTCGATCACGGCTTGCTGACGGCGGGGCCAAACGAAACGGTCGGCCTCGAGGCGTTTCAATAGGAGCCAGAATCCGGCCCGGTCATACAGCAGAAGCTTCACGCGATCGCGTTTGCGGTTGTGGAACGCGAAGACGGCTCGCGCAAGCGGATCGAGCAGCATCGACTGCTCGACCAGCGCGACGAGGCTGTTGATGCCGGCGCGGAAGTCGATGGGCTCGCGGTGCAGGTAGATCTGCAGGTCCGCGTCGAAGCGGAACATCAGCGTGCCCCCAACGCTTCGATCATCGCCTTCACGAGAGCGCCATCGTGTGCGGCGCATTCGAGCTGTAGCGTTACGCCGTTGGGCAACTGCGCTGATAGTCGCGCCGGCGTCATTGCCTTCGCCGCTTCGTACCTGTGTGACGTTCGCCGTACGTTCACCGGCTCGGGGTTCGTGCGCACCGGTGCCACCTCGTTGATCGGAACGACCGGCACGAATGCCGATGGCAAGGGCTCGACGCACGCCGTCACAGCAGCATTCGCGCGTTCGCGCAATTGAATCCACTTATGCAGCTGGTTCGCGTTCACACCCGCCTTCAACGCCAGTCCGGCAATTGACGCGCCCGGCTGCAGGCAGGCTTCAATCAGCTTGCGCTTACCCTCGGCGTCAAACCTGCGCTTGCCCGTCGCGGTCACGCCGGTCACCCGCAGTGGCAGGAAATCAACTTCGTTCTGTGTCATCGGTTGCGTCCGCAAGTTGTAGTTGCGGACGCAAGCCTGCGCTCGTTCAGCTTTCGATTCTAGGTGGGGTTAAATTCGCGCTTACATACGAGCCGCCCGCGCGTGCGCGCGCCTACGAGCCCGTCACGACAAGCCGCTCAGGCGCGAGCACGCCCTCCGCCGCCCGCGCGACGCCGAGCAGCCGGCCGTCGCCGTCGTAGACGCGCACGCGTGCGCCTTCGTCCGCATCGGGCTGCGCCGCGAGTTCGGCAAGCTTCAGGCGCTGGCCGTGCAGGAAGCGCTTCGCGAGCGCCGCGTCGAGCTCCACGAGCGGGAACGTCGACAGCAGCGCATCGACGGGCGCAAGCCGCGCATCGCGCTCGTCCTGCGTCGCGGCATCGAGCGCATCGAGCGTCACCGCATGCTCGAGCGACAGCGAACCGACGCCCGTGCGCCGCAGCATCGTCAGATGCGCGCCGCAGCCGAGCGCTTCGCCGATATCCTCGGCGAGCGTGCGCACGTACGTGCCCTTGCTGCACGTCACGCGAAACGTGACGTCGGGCAGCGCGCAGGACAGGCACTCGAGCGAGCGGATCGTCACCGCGCGCCCTTCGCGCTCGACCGTCTGGCCGGCGCGCGCGTATTCGTAAAGCGGCTTGCCGTCGCGCTTGAGCGCCGAGTACATCGGCGGCACCTGCACGATGTCGCCGACGAAGCGCGCGAGCGCCGCGACGACCGCGGCTTCGTCGCAGGTCACATCGCGCGTGTCGAGCACGTCGCCTTCGGCGTCGCCCGTCGTCGTGCGCACGCCGAGACGCATCGTCGCCTCATAGGTCTTGTCGGCGTCGAGCAGATCCTGCGAGAACTTCGTCGCTTCGCCGAAGCAAAGCGGCAGCAGCCCCGACGCGAGCGGATCGAGCGTGCCCGTGTGGCCCGCCTTCTTCGCGAGGTACAGGCGCTTCGCGCGCATCAGCGCGTCGTTGCTCGAGAGCCCGACCGGCTTGTCGAGCAGCAGCACGCCGTCGAGCGCGCGACGCGGAATCCGGGGGCGTGGCGAAACAGTCGTCATGGTCGGCGCGCAGTGGCTCGTGCGGTGTTCATTCGTCCTTCGCGCGCGTCGCGTTCGCCTCGTCGATGAGGCGCGACATCGCGACGGCCTTCTCGATCGTCTGGTCGTAATGGAAATGCAGCGTCGGCACCGTATGAATGTGCAGGCGCTTGAAAAGCAGATTGTGCAGATGGCCGGCCGCGTGGTTGAGCGCCTCCTGCGTGTCCGCCGGATTGCCCGTGAGCGCGGTGAAATAGACTTTGGCATGCGCGTAATCGGGCGTGAGCTCGACCGACTGGATCGTCACGATCCCGATGCGCGGGTCCTTGACCTCGCGCATGATGAGCTCCGACAGATCGCGCTGGATCTGATCGGCGATCTGCACGTTGCGATTGGGAGAACTGCGTTTTTTCGACATGATTAATCCGTCATCCGGTTGATCGGCGCGCCGCGCGGCGCCGTTCATGAAAATGGGCGGGACGGGCCCAAGCCCGACCCGCCCATTCAAGCCGTCACGCCTGCGTTACAGCGTACGCGCGACTTCCGTGACCTCGAACACTTCGAACTGATCGCCTTCGACGATATCGTTGAAGTTCTTGAGCGACATACCGCATTCGAAGCCTTGCTTCACTTCCTTCACGTCGTCCTTGAAGCGCTTGAGCGAATCGAGCTCGCCCGTGAAGATCACCACGTTGTTGCGCAGCACGCGCACCGACGACGTGCGCTTGACGACGCCGTCCGTGACCATACAGCCGGCGACCGCGCCGACCTTCGGCACCTTGAACACCTGGCGCACCTCGACCATGCCCGTCACGACTTCGCGCTTCTCCGGCGCGAGCATGCCCGACATCGCCGCCTTCACCTCATCCACTGCGTCGTAGATGATGTTGTAGTAACGGATGTCGATGCCGTTCGCCTCGGCGAGCTTGCGAGCCTGGGCGTCCGCACGCGTATTGAAGCCGATGATGACGGCCTTCGACGCGGTCGCGAGGTTGACGTCGCTCTCGCTGATGCCGCCCACCGCGCTGTGCACGATCTGCACCCGCACTTCGTCGGTCGACAGCTTGAGCAGCGACTGCACGAGCGCTTCCTGCGAGCCCTGCACGTCCGCCTTGATGATGAGCGGCAGGTTCTGCACTTCGCCCTCGCCCATCTGCTCGAGCATGCTTTCGAGCTTCGCCGCCTGCTGCTTCGCGAGCTTGACGTCGCGGAACTTGCCTTGACGGAACAGCGCGATTTCGCGCGCCTTGCGCTCGTCCGGCAGCACGATGACTTCCTCGCCCGCGCCCGGCACTTCGGACAGGCCCTGGATCTCGACCGGAATCGACGGGCCGGCTTCCTTCGTCGGCTTGCCGTTCTCGTCGAGCATCGCGCGCACGCGGCCGTAGGCCGTCCCGGCGAGCACGACGTCGCCGCGGTTGAGCGTGCCGGATTGCACGAGCACCGTCGCGACCGGGCCCTTGCCCTTGTCGAGCTTCGCTTCGATCACGATGCCCTTCGCCGGCGCCTCGACGGGCGCCGTCAGCTCGAGCACTTCCGCTTGCAGCAGCACGTTCTCGAGCAGATCGTCGATGCCCGAACCCGTCTTCGCCGACACCGGCACGAACGGCGAATCGCCGCCGTACTCTTCCGGCACGACGCCTTCCGCGACGAGCTCCTGCTTCACGCGATCGGGGTTCGCTTCCGGCTTGTCGATCTTGTTGATCGCGACGACGATCGGCACCCCGCCCGCCTTCGCGTGCGAGATCGCTTCCTTCGTCTGCGGCATCACGCCGTCGTCGGCCGCGACCACCAGAACGACGATGTCGGTTGCCTTCGCGCCGCGCGCACGCATCGCCGTGAACGCCTCGTGACCCGGCGTATCGAGGAACGTGACGACGCCGCGCGGCGTTTCGACGTGATATGCGCCGATGTGCTGCGTGATGCCGCCCGCTTCGCCCGCTGCGACCTTCGCGCGACGGATGTAGTCGAGCAGCGACGTCTTGCCGTGGTCGACGTGGCCCATCACCGTGACGACCGGCGGACGCGGCAGTTGCTCCGCGTCGGTGCCCGTTTCGCCTTCGACGAGCAGCGCTTCCGGATCGTCCAGCTTCGCGGCGACCGCGCGGTGGCCCAGCTCCTCGACGACGATCATCGCCGTTTCCTGGTCCAGCACCTGGTTGATCGTGACCATCTGGCCCATCTTCATCATCATCTTGATGACTTCCGACGCCTTGATTGCCATCTTGTGCGCGAGATCGGCCACCGAGATGGTCTCCGGCACATGCACTTCACGCACGATCGGCTCGGTCGGCGCCTGGAACGACGACGCGTTGTCCTGATGCTTGCCGCGCCCCTTCGGGCCGCCGCGCCAGCCGCGATCGACGCCGCCGCTCGAATCGCCGCGCGTCTTGATCCCGCGGCGCTTCGCTGCGTCGTCCTGCCAGCCGCTCTTGCCGGTGCCCGGCTTCTTGTTGCGGTCGCCCGCGGGCGCGGCGGCGGCGGGCGCCGCCGTGCCGCTTGCCGGCTTCTTCGCCGCGGGGCGAGCCGCAGCCGCCGCGCCGGCGGGCTTCGCCGGCTTGTGCAGCGTGCCCTTCGCCTCGGCCGCCTTCGCAGCCGGCGGCTCCGCGGGCTTCGGCGGCTCGACCGCCTTCACCTGCGCGCGGCGCGGAGTGTTCATCATTTCGCGGATCGCGCGCGCTTCCGCCTCCGCGGCTTCGCGGCGCTTGCGGATCTCTTCCTGCTCGGCGCGCGCCTTGTCGGCCGCTTCGCGCGCGGCGTCCTCGGCCTTCTTCGCCGCTTCGCGTTGCGCGGCGCGCTCGGCGGCCGCGCGCGCTTCGTCCTGAGTCGTCTGCCCGGCTTGCGCACGCTGCGCTTCCTCGCGGGCGGCCGCGGCCTCGGCCTGCTGCACTGCTTCGGCCTGCGCGGCAGCCGCCGCGTGCTTCGCCGCGGCTTCGTCTTCCGCACGGCGACGCTCGGCTTCAGCCGCCTCTTCGCGCGCACGGCGCTCGGCTTCCTCGCGCTCGAGGCGCTCCTGACGCTCGCGCAGTTCCTGAGCCTGCTTCTCGAGCAGCTCGGCTTCGCGGCGCGCCTCTTCCTCGCGGCGCTTCAGTTCGGCTTCCGCCTGCTCGTCGGCCTGCGCCTGTGCCTGGTCGGCGCCCGTCTCGCTCACGTCGTCGCGCTTGACGAACGTGCGCTTCTTGCGCACCTCGACCTGAATGGTGCGAGCCTTACCCGTCGCGTCGGCCTGCTTGATCTCCGACGTGTGCCGGCGAGTCAGCGTGATCTTGCGCTTGTCGCCATCGGTCGCGCCGTGCGACTTGCGCAAATGATCGAGCAGACGCGCCTTGTCCGTCTCCGACAGCGCATCGTCCTCGCTCGCTTTCTGGACGCCCGCCGCCTGCAGCTGTTCGAGCAGCACACCAGCAGGCATTTTCAGTTCCGCGGCAAATTGGGCTACGTTGTTACTCGCCATTCATTCCTCTTAGTGCAAGGACCGATTCCTTGCGGTTAGCATCGGGTCAGGCCTTCCGGCCGCCAGCAAATCATTGCGCCATGGTCATTTCTCACTGGAACCAGTGTTCGCGCGCCTTCATGATCAGCGCCTTCGCGGCTTCCTCGTCAGTACCGGTCATGTCGACCAGCTCGTCGACGGCAAGCTCCGCGAGATCGTCGCGCGTCTGCACGCCATGCTCGGCCAGCTTCGCGAGCAGTTCGGGCGTCACGCCGTCGAGGCTCTTCAGATCGAGGGCGGCCGTCTCGACCTTCTCCTCGTTGGCGATCGCCATCGTGAGCAGCGCGTCGCGCGCGCGGTTGCGCAGCTCGTGGACGGTATCCTCGTCGAACGCCTCGATCTCGAGCATTTCGTTGAGCGGCACGTAAGCGATCTCTTCGAGGCTCGTGAAACCTTCGTCGATCAGGATGTCCGCGACTTCCTCGTCGACGTCGAGGCGCGCCATGAAGAGGCCGCGCAGCGTGTCGCGCTCTTCGTTCTGCTTCTGGGCGGATTCGTCCGGCGTCATGATGTTGATCTGCCAGCCGGTCAGCTCGCCGGCAAGACGAACGTTCTGGCCGCTGCGGCCAATCGCGACGGCCAGCTCGTTCTCATCGACGACGACGTCCATCGAATGCTTTTCTTCATCGACGACGATCGACTGGACGGCCGCCGGCGCGAGCGCGCCGATCACGAACTGGGCGGGATCCTCCGACCATAGCACGATGTCGATGTTTTCGCCACCGAGCTCGTTGCGCACGGCCTGCACACGCGAGCCGCGGATGCCGACGCACGTGCCGATCGGATCGATCCGCTTGTCGTACGCGACGACGCCGATCTTCGCCCGCACGCCCGGATCGCGGGCGGCCGCCTTGATCTCGAGCAGGCCCTGCTCGATTTCCGGCACTTCCATCTCGAAGAGCTTCATCAGGAATTCGGGCGCGGTGCGCGACAGCTCGATCTGCGGGCCGCGCGCGGTGCGGTCGACTTTCGCGATGTACGCGCGCACGCGGTCGCCGACGCGCAGGTTTTCCTTCGGAATCAGCTGGTCGCGGCGCAGAAGCGCCTCGACGCGGCCCGATTCGACGATGAAGTTGCCCTTGTCGAGGCGCTTCACCGTGCCCGTCATGATCTTCTCGCCGCGCTCGAGGTAGTCGTTCAGGATCTGTTCGCGCTCCGCGTCGCGGACCTTCTGCAGGATCACCTGCTTCGCGGCCTGCGCGCCGATGCGGCCGAACTCGATCGAAGGCACCGGTTCCTCGATGTAGTCGCCGATCTCGATGTCGGGCTTCTGCTCGCGTGCCTCGAACAGCAGGATCTCTCGATCCGGCTCTTGCAGGCCGGCTTCGTCGGGCACGACGAGCCAGCGACGGAACGTCTCGTGTTCGCCGCTCTCGCGATCGATATGTACGCGGATCTCGGCGCCTTCGTCGAACAGCTTCTTGGAAGCCGATGCGAGGGCCGCTTCGAGCGCGCCCAGCACGACGTCCTTGTCGACGTTCTTCTCACGCGCCAGCGCATCCACCAACATCAACACTTCGCGACTCATTGTTTGCGGCTCCTAAAGTCAACGTGCGGAATCAGGCGGGCTTTGTCGATGTCTGCCAGCGTGAAATCCAGCATGGCCGCCTCGCCCTTCTTCCTCTCAAATTCCAAACCGATCGTCTCGCCGTTCGGCGCGTGCAGAATGCCCCGGTACGTCTTGCGCCCGTCCAGCGGCTTTTTCAAGGTGATGACGGCCTCGCTGCCCGCGAAACGCGTGAAGTCAGCCAGCTTCTTCAACGGCCGGTCGAGCCCCGGTGACGAGACCTCGAGCCGTTCGTAATCGATGTTTTCGACCGTCAATACGTGCTGGAGCTGACGCGTGACCTTCTCGCAATCGTCGATCGTGATGCCGGCGGGCTGATCGATGTAGACGCAGACCATGCCGCGCCCGGTGCGCTCGAGATCGACGAGCTCGTAGCCGAGCCCCGTGACCGTAGTTTCTATCAGTTCCGTCAGTTGCACAGTGTCCTCTCAGGTGTCCGCGCCCGCCCCTCGCGATTCACCCGCTGAACGCGCGCCTTAGCCGGCGCAGGAAGCGCTACCCGAGATGCCCAACCGTTTCGGCAAAAAAAAATGGGCGCAACGCCCATCTTGTTACCGGTGGTCGCACCTGAGCTACACATCGAATCCGTACGCCCAGCGACTTGGCGATTATAGCGATTTTTGGCCCGAACGCAAAGCTTGGGCCCGCAAAATCGGCCCGAAACGGCGATTTCGCGGGGCATTCGCAACGCGCGAGCGCGGTTGCGAATGCCGATTCGGACGATCAGCGGCCGCGCGAACGATTGCGCTGCGGCGTGCGCTGGCCGCCGCGAGGGCCGCCGCCTTCAGCCGCGCGATTGCCGTTCGGGTTGCGGCCGCCCTTGCCGGCGCCGCCGCGCGGCTTGTTGCCGCCCGTGCCGTAGGACGCGCGATTGCCGTCGACGTCGCGACCGCCCTGGCGCGCGCCACCACCGCTGCCGCTGCCGCCGCCGTAGCCCGGCAGGCCGGCGTAGCCGCCGAGGCCCGCGTTGAAGCCGCCGCCCGCCGTGCCGCGCCGACCGCGACGCGGCTGATCGAGCTGGCCGTGAGTCGTCAGCACGGGCTCGCGATTGATAAAGCCCATCGACGTCTGCATCGGGTCGGGCTGGCGGCGCTCCGCCGCGCCGCCGCGCTTGCCGCCCTTCTCCTCGGCCGGCGCCTTCAGGCCGACCGTCGTCATCAGGCGGCGCACCTGCGCTTCGTCGAGCTCCTCCCAGCGGCCGCGCTTCAGCCCGCGCGGCAGCGGGATCGGGCCGTGGCGCGTGCGGATCAGGCGGCTCACCATCAGGCCGACCGCCTCGAACATCCGACGCACTTCACGGTTGCGCCCTTCGGCGAGCGCGACGTGATACCAATGATTCGTGCCTTCCCCGCCGCCGTCGCGGATGCGCAGGAAGTTCGCCGGGCCGTCGTCGAGCTCGACGCCGTGCAGCAGCTTCTGGCGCGACGCCTCGGACAGCTCGCCGACGACACGCACCGCATACTCGCGCTCGACGCTATAGCGCGGATGCATGAAACGGTTGGCGAGATCGCCCGACGTCGTCAGCATCAGCAGGCCTTCGGTGTTGAAGTCGAGGCGGCCGACCGCGAGCCATTTCGCGGTCTTCATCGGCGGCAGCCGGTCGAACACCGACGGGCGCCCCTCCGGGTCCGCGTGGCTCACGATCTCGCCCGCCGGCTTGTGATACAGCAACACGCGCGGCGGCTTGTTCGGCAGCTTGCGCTTGACCGGCTTGCCGTTGATCCGGACCTGATCGGTCGGCATGATCCGCTGCCCGATGTGCGCCGGCTCGCCGTTCACCGACACGCGGCCGGCGATGATCAATTCCTCCATCTCGCGGCGCGAACCCATCCCGGCCTCGGCGAGCACCTTGTGCAGCTTCGGCGCGTCGTCGTCCGGCGACAGCACGCGCTTCGGCTGGTTCTGGCGGCCCCGGCGCAGCATCGGCGCACGCACGCCGCCGCCCGACGCATTGTTGTCGGCGTCGAACGCGGGCGAAATCACGTAGGCGAACAGATCGTCCTGGCCGGCGTCGGCGGATGCCGCGACAGCCGCAGCCGATGCGGCGCCGCGCTTCGCCGGGCCCTGCCGTGCCGCCGCGCCCTCGCCCTCGCCCTCGCGCTTGCCGGCCGCCGGCTTGCGCGGCGCCTTTGCCGCCGCTTCCTTGCTGCGCGGCGCGCGCGCCGGCGCCTTCGCGGCTGCGGCGCCGGCGTCCGTCGCCGCGGCGGCGGCTTCGCCGCCCTCCGTGGCGTCAGCGCTCTTCGACTTCGCGGCCGCGCGGCGGCGCGCGATCAGGCTGCGCGGCCCGCGCCGCAGACCGCGGCGCGGGCGCTCTTCGCCGCCCGCGTCCTGAGCGGACTGCTCGGGTGCGCCGTCGGCGTGCGCCGTCGCGACGGCATGCGCGGATTCGGACGAATCGATGTCGTGGGTATCAGTCAAAACAACCTCAAAATGTCAGGTCTCGCGCCCGTCGCGGGCACGGCTAAGGTACGGTCGCGCGCCTCAGGCGCGACGCTTCGCAGGCGCTTCGTCGTCGTCCTGCAACTCGCGCTCGGGGGCCGCCTCGCTTGCACTGCGCACGGCGTCGGCGAGGCTGTCGGACGTGTCGTCCAACGCCTCCTCCGTGTGCGCCGGGACCGGCTCGGCATCGTGCGGGATGCCGCCGATCGCGCGTTGGTCTCCCTTCGTCGCTCGGTTGGCCGCCGGGTCGGCGGCCGCCTCGCGGGTTGCTGCGTTCGCCGCGCCGGCCGGAACTGCGTCCGACCGCGCGACGGCGTGTGCGTATTCGTTCGCCGGCACGGGCGATTCGACGGGCTCGCCGTCCGCCGTGACGGCGCGCTCAGCCGCCTCGGCATGCGGCGCCGTGGCGGCGTCCGCTGAATCCTGCGCATCGCCGCGCGCCGCCTTGCGATCACGCGCCGCAGCTGCGTCCTCATCGTCCGCCAACGCCGGATCGGCGACGACTTCGCCGGACTCGATTCGGCCGTCGGCATGGCCGGCAGCGTGTTCGGACGCGTCGCCGCCCGCGACGCGTGACGCCTCGGCCTCGCTCGCGACGCACGTCGCCTCGACGCTCGCTTCAGCACCGGCCCGCTCGTCATTATCAGCCGGATCGGCAATCCTTGCCGTCGAGCCATCCACGCCATCCGCGCCGTCGGACGACGCAACGGATACGTGCGCCGCCGGCGCCGCTTCGCCGCCGGCCTCGTCCGCTCCCACCGCCGACGCGCCCGCCTCACCGACATCGGCCACCGACACGTCCGCAATCGCGTCGCCGTCGGCGCGCGCATCCTCGGGAAAGTCGATCGCCTGCTGCGCGAGGAGGCTCGCCTCCAGGTGCGCGGCCGGCTCCTCGAGCGCCGGCAGATCGTCGAGCGCCTTCAGGCCGAGGTCGTCGAGAAACTGCTTCGTCGTCGCGTAGAGCGCCGGGCGGCCCGGCACGTCGCGATGGCCGATCACCTCAATCCAGCCGCGATCCTCGAGCTGCTTGACGACTTGCGTGTTCACGGTGACGCCGCGGATTTCCTCGATGTCGCCACGCGTCACCGGTTGCCGGTACGCGATGATCGCGAGCGTTTCCAGTACGGCCCGCGAGTACTTGGGCGGCTTCTCCGGATGCAGCCGGTCGAGGTACGTGCGCATCGCGGGCGTGCTTTGAAAGCGCCAACCCGACGCGAGCGCGACGAGTTCGACGCCGCGCCCCGTCCATTCCCGTTTCAGATCTTCGAGCAGTGTTCGGACTGTGTCCGCCGACACGCCGTCGGCAAAGAGCTTGCGCAAATCGCCGAGCTTCAGCGGTTCCTGCGCGCAGATCAAAGCAGTCTCGAGGACGATTTTCGCCTCTTGGGTATTCATGCAGCTAGGTCAGACCCTGTGGTCAAACGAACCGGATCAATCGAACAGACGAAAGGAACGGAAGACGCGCTCGCCCGATTCTGATCGGTCATATTGATGGGAGCACGAACCGGGGGCGGCGAACCTACTCTCAAGCCCAACCCAAACCGGACGGAACAGCGCGGAACCACGTTGGAACCGCGTGACTGAGCGCCATCTTACGCAAAATTACCCAGTGCGTAAAGACAAAGAACGTACGCCAAAAGACATATCTTTTGTCCCGTCGCCGGCCGGAAAAAAGACCGCGGCCGCGCGTCCCGCCGCATTCGCAATCGGCGCGCCCGCCCATTCGAACGACGATCCGCTCCGCCCCGAACGCCACGAAAAGCGCCGCGCCGCCGCGCGCCGGCACGCATCGAACCGGCCCGCGCGGCCGCGCCCTCAGTTCAGATCCTCGACGCGCGCCGGCATCTCCTTGACGAGCCCCCAGACCGCATCCGCCGCCGGAGACAGCGAGCGGTCGCGCCGCCGCACGAGCTCGACGGTGCGCTCCGCACGCGGCGTCAGAGGCCGCGCGACGAGCGACGAGCCGGCCGGCAGCGGCAACGACAGCCACGGCAGCACGCTCACGCCGACGCCCGCCTCGATGAGGCCGAACACCGTGGCCGAATGCCCGAGCTCCTGCACGACGGCCGCCGCGACCCGGTGAGTCGCGAGCGCCGCGTCGATCAGCGGCCGGCTGCCCGACGCATAGTCGAGCAGCACCAGCCGCTCGCCCGCGAGCGCCGTCCATGGCACCCGCTCGCGCGCGGCGAGCGGGTGATCGGCGCGCGCGACCAGGCAGAACGAGTCGGTCATCAAGGGTTCGTTGATCAGATCGCTCGTCGCGAGCGGCCCGATCACGACGCCGAAATCGACCTCGCCCGATTTCACCTTGCGCAGCACGTCGCTCTGCACGTCGTCGCGCAGGCCAAGCGCGACGAACGGAAAGCGCCGCTCGCACGCGGCGACGACGCGCGGCATCAGCCGGCACGCGATCGTCGGGCTGGCCGCGACGATCACGCGCCCGCGACGCTGTTCGCCGATCTCGCGGATTTCGCGCAACGTGTCGTCGAGGTCGCCGAGCAGGCGCGACACGCTCGCAATCAGATTCGTGCCGACGTCGGTTAGTTGCACGTCGCGCGTCGTCCGGTCGATCAGCTTGAGCCCGATCTCGCCCTCCAGCTCGCGCACCGAGCGGCTCACGGCCGATTGCGTGAGGCCGATTTCGTCGCCCGCCCGGCTGAAGCTCTTGAGCCGCGCCACTTCAATGAACACGCGCAATTGCCTCAGCGTGATATTCATGGGATTCCCTCATCAATCGAACGCATCGATGCGCAATTGTATTGTGCCCGCGCGATCCCGTGCCGTGTGTCGGTGCGGTGCAGCACACGGCCGAAACGCACGTCTCACGGGCCAGACTGCACAAGATTGGTGATTGTCCTTATTTGCTCGACGGCCATTTTGGCGTCTTATACGCCCCTAGCTGACGCGGCTGTCAGCTCGCTGCCAGGCGGCTTTGGGGCGGTCGTCGCCAACGTGGCACGCTTCCTGCGTTAGCAGGCGCACAGGGCTGCGGGCTTTCGAACTTCTCGCGGCGGATCGCGCAACATCCGCCGCTCCATGAAGCCGACGCCTTCACCCGGCACTCGTTGAATCGAGTGCTCATTGAGTGCGCAGCGCAGGGCGGCGCACCGGAGTTAGCTTCGCTGAGGTGAGGACATGATGCTGTTCGACGATTTGAGAGACAACGAATGGGCGCTGGTCGAGGGACTGTTCTGCTCCGAGCCCGCACGCAGTGAACGCCGTGGTCGTCCCCGCGTGGAAGCCCGCTCGGTGGTGAACGCCGTTCTTTGGGTGCTGTCGACGGGCGAAGGCTGGTCGAAGCTCCCCGGCCGCTATCCGTCGCCGCCGACTTGCCGTCGACGCTTCGACGAATGGCAGGCCGACGGCACGCTCGCCGAAGTGGTGAAGCGCCTCGGCTCCAGCGGCCGCCAGATTTCGTTGCGCGGACGCATCGGCGCAAGCGCGGTGAAGCCGCCCGCCCCGCCGAGCCGCGACCGACTGCGCGGCGCGTTCTGGACCAACCCGGAATCCTGGCGCGCTCCCGTCAAGATGGCATGAATTCGATTTCTGGGCGGCATCGGCCGCCCAGAATCATTTTTGGCGCCCGCCGCGGCGCATGGCCACCCATTCGCACGGACTCCTGACGATGCGATCCGGCGATACATCTATTTACTAATATTTACAGCGCGCCTTCGCTCCCCCGCATAACGTAGCGGTATACGAACGAGCCGTTCGACGGCTTGAAAGGGAGCTCCCAACGATGAAACCCATGTCACTTCTCACGGCATGCGGCATTGTCGTTTCGCTGGCGCTCGCCGCTCCTTCGCGCGCCGATCAATTTTCTCCGAAGCAGCACGGACAGCGAGAACAAGCCGCCCGCACGCAAGCGGGCGCGGCCGCGCGCGGCGCACGGCCAAACGTGCCGCGCGGCGATCTGCGCGGCGACATCGCCAGCAACGCGCGCGCGCGCAACGACGCGCAACGTCCGCCGAGTTATACGAACCACCCCTGAAGCGACAACGGGAAAAATCCGCACCCCCGGGAACTGCGCGGCGCGCGCCGAGTCTGATCGTTGCCATGAGCACAGCGTGGCAGCAGCAATGTACCCGGTACCGCCCGTATCCTCGCGATACGGGCTTTTTTTCGTGCGGAAAATGCAGCGCGAAGCCGGCGCTACAAGCGACTCTCGAGAATCGACACGGCGCTCGCTTCGCTGAGCGCGTAATCTTCGATCCGGCGCGCCTCCCAGTCGGGCTGCCTCTCGTCTCGCTCGAGCCGTGCGAATTCGGCTCGACCATTGTCCGTCAGAACGGCGATATCGACGGGCGCGTGGAAACCGGGCGCGGGCGCGACAGTCTTCTGCCGAACCGTATCCATCAAGCCGAGCGCACGCAGGTATTCGAACACACCCGGACGCCTCGCCCACGGAACCTGACGGTACTGGACGCGCCTCAGCGCGTCGAGCACTGCTTCGTTGGAATACGTGGCCATCTCGATTCTTTCTTAAAGTGCGGCGACATTGCAGAGCGGCTCCGCCAAGCGGACTCCTCGCCCGCCGGCACCGCCACGCAGCTCAAGAGGGGTCCTTATAATCCCTCCACTCCTTCCGACCCGTTCCCCGATGCTTCGTTCGCGCAAAGCAGGGACAGATCGCCAATCGTTTCCCAAAGAACTACCTTACCGCAATCAAATTGATTCTGTTTATTTCATTTGGAATTCTCTTCGTCGTTTTTCTGCTCTGCCGCAAACGCCGCGGGGCCTCCGCGATACTCGCGATCGGCATCTTGCTCCTATGGTCGATCGCTTCGGGCTGGCTCGCCGCACCGCTCATCGCGCTCGCCGAATCGGGCGTGCGACCGGTCGCGCATCCGGCGATGACGGGCGAAACGGCAATCGTGATGCTCGGCTCGGGCATCAAGCGCCGCGACGGCATCGCGTTGCCGCCGCGCGACGCGCTCGCCCGCATCGACAAGACAGCCGAACTTTATTCGGCATGCCAACGAACAGCGACGCGCTGCACGGTCGTCGTGTCGGGCGGCGATCCGCAGGTGCGCGGCGTCACGGAAGCGGACACGTATGCGCCCTATCTGCTCGCGCGCGGCGTCGCGAACGGCGACCTGATCCGCGAGAAGCGCAGCCACACGACCTACGAGAACGCGCGTTTCACTGCTCCCATATTACGCGCCCAACATTACGATGATCTGATTCTCGTCACTTCGTCATATCAGATGAAACGCGCGCTGCTCGATTTCGGCCGATTCGGGATCGTGCCGCAGCCTGTCTACGCGAATCGCAGGAACGCGCAGCTCGGCTGGCTGCCGCGCGCGGCCAACCTCGTCAACGCGGAGCAGGCGCTGCACGAAATCGTCGGTGTCGCGCAGTTCCACGTGTATCGCCGTCTCGGCTGGTTCTAGCGGCACATGCGACATTCGGCGCACATTCGGCGCGCCCGATCGTCACGGCTCCATTGCCGCCAGCCCCCCATTCTGCGCACGCGAATGGCGCGGCGATGACGGGTTGCCGCACTGTTGCGCCCGATCCACGCCACCAGGCGCCATGACGCAATCGAATGCACTGATCCGTCACTTTTGATAAACTCGCCTCACTCGATTGCAGACGCCAGACAAATCGGCAACACTCGGGTCCATCACCACTTAGCGGAGGTAAGCAATGAAGAAGATGACCATGGCTATCCTGGTATCGATGTCGGCTCTGGCTGGCGCAGCGCATGCGCAAGAGAGCACGGAAATCAGGACGATCACCGATCCGGCAAAGATTGCAGAAATCGAGCAACGCGCACAAGCGCTGCAACAACAGCAGGCAGCCGAGCCGGCCGCCGAGGCGAAACCGATGCACGAGCAGCACAAGCATCACGCGAAGAAGGCTCATAAGGGCGCGAAGAAAGCCGCCAAGGCGGCTCCGGCGAGCGACGCCGGCCAATAACGGCACGCCCCGCTTGCGCGAAAGCCGAATCCGGCATGCCGGGTTCGGCTTTTTCATTGGCGCGCCCCAATGAGCGCGTAGCGCATTATGCTAAAGTCGCGCACCGTACTTTTCAACCGTGCGCACTCCGGTGCGGAGGACTGAATGAGCAACATCCAACTCGACATCGAATGGACCGAAGCCGCGACGCGCAAGATCAAGCAACTGATGCCGCGCGGCTCCGACGACGCGTTCCTCGCGCTGCCGCCGATCGAATGCCTGCCGACGGAAGGCGACGTGCTTTTCCTCGGTCCGCAGGGCAAGCAGCAGCCGTTCATCGTCGCTGAGCGGCAATACCACCATGACGGCGACGCCGACTGGACGATCATCCTGATTCTCGACGTCCCGAACGCATCGCACTGATCGCCGATGCGCCCATCGGGCCGCGCGACGCGCGGCCCGCCCTCTTCGCTACGCGATCTTCGACGCGACGCGAATTTCCGAACTCTCGATCCAGTCCGCCGCCGCGCGCTTGTACGCGCCGATGTGAGCGGAACGCGCATGGGCGGCGAGCGCCGCCTCGCTGGCCCAACGCTCGATGAAGATGAAACGGCGCGGCTCATGGAGATCGCGGTGCAGATCGTATTGCAGCGCGCCCTCTTCGTTGCGCGTCGGCCCGACGATTCCCTCGAGCTGCTCCAACAGTTTTGCTTCCGCGCCCGGCTTGGCGACGATGAACGCGACGACGGCGACTTCGGACATGCAGATCTCCTTTGCTGCGTGACAAAGGGCTCAGCATACGCGAATCGACACGAGCGGGCTTTCGCGCATTCACGCCCGACCACCCAAAAAAATAGCCCGCGCTTCACGAGAAGCGCGGGCAAAACCGTCGCCCTACGAGGATAGGCGACGGGGCCACCGAGACCCGCGCGAACGCACGGGTCGTCGTCCAGTACGGCAGCTTCGCCGGCAACGGCGACTGCCTGAAACGTCGACATCCACACTAGGCGGGAGGCACGCATAGCCGAGCCAGGCTGTTTTCTTGGCGCCCTCCCTGATTGCTTGGTTGACGATAGATAGAGCAGCTTCCGTGCCAACTGAAGGCCACCCATCAAACGATTGATTTTTAACGATTAATCCTCAAACGCCAGACAGAAATGTGCATTCATTCCATTCGTTACGGGGTGACGTTACGTAACGCGACGAATGCATGACAAGCGCTCGAGTCCGCATCGACGGCCGGCCGCGGGCACAAAAAAGCCCGCCGAAAGGCGGGCTTGGCGGGTTCGGCGGCGAACGCCGCGCGCCTCGACGTCAGCGCAGCTGATTGACGAGCAGCGACATGATTTGCCGCGCGGGCGCCGATGCGTCGACACCGCCCTTCTCGTCCACGATCGCCACGCGCGTCTGGCCCTCGGTGATCGCCTTCACGTTGACGAGGTACTGCTTCGCCTTCTTCTCCTTCTTGCCGTGGAACAGCTGGCTCCAGAAGCCCTGCTCCTCGACGCTCAGATCCTTCGGATCGACGTAGCGCACGTAATATAGGCCCTTCGTGCGATCGCGATCGTCGACCGTGAAATTCGCGCGATCGAGCGCGAGGCCGACGTGCAGCCACGAGCGATCGTACGGCTCCGCGAGCGTCACTTCGGGCGGCACGTCGGGCAGCGCGCTCGCATCGCCCGGACCGCGCGATGCGGATGCGCTCGCGATGTTCTGCGCGGCGATCGCCGCCGCGGCATCCTTGCTCTTGCCGCTCGACGCCTTCGCGCTTTTCGACGGCGCCGCATCGTCGGTGATCGGCACGCCGCCCGCCTTCACACGCGCATCGTTCTGCGCGAGCACGGCCATCAGGCGCTTCAGGTATTCGGTTTCGAGGCCCGGATCGTTCGCCTTCGGCTCCCACTTGCTCGAGTCGTTGTTCGCGCCCGTCAGCGCCTCGCGCATCCCCTTCTGGCTGATGAAGACGTACGTGCCGCCGTTCGGCGCCGCGTCGAGGCGCGTGCGGTACTTGTTGCGCTCCGCCGTGACGTACGAGTTGCCCATCGCTTTCGAGATCACGCCCCGAATCAGGCCGTCGTTGATCTGCGGATGCGTTTCGTTCCAGTCGGTTTCCATCACGCCTTTGTCGCGCTGCTCGACGACGAGCAGGAAGCCCTGCTCCTGCCAGAAGCGGCGCACCTGGGGCCAGATTTGCGCCGGCGCCTTGTCGTCGATCACGAGCCAGCTTTCGCTGCCGTCGCGCTGGATGCGCATGCCGGGGACGACGGGCGCGACCGCGTCGGTGGGCGGCGCGACCTGCTGCACCTGCTGCAGGCTGGAAAGCGACGTCGCGCCGCCCTGCGGCGGCAACGACCGCTGATCCGGCGTCTCGTCGAGCATGTTGGGCGGCACCGCGAGCGACACCTCCTTCGATTTCGAATCGCTCTTGTAGTCGATTTTCGTAGGCGACGGCGTACTGCAGCCGGCAACGAACACGCCGGTTGCAAGCAGTGCTGCGAACCGCTTGGTAAGACGAAGATCAGTCATGTTCAGGGAATCCTTCCACTAGGTCACGGCGACTTTTCCGTGAGTCAACTTTCTATTTTACCGGTCCGGCGGCGGACCGTGCAAAAAGCGCGCGGTCTCATTTGTGCGCTTTCGTATGCGCCCATCGCGTCGCTCGCTCGCGCATGGCCCGTCCCGCGTGCGCGACGGCGAAGCGGCGCATGGCGACTCGCATTGCCGCCTAGGGATAACGAGCATCCGGCACCCGAAATTTCGGCCTCAGCGCGCGCCGGGACTCACTATCATTGATTGGACAGTGACCCCAGCCGTATTCACCTGCGGAGGGCAGTCGCATGAACAACAAGCAGTCACCTTCTCCGACGCGGCGCGGCCCGGCGCATGCCCTTCTCGTGGTCGCAGTCGCCGCCGCCGTCGCGCTCGCCCCCGTCGCCGCGCACTCGCAACTCGGCGGCATCGCCCCGAACCCGTCGGCGCGCATGTTCGCGCAAGGGGCGACCGCGCTCTTCGACGGCGCCGTCACGATGCGCAGCTACGTCGACACGGGCGGCACGACGATTCGCGAGTACGCGACGCGCACGGGACAGATTTTCGCGTACACGTGGGACGGGCCGACATCGCCGAACCTGCGGCAGCTGCTCGGCGAGCGCTTCGCGATCTACCAAGGCCACGCCGTCGCGACCGATCCGCGCGTCCGCGCGGGACTCCATGCGGGACGCGTCGCGCAAGCCGACTTCGTCGTCGAAGCCGGCGGCCGCATGCGTGCGTACGTCGGCCGCGCGTGGCTGCCCGGCGCGGTGCCGGCCGGCGTGTCGATCGACGCTCTGCGGTGAGGAGACGGCCATGACCCTCAAGATCGCGTGGTGCGTCGCCGCGCTCGCCGCGATGCTCGCCGCATGCGGCGGCGGCGGCGGCGGCTCGGCGACGCCGAACTCGAACGGCAACGGCAACGGCGTCGCGCCGTCCAGCGCGGCGAACGTGCAGCCCGTCACGGTGTCGGCGGGCGTGACGGGTGCGGCGAACATGCTGATGACGAGCGTCACCGTGTGCGTGCCGAACACGAACGACTGCCAGACGCTCGACAACGTGCAGATCGACACCGGCTCGGAGGGCTTGCGCATCCTCGCGGCCGCGCTGCCGCCGAGCGTCGCGCTGCCAATCGCGGCGGCCGCGAACGCGCCGATCACGGGCGCATGCGCGGTGTTCGGCACGGGCTTCACGTGGGGCGCCGTGCGCCGCGCCGACGTGAAGATCGCAGGCGAAGTCGCGGCGAACATCCCGATCCAGGTGATCGCCGACCCGAGCACGCCGAACACGCCAGCCGATTGCACGCAAAGCGCCGGGCCGATGCAAACACAAGGCACGCTGCGCGCGAACGGGATTCTCGGCATCGGTCTTTTCACCACGGACTGCGGCCCCGCGTGCGCCAACAGCGCGTTGTCCGGCTGGTATTACGCATGCGCGACGGATGGCTCATGCACGAGCACGTCGCAGCCGATTGCGCAACAGGTCGCGAATCCGGTCGGCGCGTTCGCGAGCGACAACAACGGCTCGGCGATCGTGCTGCCCGCGATCCCGGCAACAGGCTCGGCGACGGTCAACGGCTCGCTCGTCTTCGGCATCGGCACGCAGACGAACAACGGACTCGGCTCGACGACGACGCTCGCGACGATCTCGTCGGGCGCCTACGTGACGAGCGTGCTCAACGGCAACACGAACATGCGCACGTTCTTCGACAGCGGCTCGAACGGGATCTTCTTCGCGGATGCCTCGCTGCCGCAATGCGGATCGTGGTTTTGCCCCGGCAGCACGCAGACGTTCGGCATCACGCTCACGAGCGGCAACGGCACGCCGACCAAAGCGACGACGTTCCAGGTCGCAAGCTCGCAAGTGCTGTTCTCCACGTTCAACTTCGCGTTCGACGATCTCGCGGGCCCGATCGGCAACGTCGTCGATCTGGGGCTGCCGTTCTTCTATGGACGCAGCGTCTATACCGCGATCGAAGGGAGAGCAACGCCCGCGGGACCCGGGCCGTACTATGCGTTCTGAAGGAACGCGCGGAAGATGCGATCGTGCGGCGCGCGGCGCGAAACGCATCGACGCATTGATTCGCGTGCCGATGCGATTGATCCGCAACGGCGTCGCGCGCGAATAGGCATCGTGCCGGCGTCGAACAGAATTTGCATCCGAGCAGTTCTATTTGAGAAAAGTGTCTGTTATACTTTCACGCTTTCGGGGCGTAGCGCAGCCTGGTAGCGTACCTGCATGGGGTGCAGGTGGTCGGAGGTTCAAATCCTCTCGCCCCGACCAAGATCAAACCCGCGTCAGCGATGCTGACGCGGGTTTTTCTTTTGCGGCGATGTTCTAGCGATCCGCGCGCGATCTTGAGCACAATCGCCCATGTCGAGGACACGCGAACACGATCCCGATGCAGCGCTACGATGCACTGCCAGACACAACAAACAGGAACAGCAAATTCATGAAACTGGCCATTCTCATTGTCATGTTGGCGGCACTTGCAGGATGCATCGGCGTGAGCATTCAACCGACGGCGGACGGCGGCTATAAAGTCGGCCCCGCCGCAACAGGTGGCTTCTGACGCACCAGGCAGCAGCCCCACCGCTGCCGATCGATGCGCGCGACGCGCCGCCCGTTCCGAGACGCGCACGACTCGGAAACGGACGACTCGTCGCAGGACGTCCCGCGATCCATCGTCCGCATCGCGCGCTTCGCAACGCCAGAATTCGGGCAATAGCCCCCGCGAACTCGACCGCCCCGACGCATGGAAGCAAGCTCGAAGGGCGCGCCAGACATTGCAATGCGCAGCGCGAGTGTGGTCACGCGTCCATGCGTCACCAGCCTCGTCGGCAAAAACAAGCCTCTCGCCGCATCACATGCTGCTCCAGCGTTCACGCCGACGCTCACACCCGCTTCATCCCCGCACCAACAGCCTGCCGAAGACGCGCTCGTCAAGCCGTTTGCGCGCGAGCGACATCGGCCTCCCAACTTCCCGGCGACGCAGCACTTCTTCGGCCGACGGGCGCCCGCCGCATGGGGGATCGCATCGACACCCCCTCTCGACGCATCGCACATCCGCATGCCCGCGCCGGCATCGATCCGAACGCTCCCGCGTCGATTGCGATCCGAATATGCCACGCGCGAGCCGAATACCGGCGCGCGACGCATTTCTCCGGCCGCGACGCGGCTCCACGCCGCCACCAGCGACGCACGCAACGCCCACCTGGGCTCGCCCGGACACCACGGTCGACATCTCTTCGGCGGAAGCACTTCACATGATTTCGCGTCACGGATCACGGCCCGCGCGTCATACGAGCGTTTGATTCGTATCATTGCCATCGCGACATCCGCGCCGCAACGCGCCATCTTGCAGCGCAGCACGCCGGGCCGATGTTTGGTGCCGCTCCTCTAGCGCGGCTATGCCACACTGCCGCCAAACATCGGCGCCAGCCGACGCGCGCGCTCGCGCGCCAGTCACGACAAAGATAGGGAGACATCAACGATGCGGACACAGGTCCAGCGCGCCCAGCGCACGCCGCCGTTTCACCGTACGCGCGGCGCATGGCGCGCCATGTGCACGGCCATTTCGGCTTCACGCTGGTTCCTGCGCTCGTGCGCGGGAACGGCGGTCACGCTCGCCGTTCTGAGCGCGGGATGCGCGGAATCGACGCCCAAGACCGATCGCGGCAGCGCCACGTCGACGGCGATCGAGCGCGCGAAGGCCGATCGCGTCGCGCGCGAGCAGCAGATCGCACGGACCGTGCCGACGCTCGCGTCGATCAAGGTCGACCAGCTACGCCCGCTCACGCTGCGCGATTCCGGCCAGAGCGGCACGCTCGCGTTCCTGCGCGAAGTCGATTTCCGCATCGTCGGCGATCTCGGCTTCCTTGTCCACGAGTTGTCGGCGACGCTCGTGCCGACTCGTCCCGGCGCACCCGCCGTCTTCGACGATCCGACGAGCTTCGACATCGCCGTGCACCACGGCACCGTGACGCTCGACGATACGAAGCTCAACGCGCTCTTCGGCGGCTACATCTTCGGCTACCGCAATGCGCCGCTGCGAAACGTGCGCGTGACGGCGGGCGAAGGCTTCCTCGACATCCGCGGCGAAATGCAGCGAGACGGCTGGGTGCCGTTCTCGCTGAGGGGCAAGCTGGAGATTCGCGACGGCTCGACGCTCGTCTTTCGCCCGACCGACGTGCACGTCTCGGGCATCGACGCGGGCCCCGTGATGCGGGCCGCGAAAGTGCAAGTGTCGGATCTGCTGAAGATCGACACGCCGATCGTGAAGCTGAACGGCAACGATCTCGTGCTGAACGTGGACAAGCTGCTGCCGCCGCCCCATCTGAAGATCAACATCGTCGCGCTGAAACTCACGCCCGCCGGCCTCGACCTCGTGCTCGACGACGGCACGAAGGCGGGCTTCACGATGCCGGAGAACGCGCCGAAGCACGCGATGTATCTGCGCGGCGGCGACGTGAAATTCATGCGCACGATGCCGATGAACGCGGACATCGTGATCTATCCGCCGCGCGAGTCATCGCCGGACGACGCGTTCGTGTTCGACATGTATCACTACCGCGAGCAGCTCGTCGCCGGCTATTTCAACTTCGAGCCGAGCGGCGCGCTGTCGATCCTGATGCCGTCGTACCGGCAGGTCGCGCGCCCCGCCGCACCGGGCATCGGCAGCGCGTCCGCGCGGATGAACGACAGCCTGATCGACGCGCAGCAGTCGAACCTGAACGAAGCGCGCCGCCAATGGGAGGCATTCGCGATCGCACCGCACGGCGGCGCGCCGCAGTCCAACTTCCGCAAGGTGGCCGCGCGGCCGGGCGGCGACGTGACGGCCTTCGGCCCGCGCCATATCTCGAACGGCACGACCACGATCCACCTGCACAACGCCGATTTCTACATCGCCGGCAACATCGGCTTTCGCGTCGACGATCTCGTCGTCCAGCTCGTCGCGAAACGCGCGGGCGAGCCCGTCGACCTCGACGATCCGAATCAGTACGACATCCGCATCGTGAGCGGCTCGGTGCTCGCGCCGTGGGACGCGATGTCCGACCTCTTCAACCGCCATCTGCTCGACTATTCGCCGCGCTCGCTGAACGATCTGAAGCTGAGCGCCGACGGCGACATGCTGCGCGTGCAGGGCGGCCTCAAGCTGTGGAACCAGGTGCCGCCCGGCGTGTGGCTGCCGGCCGACATGAAGGGCACGCTGTCGCTCCTCGACGATCGCCATCTCGCGTTCACGCCGACGCAGGTGTCGGTGCTCGGCGTGCCGCAGGCGAAGCTGCTGCGCGCGCTCGGCATCGAGCTGTCGTCGCTCGCGCCGCTCAAGCGTCGCGGCGCCGAGCTGCGCGGCAATGCGCTCGTGCTCGACCAGTACACGGTGTTCCCGTCGCCCATGCTGGTCGGCCACATGTCGCAGGCGACGGTCGAGCCGGACGGCCTGCGCCTCACGTTCCGCCCGGCGCCGAACGCGCCCGGTCTGCGCCCGCCCGCGAACCTTCCGAACAGCTACCTGTGGCTCGAAAGCGGCGATACGAAGATGTTCAACGTCCTCGTGCTGAACATGCGCATTCTCGTCGAGGACACGACGAAACAGCGGGTGCGCTTCGATCTCTACGACTACCGCGACGTGGTCTCGCGCGGTGCGGTGCGGATGGTGCACGACGGCACGCTGTACGTCGACGTCGGCAAGAAGGACCCGCTCGCGCGGTGATTCGCGCCGCGCGCGGCGCGGCCTCCGCGGGGAAACAGCGCGAAAAAAAGCCCGTGCGATCCAAGGTTCGCACGGGCTCGTCTACGATTGCCGGCCACTTGCCGCTCGAGGCGCGCGGCCTCGGCACATCCTGCGCTCCCTCGACGCCGCGCTCAGCCGCGCTTGAGGCTGTCGATCACGTCGAGAAGCGCCCGGCGCAACTGCGCGACGTCGATCGTGTCGCCCGTTGCCGGCTCGGCCGCATGCTGCTCCAACTCGCCCGGCTCGGGCGGCGCTCTCCGCTCGCTGCCGACCGTGTCGAGCCGGTTGCGCGCGCCGTTGATCGTGAAGCCCTGCTCGTACAGCAGCTCGCGAATCCGCCGGATCAGCAGCACCTCGTGGTGCTGGTAGTAGCGGCGGTTCCCCCGCCGCTTCACCGGGCGCAGCTGCGTGAACTCCTGCTCCCAATACCGCAGCACGTGGGGCTTCACGCCGCACAATTCGCTCACTTCCCCGATCGTGAAGTAGCGCTTCGCGGGAATCGGAGGCAGCACGACTTTCTCAACCGTCGACGTCATCGTCAGTTAACCGTCGGTAAGGGCGCGGGCGCTCCGCGCAGGTGGCGAAGCGCCGGCTCAGCGCACGAGATCCGATTCGGCGCCGTTTTCGACGAGCGCCTTCAGCTTCTGGCTCGCGTGGAACGTCACGACACGGCGCGCGGCGATCGGAATCGCCTCGCCCGTCTTCGGATTGCGCCCCGGCCGCTGCGGCTTGTCGCGCAGCTGGAAATTGCCGAAGCCGGACAGCTTCACGCTCTCGCCATTCTCGAGGGCATCGCGGATCACCTCGAAGAACGCCTCGACCATGTCCTTCGCCTCGCGTTTGTTGAGGCCGACGCTGTCGAACAGCAGCTCGGCCAGCTCGGCCTTCGTCAGCGTCGGCGTATCGCCGGCGGGCGGCGACGCCGGGACGTCGCGGGACATGGCGCTGCGCTGCGCCGTCAGAAGGGCTTCAAATTCACTCGAGTTCATGTCGTTCATATCTGCAAAACTAGCGCGTCAAACTTGGACAAAAACACTGACGAAAGCGGCGGCTTCCGCCACTTTCGCGCCCTATCCGCGCAAACGCGCGCCATAGACTCGAGCCATGCGATCCACGAGGGTCTGAATCGCCAGATCGACCGTCTCGTCCTGCAAGGTTCCGGCCGCATCCTGCAGCGTGACGCGGAACGCAAGGCTTTTCTCGTGGGCTGACAACCCACTGGAAGTATTTGATTTTGCACGAAATTCATCAAAGAGCGCAACCTTCTGGACGAACTTGCACGCGTCTTCGGCGAGCGCCTTCTTCATCTCGTCGAAAAGCGCCTGCACTTCGACCTTCTGGTCTACCACGACCGCGATGTCGCGACGCACCGGCGGGAACTTCGACACCTCGGACGGCGCGGGCAGCGCGCGCGCGACAAGCGCGTCCGCGTCGATCTCGAACATCACGGGCGCGTGCGGCAGCTCGTACTTCTGCATCAGGCGCGGGTGCAGCTCGCCGATCCAGCCGACCGCGCGGCCGTCGACTTCGATCTGCGCGCTGCGCCCCGGATGCAGCGCCGCATGCTCGGCCTTCACGAAGCGCGCCGCGACGGGGGCCAACAGCGCCTCGAGATCGCCCTTCACGTCGAAATAATCGACCTGGCGCGTCGCCACGCCCCACTGCTCGTCCGCAACGGGCCCGTACGCGAGCGCGCCGACGCGCTTCGGCTGCGCGTAGCCTTCGACCGCGAGCTCGCCCGCCTTCACCGCAGGATCGGCGACGAACACGCGCCCCGTCTCGAACACGCGCACGCGATCGGCGCGGCGGTTCAGGTTGTGGCGCAGCACGCCGACGAGGCTGCCGAACAGCGTCGTGCGCATCACGGAGAGCTGGCTCGCGATCGGGTTCAGCAGACGCACCGGCTCGTCGTTGCCGGCGAAGTCGCGCTCCCACTCGGCATCGACGAAGCTGAAGTTGACCGTTTCCGCGTAGTCGCGCGCGGCGAGCGCGTGACGGATCGCGTGAATCGAGCGGCGCGTCTCGTCGGTCGCGCGCATCTCGCTCGTCGCGACGGGCGGGCGCGCGGGAATCTTCTCGAAGCCGTGAATCCGCGCGACTTCCTCGATCAGATCCTCTTCGATCTCGATGTCGAAGCGGTGCGGCGGCGGCGTCACGCTGAACACGTCGCCGTCGCGCTCGAATGCGAGGCCAAGGCGCGTGAAGATTTGCGCGACTTCGTCGCCGCCGATCTCGACGCCGATGATCCGGTTCGCGCGCGACACGCGCATCGTGACGGGCGCGCGCTGCGGCAGGTTCGCGATCTGATCGTCGACGGGGCCCGCCTGGCCGCCGCAGATGTCGAGGATCAGCTGCGTGATCCGCTCGACATGCTCGACGGTCGTCGAGTAATCGACGCCGCGCTCGAAGCGATGCGCCGCGTCGGTCGAGAAGTTGTACTTGCGCGCGCGGCCGCGAATGCTGTCCGGCCACCAGAACGCCGCTTCGAGATAGATGTTCGTCGTGTCGAGCGTGACGGCCGTGCTGTCGCCGCCCATGATGCCCGCGAGGCTCTCGACTTGGGCGTCGTCGGCGATCACGCCGACCGTCTCGTCAAGCTCGACCGTGTTGCCGTTCAGCAGCTTGAGCGATTCGCCGCGCTTGCCCCAGCGCACGCGGATGCCGCCGTGGATCTTGTCGAGATCGAACACGTGCGACGGGCGGCCCAGCTCGAACATCACGTAGTTCGAGATGTCGACGAGCGCGGACACGCTGCGCTGGCCGGCGCGCTCGAGGCGCTCGACCATCCATCGCGGCGTCTTCGCGCGCGCGTTCACGCCGCGGATCACGCGGCCGGAGAAGCGGCCGCACAGGTCGGGCGCGGCAATCTCGACGGGCAGCGTCTCCGTCAGCTCGGCGAGAACCGGCCGGATGTCGGGCGCCGTGAGCGGCGCGCCCGTGATCGCGGCCGTCTCGCGCGCGATACCGAACACGGACAGGCAGTCCGCCTTGTTCGGCGTCAGCTTGATTTCGAAGACGGTGTCGTCGAGGTTCAGCGCTTCCCGGATGTCCTGGCCGACGGGCGTGTCCTCCGGCAGGATCATGAGACCGCTGTGGTCCTCGGAAAGCTTCAGCTCGCGCGCCGAGCAGAGCATCCCCTGGCTCTCGACGCCGCGCAGCTTCGACAGCTTGATCGCGAACGGCACGCCGCCTTCCTCGGCGGGCGGCAGCTTCGCGCCGACGAGCGCGACGGGCACCTTGATGCCCGGCTCGACGTTCGGCGCGCCGCAGACGATCTGCAGCGTCGCGCCCGTGCCGGCGTCGACCTGGCAGACGTTGAGCTTGTCCGCATCCGGATGCTTGACCACCTCGAGCACGCGGCCGACGACGATCTTCTCGGTCGGCGCCGCCGCCGGGCGCAGCGACTCGACCTCGAGCCCCGCCATCGTCAGCGCGTGCGACAGTTCGTCCGTCGTCAGTTGCGGATCGACAAAGGTTCTCAGCCAGGATTCAGGGAATTGCATGGATATCCACGTTCGAAACAGGTTAGATCGAGGCCCGGCGCGCCGCCTCGGTGGGCCGGCCGGGCGCGGAGCGGGACGGTCGCGCCGTTACGCGAACTGCCGCAGGAAGCGCAGGTCGTTCTCGAAGAACAGACGCAGGTCCTGCACGCCGTAGCGCAGCATCGTCAGCCGCTCGAGGCCGCTGCCGAACGCGAAGCCGATGTAGCGCTCGGGGTCGAGGCCCATGTTGCGAATCACCGCCGGATGCACCTGGCCGGAGCCGGAGATCTCGAGCCATTTGCCCGCGTTCTTGCCGTGCTCGAACATCATGTCGATCTCGGCCGACGGCTCGGTGAACGGGAAGTACGACGGACGGAAGCGCACGAGGATGTCGTCGCGCTCGAAAAATTTCTTCAGGAAATCAGTGTAGACGCCCTTCAGGTCGGCGAAGCTGACGTTCTCGTCGATCCACAGGCCTTCGACCTGGTTGAACATCGGCGAGTGCGTCGCGTCGCTGTCGACGCGGTACGTGCGGCCGGGCGCGATCACCTTGATGGGCGGCCGGTTCATCCGCGCGTAGCGGACCTGCATCGGGCTCGTGTGCGTGCGCAGCAGGAGCGGACGGCCGTCGGCATCCTTGCCGTCGACGTAGAACGTGTCCTGCATCGAGCGCGCCGGATGGTTCTCCGGGCTGTTCAATGCGGTGAAGTTGTACCAATCGGTTTCGATCTCGGGGCCGTCGGCCACGTCGAAGCCGATCGAGCGGAAAATCTGTTCGACGCGCTCCCACGTGCGCATCACCGGATGGAGGCTGCCCGCGCCCGTGCCGCGCCCCGGCAGCGTGACGTCGATCGCCTCGGCGGCGAGACGCTGGTTCAGGAGCGCGTCGGCGAGCGCCTGGCGGCGCGCGTTCAGCGCGGCTTCGACCTGCTGCTTCGCGACATTGATGCGCGCGCCTTCCGTCTTGCGCGCCTCGGGATCGAGCTTGCCGAGGCCCTTCAGCAGCTCGGTCAGCGCGCCCGACTTACCGAGAAACCGCGCCTTCTCGTTCTCGAGCGTGGTGATATCCGCAGCCCCTTCGAACGACTGCTGCGCGTCGGCGACAATCTGGTCCAGATCCATTGATCCCATCACTTCCAACGTCAGTTGTGCTCGTCGAGCGAAACGCCCGACCCAACAAAAAAGGGGCTCGGAAGAGCCCCGTTTTCGCTGCAGCGGCCGCGACTACCGGAACATCGCTGCAGCTCACCACGCAGTGCTAATTTCGCAATTAGGCTGCAACGGCGGCTTTCACCTGCTTCACGATCGCGGCAAAAGCTGCCTTGTCGAACACCGCCATGTCGGCCAGCACCTTGCGGTCGAGTTCGATCGACGCCTTCTTCAGGCCGTTGATGAACACGCTGTAGGTCATGTCGTGCTGACGCACGGCCGCATTGATACGCGTGATCCACAGTGCGCGGAACACACGCTTCTTGTTGCGACGGTCGCGGTACGCATACTGGCCAGCGCGCATCACCGCCTGCTTGGCGATGCGGTAGACGTTGTTGCGGCGGCCGCGATAACCCTTGGCCAGGTTGATGATCTTCTTGTGACGGGCCCGTGCGGTTACCCCACGTTTGACTCGAGGCATGTTTCTCTCCTGTGAGTATCGGTTGAGGGGTTACGCGAACGGGAGCATCGCGCGGACGGAGTTCAGATCGGAATCATGAACTGCCGTGGCGCCGCGCAGGTGACGCTTGTTCTTCGTGGTTTTCTTGGTCAGGATGTGACGCTTGAAGGCTTGACCGCGCTTGACGGTGCCGCCCGGACGCACCACGAAGCGCTTTGCAGCGCTCTTCTTGGTCTTCATCTTAGGCATGACGAACAACTCCAGTTTATTTGATGGAGGTGGGTGTGCGGTTGGCTTGCGCCCTCAACCCGCCCTTCGGAACCCAGTCCACTTGTGTACGGCGCGTGCGCTCGCGCGATCGCCGTCGTTTCAGGCACGCCGCCCCGACCGGACGACGCGCCGAACCACTTCACCGAGCCGCCGCGCACGCGCGCGGCACGCCCGTTACTTCTTCTTTTTCGGCGAGAGCACCATGATCATCTGGCGCCCTTCCATTTTCGGCATCTGCTCGACCTGACCGACTTCGTCGAGGTCGGTGCGCAGACGCTCGAGCATCCGCATGCCGATTTCCTGGTGAGCCATTTCACGGCCGCGGAAACGCAACGTGATCTTCGTCTTGTCGCCTTCCTCGAGGAAGCGCACCAGATTGCGAAGCTTGACGTTGTAATCGCCGTCATCGGTCCCTGGGCGGAATTTCACTTCCTTGACCTGGATGACCTTTTGCTTGAGCTTCGCCTCGTGCTGCTTCTTGGCTTCCTGGTACTTGAACTTGCCGTAATCCATCAGACGGCAAACCGGCGGAGCCGCTTGCGGCGCGATCTCCACCAGGTCAACATCCAGTTCTTCCGATTTACGGAAAGCCTCGGCGAGTTTCACGATGCCGATGGGCTCGCCATCGACCCCGACCAGACGCACTTCCGGTGCAGTGATTTCACCGTTGATGCGATGCGACGACTTATCAGTAGCGATGTTACGTTTCCTCTAAAAATTAAAAAAACGAGCCGCGCTGCCAGGGCGGTTACTTGAACGTCCGAATGTCCTCATGCAGACGCTCAACGAAGGCTTCGACGGGCATCACACCCAGATCGACGCCGCCACGGGCACGCACGGCTACCGTTTGTGCTTCACGCTCTTTATCGCCTACAACGAGCAGATAGGGAACTTTTTCGAGCGTGTGCTCGCGTATTTTATAGCTAATTTTCTCGTTGCGCAAATCGGCTGACACTCTAAGCCCTTGTTTTTGCAACGATTGAGCAACAGTCTGAGCATATTCCGCCTGACTTTCGGCGATATTCAGCACAACCGCGTGGACGGGCGCGAGCCAAACCGGCATTGCACCAGCGTGGTGCTCGATCAGAATCCCGAGAAAACGCTCCATCGAGCCGACGATCGCACGGTGAAGCATCACCGGCCGGCGGCGGCTGTTGTCCTCGGCGACGTACTCGGCGCCGAGCCGCTCGGGCAGCATCAGGTCGAGCTGCAGCGTGCCGCACTGCCACGAGCGACCGAGCGCGTCCTTGATGTGGTACTCGATCTTCGGACCATAGAACGCACCCTCGCCCGGCAGTTCCTCCCACGCCAGACCGCACGCCTTCAGCGCATTGCGCAGCCCCTCCTCCGCGTGCTCCCACGTCTCGTCCGAGCCCATCCGCTGCTCCGGGCGCAGCGACAGCTTGATGTCGATGCGCTCGAAACCGAAATCCTCGTAGACGCTCATCGCGAGCTTGTTGAACGCGATCGCCTCGGCGTTGATCTGGTCTTCCGTGCAGAAAATGTGCGCATCGTCCTGCACGAAGCCGCGCACGCGCATCAGCCCGTGCAGCGCGCCCGACGCCTCGTTGCGGTGGCACGAGCCGAATTCCGCGTAACGCAGCGGCAGATCGCGATACGAGCGCAAGCCGTGCTTGAACACCTGCACGTGGCCCGGGCAGTTCATCGGCTTGACCGCGTAGTCGCGCTTCTCCGACTCCGTCGTGAACATGTTCTCGCGATAGTTCTGCCAGTGGCCGGACGCCTCCCACAGCGAGCGGTCCATGATCATCGGCGTCTTGATCTCGAGGTAGCCGGCCGCGTCGAGACGGCGGCGCATGTACTGCTCGACCTGCTGCCACAGCGTCCAGCCCTTCGGGTGCCAGAACACCATGCCGGGCGCCTCCTCCTGGATGTGGAACAGGTCGAGCTGCTTGCCGAGCTTGCGGTGGTCGCGCTTTTCCGCCTCTTCGAGCATGTGCAGGTACGCATCCTGGTCTTCCTTCTTCGTCCAGGCCGTGCCGTAGATCCGCTGCAACTGCTCGTTCTTCGAATCGCCGCGCCAATATGCGCCCGCGACCTTCATCAGCTTGAAGACCTTCAGCTTGCCCGTCGACGGCACGTGCGGGCCGCGACACAGATCGGTGAAGGCGCCGTGCGAATACAGCTTGATCTCGTCGCTCGCCGGAATCGATTCGATGATCTCGGCCTTGTATTTCTCGCCGATGCTCCGGAAGTACGACGCCGCTTCGTCGCGCGACACGACGCGGCGCGTGACGGCCTCGTCCTTCTTCGCGAGCTCCTGCATGCGCCTTTCGATCTTTTCGAGATCCTCGGGCGTGAAGGGGCGATGGTACGAGAAGTCGTAATAGAAGCCATTGTCGATCACGGGCCCGATCGTCACCTGCGCGTCCGGATACAGTTCCTTCACCGCGTAGGCAAGCAAGTGAGCGGCCGAGTGGCGAATGATGTCGAGGCCGTCGGCGTCCTTGTCGGTGACGATCGCGAGCGATGCATCGCGGTCGATCAGCGCGGACGTGTCGACGAGCTCGCCGTCGAGCTTGCCACCAAGCGCGGCCTTCGCAAGACCAGGGCCGATCGACGCCGCCACTTCGGCGACCGTCACCGGATGCTCGTATTGGCGAACCGAGCCGTCGGGCAAGCGTATCGAAACCATATAGCAATCTCCGTGATGCCGTCAGTGAGCGGCAGACTATCTATCAACGCGCGAAAGCGCCAACGAAAACGCGCGACAAAAAAAATGCGGCCCCGCTTTCGAGGGGCCGCATTTCGATACATCAAAACCACAAGGCGAAAACGTTCCTCGACTAGCGTCGCTCCGAATGGGTTTCGGTCAACGTTCGCGGTGTCATAACCGTATTCGCCTTTTGCGTAGAAATTCTCTACTGCCGCCGAAGCCCGACAAATCGAGCTTCGACCGATGTCGTTGGTAGGCTCGATTGGATTCGAACCAACGACCCCCACCATGTCAAGGTGGTGCTCTAACCAACTGAGCTACGAGCCTGAAGAAGCTGAAATTATATGGAGCCCTTTCCGCCCTGGCAAGCGTTTTTGTGCTTTCTGTTCGAAAAAGTTCGCAACCCGTTGCCGCGCGGCGGCGCACGGCCGGCGCTCACGCCTTGCGAGCCGCCCGCACGACGCCCTGAACCTCGCCGAGCAGCGTGCATGCCCGCTGCACCTGCGACGCGCTCGACACCTCGACCGTGAACTGCATGAACGCCGCGTTGCGGCGGCTTTGCGTCTTCACGCCGATCACGTTCATCTTCTCCCGCGCGAACACTTCGGAGATGTCGCGAAGCAGCCCTTGCCGATCGGTCGCCTCGATCATCAGGTCCACCGGATAGACAGACGCGCCGCGCCCGCCCAGCACGTCGGCCGACCAGGTCGTCTGCAGCACGCGCTCAGGCGCGCGCTCGGCCATCCGGCGGAACATCGCGCAATCGCTGCGGTGGATCGACATCCCCTTGCCGCGCGTGACGAAGCCGCTGATCGGATCGGGCGGCGCCGGACGGCAGCAGCGCGCGAGCTGCGTGAGCAGCGCGTCGACGCCGACGACGAGCACGCCCGTCGACGCGCCGTGCGCGACGTTCGCGCCGCTCGCGCGTTTCTCGAAGTTCGCGGGCGCTTCCGGCTCGGGCTCGGGCGCCGGCGCGTCGGACAGCGCCTGCTCGACGTTGCGCAGGCTGAATTCTTCCTTGCCAACGACCGAAAACAGTTCGTCGGGCGACTTGAAGCCGAGCTTCGCCGCGAGATGCTCGAGATTCACCGAGGTCCTGCCCTCGCGCTGCAGCGTCTTCTCGACGAGCGCGCGGCCGTGCGCGATGTTTTCCTGCTGGTCGACCGCGTTGAACCACGCGCGCACTTTCTGGCGCGCACGCGAGCTGTGCAGATAGCCGAGTTGCGAATTGAGCCAGTCGCGCGACGGGCCGCCCTCCTTCACCGCGACGATTTCGACCGTCTGTCCGTTTGCAAGCGGCGTATTGAGCGGCACCATCACGCCGTCGACGCGCGCGCCGCGGCAGCGGTGGCCGAGCTCGCTGTGCAGGTGATACGCGAAATCGACGGGCGTCGCGCCCTGCGGCAGCGCGATCACGCGCGCCTGCGGCGTCAGCACATAGATGTGGTCGTCGTCGAGCGTCGTCTCGCGCAGTTGCGCCCATGCCTCATGACCGATCGCGTCCCCGCCGCCGCTATCCGCGACTTCGTCCTTCCACGCGAGCAGTTGGCGCAGCCAGGCGATCTTCTCGTCGTACTTCTCGCTCGCCGAGAACTGGCCGCCGTAGCCGCGCGCGCCCGCCTCCTTGTAACGCCAGTGCGCGGCGACGCCATATTCGGCGAAGCGGTGCATCTCGTGCGTGCGGATCTGCACTTCGAACGCGCGGCCGTCGTCGCCGATCACGACCGTGTGCAGCGACTTGTACCCGTTCGGCTTCGGCCGGGAGATGTAGTCGTCGAACTCCTTCGGCACCGGCTGCCACAGGTGGTGGACGATGCCGAGCACGGTGTAGCAATCCTCGATGTCCGGCACGATCACGCGAAACGCACGCACGTCGTAGAGCTCGGAGAAGTCGAGCTCCTTGCCGCGCATCTTGCGCCAGATACTGTAGATGTGCTTCGGACGGCCGCTCACTTCGGCCTGGATATGCGCGGCCGCGAGCTCGTGCTGCAGCCGCTCGATCGCCTCGGCAACGTACGCCTCACGCTCGACGCGCTTCTCGTCGAGCAGCTTCGCGATGCGCTTGTAGGTGCCGGGGTCCTCGAAGCGGAACGCGAGATCCTCGAGCTCCCACTTCAGTTGCCAGATGCCGAGCCGGTTCGCGAGCGGCGCGTAGATCTCGAGCGTCTCGCGCCCGACGTCGGGCGGCGGCTCGATTTTCGCGGCCGCATAGTAGCGCAGCGACTGCAGTCGCGACGCGAGCCTGATCAGTACGACGCGGATGTCCTGCGCGAACGCGAGCAGCATCTTGCGCAGCGCCTCGATCTGCGCGCGCCGCTCCGCCTGCGCGTCGCGGCCCGTGTCGACGGGCGCGCTCTGCGCGGCGCGCAGACTCACGGTGCCGAGGCGCAGCAGCTTGCGCACGTCGGTGACGAGGCGCGCCACCTCGTCGCCGAAGCGCTCGGCGATCTGCTTCTCGGGATCGCTCAGATACGGCGCGAGCGCGAAGAGCGCCGCCGCCTGCGTCGCGGGCGGATCGACGTTAAGGCGCTGCATGATCGTCGACGTGCCCGCCGCATGATCGACGAGCAACTCGCCCGACGGCAAGCGCGCATCGCCCGCGTGCTCGCGCACGAACGCGAGCACGTCGTCGAGCGACGGCGCCGCGGCGGTGGCGCCGGATGCGGAATCAGCTGTCATCGTCGGGTATTGCATGTTGCCTGGAAAAACGTGTCGCGCTCCTGCTCAGCCGCGCTGCGCGGCGACGACCACCACTTCGACGAGGCATGCCGGATTCGCGAGCTTCGCCTCGACGGTCGCGCGCGGCGGCGTCGCGCCCGGTGCGACCCACGCGTCCCACACTTCGTTCATGCCCGGGAAGTTCGCCATGTCGGAGATGAAGATCTGCACCGACAGCAGATGCGACTTGTCGCTGTTCGCCTCGCCGAGCAGGCGATCGATGTGGCCGAGCACTTCGCGCGTCTGGCCCTTGATGTCCTGCGCCGTGTCCTCGGCGATCTGGCCCGCGAGGTAGACGGTGCCGCCGTGGATCGCGATTTCGGAAAGACGGGGGCCGACGTGGTGACGAGTAACTGCCATGAGAATTCCCGGTGAATGGTTGATCGGTGGACGGCGCCGCGAGCCCTCGGGCAGGCCGCGCCGAACCGCATATTATGACGCGTGCGGCGCATCGCCGACGAAAAATTGGCGAGCGATCGCGATCTGCGCGGCGCTCACGAACGCGGGCGCATGGCCCGCTTCGGCGATCTCGACGCTCGACACCGCGCGGCCGCGCGCCTTCATCGCTTCGACCGTGTCGCGCGAAAGCAGGTCCGACTGCGCGCCGCGCACGACAAGAAGCGGCCCCGCGAACTGCTCGAACGCATGCCAGAGCCAGGCCTCGCCCTGAGCGTTCGCTTCGGGCGTCGCGGCCTTGAACGGCTCGCCGATGCGCGGATCGTAGCGCGCGCGCCACGAGCCGTCCGCGCTCTGCACGAGGAGCGGCCGGTTCAGCGCGCGCCACTCGTCGGGCGTGAGCGGGCCGAACGGCAGCGATAGCGATTTCAGATAATCGACTCCCTCATCTTCGGTCGCGAAGCGCTTGTCGAGACCGACATACTCGCCGATCCGCCCGAGCGCAGCAGGCTCGATGTGCGGGCCGACATCGTTGACGATCATCTTGCCGAGCGGCGTGCCCGGCAGGCCGCCGAGCGCGACGCCGATCAGCCCGCCCATCGACGTGCCGAACCAGTCGACGCGCTCGACGTCGAGGCGCGCAATCAGCGTCACCATGTCGGCGACGTACTGCGGCAGGCCGTAGAGCTTCGGCTCCGCGAGCCAGTCTGAGCGGCCTCGGCCGACCACGTCGGGGCAGACGACGCGATAGACGTCGGACAGCGCCGCCGCGAGCCGATCGAAGTCGCGCCCCGAGCGCGTGAGGCCGTGTACGCAGACGAGCACGCGCGGATTCTCGGGATCGCCCCATTCGGTGTATGCGACGTGATGCAGGCCCACCGGGCTCGCGCATTGCACGCGGCGTTCGCGCGGGGAGACGGAAGTGGCAAGGTTCGATGACATCGGCGCTCCTGACGAACGGTCGGCATGGTCGAACGCTCGGCGCCCTAGTGGCGACGGGTGCCGAACAGATGAACCGATTGTAAACCGCTTCGTTGCAGACGGCCGATCGGCCGAACGGACAGACGCGCGACGTGCGGCGATCCGCGCGCCGCACTGAAACCGAGACGATCCATCGATCCATTTCGTCAATCGCATTTCCGGAAAACCGGATGCGCTTTTCCCATCGCGCGCCGCCGCGCCGCTGTTCGACGAATGAATGCGCCGTGCGCGCCCGCCAATGGCCGAGGCAATATGCAACGCTCGCCCGCGTCTGCTCCCGACGCGCGATTCGCGAGCCCGTCGCTCGCGCCCGCCTGCCATTCATCCTCGAAAGCGCCGCCGCGGAATCAACATCGCCGATTGGATTTCCTACGCTCGGCTCAACTCAACAAAAACGAATCTCCGATTCGCGCATTGTCAATCGTTGGAGCCGGCTGCCGCGCCGACGCCCTGTCTCGTGCCTCCTGCTCGACCGGCGAAAGGAAATGCACGATGCCCACGCAGATTTTGATCGTCGGCGACGGGCTCGGCGGCACGACGCTCGCCAACCATTCGCGCCGAAACCGCTCGACGAAGTCGCCCGCGACGACGCGCGGATCACGCTGCCGTCCGATTCGCCTGGCCACTACGACAAGCCGGCCTTCATGTACGTCGCGTTCGGCGCGTTCTTCCGCAACGCGCTGACACGCGCCGAGCGCTCGCTGCTGCGGCCCGAGATCGCGTTCGCCGTCGGTCGCGCGACGCATTTCGACTTCGCCGCGCAGCACGTGCGCACGACGAGCGACAAACGCTACGGCCATGACCACCTCGTGATCGCGACGGGTTGCGTGCCGTCGCCCGAGTGCATCGAAGGTCTCGCCGAAGCGAGCAACCATTTCTACCAGCATGAGCCCGAGCGGCAGCTCGCCAAGCGGATCGCGTCGATCAAGCGCGGCGTCGTGTTCGTCACCGTCACGTTTCCGAAGGCGCGCAACGTCCCGCACCAGTGCCGAATCGTGCCGATCAAGACCACGCTGATGTTCGACGACTGGCTGCGCCGCCGCGATGTGCGCAAGGTCGGAATCGTCCACACGTATCCGACCGCGTCGCAATTGCTGCGCGATTGCCTGCTCCTGCAAAAGCCGACCTGCGACGCGCTGCCCGCGATCTTCGAGGCGCGGCATCCGCCATCAGCGCGGCGTCACGCTCGCGCGCATCGGTCCGGCGCGCGGGATCGCATATTCGGAGGAAGGTGCCGAGCAGCCGTTCGACATCCTGAAGACGCCGCCGGTACGCGCGGCCGACGCCGTGCGCGAAAGCGGCGTATCGGAGACCGCCGACGGCGAGGGATCGCTGCCGACCGACCACGAGACGCTGCGCGTGCGCGGAGCGGAGAACGTCTACGCGATCGGCGACACCGTCGATTTGTCCGTCGGCAAGGCGGGCGGCGCGTGCCGCGGCAACTAGCAACTAGCAACTAGCAACTAGCAACTAGCAACTAGCAACTAGCAACTAGCAACTAGCAACTAGCAACGCGGACGGCCGACTGCGTCGCGAGTTCACTCCCCCGACGCGCCTGCTGCCGCGCGGCGCCGCGACACCGCGCAGCGATCTCCGCAAAACGCCCTGCGCCGCATCTGGGCACGCATCGCCCGATACGCGATCGAACGCGCGCCGGCGCCGGTCGGAGCAAAAACCTACAATCAGCCCTATCCCCACTTGGCGAACTACGCTGAGCAGGGATCGGGCCGACCATCTCATGACGCCCCACGTCTTCCCGAAGCGGGGGCATTTTCATCGCATCGTTCGCACTGTTGTGCTGCGAAAGCGCCGCCGCGCGACGGCCCAACTCACGCAAGCGCGCGCCCGCGCCGATGCCGCGCCGTCAGCCGACCGCGCTCACGTCGAGCGGCGCGCCCGTCTTCGCCTTGATCTCGTCGACGCTCACGCCGTCGGCGAGTTCGAGCACCCTGAGCCCGTCCGGCGTCACTTCGATCACGCCGAGATCCGTGATGATCAGGTCGACGACGCCCACGCCCGTCAGCGGCAGCGTGCATGCTTCGAGGATCTTGTGCTGGTCGCCCTTCGCGACGTGCTCCATCAGCACGACGACGCGCTTCACGCCCGCGACGAGATCCATCGCGCCGCCCATCCCCTTGATCATCTTGCCCGGGATCATCCAGTTCGCGAGGTCGCCGTTCTTGCTGACCTGCATCGCGCCGAGGATCGCGAGATTGATGTGGCCGCCGCGAATCATCGCGAACGAATCGGCGGACGAGAAGATCGACGAGCCGGGCAGCGTCGTCACAGTCTGCTTGCCGGCGTTGATGAGATCCGCGTCGACTTCGTCCTCGGTCGGCGACGGGCCGATCCCGAGCAAGCCGTTCTCCGATTGCAGCCACACCTCGACGCCCGCCGGCACGTGGTTCGCGACGAGCGTCGGCAGCCCGATGCCGAGGTTCACGTAGAAGCCGTCCTGCAATTCCTTCGCCGCGCGCGCGGCCATCTGATCACGATTCCAAGCCATCTCAGTCTCCTTTCGCGCGCACGACGCGTTGTTCGATGCGTTTTTCCGGCGTCGCGTTGAGCACGAGCCGCTGCACGAAAATGCCGGGCGTGTGGATCGCGTCGGGATCGAGCTCGCCGTTCTCGACGATCTCCTCCACCTCGGCAACCGTGATCCGGCCCGCCATCGCGCACATCGGATTGAAATTGCGCGCGGTGCGACGGTAGATCAGGTTGCCGGACTTGTCGGCCTTCCACGCCTTCACGAGCGCGACGTCGGCCGTGAGCGACGGCTCGAGCACGTAATGCTTGCCGTCGAACTCGCGCGTCTCCTTGCCTTCGGCGATCACGGTGCCGTAGCCCGTTTGCGTGAAGAACGCCGGAATGCCCGCGCCGCCCGCGCGCAGCTTCTCGGCGAGCGTGCCTTGCGGCGTGAACTCGAGCTCGAGCTCGCCGGACAGGTACTGGCGCTCGAACTCCTTGTTCTCGCCGACGTACGACGAGATCATCTTCTTGATTTGCCGGGTTTCGAGCAGAAGGCCGAGGCCGAAGCCGTCGACGCCCGCGTTGTTGCTGATGCAGGTGATGTCCTTCACGCCCGAATCGCGCAGCGCGGCGATGAGCGCTTCCGGAATGCCGCACAGGCCGAAGCCGCCGACCGCGAAGGTCTGGCCGTCATGGACCACGCCCTCGAGCGCGGCAGCCGCGCTTGGGTAGACTTTGTTCATCTGTATGTCCCTTCCTCTATGGAAACCAGCTCGACAGCCCGCGCGGCTCGCGCGCGCGACGGGCCCGTCGCACCATTCTAAGCACGCGCGGCCAATGCTGCCGCGACGCCGCTCCTTCTTCTGCTTTCTTCTGCCGTCCGTTCGCGGCATGGGCCGCGACATGTGTGAAAGGGTACGATGCGCGCCGGATGCGGCACAATACGCAAAAATACATAAGCGTTCGCCGCCGCTTGCGCGGCGCCCGATCACAGCCCGTCAGCGTCCATGCCCTCCATCGATTACAAGACCGCCTTCCATCTCGCGCCGATCGGCCTCGTGCTGTCGCACGACCGCGTCATCGAAGATTGCAACGACGAGCTCGCCGCGATCTTCCGCTGCGCGCGCATCGATCTGATCGGCCGGTCGTTCGAGGTGCTCTACCCGTCGTCCGACGAATTCGAGCGGATCGGCGAGCGCATCTCGCCCGTGATGATCGCGCACGGCAGCTACGCGGACGATCGCATCATGAAGCGCGCGACGGGCGAATTGTTCTGGTGCCACGTGACGGGCCGCGCGCTCGATCGCACGGCGCCGCTCGCGGCGGGCGTATGGACGTTCGAGGACCTGAGCGCGACGCGCCGCGTCGCGGTCGAGCTGACGCCGCGCGAGCGCGAGATCGCCGCGCAGCTCGTGACCGGCAAGACAAGCAAGCAGATCGGCCGCGTGCTCGACATCAGCTCTCGCACGGTCGACATCTACCGCGCGCGGCTGATGCGCAAATACGGAACGGGGAACACGCCCGAGCTGGTGCAGCGCCTGCTCGGGCAGTGACGGCCCGCGCGCCCCGCCGGGGCAGACGGCCGAGCACATGCACGCGAACGCATCCTGCCGTTGCGCGCCGAGGCAATCGGGAACGGCAATAAGCCGAGCGTCAGCCCCCGAACAGAACCGAGTCATTACCATCCAAAACTCAACAATTCCATTTCCCGATACCGATTAGATCGAATTTCCGCCCTACACTTTTTTCAGAAATTTATTTAACCTTGAGCAACACGATCCAAGTGAGTTACGCAATCTTCAACATCGGATGAAAAACAATACATCCCTATCCTTCACGCAATAAATATTTTGAGATAGCAAGAAAGTCGACCTTTTGGCAGGGCGTTTTCGCACCGTCCTGACCGAATCGGATGATCGATCGATCCTGTGCGGAAACAATGTCGACCGACACAGGAGCGCGACGATTTCATGCCGTCGGCGTGCCGCGCCGGGCATCGCGGGCAGCGGAACGCAACGCGGCCCGGCGGCCCCGGAACGGACTCGCGTCACCTGGTAGCACGCTGCGCCGGACTCTCGCATCGATCGAACAAACCCAATCCCGAATCAACTACGCCAATCCAAAAGGCCAGGTGAATTAATGATTATCTCGAGAGCAAGAGATTTATTTTTCATTTTCATGATTAACGTAATTGGATGCCAGGCGGCATTTTCTCAAACCAATACGCCGGTAACGGGAATCGATCTCGGCGGAGAAATTCTCGACATTATCAATCAGAATCCCAATAATCCTGCACAGGCAATCAATAACTATATGGCGGGCGTCGCCGCGATGAACGTGCGCTGGCTGCGCATTCACCTCAATTGGTCGGAAATCCAGCCGGCGTCGACATGGATCTTTACCAGCGATCCCAATCCCGGCGTCAGCAGCGGCCTGACCTGGGGCGCGACGGACATCGTCGTTCGGGCCGCCAGAAATTACGGAATGCGAATTCTCGGCGTGATCACGTTGACGCCGCGCTGGGCGGTGGGCTCGCAATGTCCGAGCAACTACCGCCTGTCGAGTAACGGCGCCTATGCGCTGTGCGCGCCGAATCCCACGTCGTACACCAACTTCGCGCGCGCGGCCGCCAAACACTACAGCAGCGACAGCTACGGCGGGAAAATCGACGCGTGGGAAATCTGGAACGAGCCGAATTGCGGGCCCAACTTCATCCCGCACGATCCGGTCCTCTATACCCAGCTCCTGAAGAGCGCGTATTCGGCGATCAAGCAAGCCAATCCGTCGGCGTCCGTCTATGCGGGCGGCAGCTCGGGATGCCTCACGTCGCCGAACAACGGCACGGGCGCGCTTCCGTCGAGCGGCGTGGCGGGCCTCGTGAATTCGGCGGATTCCCGCTACCCCGCGCCGACGCAATGGGAGCCCCGCGACTGGCTTGCCGTGATGTACGCGAACGGCGCGAAGGGATATTTCGACGGGCTCGCGCACCATCCGCACTGCCACAGCGACGATTGGCAATCGCCCCCCGATCAGTGCCCGAGCACGACCGTCAACTCCGTCTATCCGGATTACTCGAATCCGTTCAACATCATGTGGCACACGTTCTCGTCGCCCTCCTACGGCTGGCCGTCCCCTACCGGCAAGACGTTCGCCAGTTACACGGGGACGAGCCTGCGCGACCTGATGAACGCGAACGGCGACGGGGCCAAGCCCATCGTGATCACGGAATTCGGGGTCGCAACGACTGCGTCGGATGGCGCCGCCAATTTCACGGGCCAGCTGGGCGGCAGCGCACAGCAGTACACGAACGCCGATTTTCAGACGCTGGCGCCCTCGTACCTGACGCAAGCGAACCAGGCGCGCGAGTACCGGGCGCTAATGGCATGGATCGCCAACCAGCCTTACGGCCGGTTTGGCCCGGTTTACGCGTATTGCTACTCGGACATGACGCTGGCGTCGCCATACAGCGCGAACATCTACGAGCCGTATTTCGGCCTGGTGACGATCACCGGTTCGACGGGATCGAGCGGAACGGCCGGCGCGCCCAAGATCGCGGGCACGTATCAGGCCGTGTCTGGGCAGTACTATCCGGCCTGGCCCAACTTCGGCGCCGCCGCCGCGGCGGCGGCCAATCAGACCCCGGGCTACGCGCCGGTCGGCCCGGGCTGGTGACGCATCGGGAAAGCGGGCGATCCGACGGAAAGCCGCGCGCGGCACCGCGTACCGCAGCCGCCGCGCTTCGTGGGCGCGGGAACGTCCCGCTGCTTCGCCTCGAAATCAGCTCGGCCGCCGCGCCCCCGAACGCGTGACCGCCGGGGCACGCGCGATTTGCAGCGCTCGAGGCAGCAAGAGAAACGGCGCGCCGGCGTGCGGCGCGACGAGGCCACGGCGTACGCCGGCGCGCCGCCGCGCTTACGCGATCTTCGTCTGCAGCGCGCTTTCGATCGTGTTGCGCAGCATATCCGGCAGCGGCACCGACTTGCCGAGCGCGTAGTCGACCCACACGCAACGCGCAGCGCCGCGCGCGTACACGTGCTCGGGGCCGTCCGAGCGGGTCAGTTCGAACGCGGTGTCGAAGCTGCTGCGGCCGGGCTTGGCCGCCGACAGGCGCGCGATCACGTCGCCCGGATAATGCAGTTGCCTGAGAAACTCCATCGACGCATTGACGACGACGGGCCCCTGCCCCTCGCCGTTGCCGCCCGCGATGCCGAGCTTGCCGAACCACGTGACGCGCGCCTCCTCCATGTAGCGGAAGTAGACCGTGTTGTTCACGTGACCGAACGCGTCCATGTCGCCCCAGCGGATCGGCATCGACATTTCGAAAACAGGGGTGTAATCGCTCATCGCACTCTTCTTTTCTGCAAGGTGAAACCGTTCGGCGCGGCCGCTCACGCGAGCCCGAGGCCATCGTCGGCCGACACGATCGAGCCGTTGATGAACTGCGACTCGTCGGCGGCGAGGAGGAGCAACAGCCCGTCGAGATCCTGCGGCTTGCCGACCCGGCGGCGCGGCAGCATCGCCTGCAGCTTCTGCCCCTGCTCGGTTTCCCACAGATAGTGATTGATCTCGGTGTCGATGTAGCCCGGGCAGATCGCGTTCACGTTGATCCCGTGGCGGCCCCATTCGAGCGCCATCGCACGCGTCATGTGGACGACGGCCGCCTTGCTCATCGCATACAGGCCGATCTGCGAGAACGGCCGCAGCCCCGCGACCGACGCGATGTTGATGATCCGGCACGCCGGCTTCGCGCTGCCGCTGCCCGCGCGCATCATCATCCGCTTCGCGACTTCCTGCGCGACGAAGAACGCGCCGCGCGTGTTCGTATCGAATACATACTCGAAATCGGCCGGCGTCACGTCGACGAGCTTTTGCATCGTCGACACGCCCGAATTGTTGACCAGAATGTCGATCGTGCCCGCTTCCGTTTCAGCGTGCGCGACGGCCGCCTTGATGCTTTGATAATCGGTGACGTCGAGCGACACCACGTGCGCGGCGCCGCCCGCCGCCTCGATCTCCGCGCGCAGCTCCTTCAGGCGCTCGACGCGCCGGCTCGCGAGCACGACCTTCGCGCCCGCCTGCGACAGCACCTGCGCGAAGCGCTGCCCGAGACCGCTCGACGCGCCCGTGATGAACGCGACCTTGCCTTCCAGATTGATCGAACGGCCCATGCCGACTCCTCTTCGTTCCGATGACATCATGCCGCACCAGTATGCGACGTTCTCGTGCACGACCCAACCCATAAAATAGAACGATCGTGCTAATCTAGGATTCCGCTGTTGCGGCAAGCGTTTTATTTCGCCGACAATACGGTCCCGAATAAAAGCATTCTAATGGTTAGAGGAGCGTTCATGACCCCCGCAAGCCTCATCGAGCAATACGGCCCGCGCGAATCGATGGAATACGACGTCGTGATCGTCGGCGGCGGCCCCGCAGGCCTGTCGGCGGCCATCCGGCTCAAGCAGCTCGCCGCCGAGAAAGGCACGGAGATCGGCGTCTGCGTGCTCGAAAAGGGCTCCGAGATCGGCGCGCACATCCTGTCGGGCGCCGTGATGGACCCGCGCGCGATCACTGAACTGTTCCCCGACTGGAAGGAAAAAGGCGCGCCGCTCACCGTCGACGTCACCGAAGACCGCTTCCTGTTCCTGACCGAGAAGAGCGCGTTCCAGGTGCCGAACTGGGCGCTTCCGGACAACTTCAAGAACCACGGCAATTACGTGATCAGCCTCGGCAACGTCACGCGCTGGCTCGGGACAATGGCCGAGGGGCTCGGCGTCGAGATCTTCCCGGGCTTTCCGGCCGCCGAGATCCTCTACAACGCCGACGGCTCGGTCAAGGGCGTCGCCACCGGCAACATGGGCGTCGGCAAGGATGGCGAGCCGACCGAGAATTTCCAGCTCGGCATGGAGCTGCACGCGAAGTACACGCTCTTCTGCGAAGGCGCGCGCGGCCACCTCGGCCGCCAGCTGATGGACCGGTTCAAGCTGAACGCGAACAGCGATCCGCAGGCGTACGGCATCGGCATCAAGGAGCTGTGGGAGATCGATCCCGTCAAGCACAAGCCGGGCCTCGTGATCCACACGGCCGGCTGGCCGTTGTCGTCGGACACGTACGGCGGCTCGTTCCTGTATCACATGGACAACAACCAGGTCGTCGTCGGCTTCGTCATCGGGCTCGCGTACTCGAACCCGTATCTGTCGCCGTTCGAGGAGTTCCAGCGCTACAAGACGCATCCGTCGATCCGGCCGTTCCTCGAAGGCGGCAAGCGCGTGTCGTACGGCGCGCGCGCGATCACGGCGGGCGGCCTGACGTCGCTGCCGAAGACGGTGTTCCCGGGCGGCGCGCTCGTCGGCGACGACGCGGGCTTTTTGAACGCGTCGCGAATCAAGGGCAGCCACGCGGCGATCAAGACCGGCATGCTCGCCGCCGAAGCCGCGTTCGACGCGGTGCAGGCGGGCCGCCAGGCCGACGAGCTGACCGCGTACCCGGACGCGTTCAAGACGTCGTGGCTGTACACGGAGCTCTACCGCGCGCGCAACTTCAAGCAGTGGATGAGCAAGGGCCTGTATCTGGGCACGCTGATGGTCGGCGTCGAGCAGAAGCTGATGAACGGCAACGTGCCGTGGACGCTGCATCACCAGCACGGCGACCACGAGATGCTGAAGCCCGCGTCGCAGTGCCAGCCGATCGACTATCCGAAGCCGGACGGCAAGCTGACGTTCGATCGCCTGTCGTCGGTGTTCATCTCGAACACGAATCACGAGGAGAACCAGCCGGCGCACCTGACGCTGAAGGACGCGAGCGTGCCGGTGAGCGTCAATCTGCGCACGTATGCGGGGCCGGAAGCGCGCTTCTGCCCGGCCGCCGTCTACGAGTTCGTGAAGAACGACGACGGCAGCGACCGCCTCGTGATCAATGCGCAGAACTGCGTGCACTGCAAGACCTGCGACATCAAGGACCCGACGCAGAACATCGTGTGGGTCACGCCGGAAGGCGGCGGCGGGCCGAACTATCCGAACATGTGAGCGCGCGCCCGCGCGTCGCGCGGGCGAGTCGGTCGCATCGCGCGGCGAATGCGGCAAAGCGAAACGGGCGCCTCGGCGCCCGTTGTCGTTCTATCGCTTCGTGGTCGCTGCCCGCGGCGCACCGGCACGCGCCCGATAGCGGCACGAAACGCACCGCTATCGGGCGATGATCACTTCGCTTCCGGCGCGCTCGCAGCGATCCTCGGCGTCGCGGTCGACACGTCGCCGCACTGCGCGCGATGGCGCAGCGCGTGATCGATCAGCACGAGCGCGAGCATCGATTCGGCGATCGGCGTCGCGCGAATTCCGACGCACGGATCGTGGCGGCCGAACGTCTCGACGACGGCGGGCTCGCCCGCCTTCGTGATCGAGCGGCGCGGCGTGCGGATGCTCGACGTCGGCTTGATCGCGATCGACACCGTGATGTCCTGCCCCGTCGAGATGCCGCCGAGCACGCCGCCCGAGTGATTGCCGACGAAGCCGTCCGGCGTCAGCTCGTCGCCGTGCACGGAGCCGCGCTGCGCGACGCTCGCGAAGCCCGCGCCGATCTCGACGCCCTTCACCGCGTTGATCCCCATCATCGCGTGCGCGATGTCCGCGTCGAGGCGGTCGAAGAGCGGCTCGCCCCAGCCGGCCGGCACGCCCGACGCGACGACGTCGATCCGCGCGCCGATCGAATCGCCGTCCTTGCGCAGCGCATCCATGTAGCCTTCGAGCTGCGGGACGATGTCGGCGTTCGGCGCGAAGAACGGATTCTCGCGCACGTGCGACCAGTCGACGAACGGAATCTCGATCTCGCCGAGCGCGCTCATGTAGCCGCGCACCTCGACGCCGAAGCGCTCGCGCAGCCACTTCTTCGCGATCGCGCCCGCGCCGACGACGGGCGCCGTCAGCCGCGCCGACGACCGGCCGCCGCCGCGATAGTCTCGCACGCCGTACTTCTGCCAGTACGTGTAGTCGGCATGGCCCGGGCGGAACGTGTCGGCGATGTTGCCGTAGTCCTTGCTGCGCTGGTCGGTGTTGCGGATCAGGAGCGCGATCGGCGCGCCCGTCGTCACGCCTTCGAACACGCCGGACAGGATCTCGACCTGGTCGGGCTCCTGGCGCTGCGTGACGTGGCGCGACGTGCCGGGCTTGCGGCGGTCGAGCTCGAGCTGGACGTCGGCTTCCGTGAGCGCCATGCCCGGCGGGCAGCCATCGATCACGCAGCCGATCGCGGGGCCGTGCGACTCGCCGAAGGTCGTGACAGTGAAAAGCGTGCCGAGGGTGTTGCCGGACATAGGACCGTCCAAGAAAAAGTCAGTCGAGGAAACCGATATTATGCCAGCCCGTTTTGAGCGGTGCGGCGATATGGCGCGTGATCGGGCGATGTCGTGCGATATGGCGCGACGCCGTGCGGTGGCCGGCGCATGCCGGGGGCGGCGGCCGGTGCCGTCGCGATCCGCTTCGACGCGAACGGCGGGAAAGCGGCGTGCGGGACAATCGGCGAGCGCGAGCCACGCCGACGGACCGCCGATGGGCGAGCGGGCTGCGCGACCCGCGCTTGAAGTCACGATCGGCGCGCGCCGCCCCGCGTCGAGCGCCGCCCGACGCAGACGGCCTCACCCGCTGGCGGCCGTCCAGCTCGCCCGACTCGCCCCACCCGCCCCGCTCGCGCCGCCTACTTCCGCGCGCCGCGCAGCTCCGTCACGGCGGCCTGCAGCGCCTCCGGCGTCGCCGCCACGGCCGGGATCGGCTCGCCGACCGCGAGCGTGAGACGGCTCGTCACCCCGCGCTTCACCGGCCGCGGCCAGCGCGCATCCTCGTGCCGCGAGAACACGCTGCCCCACAGCCCGCGCAGCGCCATCGGCACGACGGGCACGCTCGCGCGCTTCAGGATTTCGGTGACGCCGTGGTGGAACCCGTTGACGTCGCCCGTCTTCGTCAGCTTGCCTTCCGGGAACACGCAGACGAGCTCCCCTTCGCGCAGCGCGGCCTCGCACGCGTCGTACGCGCGCGCGAGCATCTCGGGGTCTTCGTGGCGCGGCGCGATCGGGATCGCCTTCGCATGGCGGAACGCCCAGTTCGCGAAACGCGCGTTGAAGATCCGGTGGTCCATCACGAAGCGAATCGGCCGCGGGCTCGCCGCCGCGAGCACGAGCGCGTCGACGTAGCTCACGTGATTGCAGACGAGGAGCGCCGCGCCTTCGTCGGGAATCCGCTCCGCGTGCACGAGGCGAATCCGGTAGAACGTGTGCACGAGCGCCCACGCGACGAAGCGCAGCAGGAACTCCGGCACGAGCGAATAGATGTACGACGCGACGACGACGTTCAGCAGCGCGGTCACGAGGAAGATCCCCGGAATGCTGACGCCCGCCTTCGTGAGCAGCATCGCCATCAGCGCCGACACGATCATGAAGAGCGCGTTCAGGATGTTGTTCGCGGCGATGATCCGCGCGCGGTGCGTCGGCGCGCTGCGGCTCTGGATCAGCGCGTAGAGCGGCACGCTGTAGAAGCCGCCGAACATCGCGAGCAGGAACAGGTCGGCGAGTATCCGCCAGTGCGCCGCGTGGCCGAGAAACTCGCCCACGGCAAGCAGATGCGTCTGCGCCGGAAGCGCGTGGCTCGCGAAGTACAGCTCGATCGCGAACGCGCTGATGCCGAGCGAGCCGAGCGGCACGAGCCCGATCTCGACGCGCCGCCGCGACAGCCGCTCGCACAGCAGCGAGCCGAGGCCGATGCCGAACGAGAACGTCGCGAGCAGCACGGTGACGACGTCCGGATTCGCCGACAGCACGTCCTTCGCGAAGCCGAAAAACGACGTGAGGAACGTCGCGCCGACAAACCACAGCCACGAAATGCCGAGCAGGCTCAGGAACACCGTCCGGTTCTCGCGCGCGAGCTTCAGGTTGCGCCATGTCTCCGAGAACGGGTTCCAGTTGATCGCGAGATTCGGCTGCGGCGCGGGCGTCGCCGGCACGCCCGCCGCCGCGACGCGCCCGACGAGCGCGATGCCGACGCAGCAGACGGCGAGCAGCAGCTCGCCGCGTCCCGAAATGCCCGCCGCCGCGCCGCCGATGATCGTGCCGATCAGGATCGCGACGAACGTGCCCATCTCGACGAGCCCGTTGCCGCCGACGAGCTCGTGATCGTTCAGATGCTGCGGCAGGTACGAATACTTGACGGGCCCGAAGAGCGTCGAGTGCATGCCCATCATGAACGTGCACAGATACAGCAGCGGCGCGCCGTGCGTGACGAAACCCGCCGCGCCGATGGTCATCAGCACGATCTCGAAGCTCTTCACGAAGCGCGTGAGGCGCGCCTTGTCGTACTTGTCGGCGAGCTGTCCCGCCGTCGCCGAGAACAGCACGAACGGCAGAATGAAGATCGCCGAGATCAGGAACGCGGCCGTCTTCGGATCGACGCCGCTGAATTTCGCCGTCTGGTAGGTGACGAGCGACGTGAAGCCGATCTTGAAAACGTTGTCGTTCAGCGCGCCCATGAACTGCGTCGCGAAGAACGGCGCGAAGCGGCGCTCGCGCAACAGGTCGAACTGCGACGGATGGGCGTGGCGCTTCTCGCGCGGCGCGGTCGAAGTGAGGGAAGGATCGCTCATGCGTGAGGGCGCCCGCGCGTCGCGTCGGCACGATCGCACACGCAGGCGAAAGAAGAAATGACGAAGATCGCCGGGACGGCCGCCCGGCGGCCTGCACGCGCGGCCGCGCGCGGCCTTTAGCTCGCGAGCGGCTTGCGCTCTTCGCTGTCGGGTTCCGGCCAGTCGCGGATATACGCCTTCAGCATCCGGTTCTCGAAGCTCTGCGCCTCGACGACCGTCTTCGCGACGTCGTAGAACGAGATCACGCCCATCAGCACCTTCTTGTCGAGCACCGGCATGTAGCGCGCGTGCCGCTCGAGCATCATCCGGCGCACTTCGTCGATGTCGGTTTCCGGCGTGCACGTGAGCGGCTCGTCCATCACGGTGCGCACGAGCACCTCGCCGATGCTGCCGCCGTTCGCCTTCAGGCGCAGGATGATCTCGCGGAACGTCAGAATCCCGACGAGATCGCCGTACTCCATCACGACGAGCGAGCCGATGTCGTGTTCCGCCATCGTGTCGACCGCATTACGCAGCGGCATGTCGGGCGTCACGGTAAACAGCGTATTGCCCTTGACTTTCAGAATATCGCTGACGCGCATCGTTGTCCCCTGTTGCAACTCGTGCATAATCGGCTTTCGATCCTAACGGAAAGCCCCGCAAAAGGAAAGCGCGCGGCGGCGGGCGCCCGCCCCGGTTGCGGCGGGCGGCGCCCCGCCGCACAATGGAAGCGATGACGCGCCGCGCGGCCGCCGCCGGCGCTCGAGGAGACTGTCATGGCACATTCCGCGCACACCGAGCATTTCTCCAGTTTCGCCGAGTTTTATCCGTTCTATCTCGACGAGCACCGCAACCTGGTGTCGCGGCGGCTGCACTTCATCGGCTCGCTCGGCGTGATCGGCTGCGTCGCGATGGCGCTCGCCACGGGCCTCTGGTGGTGGCTGCCCGCCGCCGTCGTCTGCGGCTACGGATTCGCGTGGATCGGGCACTTCTTCTTCGAAAAGAACCGCCCCGCGACGTTCCGGCACCCGATCTACAGCTTCATGGGCGACTGGGTGATGTTCAAGGACATCTGCACCGGCAAGATTTCGATCTGACCCGCTCGGACGGATTGCCGGCGAACCGGGCCGGAACCGCAATCGCGCGACGCGCGACCAACGCCTGCGCGGGCCCGCGCATCGCATCCATACGCCGCCCGCTCGGGCTTCCCGGCGGCGCCTTCTCGTCAACGTGACACCGTGATGACACGGGCTCGTCGGCTCGTCGGCTTGCTTCGTCGGCTTCGTTCTCGCGTCAGGCAGTGCGCGGCGGCAGCGCCGACGTCGGCCGCCCCGCGTCCTGCGCGCCGCGCGGCGCGCCCGCCTTGCGGCGCGCGATCAGCTCCGCGAGCGACAGCTCGAGCTTCTCGCTCGCGAACGCGTCGAGCAGCGCCCCGCAGTCCACCTCGGTCTTGCCGCGCTGCGCCTGGTAGACGAGCTCCGTCCGGTCGATCACGAGCACGTCGAACAGATTCGCGATCGTCAGGCGCTCCGGGTTCGCGAGCATCACGTAGCGCGGCGCGGCGTCGCCGCCGCTTTGCAGCCGCGCGACCCATTCGCGCTCCTCGAGCGTCGACAGGAGCCGCTGCGCGGTCTCCATGTCGCAGCGCGCCATCAGCGCGAGCCGCGCGGCCGTGTAGCCCGGCTTGCCCGCGTCCTGCGCCTCGGCGAGCCGCGCGAGCAGCTCGAGCGAGTCGAGCAGATCGCTGCCCGGATAGTGAATCCTGTGGAACTGCCCGACCCGGATCGCCGGCAGCGCCGATGCGATCATCGCGCCCGCGAGCGTGACGAACCAGCTCAGGTACATCCACAGCAGGAACATCGGCACGGTCGCGAACGCGCCGTACACCGCCGTATAGGTGGGAATGCGCCGCACGTAATACCCGAAGCCGCGCTTCGCGAGCTCGAACGCGATCGCCGCGCACACGCCGCCCACCGCCGCGTCGCGCCAGGCGACCGTGCAGTTCGGCAGATACACGTAGAGCAGCGTGAACGCGAGCACCGTGAGCGGCAGCGACGCGGCCGTCAGCAGCCATTCGAAGATCGGCGGCGTGCTCGTCGAGCCGGCGAACGCGAGCGATTTCGTGAACAGATACGACGACATCGACAGGCTCACGCCGAACAGCAGCGGCCCGAGCGTGATGAGCGCCCAGTACGCGAGCACGCGCTGCGCGAACGGCCGCGGCTTGCGCACGCGCCAGATCAGGTTGAACGCGGATTCGACCGTCATCATCGTCATCACCGCGGTGAAGACGAGCACGATGAGGCCCGCCGTCGTCAGCCCCTTCGCCTTCGACGCGAACTGGTTCAGGTACTTGAATATCTGGCTGTTGAACTGCGCGGGCATCAGGTGATCGGCAAGGAAGCCCTGCAGCGAATTCTGGAACGACGCGAACATCGGGAACGCGGTGAACAGCGCGAAGGCGACCGTCACGAGCGGCACGAGCGCGAGCATCGTCGTGAACGTGAGGCTGCCCGCGACCTGCGGGATGCGGTCCTCCGCGCTGCGCTTCGCGGCGAAGCGCGCGAGGCGCTTGATGGTGTCGAGATCGACGCTCAACTTCGGCAACGGCTTTCTCCTTTTGCTGCGCATGTCGCGCGCCGCGCGACAGGTCGAGCCGCGACGCTTCGCGGCGGCTTCAGCCCCTATAATAGCCGCTCACTCAAGAGGCCTATGAAAGACATCCTCGTGCTCTATTACAGCCGCCACGGCGCGACGCGCGAACTCGCGCTCGCGATCGCGGCGGGCATCGACAGCGTGCCCGGCATGCAGGCGCGCATCCGCACGGTGCCGGCCGTGTCGACCGTCTGCGAGGCGACGCAGCCCGACATCCCCGACGACGGCCCGCCGTACGCGGAGCCGCGCGACCTCGACGAATGCGCGGGCGTCGCGCTCGGCTCGCCCACCCGCTTCGGCAACATGGCCGCGCCGCTCAAGTATTTTCTCGACGGCACGACGCCGCAATGGCTGTCGGGCGCGCTCGCGGGCAAGCCGGCGTGCGTGTTCACGTCGACGGGCAGCCTGCACGGCGGCCAGGAATCGACGCTGCTGTCGATGATGCTGCCGCTGCTGCACCACGGCATGCTGATCGTCGGAATTCCTTACACCGAAACCGCGTTGTCCGTCACGCAGACGGGCGGCACGCCTTACGGCGCGTCGCACTTCGCGCGCGTCGCCGACGCGGCGCACGAGCGCATTTCCGCCGACGAGAAGGCGCTCGCGCACGCGCTCGGCGCGCGGCTCGCGCGCACCGCGTCGCGCCTCGCGGCCGCGTCCGAATGAGCGCGCCCGCCTGCCCGAAGCCGCTCGCCGCACGCGCGGCCGCGCTTGGCCTCGTCGCGCTAATCGCGCTTTGCGTTGCGTGGGAAGCCTGGCTCGCGCCGCTGCGGCCGGGCGGCTCCGCGCTGATCCTGAAGGCCGTGCCGCTCGCGCTGGCACTGCCCGGCGTGTGGCGGCGCAGCGTCTACACGCTGCAGTGGGCGTCGATGCTGATTTTGATTTATCTTGCAGAAGGCATCGTGCGCGGCATGACGGACGGCGGGCTGTCCGCGCGACTCGGCTGGCTCGAGGCCGCGCTCGCGCTCGGCGTCTTCGGCGCCGCGCTCGCCTACGTCGCGCCGTTCAAGCGCGCCGCGAAGCAAGCGGCGAAGCAAGCGGCAAAGCAAACGGCGAAGCAGACGGCGAAGCGCGCGCAAGACCGTCCGCCCGCGTCCGGCCGCCCCCGCTCCTGATTTTTTCGATTGCCTGACCTCCGAACGAACGCCATGACCTCCTCCCCCGCTTTCGTCGACGCGTGCCGCCAAGCGATCGGCGCCGCCCACGTGCTGACCGATCCCCACGACACGGCCCCGTTTGTGACCGACTGGCGCCGCCGCTATCAGGGCGCCGCCTGCGCGGTGCTCAGGCCCGCGAACACCGAAGAGGTCGCGGCGCTCGTGAAGCTCGCGCTCGAATATCGCGTCGCGCTCGTGCCGCAAGGCGGCAACACGGGCCTCGCGGGCGGCGCGACGCCCGACGCGAGCGGCGCGCAGGCGGTGCTGAGCCTCGCGCGCCTGAACCGCGTGCGCGCGCTCGATGCGCACAACAACACGATCACCGTCGAAGCGGGCGTGATCCTCGCCGACGTGCAGGCGCGCGCGCAGGAAGCGGACCGGCTTTTCGCGCTCAGCCTCGCCGCCGAAGGCAGCTGCACGATCGGCGGCAATCTCGCGACGAACGCGGGCGGCACCGCGGTGCTGCGTTACGGCAACGCACGCGAGCTGTGCCTCGGCCTCGAGGTCGTCACGCCGCAAGGCGAGATCTGGGACGGCCTGCGCGGGCTGCGCAAGGACAACACCGGCTACGATCTGCGCGATCTCTTCATCGGCGCCGAGGGCACGCTCGGCATCATCACGGCCGCGGTGATGAAGCTGCACCCGCGCCCCGCCGCGAAGGTGACGGCGCTCGCCGCGCTCGAATCGCCGCACGCGGCGCTCGATTTCCTGTCGCTCGCGCAGCGCGCGGCCGGCCCGCTGCTGACGGGCTTCGAGCTGATGTCGGATTTTTGCATGAAGCTCGTCGGCAAGCACTATCCGCAGTTGCGCTACCCGTTCGACGCGGCGCATCCGCAGACCGTGCTGCTCGAATTGTCCGACAACGAAAGCGAGGCCCACGCGCGCGCGCTCTTCGAGACGATGATGGAACAGGCGTTCGAGGCGGGGCTCGTCGTCGACGCGGTCGTCGCCGAGAATCTCGCGCAGTCGCGCGCGCTCTGGGATCTGCGCGAACACATCCCGCTCGCGCAGGCGGACGAAGGGCTCAACATCAAGCACGACATCGCGGTGCCGATCTCCTCGATCGCGCGCTTCATCGACGAGACCGACGCGGCGATCCAGGCCGCCGCGCCCGGCGCGCGGATGGTGACGTTCGGCCACCTCGGCGACGGCAACCTGCACTACAACGTGCAGATGCCCGAAGGCGGCGATCCGAAGGCGTTCCTCGCGGCGCACCAGGCGCCCATCAACCGGATCGTCTACGACAACGTCCACAAGCACCGCGGCACGATCAGCGCCGAGCACGGCATCGGGCAATTGAAGATCGACGACGCGCAGCGCTACAAGTCCGCCGTCGAGATCGGCCTCATGCGCGCGCTGAAGGCGGCGCTCGATCCGCTCGGCCTGATGAACCCCGGCAAGGTGCTGCACTGACGCCGCAACCCGCGCCACGAAGGAGCCGTCCGTGAAGATTCGCGTGCTGTCCGATCTGCATCTCGAATGCAACGAGCCTGACGCGATCCCGTACGCGCGCGCGGATCTCGTCGTGCTCGCGGGCGACATTCACAATCATGCGGAAGGCTTGCGCTGGGCGGCGCAGACGTTCGATCCCGACGTGCCCGTCGTCTACGTGCCCGGCAATCACGAGTATTACGACGGCGAGTTCGGCGCGCTCGAAGCGGCGATGCGCGACGCCGCCGCGACGCTCGACCACGTCCACTACCTGAACAACGCCGCGTACGTCGATCCGGCCGGACGCTTTCGCGTGCTCGGCACGACGCTCTGGACCGATTTCGAGCTGTTCGGCGGCGACGAGGCTGCGCTCGCGCAGTCGATCGCCGAGTGCGAGCGCGTGATGCTCGATTTCAAGGGCTTGATTCAGGTGGATTGGCCGGGCGACGCCGGCGCGGGCGCGGGCGAAGCGGCCGATGCAGCCGCCGACGGAGCCGCCGATATCGCCGATGCAACGGCGCAGGCGGGACACGCCGCCGCCTCGCGCGCGCCCGCGGGGCCGGCGCCCGACTCGCCGGCGGCGCCGAGCCCGCGCGATTTCGCGCCGCGCGACGCCCTCGCGCTGCATCGCACCGCCCGCGCATGGCTCGAGCGCGAGCTCGCGAAGCCGTGGGCGGGCCGAACGATCGTCGTCACGCACCACGCGCCGCACCGCGCGAGCCTCGCCGCGCGCTACGCCGACGATCTCGCGTCGGCCGGCTTCATCAGCGATTTGAGCGCGCTCGTGCGGCCGCCCGTCTCGCTATGGATTCACGGGCACACGCACACGTCGTTCGACTACACGACGGCCGAAGGCACGCGCGTCGTCTGCAATCCGCACGGCTACATTCGCCGGCGCACCGGCGAGCGCGAAAATCCGTCGTTCGAATGGGGCAAGATCGTCACGCTCGCGTGACGCGAGCGCGAGACGAAGAAGCAGAAGCGCGAAGGAACCGCCGCGCCCGCGGCATTCAGAGGACGGTGCGGCGGCCGTCCCCATGCGGGCGATGCGAACGCACGCGCACCGGAACCGGCGCGCAGCGCTTTTGCGCGTCGATCGCGCGCAGCAACTCGCGCGACGCCGCGATCCCGATCGCGCCGAAGAGCGCGAGCGCGCCGAAACCCATCAGCAGAGGCGTATTCATCGATTTCTCCCCGATCCGTCGATTGCGTTAAGCGAATACATGAGAAGACAGTAGCAAACCCGGCGCGGCGTGAACGTAAGAAAGTGTTGCGACAGCGTCAAAATGCGTCAATTCCGCCGCGCGGCCTCAGGTCTGCACGGTGAAGCGCTCGAGCGCCGCTTCGTCGGCCTCGAGGATCGACGGCAGCTCGTCGCGCAGAAAATCGACCCACGTGCGGATCTTCGCGTCGAGATACTGGCGCGACGCATAGAGCGCGTAGATGTTCATCGCGTGCGACCGGTATTCGGGCATCACGCGCACGAAGTCGCCGTTGCGCAGGCCGGCGATCGCCGAATAGAGCGGCAGCACGCCGATGCCCATGCCCTCGCGGATGCCGGCCGCGAGCGCCTCGGCGACGTTCACGCGAAACGGCGGCGGCGCGAGCGTCACGCTCTCCTCGCCGTGCGGGCCCACCAGCTTCCATTCGTCCCAGTACAGGCCCGGCGCGACCATCCCGAGGCATATGTGATTCGCGAGATCGTGCGGGCGCTGCGGCGCGCCGTGCTGCTCGATGTAGCCGCGCGACGCGCAGACGACGCTGAACGTCTCGCCGAGCCGCTGCGACACGAGCCCCGAATCGGGCAGCTCGCGCCCGACGACGAGCGACACGTCGAACCCTTCGTCGAGCAGGTCCGGCAGCCGCTGCGCGAGCGTCAGGTCGACCTGGACTTCCGGGTAGCGCTGCCGGTAGCGCGACACCGCGGGCACCGTGTAATGCTGGCCGAGGCTCGTCATGCAGTGCACCTTCAGCTTGCCGGACGGGCGCGCGTGCGCGTCGCTCGCCTCCGCCTCCGCCTGCTCGACGTACGCGAGGATCTGCTCGCAGCGCTGCAGATAGCGCTCGCCTGCCTCGGTGAGCGCGATGCGGCGCGTCGTGCGGTTCAGCAGACGCGTGCGCAGGTGCGCCTCGAGATCGGACACCGCTCGCGACGCGTACGCGGTCGTCGAATTGAGCTGCTGCGCCGCCGCCGTAAAGCTGCCCGCATCGACCACGCGGACGAACACACGCATGTTTTGGAGCGTATCCATGCTAATTCCCTATTGAATCCGGGAGGATTGTTGCATAAATATTCAACAATATTATCTCAATGTCCGTAAGAATGCGTTGCACCATTGTCGGTTTATTTGGCAATCCGCAAAAAAATATAATCGCATCCGACTCATCTTTATCCGAAAGGGAGAAAATCGTGCAGTCTCCGGCAACAAGAGGGACGCTTGCACTCGCGGTTCTTGCAATCTCATTAATAATGGCCGGATGTGCAAGCATGGGCGATGTTGCACCGCAAGCAAAGCAGATCGACCCGGCCTCGCTCGATGCGGGCGCGGCGATCGCGGCAGCCGACCGCGACGCCGGCTGGCCCGCGTCAGACTGGTGGCGCGCGTATCGCGATCCGCAGCTCGACGCGTGGATCGCCGCGTCGCTCGCCGGCAATCCGTCGCTCGCGGCCGCGCAGGCGCGCGTGCGCGAAGCGCAGTCGCTCGCTCGCATCGCGCACGCCGAGGAGCTCCCGCAGTTGAACGGCAGCCTCTCGCTGATGCGCCAGCACTGGCCGGACAACGTCTACTACGGCCCCGGCCCGCTCGCCAACGCCGACACCTGGAACAACACGGGCGCGCTGAGCCTGTCGTACCACCTCGACCTGTGGGGCAAGGACAAGAACAACGCCCGGCGCGCGCTCGATACGGCGCGCGCCAGCGCGGCCGACGCGCGCGCGGCGCAGCTCGAGCTCGAAGCGAACGTCGTGCGCGCGTACGTCGACTTCGCGAAGGATTACGCGCTCCTCGACATCGCGCACGCGACCTACGACCGCCAGAACGAGCTCGCCGAACTCGCGCGCAAGCGCCTTCGCGCGGGCATCGGCACGCAGCTCGAAGTGAGCCAGGCCGAGGCGCCGCTGCCCGATTATGCGCGGCAGATCGATTCGTACGAGGAAGCGATCCAGCTCGGCCGCCATCAGCTCGCCGCGCTCGCGGGCAAGGGGCCGGGCGCGGGCGCGCCGCTCGCGCGGCCGAAGCTCGCGCTCGACGCCGACGCGAGCCTGCCGTCCGCGCTGCCCGCCGAGCTGATCGGCCGGCGGCCGGACGTCGTCGCCGCACGCTGGACGGTCGACGCGCAGGCGCGCGGCATCGACGTCGCGAAGGCCGCGTTCTATCCGAACGTCGACCTGATCGCGTCGCTCGGCGGCTTCGCGGTCAGCGCGCCGTTCGCGACGTTCCTGCGCGCGATGAACGGCGGCTGGTCGGCGGGCCCCGCGCTCACGCTGCCGATCTTCGAAGGCGGCCGGCTGCGCGCGCAACTGGGCGTCGCATCGGCCGGCTACGACGAGGCCGTCGAGCGCTACAACCAGACGATCGTCGGCGCGCTGAAGGACATCGCGGACAACGTCGTGCGGCTGCATTCGCTCGACTCGCAACAGAAGGACGCCGCGCGCGCGGTTGCGCTCACGCGCCGCTCGTACGATCTGTCGCATACCGGCTTCAGCCGCGGGCTCACCGACTACGTGAACGTGCTGCTCGCGCAGAGCCAGTTGCTGACCGCGCAGGAGAACCAGGCGCGCGTCGAAGCCGCGCGGCTCGCCGCGCACGCGTCGCTGATGATCGCGCTCGGCGGCGGGCTCGAAACCGCGGGCGACGCGCCGCATGACGCGCCGGCGGGCGATGCGCGGCGGGCGAGCGCGCCGAACCCGCCCGCCGCTTCGGCCGACGCATCCGCTTCGACCAAGTCCGGCGCGCCGGCCGCGGCCGACGCCCCGGCGGGCTCCGGCGCTTCGTCTTCGTCTTCGTCTTCGTCCTCGTCTTCGTCCTCGTCCTCGTCTTCGGCTTCGGCTTCGGCTTCGGCTTCGGCTTCGGCTTCGGCTTCGGCTTCGTCTTCGGCTTCGGCTTCGTCGGCCGGCGGCCGCGCTGCCGCCGCCTCTCGCGCATCGGCCACAGCCGCCGCCGCAACGGCGAGCGGCCTCACCGCCGCCGTCGCCGGCGCGTCGGCGCCGACGTCCGCCGCGACGAGCGCGTCGGCGACCGCCGCCCCCGCCGCGCGCTAACCCACGCAAGGAGCCGATCATGTCAGCCGCCCCTCCCGCTTCCGCCCCGCCGCCGCGATCGGCCGGCGCCGCGCTCGTCGCGTCGATGAGCGACTGGGCGCGCACCGACGGCGCCGCGTGGCTCTATCTCGCGAAGGCGCTCGCCGCCGCGTTTCTCGCGCTCGGCGTATCGATGGTGCTCGACCTGCCCGCGCCGAAGACCGCGATGACGACCGTCTTCATCGTGATGCAACCGCAAAGCGGCGCGGTGTTCGCGAAGAGCTTCTACCGGCTCATCGGCACCTTCGTCGGCCTGAGCGCGACGCTCGCGCTCGTCGGCCTGTTCCCGCAGCAGCCGGTGCTGTTCCTGCTCGCGGTCGCGCTGTGGGTTGCCGTGTGCACGGCGGGCGCCGCGCGCAACCGCAATTTCCGCAGCTACGGCTTCCTGCTCGCCGGCTACACGGCCGCGCTGATCGGCCTGCCCGCGTCGCAGAACCCCGGCGGCGCGTTCATGACCGCGATGACGCGGGTGTCCGAGATATCGGTCGGCATCCTGTCCGCGGGCATCGTGAGCGCGCTGATCTTCCCGCAGTACACGGGCGAGCAGATGCGCACGACGGTGCGCCGGCGCTTCGGCGCGTTCGTCGACTACGTCGCGTCCGCGCTCGCCGGCACGCTCGACCGCTCGAAGATCGAGAGCGTCCACACGCGCTTCGTCGCGGACGTGGTCGGCTTCGAGGCCGCGCGCAGCATGGCCGTGTTCGAGAATCCGGACACGCGGATGCGCAGCGGCCGGCTGTCGCGCCTGAACAGCGAGTTCATGACCGCGTCGAGCCGCTTCCACGCGCTGCATCAGCTGATGAACCGGCTGCACGCGACGAGCGCGCAGGCAGTCGACGCGCTCGAGCCGTACTTCCGCGAGATCGCGCCGCTCCTGTCGAAGGACGGCGAGTACGTGCGCACCTCAGCCGACGCCGCGTACGCCGCCGAGCAGTTGCTCGCGTATCGCGACGCGCTGCCGCGCCGCATCCGCGCGACGCGCGCCGAGCACGAGACGCAGCCCGGCTTCCCGCTCCTCGACTTCGACACCGCGTCCGAGCTGCTGTACCGCTTCATCACCGATCTGCACGCGTACGCGGCCACCTACGCGTCGCTCGCCGCGAGCACGCACGAGCGCGAGCGCTGGATCGAGCGCTACGAGCCGCGCACCAACGCGACGGCCGCGCTGATCGCGGGCATCCGCACGGCGAGCGTGATGCTGCTGCTGAGCGTGTTCTGGATCTACAGCGCGTGGCCGAGCGGCGTGATGCTCGTGCTGAACGCGGCGGCCGTGTGCGCGCTCGCGTCGTCGTCGCCGCAGCCGACCAAGATGGCCGCGCAGATGGCGCTCGGCACCGCGTTCGCGGTCGTCACGGGTTTCGTGCTGATGTTCGGCGTCTATCCGCACATCGACGGCTTCGTGCTGCTGTGCGCGGCGCTCGCGCCGTTTCTCGCGCCCGGCGTGTTCATGTCGCTCAAGCCGAAGTACGCGGGCTGCGGCGCGGGCTACCTGATTTTCTTCTGCACGCTCGCCGGCCCCGAGAACGTCACGCACTACGATCCCGCCGGCTTCATGAACGACGCGCTCGCGCTGCTGCTGTCGATGATCGTGTCGGCGATCGCGTTCGCGGTGCTGTTCCCGCCGAGCGCGCCGTGGCTCAAGAAGCGCCTGTTCGCCGATCTGCGCCATCAGGCGGTCGCCGCGTGCCACGCGCGTCTGCCGGGGTTGCGCACGCGCTTCGAGAGCGGCGCGCGCGACCTGATGTTCCAGGCGCACGGATTGTCGGCCGATCAGCCCGACGCGCAGCGCGACGCGTTGCGCTGGATGTTCGCGGTGCTCGAGACCGGCAACGCGGTGATCGACCTGCGCCACGAGATCGCGACGCTGCCGCGCGATCCGCGTTACGCGGCGACGATGCCGTGGCGGCGCGCGATCGAGGCGGCGCGCGACGCGCTCGCCGCGCTGTTCGGCAAGCCGGCGCCCGCGCGCTTCGACGCGGCGCTCGCCGCCGCCGTCGACGCGATCGCGGCGACCCAGCAGGCGCTCGTCACGTTCGCGCCACCGCGCGAGGAACGCCACCAGATGCAGCGAATCCTGTCGCACCTGCATTTCGTGCGCACCGCGCTGCTCGATCCCGAATCGCCGCTCGCCGCGCTCAACGGCGCGCGCGTGCCGCCCGACCGACAAGGAGTTTCACCATGATGCCGCGCGACCTCGCGATCCTCGACGCCTACGTGCCGACCGTCGTGCTGATGTTCGTCATCGGCGCGTTCGCGACCTGGCTGATCGACCGCCTGCTCGCGTACACGGGCCTCTATCGCGTCGTCTGGCACCCGTCGCTGTTCCGGGCGAGCCTGCTCGTCTGCATTTGCGGCGGGCTCAGCCTCGCCGTCTACCGTTGATATGAGTCGAACCATGCTCTTGCGAAAACTCTTCGGCTTCGTCGCGACAGCCACCATCCTGATCGTCGCGATCCTGATCGGGCGCACCCTGTGGGTCCATTACATGGACGAGCCCTGGACCCGCGACGGCCGCGTGCGCGCGGAGATCGTCAACGTCGCGCCGGACGTGTCGGGCGCCGTCGTCGAGCTGCCGGTGCGCGACAACCAGCTCGTGAAGAAGGGCGACCTGATCATGCAGATCGATCCGTCGCACTACCAGATCGCGGTGGAGCAGGCGCAGGCGGCCGTCGCCGCCCGCCGCGCCGAGCTGCAGATGCGCCGCGCCGACGCCGCGCGCCGCGCGGACCTCGACGCGCTCGTCGTGTCGAAGGAAAGCCGCGAGAACTCGGCGCAGACCGCGTCGAGCGCCGAGGCGCAATACCAGCAGGCGCTCGCCGCGCTCGACGCCGCGAAGCTCAATCTCGAGCGCACGCGCGTCGTCGCGCCCGTCGACGGCTACGTCACGAACCTGAGCGTGTTCAGGGGCGACTACGCGAGCGCCGGCCAGGCGAAGCTCGCGATCGTCGACAGCCATTCGTTCTGGGTGTACGGCTACTTCGAGGAAACGAAGCTGCCGCGCGTGAAGATCGGCGCGAAGGCGCAGATGCGGCTGATGAGCGGCGGCGTGCTGAAGGGCCACGTCGAGAGCATCTCGCGCGGCATCTACGACCGCGACAATCCGCAAAGCCGCGATCTCGTCGCCGACGTGAACCCGACGTTCAACTGGGTGCGGCTCGCGCAGCGCGTGCCGGTGCGCATCCATATCGACGAGGTGCCGAAGGATCTCGTGCTGTCGGCGGGCACGACGTGCACGGTGATCGTCGAGCCGGACGACGGCGGCAAGCGTAAGTCGTGAGTCGTGAGTCGTGAGTCGTGAGCCGTGAGCCGTGAGCCGTGAGCCGGCAAGTAGCCAGCCGTAAACCGTAAGCCGGAGCAAGCCACGCGCAAGCGCGCGCGAAACGGCGCGCCCGCCGAAACGCGCGCCGCTCAACCCACCGCGTGCGCGGGCAAATGGAAGCGCCCGACCATCGCCTTGAGCATCTGCGCCTGCTCGTCGAGCGAGCGCGCGGCCGCGGCCGCCTCCTCGACGAGCGCCGCGTTCTGCTGCGTGCCCGCATCCATCTGCGTGACCGCGCGCTCGATCGCGTCGATGCCGGAACTCTGCTCGTTCGAAGCGGCCGAGATCTCGCCCATGATGTCGGTCACGCGCTTCACCGCGCGCACGACTTCGTCCATCGTGCGCCCGGCGTCCTGCGCGAGCACCGCGCCGTTCGCGACCCGCTCGACCGACGCGCCGATCAGCGCCTTGATCTCTTTCGCGGCAGTCGCCGAGCGCTGCGCAAGCGAGCGCACTTCGCTCGCGACGACCGAGAATCCGCGCCCTTCCTCGCCCGCGCGCGCCGCCTCGACGGCCGCGTTCAGCGCGAGAATGTTGGTCTGGAACGCGATGCTCTCGATCACGCCGATGATGTCGCGGATGCTCTTCGCGCTCTCGTCGATTTCGTTCATCGTCACGACCACTCGGCCGACGACCGTGCCGCCCTCCTCGGCGACCGACGAAGCGTTCGCCGCAAGCGCGCTCGCCTGCCGCGCGTTCTCCGCGTTCTGGTGGACGGTCGACGTCAGTTGCCCCACGCTCGTCGCGGTGCGTTCGAGCGCGACCGCCTGCTGCTCGGTGCGCTGAGACAGATCGAGATTGCCCATCGCGATCTCGCCCGCCGCCGACGCGATCGCCTCGGCGCTCGCCGAAATCTCGCGCACGGTGCCGGCCAAGCCCTCCTGCATGTCGCGCAGCGCGTGCAGCATGCTGTCGCGATCGCGCGCGTCGAGCCGGATCGCGTTCGACAAATCGCCGCGCGAGATGCTGACCGCGATCTCCTTCGCATACGCGGGCTCGCCGCCCAGCTGCGCGCCGAGCCTGCGCACGACCCACGCGGCGATCGCGAACGCGAGCACGACGAGCGCGGCCGTCATCGCGGCGAGCATCGCGAACGACTCGCGATAGATCGCGCCCGACGCGTCGAGGGTCGCCTTCGACGCGTCGCCGCGCGCGTCGACGAGCCCGTCGACGAGCTTCTCGAGCTTGCCCGTCTCGACGAGCAGCGATACGTCCTGCGAGCCGACCTGCCAGCTCATCTGCGACAGGTCGAGCGGCTGCTCGCGCACGAGCTTCACGAAGTCGCGCAGATGCCCGCTCCACGCGGCGACGGCCGTGCCGAACGCCTTGAGCCGCGCGGCGGCGTCGGCCGCGCCGTCCGCGTGCCGCTGCAGCGTCGCGAGATCGTTGCCGATCGCGGCGAGCCCCTTGTCGATGTCCGCGCCGAGCTCGTCGCGCTCCTTCGCGGTCGTCGCGGTGATCAGCATCTTCTGCGCACGGCTCGCGCGCAGCACCGACGCGCGCACTTCCTCGGCCGCGCGACTCGCGACGTGCCCCTGCTCGTACACCGACTTGATCGAGCTGTTGAGCCGGCTGATCTGCGCGAGCGAGAACAGGCCGACGGCGAGCGTGCCCGCGAGCAGCACGGCGAACGCCGCGCGCAGCGTCGCCTTCACCGACCACGCGCGGCGCGCGCGACGCGGCCTGCCGGGCCCGGGCGCGCGCCTCGGGCTCCCGGCCGGGTCGTCGGGCAGGAATTGCTTGCCGTGCAGCGATACTCCTTTCATTGATGGGTCCCCGTTCTGATGCTGCAGCCGAAAAGGCGGTTTCGGCATGACCGTCGGCGCTCGCGCGGTACGTCTCGCCGGAATCTACGGCAGGCGCTTTTTTTTCTTGAGTGGGGTGAAACCCGCCGTTTCACGCACGACGCACGGCGGGCGGCGGCGCAAACGCTAAACACGCGCAGACGCGCAAAATCACGCAACAGTAGGCGTCAGAATTGTCCGATTCGCGACAAAAGTTGGCCGGACATTGCCGACTCGCCACTTTAGACTTCGTTGACGCATCAAAGAAAAACAGTGTCGTGCCCTTTCAAGCACGCAGCGCCCCTTCCGAGACACTCGCATTCCTATGGAAACCAGCCTCGACAACCGCCCGTCCGTTGCCCGCCCCGCCGCGCCGCCCGCACCGACCACCGCCTCGCGCACCATCTATCCGGTGCTCGGCGCGATCAGCTTCTCGCATCTGCTCAACGACATGATCCAGTCGCTGATCCTCGCGATCTATCCGATGCTGAAGTCGGAATTCGCGCTGTCGTTCGCGCAGATCGGCCTCATCACGCTCACTTACCAGATCACCGCGTCGCTCCTGCAGCCGGTGATCGGCCTCTATACCGACAGGCGTCCGCAGCCGTACTCGCTGCCCGTCGGCATGGGCTTCACGCTCACGGGCCTGCTGCTGATGTCGTTCGCGCCGACGTTCCCGCTCCTGCTCGTCGCGGCGGCGCTTGTCGGCTGCGGCTCGTCGGTGTTTCACCCCGAATCGTCGCGTGTCGCGCGCATGGCGTCGGGCGGCCAGCACGGGCTCGCGCAGTCGCTGTTCCAGGTCGGCGGCAACGCCGGCTCGTCGCTCGGGCCGCTCCTCGCCGCGCTGATCGTGATCCCGCACGGCCAGCGCAGCATCGCATGGTTCTCCGTCGCGGCGCTCGTCGCGATTCTGGTGCTCGTGCAGATCGGCCGCTGGTATCAGCGCCATCCGGCCGCGAAGAAGAAGGCCGCGCGCATCGCGCATCCGACGCTGTCGCGCCGGCAGGTCATGCTCGCGCTCGGCGTGCTCGTGCTGCTCGTGTTCTCGAAGTACTTCTATCTCGCGAGCATCAACAGCTATTTCACGTTCTATCTGATCGACAAGTTCCATCTGTCGGTGCAGGCCGCGCAGATCCATCTGTTCGTGTTCCTCGCGGCCGTCGCGGCGGGCACGATCGTCGGCGGGCCGATCGGCGACCGGATCGGGCGCAAGTACGTGATCTGGACGTCGATCCTCGGCGTCGCGCCGTTCACGCTGCTGCTGCCGTACGCGAATCTCTTCTGGACGACGGTGCTCACCATCGTGATCGGCGTCGTGCTCGCATCGGCGTTCGCGGCGATCATCGTCTACGGGCAGGAGCTGATTCCGGGCAAGGTCGGCACGGTCGCGGGCCTCTTCTTCGGCCTGTCGTTCGGCCTCGGCGGCGTCGGCGCGGCGGTGCTCGGCCAGCTCGCCGACGCGACGAACATCGCGTTCGTCTACAAGGTTTGCTCGTTCCTGCCGCTCATCGGCGTGCTGACGGTGTTCCTGCCGAATCTCGAAAGCAAGGGGAAGCTCGGGAAGCAGGCGGCCTGACGGATCGGCCCGACTAGGGAAATCGCCCGCGACGGAGGCGATCGGCGGGCGGTTGCGAAGGTGCGCGCGGAGCGACGGCCGCCAAGTTGGCGGCGCGCGGTCGTCTGAGTCGTCTGAGTCGTCTGAGTCGTCTGAGTCGTCTGAGTCGGTCGGCGGCGAATCGGCGTCGAATCCACGTCGATTCGCGCACACCTCTGGGCTCGGCTCGGCTCGGCTCGGCTCGGCTCGGCGGATGATGTGCGATTCACGCGCCAATTCAACCGAGCGTTGCGAAACCTGCGTTGCGGCAGCGGCGGCCGACGCCGATCGAGTCGGATCGAGTCGGGTCGGGTCGGGTCGAGTCGAAACGACCGCCGCGCGGCGCCCCATACGCGACGAAAAAGCGCCGCCGCGAGCGGCCCGACATCGCCCTACCCCCGCTGCTCGCGCGGGTAGACCGAGCCGCCGCCTCGCGGCGAGCAGCGGCGAGCAGCGCCAAGTAGCGGCGCGCCGCCTTCGCCTTCGAATCAGGCCGCCTTCGCGTGCGCGGCGAGAAACCGCTTCAGAATGCCCGACGAATACGTGCCGGCGATATCGGTCAGGAACGTCGTGAACGACGCGCTCGCGTGATCGTCGGCGGTGTCGGAAATCGTCCGGACGATCGCGCACGGCACGCCGTACTCGTGGCATACCTGCGCGAGGGCCGCGCCTTCCATCTCCACGGCCAGGGCGTCCGGCAGCGCGTCGCGCAACGCGGTCACTTCGCGCTCGCTCGACACGAAGCGGTCGCCGCTGACGATGAGCCCCTCGCGCACGCGCGCGCCGCGCAGCCGGAAGCGCGCGTTCAGCGCTCCGCCCTCGTCCTCGACGAAGCGCGCGCACGCGGCCTTCAACTGCGACGCGAGCGCGGCGTCCGCGGAAAAGCGCGTGCGCCCGAGCAGCGGCACCTCGAAGCGCGGAAAGAGCGGCGACGCGTCGAGATCGTGCTGCAACAGCGCATCCGCGACGACGACGTCGCCGACGCTCACGTCGCTCGCGACGCCGCCCGCGACGCCCGTGAACACGACCGCGCGCACGTCGAAGCGATGAATGAGCGCGCTCGCCGTCGCGGCGGCCGCGACCTTGCCGATCCGCGCGAGCGTGACGACGCATCGCACGCCGTACGCGACGCCGGCGTGGTAATCGCGCTGGCCGAGCGTGACCGTGTCGACAGGCCCCTCGTCGCGCATCGCGGCGACGAGGTCGCCCAGCTCCTCGGGCAGCGCGGCGAGAATGCCGAGCGGCCGGCTCGAAAACGTCTGCAGATTCATTCGACCGCCTGCAGTTTCGCGACCGCGAGCGCGAGCCACTTCTCGCCGTGCCGCTTGAATTTGACTTGCGCCTTCGCGTCGGTGCCGCTGCCTTCGAGCGCCGTCACGGTGCCTTCGCCGAATTTCGTGTGGAACACCTGCTGACCGATCCGCAAGCCGTTCTCGGCCTCGCGCTGCTGGTTCGCGAACGCGGGCAGCGGCGCGGACACCGCCGCGTCGACGACGCTCTCTCGCGCGCCCCCGCCCGGCCGCCCGAACCAGTCGCGCCCCCAGCCAGCGTTGTCCGATCGGCCGCCCCAGCGGGCGCCCGCCTCGACCTTCGGCGTAAGCCACTTGAGCACGTGCTGCGGCAGCTCGTCGAAGAAGCGCGAGCGGATGTTGTAGCGGGTCTGGCCGTGCAGCATCCGGCTCTGCGCGAACGACAGGTAGAGGCGCTCCTTCGCGCGCGTGATCGCGACGTACATCAGCCGGCGCTCTTCCTCGAGGCCGTCGGATTCGATCGCGCTGTTCTCGTGCGGGAAAAGCCCCTCTTCGAGCCCGGTGATGAACACCGCGGTGAACTCGAGCCCCTTCGCCGCGTGAACCGTCATCAGTTGCACCGCGTCCTGGCCCGCCTGCGCCTGATTGTCGCCCGCCTCGAGCGACGCGTGCGACAGAAAGCCCGCGAGCGGCGTCATCGCATCGGGGTTCTGCGCGGGATCGGCGAGATTCGCGGGCGCGAGCACCGCGTCGGACGGATCGGCGTCGCCCGCGGCGAGCTCGGGCGCCGCGCTCGCGCGGGCGTGCAGCGGAATCGAGCGGGCGGGCGTGTCGAGCCCGTAGCCTTCCTCGGAGACGAACGCGGTGGCCGCGTTCACCAGTTCCTGCAAGTTCTCGAGGCGATCCTGCCCTTCGCGCTCGCCTTGATAGAAATCGGCGAGGCCGCTCGCGCGAACGACGTACTCGACCGTCTCGGGCAGGCTCATCTGCGCCGTTTCGGCGCGCATCTTCGCGATCAGGTTCGCGAACGCGGAAAGGCTCGAGCCCGCCTTGCCCGCCACGTACGGGATCGCGGCCGCCATCGCGCAGTCGTACAGGCGCGCGGCGTCGGCGAGCTGCTCGATCGAGCGCGCGCCGATCCCGCGCGTCGGAAAATTGACGACGCGCGCGAACGCGGTGTCGTCGTTCGGATTGTCGATGAGCCGCAGATACGCGAGCGCGTGCTTCACTTCCTGGCGCTCGAAGAAGCGCAGGCCGCCGTACACGCGATACGGGATGCCCGCCGTCATCAGCGTGTGCTCGATCGAGCGCGACTGCGCGTTGCTCCGGTACAGCACCGCGACCTCGCTGCGCGCGAGCCCCGAGTTCACGAGCGAGCGGATCTCCTCGACGATCCACGCCGCTTCCTGCGCGTCGGTGGCCGCTTCGTAGACGCGCACCGGCTCGCCGTGGCCCGCGTCGGTGCGCAGATTCTTGCCGAGCCGGTGCGCGTTGTTCGCGATCAGATGGTTCGCCGCGTCGAGGATGTTGCCGTGCGACCGGTAGTTCTGCTCGAGCTTGATCAGGTTGCGCACGCGGAACTCGTTCTCGAAGTCGCGCATGTTGCCGACGTTCGCGCCGCGGAACGCGTAGATCGACTGGTCGTCGTCGCCGACCGCGAAGATCGCGTTGTGGCCGCCCGCGAGGAGCTTGAGCCACGCGTACTGCAGCTTGTTCGTGTCCTGGAACTCGTCGACGAGGATGTGCTTGAAGCGCGCCTGATAATGCGCGCGCAACGGCGGGTTGTGCGCGAGCAGCTCGTAGCAGCGCAAGAGCAGCTCGGGGAAATCGACGACGCCCTCGCGCTGGCACTGCTGCTCGTACGCCTGATACAGCTCGACGAACTTGCGGTTGAAGTGGTCGGTCGCGTCGACCTTGTCCGGGCGCAGCCCCTGCTCCTTCGCGTTGTTGATGAAGTACTGGACGTTCTTCGGCGGATACTTCTCGTCGTCGACGTTCGCCGCCTTCATCAGCCGCTTGATCGCGGACAACTGGTCGGCGGTATCAAGGATCTGGAAAGTCTGCGGCAGACCGGCGTCGCGCCAGTGCGTGCGCAGCATCCGGTTGCAAAGGCCGTGGAACGTGCCGATCCACATGCCGCGCGTGTCGATCGGCATCATCGCGGACAGGCGCGCCATCATCTCGCGCGCGGCCTTGTTCGTGAACGTGACGGCGAGCACGGTGGGCGGCGACGCATAGCCCTGCTGGATCAGCCACGCGATCCGCGTGATGAGCACGCGGGTCTTGCCGCTGCCCGCCCCGGCGAGGATCAGCGCCGGCTCGTTGGGCAGCGTAACGGCGGCGAGTTGTTCGGGGTTCAGGTTCGCGAGCAGATCGGGCATGGAGAAAAAGCGGTCGAGCGGGTGGACGCGGGCCCGACATTATAAATCGCGCGCGGCCCGCGCCGCCCGGCGGATGCGCATCCATTTATAATTGATGGTTTCCGCATCAATCACCCCATCTTTCGGCGAATTTCCTACCATGAGCGACACCACGCTTGCGAAGAGTTTCGAGCCCCACACCATCGAATCCCAATGGGGGCCGGAATGGGAAAAGCGCGGCTATGCCACCCCTGCGCTCGACCCGAGCCGGCCTGATTTCTCGATCCAGTTGCCGCCGCCCAACGTGACGGGCACGCTGCACATGGGCCACGCGTTCAATCAGACGATCATGGACGGGCTCGTGCGCTACCACCGGATGCTCGGCCACAACGCGCTGTGGGTGCCCGGCACCGACCATGCCGGCATCGCGACGCAGATCGTCGTCGAGCGCCAGCTCGACGCGCAAGGCGTGTCGCGCCACGATCTCGGCCGCGAGAAGTTCGTCGAGCGCGTATGGGAATGGAAGGAGCAATCCGGCTCGACGATCACGCGGCAGGTTCGCCGGATCGGCGCGTCGCCCGACTGGTCGCGCGAATACTTCACGATGAACGACAAGATGTCCGACGTCGTGCGCGAAGTGTTCGTGCGCCTCTACGAACAAGGTCTCATCTATCGCGGCAAGCGCCTCGTCAACTGGGACCCCGTGCTGCTCACCGCCGTGTCCGATCTCGAAGTCGCGAGCGAAGAGGAAAACGGCCATCTGTGGCACATCCGGTACCCGCTCGCGCACGGCTCGGGCCACCTGACCGTCGCGACGACGCGCCCCGAGACGATGCTCGGCGACGTCGCGGTAATGGTCCATCCGGAAGACGAGCGCTACCGGCACCTGATCGGCCAGCACGTGAAGCTGCCGCTTTGCGGGCGCGAGATTCCGATCATCGCCGACGACTACGTCGACCGCGAATTCGGCACGGGCGTCGTGAAAGTCACGCCCGCGCACGACTTCAACGACTACCAGGTCGGCCTGCGCCACAAGCTCGAGCCGATCGAGATCCTCACGCTCGACGCGAAGATCAACGACAACGCGCCCACACCCTACCGCGGCCTCGACCGCTTCGACGCGCGCCGCGCGATCGTCGACGAGCTCGACGCGCAAGGCCTGCTCGAATCGGTGAAGCCGCACAAGCTGATGGTGCCGCGCGGCGACCGCACGGGCGTCGTGATCGAGCCGATGCTCACCGATCAGTGGTTCGTCGCGATGACCAAGCCCGCGCCGGAAGGCACGTTCCATCCGGGCAAGTCGATCACCGACGTGTCGCTCGACGTCGTGCGCGGCGGCCAGATCAAGTTCGTGCCGGAGAACTGGACGAGCACCTACTACCAGTGGCTCGAGAACATCCAGGACTGGTGCATCTCGCGCCAGCTGTGGTGGGGCCATCAGATTCCCGCGTGGTACGGCGAGAACGGCGAGATCTTCGTCGCGCGCAGCGAGGACGACGCGCGCGCGCAGGCCGCCGCGAAGGGCTACACGGGCGCGCTCGAGCGCGACGACGACGTGCTCGACACGTGGTTCTCGTCGGCGCTCGTGCCGTTCTCGTCGCTCGGCTGGCCGAACGACACGCCGGAACTGAAGCACTTCCTGCCGTCGTCGGTGCTCGTGACGGGCTTCGACATCATCTTCTTCTGGGTCGCCCGGATGGTGATGATGACGACGCACTTCACCGGCAAGGTGCCGTTCGACACGGTGTACGTGCACGGCCTCGTGCGCGACGCCGAGGGCCAGAAGATGTCGAAGAGCAAGGGCAACACGCTCGACCCGATCGACATCGTCGACGGCATCGCGCTCGACGCGCTCGTCGCGAAACGCACGACGGGCCTGATGAATCCGAAGCAGGCCGCCACGATCGAGAAAAAGACGCGCAAGGAATTCCCGGAAGGCATCCCCGCGTTCGGCGCCGACGCGCTGCGCTTCACGATGGCGTCGATGGCGACGCTCGGGCGCAACGTGAACTTCGATCTCGCGCGCTGCGAAGGCTATCGCAACTTCTGCAACAAGCTATGGAACGCGACGCGCTTCGTGCTGATGAACTGCGAAGGCCACGACTGCGGCTTCGACAAGCCGCAAACCTGCGGCGCGGGCGACTGCGGCCCGGGCGGCTATCTCGACTTCTCCGCGGCCGACCGCTGGATCGTATCGCTGCTGCAGCGCGTCGAGGCGGACATCGCGAAGGGCTTCGCCGACTACCGCTTCGACAACATCGCGAACGCGATCTACAAGTTCGTCTGGGACGAGTACTGCGACTGGTATCTCGAGCTCGCGAAGGTGCAGATCCAGAACGGCACGCCCGAGCAGCAGCGCGCGACGCGCCGCACGCTTTTGCGCGTGCTCGAGACGGTGCTGCGTCTCGCGCACCCGATCATCCCGTTCATCACCGAGGCGCTTTGGCAGAAGGTCGCGCCGCTCGCCGGCCGCCATCCGGCGGGCACCGCGCCAGGCGAAGCGTCGCTGATGGTGCAGGCGTATCCGATCGCCGAGCCGAAGAAGCTCGACGAGGCGGCCGAACAGTGGGCGGCCGAACTGAAGGCGGTGGTCGATGCATGTCGTAATCTGCGTGGCGAGATGAACTTGTCTCCGGCCACCAAAGTGCCGCTCCTCGCGGCCGGCGACGCCGCGCAGTTGCAGGCGTTCGCACCGTACGTGCAGGCGCTCGCGCGCCTGTCCGAAGTGCGCGTGCTCGCAAGCGAAGCGGCGCTCGACGCGGACGCGCACGGCGCGCCGATCGCGATCGTCGGCGACAACAAGCTGGTGCTGAAGGTCGAGATCGACATCGCGGCGGAACGCGAGCGCCTGTCGAAGGAGATCGCGCGCCTCGAAGGCGAAGTCGTGAAGTGCAACGCGAAGCTCGGCAACGAGGCGTTCGTCGCGAAAGCGCCGCCCGCAGTGGTCGAACAGGAGCAAAAGCGGCTCGCGGAGTTTCAGAATACGTTGACGAAACTCGGCGCGCAGCTCGCCCGGCTGCCGGCGTAACAATCCGTAAGGAATCTTGCGTTCACTATAATGCTGCAATCACCATTCGATTCGACCGAATCGATACGAGGAGCAAGGGTTCAATCATGTTGAAAGTCACCAAGGCGGTCTTCCCGGTCGCGGGCCTGGGCACGCGGTTCCTGCCCGCCACCAAGGCGAGCCCGAAGGAAATGCTGCCCGTCGTCGACAAACCGTTGATCCAGTACGCGGTGGAAGAAGCGATTGCAGCGGGCATCACCGAGATGATCTTCGTGACGGGCCGCAGCAAGCGCGCAATCGAGGACCATTTCGACAAGTCGTATGAGATCGAAGCGGAGCTCGAGGCGCGCGGCAAGGAAAAGCTGCTCGACCTCGTGCGCAACATCAAGCCGAGCCACGTCGATTGCTTCTACGTGCGCCAGCCCGAAGCGCTCGGCCTCGGCCACGCGGTGCTGTGCGCGGAGAAGCTCGTCGCGGACAACCCGTTCGCGGTGATCCTCGCCGACGACCTGCTCGACGGCGAGCCGCCCGTGATGAAGCAGATGGTCGACGTGTTCGACCACTATCACAGCTCGGTGATCGGCGTCGAGGAGATCCCGCCCGAGGACACGAAGTCCTACGGGATCGTCGACGGCAAGGAATGGGAAGACTCGATCATCAAGATGTCGGCGATCGTCGAGAAGCCCGCGCCCGAAGTCGCGCCGTCCAATCTCGGCGTCGTCGGCCGCTACGTGCTGAAGCCGCGGATCTTCGATCATCTGCGCGCGCTCAAGCCCGGCGCGGGCGGCGAGCTGCAGCTGACGGACGCGATCCAGGCGCTTCTCGCGGACGAACAGGTGCTCGCGTACAAGTATCGCGGCACCCGCTTCGATTGCGGCAGCAAGCTCGGCTATCTGAAGGCGACGGTCGAGTTCGCGCTCCGTCACCCCGAGGTGAAGACCGAGTTCGAAGCCTATCTGCGCTCGCGCAGCGAAACCCGGCAGCCGTAACCCCGGTCAGGCACGGCGGGCGGCCACGTGCGCCGTCGCCGCGCTTCACGCGCCGCGCGCCCCGCTGCCGCTCAGTTCGAGCGGGCGGGCTTCACCGATACGACGCCGGGAAGCGCGCTCGCGTCGGCCTTCTTCGTTTCCACGAGCCACCCATTTCCGTCCGCAAACGGCACGCGCGCAAGCGCGCTGCGCACGAGCACGGGCGCCGCCTGCAGCGCATCGGGGCGACGGTCCTGCACGGCCGCCGACACGCGATACGCGTCGCGGCCGCTACTGCGCTCGACGAAGCGCAGCGTCAGCACGTGCCGGTAGACCGTGCCCGCGAACGGCAGCCCGAACGGCGCGGGCCCGTCGACCGCGACGCACGCCGGCTGCTGCGCGCCGCCGCAGCCCGGCATCGTCAGCGCGACGGACGCCGGCTGCGTCGCATAGGCGATCGACACGCGGTAGCGCGCCTGCGCGTCGGCCGCTTCGTCGAAGCCGCGCTGCGCGAGCTCGCGGCGCACGAGCGCCTCCACTTGCCCGTAGTCGGCGTTGTCGGCCTGCGCGGCCGTGCGCGCGAAATCGTAGGTCCGCGCGCCCGCGAGCGCATCGGGTGCGCCCGATGCGCTGACGCCCGTCGTCACCGACGCGCATCCGGACAACAACGCCACCGCCAGCGCCGCCCCCGCCCACAAGATTTTCATAGCTTCTCCCATATCGCTGTTCGCCCCCGTCCTAGCCATTCGCTCGTGCGCGGGCCCCACCCGCGCCGGACGATCGAATCCTGCCGGCGTCACGCTGACGGCTCGTCGAGCGTCGGCAGCGACACCGTGATCGCCGTGCCCACGCCCAGCGTGCTGTCCACGCCGACGCAGCCGCCATGGCGCACGACCACGGTCTTGACGAACGCCATCCCGAGCCCGGACCCGGCGACTTCCGGCCGCTCGTTCGTGTGAAACCGCTTGAAGCGCTCGAACAGATGCCGCTGATCCTCCGGCGAAATGCCGTAGCCCTGATCGCGGATCGTGCAATGCATGCGCTTCGTGCCCGGCTCGACCGATAGCGTACACGTGATCACCGTGTCCGTCGGGCTGTATTTAACCGCATTGTTCAACAGATTCACGAGCGCGCGGGTCATCAGCGAGCGGTCGGCGCCGATCCAGCACGGCTCGTCGCCAAGCGACGTGTCGATGCGAATCCGCTTCGCCTGCGCCTGCGGCCACACTTCGTCGCTCGCGTCGATCAGCAGATCGGCGAAGCTCACCGCCTCGAGCTGATACGTCTGCGACTCCGCGCGCGCGAGCTGCACGAACTCGTCGGCGAGCATCAGCGCGCGCTGCGCGTAGCGCTCGATCCGTCCGAGCAGCCCGCGCGTGTGCTCGGATTCGGCCCGCTGCCGCTCGATCTCGACGAGCGCGAGGATCGACGACTGCGGCGAGCGCATGTCGTGCGACAGCAGATGCAGCGCCTCCTCGCGCTGCCGCTCGGCCGCGTGCAGCGCGGTCACGTCGACGAGGCTCGCGATCCAGCCCGTCACGCTGCCCTGCGCGTTCGTGCACGGCGCGTAGCGTAACAGATGATCGAGGCCGCTCAGGTCGCGAACTTCGATGCCGCGCTCCATCACGTCGTTCGCGTAGTCGCGCGTCGGATCGAGCGCGGCGGGCCAGTGCGCGCGAAGCTCGACGTCCTGCTCGGCGTTGCCGTCGACCGTCTTCGTGAACGACAGCTCGCCGAACGCGGCGCGCAGCGGCCGCCCTTCCGGCGCCGGCGCGTTCAGGCGCGCGCAGTAGCGCTTCGCCGCGTGGTTCGCGATCAGCACCGTGCCCGCGAGATCGGTGACGACGACGGGCTCCGGCATGCTGTCGAGGCTGTCCCAGACGAAGCGCTTCATGTCCTGCACGCGCTGCGCGGCCTGCGCCATCAGCGCCATCTGCCGCTCGAGCACGTCGCCGCCGAATTCGCTGCCCTCGCGCGGCGCCTCGGGCAGCAGGTGCGGCTCGTCGGCGAGCCGCTGCAGTTCGTAGCGCAGGTACGACATCGTCATCTCGAGGCGCCGCCAGTTCCAGATCGGGTAGGCCGCGATCAGCCCGAAGATCGCCGGCGCGGGCGACAGCCACAGCCGCGCCTCGTAGAGGAGCGCCGCGCTCGACGCGACCGCGAGCGCGGCAAGGCTCAGCGTGAGCAGCAGCGAGCGCCACGGCGACAGCATCAGGAAGCCGGCCAGCAGCACGACGAGCGGCAGCAGCGACGCGCTGAACACGAGCCAGCCGGAAACGGGCGAGATCGCGCGCCCCGTCATCAGCGTGTCGAGCACGTTCGCATGGATGTAGACGCCGGGCAGCGGACCGAACTCGCCCGAGATCGGCGTCGCGAAGCGGTCGTAGAGCCCCGACGCGGTCGCGCCGACGATCACGATCTTGCCGCGCAACTGCTCGGGATTCACGCGGCCCGCGAGCACGTCGACGAACGAGATCGCCGGATAGTTCTGCGACGCGCGGCTGAACGGAATGAAATAGCGCGCCTCGCCGTTGTCGTCCTGCGCGATGTCGTGCGCGCGCCGCGCGACGGACACGGGCTGCGCGAGCTTCAGCTGGCCGCTCTCGAGCGCGTGGAACACGGGCACCATCAGCTGCGGCCAGCGGTGCCGGCCGTCGCTCTCGAACAGCGCGACGCTGCGCACGATGCCGTCCGGGTCGACTTCGAGATTGATGTGGCCCGCGCCCGCGACGTGCTCCGCGAGCACCGGCACGGGCAGATTGACGGTGCGCGTGCCGTCGCTCTCCTCGGAACTCAGCAGCACCGGCAGGAACGTCGGCGCGAGGTCGAGCGACTTCGCGAGCGCCTTGTCGTCGGCGGAAGGCTCGGTAAACAGCACGTCGTAGACGACGGCCGCGGGATGCATCTTCGCGAGCGCGCCGAGGAACTCCGCATGCACGCTGCGCTGCCACGGCCAGCGGCCGAGCGTGTCGAGGCTGCGATTGTCGATCTCGACGATCGCGATGTTCGACTCGATCGGCACCTTGCGCAGCGTCAGCAAGCGGTCGTAGATGATCCGGTCGACGCTCGCCGTCATCCGGCCCGCGACGCCCCCGAGGATCACCGCGACCCCGAGGCAGCCGATCGCGATCCACTCGACGAGAAAGCGGCGGCCGAGCAGCCGCCGCCGTTGCGTGCGGTCGAATCTCATCCGCCGCCCATCAACGCGCGATCGTGAACGCGTTGACCGCGCTGGCCTTCTCGTAGAAACGGCCGCCTTCGTAGCGCTCCGCGATCACGGTCCAGTAGTAGTCGCCCGGCTTCAGGTTCGATACGACGATGCGCCCGCCCTGCGCGTCGACCTGGTCGACGATCGGGTTGCTCAGGTCCTTCGATCCCGACAGCACGAAGCGAAAGCGCGTCGGGCCGGCGGCCGGGCCGCCTTCCGTCGTCGACCAGCGGAACGCGTAGCCGCCGTCGGCGGGCGCCGCCGACACATCGACGCCGAAGCGCCGCCGCTCGAACGCGTAGATGCGCGGCTGGCCTTCGAGGCCGTGCGAATCGATCGCCGAGATCCGGACGAAATAGGTGCCGTCCGGCACGTCCGCGAAAGCGGCGTGCGGCGTGTTCGCGCGCACTTCCTTGAAGAGATCGTACAGGCCCGCGTCGCGCGCGATCTGCACATGGTAGTTCTGCGCGCCGTCGAGCGGCACGAGATCGAACGCCACCTGCGGGTCGTCCTGGACCTTCGCCGGATTGACGAGCTGCGGCGCGCCGAGCAGCTCGATCGGGCTGCCGACGACGCCGCTCGCGCTCGTCACGTTGCCGAAGTTCGCGTGGACGAGCGTGTCGGTCGCGCGCTTCGCGCTCGGCGCGACGCCGACCGTGCCGTCGAGCACTTCGACCGTCGTCGACGCGCGGCCGTCCTTGTCGTAATTCACGCGAAAGCGGGTGCCGCGCACGCCGGCGACGACCGACGGCGAGCGGATCTGGAAGCGGTCGTCCTTCTTCTTCAGATGGGTGACTTCGCTGTCGACCGAGCCGCGCCGCAGATCGATCACGCGCTCGAGCGTGCCCGTCAGCACCGTGCGGCGCAGCGTCGCGAGGTCGATCTGGCTGTCGGGCGGCAGGCTCAGGTGGGTGCCGTCCGTGAGCTCGAGCGTGACGAATGCGTTCGCGCCCGTGCGCAGGCGATCGCCTTCCGTCAGCGTCGTGTCGACGGCGACGGGCGAGAACTGCGTCGAGCCGCGCCCCGCGCTCTCGACCGGCCCGTGCGCGGCGATCACGCGCGCCGACAGCCGCTCCTTGCGCAGCCGCGCTGCGGGCAGCTTCAACGCGATGCCCGGTTGCAGGTGCTTCGGCACCGGCACGTCGTTCAGTTGCGCGACGAGCGGCCAGTCGTCCGAGCCCTGCAGATAGCGGGCCGCGACGTCGTACAGCGTGTCGCCGTTGCGCGTCGTGTAGTCGACGGTCTGCCCGGACGGATTCTTCGTCTTCGACGGCTGCGCGGCGGCGTGCTGCGCCGCGAGAGCCGCTGCCGCGGCGCAGCACGCCGTCAGCACGTACTTCGTCACGATCCCGCTGGCACTCACTCGGCATCCCCCTGCATCACGCGCTCGAGGCGATAGCCGTAGCCGTAGATCGGCGCGAGGCGATAGCCGTTCTCCGGGCGCAGACCGAGCTTCGTGCGCAGCATCGAGATGTGCGTGTCCATCGTGCGCGACGGAATGTCGGTGGCCTGCTTCCATACGAGATCGAGAATGTGCGCGCGCGACAGCGGCCGGTCGAGGTGCTGGAACAACAGCAGCGCGAGCTCGAACTCCTTCTGCGTGAGGCTCACCGGCTTGTCGCCGACGTATGCCTGCTTCAGGTTCGCGTCGAACTTGTAGTTGTCGAACTCGCGGATCGACGACTCGGCGTTGACGGGATACGCGCGGCGCAGCAGCGAACCGATCCGCGCGCGCAGGATCGGGCCGGACACGGGCTTCACGACGTAGTCGTCGGCGCCCGCGTTCAGGATCTGCGTGATGCCCGCCTCGTCGTCGCGGCTCGTCATGAAGATGATCGGCAGGCGATGCTCGACCTGGTTCGCCCGCACCCACTTCAATACTTCCTCGCCGGACATGTCCGGCACGTTCCAGTCGAGCACCAGCAAATCGAACGTCTCGCGCTGCAGCCGCTTCTTCAGCGCCTTGCCTTCCTTGAACGCATAGCACGTATGGCCTGCGGCCGTCAGCGTCTGACTGACAAAATCCGTCTGGGCCTGATCGTCATCCAGTACAGCAATTCTCATAGCACCCCGCAAAACGAAATCCATTCGGGCACCCACGCCTGCCGGGCGGCGATGGGCAGGCCTGCACGAGCCCCCGATTCGCATCACTCGCCATTATCGGCCGAATGGTGAAGGTTGTCCGGCGCGCCTGCGCGTACCGGTATTCTATGTGATCGATGGCCCCATATCTCAAAAACGGGGCACGCCTGATCGGCGTTTTCATGATGGTAGTATGAAAACGGCCGGAGAAATGTGCGTATCGCCGCGTAATTATGTCAACGGCGACCGGATCGCACGCCGCGCCGCCGGCTTTGTGCCCGGCGGGCGCGGTGGTGAAAACGCCCGTCAGACCGGATCGGTCTCGAGAGCGTCACGTGCGACCGCGCGCGGCACGTGTTGCAATGCGTCATGCAGACTCGCCCGCACGTGCTCCCAGGCGGCGCCCGCGTAGTCCGGCTGACCGGCTGCCCACGCTTGCGCGAGGTCAAACACGCGCTCGACGGTCGCCGCGCAGCGCGTCAGGTCTGGCTGCGGACCGCCGAGCGCTTCGCGCATCCATTCGGCGAGCCACGGCATCTCGGCCGCGCTCGAATCCGCGTACGCTTCCAGCGCCGCGCGCGCGTGGCGGTCATGCTCGGGATCGAGCTCGACGCGCTGGATCGGCCGCCCCCGCTCGCGTGCCCTGCCGTTCGGCTCGAACGGTATCCGAATCGTTCCCGATCTGAACAGCATGACCTCCCCCTGTTTGCCGCAACGACACGCACGGGGCATGTCCTTCGCGATGCGTCCCGGCCGCGGCCGCCGTACGCACGGCACGATTCCGCAGACGAGACTCGACAGCGCAGTATAGGCACCGCGCGGCGAAACTTGGTTTAAGGATTGTTAGACGGATGCGCCGCCCGAGGCCCGCCGGCGGCCGCCAGCCGCGCTCGCTCGGCCGGCGCGCGACGACATGCGACGACATGCGACGACGTGCGACGACGTGCGACGAAGCGCGAAGAAAAATGCCGCGCCGGGCACGCCCGCGCGGCATCGGAACGACATGGCGTCGCGGCCGCGCGCGTCAGCGGCGGCGCATCAGGAAAACGAACGTCTTGTCCTGCGTCGTCGACGATTCGACGATCTCGTTGCCCGTCTGTTTCGCGAACGCGGCGAAGTCGCGCTGCGAGCCGGGATCGGTGGCGAGCACCTTCAGAATCTGGCCGCTTTCCATATCGGCGAGCGCTTTCTTCGCGCGCAGGATCGGCAGCGGGCAATTGAGCCCGCGCGCGTCCACTTCCTTGTGAATGAGCATCGGCTTTCGACCTTCGAATGGCGCGCCGTCGCGGCGCTGTCGGAACGACAGATTCTACCGCATGCGCCCCCGTCCGCATCCGCGCGCGAGCGAACGAGCGAACGACTATGCGCGCGGCGCACGGCGGCGGCGCGCGCGCCGGGCTACAGCTCGATCGCCCGCCCGGTCTGCAGCGACTCGCGCAACGCATGGCCGATTCGCGTCGCCTCGAGCGCATCCGCGAGCGTCGCGCCGCCCGAGCCGCCCTCGCCCCGCACCGCGGCGACGAACGCCTGCGCCTCGATCAGGAACGCTTCTTCGAAACGGTCGAAGAATGTCGGCGTGCAGGTGTTGCGGATGCCCGCCGCGTCGTAGATCTCGACGCGGTTCGCGCGCGGGTTGCGGCCGATCGCGAGCGCGCCCGCCGTGCCGATCACCTCCGAATGCGTGTCGTTGCCGTGCGCCATCGTGCGCGACGCGTAGAACATCGCGAGCCGGCCGCCTTCGAACTCGCAGATCGCCACGCCGTTGTCGACGTCGCCGCACGCGCGCAGCCCCTCGTGCAGCGCCACCGCGCCCGCCGCGTACGCGCGCGTCGCGCGCGGCGCGCCGAGCAGCCACCGCGCGACGTCGATGTCGTGCACCGTGCAGTCGAGGAAGATGCCGCCCGAGGTCGGCGCGAAGCGCACGAAGAAGCCTTCCGGATCGTTCCGGTCGCAGGTCTGCGAGCGCACGAGGAACGGCCGGCCGATCGCGCCCGCCGCGACGCGCGCGTACGCGTCGCGATAGCTCGGATCGAAGCGGCGCATGAAGCCGATCGTCGCGACGAGATGCGGCCGCGCGCGCGCCTCGGCGAGCACCCGTTCGCACTCGGCGAGATCGAGCGACAGCGGCTTCTCGCAGAACACGTGCTTGCCCGCGGCGAGCGCCGCGACGATCTGGTCCGCGTGCAACGCCGACGGCGTGACGAGCCACAGCGCATCGAGCCCCGGATCGGCCGCGAGCGCGTCGAAATCCTCGTAGACGCGCGGCACGCCGAGCGCGTCGCGCGCCCACGCGCATTCGTCGGCGATAGGGCTGCACGCGGCCGCGAGCTCGGCGCCCGCGACGCGGCGCGCGAGGTTCTCCGCATGGCGCCGGCCGAGCCGGCCGAGCCCCGCGATGCCGATGCGCACGCGCGCGGCGCTGTGGCTGACTGTCATCGCGCCGCTCCTTCAGGCCGCCGTTTCGCCGAGCTTCACGGCGCGCCCTTCGCGCCACGACAGCGTCGCCGCCTCGGCGAGCTCGAGCGCCTTCACGCCGTCGGCGACCGTCGTGCGCACGGGCTCGCCGTTCGTCACCGCCGCGAAGAAATGCTCGATCTCGCGCGCGTACGCGGCGCGATAGCGTTCGAGGAAGAACGCCTCGGGCAGATCGGTCGACACCGCCTTCGCCGAATAACCCGTCACCTCGGTCGGCCGCAGGTTGCCCGCCTGCAGCATCCCGTCGCTGCCGAGCACCTCGAAGCGCTGGTCGTAGCCGTACGCGGCGCGGCGCGACGTGTTGATCTGGCAAAGCCGGCCGCGCTTCGTGCGGATCGTGACCGCGGTCGAATCGATGTCGCCCGCGTCGGCGATCGCCGGATCGGTCAGGCAGCTGCCCGTCGCGTGCAGCGTGTCGGCGTCGTCGCCCAAGATCCAGCGGAAGATGTCGAAATCGTGGATCAGCATGTCCTTGAAGATCCCGCCCGAGCGCCTGATGTAATCGACGCCCGGCGCGCCCGGATCGCGGCTCGTCACGACGAGCATCTCCGGCGTGCCGATCTCGCCCGCGTCGATGCGGCGCTTCGCCGCCTCGAAGGTCGGATCGAAGCGGCGCTGGAAGCCGATCATGCAGACGACGTTCGCGTGCGCGACGGCCGCCTCGCACGCGCGCGCCCGCGCGAGCGTCAGGTCCACGGGCTTCTCGCAGAACACGTGCTTGCCCGCGCGCGCGGAGCCCGCGATCAGGTCGGCGTGCGTGTCGGTGCTCGAGCAGATCACCGTTGCGCCGACCGACGCGTCGCCAAGCGCGCCGTCGACGTCGGCAACCCGCGCGCCGTGCTGCGCGGCGAGCGCGGCCGCCGCGTCGCGGTTCACGTCGACCACGTACTTCAGGCGCACGCCGGGCCGGCGCGCGAGATTGCCCGCGTGGATGCGGCCGATCCGCCCCGCGCCGAACACGGCGACGTCGATCGTCGGCGCTGCGATCGTCCGTGCTGCATTAGTCATCGTATCCTCCAGTGTCCTTGACTTCCTCGACGTTCAATTCCAGCCGGTACGCGAGCGCGATGAAAAGCGCCTGGCACAGGCAGATCGTGCTTGTCAGCGAGCGGAACGCGAACGCGCTGCCCTCCTTCACGAGCAAATGGGCGTTCGCGTCGCGCGCGAGCGGCGACAGGCGGCTGTCGGTGATGACGAGCGTCTGCGCATGGTTGTGGCGCGCGGCGCGCAGGCAGTACTGCGTTTCCTTGCCGTACGGCGCGAAGCTGATCGCGATCACGACGTCGCCCTTCTTCACGCTGCGGATCTGCTCGCGGTACATGCCGCCGAGGCCGGACACGAGGTGCACGCGCTTGGCCGTGTGCTGCAGCGCATACACGATGTAGCTCGCGACCGGGAACGACCGGCGCACGCCGACCACGTAAATGTTCTCGGCGCGCTCGAGCATCGTGACGGCCGCGTCGAACTGGTCGTCGTCGAGGCCCGCCGCGAGCTCGTCGAGCCCCGCGCGCGACGCGTCGATGAACTGCCGCGCGACCGCGCCGCCCGTCATCGGGCCCGCCTTGCCGTCGATCAGGTTGCGGATTCGCTGCTGGTAGCTCTGCACGCTCGGGTTCTGGCCCGTGTACGCGTCCTTGAACACGGCCTGCAGATCGGAGAAGCCGGAGAAGCCGAAGCGCTGCGCGAAGCGCACGACGGCGGACGGATGCACGCCGCAGCGCTCGGCGATGTCGCCCGTGCGATCCATCATCACGCTCGAGCGGTGCTCGTCGATATACGAGGCGATGCTCTTCAGCTGGCGCGGCAGCGCGTCGTACGCGTCGGCGATCCGCTGCAGGAGCTCGTCGACGGCGGGCGTCTCCGGTTGTGTCGTGTCGTCCATGTCCGTTCCGGCCGGCGGGCGCTGCTCCGCGCCGCGCGTCGCACGCGGCGCGACAGGCAGCCGGCGCCTTGTCTTGTCGTGAACCGAGTATAGGCACTTCGGATGCAAAATGGAACAAATTTTCCATCAAGAAAATTAATAAACTTTTCTTTGCAATCGGCCGCGAGTTGACCTAACCTTGCTCGTGAACGCGGCCCGAGCGGCGTTCGCCCGATAACGACACACAGAGAAAGGTGGAGACATGAGACTTTGCACCGGCAAGGCCGTCCTGCGCGCGTGCGTCGCCGCGATCGCCGTCGCGGCGGGCGCGCTCGCCGCGGCCCCGGCGGCCCACGCGGCGGACGCCCGGTTCGTGCTGATCAGCCACGCGCCGGATTCCGATTCGTGGTGGAACACGATCAAGAACGCGATCAAGCAGGCGGACGAGGACTTCAACGTCACGACCGACTACCGCAATCCGCCGAACGGCGACATCGCCGACATGGCGCGCCTGGTCGAACAATCGGCCGCGCGCGACTACGACGGCGTGATCACGACGATCGCCGACTACGACGTGCTGAAGAACTCGATCAAGAAGGTCGCCGCGAAGAAGATCCCGCTCGTGACGATCAACTCCGGCACCGAGGAGCAGAGCGCGCAACTGGGCGCGATCATGCACGTCGGCCAGCCCGAGTACGTCGCGGGCCTCGCGGCGGGCGAAAAGGCGAAGGCCGCGGGCGTGAAGCGCTTCGTCTGCGTGAACCACATCGCGACCAACAGCGTGTCGTTCGACCGCTGCCGCGGCTTCGCGGACGCGATCGGCGCCGACTACAAGAGCTCGACGATCGACTCCGGCCAGGACCCGACCGAAATCCAGTCGAAGGTGAGCGCCTATCTGCGCAACCATCCGGACACGCAGGCGATCCTCACGCTCGGCCCGGTGCCCGCCGCGGCGACGCTGAAGGCGGTCCAGCAGATGGGCCTCGCGAACAAGCTGTTCTTCGCGACGTTCGATTTCTCCGACGACATCGCGAAGGCGATCCAGAGCGGCGCGATCAAGTTCGCGATCGACCAGCAGCCGTACCTGCAGGGCTACATCCCGGTCGCCGTGCTCGCGATCGCCAAGCAGAACAAGACGGCCGATCCCGCGAAGATCCGCCAGATCCTCGAGGCGAACCCGAAGTTCCAGGCGCGGCTTTCGACTTACGGGCTGCAGCCGTCGTACGGGCCGAAGAACATCCGCTCGGGCCCGGGCTTCATCACGAAGGAAAACATCGACAAGGTGCTCAAGTACGCGGGCCAGTACCGCTAACGTCCATCGCATCGATTCGTACGACGCGCGGCGCTCGCCCGCGCGCTTTACCGGCGAAGCGGGGCCGAACGCGCCGAGCGCCGGGCATCAAGGAGACATCATGGGTGTAGTCGGCAAGCACATGTCAGCGCATGCACACGAGAAGCCGCAGCCGGGCGCCGCGTCCGACGAGCGGCTGCGCGGCGAGGCGTGGTTCCAGCGCTTTCTCAATCGCCCCGAGTTCGCCGCGATTTCCGGCGCCGCGCTCGTGTTCGCGGTGTTCGCGTTCGGCGCGGGCGGCTCCGGGATGTTCAATCTCGACGGCATCATGAACTGGTCGCAGGTCGCGGCCTACCTCGGCATTCTCGCCGTCGGCGCGTGCCTGCTGATGGTCGCGGGCGAGTTCGACCTGTCGATCGGCTCGATGATCGGCTTCGCCGGGATGATGGTCGCGATTCCGACCGTCTACTTCCAGTGGCCGATCTGGCTCGCGGTGCTGTTCGCGTTCGCGGGCTCGATGGCGCTCGGCGCGCTGAACGGCTATCTCGTGATGCGCACGAAGCTGCCTTCGTTCATCGTCACGCTCGCGTTCCTGTTCATCCTGCGCGGCTTGACGCTCGCGCTCTCGATCATGTTCGCCGACCGCACGATCGTCTCGGGCCTCGGCGACTACGCGCATGCGGACCCCGTCGTGCACCTGCTGTTCCAGGGCGTCGCGTTCCACGACCTGTTCCGCTGGCTCGCGCACGCAGGCGTCGGCCAGGTGCTCGACAACGGCGAGCCGCTCGTGCCCGGCGTGCCGAAGGTGCTGCTGTGGTGGCTCGCCGTCACCGCGATCGGCGCGTTCGTGCTCGCGAAGACGCGCTACGGCAACTGGATACTCGCGTCGGGCGGCGACGCGCACGCGGCGAAGAACGTCGGCGTGCCGGTGCGCCGCGTGAAGATCTCGCTGTTCGTGCTCACCGCGTTCTGCGCGTGCCTGTTCGCGGTGCTGCAGGTGGCCGACATCGGCTCGGCCGCGGCCGACCGCGGGCTGCAGAAGGAGTTCGAGGCGATCATCGCCGCGGTGATCGGCGGCACGCTGCTCACGGGCGGCTACGGATCAGTGATCGGCGCGGCGTTCGGCGCGCTCATCTTCGGCGTCGTGCAGATCGGCATCACCTACACGAACATCAGCTCGGACTGGTTCCGCGTGTTCCTCGGCGTGATGCTGCTCGTCGCCGTGCTGTTCAACCACTACGTGCGCCGCCGCGTGTCGCAATCGTAACGGAGTTCAAGCATGTCCACCTCAGCATCCAACGATACGATTCTCTCGCTCGAGAACGTCAGCAAGTATTTCGGCAAGGTGATCGCGCTGTCGGGCGTCACGCTGCGCTTGAAGCGCGGCGAGGTGCATTGCCTGCTCGGCGACAACGGCGCCGGCAAGTCGACGCTCATCAAGACGCTCGCGGGCGTGCACCAGCCGTCCGACGGGCAGTACCTCGTCGACGGCGAGCCGGTGCGCTTCGCATCGCCGAAGGACGCGCTCGATCTCGGCATCGCGACCGTCTATCAGGATCTCGCGCTCGTGCCGCTGCTGTCGGTCGCGCGCAACTTCTTCATGGGCCGCGAGCCGCGGAAGAAGCTGTTCGGCTTCGTCAACGTGATGGATCTCGATGCGAGCGCGCAGATCGCCCGCGCGAAGCTCGCCGAAATGGGCATCAACGTGCGCGACGCGCATCAGCCGATCGGCACGATGTCGGGCGGCGAGCGGCAGTGTCTCGCGATCGCGCGCGCGATCCACTTCGGCGCGCGCGTGCTGATCCTCGACGAGCCGACCGCCGCGCTCGGCGTCAAGCAGAGCTTCAACGTGCTGAAGCTGATCCACACCGCGCGCGCGAAAGGGATCTCGGTGATCTTCATCACGCACAACGTGCATCACGCGTACCCGATCGGCGATTCGTTCACGCTGCTCAACCGCGGCCGCTCGCTCGGCACGTTCACGAAGGACACGATCAGCAAGAACGAGGTGCTCGACATGATGGCGGGCGGCGCCGAGATGCAGAAGATGATCGCCGAACTCGACGGCGCGACCATTTGATCCAGGACTCGCGATGACTTTCCCTACTCTCCCCCTTTCGCAGAATCGCCCGCTCGACGTGATCTGCATCGGCCGCGTCGCCGTCGATCTCTACGCGCAGCAGATCGGCGCGCGGCTCGAGGATGCGTCGAGCTTCGCGAAATATCTCGGCGGCTCGTCGGGCAACATCGCGTTCGGCTGCGCGCGGCTCGGCCTCAAATCGGCGATGCTCTCGCGCGTGGGCCACGATCACATGGGCCGTTTCGTGCTCGAGACGCTCGCGCGCGAAGGCTGCGACACGAGCCGCCTGCGCACCGATCCCGAGCGCCTCACCGCGCTCGTGCTGCTCGGCCTGAAAGATCGCGACACGTTTCCGCTCATTTTCCATCGCGAGAACTGCGCGGACATGGCGCTCGACGAAAGCGACTTCGACGAGGCGTTCATCGCGTCGTCGAAGGCGCTTCTCATCACCGGCACGCACTTCTCGACCGAGCGGGTGATGCGCGCGAGCCGCCGCGCGCTCGACTACGCACGCCGCAACCAGGTGCGCACGGTGCTCGACATCGACTATCGCCCCGTGCTGTGGGGCCTGACGGACAAGGCCGACGGCGAGACGCGCTTCGTCGCGAACGAAGGCGTGACCGCGCACCTGCAGCGGATCTTGCCGCTGTTCGACGTCGTGATCGGCACCGAGGAGGAATTCCGCATCGCGGGCGGCAAGGACGCGCTGCTCGACGCGCTCGCGATGGTGCGCGCGGTGACGAGCGCTGCGCTCGTCGTCAAGCGCGGGCCGCTCGGCTGCTCGATCGTCGACGGCGACGTGCCCGCGACGCTCGACGCGCTGCCGATCATCCGCGGCGTCGAAGTCGAGGTGATGAACGTGCTCGGCGCGGGCGACGCGTTCGCGTCGGGCTTCCTGTCGCAATGGCTGCGCGGGCGGCCGTTCGCCGAGGCGGCGCGCGCGGCGAACGCGTGCGGCGCGCTCGTCGTGTCCCGGCACGGCTGCTCGCCCGCGATGCCGACGCCCGCCGAGCTCGCGCGTTTCCTCGGCGAGGCGAAGCGCGATCCGGCGCGGATGCGCCGCCCCGACCTCGATCCGACGCTCGCGCGGCTGCACCGCGTGACGCCCGCGCGCACGCCGCGCGACGAGGTGCTCGGCTTCGCGTTCGATCATCGCAATCAGTTCTTCGAGCTCGCGCGGCAAACGGGCGCGAGCGTCGCGCGCATCGAAGCGCTCAAGCGCCTGTTCGTCGAGGCGGTCGCGCAGACGCAGGCGCAGCTCGGGCTCGCCGGCCGGATCGGCGTGCTGATCGACGACCGCTACGGCCAGGACGCGCTCAACGACGCGACGGGCCGCGGCTGGTGGATCGGCCGCCCGGTCGAGCTGCCCGGATCGCTGCCGCTCGAATTCGATCACGGCCGCTCGATCGGCACGACGCTCGTGTCGTGGCCGCAGGAGCACGTCGCGAAGTGCCTCGTTCAATACCATCCGGACGAAACCGCCGAGCAGCGGATCGAGCAGGAAACGCAGCTGCGCGCGCTGTACGACGCGGTGCAGGCGAGCGGCCACGAGCTGCTGCTCGAAGTGATCCCGCCGCGCCGCGCGGATCTGCCGCAGGCGGCCGACACCGTGCACCGCGCGCTCAAGCGCCTGTACAACCTCGGCATCCAGCCGGAATGGTGGAAGCTCGCGCCGCTCGACGCCGCGCAATGGCAGGCGATCGACGCGCTGATCGCCGAGCGCGATCCGCACTGCCGCGGCGTCGTGCTGCTCGGCCTGTCCGCGCCCGTCGACGAGCTCGTCGACGGCTTCAAGGCGGCGGCCGCGTCCGCCACGTGCCGCGGCTTCACGGTCGGCCGCACGATCTTCCACGAGCCGAGCCGCGCGTGGCTCGCCGGCGAGATCGGCGACGCCGAGCTGATCGCGCGCGTGCGGCGGACGTTCGAGACGCTGATCGGCGCGTGGCGCGCGGCGCGCGCGCAAAGCGGCGCGCGCGACGGGCACGCGGCCGCGCGGCGCGCGGCGCGCGGCCGCCTAGGAGCCTGCGCATGAATCGCAGAGCAACGGATGACGAAACCCGACGGGATTCCAGCGTGAACGACATCATCGACGATCCGGCCGCGAACGCGCGCGGCACGATCCGGCTGACCGCCGCGCAGGCGCTCGTGCGGTATCTGGCCGCGCAGCGCATCGCGGCGAACGACGACGGCGACGGCGGCGGCGGCCGGGCCGACGGCGGCGCGCCCCTCTTCGGCGGCGTGTTCGCGATCTTCGGGCACGGCAACGTCGCCGGCCTCGGCGAGGCGCTCCATCAGCACCGCGACGCGTTGCCGACCTACCGCGCGCACAACGAGCAGGCGATGGCGCACAGCGCGATCGCCTACGCGAAGGCGCACTTGCGCCGCCGGATGATGGCCGTGACGACGTCGATCGGCCCCGGCGCGACGAACCTCGTCACGGCGGCGGCGCTCGCGCACGTGAACCGTCTGCCGGTGCTGCTGCTGCCGGGCGACGTGTTCGTGTCGCGCGCGCCGGACCCGGTGCTGCAGCAGATCGAGGATTTCCACGACGGCGGGCTTTCGGCGAACGACGCGTTCAAGGCCGTGTCGCGCTATTTCGACCGGATCGTGCACCCGGCCCAGTTGCTGAGCGCGCTGCCGCGCGCGCTGCGCGTGCTGACCGACGCGGCGCTCTGCGGCCCGGTCACGCTCGCGTTGCCGCAGGACGTGCAGGCGATGGCGTACGACTATCCGGCCGAGTTCTTCGCGCCGCGCGTCGTCACGTTCCATGCGCCCGCGCCCGTCGAAGCGGAGCTCGACGCGGCGCTCGCGCAATTGCGCGCGGCGAAGCGCCCGTTCATCGTCGCGGGCGGCGGCGCGCTGTACAGCGAGGGCGGCGCGGCCGCGCTCGCCGCGTTCGCCGAGCGGCACGGCATTCCGGTGGGCGAGACGCAGGCCGGCAAGAGCGCGCTGCCGTGGGATCATCCGCTGAACGCGGGCGCCGTCGGCGTGACGGGCTCGCCCGCCGCGAACGCGCTCGCGAACGACGCCGACTGCGTGATCGCGCTCGGCACGCGGCTGCAGGATTTCACGACGGGCTCGAACACGCTGTTCGCGCAGGCGCGCGTCGTCGGCATCAACGCGAACGCATTCGATGCGCTGAAACACCGCGCGTCGATCGTGCAGGCCGACGCGCGGCTCGCGCTCGACGCGCTCGGCGCGCGCCTCGAAGGCTGGCGCGCCGACGCCGCGTGGACGGCCCGCGCGCGCACGCTCGCGAGCGAATGGCGCGACGCGGTGAACGCGCTCACGCACGCGCCGCAGCGCGCGGGCGCGCTGCCGTACGACGCCGACGTGATCGGCGCGGTGCAGCGCTCGGCGCCCGACTCGGCCGTGCGCGACATCGCCGTGTGCGCCGCGGGCACGCTGCCCGCCGAGCTGCACAAGCTCTGGCGCGCGGCGGCGCCGGGCGGCTATCACGTCGAATACGGCTATTCGTGCATGGGTTACGAGATCGCAGGCGGCCTCGGCGCGAAGCTCGCCAGACCCGCGCGCGAAGTGATCGTGATGGTCGGCGACGGCAGCTATCTGATGATGAACAGCGAGATCGCGACGTCGGTGATGCTCGGCGCGAAGCTCGTCGTCGTCGTGCTCGACAACCGCGGCTACGGCTGCATCAACCGGCTGCAGCAGGCGTGCGGCGGCGCGCCGTTCAACAACCTGTTCGACGACTGCGTGCAGGGCCCGCTCGGCGCGCCGCGCATCGATTTCGCCGCGCACGCGCGCGCGTTGGGCGCGCACGCGGAGCACGTCGCGGACGTCGCCGCGCTCGAAGCGGCGATGGCGCGCGCCCGCGCGTCCGATCGCACATACGTGATCTGCATCGACACCGACCCCGCCCGCACGACGCCCGACGGCGGATGGTGGTGGGAAGTCGCGGTGCCCGAAGTGTCGCCGCGCGACGCGGTGCGCGACGCGCGCGCGAACTACGAGCGGCGGCTCGCCGCGCGCGCCGGCGTGGCCCCCGCTTCGCCTTCGACCTCTACCCCGGAATCATCGACATGAGCACACCCGAGATCCGTATCGGCATCAATCCGCTGTCGTGGATGAACGACGACTTGCCGTCGCTCGGCGGCGAGACGCCGTTGTCCGTCGCGCTGACCGAGGGCCGCGAGATCGGCTATGAAGGCTTCGAGCTCGGCAACAAGTTTCCGCGCGAGCCGCAGGCGCTGAAGGCGCTGCTCGCGCAATACGATCTGTCGCTCGTGTCCGGCTGGCATTCGGGCCGGCTCGCCGAGCGCGGCGTGCAGGAAGAGATCGACGCGGTCGGCCCGCACCTGGAGCTGCTCGCGAAAAACGGCGCGAGCGTGATGGTCTACGGCGAAGTGGCGGGCACGATCCAGGGCTCGCCCGCGCCGCTCTACCAGCGCCCGCGCTTCGTCGACGACGCGCGCTGGGACGCGTACGCCGAGCGCGTCGACGCGTTCGCGCGCTACACGCGCTCGCAGGGCGTGCGGCTCGGCTATCACCATCACATGGGCGCATACGTCGAATCCCCGGCCGACGTCGACCGGCTGATGGCGAGCACGAGCGACGCGGTGGGCCTCCTGTTCGACGCCGGGCACATGACGTTCGGCGGCGGCGATCCGGTCGCCGAGCTCGCGAAGCACATCGGCCGCGTGTGCCACGTCCATTGCAAGGACGTGCGCCCGGCCGTGATCAGGCTCGCGCGCAACCGCGACTGGAGCTTCCTCGACGCGGTGATCGCCGGCGCGTTCACGGTGCCGGGCGACGGCGCGATCGATTTCCCGACGATCGTCGGCATGCTGAAGCGCCACGGCTATCGCGGCTGGCTCGTCGTCGAGGCCGAGCAGGACCCGGCCGTCGCGCCGAGCTACGCGTACGCGCAAAAGGGCTATCGGACGCTGCGCGCGCTCGTGGACGCGCCGCTCCCGCCCGTCGATCCCGTCGATCCCGTCGATCCCGTCGATCCCGTCGACCAGGAGGCCGCTTAAATGAGTCTGCTCGTGAAGGGCGCGGCCGACGGCGCGTCGATCGCGCGCGTCACGCCGGAATCGGCGCACTGGAAGCACGTCGGCTTCGCCGCGTATCGGCTGAAGGCGGGCGAGGCGCTCGCGCTCGCCGAGGCCGCGCGCGAGATGTGCATCGTCGTGCTGACGGGCACCGTCGACGTCGAGGCGGACGACGGCACCCGCTGGACCGGGCTCGGCTCGCGCGACAGCGTGTTCGACGGCGTCGCGCCGTACGCGCTGTACCTGCCGCCGATGCGACCCGTCGCCGTGCGCGCGTCGCGCGACGCGGAGCTCGGCGTCGCGAGCGCGCCCGCGGCCGGACGCTATCCGGCGCGGCTCATCAAGCCGTCGCAGATGCGGCGCTCGGTGCGCGGCAGCGGCGCGAACACGCGCTACGTCTGCGATATCCTGCCGCAGACCGAGCCCGCCGAGTCGCTCCTCGTCGTCGAGGTGCGCACGCCGTCCGGGCATTCGTCGAGCTATCCGCCGCACAAGCACGACACCGACAACGTGCCCGCCGAAAGCGCGCTCGAAGAGACGTACTACCACCGCGTGCATCCGCCGCAGGGCTTCGTGTTCCAGCGCGTGTACACCGATTCGCGCGACATCGACGAATCGATGGCCGTCTGCGATCACGACGTCGTGCTGGTGCCGCGCGGCTATCACCCGGTCGTCGTGCCATACGGGTACGAGTCGTACTACCTGAACGTGATGGCCGGGCCGAGCCGCGTGTGGCACTTCAAGAACGATCCGGCGCACGAGTGGCTGCTGAGCGGCGGGCGGTAACGGCGAAACCGCGGCGGCTGCCGGGCGGCCATTCGGTGGACATTCGGTGGACATTCGGTGGCCGGCCGGAGACCAATCGGCGGCCATTTGGCGGCCATTTGGCGGCCATTTGGCGGCCATTTGGCGGCCGGCCGGCGCGCGATCGCCGCTCACGCCGCAAGATCGGCGAACCGCTCGCGCGAGTTCGACGCGGCCGTCCGCCCCACCGCCCGTCAGCCGACGCTCAGCCAACGCTCAGCCAACGCTCGACGATTCCCGCATCGAGCGCATTCGCCGCGCCGTCGTAGACGATTCTCCCCCGCCCCATCACCGCGACGCGCGACGCGAGCGCGGGCGCGAGCTGCATCCGCTGCTCGATCAGGAGCAGCGCGACGCCTTGCGCCTTCGCGTCGGCAAGACACGCGCGCACCTGCTCGACCGCGAGCGGCGCGAGCCCTTCGGCCGGCTCGTCGACGATCAGCACGCGCGGCGCGCCGATCAGCGCGCGCGCGAGCGCGAGCATCTGCTGCTCGCCGCCCGACAGCACGCCCGCCTTCGTCCGCCAGCGCTCGGCGAGCATCGGATAGCGCCGGCGCGCGTCGGCGAGCGCCGCGCGCGCAGCCGCGCCGGACATGCCGCGCAAGCCGAGCCGCAGATTGTCCTCGACGCTCAGCAACGCAAACACGTCGCGGCTCTCGGCGACGTAGCCGACGCCGCGCCGCGCGATCTCGAACGGCGGCGCGCCCGCGACGTCGACGCCGTCGACGCGCACCGTCCCCGCCGCCCGCACGATTCCGATGACCGCCTTCGCGAGCGTCGAGCGGCCCGAGCCGTTGCGGCCGACGAGCGCGACGGCCTCGCCCGCCGCGATCCGCAGGTCGACGCCGTCGAGCACCGGCAGCGCGCCGTATCCGGCACGCACGCCGCGCAGTTCGAGCAACGCGCTCATCGCTCGAACGCCTCGCCGAGATACGCGGCGCGCACGGCCGCGTTCGCGCGAATCGCCGCGGGCGCGCCGGTCGCGACGAGCTCGCCGCGCACGAGCACCGATACGCGATCGGCGAAGCCGAACACCGCGTCCATGTCGTGCTCGATCATCAGCACCGTCCTGCCCGCCGTCGCGCGCCGGATCAGCGCGATCGTGCGCCGCGCCTGCTCGCGGCTCATGCCGGCCGTCGGCTCGTCGAACAGGAACACCGACGCGCCGCTCGCGAGCGCGAGGCCCACGTCGAGCGCGCGCTGCTCCGCGTAGCTCAGGCTGCCCGCGAGCGCGTCGCGATGCGCGGCGAGGCCGATCGACGCGAGCGCGGCGTCGGCGGCGCGATCGATCTCGGCGGCGCCCGCGAGCCGGTTGCGCCAGCGGCGGCGCTGCCGCGGCGCATGGAGCGCCGCGCAGCGCAGGTTGTCGTAGACGCTCATCCGCGCGAACACGCTCGTCTGCTGGAAGCTGCGCGCGAGCCCGAGGCGCGCGACCGCATGCGGGCCGCGCCGCCCGAGATCGGTGCCGTTCAGCTCGATGCGGCCATGCGTCGGCGCGAGCGCGCCCGCGATCAGGTTGAAGAGCGTCGACTTGCCGGCGCCGTTCGGGCCGATCAACGCATGGCGCTCGCCGGCGCGGATCGTCAGATCGACGCCGACGAGAACCGGCGTCGCGCCGAACGACTTGCCGACGTTCGTCAGGCGCAACGCGGCAGGCGCGGTCGCCGCGTGGGCGCTCGCGCGCTCGGGATCGGCCGCGGCGGCCGAGGCGCGGGCTGCGAGCGCGGCTGCGTCGTCGGAGGCAACCGCCGCACGGGGCGCAAGCGCGCTCGCCTTGCCGCCTGCGCCGGCTGCGCCGCTCGCGTACGGCATGCCGGGCGCGCCGGCCGCATCGATGTCCCGAGCATTCGAATCATCCGAGGCATTCGCGCGAATCACGCGATCGAAGCGATCCGCGAGATCCGCACGAGCACGATTCGCGCCGCGCCGCCGCGCCGCCTGCGCGAACCCCGCGCCGATCGCCGCCGCGGCCGCCGCGACCGCCCAGCCTAGCGGCGCGCCTGCATCGAACCGCCAGAGCCCGATGACGGCGCGCCGTGCGTCGTCTTGCGCGAACCGCAGCGCATACGCGAGCTCGACGACGAACACGATCGCGACGCCGCCCGCGAGCGCCGCGAGCGCGCCGAGCAGCTCGCGCCGCCAGTCGAAGCGCGCGCCGCCGCGCCGCCGCGCCTCGCGCCGCGCGCGCGGCCAGCCGCTCGCGCCGCCCGGCGCCGCCAGCACGACCGCGACGAACAGCAGCCCCAGATACAGCAGCCACGCGCGCGACACGCTCGCGACGAACACGCTGAAGAACGTCAGCAGCACCGCGCCGACGGCGGGCCCGAAGAAGCTCGTCGCACCGCCGATCACGGCCGCGAACAGCACCGCGCCCGAGCGCAGCATGCCGACGCTCTCCGACGTGGCGACCTCGACGTCGATCAGCGTCAGCGCGCCCGACACGCCCGCGAAAAACGCCGCCGCGATCGCCATCGCGTAGCGTACGCGGCGCGGATCGGTGCCGAGCGCGGCGACGCGCGCCGGGTTGTCGCGCACCGCGTTCGCGAGCCGCGCGAGCGGCGTGCGCACGAGCGCGCGCATCGCGGCCGCCGCGACGACGCACCAGATCGCGATCAGCGCATACGCCTGCGCCGGCTTGCCGAAATCCCACGCGCCGAGCGCGGGGCCGCTCGCCCGGTCGATCGACACGCCGCCCGCGCCGCCGAACCAGTCGGGCACGCTCCACGCGGCGGCCGCGACGAGCTCGCCGAGCCCGAGCGTGATCATCGCGAACGCGGTGCCCGCGCGCCGCGTCGCGATGAAGCCGAACAGCGCGCCGAAGCCCGCGCCCGCGACGCCGCCGGCGAGCGGCACGAGCGGCAGCGGCAGGCCGTAGCGATTGAACCCGTGCGCGGCGGCGAACGCGCCGAGCCCGGCGAACGCCGCATGCCCGAACGACAGCAGTCCCGTCGTGCCGAGCAGCAGGTTGTAAGACAGCGCGAGCACGATCATCGCGGCCGTCTGCGCGAGATAGCCGAGCACCCAGCCGCGCGGCCACGCGAGCGCGGGCGCGGCGAGCAGCGCGACGAGCGCGAGCCACGGCAGCGCGACGGCCAGACGGCTTCGCACGGCCACGCTAGACATCGTCGCGCTCGCCGAGCAGGCCGCGCGCGCGGCACGCGAGCACCGCGACGAGCAGCAGATACGGAATCAGCGGCGCGAGCTGCGCGAGCGTCAGCGCGCGCCACGCGTCGGGCAACGCGATGCCCGCCCATTCGCCCGCGTCGCCGAGCGACGCTCGGCTCGCCGTCGCGAACGTCTGCGCGCAACCGACCGCGAGCGACGCGACGAGCGCGCCCGCGAGCGAGCCGAGCCCGCCGATCACGATCACCGCGAACACGACCGAGCCGAGCGTCTGCGCCATCGCGGGCTCGATCACCGCGAGCGGCGCGCCGATCACGCCCGCGAGCGCGGCAAGCGCCGTGCCCGCGCCGAACACGAGCGTCATCACGCGCGGCACGTCGTGGCCGAGCGCCTCGACCGCCGCACGATGCGTGAGCGCCGCGCGCACGACGAGCCCCGTCTGCGACACGCGCAGCATCGCCCACGACGCGCCGAGCATCGCGACCGACACGATCATCATGAACACGCGATAGCGCGGAAACACCGCGCCGTCGACGGTGAACGCGGCGCCGTCGAGCGCGGCGGGCACGGGCGCGGCGAGCGGCGCGAGCCCCCAGACGAGCTTCACGCCCTCGGCGATCAGATACGCGAGCCCGAACGTGAGCAGCAATTCGTCGAGATGGCCGCTCGCCCTCACCCGCCGCAGCAGCGCGCGTTCGCACAACGCGCCGAGCGCGCCGACGACGAGCGGCGCGGCGACGAGCGCGACCCAGAAACTCGTGCGCGCGGCAATCGCGTAGCCGGCATACGCGCCGAGCATGTAGAAGCTCGCATGCGCGAAGTTCAGCACGCCCAGCATGCTGAAGATCAGCGTGAGCCCCGCGCACAGCATGAACAGCAACAGCCCGTAGCTCAGGCCGTTCAGCAGATTGACGACGATCGACTGCACCGCGTCAGGCCGCCTGCGGCGCGGCAAGCGGCGCGAGCGCGGCGCGCAACGGCTCGGGCAGCGGCACCGGACGGCGCGTCGCGCGATCGACGTACACGTGCACGAAATGCCCTTGCGCGGCGGCCGACGCGTCGCCGTCGGCGAACAGGCCGACCTCGTAGAGCACGCTCGACGAGCCGAGCCGCGCGACCCGCAGCCCCGCTTCGACGCGCTGCGGAAACACGAGCGGCGCGAAGTAGTTGCACTGCGTCTCGACCACGAGGCCGATCGTCTCGCCGTGCTCGACGTCAAGCACGCCGCGGCGGATCAGGTATTCGTTGACGACCGTGTCGAAGTAGCTGTAGTAGACGACGTTGTTCACGTGCCCGTAGACGTCGTTGTCCATCCAGCGCGTCGTGATCGGCAGGAAATGGCGGTAGGCGCTGCGCGGCAGCGGAACGGGTTTGGCTGAGGACATGTCGGCGCGATGCGAAAGGACGGTTGCTTGACGATGGGTTGAGGATGGCCGCACGGCGGCGCGACGGCGAGGCGGCGCGACGGCGAGGCGGCGGCTGCGCGATCGGGCGGCGTCGCCGCGTCGCCCGGAATCGCCGGTGAACGCGCTGACGAACGCAACCGCGGACACGCCGCAGAAGATGCCGGCGAAACCGCGCGCGGCGCCGTCACAGCGATTCGACGAGCATGCGCCGGTAGTCGTCCGCCGTCGCGACGCGCGGATTCGTCTTGTGGCAATGATCGACGAGCGCGCCTTCGATCACGTGCTCGAACACGCGCTCGTCGACGCCCATTTGCCGGAGTCCCGTCGGCAGGCCGAGGCGCGCGGTCATGTCGTGCAGCGCCTGCGGCAGATCCGCGCGCTCGGGCAGATTCATCACGCGGCGCATCCGCGCATAGCGGCGCTCGGCGACCACGCTCGCCGCGCTTTCGTTGAAACGCAGCACCGCGGGCAGCACGACCGCGTTCAGCGTGCCGTGATGCAGCGACGTCTTGCCGTTCACCTTCACGCCGCCCAACGGATGCGACAGCGAATGCACGCAGCCGAGCCCCTTCTGGAACGCCATCGCGCCCTGCATCGACGCGCTCATCATCGCAAGACGCGCGGCGCGGTCGCCGCCGTCGTGCGTCGCGCGCTCGATGTGCGCCCACGCGCGCTCGAGGCCGTCGAGCGCGATGCCGTCGGCGGGCGGGTTGAACGCCGGCGCGAGGAACGTTTCGATGCAGTGCGCGATCGCGTCCATGCCGGTCGCGGCCGTGAGGCCGGGCGGCAGGCCGAGCGTCAGCGACGGATCGCAGATCGCCGCCTTCGGCAGCAGGTGCCACGAATGGAAACCGAGCTTGCGGCCGTCGGTGAGGATCAGGATCGCGCCGCGCGCGACCTCGCTGCCCGTGCCCGAGGTCGTCGGCACCGCGACGAGGGGCGCGACGGCCGCGGTGATCCGCTCGCTGCCGCCTTCGATCGTCGCGTATCGCGCGAGCGGCAGCGGATGCGTCGCCGCGATCGCGACGCCTTTCGCGAGATCGATCGCCGAGCCGCCGCCGACCGCGACGAGCCCGTCGCAGCCTTCGTCGCGGTAGCGCGCCGCGGCGGCGAGCACGGCGGCTTCGGTCGGATTCGACGGAGTATCGTCGAACACGGGCAGCGCGCCCGCCCCGAGCGCGTCCAGCGCGCGATCGACGAGCCCCGCCGCCGCGACGCCCTTGTCCGTCACGACGAGCGGGCGCGCGATGCCGCTTCGCGCGCATTCGGCCTTGAGCATCGCGAGCGCGTCGTCGCCGAGATGAATGTGCGTCAGGTAATAGATGTAGGCCACGGGAAGTCTCCTTCGGTCGCGCTCGTTCAAATCGCCGGGCGGCACGTTCGCGCGCGGCCGATGCGCCGCCCGGCGCTGGACAAGCGGCCTTCGTCCGGGCGAACATGCGACGCCGGGCGCGGCGCACGCGGGGCGTGCCGCACAGAAAAGCATAGATTGCGGCAAATTCCAAGAGGCGCGGCGCAAGGTTATTTTCACATCGAAGAGGAAACATCATGGCAGATCCGCAGCTCATCACGACCGCTTTCGACATTCCGGGCTACCGGATCGAACGCTCGCTCGGCGTCGCGCGCGGCATCGTCGTGCGCTCGCGCTCGATCGTCGGCACGTTCGGCGCGTCGATTCAAACGCTGTTCGGCGGCAACATCTCGCTCTACACGTCGCTGTGCGAGCGCGCGCGGCGGGAGGCCTACGAGCGGATGGTCGAAGAAGCGCGGCAGATGGGCGGCAACGCGATCATCGGGATGCGCTACGACGCGACCGAGATCGCGTCGGGCGTGACCGAGGTGCTGTGCTACGGCACGGCGGTGCAGGCGGCGCGCGCCGGCTGACGCCGACCGCCCGGGGCGGCGGGCCGCGCCGGCGCGGCCCGCTTGTTCGTGGCTTGTTCGCCGCTTGTCCGTGGCTTGTTCGTCGCCTGCCCCCGCTTGCCCGCCGCGGCGCCCAATCCGTTTCCGTGCTTCGTTACTGGCCGGGGAACTCGACGATTTCGAAGTCGAGGCCGCGCGCGCGCATCCAGTCGGCGAGCGCCTGGCCGGTGCCGGCGCGCCACGGCCGCAGCATCGGCGGATCGACGAGCCGGTATTCGAGCAACTCCGGCGACAGGCGAATCGTCCCGTTCGCGCGCACGTGATACGCGATGATCAATTCGTTCTTGCGAATGAACTCATAAACGCCGACGAGCTTCACCGATTCCGCGTCGAGCGACGTCTCCTCGCGCACTTCGCGGGCGATGCCCGCCTCGGGCGTTTCGCCGCGCTCGAGGAAGCCGGTGATGAGCGCGAACACGCCTTCGGGCCACGCGGCGTTGCGCGCGAGCAGGATCTTGCCTTCGTATTCGACGATCGCCGCGACGACGGGCACCGGATTGTTCCAATGGACATAGCCGCAGGTTTCGTCGGGACACGCGCGGCGCACGCGGCCGCCCTCCTCGATGGAATCGACGCGCTCGGTGAGCGCTCGCGCGCAGCGAGGACAGAATCGGTAGTCTGCGGTGGTCATTTGTCGGGGATCGGCCGGCGGCTTTGCCCGCTCGCTCGGATACGTCGGGCGCGGCGCGCGAGTCCTGCCGTTTTTTTGGGTCGGGAAGGCCCAATTCTAGCGAGTTTGGACGATCGAGACGCGCCCGGCGCGGCACGCACTCCCCGCATCGGCGCTACCTCGCCTTGACCGACACGAATTTGCGCTCGCCGCCGCGCTGTATCAGCACCGCGACCACCTTTCCCGCCTTCGCCTCCAACGCAGGCACCATGTCCGGCGTCTCGATCAGCGTGTCGTTGAACTCCAGCACGACGTCGCCCGGCTGGATGCCCGCGTTCGCCGCCGGTCCGCGCACCGCGTCGACCACCATCCCGACCGGCAACCCCGTCGAGCGGCGCTCGTCGTCCGTCAGCGGATGCATCGTCAGGCCGAGGCGATCCGCTCCGCCCGCTTCGCTTCGGCCGGCGCTCGCGCTGCCCGACGAACCGGCGGCCGCCGCGCCCGCCGCCGGGCCCGATCCGAGCCTCAGCGTCATCGGCGCGCGGTTGCGCACCAGCCTGATCGGCGTGCTTGCGCCGGGCGGCAGCGCCGCCACGTCGCCGGCGAACTCGGACGAACGGCCGACCGGCCTGTCGCCAACCTGCACGATCACGTCGCCCGGCTTCAAACCGATCGCCGCCCCGGGCGACCCCGGCTCGACCGCGTTGACGAGCGCGCCCGCCGACCGCGGCAAACCGAACGCCGCCGCGAGCCCCGGGCCGACGTCCTGCACGTCGACGCCGAGCCCGTTCTGCTGCGCCGCGTACTGCGGCTGCTGGGCCTGCTGTTGGGCTTGCTGTTGGGCTTGCTGCTGGGCTTGCTGCTGGGCCTGTTGCCGCGCCTGCAGCTGAGCCTGTTGTTGCGCCTGCATCGCCTGCGTGCGCACCTTCACCGCCAGATTGATCGGAATCGCAAACGTCACGCCCGGATTGCGGTCGCCGCTCCCGTAGATCTGCACATCGATGCCGATCACCTCGCCGGCGCGGTTGAACACCGGGCCGCCCGAATTGTCGAGATTGCCGGTCACGTCGGTCTGAAAGAACGGGAAGCTGCCGCCGTCCGGCAGCGTGCGCGACGTCGCGCTGACGATGCCCGTCGTCACCGTGTTCGCGGCGCCGTCCGGCGCGCCGATCGTCAGCACCGGCTCGCCGACGCGCACCCGCGACGAGTCGCCGAGCCGCACCGTCGGCAGCTTCGTCGCATCGATCTGCAGCACGGCCACGTCGCTCTGGTCGTCGAGCGCCACCACGCGCGCCTTGAACTCGCGCCGATCGACGAGGCGGACCGTCACCTCGGTCGCCTGCCCGACCACGTAGGCGGTCGTGAGGATGATGCCGTCCGGGCTGACGATGAAACCGGACCCCGCGCCCGCCATCGCGCGCGGCGCGTTGTCCTGGGACGTCGGCGGTTGCATCGCGGAGAGCTTGAAGTACGCGAAGAACGGATCGTCGGGGTCGAGCGCCTCGAGGCCGGACGCCGACATCTGCGGCTCCTGCGCCGGCACGCTCACGTTCACGACGGCGGGCCCGTAACGCTCGACGAGCGTGGGGAAATCGATCGGCCCCGCAGGGCCCGTCTGCGCGATCCGCTTCGCCTTCAGGGTTTGCGGCAACGTGCCCGCTGCGATCTCCGTCGGCTGCAGGCAGGCAAAGCCCGCAAGCACCGCCCCGATCGCTGCAGCGTGAATCAGGGCGCGGCCAAGCGTTTGACGAGACACAGTGCACCTCCAAGGCAGTCGTTATGCCAGGGGCCCGTTGCGCGGCGCGCAAAGGACTAGCACGCACTGGTGAATTGATTATTGCATAGCGGCCGACGGCCGGCAGTCCGTGCTTTCACGATATTCGCAATTCGCCGCGGCCTGCGACGCACGTTCGTCGGATGCGCGTCGGATGCTCGTTGGATGCGCGGCGAGCGCATCGAGAAAAGTGGAAGCGGCGGAACGCGCCGCGTGGGCGCGCAAGCTCGATGACGATCGATTGCGGCGGTCATTCGGCGCGCGCGGCGCGCTCCGGTCGATGCGCAGGATGCGCGCGCCATGCGCGGCAAGCGGCAAGCGGCAAGCGGCAAGCGACGATGCCTCAACACGGACCGTCGCGACGCGGCTCGACAAAAAATCGTGCAGCACCGCGGCGCGGCGACGCGGCGGCGGAGGCGGCGAAGGCGGCGGAGGCGGCGGAGGCGGCAGAGGCGGCAGAGGCGGAGGCCGCGCATTCGACGCGGGAAAGGCGACGCTCGGCAATGCACGCGGCGCGCGCTCCCAACGACGCAACGCACGATGCACGTCGAGCACGTCGAGCGCGTCGATGCAGCAGGCGTGCTCGAACGCCCGCAACCGCTTCATCGCGCCATCGCCAGTCGCGCGCTCATGCGACGTCGCGGCCGTGCGTCGTCGCGCGCGAACTCGCCGCTACCGCTGCAAACCCCGCCGCCCCGACGAGCAGCACCGCCGACGCGAGCCAGAGCGCCGGCGAAAAGGTTCCCGCGCGCGCGGCGAGCGGCGCGGCCGCCAGCGGCCCGGCAATCTGTCCGACGCCATACGACGCGGTCGCATACCCCATCAGGCCCGCCGCGCGCTCGCCGCGCAAGCGGCGCGCTTCGCGCATCGCGAACAGCGTGATCGCGGTGAACGGCAAGCCGACGAGCGCGCTGCCGAACGCGAATCCGGGCGCCGTCGGCCAGACGATGCCGAGCGCGACGCCGGCCGCCTGCACCGCGCAGCAAACCGCGAGCAGCAGGCGATTGTCCCAGCGGCTCGGCAGCCGCGCGCCGACCAGCGCGCCGACGATCAGCGCCGCGCCGAACGTCGGCCAGAACAGATCGGGCCACGGCGAGTGCGCGGGCAACGCGGCGCGGGCGATCACCGGCAGGAAGGTCGCGGTGATGATGTAGCCGAAGCCGGGCAGGCCGTAGAGCAAGACGAGCCAGAACGCATCGCGCCGGGCGGCGGTGCACGCGTGCGGCGCGCTTGCGGCCGATGCGGCGAGCGCGCCGCGCTTGCCGGGAATTTGCGCGGACGCGAAATTCTTTGCGGCCGCCGCTGTCGACGCGTTGGACGCGTTGGACGCGTTGGACGCGTTGGACGCGTTGGACGCGTTGGACGCGTTGGACGCGTTGGACGCGTTGGACGCGTTGGACGCGTTGGACGCGTTGGACGCGTTGGACGCGTTGGACGCGTTGGACGCGTTGGACGCGTTGGACGCGTTGGACGCATCGGGCGTATCGGGCGCGTTGGATACGTCACGCGCATCGGGCACGCCGTACGCCGAACCCACTCGAATGGCGTCGGCCGATCCGGCCGGCTCGACCGCGCACCTCGTCTCGGCCCGACCGCCCGCCTCTGCCAAGCCGCCCCCATCGCCCGCGATTTCCGCCCCGCGACGAAGACGCCCGCCGTCCGCATCGCGCATCGGGTCGCGCCCCGTCGCCCCGAACGCGCGCCACACGATCGCCGACAGCACCGCCGACGCCGCCGCGAACCCGATCCAGCCGAACGCCGCACGCTGCCCCGCCAACGCGGAGCCGATCAGCCCCGTCACGACGATCCCGATCCCCGGCCCGGTATAGATCACGCCGCCCCACGCAGGCGCGCCGCGCTCGGCCACGCGCCTCAGGCCCCACTGCGACGCGAACACGAACGTCCACGCGCTGACCGCGCCGCTCGCGAAGCGCACGAGCGCCCACACCCAGAACGGGCTCGCGACTCCCATCGCGAGCGTCAGCGCGACCGTCGCCGCGAGCCCGGCGCGCACCATCCGCGCCGGATCGACGGCGATGCGCGCGCAGGTCATCGCGCCGACGAAATAGCCCGCGTAGTTCGCGGACGCGAGCCAGCCGCCGTGCCGGATGTCGAGCTCGCCGCCCGCGAGCATCAGCGGCAACAGCGGCGTGAACGCGAAGCGCCCGACGCCGAGCGCGACCGCGAGCGCCGCCGCACAGGCGAGCGCCGCGTCGCGCGCCGCGCGCTCGCCGGAGAATGGATAGTCGGGCGCGCCGGCCGCGCCGCGTGAAGGAGAAAGGGAGCGCATCGTTTCGAGGGCGACGCGGCCGATTCGAGGGGTCGGAAGCGTCGCGGATTAGCCAAAATCGAATCGATGCTAGCTTGACCAACCGTTCTCGAAAAATGAATAATTGAGATTCGATCCATCCCATGGAGAGAATCATGGATCTGGCGGCGCTGGCGATCTTTCGCGCGGTCGTGCGCGAGAACGGCGTGACGCGCGCGGCCGCGAAGCTCAATCGCGTGCAGTCGAACGTCACGACCCGCATCAAGCAGCTGGAGGAACAGCTCGGCGCACCGCTTTTCGTGCGCGACGGCCGCCGGCTCGTGCTGACGCCCGCGGGCGAAACGCTGCTGCCGTACGCGGAGCGCTTGCTCGCGCTCGCCGACGAGGGCGCGCCACGCGGTCCGCGAGAACCGCCCTCGCGGCCGGCTGCGGCTCGGCGCGATGGAAAGCACCGCGGCGAGCCGTCTGCCCGCTTTTCTCGCGCGCTACCATCAGGCGTGGCCCGACGTCACGCTCGAGCTCGTCACCGGCACGACCGGCGAGCTGATCAGCCTGGTGCGCGAATTCGAGCTCGACGCCGCGCTCGTTGCGACACCGGCCGGCTCCGAGGCGCTCGGCGAGCCGTTCGAGACCGCGCCCGCCTTCACCGAGGAACTCGTGCTGCTGACGCCGCGCGGCCATCCGCGCGTGCGCACGCCGCGGGACGTGCTGCTGCCGACGCTCGTCGCGTTCGAGCGCGGCTGCGCGTACCGCGGTTGCGTCGAGCGCTGGTATGCCGCATACGGGCTCAAGCCCGGGCGCGTGCTCGAGCTCGGTTCGTATCACGCGATCGTCGCGTGCGTCGCGGCGGGCGCGGGCGTCGCGGTCGCGCCGCGCTCGGTGCTCGCCGTCCAGCGCGAGCCCGACAGCCTCGGCGTGCATCCGATCGACGACATCGCGCCGATCGACACGATGCTGGTCTGGCGTCAGGGGCATTTCTCGGCGGCGCTCGCCGCGTTGCGCGACGCGTTGCGCGATGCGGCCGCGGCGGCGAACGCAACCGACATCGCGACGAACGAAACGGCGAAGGCCACGCGCGGGCGCACGCGGCGCGGCACGGCGGACGAAACGCTGGCCGTCTGACGTGCGCGATGCGCGCGTGCATAGCCGGCTCGCCGTGCGGCGGCGCTGCATCACGCAACGCGAGGCGAGGCAACGCGACATGACGCGCGCCGACGCCATGCGCGCATCGCGCACCGCCGCGCCCGTCATCGAACCCGAAAGCAAAACGGCCCAGCCGGCGCAAGCCGATTGGACCGTTTCGGTCGTTCGATCATCCGATTTTTGCCGCGACGCTCGCGGAAGTCGAAGAAGCGAAGCGCGCCGGCATCGCCGCAAGCTCATCGTCCAAGCCCGCGTTCCGCCGCGCGGGCGCACCGCGCACCGCGCCGATACGCCCCCGAAATCGCGTCACCCGCCGCCGCCGTGCGGCCGCCGTCGCGACGAGAACGGCGAGCCGAATCTCGTCGCGCCGCCCGGCCGCGTCACAGCCGCGCTTCGACCCAGCCCTTGACGCCCGCGAGCGCCGCCGGCAGATTCGCCGGCTCGGTGCCGCCCGCCTGCGCCATGTCCGGCCGGCCGCCGCCCTTGCCGCCCACTTGCTGCGCGACGAAGTTGACGAGCTCGCCCGCCTTCACCTTCTTGCTCGCGTCCGCCGTGACGCCCGCGATCAGGCTCACCTTGCCGCCGTCGACGGCCGCGAGCACGATCGCCGCGCTCTTCAGCTTGTCCTTCAGCTTGTCGACGGTCTCGCGCAGCGTCTTCGCGTCGGCGCCGTCGAGCGTCGCGGCGAGCACGTGCACGCCGCCGATTTCGACCGCCTGCTGCGCGAGCTCGTCGCCCTGGCTCGACGCGAGCTTCGACTTCAGCGCGGCGAGTTCCCTCTCGAGCGATTTCACCTGATCCTGCACCTGGCCGATCCGCTGGATCAGCTCGGACGGCTGCGCCTTCAGCGCCGCCGCCGCCGCGTTCACGCGCGCGTCGAGCGCCTGCACGTAGCGCACCGCGTTGTCGCCCGTGATCGCCTCGACGCGCCGAATGCCCGCCGCGACGCCGCCTTCCGCGACGATCTTGAAGAGGCCGATGTCGCCCGTGCGATGCACGTGCGTGCCGCCGCAGAGCTCGCGCGAGAAACCGAGATCGAGCACGCGCACTTCGTCGCCGTACTTCTCGCCGAAGAGCGCCATCGCGCCGCCCTTCACCGCGTCGTCGTACGGCATCACGCGCACGATGCCGGGCGCGTTCGCGAGCACCTGCTCGTTGACGATGGCCTCGACGCGGCGGATTTCGTCGTCGGTCAGCGGCGCGTTGTGCGCGAAGTCGAAGCGGGTCTTGTCCGCGTCGACGAGCGAGCCCTTCTGCTGCACGTGCGAGCCGAGCACGTCGCGCAGCGCCTTGTGCATCAGGTGGGTCGCCGAGTGATTGCGCGCGGTGCGCGCACGGCGCTCGGCGTCGATCTCCGCGCGAACGACGTCGCCGATCTTCAGCGTGCCCTGCTCGAGCGTGCCGTGGTGGCCGATCACGTCGGCCTGGACCTTCAGCGTGTCGGCGACCGCGAAGCGCGTGGCCGCGTTCGCGAGCACGCCCTGATCGCCGACCTGGCCGCCCGATTCCGCGTAGAACGGCGTGTGGTCGAGCACGACGACCGCGCTCTCGCCCGCCTTCACGGCGTCGACCGACGCGCCGTCGACGTACAGCGCGACGACTTTCGCGTCGTCGAACGCGATTTCCTCGTAGCCGTGGAAGGCCGTCTTCGCGCCCGAGTAGTCGAGGCCCTGCGCCGCCTTGAACTTGCCCGCCGCGCGCGCCTGCTCGCGCTGGCGCGCCATCGCGTCGTCGAACGCAGGCTCGTCGACCGTCACGCCGCGCTCGCGGCACACGTCGGCCGTCAGATCGAGCGGGAAGCCGTACGTGTCGTGCAGCTTGAACGCGAGTTCGCCGTCGAGCGTCTTGCCACCCGCGGCGTCGAGCTCGCCGAGCGCGGCGTCGAGAATCGACATCCCGTGCTCGATCGTCTCGAAGAAGCGCTCTTCCTCCTGGCGCAGCACGTCGGTCACGCGCTGCTCGGCTTCCTTCAGCTCCGGATAGGCCACGCCCATCTCGGCGACGAGATCCGCCACGAGCTTGTGGAAGAACGCCCCCTTGCGGCCGAGCTTGTAGCCGTGGCGAATCGCGCGGCGCACGATCCGGCGCAGCACGTAGCCGCGGCCTTCGTTGCCGGGGATCACGCCGTCGACGATCAGGAACGAGCACGCGCGGATGTGATCGGCGATCACCTTCAGCGAATTGTTCGCGAGGTCGGCCACGCCCGTTTCGCGCGCCGACGCCTTGATCAGGTTCTGGAACAGGTCGATCTCGTAGTTGCTGTGCACGTGCTGCAGCACGGCCGCGATCCGCTCGAGGCCCATGCCGGTGTCGACGCACGGCTTCGGCAGGCGCGTCATGTTGCCCTGCGCGTCGCGGTTGAACTGCATGAACACGAGGTTCCAGATCTCGATGTAGCGGTCGCCGTCTTCCTCGGGGGACCCCGGCGGGCCGCCCCACACGTCCGGGCCGTGGTCGTAGAAGATTTCCGAGCACGGGCCGCACGGGCCCGTGTCGCCCATCTGCCAGAAATTGTCCGACGCGTAGCGCGCGCCCTTGTTGTCGCCGATGCGGATGATCCGCTCGGCCGGCACGCCGACTTCCTTCGCCCAGATGTCGTACGCCTCATCGTCGTCGTGGTAGACGGTGACCCAGAGCTTGTCGGCGGGCAGCGCGTAGACGGTCGTCAGCAGTTCCCACGCGTAATGGATCGCATCGCGCTTGAAGTAGTCGCCGAACGAGAAGTTGCCGAGCATCTCGAAGAACGTGTGGTGGCGCGCGGTGTAGCCGACGTTCTCGAGGTCGTTGTGCTTGCCGCCCGCGCGCACGCTGCGCTGCGAGGTGGTCGCGCGGGAGTACGGGCGCGTCTCGGCGCCGAGGAACACGTCCTTGAATTGCACCATCCCCGAATTGGTGAAGAGCAGCGTGGGGTCGTTGCCCGGGACGAGGCTCGACGAGCGGACGATCGTGTGGCCCTTCGATTCGAAGAACTTGAGGAATTTCTCGCGGATTTCGGCGGCTTTCATAGCGTGCGGGGACGGGGTCAGGCCAAAACTGGGTTGAGCGCCGGCCGCTTCGACTCGGCGGACGGCGGCTGGATTCTGAAACGATCAATTATACGGGATAGATCCCCGCTCGCGGCCGGTGGGCGTTGGGGTGGGCGTTGGGGTGGGCGTTGGGGTGGGCGTTGGGGTGGGCGTTGGGGCGGGCGTTGGGCGAACGTTCCGTGGACGGCGTCGAGGGCCGGCAGCGGGCGACGCGGCCGACTCGGCGTAAGATCGTCGCGGTCCGGAAACGTCCGACGCGCTAGTCGAGGACGGCCGGCAAAGCACGCGAAATCCACGCCGGAAACACGCGGCCGGGCTCGAACGACGGGTTTGGGGCGACGGGTTTGGGGCGACGGGTTGGGCCAACCGGCCAGGCCGAGTCGAGCCGCGGCGAGCTGAACTCGGCCGTGACCGGGACCAGAACCGGCGAGTCCGGTCGAGCCGAACGATCGCGCGCGATACGAGCGCGCCGCGACGGCCGCATGGCGACGCGTCGAACCCAATGTGGACGATACGCCCGACACGCCGACAATCATGCCGCGGCCACCCCCGAAAGACGCCCGGCCGCCGCGCCATTACCGACCGTTCGGAGCCATTCGGAGCCATTTTTCGAGGCCGTTGCCGGCTTCCCGGCCATGAGCAGGCCATTGCACCGTTCGAAGCCGTTGCCGAGCGCTCGAGCGCCGTGCTCGAGCGCCCCGCCGGCTCTCGCTCGACGTCGCAACACGTTCACATCGGCATCTCGTCGGCTTTCGACCGAGCGCATCGAAGCCGCATCGAAGCCGCATCGGGGCCGCATCGAGACCGCACCCAAGCCGCGCCGGAACCTCGCCCCCAATCCGCTCCGCCGAAGCAGCGCCACGCGGCGAGCGGTCACAACCGCGCCGCGGGCGCTCGCGGCGGCGGCGCGCGCCTGCATCCGGCCCCGCCGCCGCCCTCGCGCCGCCCGCCTTCGCGACAGCCGCACCCGAATCGCTTTAAGATGCGGCGGGAGACGACCAACCGGACACGCGCCCGCGCGGCCGCGCCCCGATCGGCGCGACGCCCTTGGGCCGCGCGCCGATCGATGGCACCACCAACAGAGGAGACTGAACGAAGATGGGAGCCCTCAGCCATATCCGCGTCCTGGACCTGAGCCGCGTGCTCGCGGGCCCGTGGTGCGCGCAGACGCTTGCCGATCTCGGCGCCGACGTGATCAAGGTCGAGCGCCCGGAGAGCGGCGACGACACCCGGCACTGGGGCCCGCCGTACCTGAAAACGCCCGACGGCGCCGACACCCGCGAAGCCGCGTACTACCTCGCCGCGAACCGCAACAAGCGCTCGGTGACGGTCGACATCGCGACGCCGGAGGGCCAGCGGATCGTCCGCGAGCTCGCCGCGCAATGCGACGTCGTGCTCGAGAACTACAAGGTCGGCCAGCTCGCGAAATACGGGCTCGACTTCGAATCGCTGAAAGCCGTGAAGCCCGATCTCGTCTACTGCTCGGTGACGGGCTTCGGCCAGACGGGCCCGTATGCGCACCGCGCGGGCTACGACTTCATCATCCAGGGAATGGGCGGCTTCATGAGCATCACGGGCGAGCGCGACGGCCTGCCGGGCGGCGGCCCGCAGAAGGCGGGCGTCGCGATCGCCGATCTCGCGACGGGCCTCTACTCGGCGATCGCGATCCTCGCCGCGCTCGCGCACCGCGACCGCACGGGCTGCGGCCAGCACATCGACATGGCGCTCCTCGACGTGCAGGTCGCGCTCCTCGCGAACATGAACACGAACTTCCTCGCGAGCGGCAAGCCGCCCGTGCGCTGGGGCAACGCGCATCCGAACATCGTGCCTTACCAGACGTTCGAGACGAGCGACGGCTGGATCATCGTCGCGGTCGGCAACGACGGGCAGTTCCGCAAGTTCGTCGAGGCGGGCGGCCGCGCGGCGCTCGCCGACGACGAGCGCTTCGCGACGAACCCGGCGCGCGTGCGCCATCGCGACACGCTCGTGCCAATCATCGCGGAGATGACGAAGACGCGCACGAAACGCGAATGGCTCGACGCGCTCGAGGCACTCGGCGTGCCGTGCGGGCCGATCAACGATCTCGACGAAGTGTTCGACGACGAGCAAGTGCGCGCGCGCGGCATGCAGGTCGAGCTGCCTCATCCGAGCGGCGCGACCGTGAAGCTCGTGCGCAACCCGATCCGGATGAGCGAGACGCCGCCCGACGCGCGCAGCGCGCCGCCTCTCCTCGGCGAGCACACGGACGCGGTGTTGCGCGACATGCTCGGCTACGGCGACGCGGCGATCGCGGCGCTCAGGGACAAGCGCGTCGTGTGAGCGCGGCGCATGGGTGCGATGGCGGGCGCGCGGCTTCGATTGTGCGCCCGCGTTCTTTCTCTCGAGTGTTGGTTCTTCGCCCCGTCGCCCGCTCGCCCGCTCGCCGTTTCGCCGTTTCGCCGTTTCGCCGTTTCGCCGTTTCGCCGGTTTGCCGGTTTGCCGGTTTGCCGATTCAAACTCGCGAACTTCTATAGCTTCAAGGCTTCGGACGTTGAGCATCGACGGTTGAACTTTTGCGTCGAGCGTCGAGCTTCGAGCCCGAGCCCGAGCCCGAGCCCGAGCCCGAGCCCGAGCCCGAGCCCGAGCCCGAGCCCGAGCCCGAGCCCGAGCCCGAGCCCGAGCCCGAGCTTCGAACTCCGCATTTCGCGCGCCGGAACTTGCCCCCCTCGAAAGCCCGAAATGTCCGCGCGCCGCAACCCGGGATCTCGACGCGCGGCCCGCCCCGTTCACCGCACGCGGCACCCGGCAAGCGCACCCGGACATCGCCTCGTCACGACCGAACGGTACAAAGCGGGCTTCCACGTTTTCCCTGCGGAGGTCCCGCATGTCGTCGCGTCGCAAGTTTCTCCTCTAGCGGGAAAGCGGGATAGCGACAGGAATGATCAACGCCCGACGTCGACCGAAAAACCGCGAACACGAGCGCGTCGCTTCGGCCGCCGACACCCGAAACGGTGCCCCCGAACAAACCAGCCGGCGAAGATGCCGATCGCGAGCCCTCGTCGAAGGGCCCCAAAACCCGACGAAATCGTGCCCGCCAACAAAACGGGCGCGCCTATGGCGCGCCCTGCTGCCCGGCTTGCGACGGGCTGACACATGCATTCGTGCAACGAAGCTGACGAAGGGCGCGAAACCGGCGAATTCGACGCCCCGGATCTACGATCCGGCACCGCCCCCGGCATTCGCCCGCGCCACCTGCTCGACAGGAGCGCCGTGGCGGCCCCGTCCACCGCTCGGCCGCCGCGTCGAATGCCCTTTAATGCCCTTCTGCGCCCTTTAGCGCACGCCCGCGCCGACGAGGCCGCCCGCCGCCGCGCCCGCGACGGTGCCGATCGGGCCGCCCGTGATCAGGTAGCCGAGCGCGCCGCCCGCGGCCGCGCCGATGCCGGCGTTGCGCTGCGTGCGGTTCATCGCGCACGCGCTCAAGCTGGCGAGCGCCACGGCGATGACGGTGGCGCGAACGAGAAAGCTGGTCTTCTTCATCATGATGCTGCCTTCGAAACGTTGCCGCGCAAGGCACGGCGCGGCGGCATGAAACCTGGGTGAGCGCATCTTAAAAAAGCGCGATCCGGCCGGCAAGGCGATTTACCTCCCGTTACAGCGGCAACACATGCCGCACAAATGCCGGAAAAACGCGCCGCGCCGCCCGCCGCAAGGTGCGCCGCTCCTCAGGACGGTCGTCCGTCAGGTAGAATTGACGAATTCGAGCGGCGCGGCACGCGCCCTCCCCCTTTTTCTTCCCTGTTCCGCATGAGCACCGAACGCAACGACGCCACCGCGCCTTCCAATTTCATCCGCAACATCATCGACGACGACAACCGCGCGAGCAAATGGAGCGGCCGCGTCGAAACGCGCTTCCCGCCCGAGCCGAACGGGTATCTGCACATCGGCCATGCAAAGAGCATCTGCCTGAACTTCGGCGTCGCCCGCGACTACGGCGGCGTGTGCCACCTGCGCTTCGACGACACGAATCCGGAAAAGGAAAGCGTCGAATACGTGAATTCGATCATCGACGCGGTGCGCTGGCTCGGCTTCGACTGGCAGAAAGACGGCGTCGACCACCAGTACTTCGCGAGCGATTATTACGACAAGCTCTACGAATTCGCCGAGCTGCTGATCCAGCGCGGCAAGGCGTACGTCGACAGCCAGAGCGCCGACGAGATGCGCACGAACCGCGGCTCGCTGACCGAGCCGGGCACGCCGTCGCCGTTCCGCGACCGCTCGCCCGAGGAGAACCTCGACCTGTTCCGCCGGATGAAGGCGGGCGAGTTCAAGGAAGGCGAGCACGTGCTGCGCGCGAAGATCGACATGGGTTCGCCGAACATGAACATGCGCGACCCGGTGATCTATCGCATCCGCTACGCGCACCACTACCGCACGGGCGACGCGTGGTGCGTGTACCCGATGTACGACTACACGCACTGCATCTCGGACGCGATCGAGAACATCACGCACTCGCTCTGCACGCTCGAATTCGAGGATCACCGCCCGCTCTACGACTGGGTGCTCAACGAGCTCGCCGACGCCGGCGTGTTCGCGCGGCCGCTGCCGCAGCAAATCGAGTTCTCGCGCCTGAATCTCACGTACGCGATCACGAGCAAGCGCAAGCTGCTGCAGCTCGTGACGGAAGGCCACGTCGACGGCTGGGACGACCCGCGGATGCCGACCATCGTCGGCGTGCGCCGCCGCGGCTTCACGCCGCAGAGCATCCAGCTCTTCTGCGAGCGGATCGGCGTGACGAAGGTCGATTCGTGGATCGACATGAGCGTGTTCGAAGGCGCGCTGCGCGACGACCTCGACGACAAGGCGCCGCGCACGGTCGCCGTGCTTGATCCGCTCAAGCTCGTCATCGACAACTATCCGGAAGGCCAGACTGAGGAATGCACGGCGCCCGTGCACCCGCACCATCCGGAGCGCGGGCAGCGCACGTTCCCGATCTCGCGCGAGCTGTGGATCGAGCGCGAGGACTTCAACGAGAGCCCGCCGAAGGGCTATTTCCGACTGTTCCCGGGCAACAAGGTGCGGCTGCGCTACGGCTACGTGATCGAATGCACGGGCGCCGACAAGGACGAAAACGGCAACGTGATCGCCGTGCACTGCAACTACTATCCGGACAGCAAGTCGGGCACCGAAGGCGCGAACAACTACAAGGTGAAGGGCAACATCCACTGGGTGAGCGCGCCGCACGCGTGCCCGGCCGAAGTGCGGATCTACGATCGCCTGTTCAAGGAGCCGCACCCGGACGCGGGCGGCCGCAACTTCCTCGAGGCGCTGAATCCGGATTCGAAGAAGGTCGTCCAGGCCTACCTCGAGCCCGGCGCGCGCGACGCGACGCCGGAGGCGCGCTATCAGTTCGAGCGCCACGGCTACTTCGTCGCGGACCGTGTCGATTCGAAACCCGGCCAGCCGGTGTTCAACCGGATCGTCGGCCTGCGCGACAGCTGGGGCAAGCCGGCCTGACGGCCGCTTCGGCGCGCTCCGTTACTCGCGCCGCGCAAAAAATGAAATGCCCGGCTCAGGCCGGGCATTTTCGTTTGATGTCCGAGCCGGGATGGCAGCCGAGTCGGCTTTCGGCCCGCCGACCGGTCCGGATTGCCGCGGCGCGTGCGGCGTCCGGCGCGCAGGCGCGCGTGACACCGAACCTCGCGCGGACGAATCGGCCGGGCGTCGCACGCCGGGCGTCGCACGCGGGGGATCGCGCGCCGAGGCGTGTCATGCGACGTTCGTCATCGGCGACGGGCGGCAAGGCTGTCGCGCACGCTGGCTGTCGCGCACGCGCGGCGCTTACCCCGGCAGCGTCCGATGCAATTGCGCGAGCGACAGCGTCGTCGCGAAAAGCCGCGCGAGGCTGCGGCTCGCGTACGCCTCCACTTCGCCCGGCTCGGTCCAGCGAAACGCGTCCATCTCCGGAATCATCGTCCCGTCGCGGCGGCTCGGGAACATCGACGTGCACGTGCAACGCGACAGGTCCGTCTCGTGCGCGGCGGCTCGCGCGGCGAACAGGTGCAGATCCTTGTCGTGCCGGTAAGCGAACAAGCCGAGATCGGTCAGGCGCGCGGGATCGAGCACGATGCCCGTCTCCTCGACCAGCTCGCGCAGCGCCGCCTGCTGCGCGGTCTCGCCCGGCTCGTCCTGGCCCTTCGGGATGTCCCAGTGCGCCGTGTCGGTCGCGTGCGCGAGCAGCACGCGGCCGGCGGAATCGAGCAGCACGATCCCGCAGGACACCGTGCGCGGCCGGCCGCGCGGCTTCATCGCGCTCATCCGCGCGTCAGGCCCGCGTCAGCGCCTCTGCAACTGCCACTTGCCGGCCTCGGTCTTGCAATAGAGCGGCCGCAGCGTCATCGACTGCCCCTTCGCCTCGATTTCCGTCTTGATCTCGCGGCACGTGCGGCCTTCCTGCTCGGTCGTGCTCGGCGTCAGCTTCGCCGCGAGCTTCGTGCCGCGGCCTTCGTTCATCCAGTCGACGGTTTCGCCGTCCTTGCCTTCGTCGCGAACCTTCTGCACGGCCTTCGCGAGCGACGCGGTGTCCGCCTTGCTGAAATAGCTGATCGGCGTGTCGTTCAGGAAGTTCAGGTTGTTCTGCGCGTGCGCGGCAAGCGCGGCCGCCGCGCACGCGGCGCCCGCCAGCGCGCGCGACAGGATCGAGACACGGGCTCGCATCGTCATGTTGTTCTCCTTTGGAAGCGATCGAACGTCCGGCGCGCGGCTTCGGCCGCGCGCCGCAAGAGCGCTCAAGGATAACTGCAACGAACGGTATTTGAAACCGATCCGGCGGCGCGACGCGGCCTCGCGTGGGCCGCGCCGCAGAAAATCGACGGCGAAACCGCTTCGGGCGGCGCGCGGCGATCGGCCGCGCCGCCAGCCGCGCGCATCGCCGCAGCGCCGCGTCGCGGCCGGCGCTCGGCTCCTCAGTACTGCAAGCCGAAGCCGCGCGAATAGCGCAGCGGCCCCGTCGATCCGTCCGCGTTCAGCGCATGCACCGCGACCGGCAGCTTGCCGACCGGCCGCTCGACGCCCAGCATCGCGTCGACGGCGGCGAACAGCGACGGGCCGCGCAGCCCGCCTTCGTAGCCGTAGTACGCGTACGTCGCGAGCGCCGCGTCCGCGACGTCGTCGTAGCTGATCACGTCGTACGGCGCACGCATCGTCACGTGAATCACGGTCTTGCGCCGCGCCTTCGCGTAATCCATCGCGTCGCGCATCTGCTGCGCCTCGTTCGGCACCGCGACGGCGAGCACGCTGCGGCGCGCGCGGACATCCGCGCCCGCCCCCGCGCCCGCGTCGACGTGATCGAAGATCACCGAGCCCGCCTCCTCGCCGTTCGCGGGCGCCGTCTGCCGCATCAGCGCGGGCGCGGGCGGCACGATGCGCGCGCTCGGATCGCCGTTGTGCTCGACGGGCGTGACGCCCGTCGACAGCGTGCCGACGATCACGACATCCGCCGCGTCGATCGCCTGCTGCTGCTCGGGCCACGTGATCGCGCTCAGCTTCGCGCCCGTCACGAGCGGATGGCCGAGCTCGGCGAAACGGCGCCGCATCGCCTCCGCCTGCTCGCCCCACGGCGTCAGGATGAAGATGCGCCGGCCTTGCGCCTGCAGCGGCAGCGTGCCGTTCTCGTTGCGCAGCAGCGTGATCGACTTGCGCGCGATGTCGCGCTCGACCGCGCGATGCGCGGGCCCGCCGATCGACGCCAGTTCGTCGATCGGCCTGCCGCGGTCCGCCGCGACGATGCCGTTGCGCAGCTTGGTCAGCACGATCCGGCGCACCGAGCGATCGAATTCGGCGCGGTCGATCCGGCCCGCATCGACGGCTGCCGCGACGCGATCGACCAGCGCCGTCAGCCGGCCGGCGTCGGCCGCGGTGCGAAACTCGACGGGCATCAGCGCGATGTCGACGTCCGCCTGGAACACCTTGACGACCGCATCGTCCTCGTCGAAGAAATCGGCGATGCCCTTCATGTCGAGCGCGTCGGTGATCGTCACGCCCTGATAGCCGAATTCGCCGCGCAGGATGTCGTGCTGGATGCGTCGCGACATCGTCGCGGGCGCGATCATCTGCTCGCCCGTGCGCGTCGCGACGCGCGTGTCGTCGAGCGACGGATACTGGATGTGCGCGGTCATGATCATGTCGGGCGCCTCGCCCGAGTCGATCGCCTGCCGGTACGGCGCGAGATCGATCGCGTACGCGTCGGCGCGCGACTTGATCACGACGGGCAGCCCGTAGTGCGAATCGGTGTCCGTGTCGCCGTGCCCCGGGAAATGCTTGAACGTGCCGATCACGCGCTCGCTCTTCATTCCCTGCACCATGCGCCGGCCGAGCAGGCCGATCGTCGCCGGATCGTCGCCGAACGAGCGCACGTTGATGACGGGGTTGAGCGGATTGCTGTTCACGTCGACATCCGGCGCGAAGTTCACGTTGAAGCCGACCGCCGCGATCTCCGCCGCGAGCACGCGGCCCATGTCGTATGCGAGCCGGTCGTCCTTCGTCGCCTCGTAGGCCGCGCCGAGCGCCATGTTGCCGGCGAACGCCGTCGCCTCCACGCGCGGCAGGCGGAACACGTTGCCGCCCTCCTCGTCGATGCCGACCATCAGGCCGACCGGGCTGTCGGCCGCGGGCGCCGCGCGGATTCCGTCGATCAGCCGGCGCGTCTGCTCGATGCCCGTCAGGTTGTTCGAGAACAGGATCACGCCGCCGATGCCGTTCTCACGCAACGCGTCGCGCGCGGCGTCGGGGAATTCGGTCATGCCGCTCGTGCAGGCCGGCTGCCCGTCCGGGCACCAGTACCGGAACGCCATCATGATCTTCTGGCCGACCTTCTGCCGGGTCGACATGCGCTCGACGATCGCGTCCGCGCGTGATTCGATCGTCGCGTCGTCGTCGCCCGACGAGCAGGCGCCGAGCGCCGCCGTCACCGCCAGCGCGACGGGGAAATGAACCAAGCTTTTCTTGCGCATTTTCACCGAGTCCTTGCCGCGCGCATTCGCGGCATTTACGTCATTTGATTCGTGATCCGGAATTCCCTTCGGCTTTCGGTTCATCGGTACTCCGGAACTTCATGCATATCCATTCACTCTGAATTCGCATGCATCGAATTCGTCAAATCAGTGATCGACATGCGACTTCTGCCGCGAACATTCGCGCCGATTCGGCAGTGCGCGCAGCATAGCACGGCCCTTTTCACGCTGCTTTCGGTTTTCGGCACGACCAATGCGATTGCCGATATCAACCGAATCACGGCCGCGCAATGCGCGAATATGCATGCCGAACGCGCAATGAGCGATCGTTCGCCGGTTCAATGCGGACGATTGAGAAACGTGTCGTTCGATTACGTGAATTTCGACGGCCAAACGCAAAAAGGCGAAGTCGTCGTGCTCGATGCGGTTGCCGAGCGCGTGCAGACGATCTTCAACACGCTCCGCCGGATGCGCTTCCCGCTGAACAAGGCCGTGCCGATCGAGCGCTATCGCGGCGACGACGTCGCGTCGATGAACGACGACAACACGTCGGCGTTCAACTCGCGGCCCAAAACGGGCAGCGACGAGTGGTCGATGCACGCGTACGGCGTCGCGATCGACGTCAATCCTTTGCGCAACCCGTACGTGTCGTTCGGCGGCGACGGCGGCGCGCGCGTGCTGCCCGAGTCCGCCGCGAAGGCGTCGATGAACCGGCTCGACGAACGGCCCGGCAAGCCGCCGAGGCCCGGCATGGCCGAGCGCGCCGTCGACGTGTTCGCGAACAACGGCTTCCTGCGCTGGGGCGGCTATTGGGACGACCCGATCGACTATCAGCACTTCGAAGTGGGCTCGCGCGCGCTCGTCGCGCAGATGGTCGGCGCGCCGCCCGATGAAGCGCGCGAAATGTTCGAGCGTTACGTCGCGTCGTATGCGGATTGCCTTACGGATACGACGCACGAGAATCATGCGGCGGCGCGCGCCGCGTGCGTCGAAGACGCGCTGCGCGAGTGACGCCGGGCGGTGGCGTCGCGCAGCCCGCCCGTTGCGCGCGTCTCAGCGATTGCCGAGCGCCGGCTTCGCTTGCGCGTCGTAGCCGTCGGTGAGCGTGCCGAGGAACGCGATCACGTCCTTGATCTCCGCGTCGGTCATCGCGGGCGGATCGCCGCGCTTGCGGTCGAACGGCGGCTCGTCGTTCAGGTTCTTCCAGTAGCGCTTGGGCAAGTCGTCGAACTTCTGGACGACGCCGTTCTTCACCGGATAGAACTTCTCGGGATGCGTGTCGCGTTGCGCGTAGAAGCGCATCACGTCCTCGAGCGAGTGATAGATGCCGTTGTGGAAGAACGTCTTCTTCAGCGCGACGTTGCGCAGCGTCGGCGTGCGGAACAGCCCGCAGAACTCGTCGCGCCCCTTCAGGTCCCGGCGTTCGGGCCCGCATGCGCCGAGATCGCGGAACGCCGGATTCCGGTTCACGGCGAGCTCGCGATTGCGCGGCACGCCGAGCGCGATCAGGCCGAAATCGCTGAACTGCGGCGGCGTGCCGTCGAGTCCGCGCCGGCTCACGTGGCAGCTCGCGCAGTTGCCCTTCTTCTCGTCGTTGAAGACCTGCAGCCCGTGCAGCTCGGCGCTCGTGAGCTGCGCGCGGCCCGCCAGATAGGCGTCGTACTTGCTCGTGTACGGATAGAACACGTCGGGCGTCTGCTCGAACGTGCCGAGCGCCTGCAGCACCGCGTCGAACGTCGCGCGGTCGTCGTCGAGCACGCGCGAGCCGAACGCGCGGCGAAACGCGTCCGCGTACGGCGCGGCCCGCACCGCGCGCGCGACCTTCGCGGGCGTGCCGTTCATCTCGAACGGCGACGTGAGCGGCACGCGCGCCTGCTCCGCGCCGCTGTCGACGCGGCCGTCCCACGTGAGGCCGCCCGTCGGACCGGCGTCGACGCTCTCGTCGCCCTCGTCGTCCGACTCGTGATAGTGCTCGCTGAACGCGGGCACCTTCTGCAGGTACTTGAGCGTCGGCACCGCGCGAAAGCCCTGCTGGCGCAGATCGTCGCCGCCGAATTGCGCGGGCAGCGCGTTCGGCGGCCCGAACGCGTGCTGCGGGCTGTGACACGACGCGCACGCGAGCTTGCCGCTGCCCGACAGCGACGGATCGAAGAACAGCTGCCGGCCGAGCGCCGTCATCTGCGTCACCGCTTCGTACACCTGCGCGCGCGTCTGCGGCCGGCGCTCGACGACGGCGGGCGCACCCGCCTGCGCGGCGGGCGCCGAAGCGGATACCGCAGCGGGCGCCGAAGCGCGCGTCTCGGCGGGGCCGTTCGCATCGCAGGCGGCGACGCTTGCCGCGAGCGCGGTCGCCGCCGCGAGCGTGCGCAGCGCGGCGAAGGTCGAACGATTCCGGGTGGCGTGTCGCAGCGGGCGGCGCATCATCGATTCGGCGGTGTCGAGTGGGAAAGGCGCGAGCGTATGTCACGAGAATGACAAATCGATGACGATAAATCGACAGCTGAACGAAAGCATTACAACATGTTGCTGTCAAACGCTCCTTACACAATCCGCGCAGCCGGCTGTCAAAGCACATTCATGCCGCACGCCGCTTCGCGCGACGCGCGCCGGCCGGCCCCTCGATACCCACACCCCTCGTGCGACAAGAGAGATAACGGATGAACAAGCATTGGATTCGCGTGACGCCGATCGCGCTGGCGGCCGCCTTCGGCCTCACCGCGTGCGGCGGGGACGACGTCACGTCGCCCGGCCTGTCGGCAGTGAAGAACGTCGTCGTGATCTATGCGGAAAACCGCAGCTTCGACAACCTGTACGGCAACTTCCCCGGCGCGAACGGCCTGCAGAACGCGACGGCCGCGAGCGCGCAGCAGGCCGACCGCGACGGCACGCCGCTCGCGACGCTGCCGAAGATCTGGAACGGCCTGACGGCGGCGGGCGTGTCGCCCGCGGTGACGGAGGCGATGACGGCGAACCTGCCGAACTCGCCGTTCGCCATCGACGATCCGAACGGCTTCAACACGCCGATGAGCGTGACGACGCGCGACCTCGTTCACCGCTTCTACGAGAACCAGATGCAGATCGACGGCGGCAAGAACGACAAGTACGCCGCGTGGTCCGACGCGGGCGGCCTCGTGATGGGCCACTACACGGCCGATCCGTCGAAGCTGCCGCTCTGGAAGCTCGCGCAGCAATACACGCTCGCCGACAACTTCTTCATGGGCGCGTTCGGCGGCTCGTTCCTGAATCACCAGTACCTGATCTGCGCGTGCGCGCCGTATTACCCGAACGCCGACAAGAGCCCGGCCGCGAGCCAGATCTCGGTGGTCAACCCGGACGGCGTGACGCTCACGACGGCCGCGAATTCGCCCGCTTCCGCGCTGTCGGGCCCGCCGAAGTTCGTCAAATCGGGCGGCCTCACGCCGGATTTCTACGCGGTCAACACGATGCAGCCGCCGTATCAGCCGAGCGGCAACGCGGCCGCATCGGGCGGCGATCCGAACCTCGCCGATCCGTCGAACCCGTCGACGCTGCCGCCGCAGACGCAGCAGAACATCGGCGACCTGCTGACGAACTCGGGCATCTCGTGGGCCTGGTACGGCGGCGCGTGGGGCGCGGCGCTGCAGGCCGCGCAAAGCAACACGTCGGGCGTGATCTACGGGCCGAACATGACCTCGCCGAACTTCCAGCCGCATCACCAGCCGTTCAACTATTACGCGAACCAGGCGCCCGGCAGCGCGAGCCGCGCGCAGCACCTGCTCGACGCCGGCTCGAACGGCACCACGCTCATCCAGGCGATCGACGCGGGCAAGCTGCCGCAGGTCACGTTCTACAAGCCGCAGGGCAACCTGAACGAGCACCCGGGCTACACCGACGTCGCGTCGGGCGACCAGCACATCGCCGACGTGATCTCGCACCTGCAGAAGAGCCCTCAGTGGAACAACATGGTCGTGATCGTCACGTACGACGAGAACGGCGGCTTCTGGGATCACGTCGCGCCGCCGAAGGGCGACCGCTGGGGCCCGGGCACGCGCATTCCGGCGTTCGTCATCTCGCCGTTCGCGAAGCAAGGCTTCGTCGACCATACGCAATACGACACCGCGTCGATCCTGCGCTTCATCACGCGCCGCTTCTCGCTGCCGAAGCTCGCGGGCCTCAAACAGCGCGACGACGCGCTCGTCGCGAACGGCCTCAAGCCGATGGGCGACCTGACGAACGCGCTCACGCTGTCGACGGGCAACTGAGCGCGCTACCGGATCACGACGACGCGACATCGCTTCATTGGGCGGCTTCGGCCGCCCTTTTTTTCGGCCCGCGCGCGGCGCACTCGGCGCGCCGCATCCGATCGGATGCAAGCATTCGCACGCGTGCGGCCGGGCGCGCACGGGACGCTCGCATGCGATGCCGCGCGCCGCGATGTCCGCCGCCCGATTCATCGCGTGCGGCACTCCCGCGGCACTCCGGTGCCGATCTGCATCGATCCGCGCCGATCCGGCGCCGATCCCGCACCATCCGCTCCGCCTGCCGCGCATTCCGGCCGCCGCCGCGCGCGCCGTCCGCCCTCGCGAACGCATGGCCCGCCGCGCGCCTCGTTTAGAATGCACGCTCCCTTTCCGACCGTCCCTGCCATCCAAGCGAGACCGCCATGATCATCAAACCGCGCGTACGCGGCTTCATCTGCGTCACCACCCATCCGGCCGGCTGTGCGGCGAGCGTGCGCGAGCAGATCGCCTACGTCGAGCGCGGCGGCCCGATCGGGCACGGGCCGAAGAAGGTGCTCGTGATCGGCGCGTCGACGGGCTACGGGCTCGCCGCGCGCATCGCGGCCGCGTTCGGATCGGCGGCCGCCACGCTCGGCGTGTTCTTCGAGCGCGCGCCGGGCGACGCGAAGCCCGGCACCGCAGGCTGGTACAACAGCGCCGCCTTCCATGAAGAAGCGGCCGCGCGCGGCCTGTATGCGGCGAGCATCAACGGCGACGCGTTCTCCGACGAGATCAAGCAAAAGACGATCGACGCGATCAGGCGCGATCTCGGCCAGGTCGACCTGGTCGTCTACAGCGTCGCCGCGCCGCGCAGGACGCATCCGAAGACGGGCGAGACGTTCCAGTCGACGCTCAAGCCGATCGGCCGCGCGGTGCGGCTGCGCGGGATCGATACGGACAACGAGGCGATCAAGGAAACGCTGCTTCAGCCGGCGACGCCCGACGAGATCGCCGGCACGGTCGCCGTGATGGGCGGCGAGGACTGGCGGATGTGGATCGACGCGCTCGACGCGGCGGGCGTGCTCGCCGACGGCGCGAAGACGACCGCGTTCACGTATCTCGGCGAGAAGGTCACGCACGACATCTACTGGAACGGCTCGATCGGCGAGGCGAAGAAGGACCTCGACCGCACCGTGCTCGCGATCCGCGACAAGCTCGCCTCGCGCGGCGGCGACGCGCGCGTGTCGGTGCTGAAGGCCGTCGTCACGCAGGCGAGCTCCGCGATTCCGATGATGCCGCTGTACCTGTCGCTGCTCTTCAAGGTGATGAAGGCGCGCGGCACGCACGAAGGCTGCATCGAGCAGGTCGACGGCCTGTTCCGCGACAGTCTCTACGGCGCGCATCCGCATGTCGACGCCGAAGGCCGGCTGCGCGCCGACGGGCGCGAGCTCGATCCCGCCGTGCAGGCGCGCGTGCTCGAGCTGTGGGACCAGGTGACGGACGACAATCTGTACACGCTCGCCGATTTCGCCGGCTACAAGACCGAATTCCTGCGTCTGTTCGGCTTCGAGATCGACGGCGTCGATTACGACGCGCACGTCGACCCGAACGTGCGGATGGCGAATCTGATCGACTGATTCGCGAATCGGGCAGCCGCCTCTTCGCACGGCGCCAGGCCCGGCGCCCCCGGCATCGGCATCGCGCGATGCGATGCCTGCGTCCCTGCGCGCCCGTCACACGAGCCCGTTCTCCGACGCGTACATGAACAGATCGACGTCGGACTTCAGCCCGAGCTTGCCCATCGCATTGTGCTTGTGCGTGCTGACCGTCTTGATGCTGCGGCCATAGCGGTGCGCGATGTCGGTCATCGTCATGCCGGTCGCGCAGAGGCGCACGACCTCGATCTCGCGCGGGCTCAGCTGCGGCGGCGCGTCCGTCGCGCGCATCGCGAGCCCGCTCGCCGCGCCCGCGTGCGTGCCGACGAATGTCCGCCCCTGGCACACGGCGGCGAGCGCGCGCGGCAGCTCGTCGAGGTCGCCCCGCTTGCTCAGCACCGCGAGCGCGCCCGCCTGGCGCATCGTGCGCATCAGCACCGGGTTGTCGAGCATCGTCAGAACGATCACGCGCACCGAAGGATGGCCGTCGCGGATCGCGGTCAGCATCGCGAGGCCGTCCGCGGCCGGCTGGTCGGGCATCGCGAAATCGGTGATGACGATGTCGCACGGCGTGGCCGCGAGCCGCGCGAGCAGCCCCGCCGGATCGTGCGCCTCGCCGACGATCGACACGTCGGCCATGTCCGCCAGCATGTGACGCACGCCCAACAGCACGAGCGGATGGTCGTCCGCGATCAACACTTGAACGCTCATTTACCTTCCTCCTTTTGGATCGCCGCGATCGCGCGATTGCGCCGGATGCGCAACGCAGCGCAGCAGATGGTTCACCATCGCGAGCGTGTCCCGGACCGCGCCGCGGATCGCGCGGGCGTCGCCCGCCGCGAGCAGATGGTGGAATTCGTCGAGCAGCGCATCGACGTGCGCCTGGCCGAACAGGCCGTACGTGCCGCGCGCCGTGTGGCACCACGCGCGCAGCTCGCGCTCGGACAGGCCGTCGCGCAAATGGCGCGTCAGCGCATCCCGGTCGCGCTCGAGCGCGCGGCGGCACGCAAGCAGGATCGCGTCGCGCGCCGCGCCGTGCGCGGACGACGCGCCGAATCCCGCGAGCAGGCGCGTCGCGTCGATGCGCGACGGATCGAAGCGCAGCGCGGGCGCGGGCTCGATCGCATCGACGAGCGCGCGCTCGAGCGCGTCGAGCGTCGTCGGCTTGCCGATGCACAACGTCATGCCGGCCGCGACGCAGCGCGCGTATTCGGCGTCCGACACGAGCGCCGTCACGCCGACGACGGGCGTCGCGCGCACGCGCGCATCCGGATGCGCGCGGATCGCCGCCGTCAGCGCGACGCCGTCCATGCCCGGCATCCGGCAGTCGGTGAGCACGACGTCGAACGCGCCCGCCTCGAGCGCGCGCAACGCTTCTTCGCCGCCGCCGCAGAGGCGCGCGCGATGGCCGAGCGCGTCGAGCTGGTAGCCGATCACGACGCGGTTCATTTCCTGATCGTCGACGACGAGCACGCGGTACGCGCGCGGCTCGCTTCCCGTCGCCGCGCGTGCGCACGCCGCATCCCGCGCGTCGAGCGCGGCGCGCAGGCTCTCGGTGAACGCGCGCCAGCCGAGCGGGTTGCTGCTCAGCCGCACGTGCGTGCCGTCGTCGAGCCAGCCGGCGGGCTGCGCCGCGTCGGTCACGCCGACCCAGCCGATCTGCGGCCGCGCCGCGTCGACGCGCGCCTCGTCGCACACCACCGCGTCGACGTCCGTCGCGCCGCGCGCGGCGAGCCGCACGCCCGCGGCGCGCGCGTAGGCGGCGAGCGTCGCCGCGGCCGCCGGATCGCCGACGTCGATCGACACCACGCGCCCGGCGAGCGCATCCGGCGCGTAGCCGCGCGCCGCGACCGCGCAGCGGATGCGCGCCGTCGCCGTCGTTCCCCTGCCTTCCTCGCTTGACAGCGTCACGTCTCCTCCCAGCAATCTCGCGAGCTTGCGCGCGATCGCAAGCCCGAGCCCCGTTCCCGATTCCGTGCGCCGCGCGCCGCGCGCCGCGCGCACGAACGGCGTGAAGAGCCGCCGCAGCTCGTCGGCGGCGATGCCGATTCCCGTATCGACGATCGTCGCGACGATCTCGACCGAGCCGTCGGCCTCGTGCGCCGCGCGCACGCGCACCGACACGCTGCCGCGCTCCGTGTACTTGATGCCGTTGCCGATCAGGTTGACGAGAATCTGCCGCAGCCGATTGCCGTCCGTCAGCACGGCGGCCGGCACGTCAGCGTCGACGTATAGCCTGATTCGCAAGCCTTTGCGCTGCGCCTGCACCGCGAGCATCGCGGTCACGCTGTCGACGAGCTCGCGCACGTCCACGCGCGTCTTCTCGATCGCGAACTGCCCCGCCTCGATGCTCGCGTGATCGAGAATGTCGTTCAGCACGCGCGCGAGCGACTGCCCCGAGTCCTGCACGAGACTCAGCAGCCGTTGCTGCTCCGGCGCGAGCAGCCCCTTCTTCAGCAGCTCGACGAGCGCGAGCATGCCGTTGACGGGCGCGCGCAGCTCGTGGCTCGCGGTCGCGAGCGAGCCCCGGCTCGCGCGCAGCGCCGCCTGCAGGCGCTTCAGATCGCGGTGCGCCCATCCGTAGCTCAGCAGCGCGACGAGCACGTGGCTGCCTCCCCAAAGCAACGGGTACAGATGCGTCCACTTGCAGGGCGTCGCCGCGATCAGCATGCTGTCCTGCACCCGCGCGGAAGCCTGCGGCAGCGTCAAGAACGCGAGCGCTGCTGCGGAGATGCACACCAGTATGCGTCGACAGAATTTGCCTCCGCAAAAGCCGTCGCTTTTCATACCTTTATCCCATATGGAACCTCGTCAGAATACGCATCTCTTCCGTTTCCGGAAAAAACTCGCACCTCCTTTTTCTTGTCGCCGTTCCATTTATGGGTAGGGTCGTTTATCCCATCGCACGTGCGCTTTCTCCGATTCCTCGATTCGATGGCGCGCAGCGCAGAGCGGCGGCGTCCGCCCGCGGCCGGCCCGGAACGAAAATGGGACGGCCGACACGCGAAAGTCGGCGATCAACGCATGCGCAGGGCGATATTCTCGCGCCCGAATTGGCCGTTTCGGGCTTCGCACATCGTCAAATCTACGCTTCGTTCGAAAACGAAAAAAACTGTTCCGGCTTTTCCGCTCACCTCCATATCCCCCCGTCCGACTCGATTCGCATGTCCGAAACGATTTTCAGAAAACGCCGATTTTCGGCTAATAGCGCACGTCGATCACCACACTGTCCGTATACGTGCCGACGGCGGGCGTCTGCTGATCCGAGTAGATCCGCGCGGTGTACGGAAACTGCTGCGCCGATCGGCCGTCGGCCGCCGCGCCGCTGCCCGCGCGGTTCGTCGACTGCCCCCACACCGCGCCGCCGCCCGAGCCGAAGATGTCGTACTGCAGCCGGTTCGCGCCGTTCGCCATCTGCCGGCGCCCGCTCGCGTGCGGATTCGCGCCGCTGGTGAGGCCGACCGTGTAGACCATCCCCTTCGTGCAGGTGAGCGACACGCTGCCCGTCACCGGCGCGAAGCTCGCGACCGTCGGCGCGGAACCGAAGTTCACGTCGGGCGCGACGATCACGCAATCGTTCGTCACGGTGAGCGTGACCGGCACGACGGCCGTGCCCGAGCCCCGGTCGCGGCCGAGACAGAGGCCGAGAATGCCGATCCCGCTGCAGTAGTCCCAGCTCCACGCGATCGTCAGCGTGTCGGCGTACGTGCCCGCCGCGACATTGCTGCCCTGGATCGTGCGGAAATACAGCGGCAGCGTCTTCGCGGGGCCGCCGAAGATCCCGAGCAGGTTCAGCAACTGCCCGCTCGCCCAGTTGTAGGTCGTGCTGTAGTCGAGCTTGATCGAATAGTTCTGGTCGGCGAACGCCGCGTACGGCACCGCGTCCCCCGTCGGGCCGACGAGCTTGCCGCCGTTGGCCGACGTGATCGTCGCGTTGATCTGGTCGCCGATCACGAACAGGCCGAGCAGCGCGCCCGAGCACGACAGGCCGCTGCTCGTCGTCGACGTCGACTGCGGCTGGCTCGCGGCGACGAACGACGTGACCGTGCCGAACGACGCGGGGGCCGCGCTCACGACCGAGCACGTCGCGTGCGCGTGCATCGCCGCGAAAAGACCGAGCGCGAGCGCCGCCGCGACGCGCACGACGAATTGGCAGAATGGCTTCATCGATGAATCCTGTCGTTATTCGCCGCACGCGAGCGGGCCGATGCGGTTCATCCTAGCCGCGTCGACGTCGGCATCGAACGTCGCTCGGCACGTGCGGCCGTCCGGCGTCGTCACGCGCAGATGATTGACCGCGGACAAGCCTTCGAAATAAGTCTCGCCCTGCCAGCCGACGAGCGCGGTCTGGCCGCTCTCCTCGTGCAGCACGCGCGAGCCGATGCCGATCGGCCGGCCCGCGGCGTCGACGAGCGAGATTTGCGCGGAGACGATCTTCTCGATCGGGAACGTGACGAGCGCGCCGCCGCGGTCGCGCACGGCCACGCGCTGCTCGACGACCGGCACGCGCACGTTGCTCGGCAGCTCGAGCGGATCGATTTCGTACTTGCCCGCGTAATACGACGGCGCCCACGGCACGAGCAGATGGCCGCCGCCGTCCGTCTTGCCGACGAGCTGGTTCTCGTAGCGCACGGGCACGCCCTTGCGGCCTTGCGTGTCGATCAGCACGAACGCGTCGTCGACGCGATTCGCGGGCAGCATCGCGCCGTCCATCACGACGACCGAGCCCTGCATCTCGCCCCAGCGCGCATAGCCGCGCCCCGCGCCGTAGCCGTACGCGCCGCCCTGCACCTGGAAGTAGCGGTTGCGCCACGTCGCGTCCGCCTGCTGATAGTGCGAACCGCCCCCCGCGTACGCGAGGTTCCAGCCGAAGCCGCCGTCGCTCGGCACGCTGCGGCTGTACTGCACGCGCTCGCTGACGCTGTTGTTCTGATCGCGCGCGAGCGAGCCCGTCACGACGCCCTTGTCGCCGAGCGGCACGATCAGTTGCACTTGCGCGGCGAAGCCGTGGTCGCCGATCGTCTTGTTCACCGACGCGTAGAGCGTCGCGCGCCGCAAGATCGGACGCGTGTACGACAGGTTCGCGATCCGCGTGCGCGCGCCGTCGGCGCCGCGCACGTCGAAATAGCCGGCGCCGAGCGTGCCGCCGATCGCGCCGAGATTGAGCGCGCCCGTGGCCTGCGTGCTGCTGCGCACGAGCCGGTACGCGACGTCCGAAGGCAAGTCGTAGACCGACAGATCGCGAAACCCGTCGGTGCGCTGAATCCGTTGCAGCGCCACGCTGAAGCGCTGCGACGAATAGCTGTAGCCGAACGCGTACTGCCGGCCGGACGCGCCGGCGAGACGGCTCTGCGTCGCCGCGACGTTGAGCACGCCGAACATGCCGACGCCGACGTCGAACCCGAGGCCGCCGAGCGCGAAGCGTTCGCCGCCCTCCGCATGGCCTTCGATCGTCAGGTAATCGGTGAGGCCGTAGCGCGCGGTGCCCGACGCCGCGAACTTGCCGTACGAGAACGAGCGGATGCCATAGTCGCGCCGCATCGCGCCGACCGACAGCGAATAGTCCGAGAGCCCCTTCTGCAGCAGCGTGTTCGCGACGTAGAACGGAATCGTCGTCGCGACCCGGCGGCCGAGCGCGTCGGTCGTCACGACGGTCGCCTCGCCCGCGCCGTTGATGAACGGCACGTTGTTCAGCGTGAACGGCCCCGGATTCACCTGCCCCGTCGTCGTCTTGCTGCCGTTGATGAAGAGATCGACGGCGGTCGGCACCGCGGCCTGGCCCGAGAACTGCGGCAGCGGATACGTGACGATGTCGGGGCGCACCTTGAAGTCGCGCTCGATCGACACGCCGCCCAGACGCACCGCGCTCGACCACGACAGCGCGCCCGTAATCACGTCGCCCGCCGTGTACGTGAGCATGCGGTCCTGATCCGAGTAGCGCCAGGACGTGTCGTAGCGCAGATAGCGGTTGCTCGCGACGCCGCCGCTGCCGCCGTAATCGCGCCGATAGACACCCGTGTTCGTCACGGTGCCCCACTTGTCGAACAGCCGCGCTTCGGTCCATGCGGACGTGTAGCTCGTGCCGAGCGTCGGCGAATTCGCGTACACGTCGTAATTGAACAGGAGCCCGAAGCTCACGGCCGCGGGCGTGCGGTCGTACAGCCGCCGCGAGCCGACCGCCTGCTGCGGCAGCCAGTCGGGCGGCACGCTCAGCTTCAGGCGCTGCTCGCCGCTCTCGTATTCGACTTGCACGCCGTCGAGCGTCGACAGATCGACGAGCGCGTCGGGTTCGGCGTGCGTGCGCACCGACGCCTGCGCGAGATCGCCCGCGCGCGCGTAGTAGACGCCGTCCCGATAGCGGATCGGCACGATCCGCCCGGTCGACAGCTCGTTGACGACGAGCTCGAGGTACAACGTGCCGCGCGTCGCCGCGCCGCCCGCGGGCGGCAGCGCGCGGCCGAAGCTCTCCGCGAGCGTCATCGGCTCGTTCGCGTGCACGTCCCCCGCCGCCGCGAACGCCATTCCCACCGCCCACGCCGCCGCGCGCCGTCGCGGCAGTCTTCTCGTTCTGTGTTCGTTGTACCCGTTGTACCGCTTCAAGGCATTTCCCCGTCGCGACGTCGTCGCTTGTGTCGTGATGCGGATTACCGGTTCGAAGCGGCGCCGTCCACGTCGATCGCGAGATCGGCCACGCCGTTGACGGTGGCGACCAGCTTGGAATTGGAATTGAGCTTCATGCTCTCGGGCAGCGCCCAGCGCATCTGCGCGCCGGGCAGCACGTAGCCGAGCAGGCCGCGCGCCAAATCGGCGCGCGAGCCGTTCGATTCGAACGCCGCGCGCGTGATCCGCGCATGCACGGGGCCGCGGTTCGACACGACGAGCCAGCGCTTGCCGCCGTCGTGCACGATGCGCCACCGGAGGGCGGGCCGCCCCGCCGTCGCAGGGTCGCGACGCTCGTCCGGGTTCTCCTTCGTCCACAGGCCGTCGCCGTACACGAAGAGCGGCACCGAGTAATGCATCTGGAACTTCACGCCCAGCGCCGTCTCGTTCGCGGCGTTCCGCGCGTCGTCGTCCGGCTGCGGGATCTCGTCGATCAGCACACGGTACGCCTCCTCGGTGCCGGGCGCGGCGTCCGCGAGGCGGGTCAGCCGGATCAACTGGCGCTTGCCGGGCGGCACAGTCGCCATCGGCGGGCTGCCCGCGATGCGCTGCTGGCTCTCGTCGTAGACATCCTCGCCGTTCGCTTCGCGCCAGCCGAGCACGCGCACCTGCAGCGTCACCGGCCGGCGATCGCGGTTCTCGAGCCATAACGCCGCCGCGCGCTGATCGCTGTCGATCACGGGATCGATCGGCCAGATCATCACGGACGTCGCCGCATGCGCGTGCGGCGCGACCAACGCCGCCGCGGCCGCCGCGCCGACGAGCGCGCGGCGCAACATGCGTGCGGCTCGCGCCGGCATGCCGGGCGATCTCGAAACTTTCATCACGGATTCCTGATTGATTAATAACTGAGCGTGACCTGCGCGGTGTCGGTGTACGTGCCGGCGGGCGCGCCGCCGCCCGGCAGCGTCAGCGCGCCGTAGATCGGCAGCGTGATCGTCCCGGACACGGGCAGCGACACCGCCTGCCCGATCGCGATCGCCTGCGTGTGTCCGGCGTCCGAATACAGCTGATATGCGACGCGCGCGCCGCCGCTCGCCAGATTGCGCTGCGTGTTGCCCGCGCTCGCGTTCGCGCCGCCGTCGATCGTCATCTTCAGCGTCGAGCCGGGCGAGCATTCGATCTGCAATGCGCCGCCGCCGACCGCCGCGCTCGCCTGCCCCGTCGCGACGGCCGGATGCGCGCCGAAATCGAGCGTGCCGAAGCTCAGGCCGCTCGTCGGCCCGCCGCCCGCGACGCCGCAGCCCGCGACAATCTGCGCGCTGACCGTGAAGGCCTGGGTTCTGGGCAACAGCGTGTCGGCCCGGCCAATCGCCGGAACAACCGGCAGCAACGCGGCGCACAGCAGGAAAACCACTCGCTCAAAGGTCGACATGACGATCGGAATCTGGGATCGCCTCGCGGCTTGCTCGTATGCGCGCCGCGAGGCCGGACTGAACGGAGTCGATGCGCTCGCTCACCAGCCGAGCGTGACGTTCAGCACATCGACGTACGTGCCCGCGGCGAGCGCCGACGAGCTCGTCTTGTTGACGACACCGTAAAGCGGCAGCTCGAATGCGGCGCCCGGCGTCGGCACCGACACCGATTGCGGCGTGCCCGCGACGTAGTGCTGCGAGTGGCCCGCGTCCGCATAGACTTCGTACGGCACGAAGCTCGCGCCGTTCGCGAGCGCGCGCGTGCCCGTGCCGACGGCCGCGCCCTTCGACGCGTTCTGGCCGCCGTCGATCGTCACCTGGATCGACGTGACGTCCGGCGAGCACGTGACTTGCGTCGACGTCGAGCCGCCGCCCTTCGCCGCGCTCGAGAGCTGGCCCGTGAAGCCGCTCGGCTGCGTGCCGAAGTCGAGCGTGCCGAAGTTCGTCGCGCCGACAGAACCGCCGCCCGTATCGACCGCGCAGCCCGTCGTCAGCACGAGCTGCGAGTTGACCGTCCCCGTGAGCGGGCTGGTTTGCGCCTGCACGCCTGCGCAAACCGACACGCAGGCGACGGCCGCCCAGACTTTCCAGTGAGCCTTCATCTTGTTTCCTTCTGTGTGGTGAAAAAGAACTGTTGCTGCTTACCCGCTCCGGATCACCAGTCGAGCGTGATCCCGAGCAAATCCTCGTAGGCCCCGGACGGCATCGCGCGCGTCATGCCGTTGACGACGCCGAAGAGCGGCAGCGTCACGTCGTCCTGCCGCCCATCGACGAGAAACGACTGCGGCATGAGCGGCACGTATGGCACGCTGCGCGCCGCGTCGCGGTACACGTGGTACGGAATCCGGCCGACGACGCGCCCGTGCGCGCCGCGCGTCACCAGATAGCGGGCCGACTGGTCCCCGTTGCGGCCGCTGTCGATCGAGACCAGAAAGCCGTCGACGTCCGGACTGCACACGACGCGCACCGCGCCGTTCGACGTCGCGCGGCCGTCGGCCGCCAGGTAGTCGGACCAGAGCGGTCCGTGCGCGCCGAAATCCAGCCGGCCCAAATCCGCGCTTCCGGCAACGCCCGCGACCTCGCATCCGCGACTGACCTGCAAATTCACCTGCATCGCGCCGGTCAGTTGCCCGGCCGAGACGGTCGCGAAAGCCAGCATGAATGCCGCCCCGCCCATCGTCTGCACCACACGCTTGCGCATTTCGCTCTCCACACGATCGCCCGTTGATTTCGTCGTTGTTTTTCGATGGCCCAATCGCCGCGCGCCGGCCGCGCGCGGCGGCCCCGTCGCCTTGCGCGCGATACATGCGCCGCCGCCCGGCACTCGGCTCGCGCCGCCATGCGTTCGGACGAGCGCGGACCAACGGCGGCGCATCGCGCGCCGCCGCCGCGGCAGGCAAGATCGGATTGGAATTCGGCCGGCTCGGTTTTAATTGGTTGAAGCCGATCCGATTGGTCTACTCGATTGCGGTTATTTCGGAACCGCGCCCCGATTCCATCGAAAATATAATTGAATGGATGATGAATGGTTAGAGTAATTGTTACCATCGGAATAATCCGAGTTTAGGTAAATTTGACAATATTTAAAGATTCATTCTGGCGCGCCAAATCTCGCATTTGAAACGCGATCGGCTCGACCGGCGCCGCGTTAGGCGCGGCACGCAAGCGTCATCGAACGATCGGAAACGAAACAAGAGAAATTGGATTTATGCGACGGGAAATATCGAATTCCGCCGATTCGGGTTCGCATCACCAAAAGATACCGTGCGCACGAAAGACCATCTATTTTGGCGAGACCAAAATTTTCGCCCGCCCAATCGATAGGGAAACCGAAATATTAAATCTTGACTTTCGCAGGCCGAAATTTCGCACATCAATTCGAATCACGAATTAATTTCCGAAATTCGTATATTGAGCAATTCGAATATTCCGACATCCGGACGATCAGCGGCGCGGGCGCGACGCGTCGCGTCGCGCCGTCGAAGACAGGCCGCGCGCGCGCCGCAGCCGGCCATTTCGCCCGCCCGCTCAGTTCGGCTGGAACTGAGGCAGCAGTTCGGCGAACCGGTCGGCGAGCGTTCGGCGCGATCGCTTCGGCCAGATGGCCGTCAACGGAAATTCGGGCAGCGCCTGCCCATCCGAGACCGGACTGAACTCGACGCCCTCGAACGTCAGCGTGCGGATCGACGACGGCAGCAGCGACACGCCGCAGCCCGCCGCGACGCACGCGATCACGGTCAGCGTGCGGTTCACGTCCTGGACGATCTCGATCGGATGGCCGGCGAGCCGGAACGCGCTGAGGATCGCCGCGCGTATCGACGGCAGTTGCTCGTGCGGGAACCAGATGAGCCCGGCGCGCGACAGCTCCCGCAGCGTGATCGTGCCGTCCGGCTGGCGCGGAAACGACTTCGGAATCACCGCGATCAGCGGATCGCGCCGGATCAGCTTCTCGTTGACGGGACCGCCGATCGCGACGGGCGTGTGCAGAATGCCGATGTCGATCTCGCCGCGCTCGAGCGCGACGACCTGCTCCGCATTGCTCATCTCGCGCATCACGAGATCGACGCGCGGCGTGGCCGCGCGCAACGCGCACACCGCGGAAGGCAGCGTATCGAACAGCGCGGCGGACACGAAGCCCACGCTCAGCCGCCCCGCCCGCTGCGCGCCGATCTCGCTCGCGCGCCGCGCGGCGGCGTCCATCCGCGCGAGGCTCAGGCGAATGTCGTCGACGATCGCTTCGCCCGCCGTCGTCAGCGCCGCGCCGCGCCTCGAACGCTCGAACAGCTTCACGCCGAGCTCGCGCTCCATTTTCGTCAGCGCGTGACTGAGCGCGGGCTGCGCGACGCCCAAGCGGATCGCCGCGTGAGTCAGGCTGCCCGTGTCCGCAATCGCAAGGAAGTATCGAAGATGCTTGGATTCCATAATCACGCAGCGCCACGAGATTGCGTTCCGACGGCCGCGCCGCCGCATCGCCGAGACGATGGACACGTATTGCGAATACACGATTTCATTCCGCGCCCGCCTTCAATAGACGAATTCGGCCGGCGCATTTTCAATCTCATCATCATTCAACCAAACAGAATTATTCGACGAACAATTTCAAATATCCGAATCAATCGTACCAAAACGATCCTGAATCCACAGACGCCGACGCCACGCAAACGTTCGCGCAACATTTCGCCTCACGCGATCGACGTCACGGCGAAATACGCAATCATAATTTTCTTTTATCAATAATGCTCGACTTCGTGATGCATATATCGTTTACCTCTCGATAAAATATGACGATATGATGCGGGCTTTTTCCAATCGCTTATGGCGACATCATTCCGGAGAGCATGAGTGAGCTGGTACAAAGAAATATCGCCCGTTGAAAGACGTACATTCAAAGGATGTTTTTCCGGCTGGGCGCTCGACGGCGTCGACACGCAGATGTTCAGCCTCGTCATCCCCGCATTGCTGACGTCCTGGGGCATCGGCAAGGGGCAGGCGGGCCTCATCGGCGGCGCGACGCTCGCCGCGGGTGCGATCGGCGGATTGCTCGCCGGCGCGATCGCCGATCGCTTCGGCCGCGTGCGCGCGCTGCAGATCACCGTGTGCTGGTTCTCGCTGTTCACGTTCCTCAGCGCGTTCGCGCAGAACTTCGAGCAACTGCTGGTGCTGAAGGCGCTGCAAGGGCTCGGCTTCGGCGGCGAATGGACGGCGGGTGCCGTGCTCCTGAGCGAGACGATGCGTGCGCGGCACCGCGGCAAGGCAATGGGGATCGTGCAGAGCGCCTGGGGCTTCGGCTGGGGCGGCGCGGTGCTGCTCTATACGCTGATCTTTTCGTGGCTGCCGCCCGAATGGGCGTGGCGCGTGCTGTTCGCGATCGGCGTGCTGCCCGCCCTGCTCGTGCTGTACATCCGGCGCGCCATTCCCGAGCCGCCGCGCGCCGACACGATCGCGTCGGCCGCCGACGCGGCGCCCGCGCAACCGGCAACGAGCATCTTCGATCCGTCCGTGCTCAGGATGACGATCGTCGGCGGCCTGATCGGCGTCGGTGCGCACGGCGGCTATCACGCGATCACGACCTGGCTGCCGACCTATCTGAAGACCGAGCGCCATCTGTCGGTGCTCGGCACGGGAGCGTATCTCGCCGTGATCATCGTCGCGTTCATCGTCGGGTGCATGACGAGCGCGTACTTGCAGGACCGCATCGGCCGCCGCAAGAACCTGATGCTGTTCTCCGCCTGCTGCGTCGTGACGGTCAATCTGTACGTGCTGCTGCCGCTCGACAACCTCGCGATGCTGCTGCTCGGCTTTCCGCTCGGCTTCTTCGCTGCCGGCATCCCGGCCACGCTCGGCGCGCTCTTCAACGAGCTCTATCCGAGGAACGTGCGCGGTCGCGGCGTCGGCTTCTGCTACAACTTCGGCCGCGTCGCATCGGCGATCTTCCCCGTGCTCGTCGGGCACATGGGGACGTCGATGCCGCTCGGCCTCGCGCTCGGCATCGACGCGGGCATCGCTTACGGGCTCGTGTTCATCGCCGCCTGGTTCCTGCCCGAAACGCGCGCGCGCGATTTCCAGTCGCCGCAGCCCGACCCGCGCATCCGCGAAGCGGCGCTGTAGGAGCCGGCCGGCATGCCGGGCGCCCGTCATTTCGTGGGTTTTTCATGGATCAGGCAAGCAACGATCCGGCAGTCGAAACGACGGGCCGCACCTGCGCCACGCGCGCACGACACATGCGCGACACGCACGACGCGCGCGATCCGCTCGTCGATGCGTGGTACGGCGACGGCATCGCGCCGATCGAAGCCGTCGATTCGCACGCGCACGTGTTCCTGCGAAGCCTGCCGCGCATTCCGAGCGCGCGGCACTCGCCGGAATACGACGCAACGCTCGAATCGTATGTCGCGCATCTGAACGCATCCGGCGTCACGCACGCGGTTCTCGTTCAGCCGAGCTTTCTCGGCACCGACAATCACTTCTTCGTCGACGTGCTGGCACGCTATCCGCAGCGCTTTCGCGGCGTCGCGGTCGTGAACCCGTGCATGGCCGAGGAGGAATTCGCGCGGCTCGAGGCGACCGACGTGGTCGGCATCCGCCTGAATCTCGTCGGCCTGCCGATTCCGGATTTCGCCGCGCCGCGGTGGCGCGCGCTGCTCGCGCGGGCGAACGCGCTCGATTGGCATGTCGAAGTACATCGGCGCGCGGCGGATCTTCCCGCGATCATTCCCGCGTTGCTCGAACAGTCGTGCCGCGTCGTCGTCGACCATTTCGGGCGCCCGGCGCCGCATCTCGGCACGCGCGATCCCGGCTTCCGCTTCCTGCTGTCGATCGCCGGAACGGGGCAAGTCTGGGTCAAGCTGTCCGCCGCGTATCGCAACATCGAATCGGGCGACGGCGCCGCGTTCGGCACGCGCGCGGCGCGCGAGCTGCTCGGCGCGTTTGCGCCGAATCGCCTCGTGTGGGGCAGCGACTGGCCGCACACGCAGCATCGCGACCGAACCGATTTCCGTGCGACGCGCTCGGCGCTCGACGACTGGGTTCCCGATCCGTCGCTCAGGCGCATCGTTCTCTGCGACTCGGCGCGCACGCTGTATCGTTTCGACAGCTAAACGATTGCATTCGACGCATCCGCACACCGCATCCGCACATCGTTTCGCCGCGCTGCTCGCGCCGCCGATGTATGTCGAAAATTTATGAATATCTCGGCTCCATCCGCTGGTTCGCGTTGATGCCGGCCATTAGAATTTCGCCATCCCAATGACGATCATCCGGCCCCTTGTCCGATGCGCTTCGCGCGCGAACGAATGTCGAGCCGACGCGCTTTCGCACGGACACCGGACATCGCCTGCGGATATCGATTTTTCACTCCGCACGCAGGCCGGGAAACGCATCGCCTGCTTGCGGAACGCCAACGCCTGACCGTGGAAGGCATCGCGATCGACGTCGAAACCCGTTCGCATTTTTTTCGTTTCAACCGCAGATCGCCGCATCGGGCCGCGCTTCATTCCGATGGGCAATCGGCTAGTCGTCATTCGTCCAACACACCCATACATTTGCCGGCCGATACGGGACGCGATCGAATCCCGACAGGCAAGGGAGCATTTTTTTGATGGAAACTTACCTCGACCTTCTGGTAGAACGAGAAGCCCTGATGATCAAACTGGATGCGGCGCGCACGCAAGCACGAAGCGCGGCGCTGTCCGAAGTGAAGCGAATCGTCGAGGAATTCGAGCTCACGACGCAGGAAGTGTTCGGCCGTGCCGGCGCGTTGCGCCACCGCGGCAAACCCAAGCCGAAGTATCGCGACCCGAAGACCGGCGCGACGTGGACGGGCCGCGGCCGCCCGCCTTCGTGGATCGCCGGGAAGGATCGCGCCGCATTCGTCGTGTAACCGCGGCTTAATGCGGCCGCGCTCGACAACGTTTGCTCGCGTCGCTAGCGCCGCCGTTCTCCCGCCGCGAAAAGCCCACACCGCTCGTTCGTTCGAGCCGTGTGGGCTTTTTCATTGGGGCCGGGCGCCAGCCGCGCGAAACACGATACGCCGCCGACGCGTTCGCCGGTTGCGGTCGGAAACCGCGTGCGAAGAAGGCAGAAAGACGATCTCGCCGTCGTGCGACCGCGAGAATCACGGCCGTCGAAGCCGATGCCCGAATGACCGGGCAACGCCGACCGCAAATCGTGCTTGGCCGAGCATGCTTCATGGTGAAGACGCGCGGCGACATGCGACGGAACATGTATCACTTGCCGCGCCGCAGCCATGCGGCATGCTGCGGCACGAAACCGAGCAACAAGCAGCGAGCGCGCTTGCCGTCGTGCCGCCCGCGATGCGCGGCTGCATCCGTCGGTCGCGTCCGTCGCTCAGAATGCCGGATGACACTCGAACGCGAGTTGCGCGTGCCCTTGCGGCCCGCTTCCATGATCAACGGATTCGCGCTTCACGCTCGCTTGCATCCCGCGCTGCGCGCAGTAGCTCGTCGCTTCGTTGACGGCCCGCTCGTGCGCACCCGCCCACGACAGCAGAATGCCGCGCGAGCTCGAATCGACGGTGTAGACGTTCGGCTTCTCGGTTGCGCTGATGTCGGACGCGCTTGAACATGCGGCCAGCAGCAGCGCGCTGACCACGATCGATAGGGACGACGATTTGAGAACGCGGAGTTTCAATTTTGACGGCGCGCTCTTCGAGCACACTGAGAACAACGGGACACGCGAAAGTATGCCCGGCTCCGCGCGATAGATCATTCCCGTCACGCTTAACAGTCCGTTTCGCTAATGCAAACAATGGCACGTGTGCGAAGCGCTTCGCCCGCGCTTTCGGGTTGCTGGCTGCGCGATAGGCGGCGATGCCGGACTGCGCATCCGACCCTCGTCGATCGTCCGCCATCCGAAGCAATGAACGCGCGTTGAATTCGCGTCGGGCATCCGCCGCGCGACGCACGTGCGACGATGTCGCCCCGAGATGCGAAACCGGCCTGCCCTCGGTTTTAGTCCGGACTGTAGTTAGAGTCAGAGGTTAAAAACTGCTGCTTCTCATCGTACGCCTGGGCGAACTGCGCAGGCGTCAGATAGCCAAGCGAACTATGAGGCCGCTCGGCGTTGTACTCGGTACGCCATTCATCAATCAGCCCCTTGGCGCGGAGTCTTTTGTCCCCGCCAGAGAAGCCAAATCGACCGCGCCGCCCGAACCGGCCAACGCCGACGCCACGGCCGTCAGCCCAGCGGCTGAACGGTCCAAATCACTCAACAGAAAATCTCCAGCCGCTCGCTCCTTTCGTAAATTTTCCAATACTCCACGCAATACCACTGCACAATTCGTATCCATATATCATCAGTCATCCATGCGATTTTTCCTCTTCCTCACCAGAATTGACCTCACCTTTAAACCCAACAGCCACCAGACCCTTATCGAAAGTCTCATACTTTTTAAATCGCCATTATTTTTATATTTTTTACAATCAAAAACAGAGTTTTTATTGCACTCCGAATATCATCATTCAAAAATACAAAATAACAACTTGAAGCTCGATAATGGCAACTTGGATTTGCCAGTTAGCCATAATCAGTAGACCTCCGCCCACTACCATTCCAGGTCGCTCAGCAAGAAATCTCCGATCACCCGATCCTTATGAAAATTTTCAGTGTCCCGCGCAACACGACCAGTCGGCCCATATCCATGTCCTTCCCGCATTTCAGTACTTGAAGTACAAAATCCCCAGGCCAGGTTTACCTTCTGCTTTCCTTGCGTCCCTACTTCTAGCGGGCAAATCAATCGTTTTTGCATCGCGCCATCCTAAAGCCTGAAAAATCCCCTCAGCCATATTGACAAACGGCATGAATTTTCTTGAAATACTAAATGCGATAATGGCATATATCACGAAACTAATTATGCCACCATCGCCCATTAATCCAACAAAAGCGCGCCAATCGCTGTCATGATTCACCCAGAAAATCACACCCATAACGCAGCAAGAAGCCAAAAATATGCCCCCAAAAATCCAAACAAACCATTTCAGAGTATTTATATAATGTGCGATCCGGCCACGCGAACAATGTGGATATAAAGCGATAATTCGATCACGCGGCTTGAGCATCGCGAATGCTCGATACGTACCATCTCGCAATAATTCCGCCACAACATCTACTTCGTCTCCATTATTGAAAGGGGACCACATCAACCATCCCGATATCTTTTTCCCGTCCAGCTCGAACTGAATTCTGTCGGCCTCTTCTTTCGTCCCCGCCAGGGCTGCTAGCCCGATGGCACCGCCAGAACCAACCAACGCCGCAGCCACTGCAGTCAGTCCGGCTGCCGAACGATCGGAATCGTCCAACAGAAAATCCCCCGTCGTTCTCTGCTTACTGAATTTCTCTATCGTCCCATGCAGAATCACTGCTCGATCGCAGTTCATGTACATTGCCCTCTCTTTTCATCGTCTCCTCGAACTTGAGGCCAACCGTCGGCGCGACCTTCGAGGAAACAAAACCTTGTCGATCTGGCATGTCCGATCGACGTGCGCACAAGCAGAATTTCCGGATATCCAATGTCAACGATGAAACTTGCTCGAACCTTCGATCAACCTCAGCATGAGCCGTGCCATCTAGTCTTTGACGCTGTTCGCCGCAACGGAAACACACGCGAAACGCCATTGACTGTCGACGACGCCATCCTCGAATGAATAGATAACATTTTGCCAACGCACTTTTCGCTCGCAGGCGACGATTGCCACCGCCATGGGCACTACCGCGCACATCGATCGCGAGGTTCTCTTTCCGACTACGCTCGCTGCGCTACTCTTTCGGCCATTTGCGCAAGCCCCTCCTTTTCCTGTGCGCGCTCCATGAAGCCCAGAACCGTCACCGCGAATTCGCCGATCGACGCGGGAATACAGCAGACGTTCGGATCGTTTGGTCCAACCTGGCATTCGGCCTCGATCTCTGGCGGGAACTGCGGCTCCTGGCACGTCTTGTTATGTTGTCCTTCGCGCGGCAGCTCGCTCATCGGTCTATGCGCATCGAGCCCATAGTTCCACAAGAAGCGATTGCATCCAGCCCATGTGCATAGCCCCTCGCGGCATCCAGCGCAATTTCTCGCCCCCACTCATATCGCGCCAACCAAGCTTCTCGATTATCAATATCTAAAATACAGAACCCCCAACCCAGGCTTCCCTTCCTTTTTCCTTGCCATCTTGCTTCTAGCCGGCAAATCAATCTTCGCCGCGTCTCGCCATCCTAAAACATGAAAAATTTGCTCAGCCATGTTGGCGAATGGCAAAAATCTTCTGGCCATGCTGTAGGCGATAACTCCATAAACAAAAAATTCCCCCAACCCGCCACCGATCAGTGCAATAAAAAACTCTCGCCAGATCCCCTCTCCCCAAAATGTTGCCAGCATCACAAAAAAATAGATAAGGAACACAATGAGGAATCCCCGCATAAACCACTTGAAAGAGTTCTTAAAGTGCGCACTCTTCCCACGCGAACAGTGCGGATACAGAGCAATCGTGTGGTCCGACGGTCGAAGAATCGCAAAAGCACGATAGGTTCCATCTTTCAAAGGTTCCGCCACCACTTCCACTTCCTCGTCGTCCTGAAAGGGCGACCACATCAACCAGCCCGTAAAAAATTTTCCGTCCAACTCAAATTGAACCTTGTCCGCTTCCTCCTTGGTGCCCGCCAATGACGCCCAGCCGATTGCTCCACCCGAACCGACCAGCGCCGACGCCACCGCGGTAAGCCCCGCCGCCGATCGATCCATGTCACTCAACAGAAAATCCACCGCAACTCTATTTTTTTTGAAATTCTTCAACCTTCCCTTTAACACTACAGCTCGATCGATATCCATATTTCGTTCTCTCACGCCCTTCACCACGACAGCTCCACACAACCTCCGTCTCCAACGCGGCTGTACCTCATGAACGAGCACATAGAATTCAATCAAACTCACAAACTTTCACTAATACTTGAAATATAGCTTTCCCAACCCAGGCCGCCCCTCCACTCGCCGCGCGACTTTACTTCTTCCCGGGAGATCAATTTGACTCACCCCCTTCCACCCCAAAACCTCAAAAATCCCCTCTGCCATATTAACAAATAGCATAAATTTTCTAGCAATATTAACCGCAATAATTCCATACACAACAAACAGCCCCCCGATATCATTGCAATCAACTCAAGGACACCCAGCCAATCACCGTACCCTCTCACAAAAAACACAGCCGACAAAAGGCTTCCAAGCGTTATCACAATAAATATAAAAAACAGCATGAATAATTTCACAGCATTTTTGAAAAACGCCCACCGCCCTCGCGAACAGTGTGGATATAACGCAATCGTTCGGTCAGATGGTCGAAGTATGGCAAATGCTCGATACATTCCATCCCTCAATGGCTCAGCCACCACCTCTACCTCATCGCCGTTTTGGAATGGAGACCACATTAACCAGCCGGCAACCTGCTTTCCGTCGATTTCGAATTGAACCTTGTCAGCCTCTTCTTTTGTGCCCGCCAGAGATGCCAGTCCGACTGCTCCTCCCGAGCCAGCCAACGCCGACGCTACGGCCGTCAACCCAGCAGCTGAGCGCTCCAAGTCGCTCAATAGAAAGTCTCCGGTGGCCCGTTCCTTATGAAAATTCTCCAGTACTCCACGCAACACGACTGCACGACTAGTATCCATATATCGATCACTTATCCATGCGACTTTGCTTCTTCCGCGCCAGAAGTAGCATCATCTTTGAATCCAATAGCCACCAGAGCCTTATCGAATGCCTCATCCTGTTTTTTTAAGTCATCGTTATTTTTATATTTTTTACCTACCCCAAAAACAGAATCATTTAATGAATTCTGCAAATCATCATTCCCAAAATACCAAATAACAACTTGGATCGCAACAATAGCAACCTGGACTTGCCAACTGGCCATATACAGCAGCCCTCTACCCAACACCATGGCTCCAACACGCTCAGCCGCGACGGTTGCGACCCTCTCCCCGGCCGCTATTGCCACCTTGCGTGCAGTTGCGTCAGCGATGCCTTGGCCAATCCGATCAAGAATAACGATACGAATCTGCCGCCCGGGGGGAGTCAGAATTTCCGTGTTCAAGGCGGATTGAGATTCACACGGATGGTCGAACGAATCGATCCTCATAGAGGATGGCGAACTGGTTCATGGCTGCCTTCCAGTCATGAGCCGCGCGGCCCCAATGAGCAGTGATGTTGCGCAGTGCCAGCCAGATGCGCTTCGCCGCGGCCTCATCGGTCGGAAAGTGGCCCCGGGTCATGATGATCTTGCGCAACTGCGAGTTGATGTTCTCGATGGCGTTCGTCGTGTATATAACCTTGCGAACTGCCGGTGGAAAGGCGAAGAACGGAATCACGCGATCCCAGGCGTTGCGCCATGCCGCACTGTCCGTCGGGAATTTCTGCCCCCACGGCCCGTCGGCAAACGCATCGAGTTCTACCTGGGCCGCTTCCGCGCTGGGCGCGGTGTAGATCGGGCGAATCACTGCAGCCAGTTCCCTGGGGTCTTTCCAGCACGCGCAATCGAGGCTGCTGCGGATCAGGTGAACGATGCAGGTCTGCAACGTGGTCGACGCAAACACTGCCGCCAGCGCCTCGGGCATTCCCTTGAGGCCGTCGGTCACGGCGATCAGGATGTCGTTGACGCCGCGCGTCCTGAGATCGTTGAACACCTTCGTCCAGAACTTGGCGCCTTCGGTATTCTCGATCCACAGGCCCAGGATATCGCGTGTACCGTCGGGCAGAATGCCCAGCGCAAGGTAGACCGCCTTGTTGCGCACCACGGCGTCTTCGCGGATCTTGACCCGCAGCGCGTCGAAGAACACCACCGGATACATCGGCTCAAGCGGCCGGGCCTGCCAGGCAGTCACTTCGGCCATGACCTCGTCGGTGACCGAGCTGATGAAATCGGGCGAGACCCCGGTGCCGTATTGTTCCAGCAAAAAGCCCTGAATCTCGCGCACGGTCATGCCCCGGGCATACATGGCGACGATCTTGTCGTCGAAGCCCGTGAAGCGTCGTTCGTGTTTGGGAATCAGCAGCGGTTCGAAGCTGCCGTCGCGATCGCGCGGGACCTCGATACGAATCGGACCATCCTCGGTCAGGACTGTCTTGGCACCCGTGCCGTTGCGCTGGTTGGTGACGGCGCCGGGCGTATAGCCGAGATGATGGCTCATCTCTCCACCCAGCGCCCGCTCGATCAGGGCCTTCTTCAGGGCCAGCGTCGCGGCATTGATCGCTTCAGCCGTCATCGGCCCGTTGCCGAACTGTTCAAGCAACTCGGCAGGAATCGCCGGCAGCTCCGCCGGCTTGGCTTTCGGTTTGCGAGGCATATGTTCTCCTAGCGAGCATGATATGCCTTGAACACGAAATTACTGACAGTCCCTTCGTGCGTGATCCCCACGCCATCCCAAAGCGCCAGCATCATCGGCACGCATGCCGCGCCCTTTTTTTCCGGCTGTTGCTCTCGGTTTGAGTGACAGCGATCAGGTTGATAACATATAGTCGCCAATTTCTCTCGTCGACACTGCAAATTAAAATTCTCACATGACATGCCATTCAGAACCAAAAATATACGACACTTATATCAATATCTAAAATACAACGTCCCAAGACCGGGCCGTCTCTCGGCCTTCCTCGCCGCCTTACTTCTAGCCGGCAAATCCACACTCTTCACATCACGCCAACCCAAAGATTGGAATATTCCCTCAGCCATAACAACAAATGGCATAAATTTCCTAGAAATTCTATAGGCAATAATGGCGTAAATCACAAGACTAATCAGCCCCCCTCCCCCCATCAATCCCACGAAACTCCTCCAATCGTCATCATGGTTAACCAAAAAAATTCCCGCCATAACGCCACACGATCCCAAGAAAATAAAAGCGAATGCCATAAAAAACCACTTCAGGGAATTTTTATAGTGCGCAATTCTCCCTCTCGAACAATGCGGATATAGAGCAATGGTACGATCTTCAGGTTTGAGAACGGCAAAACTTCGATATGTACCATCCCGCAGCAATTCAGCAACTACTTCGACTTCGTCGCCATTTTTGAATGGCGACCACATCAACCACCCCGTTATTTTCTTACCGTTAAGTTCAAATTGAACCTTATCAGCCTCTTCCTTGATCCCCGCCAGAGATGCCAATCCGACTGCTCCTCCCGAGCCAGCCAGCGCCGCCGCGACCGCGGTAAGTCCCGCAGCTGATCGATCGGCATCGCTCAGGAGAAAATCTCCCGTCGCTCGCTCCTTACTGAAATTACTTACGACCCCTCGCAAAATCACCGCTCGTCCATTATCCATATGCGCTCCTACCCGTTTTGCTTCGCTTTTCCTGTCTCCACCGTCTCTTCAGCTTTGAAGCCAACAGCCACTAATGCCTTGTCGAATGCTTCATCTTGCTTCTTAATATCCGATACCATTTTATATTTCCCCTCCCTCCCGAACACCGAATCGAGTATCGCGTTCTGCAAATCATCATTGCTTAGCGTCCAAATCACGACTTGAATAGCGATAACAGCCACCTGCATTTCCCAGCTAGCCATAAACAAGAGCACTCTACCCATTACCATGGCCCCAACTCGTTCGGCAGCGACAGCTGCGACTTCCTGACCCGCCGCAATGGCTGCCTTGCGCATGGTCGCATCGACAATACCTTGCCCGATACGGTCGAGAATAACGATACGAATCTTTCGACCGGTAACGTTCGATGCAATTCGCTCGAAAAATGGTGCCGATGAACTCAAAGCAGTTAAACCGAATGCTACCGTCGCTCCAAATCCGAAAATGCCTTTACCAGCATAAAGAAGGCCGATCAGCCGTTCGCCATTATTCCATTTCCCCCTGGCGTCCATGAAATCGAGCATCATCCCGACGCCTCCAGCAATCGCTCCGCAATACCCACCGATTATTTTGAGATTCTTGGCTCCCTGTTCGAACTTGAGTGCCTCCAAAGGCTTAAGCGCAACCTCCGCTGCTGCCCCCGCTACCGAAAAACACGCTCCCCCCAACTCCGCCCAATCCCGCTTTTCCTTATCCTTCTTATTGATCAGCTTGATCAGAGCAAACACCTCGATCAGCCCGATCACGCCTACGAGACCCACGCTCTCGCGCACCTTGATCGCGCGCCACCGCCTGGAAAGAACATTCGATCCTTCGGTCTCGGCGACGGCCGAGGTGGCCATTCGAAACGCCTCCGGCGAACTTCTCCCCATTCGGCGTTGAGCCTGATATTCACCGAGGAACTTGCTGCGCAGTTGCGGCTCGATTTTAGCTTGCAGCAGAACGAGTTCTTTCACCTCGTCGCTCTTGATGCCCACCCTCAGCATGAACACGGAGTTGATGATCGCCTCGCTCACCCCGTTGCCGAGATTCTGCAGGTTGAATCCCTTGAACGAGAACCGCTGAAAGATGAGGTGCCCTACGCTAACCGCGGCCTTGTCGACGCCCTTATCGTGCATCGCCTGATCGACGGCATTGAGCTGCTTGGCCTGCTTGCTCATCTCGTCCATCTTTCCGTAGAACTCCGCGAACTTCTTCAGCTTCTCGCAGGCCTCCGCGAATGCATTGAAGCCTTCTCCCGCCATGCCCAGCAGCGTGGTCTTGTGCGCCTCCGCCCGCGCCAGCGCCAGCTTGAGCGCTTCCTTCGACTCCTTCTGATTGCTGGCCACCATCCGCCAGATCAAACTTTCCGGCTTGGTCGGGTCGAGGCGGTCGATCAACTTGTTCAATGCCGCAACGCCGCTCGAATCGGCACTCAGCCCGACGATCGCATGGAAAATGACGAACTCGAACGCCACCCCGTCGAAGCCGTTCTGATCGTGATAATCTTCGAGCGCGGCGAGAAAGAGCGGCGCGTCCAGCCAGTTCGCGACATCCGCCGTACGCTGCGCGAGCAACGCTTGCTTCTGGTCCTGAATGCGTTGATACAGGATGCGGAACACGTCGATACGCTTGACGTTCCCTTTCGCGCTTCCCGGTTTGCCCGATGTATCGTCCGCCAGCTTCTCGCGGTACTTTGACCAATCTTGCACGCTCCCGGTAGCGGTGTCCTGATCGATCCTCCGGGCCCGATTTTCCTCGATCCTCGGCTTGGCCTCCACATACTTGCGCGCGCGAGTCATCGCGTCCTGATACGCAGGCGAAGAAGGCGCCGCGCGAAACTGCGTGATCTGCCTCGCGTACGACGGCGGCACGCCGTTTTCCCCCATCCACTGGTAGTCGCTCCAGAACTGCTGATCCGCCGGCGTCTTCGCGGCCGCCTTTTGCTTCGCAACCGCGTCCGGGTAATACCAGCTCGTGCTGCCGGGCGTCGCGGGACTATGGTCGAATGTCGCCTTTCTGCGCGCGCCGGCTTCCACCGCGAGCTTCGCCTGATCGATCCATTGCAGCGCATTGATCCTGAGCGCCTGCTCGTCGCAATACTGCAGAAAACGCGCCTGCGCGTCGTTTCGGAAGCCGTTCAATTCATGCGTGATCCCCACGCCATCCCAAAGCGCCAGCATCATCGGCACGCATGCCGCGCCCTTTTCTTTCCGGCTGTTGCTCTCGGCATGCTTCACCAACTCGGCCGCCGGGCTCAGCTTCGCGCCTGCCGCGGCCTTGTTGCGCATGGTCCACGGATAACGCGACGTGCAAGTCTGCAGACGGGCGTCCCGAAACGCTCCCAATTCGCCGAAGCTGACGGCCTCGGGCAGCTCCGTGCTTTGCAGGCCGACGGGCTCCCCCTTTGCGGTGGTCGCGACAGCAGGCGCATATTCGATGACGTGTTGCAGATTGGTCTCGGTCAGCGGCGCCGAATACGTTCCCGTCTTCGGCGCCGATATCCACTTCGCGGGCTCGATGAGCTGCATGCGCTTTTTGCGCAGGCTCGCCGCCTGCGCATCCCGCGCGCCGTAGCGTTTGACGGTGTCCCGACTCCACGGCCATTCGCTGAACGCGACCCAGACGTTGCCGCACTGATGCGGCTTTTCGATGACGAGATATTGGAGGCGCGACGCGCTGTGCCCTGTGCGTCGACATGCTTGCGGCGCATCGATTCTTTTCGCGCTCGCGGTATCCAGTTGCTTCCACAACGAGCCATCCGGTGCAACCGAATACACTTCCCAATAGTACGCACCGCGAGCGCCCAGTTCGTAGAACAGATAGACGAAACCCTCGCGCAGTTGGCGCAAGCCGTACTTGCCTTGCGTCAACGCCACACCCGTGACGCTCTTATCGTCGAACGAACCGAGTGCCGGCGCGCCGAACGATTTCGGCACCACCGCATAGCGCGACGGGTAGACCGCCAACCCCTGAAGCTTGCAAACGTCGCACCGATCGTCGCTTCCCGCCATTTTTCATTCCTTGATCAATTGATGGGCGCGGCTCGGCGAGCCTCGCGAATCTCGTCCCACTGCGCGTCGTCCAGCTCGGCGACGGCGCGACTGTAGTAGACGTCCTCCGGACGCGCGCGCAGCAACGTCTGCATCAACGGATGCAAATCGAAGTCCGGCCCCGACTCGAGTGCGTGAAACGCGAACAATTCCAGATCGGCCGGATCGCTCAAGCCATATCGCCGCGCACGAAGCAAACTGTCCGGCATGCGGGCGAAGTCTTCACGTCGAACGACACCGCCGTCCGCGCGCATGCGCATCCACGCGCGATTGATCGGCCTGACATCGGACAACGCCATCCACTGCGCGTCGTCGAACCCGACGAAGCGGCCTCGCGCCGGAGCGCGCTCGCCCGCAATCGCGCATGCGTGATCCGTCAGTTGTCCCCAGCGATCCACGGTGCACCATCTGGCAATGGGGCCCAGCAGGCGGCAACGTTGATCGTCGCGACACACCCGCCATACGCCCTCGAAAGCCGCCGGGTCGGCCAACGCCAGCAGTCTCTGCCCCGGTCGATCGGAACGCTGCTGAATCGCCACGTTCGCGATGTGATGCGCGATTTCCGCCAATGACGCATCGCCGAACAACAGCGCGCCGATACGATGGCCTCGCCCCTCGGCCAGCGCACCCGGCCGCCAATCCTCCAAGGCCGCTCGCAGTGCGATGCGACACGCGTCGATCGAATGCTGACGCATGAAATCCAGCTCGACCAATGACGGCCAATAATCCGAATCAATCTGCCCCGGACGCAGTTGCACGTCGAGCGTCGAATGTGCGCCATCTGCGCGCAGCGCCTTCGATACTTCGGAGTCCGCCTCCTGAAGCATCGCCGGCCCGATCAGCAACACGATGCGCGTGGCGCCGCCTTGCGCCGCGCATCGCTGCTGCAGTTGCCCCAACAGCGCGTCCTCGGGCGAAGCCGATTCGCGGCCCGCAATCGCGTCGCTCGCTCGCGGCTCTGAAAGCATCTGTTCTCGAACCATGACTTATAGATCCGCGAATGCGGCACTGGAAGAAACCATGTCGCTCATCGTCTGCGGACAGTCCTTCGACGCACCCTTGCCCAACGCATTCTGAGCACTCGCACTCTTCGGCCCCGTCAACTGATGCGCCGCCGCCTTGAAATCCGCGCGTCCCGGTGCGCCGACCACGATGTCGTTGCCTTCCATCTTCAGATAAGCCTTCGCCGCGGTCAGCAACACACGCTGCTGCGCCTGCACGGAAGCGCTGCCCTGCGCGCTCGCGACCGTCACGGCCTTCTGCGCGCTCGCGCTCAGCTTGCCCGCGTTCTGCGCCTGGACGCTCACCGAGCCCGTCGCCGCATGCAACGCGATGCCTTGCCCCGCCACCGGCCGCCCGCCGCCCGCAGCGCCTTGCGTATACAGCGAAACGCCATGATTCGCGACAACGCTCGTCTTGCCCTTCGCCGTCAACTGCACGTCCTGTCCGGCGCTCAGCACAGTTTCGGCGCCCGACACCCACACGTGGCTCTTCGCCGACATCGCAACGAGCCCAGCCTCGCCGTGCGCGACGAGATGCGGCTTGCTCCATGCGATTGCGCTGCCGCTCCCGCCGCCCGTCGCATCGCCGCCACCGCTGCCCTCGCGCGTCACGCCGATCGCCTCGCGGCTCCGCTCGACGCCCTCGACGGCCGGCAACGACTTGCCCGCCGCGCCGCCCGCGTTGCCCGCGTTGCCCGTCGACGCAGGCGGCGTATCCGCTGCGCTCGGCGCCTGCACTGCCGTACCGTTGCCCGGCTCGGCTCCATGCTTCTGCGCAAGCTCCGCGAGGCTTTGCAATGTCTGCCGATGTTGCGCGAGCACCTGGCTCGGCGCGCTCGCGTCCATCTGGCTCACGCCGGGCGCCGTGCTGATCAAAAGCCCCGCGCCGCCGCGCAGCGCGCCGGCCGCATCCGTCGCGAGTTCCGCGCCGTAGCCGCGATCGGCCTGGCGCTGGTTGTCCTGGGTCTGCTTGATGTGCCCAAGCGTGAGGCCGCTATTGCGATCGGTCGTGTACAGGCGCGCGCTCGATTGGCCCGCGGTGTCATCGAGCATGAACTGCCGGTAGCCGCCCGTGCCTTGCTGGCTCATGCTCATGTCCTGGGTCTTGAAGCCCGTCAGCACGGCCGCATGCGTATTGCCCGCAAACCACGCGGCCGCGTTGCCGGTGCTCCCGCTCGGGCCGCCCGCTTGCGCGTTGTGCTGCGCGTCGGCGTTGCCCTGACCGTTGTAGAGCGCGGCCACTGCGACCGGTCGATCGGGCTGGCCTTCGAGCCACTCGGTCCACACTTCCTGCCCGATGCGCGGCACGCTCACGCCGCCCCAGTTGTCGCCGCCGACAGGCGTCAGCACGCGCGTCCACGTGCCGGCGCTCCGGTCCGCCGGCGCGTTCGCCGCATGCGGATGGTCCTCGCGGCTCGCCGCTTGCTGGCCGCGCTGCGCGTGATGCTGAATCCGTATCCGGTGATCCCGATCGGTGTGAACGGGATCGCCCGAGCCCACGACGATCGTCGTCTGAGCGCCCGGCATCACGGCGACGGGATGCGCGCGCGCGCCGTGCCCGGATGCGGCAAGCGGCCGGTATGCCTGCTCGACGGGCAGCGCGACGAAGCGATTGCGATAAACGGCGTCATCGAGCGTCAGCTGTCCGCCATGATGCGTGTCGACGCCAAGCGCCGCGTGCAGCGCGTTCGCCGCGCCGTGCGGCGCGGGCGCGGGCGCGGGCGCGGGCGCGGCGCCGGTCATCGAAGGGATCGTGCCGAGACGTTGTTCGATCGCGCTGCGCACCGTCGCATCGACGTTCGCGTGCGCCGAATGCTCGACCCGCAGGCAGACGAGCGCGTCCGACGCGCCGAGCGTCGGATGATGCGCGATCGCGAAACGCAGCCCCGGGCGCAGATCGCGCCGCGTGCTGCGGCCTTCGCTTTGCAGCGCGGCCACGCGTTGCGCGTCGAGTTGCTGCTGCGCGCGCCGATCGCCGATCGCGCCCGTCTGGAACGCATACGGGCCGGCGACGTCGCGATCCTCGCCCGGCACGACCGCGCCGCTCGCGCGCGCGCCCGTCGGCCGCGTCGACAGGCTGCGATGATCCCAGCTCGCGCGCGCGACGCTGCCGATCCGCCAGCGCCGCGCATGCATGAAGTGCTGGATGCAGCCTTGCGGATCGTCGTCACTCGTCTGGTGGAAGCCGACGATCTCGGGTTCGTCGGGCGCGAAACGCTGGTTCGAATCGGCAAGCACGAGCGTGTGCTTGCCGAGGCTCGACGCGCGCGGATCGCCCTCGTGCTCGAACCAGTAGAAGATGCCTTCCTCGGCCCAGAGCCGCTCGAGTAAGGCGAAATCGGATTCGCCAGCCTGCGCGGTCAGGCTGCGCTTCGGGTACTTCGTCGCATCGGCGAGCGCCCACCGCCATGCAGGCGCGATCGCGCCGCGCGTGTAACGGCGGAACACCTGTTCACTGATCTCGACGACGCTCGCGTTCAGATAGTTGTAACTGTCGATGCGCTGGCGCAGCAGCGCGAGCCACGGCTCGACGACGAGCCGCATGCGCGCGAGGCCGCCGTTGTAGCCGATCAGTTCGGCGGCGATCACGTGGCCGTGAAACGGCCGGCGCGCATCGCGCCCTTGCGCCGCCTGCCACTCGATCAGGATCGGCGCGCCGATCAATTGCGCGAGCGGCAGCGACGGGTTCTCGGCGAGCGCGGTGAGCTGGAAACGGAAGCCGCCGTGATCGAGCGCTTCCCAGCCGTGCAGGCTCTCCGCGACGAGCGCGTTCGCGCCGAGCGGCGTCGTGATCCAGAGGAAACGGTCGTGCTGCGACCAGCCGCCGAAGAGTGCTTGCAGAACGTCAGTTGGGATCGACATGGCTTGTCCGTTCAGTGGGCCGGGCGCGCGACGATCCGCGGGGCCGGGTTCATGTATTGGGGCGCGACGCCACGTGCTCTTGCGACTCGGGGCACGGGTTGTTCGTCGCTGCGCGTATGCGCGCTCGTCTCCTCGGCTGCCGACGCGCATGATGTCCGCATTGCTCGCCGTTCGCGGCGCTCGCTATCCACGGCGCGCTCGTGCGCCGTTGCCCCGCGAACGAACGCGCGTGCGGACACACGCGAACGAAGCAATGCGGGCCACTGCAGGAAGCGAGAGACGTGGGTGCGGAAATTCATCGATAGTCCGTTCAACATGCAAATGTTCGATGCCTTCATCGGGACGGCGCGCACGGCTCGCCACATCCACGCACCCGCAACGCGGAGTCAGCATCGAACGCGTGGGGCATGCAACGTTATCGAATATCATGAGTTGCATATCCGGCCGATGCGCACACCGTCATCTTCCGTTCGAGCACGAATCCTTATTTTCAGAACACAACACGACGCGCCCACCATCGCCCTGCTTCCCGGATATGCAGAAGGCTCCTCTATATATGGGCCCCTCAGCCTTCCCTCCGGGCACGACCGCGAAGTTGCACCACTTACCGATATCGAACCGCTTCGGTGGCGTCGGCACCGTTGCCCCGGGAATCGATTGACCGTAAACGATGCAATCGCCGCGCTTCAGATACACGGGAGGAGCGTTGGCCGGCACTCCGGCCTGCCGGTAGACGACCATCTGGACTGACAGGTCCTGTCGCTCTGCTCACTCCGATGAAGCCAAGCCGCATTTCGGATTTCCCATCTTCATCTCGCCTCGGAAGGCAAGCAGCCGGCTTTCCATCGATCCGCATGACATCGAGCCTAATCGGGCCTTTTGACATTGCCATAGCCGACGCAAAATCGGCGCACGACACAATACCCATCAAGCATTCCAGAAGAACTCTATGCATGCTCAAGGGTTTGTCGACATGAGCGACCGATCGGCGACGTGATGGCTTGCTTCCGATGGCGACGTGGATGCGAACGCGGCGCGTACAAGCCCTGCTGACGCGACGTCGGATCGCTAAACCACGCAAGAAATCCACGTGACGCCGAGCGACTCGTATCCGTATATGCCCCACCACTGCTGGCGCTGGGTTCAGAGAGACGCTCATGCGGCTATTTTCCGCTCGGGCACGGATCCTGATCCTCCTCGGGCAACACGACGCGCCCGCCGCCGTCCGGCGTCGGGCGCACGCAGAACCCGCCCCTGTATATCGTGGTCCCGTGTTCGTCGGACGTGATGACCGAGAAGTTGTACCACTTGTCGACATCGAATGACCTCGGCGGCGTCTTCAATGTCATCCCTGGCATCGTCTGGCCGTACACAATGCATTCGCCGCGTTTCAAATAGACGGGCTGCTCGTCGTCCGACGCTTTGATGCCCCAATAGATCACGGCCGGAGTAGTTGGCCCTGTCGCCCTACTGATTCCCGCGACGTAGAGACGTACCGATTGCCCGCCTCCGTTATCGTCTGCAGGAATACAAGCTACCGGCTTTCCATTGATTCGCTTCAGTGCGATACGAATCGGCCCCTTCGACATCGCCGCAGCATATGAAATGCAACAGATCGACAATACGAATATAACGCTATTTCGGAAGATTCGACGCATCCTTCGGATCCTGTAAAAAAGGAGCAATAACCTGTCTCATTTGATTCTTACTGCCAGGCGTAGCGGAAAATACATCGACGTAGCTGTCCATAACGATGAGCGCATAGTAATCCGCCACAATATTGCCTTGCTGCTCCATGTTGAAATCGCTAAATACTTGGCCGGGTTCGATTTTGTATTCGTATGCCCCCTGTCCTCGAATCGTGACCGTTAGCGCATGCCAGCGCACCGCATATCCTCGCTGATGTTGCCAGACGTGCGTCATCTCGTGCATGAACCAACCGAATTTGGAAGGCCCATCTTTCTTGGAGACTGAAAAATCTTCCTCGAAATCCTCCTCGAGGAAATACATGTTGTTGTTCGGCGTCACGGCCGTATGCTTGCTCTGCAAGTTGAACCAGAAATAGCTGCCCTTGTGCACGCGCACCGCGCTGTAATCGATGCTGTCCTGGAACACGGTTTTCGCCATCTCGATCTCGCCCTCGGTCAGCGGCCGGCTCTCGCCCTTGACCGTGACCGATTTCTCCGAACTGCCCACCAGCATGTTGTTGGTCCCGATTCCCTTGATGTCGACCTTCACCGACGGCGGCGGCACATCCGACGTTCTCCCGCAGCAGTCGACGACCTGCGTCGGCGTGAGCGTCGCCGACTGAATCGACGTCGGTCCGTCCGTCGACACGCGCTCGGTTCTCCCGTTGTCGTCAGTGACGCCCGACACGGTCGAGCCATCGGCGAGCTTCAGCTTGTACGCGACGTTGCCGAGCGGCTCGCCGTTTTCGTTGACGAAGCGAATCTGTTCGTCGAACAGCGCGAGCGGCGCGGGAATCGGCAGCGGCGGCAGCGACACGCTCTCCGACGCAGGCCCCGGAAACGGATGCGCGCCCGACTTCACGAGGAACTGCCCCGGCGTCTCGACCGTGATGTCGCCGCCCTTCAGCGTGATCCGGTTCGGCCCCTGCTGCAGCACGATCGCATCCTTCGCGAGCACGTCGACGCGGTTGTCGGTCGATACGATGCGCACCGACTGGTCCGCGAGAATCTCCATCGTCGACGTGTGCGCCTCGACGCTCACCGGCCCGTCGCTCGCGATCGCCTTCAACCCGCCCGCGGCGCTGTAGAGGCTCACGGCATCGCCCGACGCGGCCGCGACCGTCGCGGCGGCCGCCACGTGCGCATCGCCCTGCGCGGTCAGATGCACGTGCTGCGCCGCATACGACGCCGCGCTGTGCGGCGTCGTCAGCACGATGTTCTCCGGCGACTCCATCAGCACCGCCGGCACGGCGAAGCGCTCGACCGGATCGCCGCCGTCGCGCTGCGAGCCGCTCGCCTTCGTCGCGCTCTGCCCGTTGACCGCGCCCGTGTACTTGCCGTCTTGCGCGGAATCGATCGCCTTCAGGAAATCCGCTTGCGCGGCATTGGCGGCCAATTCGCGCGCGTGCGCGGCGGCAGCGGTTTCGCTCATGCCCTGCGCGGTCTGCACCGCCTGCTTCAATTGCCCGACGCTTTGCGCGACGTCCATTTGCGTCGACGTAGCGAGCCGCCGCGCGGTGCTCGACACGAGCACGCCTTCGCCCGCGCGCACGACGCCCCACCCCTGCGTCGCGAGCTCGAACCCTTCGCCGCGATACGCGCCGCGCACCGAGCCCTGCTGCTCGATCAGATAGCCCTGCGCGAGGCGGCTGTTCGCGGTCGAGTTGCTCAGCTCGTGCCGCAGTTGCCCTGCGGCGTCGTCCATCACCCAGCGGCTGCCGGACTGGCCGTCGAGCGTCTGCGTCTGCAGGCCCGTGAGCGTGCCCGGATGATTCGCGTCGCTGCCTTCGCCCGCCGCGAACGGCGGCTGCACGCGTCCGCCGTAGACCTGCCCGAGCACGACGGGCATGTCGATGTTGCCCGATTCGAAACCGATCACGACTTCCGCACCGACGCGCGGCGTGAACGCATGCCCGAAATTCGGCCCGGCCGATGATTCCGCGACGCGCACGAGCACGCCCGACCGATGGTCGCCCGGCGCATGCCCCGCCGGGTTCGAGCGGCTCGCGGTGTCGGTCAGGCCGCCCGGCAGCGGCGCGGCGCCGCGCATCCACGGAAATTGCACGCGCACCTGATGATCGCGCGTGCTGCTGACGCGGCTGCCGGATTCGCCGACGACGATCGCCGTCTGCACGCCGTGCACGGTCGGCCGTTCACGATATGGCGGCACGATCGCCGTGCCCTCCGGCACCGCGACGAAGCGGTTGCGGTACAGCCCCTTGTCGAGCTCGCCGCGCCCGAGCAGCGCGCCGATGTCTGCGCCGAGATTGTTGACCGCCTCGTGCTCGATCGACAGCGGCACGAACGTGATCGCCTTGCCCAGATAGCCGGTGAGCGTGTGGACCTTGCCGATCTCGAGCGTGCGCGACGATCCCGCTCCGTAATGAATCAGCTTCGGCAGGCACAGCGCGTCGAGCCGCTGCTCGGCGAAGCGCTGCGCGTCGTCGATCGTCTCGAAGCGGCCGGCGCGCTGGCCGTCGTAGATTTCGCGCACGGGCAGCACCGGCGCCTTGTCATCGGGCTGCCGCTGCGCGTGCCCGGCGAGCGCGAGCAATTCGTCCGCCTTCCAGCTCGTCGCGACGACACGGTCCGGCACCATCTGATGGCGCTCGGAGAATTGCGTGATCACGCCGTCCGGATCGCCGACGTCCTGATGGCGGTACGCAATCGCGCTGCCGCGCGGGAACTCGGCGCGACGATCGAACACGACGACCGTGTGGTCGCCCGACGCGTCCTTGCCCGCGTCCTGCGCATGCTCGATCCGCAGCGACAGGCCCGCTTCGGCGAGCTGGCGCAGCACGAACGCGTCGTCGGTCTCGCGATACTGGCCGCGCAGGCTGAACTTGCGCAGCGGCTCCTTCAGCTCGTAGCGCCGATGCGCTTCCGGATAGTCGCCGAACACACGCTCGCAGATGTCCTTCGTATCGACGTCGACGAAATACAGGCAATTGCGGCGCAGGCGCAGCAGCGCGAGCCACGACTCCATCGTGATGCGATAGCGCGTGATCTCGCCGTCGCTGTCCGCGTATGCCGCATGCGTGACGTAACCGTTCCAGCTTCGCTCGCCCGCGCCCGTCGCAATCCGCAGCCGCGCCGCGTGGCCGATGAGCGGCGTCAGGTCGAGATACGGCTCGCTCGACAGCACGTCGATCTCGAAGCGGAACGATTCGTCGACGCCCTCGCGCCCGTGGAAGCGTTCGACGACGAACGCGCCCGGCATCGCGGTATCGATCCGGATGTGGCGAGTCGTTTGCGAATAGCCCGTCAATGCTGCGACTAAATCCATGTCAGTTCCCGGTACTCGTGTGCGTTCGCGCTCGGCGATTGCGTTCGATGCGCGTCATTGCGCTGGCTTCGCCCGGCGCGCGGTCGCCGACCATTCGCATGCGTTCGTTCATTGGAACAGCACGCCGATGCCCTTCATGTCGACCTGGCGTTGCATCTGCATCCGCATGCCCTCCATTTCCTCCTGCATCGTCGGCACGCGCGGCTGATCCCAGCGCACGCCGTTCACGAACACGGTCCGCCAGCGCAGGAAGCCCCACAGGAAATAGAACTCGCGGCCGCTCGTTTGCAGCGCGAGGCCGCCCGTCACCTTCGGGTCGGTGAGCACGGCGCTGTCCGTCGGCGCGCTCGGGTCCTTCGCGGCGCGCGCCTGCTTGGCCGACTGCATCGCGGCGTCGTAGCGCTTCAGCAGGTCCGCTTGCGGCGCGGTGAGGGGGGAGCGGGGCTCGGGCTCGGGCGGAAGCCCACCGACGGGCCCCAATCCCGTGGAACCCACGCCCATCGCTTGCGTAATCTGCCACGGGCCGGGCATGCCCGTTTCTACACGTTTTTTCCAGGCAGCGTGCGCACGTTCGAAGTCGGCTTGCTTGGCCTTAATCTCCTGAATCTGCTTATGGTTCCACACGTCGTCGTCGTCGCCCAGCGGCTTGAACCAAGAGCGCGAATCGTGCATGTAGTTGTCGTACAGCACGCTGATCGGCGCTTCGGGAGGGTCCATGTTCCAGTCGCTGCGAACTTGTTGCCACTGCTCCCACTTCTCATTGAGTTGGGCTTGCACCAATTTGACCACTTTGTCGCCGAATAGCACGGTCGCAGGGGTGGCCCCCGGAATGAAAACTTCAGCAGCGGCCGCGGCCGGAAGTAGTGACGTGGAGACAACAGCGGCTGTTTTCGGATTCTCGCTGGCCCATTTCGTAACAAACTTCTTCACGTATCGGGTGACCGTCGGGCCGCCGGCTTTCTCGACCTCCAGCAGATCGTCCCATTCCTCCTTCAACTCCGCATTCGCGCTGTCCAAATCCGCTGCATCTTGCGGGTAGCTTGCCTGCGCAGCCTTGAAGCTCGGCTGCGCGCGCATGTCCTTGAGCCGCATCTTGCGCCAACGAAGATACAAGCCGTAATGGCAGCGCATCAGGCCAGGAGTGCCGTGGTCCTTCTCGTAGTAGTAGTTCTCGCTCGCTTTTACGTAGGCTTCGAAAGATTGTTTTAGTCCTGCTGAAATCTTGAATGAAGCGGTGACGTCCGCGCCGATACCTGGTCCCTGGATATCCAAAGGCACACCTGCCTTACGTGCTTCCCGGTACATATCAAGCAGCGGGACTTGCGAAAGTTTGTCGGCATCGTCCTGACCGCGCCCCTGTTCGCCTGGCCCATAGCCGCCGCCGACGTCCGAGTGAACGCCCGGGTAGACGATCTCCTCACGGCCGTCCATCGAACAATCGATAAGATCGAGTGGAAATGATCCACGAGGTTCATGTGCGGCCACCATGTGCACACAACGGCGCACGTAGTAAGGCACGGCCATCAATTCCTTGCGCCCCCATCCCCCATGTCCGTCGAACAAGGTTGCAGCGGCGCTCTGAGCGATGCCAACCGATGCGACCGTATCAAAGATGCCGAGAAAATCGTATGAAACCGGCACCCCGCACAAACTGAAATCGGGATCGAGTGCGTCAGCAAGCCAATTCGAAAAAGTGCGCGCCTCCGCTGCGCCGCGCGAAAATCCGAATACGTACAGCCGAATGCGTTGCAGCTTCGGCTTTCCTTTGACCAGCAGATCACCGATGCGCTCTTTTAACTGGGTACGACGATCCAGCAATACCTTGCGGCGCTTGCTGTCCCAATCTTGCACGGCTGCATTCCACTTCGACGAATCCAACTCGTCCTTGAGCTGCGCCCAATTCGAATCCCAATCCCAAGTCAATTCGACGCCATTCTGCTCGGCAGCAATCAGCTTGAGCGCCCCCACACCAGAATTCGCGCGCAATTTGATGTCGCCTGCGCTTCCCGGTTTAGGTGGTGTGCCGCCAAGATCGATGCCCTTGAAATTCATGTCGAGGCTCATCGATTTTACGATTTCCTTATCCTTTTTTCCTAACGCCACGGTTAACGAGTTACCGTAAACGTAGGTATGTAATGCGTTGTGAATTTGCAAAAGTGCCCAATTGATACGCCCTTCCCCTGCCCATCCCGCTGCCGCACCTGCCGCCGCTTGCAATCCGACACCGTAATCGCCGATCTGGTCAGTAAAAGGAGTACCGACTCCTGCAACGTAGATGCGATAGTGATATCTGTCGGCAGGAAAAGTATCACTCAGACGAGCCACATTGCTATGCTTTTGCCCGGTTCTGTCACGATCCGCATTATTGCGTGTGCCATCAAAAAAAATCCCAACGTGCAGTGTCTTGCAGCAACTCATGCCATCGTCAGATTGGAGTCTGCGCAGAATCGCGTCCTGCTCTTCCTTCGTGACGACATTAGCATCAGGACGCTCGACAGAAGCGAAACGAATGCTCATGGCTTGATCCTTTTATCGGGAATCGGACAACGTGGATCACTGTTCAGTATCGTGAAATTTCCCGGGCAAGCCTCATTTGGCGCCTGTAACCCCTCCGGGAAACCAGAAAATCCAGGCATCCACTGTGATGCATATACTTTAATTCTATCGCCCGGAAAAAATAATACCCATAAAAATCCATCCGAAAAATACTCGTATTTTTCGACAGGTACAACACGACCTGCTATCGACTTAGGATCTTTTTTAAACATATCGTCATTGCGCCACTCGACTGTGACAGTCAGCCCAGGGCGCCATTTATTCGGCAAGGAAACGCAACAAAAAATTCTGCCACCACCACTACCAATTCGAGATGGGACATTCCCTCCCCACGTCCCATCGACATAAAATCTGCCGATTGGAATCTCGGTATAGTTAAGCGCATTCAACTTCAAACTCATCATGTCGTCTTCCGACTGAGTGACATCTTCACGTTCCGTAGCGAGGGGAACGGCTGCCCTGTCTGTTGCGCGCGAGCAACCCGCGCCGGCCAGAAACACAATCAGGAATATGGTCAATCTGATAAAAGTCTTCATTGGGCCAAAGTGCAAATTCATGACTTAATTCTCTTATCCGGATGAGAGCAACGCGGGTCGTCGTTCCTCAGCGTGAAGTGGCCCGGACACGCCTCGTTCGGCGCTTGCAGCCCTTCCGGGAACCCCGGAAAGCCGGGCATCCATTGCGACGCATACACCTTGATCTTGTCGTTCGGAAAAAACAGCACCCACAGGAATCCGTCGGAGAAGTAATCGTATTTCTCAACCGGTATCACCCGGCTCGCCATCGCATTTGTGGCTTTTTTGTACAGATTGTCATCTTGCCATTGCACCGTTACCGTCAGCCCAGGACGCCATTTAGTTGGTAAAGATACACAGCATATAACTCGTCCCCCACCGCTCCCTATGCGCGATGCGACTGTGCTGCCCCACGTACCATCTACGTAAAACGTACCTATTGGGATATCGGTATAGTTAAGCGCATTCAATTTCAAACTCATCGCATCGCCCCCTGACTGTGAGAGCGCCTCCTCCCCCTCGTCGACTGACGTTCGATCTGTCGCCCGCGAGCAACCCGCGCCGGCCAGAAACACAATCAGGAATATGGTCAATCTAATAAAAACCTTCATCGGGCCAAAGTGCAAATTCATGACTTGATTCTCTTATCCGGATGAGGGCAGCGCGGATCATCGTTCCTCAGCGTGAAGTGGCCCGGACACGCCTCGTTCGGCGCTTGCAGCCCTTCCGGGAACCCCGGAAAGCCGGGCATCCATTGCGACGCGTACACCTTGATCCGGTCCTCCGGTAAAAACAGCACCCACAAGAATCCGTCGGAAAAGTACTCGTACTTCTCGACCGGCACCACGCGACCCGCTATCGAATTCGGATCTTTCGCGAACATCTCGTCGTTGCGCCATTCGACAGTCACAGTCAGCCCGGGACGCCATTTGTTGGGCAACGATACGCAACAGATAATTCGCCTTCCACCGCTTCCAATACGCGACCGAACATTACCTCCCCAGGTGCCATCGACATAAAACCGACCAATGGGGATTTCCGTGTAGTTCAACGCGTTCAGCTTCAGGCTCATCATGTCGTCATCCGCCTGCGACACGGCCTCGCCTTTCCCTCCCGCCTCCAGCGACGCATCGCTCCCCGCACGCGAGCAAGCCGCGACACTCCCCAACAGCGCCAGCAAGAGCAACAACAGGGCAACCGCATCCATCGACCGACGCCCAAGCGCCACCGATGTCACACGTCGAATCCGGGCTCGCATGAACGACCGCACCGCTCCTCGCCCTCCCGACCTCTCGCTCCGCCTCACGATTCACCCACCCCGACTACGCCGACGCTTCGACCGGCGGCACGAGCCATCCCGCCGCCTCGAGCGCATCGAGCGCCGCCCGCGCGCCGGCCGACGGCGGCACGCCTTCCTTCGCCCACGCTTCGCTCACGCACGCATGAGCCTGCGAAGGCGTCGCCGTGAGCCGCCCGAAGCTTTCCGGCCGCTGCCGCACGTGAAAAATCAGCGTGTCGATCTTCGACGCCTGCCTGAGCGCCGCGATCTGATCGGCGTCGAGGCGATACGGCTCGACGTCGCCGCCGTCGGACGCGATCTCGCCGCCAACCGGCGCGACATCGAGCTCGACGAGCGACGCCGCGCGATCGAACAGCCACCACGCATCGATGCCCGCAAAAAAGCGATTGCGCTGCGCCTGCGTCAGCACGCCCGCCCACGCGGGCACGCAGCGCGTATCCGCGAGCCGCACGAGAAACGCTTCGTCGTCTTCGGCGCGCGCCTCCATCTGCCCGCGCAAATGCGCGGCGAGCGCATCGACGCCGTGCGCGGCGCGCAGCAAGCTCAACATCGGCCGGCCGTCGGTCTCGCGCAGCAAGCCTGCGCACACTTCTTCGCGCGGCTGCGCGTCGTCCGGCAGCGGCATCAGGCAAGGCGAGATTTCCACCAGACCTTCGCCGTCGTAGACGCCTTCGTAAAGCGCGACGACCGTGCCGTTCGGATTCAGCGCCGCGAGCGCATCGCGCAGCGACGGCGAGAAACCCATGTCGACGAGCGCATACCAGCGCCCCTCGGCCGACGGCGCGTCGAGCACTTGCCGCAGGCGCGGCAACGCGCCCGCCGGGTACGGATCGATCCAGTCGAATATCTCGGCCGTCATGCTCAAACCGCCTTGCCGGCCAGCGCGCTGCCCGACTGCATCGCGTGCTTCAGGCACTCGACGCACACCTTCTCGGGAAACTGCGGCAGCGCGGCATCCAGTTGATCCGGGCCGACGAACGTATGCTGCGCCGCGTGCACGACGAGCGAGCCCGGGCAGCCGAACGTGACGTTGCCGCCTTCGATCGTCAGATGCGCGCCGCCGCTGACCGCGAGGTGCACGGTCTGCCTCGCCGCGATCTCGACGTCCGCGCCGACGGACGCCACGTTCAGGTCGTCGCACGCGCGCAGCGCGATCGCGTCATGCTGCGCCTGCAGCGTCAGATCGTCCTTGCCGGAGATCACGCTCATGCCGACGCCGCTCGCCGCGCTCGCGCCGGCAAGCCAGCCGATCCCCTGCCCGCTGTGGATGCGCAGCGTCCGACCGACCGCGAGGTTCGTGTCGTTGCCGCTGCCGACCGTCAGCGTCTCGCCCGCCGCCCATTGCAGCGACTGGCCGGCGAGCAATCCGTGGCCGCCCTTCGCTTCGATCCCGAGCACCGCGTCGCCCGTATGGGGCAGCGCGTCGCCCGCCGAGCGGCTCGACGCGTCGGCCGCCGCTTGCGCGTAGCCGTCCGCGCCGACCGTCGTCGCGAGGCTCTTCTTGAGCGCGTCGAGCGGCGCGGCGGCGTCGTTCATCGACGATTGCCCGGCCTGCTGCGCGCCGCGCTGCGCGGCGAACGGCAGGGTCTTGTGCGTATCGGCCGCCTGGTCGAGAAGCTTCGCGAGCGTCGCCTGCTGGCCGAGCAGCGACTGCAGCGCCGACACGTCGCCCGCCGGTTGCGACGGCCCCGTCGGCGCATAGCTGGAGATCAGCATGCCGCGCGCGCCGCGCAACGCGCCGTATGCGTCCGAACGCAGCTCGACGCCCTGCCCGCGAAAGCTGCCGAGATAGTTGTCGGCCTGATGGCGCAGGTGGCCGATGTTGAGCTGCGTCGCCGCGTGCGTCGTCGCCATCTGCATGCGGCCCATGCGGTCGGTATCGTCCGCGACGAGCTGGTTGTGGCCCTGGCCGTCGAAGCCCTGGCTCTTGAAGCCGGACAGCGCGCCGGCGTGACGGTGGCGCTTCGCGCCGCCGCCCGCGCCGTGCCACGCGGGGCTGTGGCCGCCCGCGAGATTGCCTTGCGCGCTCGTCGCGTGATCGCCCGCCTGCGCATACACCGATTCGTCGAGCGGCTGCCCCGCTTCGCCGCCCGGCGTCGGCGCCTCGCCGCCTTCGCCGCGCCCGTTGAACAGCCCGCCGAGCACGATCGGCCGATGCACGAGCCCGTTGACGAACTGCACGAGCACCTCGTGGCCGATCCGCTGCGTCTGCTGCAACCCGTGCCCCTGGCTCGCGAGGCGCTGCATCGCGCGCGTCGGGTACGTGCCCGAATCGCCGTCCGCCTGCCAGTGATAGCGCAGCCGCAGCCGGCCCTGCGCATCGGTGTGGACCGGCCCCGTCGCCCCCGGCCGCGGCTCGCCCTGCGGCCCGACGACGATCGCCGTCTGCGCGCCGAGCGCCGTCGGCGCCGGATTCAGCCGCTGGCCGGTGCCGTCGTCGAGTGTCGGGCGCCACGCCTGCTCGCGCGGCACGGCGTCGAACCGGTTCGCGTAGCCGCCCGCCTTCGCCTGGCCGAGCACGCGCGCGTCGAGATCCGCGAGCGGCAGCGGGCCGAGGCCGCGCTCGACGCGCTCCATCACGGTCGCGGGCAGATTGTTGACGCCGACCTCGTCGATGCGGGTGAGCACGAACGCATCCGGCGCTTGCGCGCCGCCGCGCGGCATGCGCCACGTCGCGCCCGCGATGCGCAGCGCGCGGCCGACGCGCGCGGTGCGCAACGTGCTGTAGCCCGTCCAGAAGCGCGCCGCGGAAACGATCGCCTCCGCGTGCCGGCGCGCGGTGTCTTCGGCTTCGCGCAGGCTGTCGAACGCTTCGGGCCCGACGTCGTCGTACAGCTCGCGCGATCCGGCCGGATTGCCGAGGCTCGCCGTCGCGCTCGTCGACTGGTTGCTGCGGTAATCGCTGCTGATCAGCGTGACGCGATCCGCGCTCAGCGACAGCGACTGCCCGATGCCGACGATCACGTCGTCCGGTTCCGTCGCCGTCCCGCTCAGGCGCTGCGGCACGCCGCCCGCGCGCGCGGACGTCTCGTCCTCGGGCAGTTGCGTGCTGTCGTCGAAAATCAGCATCGCGTGGCCGGCCGGCGCATCCGCGTCTTCGACGAAGCAAAAGCCGAGCCCCGCTTCGGCCAGCACGTGCCGAACGAAATCGAAATGCGTATGGGTGCGGTATTGCACGCGGTAGTCGCGCGCGCCGAGTTCGGCGACGCGCTGGTTCGCGTCCGCCGTGAAGCGCCAGCGGGCGATCGCGCCGTACGGCGCGAACACCGCGCCGAGCACGTCCGCAACGCCCTGCCGGACGAACGTACGCTCGTCGCGCCCGTGCGCGAGCGCGGCAAGCCACGGCACGAGCTGCAGGTAATAGCGTGCGAGGCCGGCGTCATAGCCGATGCACTCAGCTTGCGCGACGAGCCCGCTGCGCACGGCGCTCGCGCCGTGCGGCAGCGCGGTGCGGATCGTCACGCGCTGCCCGAGCATCGCCTCGAGGTCGAGGCCGGGATCGGTGGCGAGCGCGTAGACGTCCCATTGGAAATTCTCGGAGAGCGTCTCGCGGCCCGCCCAGCGCTCGATCTGCAGCGACGCGAGCTCGCCCGGGCCGTCGAGGGAATAGAGACAATTGGCAGCGCTGAAAAGCGACGTGAATTGCGTGATCACGCTCATGAGAATCCCGCTCTCTCGGAGTTCGACTATTTTTTGAATATGGCTCGTTGCGACGAAAACGGGACAACGGATAAAACCACTGCGCAGCGCGATCACCACCCTCGAACGATCGCGATAATGCAGCGTAGCCAAACCCCGATTGCGCGCGATGCGATCCGGCTTGCCGAATCACCGGGACACGCCCCGCCGCCAAGGCCGCCGGACGGTAAGTCCCCCATTTATCGCGCACTATTTTAAATTACGCGGCGGCGCTAGGCTATAGGACACCGATACGAAACCCGAGCAAAAACGCGCAACCGGGCGCTATCTCAAAATGAAAATGTTTCGTACTGCCGCGAACGGGACGATTTCCAATGTCGCTCAGTAAATATTGCCGCCGAGGTAATTAATTCCGCCAGCCAAATTCCGATATCGTCGCCAATGGTGATTAGCCGGTAAAATCGGCCCCGCCCGCGCCGAGCGCGGGCGGAAACCGACCCGCTCGACGCACGCCCGCCGAGCGTCCCGAAGGAGACCACACCATGGCACGCCCGTTCATCGTGCTCGGCGACAAGCACAGCCACGGCGGCACCGTCACGACGGCGGCCGCGACGTCCGCGATCCACGGCAAGGGCATCGCGCGACGCAACGACAAGGTCTCGTGTCCGATCCACGGATCGAACCACATCGTCGAAGGCGACGACACGATGATCATCGACAACGAAGGCGTCGCGCGCGACGGCTACCGGACAGCCTGCGGCGCGGCGCTCATCGCGAGCCAGTCGAACACGGGCGGCGACGCGGCGTGACGAATGCATCGACGGGGAATCGCATGAAGCAGCGCGCGTGGTTGAGCAAGACGGCCCTCGTGGCCGCGGTATTCGTTCTGGTTTGGATCGCGACGATCGTTTACTGGAAAGCGACGTATCACCCGCCGAGCGGGACGGAGCTGCTGGTGTACGGCATCGCGCTGCCGTCGCTGCTCGCCGCGTGCGTCGCGTGGGCGCGCAAGGCCGTCGGCCGGCTGCGTGAAGCACCCGCCGCCGCATCGCAGGCCGTCGCCATGGCGGCGTCCGCCCATGGCGCGCACTCCGCCCATGCCGCACCGGCCGCGGACGAAGCGGCGCAGCGCAGGTGGACGCTCGCGCTGCTCGATAGCAGCGTGAGATTTCCGACGGGCGCGACGACGGCTGAAGCCGACGACGCCGCCCGCAACGAAACCGCCGTCGGCCTGCACCCCGAGCTGCGCCGCCCGGACGGCGCGGGCGTGTTCGCGAGCGGCGTGGCGTCGGTTTCGCTCGACCACTTCGACGAAAGCCTGCTGCCGCCCGGCACGGGCGCCGCGCTGAACGACGAGCACTGGCGCGCGCTGATGCTCGCCGCCGACGCGCTCGACGAGTTGCTCGAGCGCCACGCGGTGCTGTCGACGGGCGGCGCATCCCGCGTTGCCGAGCCGCTCAAGCTGCATCTGCTGCTGCCCGAGCGCTGGCAGCCGGTGGCGGCCACGCTCGCCGCGTGGCTCGACGCGCACGTCGCGCGCGAACGCTGGATGCCGGGCGTCGAGCGCGTGCAGACCCGCATGATCGCGGACCCGGTGCAGGCATGGACGATCGTCGACGAACTGATCGTGTCGCTCCATCACCAGCCGTCGGATGCGCGCCATGTCGTGCTCGCGTGCGATTCGTCACTGAGCGACGCGACCGTGCGCGCGCTCGACGACAACGGCAGCCTGTACGGACACAACCGGCCGAACGGCCGCGTTCCGGGCGAAGGCGCCTGCGCGCTGCTGCTCGCGCATCCCGCGTCGGCGGATGCGACGGACGCGCCGCGCATTCACCGGCTCGTCGCGGCTCGCTCCCGCGCCGCAGGCGACGCGGCGGCCGAGCCGCAATCCGATACGCTCGCGCAATTGCTCGACGCGGCGCGCACGCAGACCGCATCGGCCGAGCTCGATCTGTCCGGCTGCGGGCTCGTGAGCGACGCCAACCAGCGCGGCGGCAGCCGCACCGAAATCGCGGGCGTCGTCGAGCGAACCTGGCCCGACGACGGCCGCGAACGTTGCCGGCATCTCGGCGTCGCGAACGGAGAAAGCGGCGCGGCACTCGCGCTCGGCGCGCTCGCTGTGGCCGGCTGGCGCGCGAACGAAGAACGGCAGCCGACGTTCGCGGCGTCGATCGGCGATCCGGCTGCGCGCGGCGTCATGCTCGTCACGCCCGAGCCGATCGGGCCGGATCTCGCAGCCGCCGCCTGAGCACGCCGAAGCCGGCCGCGCGTGCGCCGCGGCTGCGTCGCGCGTCTAGATCAGAAATCCGCCGCCCGAGCGGCGCGCACGCCGGCACAGCGCGTCGCCCGTCCGGCTCGACACGAGCACGAGCTGCGTGAAGCCGTTCGGCGCGACGTACTGGCTCAGCAGGCAATCCATCAGTTGCGCGAACGTGTGGACGCCCGTACCGGCGAAGCAGTCTTCGTCGACCGTGATGCGAATCTCGAGCCCTCGCACGACGCTCGCGAACGGCTTCTCGGATACCCACGCCGTCACGGGTTTTTGCGACACGTCGACGATGCCCGCGATCTGCCGGACGGTAGCCGGCGACTCCTGCAGGTCGTGAAGCTTCAGCATGTCGCGCACGGCGCCGGCGCCGCCCGCGAGCAGCAGCGAATTCAGCGACAGTTGCGAGATCAGGCGCCACAGCGCGCCGCGGTCGTCGCGCAAACGAAGCGGCCGCGTGGGCCGCTGCAGCAGGCTGATCCGGCTCGCGAGCGTGCCGCCCTCCATCATCAGATCGCCGCCCGGCGCGCCGTGCGGCAGTTGCTCCGGCAAGTCGCGATTGCTGCACGTGAGCTTGAAGTCGACGCCGGGCGGCGGCGCGACCGGGTCGAGCGCGCCGTCGACGAAGCCGAGCGACAGTTCGTGCCCCGGCTCGCTTCTCGCGATCAGCGCGTCGCGCCGCATGCGCCAGTACGACGACGCCCGCGCCGCGTGCCCGCCGTGGTACAGCGCATGGAGCGACCGGAACGCCGTGATCCGCTCGCCCTGCGGCGTGTCCTCGACCTGCGTCACCGCGTCGACGGAATAGACCTCGTACGCGTAGGCATTCTGCTTGTCGACGACGAGCGGATACATGTGCGTGCCCGACGCCGCGCCCGGCTGCGCGCCGAGCTTGCCGGACGTCTCGAACAGGTTGATCACCGGCGTGCATCCGAGCCGCACGTGCTCGGCGCTCAGCGATTCGAGCACGCTCGCCTTCGCGGAATCGGCCGGGATGTCCTTCAGCAGCAAATGGAGCGTGAATTGCCGTCCGCCGAGCCGCCCGGCCTCACGCAGATCGCAATCGAAGAAGCCGAACTTCTCGGGAAAAGCGAAATACTCCGTGAGCAGCGGATACGCGGGATGCACGGTGTCCGGACAGGGAATCAGGCTGTCGTCGCGCGACACGCCGGCGGCCGAGAACGGCACGCGGCCGAGCGCCGCCCAGCGCCCGCTCTGCGCCGATTCGACATACGCGTGCACCGCGTGCAACGACAGCGCGTCGCGCAGCGCGGCGCTCAGCAGCGGCTCGCCGCGCACGTACAGGCGAACCGTGTCGAGCTTCAGGTCGGCGACGCACGCGTGCGGCGAACGGATCGCGAACGTGAGCGAGATTTGCGCGCCCGCGTTCGGCGGCAGCCGGAACGACATCGGCGCCTGCGGCATCGCGTGAAAGCGCGCCGCGCTCACTTGCAGCGGCGACAGCGTCACGTCGTAGGCAGTGCGGAAGAACATCTTCGCGCCCTTGACGGGCCGGCTGTACAGCTGCGTGCCGCGCGGCACGACGACTGCCGCCGACATCTGCGCCGCGCGGCTCGCATCGACGTCGAAGGCGGCGATCGAGCACGACGGAAACGCGCGCAGATAATGCGGGTACAGCACCTCGACGAACGCCTTCGTGAATTCGGAGTAATCGTCCTCGATGTGCTGCGACGCGCGCGCGCCTGTCAGCGCGAACGACTCGAACAACCGCTCGACCTGGGGGTCCTCGCTGCTGCCGTCGGCGCCGCTCGCGAGCTGCATGCGGCTCGCGATCTTCGGATAGCGCTCGGCGAAATCGCGCACATGGCGGCGCAGGAACGCCAGTTCCCGTTCGTAGTAAGAGAGGAGTTCATCCATCAGCGGTTCTCGAAAGTGCCGTCGCACGCCGGTCGGCCGATGCCGACGGCACGGCTCACCATGCGTTCGGCGAAAGCGCGAACGGCCGGACCGCCGTGCGGGCCCGAATGGACGAACGTTGCGCGGGCAATCAGCCTGGGCCGACGCGACGGCCAACTTTACCGGAACATTCGGGTGCAGTCCACGCCGCGGCCCGCGCGTCGGCCGATCGGGCTATCCGCGGCGAACGCGCGCCAGGGCGGCGACGCGCGACGACGGACGCGACGGACGCGACGGGTGACGACGCGATTGGCGCGGTCGGTGCGGTCGGTGAGGTCGGTGAGGTCGGTGAGGTCGGTGAGGTCGGTGAGGTCGGTGAGGTCGGTGCGGTCGGTGCGGTCGGTGCGGTCGGTGCGGTCGGTGCGGTCGGTGCGGTCGATGCGGCCGGTGAGGTCGGTGCGGCCGGTGAGGTTGGTGCGAGCGGACGCGCGCGCTCGGTGCTGTCACCGTCGGCCAGACGCTCGCCCGCTCACCGCGCGCTTCGACTCGATCAGCGCCCGGACGCGCATCGCGGCTTCAGGCGTCGCGCGATTGCAGACGTCTCGGCGTTCGCGGCGAACGCCGAGCAGGACCAGCGTGCGATCAAGGCGTTCGGCGCCGAGCAAGCGACGCGGACGACGCGCGATTGCGCGCAATCGCAGCAGACCGACGCGGCGCCCCCGATAGGAAGACAATGAGTGCGCAACGGGAAAGATGACGAACGAACCGCGCAGCCTCCTTCATTCCGCACTTCGCCTCTCCGCGACGCCCATCGGGCAGCGCGGCGAACGGCATTCGCGCGATCGCGCCGACAACCCGCGTCGCGCCGATACCGACGTCGCCTCAACGTTGCCTTGACGTCGGCTCGATACCGCCTCGATACCGCCTCGACGTCGCCTCGATGCCGCTCCGGCAATCCTCCGAGCCATCGCCGTCGAGCGGCCCGAACCGCACGTCGTCCGCCACGCTCGCCGAGCGGCGCCTCCCCGGCTCTGGGTTAGAATTTTTGCGGCGTGCCGCGCGCGGCACGCAATGCATCGACGCGCAGGAGTGCCGACGAAGATCAGCAAGTGCCGCAACCGCCGCCGAGCCCTCGGCGCAGCGACGCGCCCCGCCGGGCGCGCAGGAAGAGCCGCACGGTCAGGTGCCGCAGGATGCCGGCGGGCCGCGCGTATCGCCGTCACGTCAAACGCTCGGGCATGAACTCGATGAAACAACGAAAATCGCTTCCGCTACCGGGCGTCGCCGCGACGCTCGCGCTATGCGCGCCGCTCGAGGGCTGCGGCTCGCGCGGCGCGCCTTCGTACGTGCTGTTCGGCGCGTATTTCCCGCGCTGGCTGCTGAGCGCCGTGATCGGCGCGGCGGCCGCGCTCGTCGCGCACCGGCTGTTCGTCGCGGCCGGCTGGGCAAGCGTCGTGCCGCATCAGCTTTCCGTCTGCACCGCGATCGGGCTCGTCGTCGCGGTGCTCGTCTGGCTGCTCGGCACGGGACAATTCTGATGAAGATCGCCGGCGTGAATCCGAAACCCGCGTGGAAAGGCCGCCTGATCGCGCTCGCGATCGGCGCGCTCGGCGCGGCCGCGCTGGGTACGCGTATCACCGCTCGTCGCGCTACCCGTCGACCGACGACGCGGCGATCGACGCCGACGTCGCGAAGCGCGGCTTCTTCGAGCCGGACGCGCGCACGAATCCCGATCACATCCGCTACGCGTTAAAGACGACCGCCGCCGCGATGTTCTGCTATCTGCTGTATCAGCAGCTCGACTGGCAAGGCATCCACACCTGCTTCATCACGTGCTACATGGTGTCGCTCGGCACGACCGCCGAGACGGACGAGAAGCTGACGCTGCGCATCGCGGGCTGCATCGTCGGCGCGCTGCTCGGCACCGCCGCGATCGTGTTCGTCATGCCCGCGCTCACGTCGGCCGGCGAGCTGACGGCGCTCGTGTTCGCGGGCGCGTGGGCGGCCGCGTGGGTCGCGATGGGCTCGCCGCGCATCTCGTATGCGGGCATGCAGGTCGCGTTCGCGTTCTTCCTGTGCGCGATCCAGGGCGCCGCGCCCGGCTTCGATCTGACGCTCGCGCGCGACCGCGCGATCGGAATCCTGCTCGGCAATGTCGTCGTGTATCTGGTGTTCACGCGCGTGTGGCCCGTCAGCATCGCGAGCCGGATCGACGCCGCGCTCGATGCGCTCGTCGCGCAATGGGCGCGCATCGCGCGCGCGAAGGACGCCGACTCGCGCCGCACGCAAACCGCCGCGGCGCTCGCGCAGCACGCGAGCCTGCGGCAGGACCTCGGGTTGATCCACTATGCGCCGTCGTGGGTGCGGCCGCCGCCGGACCGGGTCGCGAGCCGGCGGCGGACGCTCGCGGAACTGGACGCGCTCGAAGGCCCGCTGTTCCTGCTCGCCGAACGCGCAGCGGGCGAGGATGGCCTCGCGGACGTCGATGCGCGCTTGCGCCGCGTCGCGCGCAATGCAAGCGATGCGGGCGACGGCACGAGTGCGAATGCAAGCGATGCGGGCAATGACACGAGCGCGAATGCGGGCGATGCAGGCGATGACGCGAGCGCGAATGCGGGCGATGCGGGCAATGACGCGAGTGCGAATGCAAGCGATGCAGGCGATGACACGCATGCAAAAGCGCGCGATGCCGCAACCGATGCGCCGCACGCCGCCGACACGCACGCTGCCCCGCCGGCCACCGCATCCACCGCACCCGCCGTGACGCCGCACGCGCTCGGCGCAAGCGACGCCGCAACCCGCCATGCCGATGCCGAAGCCGAATCCGAATCCGAATCCGAAGCCGAAGCCCGAGCCAATGCCGAAACCGAAACCGCAGACGCAGACGCGCCGCGACGCACGCTGCTGAACCTGATCGACGCGCGCCTCGCCCGCCTCGCCGAGACCGCGCGACAACGAGACGTATCGAAGGAGCCGACGAATCATGCGCGCGCTTAATCCGATGTCACTGTCGATCGCGCTTGCCGTGGCCGGCCTCGCGGGCTGCGCGACGTCATCGCTCGACATGGCGCCCGACGCACCCGATCGCCCGTGGCGGCCGCAGACGGACGTCGCCGGCGCGATCGTGCCCGGATCATCGACGCCCGCAGCGAGCGTCGCGCGCGGCGATTACATGCTGCCCGCGAACGGCGCGCTCGCCGAGGTGCCGCCCGCCGCGGCGCTCGATCCGGCACATGCGTACACGCTGCCCGAGCTGATCGACCTCGCCGAATCGACGAATCCGCTGACGCGCATCGCCTGGAACGACGCGCGCAACGCGGCGCTCGCAGCCGGCATCGCGAAGGCCGCGTATCTGCCGCAACTGTCGGCGGCCGCGATGGGCGGCTATCTCGCCGGGCAGAACGCGCTGCGCACGAGCCTCGCATCGCACGAGGCGGCGGCGGCGGCGCTCGTCGACGCCGCACAGACGACCTACGACGCCGCGCTCGACGCGTATCGGCACGGCGTCGGATCGATCACCGACGCAATGCTCGCGCAGAACGGCCTGCTTGCGGCGCGGACCGCTTACGCGGACAGCTACAGCGCCGCGCTGTCGGCCGCGGCGTCGCTCGCGCTCGCGACGGGGACGGTCGCGCAAGCGCAGGAAACGGTGCAACGATAAGGATCGCGAACCGGAACCGCGTTCCGTCGCGGCGCAACTTGGGAAGGCTCCATGCCCGAGCCGGCCGCGATGCGCGATGCTGCGCCGCGCATGCCCGCCGTGCGCGTCGGCCGCCTAATTGCGCCGCCTATTTCCGCCGCCTACGTCCGCCGCCTATGTCCGCCGCGCCTACCGGCGCTCTTCGTCTGCCCGCTCGTCGCCGCCGTGCCCGGAACCGGCAATGGCCGCGTCGAGCAGACGCATCAGCGTGCCGTTCGGCTGCGCCAGATCGTCCAGCACGGAAAAATGCGTGCAGCCCGGCACGTGGGCGCCCCATACCGGCTCGCCCGCCGCCGCGCACGCAGCCGTATAGTCGTCCGCCTGGCGCACGAGCTCAGGCAGTTCGTCGGCGCCGACCGCGACGACCGTCGGCGCGCCCTTTCCGACGTGCCACAACGGGCTGTAGGCCGCGATTTCGCGCTCGCTCAACTGCAGTTTCTCGTTGAGCCACGACAGGCTGATCGGTTCGAGATCGACGAGCGGGCTGATCGCGAGCGCGCTCGTCACGAACGCATGGCCGCGATGCAACGCGCTCAGATGTCCGCCCGCCGAATGCCCGCTCAGGCAAAGCGGCCGTCCCGCGGTGCCGAGGCCGTCCCGATCGGCGCGCAGATGATCGATCAAGCGGCCGATTTCGTCGACGATCTGCGTCATCGACGCGTCGGGCGCAAGCGTGTACTCGGCCAGCACGACGTTGAATCCGCGTGCGAGCGGCCCGTGCGCCACGAACGCGAAATCCTCTTTCGCGCAGTTCTGCCAATATCCGCCGTGAATGAACACGAAGGTCGGCGCGTTCGCGCGGCCGCCGGGAAGCCAGTCGAAACGCTCGCGCGGCCGATCGCCGTAGCGCAAGTCGCGCCGGCCGCGAACGCGCTCGTACAGCGCGGCGCTGCGCGTGCGGAAATCGGCCAATACCGCCGGGAAATTCGCAATCGCCCGAGTGTTGTTGTACGCCCTGTCGAGCGCCGCGCGGCCCATGCCGCGATACAGTCGTTCCATCATCGATCCGCCGATATTCGGAATGTGGGAAAACGCATGGCATCCGATTGTGGCGGCGCCCACCGGGGCCGTCTATCCGGAAAGTGCGCCGATTCGATGCGGCGCTGTCCGCTTTTTACGTCCCGTCATCGCCGGCCATTGCATGTCCGCCGCATGTCCGTTGCACAGCCACTGCACGGCTACTGCACGCCGCCCGCATCGCCGCGCAGTCCGCCCGCCGCCGCGAGCCGCCCGGAAGCGGTCGCGGCGAAACCCGCTGCGCCGTCAGGCGCATCCGTGCGCGGCCGCATCACTTCGAATGCCTGCGCATCCGGTGCGAACGCCTCGCGGCCATAGACGAAGCGCTCATGAAATTCGTGGCTCGCGCCGCCCGTGAGCGACGCTTCAAAACGCATCGTGTCGGCCTTTCAAGTCGACTGCCGCATGCTCGCGCTGTTTCAACCCGAACGCGATCCGCTCTTCGATATGCCCGCTCGCATTTCACCGCATGCGCGCCCCCGGCTTCGATCGTTGTCGCGACGCCCGGGCATGCCGGTTTCAAACGGGAAGATGCCGGCCCGCTCGCATGCACTCGGGCTCGGCGCAAGCGCGGCGATGCGCTCGCAGTGTGGCAATGGCGCGTCCCGATCGCCAGCGCGGCTTTCGTGCCGGTTCGAAGTCCGAGTTCGAAGCCCGAGTTCCAAGCCCGATCGAAGCCCGGCGACATCGACCGGAAACCGCCTCGCGCGGCGTCTCCGAGCCGTGTTCCAAGCGGCGCGCGAATCCTTCAACCGCTCAGATTCAACACGATGGTCTGACTGGGAGAACTACCCGCACCGATGGTATTGCCGCTGTTCTGCTGCGTCGGGTCGGTCATGCGCGTGGCCGGCATGCCGGCGATCAGGGTCTTGCTCGCGCCCCGGGCGTTGCGCGAGACGCTCGACACGGTGCCGGACGCGGCCCCGCCCATCGCCCCCGCGCTGTCGCCGCTCGACATCGGAATGATCGTCGCGACGTTGTGGGCGGGACCGCCGCCCACGAAGATGTTCGTGACATTCGGTATCGCGCTCGCGCGCGAAGCCCTGTTCGGATAAGGAGCGGGCGCGCCCGCCGGCGGCGTGAGGTTGACGCTCGTCGCCATGTTTTCGCCGCCCGCGCTCGAATTCACCATCACCATCTCAGCACCCTCCTAACCCAGATGTATTTGCCCGGCATCGATCTTCGACAGCCGCTCGGCCGTGAGCAGCGCGTTCTTCGCATGCAGGCGCAGGTTGCCGCTCGCCGCGTGATCGATCTGCGCCGCCCGCAAGTGCTCGACCGTCTCAACCGAACGGAAACTGCTTCGGCACGATTGCGCGACGTGGTCGATCACCGTCTCCAGCATCCGGCCGATCAGACGAATCGTCCCGAGCCGGCCGTGAACTTCCGCGCTGGCGAGCGTCGTCTTGTCGGCGGACAGCGACGCGTCGAGGGCCGACAAGGCCAGCCGCTCCGCGCTGACCGATACGCGCTCCCGCCCCGTCAGGCACAGGGCGCCGTCGCTCTTCAGATAGACGTTTTGCGTCGCCTCCAGCACGAGGTCGCCCCGAACGCACACGTGCACGGCGTCCGCGTTCGGGCGCTCCAGGATCGCCGTCACGTAGACGCATCGCGCATCGGCCGTGCAAATCGCGACGCGGTCGCCCGCTCGCGGCTCGACGAGACAGCTGAACGCGCGCCGGCAGCGAACGCTCGCGCCTTCGCATTCGACGACGAACGAGCCGTCGGACAGCGCATCCGCGACCGTCGCCGCTTTCTCTTGCATCGCAGGCGCGGCGCGGCTGCGCGGTGCTTCCATCACGGTCGGATTCATGTTTCCTCCTCGGTTCGAAACGGATCGATCGCGCCCGCGCCGTTCTCACTCGCGCTCGCGACGCAGCGCTTCGTCTCGTCGCCGCGACCACGCTTGCGCCTCCGACAACGCCGAATCGCGCGCCAGCGCGCCGGGATGCGCGTGCCATGCGATGTCGGGCGCGACCGCGTCGTGAAACAGGGTTCGCGCGAAACCCGCGCCGTCGAATTCGGCGCCGGTCAGATCCGCGCCGGAAAAATCCGCGCCCGCGAGGCGCGCCCGCGAAAAGCGCGACGCGCCGCATCGCGCGTGCTGGAGCACGGCCCGCTCCAGCGTCGAGCCGGTGAAGTCGGCTTGCCGAATGTCGGCCCGCACCCAGAGGCTGCCCTCCAGCGCGGCATGACGGCACACGGCGCCCTGCGCGTCGGCCTCGACGAACACCGCGTACGGTGCGTCGATTTCGTCCAGCCGCGCGCCGCTCAGCCTGGCGCGCTGGAAATTGCAGTAAGCGAGGTTGGCGGCGGTGAAATCGACGTTCGTCAGATTCGCGCCGGCGAACTGGCAGCGATGCATCCGCTGGCCGCGCAAGCACTGGCCGGCAAGATCGGCTTCGACGAAGACGGCGTCGCTGAAGGTCGCGTCGCGCAAGATCGCCTGCGTCAGATCGAGCTGGAAGAAGACCGCCTTGCGGACGACGGCCGCCGTGAAATCGGCGCGCCCCAGCCGCGTCTCGCTGAACACCGACGATTCGATGCGCCCGCGTTGAAAGCTGCAATCGCCGATATCGCTTTGCAGGCAGTTGAAGCCGTGCGCGTGCGCGAGGCGAAAATCCACGCCGGCGGCAACCGTCGAGCTCATCGTGAACCCGTGGAGGCGGCTTTCCGAGAGGTTCACATCGTCGAGCCGGCACGCGTGGAACGTGCACTTCGACAAATCCGCGCATTGCATGTCGACGCCTCGGAATTCGCATTCGTTGAAGACGGCTTCGCCGAGCCGCGCGCCCCGCATCGCGACGCCGGCGAACCGCACCTGCTCGAACACGCCTGCCGACCAATCCTGCCCGTCGAGGTTCGCCGAATCGATCACGACGCCCTTGATTACATGGCCTTGGGCGACGGCGTCGCGCAATTGCTCGAGGCTCGCTCTCATTGGCGCGCTCGCGCTGCCGGGAACCGCATCGCGTGGTCGAGATACGCGCCCGCCCATTGCGTATCGCCGTCGGACAGGACTTCCGAGAGATTCGCGCGAAACAGATTGGCCCCGCGCAGATCGGCGCCGTCCAGCGTCGCGCCGCGCAGGTACGCGGCGATCAGATCGGTGTCCCGCAGATCGGCCCCGGTGAAGTCGGTTCGCACGAAGTGGCTGCCTTCGCTTTTCGCGCCGCGCAGATTGGCGGCCCGCAGGCGCGCGTCGGTGAAGTCGCAGTTGCCGATGCGCGCCCCGTGAAAATCCGCCGCGTCGAGATCCGCTTCGCGAAAATTGACCTCACTGAGCGTCGCGAACGAGAAATCGGCGCGCGCGACGTCGCAGCGCTGGACGAAGCACGCCTTCACGAGATTCGCCGCGTCGAAGCGAAGCGGCGCTTGCGTGCGCGCGTCGACGATTCCGAATCCGTCGATGTCGGCCGCCGAAAACCGAACGTCGGCGAGCGAGCAGTTCATCAGCAGCATCTTGCGGATCGTCGCGTTCGAGAAGTTCACGTTCTCGAACGATTGATCGACGACGATCAGATTGCGCAGCGTGGCGCGGCTGAAATCGACTTCATGGAAGCGGCAATCGCCGAACCGGGTGTCCGACAAGATGCCGCCTTCGAATCGACACTTTCGCAACCGCACGCGCTCGACGATGCAATCGCTCAGGTTCGCGCCCGAGAAGTCCGTCTCGTCGCACGCCGCGAGCGAGAGATTGGCGCCCGTCAAATCGGCGTTGACGAACCGCGTCCGGTTCAGACCGGCGCGCACCAGCACGGCGTGATCGACGATCGCGCCCGACAGATCGGCGTCGCTCAGATCGGCGCTCTCGAACATCGCGCCGGCAAGCCGCGCGCCGCGCAGATCCATGCCGGAAAGATCCGCGCCCGTCAGGTCGACGCCCTCGAGCGAGCGCCCCGCCGCGACGGCGGCGGCGACGAACGCGCGCCGCGATTCCGACGCCGCCTCGCTCAGCCGGTCCGGCGCGTCCTGATGCTGGGCCGATTGCAGGTAGAGCTTGCGAAGGCTCTCGTGCGCATCGCGTTGCATTTTCTGCATGCCCGACCAATCGGTGGCGGCCGCCTGCCCGGCCTCGTCTCCGTCGCCATGAAAAACGGCCGGCGCCGGCGGGCCGCGCCGCTTCGCGGCCGGCGCTTCGCGCCCGGACGGCAGATCGCGCCGCATCGCCTCGAGCCGCGCGCGCGCTTCGTCGGCCGCCGCTTCCTGACGCTCGACGAACTCGACCAGTTGATCGAGGCGGGGCTCCTCGACCGGACGCGCGTCCGCAAACGCGCTCAGCCGGTCCCGCATGAGCCGCTGCCTCGCACCCTGCGTCGCGGCCGCGGGCTCAGCCGGCGAATCCGCCGGCAGATAGCGCTCGGGCAGCAGATCCCGATCGCGCAGCGCGTACAGCACGGCCTTGTCGTGTCGCGTGCGCCACTCGATCACCTGCCGATACCATTCGGGCGGCCTCGGCTGCCCGCTCGCGTCGGCGCCGAGCAGCAATGCCTGCACGTCGCTCGCGTCGAACTGCGCGACGGCCGTCGCGCCGTGATAGATCATCACGACGCGCTCGCGGTGCGGAATGAACCATAGGGTCGTCAAGCGCATCGGAATTTCCTCCGGCGTCTCGCGGCCGGCGCGCACGACGAACGACCGCGCGCGCAGCGCCGGCACGCGCCCCGTCAGCACCGCGTGATCGGGATGCAGATGCGTCAGTTCGTAGGCGACGCCGTCCGGAAATTCGGCGAGCCCCGTCAATTGCTGATCCGCGGGCGCGATGTTGAAGCAGCGCGGATCGAGCGTGCGCGGAAAGCCGGGAAAATCCGTTTCGAGCCATTGCCGGTCGTATTCGCCGGACAGGCTCGCGCGCTGCGGCCACGTCGCGTCGATCGGACAGAAGCCGGCGGGCGCGGGAAGCTCGTCGGGAAAACGCATCGGGCTGTGCGCGTATTCGATGTTAGGCAGAGGGCGGACGCCGTCTTGCGACGGCTCCGCGCCGCGGCCTCGTGGATTGTCAGCGAAGCCCGCGCCGCCGTACGCGAATTCCCAGTCGAGCGGCAACTGCTCGAACGGCCGCGCGGGCGTGACGCGCCCGCCGGCCCATTGCCGGTCGCCGGATATCCGCAGCCGCTTTTCCACGCCGGCGACGCCGATCCCGACCTCGCATGCGCCGCCGCTGCGCTCGCCCGCATGTTTCCCGTACGCATATCCGCAGACGAGGAATTCCGGGCACGGCTTCGGCAACGCCATGTCGAGCGTGTAGCCGCGCAGCGCTTCGCCGGCCAGATTCCAGAGTGCCGAGTCCGTCAGCAGTTGCGGATGCTCGCCCAAGGTCGCGGCCATCAGCGCGGCGACGCCGAGATGCTCTTGTCCGTGCATCCGGTAGAGACGGGTCAGCGGGCTGATCCTGAAGGGTTTGATGATTTTCATTTGACGGCCTGAGGCTTGTGGGCGGCTTCGGTCAGAAGGAGATCTTGATTCCTTCGATCAAGGTGTAATCGTTCGCTTTAGTTGCGATCGCCACCCTCGTCGAACCGATGGTCGCGCCATTCGTCGTGACCGTTGTTCCGTTCGTCGAGACGCCGAATCCCAGCGTGGTGACGCTCGCTCCGGTCACGCCCGTGGAATAGCCGGTGACGCTCGTGCTCGTGCCGTTCAGCGAGACGCTGTTCGCGTTCTTCGCGGAAGCCGTTCCATTGACTTCCGCGTGCGTGTCTCCGCTCGTGACCGTCACTTTGTTGCCGACGTTCACGCCCTGCGTGTCGCCGAACACGACCGACGTCGACGCGCCTTGCACGGTGCGCGCCGATGCGGTCATCGACGGGTCCGAGAGCACGGCCACGATGCCCTGCAGCGCGCCCGCGACATTCGCGGCGAGCGCCTGAAACGCGCCCGCGCGTTGGAACTGCCGCTGCCGTTTCAATTGCTGATACGGCTGTGGTTGCCGCTGTTGCTGATGTTGCTGCTGTTGGTGTTGCTGCTGCGGCGCAGGCTGCTGCGCCGGCGCGGCGGGACGCGGCGCGCCCCCGAGCCGCAGCACCTCGATCAGCCGATCCAGCGGCGAGCGCGTGGACGACACGGGCGGCAGCTCCAGCCCCACCAGCGTCAAGTGCTTGCGCCCGACGGCGATCGTCGAATCCCGCTCGACGGATACGTCGTAGTTGCGCTCCGCGTGCAGCTTGACCTGCTCCTCGCCCGCCTTGTCCTCGAAGCGCAGCATGTTCGCGTTCTCGCCGCTGCCGGCCGGCGTGCGGCTCAGCATCCCGCTTTGCGTCGCGTGGTCCGGCAGCGGCCACGGCGGCATGTGCAGCGCGTTGTAGACCTGCCCCGTCACGATGGGCCGGTCCGGATCGCCGTTCTCGAAATCGACGATCACTTCCGAGCCGATCCGCGGAATGTGGACGCCCCCGTAGTTGTTCCCCGTCCACGCATACGACACGCGCACCCAGCACGACGAATTCTGGTCACGCGCAGCCGAGCGATCCCAGTGGAATTTCAATTTGACCCGGCCGTATTGATCGGTCCAGATGTCCTGCCCTGGCGGCCCGGTCACGACCGCGGTCTGCGGCCCGCGCGTGCGCGGCTTGCGCACGGTGCGCGGCGGCCGGAACACGGTGGTCGCCGGCTGCACGACGAACGACGCGCTGATCCGATGGTCGCCCGTTCCCGTCGCCCCGCCCGTTTCCTCGGCCTCGAACGACGCGCCGAGCACCAGATACTCGCGATTCGCGCTCGCGCACGGATAGCCCTCGAGCGAGAACGTGGTGCCGCACACGACGTCGCGCACGTTGCCGCCGCCCGACGCGCGCTCGCCCTGCGCGCGCAGTTCCTCCATGCGCACCCGCGCGACATGCTCGCCGTGCTCGGGGTTCGCATAATCGCCCGGCCATTCGTACCGTTCGAGCCCGTTGTGCGCCGTCTCCTGCGGCAGCGCGTTCTCGACGCGAAGACGCGCGTTCGGCTTCTCGAAATCGAAATCGCTCGTGGTCCAGCGGCCGGGCTGAAGGCACTCCGCCGTATCGAACGCGTCGATGTATTCGCGATCGATCTTGTGCCCGGGCGGGTAATACTTCAGCGTGCGGTACGCGGCGCTCGCCACCGGCTCGTGCGCGCCGAGGTGATCGACGAGCACCATCCGATGCACCTTGTTCGAGTGCTCGAAGAACCAGTAGATGCCGTGCTCCTGCATCAGCCGCTGAATGAACGCGAAATCCGTCTCGCCGTACTGCACCTGAAAGGCGAGCTTCGGATACCGGCCGCTCAACCGCTTGTCGTACGAATATGAGTACGCGTTCAGCACTTCGTCGATGATCTCGTCCACGCTCCGGTTCTGGAAGATCCGGTAGTCCGAGCGCTGGTCGGCCAGATAGATCCACGGCTGCATCGTCAGCCGGTATCGGCACTGCCGGTTCAACGGGCCCGCGAAGCTCGCCCGGGTCACGATGCCGCTGATCTCGCGCTTGCCCTGCCCGATGTGGGCGGTGCCGGACATGCCCGGCATGCCCGCCACGAACGAGCCCATGCCTTCGAGCTGGACCGTCACCGTCAGCGCCTTGCCGATCATCGCCTTCAAGTCGAGGTTCGCGGCCTGCTCGTCGACGAGCGTCGAATCCGGCGGCGTCAGGCACTCCAGCGCGTACGCGTAGATCTCCGACAGCTTTTCGCTGCCGCGGATCGCGCTCAGCCAAAGGGCGGGCTCGCCCGACGGCAACGTCGGCAACGCGGGGCCGCTGATCTCGACGGTGCGAGCGGCGGGTAAATTCGGCATGACTGCCCTCCTTCAGGAACGTCGTCTATCGGCGAGCGACGCCAATCGGCGCGCTTCGCGCCCATGCGCGATCAGGATTCGCCGTCGCCCCACTGCGCGAGCAGCTCGACCGGAATCGCCCGCGCCACTTCCGCATAGCGCTTGCCGACGAAATACTCGGCGCGCCTGAGCAGCACCGGAATCGGACTGCTCGGCTCGTGCTGCTCGAACCACTCGCGCGCCTCCCGGATCAACGCGCGCGCGGCGTAGCGATCGAGCGGCGTCGCGACCGCGCCGCGTTCGTTCGACTCGACCGTCGGCGCCGCCTCGCGTTCGACGGACGTCTGAGCGTGAGCCTGCGCCTGAGCCCGCGCGGGGCGGTCCGCTCGCACGCGGCCCGCCTCCTGCGTCGGCGGCGCATCGGCGGGGGCCGGCGCCGGGGCCGCGTGGTCCGTGCGCGCGCCTCGCCCCGCGACATGTCGAAGCAGCCCTTCGAGCGCCGACAGATCGGGCACATACGCACCGAGATGCGCGCGGCTCCATGCGCGAATCGCGGCCGCGCTCGCGAGCGCTTCGTCGAAGCCCGCGAGCGCGGCCGGCTGCTGCGCGCGCAGATCCGCGAGCTGGCGCGCGACGGATTCGGGCGCGAGCGCGTCGCCCGGGCGCGGTTGCGCAAACGCGCGCTCCACGTCGCGCACCTGCAGGCGCGTCGCGGTCGCGCCGATCAGCACGATCTCGCGCACGTCCGCGAGCAGGCCGTCGGAATCGGTCAGCGCCTGCAGCGCATTCATCCGGATCTCGAGCGCCGCGTCGCGATCCGCGTCGACGTCGGCCCGCGGATGAATCGCATCGGGGAACGCGGCGAGCCACGCGGCGAGCAGGCCGACGCCTTCGGCCAGCCCGGCCGCGCCGGCGAGCCGGGTGCGGCACCGGGCGAACAGAACCGCGACGCGCATGTCCTTGCTGCGCGTCATCAGCCGACGGCAGTCGCGGTCGACGTCGCTCCAGTTCACGGGTTCGGGCATCCCGACGAAGTCGCCGTACTGCGCGTCCGAGCGGGGCGCGACCTTCGCCGACAGCACGACGAATTCGGGATCGTATTCAAGGTCCGCTCCGCAAGGCGCGTCCGCATCGACGCTCGCCATCCAGTCCGGAGCCTTCGGCGTTCGCGCGGGCGCGGATTGACCGGCCGGTTTTCTGCTGCTCATCGCTCACCTCTCAAATCGGGCGATCGGCGGGCGTCGGGCCGCCATCGCGCCGGAACCGGTCCGCATACCGCTCGGGTTCGAAACGCATGCCGGTGACGGGCGCCTCGGCTGGCGAGCGCCCGAGCCACCCCGACCAGCCGAGCTGCTGCGGGCCGTTCATCACCGCGGGGGGCGCGCCGTTCGGCTTGATGCGCAGCTCGAGCTCCCATTCGAACTCGTAGCCGACGAACGCCCGCACCCATTCGACGAGCCGCGGCAAATCCTCGCCCTGCGGCGTGAAGCGCAGATAGGCGTCGATGTCGAGCGGTCCGACGACGATGCGGAATTTGTGCTGCCGGTCCGGCACCAGCTCGCCGAGCATCGCGCCTTCGGCCATGACCGACGCGCTGCCCGGCCGGCCGAGACGGCTGTGCTCGGCCGGGTCCACCCGAATCCAGTGGAACACGTTCTCCTCGATCGTCACCGGCACGCCGAAGTAACGCTGGAGCGTCATGCGCAGGCCATCCGGATTGCGCGCCTCGCGCACCAGGTGCGGCGACGCCGACAGGCGCGCGTGCGCGGGCAGCGGGCGCGCGGCGATGTCGGCCGCGTCCTGCCCGGTGAGGCTCGCGACATAAAAGGAAAAACGCTCGTCGCCCGGCCTGTCGAGCCCCGCCGCCGCCTGCGCCGACGCCCACGCGCGATACAGCAGCGTCAGATAGCGGTGGTGAAAGAGGTCGAGGAAATCGCCGAGCGTCGTGTCGCGCCGGCTCTCTTCGCGATCGCGCGCGATCTCCGTCACGTGGATCGGCAGCGGCCCGTTCGGCCCCAGCATGCCGAGGCCGAACAGCCGCACCCGGAGCCGGCCGTTCGCGCCGCCGACGCTCGCGATCTCGCGCGGCGCGAACGCGAGGCTCGGCTGCTGGCCGAGCCTGAACGGCTCGGCGCGCGGACGCTTCGCGGTGCCGATCGGATCGAGGCGAGGATTCGCGCCGACGCGCCGCAGCAGCGTCAGAAAGCCGTAGCGCCAAGGCTCGGCCTTCAGGCGTTCGAGCATCCGCGGCGGGAGCGCGGCGTCGTGCGATGCGTGTTCCATCAAGCCCCTCCCCGCGCGCCCATGCGCACCGGCCAGCGCGCGATGCGGCCGCGCTGGACCGAATGCAGCTCGGTCTGCGTGAAAACGTTGATCGACACGTGCCGCGCCAGATAGTGTTCGAGCACCAGCCCGAACAGGTACGGGCTCACGCCGGAAAAACCCGGCTCGTCGACGGTGAGCGAGCATTCGATGCCGCGCCCGAAGACGAGCGGGCCCGCGCCCGGCAGCTTTCTCGTCACGGGCCGCGTCTTCACGCCGATCAGGCTCTCGATCTGCCGGCGATTGTCGGCCTCGTCGCCCGTCACGAACAGACGCAGCAGATCGCGCATTCCCTGGCCGCCCGCGCGGTGATCGAGCTCGTCGAGCGGCAGATAGTTGAAATTGAGCTGGCGTATCAGCCGCCACGCGGTCTCGCGCTCCGCATACGGCGCCTTCGGCGCGGTCGGCGCGCGGATCAGGCCGACGCTTTCGAGCGGCGCGGATTCGACGATCGTGAGGTCGCGCACGCCGTCGCGCGGCACGAGGGTCGGCAGGTCGCGGTTCGTCAGCAGCGCGTCGACCGACAGGTAGCGGATTTCCTCGCTATAAGGCGCCTCGTTCTGATCGACGAGGGATACGAACATCTCCGTGCCGACATAAGGCGTGCGCGTGCCGTAGCGGCGCGCCGAGTCCGATGCGAGCCGACGCTCGCGCCGTGTCGAGAAATAGCGTCCATGATTGTGCTCGTCGTCGTTGAGCGTCTGGTAAAGCGGCCGGAACTCGAGCTCGGCGGACGTGGCCGCGACCTGCCCGTGCATCGCCTCGACGGAAAACACCTCGTAGTCGAGCGGCGCGAGGCGCGCCGGCACCAGGTGAAATTCGCTCTGCCCCGTCGACAGCTCGATCCGGTCCGTGTGGCGCGCGAACAGGTTGACGACGGGCGTGCAGAACAGCGCGAAGCGCGATGCGTCGACGACGCTCTCGAGCCGCTCGGGCGACTGGTCGAGCAGCACGACGATCTCGACCTCGCGGCCGCTCACGCGGCGCAATCCGTCGGCGAGGCCCGTCAACGCGAAGAAGTAGAACCGCTGCGGACACGCGAAGTATTCGTGCAGCAGGTTGTGCCCGTGAAACTTCGACCACGTGAGCGGCAGCAGGCCTTCGTCGGCGCCGAGCCCTTCGTGGGCGAGCGCATCGGCCGTCACGGCGTAAAGCGGCCGGCCCGGCGCCGCGAATTCGCCCGGCGCCGCGATGATCGTCGCGACGCCCGCCACGTGCAGCAGTTCGAACAGGTGCGAGGCCACCTGCTCGTCGCCCGCCAGATACACCGGCAGCCGGTCCAGCCCCTTCAGGTCCGCGATGCGGACGTTGCCCGTCGTGCGCAGCCGCAGGCGCAACGCGCCGCGCACCTGCGTGCCGGACGCAACGTAGCGGTCGAGCGCCGGGATGTCGGGCGGGATGCCCGTCAGCGTCGCTTCCGCGATCTCCAGCGGATAGAGCGTCACGTCCTGCCCGCTGCGGAACTGGCAGGCGGTCTTCTCGCCGGCCGGCACGCGCGCGGTGAACGCGGTGCCGCGCGCGATGCGAAACCCTTCGGCGAGATTGCCTTCGGTGCGGCTCGGATACAGGCGCGCGACCGCCATCGACGGCGTGGGCGCGACGTAGTTCGGATACAGCACTTCCAGCAGCCGGCCCGTGAAGCGCGGAAACTCCGCGTCGAGCTTGATCTGCATGCGCGCGGCCATGAAGCAGAACGCCTCGATCAGCCGCTCGACGTACGGATCGGCCACCTCGCCCGCCTGCATGCCGAGGCGCCGCGCGATCTTCGGGTGCGCGTGCGCGAACTCGGCCCCGAGCTCGCGCATGTAGATCAGTTCCTGGTTGTAGTAGTCGAGCAGTCGCGGGTCCACCGGATGTCCCCCTTGTCGTCGGCGCGCGCGTCAGACCGCGCGCATGCCGGTAATGCTCACCTGGCTCGTTTCCAGATCGAGCGCGCTCTGGACCATGAATTCGATCGGATAAGGGTCCATGCGGATCATGCCCCGCACCTCGAACGACAGCACGTTCGATCGCTCGCCCGCCTCGACGTCCTTCGACGGCGCGACGACGAGCGTTTCCGCGATCAGCCTCGGCTCGAAATCGGCGATCGCCCGGCGGATGATCCGCTCGATGTCGGCCCATTTGCACGCCGCCATGAACGCGCCCGCGAGCGGCGGCACGCCGAAGTTGACGGTCGACGCGGCCGCGGCGGGATACCGCTCGCGGTCGATGCGATCGTCGATGTTCATCGTGTTGAGCAGGAACGCGAGATCGCGCTGGACGATGCCGCGCATCTGCATGCGCGTCACCGCGTATTCGCCGGGTGCCTCGGTCTGGCGCTGCGGCGCGTCGTCGCGCAGCCGGTCGATCAGCGTGGGCAGCAGATGCGTGTTCGCGCGTCGCGGCGCCGCGACGCCTGCGCCGCCCGGGCGCGCGCCGCCTTTGCCCGGCCCCGGCGCGCGTTTCTCATGCTCGTCCATCGCCGTCTCCTTCGCGCGGCGCGCCGTGCGCCGCATCGTGCGTCGCGCCATCCGCCGCCCCGGCCGCGCGCGCCGCCGCGCCGAACGCGCAGCGCTCGAGCTCGAACAGGCCGTAGTCGCCCGCGCTCGTCGACCAGGTCTTCCGGCCTCGCGCGATCACGCCGGTACGGCCGGCCTCGCGCCATGTCGTCCTGTGGCCGACGCGCAACGCGTCGATCTCGCGCGCCGCGTCGGCCGCGCCTCGATCGGCGTGCGCATTCGTTTCGTGCGCATCGTTCGTCTCGTTCGTCTCGTTCGTCTCGTTCGTCTCGTTCGTCTCGTTCGTCTCGTTCGTCTCGTTCGTCTCGTTCGTCTCGTTCGCTTGGTTCGCTTGGTTCGCTTGGTTCGCTTGGTTCGCGTCATCCGCCGCCGGATAGCGCGCCGGCATGAAGCCCCGCACCGCGCCGCCGTCGACGAGCGTCACCGCGCACGGCGCCCATACGAGATCGATCAGCCGGGCCGGACGCGGAACGTGCCACGCGGCAATGTCCGAAAACGGCAGCCACCGATAATGGCCGGCAGTCACGATCTCGCACACGGGGCCGAACCGCGAATCGCTGTCGGCGATCCAGTCGAACGCCGAATGCGGCGCGCGCCCCGCGACGAGCGGCGCCTGATCGAGCGCCCGCTCGCGCACGCGGTCGGCCTCGTCGCGCCGGCCGATCGACGCGGCGCGCAGCGCCTCCAGCAGATCGTCGGCCCACCGCGGCGCATCGAACACGAATCCGGGCCGCGCGCGGCCGGCGACCACCTCGGCGCGCAAGCGCTCGGCGCGAATCAGATCGCGGTATGCCTGCGCGGCCTGCGCATCCTGCGGCGCGAGCTGCGCATGCGCCTGCAACTGCACGAGCGCGCGCGCCCACTGCTCCGTCACGCACAGCAGCTGAAATAGCGGCCAGCGGTGCTCCGCGCTCGCGGGCTGCTCCCGGACGCGCCGTTCCATCTCCGCGAGCCGCGCCGCGATCGGCAGATCGTGCAGATCGGCTTTCGCCGCGGCGCGCGCATCCGATGCGTTCGGCGTCGTCATCGCGCGTCCTGATTCGAGGCCGCGCCCGGCGCGGGCAGCGGGCTGTCGATGGCGAGCGCATGGTGCTCTCGCCGGGCCAGGGCGGGCGGCAGGCCGCCCGGCCGCCGCGCCGCCGCCGCGCGGTATTCGGCCGGAGCGAAAAGCCGCAGAACCTCCGGCGTCGAATCCGCGCCCGCCGGATCGGGCGCGCCGTCCGAGCCGAGCGAGCCGAACGCGTCGTCGAGGACGCGCGCGCCGGACAGAAGCGCGTCGATCGCGCCTGTGCCGTCGGCTTCCTCGATCCGCGCGACGGCCGGCTCCGGCGACGGCGCGTGCACGACCGCCAGCCGGGCCGCCCAATCGCTCGTCAGCGGCGCCTGCGGGTCCTCGAGCGCCCTGCAGTACTGTTCGTACAGCAAATGCACGAGATCCCCGGCAGGCGCGGGCGCGCCGGCCGCCGTCGCAACATCCGTTGCAGCGCGCTCCGGACGGGAAGCGAACGCCTCCGCCGCGATCGTCGTCCCGATCAGGCCGAACACCGCGCCGCCGTCATACGTCGAATCATCCTGGCCCGTATCCGACGGCCCGATCAGCAGCGTCTCGTCGATCGATTCGCTGCGGCGGCCGGCGGCCCGAGACGCAGCGCTGGCGTCCCGCGATGCCGATTCGGCATATTGCGCGCCCTGCCCGTTGCGGCGAAACAGTTTAAAAGTTCGCATGGCAAATCCGACTGACTTAAAAATCGATGAAAATCGCTCTTAAATCGAACCGCTCTCGTTATCTCAATAAAAAGAATTTCATTCGACACCGATTTTCGCACCCGGAAACAGATTCCACACGAAATCCGGCGGCAATTCAATCGGCCTCGGCGACATCAATTATTCGATGCGACGCTATTTTCCGGCGCGCCGCATTTCACGCGGCACGTGCTTTAAATCAGTGTGCGCCATGGAATTCGCCGTTGTCCATAACGGAATATAACAGCTTTGCAATTTTTGACAATTTGCCGATTCGATTGACAAAAAAGTTCGATCCTCCATTTTTCGACCGACTTACCATTTATGGTAGTTGACCAAGCCTTAATTCAAAAAGAATATTCGAGCCAACGAAAGCAGAACGCATTAATGCGAATAAGAAAAATCCTAAAACAAGTCGCGCGCCTTGACGATCGAACGATGTGCGGAGCGATTAGCTCGGCTCCGCAATAAAACAAGACAAGCAAAAGGAAGGACCTGTCCATGACGATTTCGCGTCAGGCGCTGTTCGGCAAGCTCGGGGGCACGCTCTTCAGAGGGATCGAGTCGGCGACGGTCTTCTGCAAGCTGCGCGGCAACCCGTACGTCGAGCTGGTTCATTGGCTGCACCAGTTGTTGCAGCAGACCGACTCGGATCTGCACCGCATCCTCCGGCACGCGGGCATCGAGCGCGACGCGCTGGATCGCGACATGGCGCGCGCGCTCGCCGCGCTGCCCGCGGGCGCCAGCTCGATCAGCGATTTCTCGCATCACGTCGAATCGGCCATCGAGCGCGCATGGGTGCTCGCGACGCTGCGCTTCGACGATCGGCGCATCCGCGGCGCGTGGCTCGTGGCGGCGCTCGTGGGCACGCCGGAGTTGCGGCGCGTGCTGCTCTCCATTTCTCCGGCGTTCGGCAAGCTCGGCGCGGACGGCATCGACGACGCGCTGCCCGCGTGGATCGACGGCTCCCCGGAAGCCGCCGACGCGCCCTACGACAGCCGCGATTTCGCGCCCGTCCCGGCGGGCGCCGCATCCGATGCGATCCCGTCGGCGCCGACCGGCGCGCCGATCGAGCCGTACTGCGCGGATCTCACCGCGCGCGCGAAAGACGGTGGAATCGATCCCGTCGTGGGTCGGGAGCTGGAAATCCGCACGATGATCGACGTGCTGCTGCGCCGCCGGCAAAACAATCCCCTCCTCACGGGCGAGGCGGGCGTGGGCAAGACGGCCGTCGTCGAAGGCCTGGCGCTCGCGATCGCGGCGGGCGACGTGCCGCCGAAGCTCGCCGGCGCACGTCTGATGAGCCTCGACGTCGGCGCGCTGCTCGCCGGCGCGAGCGTGAAGGGCGAATTCGAATCGCGCCTGAAAAGCGTGCTCGAGGCCGCCGCGAAATCGCCCGCTCCGGTCATCCTGTTCGTCGACGAAGCGCACACGCTGATCGGCGCGGGCGGCCAGGCAGGCACGGGAGACGCGGCGAACCTGCTCAAGCCGGCGCTCGCGCGCGGCACGATCCGCATGATCGGCGCGACCACGTGGTCCGAATACAAGCGGCACATCGAGAAAGATCCCGCGTTGACCCGCCGGTTCCAGGTGCTGCAAGTGCAGGAGCCGGACGAGCAGGCCGCGGTCGACATGGTGCGCGGCCTCGCGCGGACGTTCTCGCGGCATCACGGCGTCCTCGTGCGCGACGAGGCGATCCGCGCCGCGGTGACGCTGTCGCATCGCTACATCCCGTCGCGCCAGTTGCCGGACAAGGCGATCAGCCTGCTCGACACCGCGTGCGCGCGCGTCGCGCTTTCGCAGCACGCGGCGCCGCGCGAACTGCAGGACGCGCGCCGGCGCCTGCGGGCAGCGCGCACCGAGCTCGACCTGCTCGGGCAAGAGGCGCGCATCGGCCTCGCGGCCGAGCAGTCCGTCGCGGCTTGCGTCGGCCGGATCGCGGCGCTGTCGGCCGAAGAGGCGGCGCTCGACGCCCGCTGGCAGGCGCAGATCGAAGCGGCGCGGGCGCTGCTCGCCGCGCGCGAGGCGGCGCTCGCCGAAGACGCGGCCCCCGAAGGCACGGCACCCGAAGGCGGCGCGATGCCGAGCGCGCCCGCCGCGGCGCTCGGCGCGCTCGAGCGCGGCTTCGCGGCGGCGCAAGGCGACGCGCCGCTCGTGTTCCCCGAAGTCGACGAGGCGATCGTCGCGCAGATCGTCGCCGACTGGACCGGCATTCCGGTCGGCCGGATGGTGACCGACGAAGTCGCCGCCGTGCGCGCGCTGCCCGCCACGCTGGAGGCGCGCGTGATCGGCCAGGCCGATGCGCTGCGCCAGATCGGCGAACGCGTGCAGACCGCGCGCGCGGGCCTGAGCGATCCGCACAAGCCGCTCGGCGTGTTCCTGCTCGCGGGCCCGTCCGGCGTCGGCAAGACCGAGACCGCGCTCGCGCTGGCCGAGGCGCTGTACGGCGGCGAGCAGAACCTGATCACGATCAACATGAGCGAGTACCAGGAAGCCCATACCGTGTCGGGCCTGAAGGGCGCCCCGCCCGGCTACGTCGGCTACGGCGAGGGCGGCGTGCTGACGGAGGCCGTGCGCCGCCGCCCCTACTCGGTCGTGTTGCTCGACGAGATCGAGAAAGCGCATCGCGACGTGCACGAAGTGTTCTTCCAGGTGTTCGACAAGGGCTACATGGAAGACGGCGACGGCCGCTACATCGATTTCCGCAACACGACGATCCTGCTCACGAGCAACGTCGGCGCCGAGCTGAGCGCGAGCCTGTGCGCCGACGCGGCGCTCGCGCCCGACGCCGCGCGCCTGCGCGACGCGCTCGCGCCCGAGCTCCTGAAGGCGTTCCCGGCCGCGTTCCTCGGCCGCGTCGCCGTCGTGCCGTACCGGCCGCTCGAGCACGGCGCGCTCGCGCGCATCGTGCGCCTGCACCTGGATCGCGTGGCCGCGCGCATGGCCGGCCACCATCGGATCGCCGTCGCCTATCGCGACGCGCTCGTCGACTACATCGTCGGGCGATGTCTCGTGCAGGAAACCGGCGCCCGGCTGCTGATCGGCTTCATCGAGCAGCACGTGCTGCCGCGCCTCTCCGCTCTGTGGCTCGACGCGTTCGCCTCGAAGGCAGTCCTCGCGCGCATCGACATCGACGTCGCAGATCCGGCCGCGCCGCCCCCGGAAGCGCTCGTGTTTCGTCCGGTCGGCGCGGACCCTGCGACGTCCTCCGCGACGCCGCGTCCCGCCGCGCAGGCTCACTGACCCTGCCCTCTTCTCTCTTTCATGGAGCCAGGCATGTCCGCAATCAGCAGTTCCCAGAAATTCATCGCGCGCAATCGCGCGCCACGCGTGCAGATCGAGTACGACGTCGAGGTCTACGGGTCGGAAAAGAAGGTCGAGCTGCCGTTCGTCATGGGCGTGCTCGCCGACTTGTCCGGCAAGCCCGTCGCGCCGCTGCCGTCCGTCACCGACCGGCGCTTCCTCGACATCGACATCGACAATTTCGACGAGCGCATGAAGGCCGTCAAGCCGCGCGTCGCGTTCGCCGTGCCGAACACGTTGACGGGCGACGGCCAGCTGATGGTCGACATGACGTTCGAGAGCATCGAGGACTTCTCGCCCGCCGCGATCGCGCGGATGGTCGATCCGCTGCGGCAACTGCTCGAGGCGCGCACGCAGCTCGCGAACCTGCAGACCTACATGGACGGCAAGTCGGGCGCGGAATCGCTCGTCAACCAGTTGCTGCAGGACGACGCGCTGCTGCGCTCGCTCGCGGCCGCGCCGAAGCCGCGGCTCGCGGGCGAGGCGAACGGCGCCGACGCCGCGGCGCGCGAGCGCGACGCCGACTGACTGGCCGAACAGGGCAACCCGAGGAAACCATCATGAAAAAACAGCAACCGCAGGCGGCCGGCGCCGAGACGCAACAGCAAACGCAATCGCAGGCCCCATCGCAGGCCCAATCGCAGGCCCAATCGCACGACGCCCAACCGCAGGCCCAATCGCAGGCCCAACCGCAATCGGATTTCGCGCAGTTGCTCGCGCACGAGTTCCGGCCGAAGACCGAGCAGGCCCGCGAGGCCGTCGAGTACGCGGTCCGCACGCTCGCCGAGCAGGCGCTCGCGCAAGCCGCGACGATCAGCGACGACGCGTACAAGAGCATCGCCGCGATCATCGCGCAGATCGATCACAAGCTTTCCGAGCAGATCAACCTGATCCTGCATCACGAGGATTTCCAGAAGCTCGAGTCGGCGTGGCGCGGGCTGCATCACATGGTGTCGAACACCGAAACCGACGAGCGCCTGAAGATCCGCTTCATGGACATCTCGAAGGAAGAGCTGCGCCGCACGCTGCGGCGCTACAAGGGCCAGTCGTGGGATCAGAGCCCGCTCTTCAAGCAGATCTACGAAGAGGAATACGGCCAGCTCGGCGGCGAGCCATACGGCTGCCTCGTCGCCGATTACTACTTCGACCACACGCCGCCCGACGTCGACCTGCTCGGCTCGATCTCGAAAGTGGCCGCGGCGGCGCACACGCCGTTCATCTCCGGCGCGTCGCCGTCGGTGCTGCAGATGGAATCGTGGCAGGAGCTGGCCAACCCGCGCGACCTGACGAAGATCTTCACGCAGAACCTCGAATACGCGTCGTGGAACGCGCTGCGCAGCGCGGACGACGCGCGCTACATCGGCCTCGCGATGCCGCGCTTCCTCGCGCGCCTGCCGTACGGCGTGCATACCAACCCGGTCGACGAGTTCGATTTCGAGGAAAACACGAACGGCGCCGATCACCGCCATTACGCGTGGGCGAACGCGGCGTACGCGATGGGCGTGAACATCAACCGCTCGTTCCGGCTCTACGGCTGGTGCTCGCTGATCCGCGGCGTCGAATCGGGCGGCACGGTCGAGAGCCTGCCGTGCCACACGTTCCCGACCGACGACGGCGGCATCGACATGAAGTGCCCGACCGAGATCGCGATCTCCGACAGGCGCGAGGCGGAGCTCTCGAAGAACGGCTTCATCCCGCTCGTTCACCGCAAGAACACCGATCACGCGACCTTCATCGGCGCGCAGTCGCTGCACAAGCCGGCCGAATACGACGACGTCGACGCGACCGCCAACGCGAACCTGTCGGCGCGCCTGCCGTACCTGTTCGCGTGCTCGCGCTTCGCGCACTACCTGAAGTGCATCGTGCGCGACAAGGTGGGCGCGTTCAAGGAGCGCGAGGACATGCAGCGCTGGCTGAACGAATGGATCATGAACTACGTCGACGCGGACCCCGCCAACTCCTCGCAGGACACCAAGGCCCGCCGGCCGCTCGCCGCCGCCGAAGTGCTCGTCGAGGAAGTGGAAGGCAACCCGGGCTATTACCAGGCGAAGTTCTTCCTGCGGCCGCATTTCCAGCTCGAAGGCCTGACCGTGTCGCTGCGGCTCGTCGCGAAGCTGCCGTCGATCAAGGAAGCCGCCTGACCCATTGCGGGCCGGCGTCCTCGGCTGGCCGGCATCGCGCCTTCACCGCGACACCGGCCGTTTTTTGTCATCAACGCAAGAGAGCAAGTTCATGGCTCAAGATATTTTTTTGAAGATCGACGGGATCAACGGCGAGTCGCTCGACGACAGTCACAAGGACGAAATCGAAGTGCTGAACTGGGGCTGGGAGATCGAGCAGGCGTCGACGATGCACACCGGCAGCGGCGGCGGCGCGGGCAAGGCGACCGTCCGGGATCTCACGTTCGAGCATGCGATCGACCGCGCGAGCCCGAATCTGATGAAGTACGCGCTGACCGGCAAGCACGTCGATCAGGCCGTGCTCGTGATGCGCAAGGCGGGCGGCAATCCGCTCGAGTACCTGAAGCTCACGATGAGCGACGTGATCGTCACGCGGGTGAAGCCGTCGGGCAGCCGCACCGATACCGAGCGCAGCCGCGAGACCGTGTCGCTGTCGTTCGCGAAGGTCAAGCAGGAGTACGTCGTGCAGAACGCGCAAGGCGGCAGCGGCGGCGCCGTCACGACCAGCTTCGACATCAAGGGCAACAAGGAAGCCTGAGCGGCGTGAGCGTGCGTGCGGCGGGCGCGGCCCGCGTCCGCCGCACGCGCCCGCCTTCGATCGCCTCACCCTCAGCACGGTGAATCCGCATGCGCCCGACCACGCTCGCCGCCTTCTTCGCGCTCCCGCTCGCGCTCGCCGCATGCGCGGGCGGCCCGCCGACGCCGAAGGAACCGCCCCGTCTCGAGTTGACCGTGCGCGCCGCGCCCACGGTCAATCCGGACGACCTGAAACGCGCGGCGCCGATCGCGGTGAGCGTCTATGAGCTGAAGACCGACGGCGCGTTCAACGCCGCCGATTTCTTCACGCTCGACGACCAGGACAAGACCGTGCTCGCCGACGATCTCGTGTCGCGCGAACGCTTGCTGCTGCGCCCGGGCGAGCGCATGACGCTGCGCCGCAAGATCGATCCGGCCGCGACCGCGCTCGGCGTCGTCGCGGCCTACCGCGATTTGCCGAACTCGGTCTGGCGCGCCGCGTATCCGCTGCCGCCCGCGCGCGAGGCGGCCTGGTATCGCTTCTCGTCGCCGAAGCTGAGACTCACGATCGATCTCGACACGCACGCGGTGAGGATCACCGAAACCGGAAAATGACACGAACGTCGGAATGACACCATGAGCTGGCATAACAAGGTCGTCTGGAGCGAGGGACTGTTCATGCGCCCGCAGCTGTTCCAGCAGCAGGAGCGCTACCTCGAGCACTACGCGCACCGGCGCACGGCGCCGCTCTCCCCGTTCTTCTTCGGTTTCAGCCACTACAGCCTCGACACCGAGGCGCCCGCGCTCGGCAAGATCGTCGTCAAATCGGCGAGCGGCGTATTCGCCGACGGCACGCCGTTCGACGCGCCCGGCAGCACGCCGCCGCCCGCGCCGCTCACGATCCGGCCCGAGCACCTGGACCAGGTGATCTATCTGGCCGTGCCGATCCGCGTGCCGAACGGCGAGGAAACCGCGTTCGACCATGCGGCCGAATCGCTCGCCCGCTACGTCGTGTTCGAGACCGACCTGCGCGACACCAATTCGATCGGGCAAGGGCCGAAGACAGTCCAGTTGTCGAACCTGCGGCTGCGGCTGATTCCCGAGAAGGAACTGACGGACGCGTGGATCGGCCTTGCGCTCACGCGCGTGAAGACGATTCGCGCCGACGCCAGCATCGAGCTCGACGACACGCTGATTCCGCCCGTCACCGGTTACGGCGCGAGCGACACGCTCGCGAGCTGGCTCGCGAAGATCCACGACCTCACGCGCCTGCGCGCGAACGCGCTCGCCGAGCGCCTGACGGGCGCTGACGGCAAGACCGGCTCGACGGCCGAAGTATCCGATTACCTGCTGCTGCAGACGCTCAACCGCTACGAGCCGCTGCTCCAGCATCTGCAGCGGGTGCCGACCACGTCGCCCGCCGAGCTGTACGCGCTTCTCGTCGGCATGGCGGGCGAGTTGTCGACCTACGTGCGCACCGACACGCGCCGCCCGCTCGATTCGCATCCGCCGTATCAGCACGTCGCGCCGCACCTGTGCCTGAAGCCCGTCGTCGACGATGCGCACCGGCTGCTCAACGCGGTGCTCGTGCGCAGCGCGCAGAGCATCGCGCTGTCGGATCAGGGGCACGGCATCCTCAACGCCGTGGTGGACCCGGCCGACGTGCAGGGCTTCACGGCGGTCGTGCTCGCGGTGCACGCGCAGATGCCGCCCGATCTGCTGCAACAGCAATTCGCCGCGCAGGCGAAGGTGGGGCCTTCCGAACGGCTGCCCGATCTGGTGCGCAGCCACCTGTCCGGCATCGCGCTGCAGGCGCTGCCGGTGCCGCCCCGGCAGATTCCGTTCAACGCGGGCTACGTCTACTACGAACTGTCGCGAACGGGGCCGCTGTGGGACGAAGTCTCGCGGCACGGCGGGCTCGCGCTGCACATCGCGGGCGAATTCCCGTCGTTGCGGCTCGAACTGTGGGGAATCCGGGGATAGCGGCGCGTGCAGGAAGCGACCGGGCCGCCGCGCATGCAGGTCGCGTTGATCAATCGAACGAACCGGGAGAACGCCCGTGAGCTCAGAAGCCGTCCAACGTCCGGACCCGCCCGGTCCGCCACCGACCGATCCCGCCGTGACGGCGTTCGCCGAGCACGCGCGCGCGCCGTCCCCCGCGATGCCTCCGGCCGCGGAATCGCCCGCCGCCCGCCTCGCGGCGGTCAAGGCCGCCGCGAATCCGCTGCTCGAAGCGGCGCGCCCGCTGCTGCGGGCGTTGTCGGACATGCCGGACAGGCTCGAGCGCGAAGGCGCCCAGCAGCTGCGCCTGCTGCTCGAGCAGGAAGTGCGCCAGTTCCAGCGGCTTTGCGAGCAGGCGAACATCCGGCGCGACCACATGCTCGGCGCGCGCTATTGCCTGTGCACGGCGCTCGACGAAGCCGCGATGCAGACGACGTGGGCCCGCTCCGGCGACGGCAACTTCGGCACCTGGATCAGCGAAGGGCTCGCCACGTCGTTTCACGAAGACCGGCAAGGCGGCGACAAGGTATATCTGCTGATCGGCCGGCTGATGAACTCGCCGCAGGAGCACCTCGATCTGCTCGAAGTCGTGTACCGGGTCCTGAGCCTCGGCTTCGAAGGCCGCTACCGCTACGAAGCCGACGGCCAGCGCAAGCACGAGACCGTGCGCCAGCGGCTCCACAACGAGATCGCCTCGCAACGCGGCCCCGTGTCCGTCGCCCTTTCGCCGCACTGGCAAGCCGATGCGAACGGCAAGCGCCTGTCGTTCTACGATTTCCCGGTGCGGATCACGGCCGCCGTGCTGTCGCTGATCCTGCTCGGCCTGTTCGGCTATTTCAAATACGCGCTGTCGAGCCGCGGCGCCGACGTGCAGATGCAGATCGCCGCCATTGGCCGCATGACGCCGCCGGCCGCGCGCGCCGAGCTGCGCCTCAAGGTGCTGCTCGCGAGCGAGATCGCCGCGGGAACGGTCCGCGTCGACGAAGACGCCCGCCGCAGCTCCGTGACGTTCCGAAGCGACGCGATGTTCGCGCCGGGCGGCGCGGCCGTGAATGCGGCGATGGGCGCGCTGATCGCGAAGATCGCGGCCGAGATCGCGAAGGTGCCGGGCAAGGTGACGGTGATCGGCTACGCCGACGACGCGCCGATCAAGAGCCGACAGTTCGCATCGAACGAAGCGCTGTCCGAGGCGCGCGCGACGCAGGTCATGCAGCTGCTCCAGGCGGGCGGCGTGCCGGCGAGCCGCCTGGAATCGGCCGGCCGAGGCGACGCGAACCCGATCGGCGACAACCAGACCGTGCAAGGCCGCGCGCTGAACCGCCGCGTCGAAATCACGGTCGCGCACTAACTCCCCGGCCATTCGGATGCCGACATGAACAAGTTCCTCTCCTTTCTGGTGTCGCGCCAGTTCCTGGCCTTCGTCGCGTTGCTGCTCGTCGCGCTGCTGATCTGGTTCGTCGGCCCGTTCGTCGCGTTCGGCGGCCTCGAGCCGCTCGCGGGCGCGGGCATGCGGATCGCCGCGATCGCGCTGCTGCTTGCGGGCGCGCTGCTATGGCTCGCGGGCCGCTCGACGAGCGCCGCGTTCGTGGCGCTGCTCTGCCTGCTGATCTGGCATGCGTCGCCGCTGCTCGCGTTCGGACACGCGACGCCCTTCGCGCCGCCCTCGGTCCGCGCGATCGCGATCGCGGCCGTGCTCGCGGTGTTTCTGATCCATCTCGCGTTCCGGCTGCTGCAGAGGATGCGAGCGGACCCGGATTTTCTCCAAAGCCTGCTCGATGTCGGCGGCAAGCGGCACGAATCGCCCGCGGCCGGCCAACTGGCCAGGGTCGGCGCGGCCGTCGCCGGCGCGCTCGCGCGCCTGAAGGCGATGCGCACCGGCGCCCGCGGGCTCGGGCGCCTGTTCCAGGGCAAGCGCTACCTGTACGAACTGCCGTGGTACATCACGCTCGGCTCGGGCGCGTCGGGCAAGACGAGCGCGCTCCTGAACGCCGGCCTCACGTTCCCGGTGGCCGCGCAGATGCAGCGGGCCGCGGGCATGGTCTCGGGCCGCGACGGGTCCGTCGACTGGTGGCTGACCAACGACGCGGTGCTGATCGACACGGCCGGCCATTACACGCGCCACGGCACGTCGCTGCATGCGTTGCCCCGGCCGTTCGTCGCCGCGCGGTCCGGGCGCCCGGACGCAGGCGAATCCGCGGCGCGGGCCGACGCGCGCCGCGCGGACGGCCCGGCCGCCGGCCAGGCCCGCGCGGCCGCCGCGGCCCCGGCGAGCGCGACGAGCGCGACGAGCGCCGCCCCGGACGACGGAACGCAAAGCGCATGGCGGCAGACCGTCGACGCGGCCGAGTGGCTCGGCTTCCTGCGCATGCTGCGCAAGCACCGCCCCCGCGCGCCGATCAACGGCGCGCTGCTCGCCGTCGACGTGGCCGCCCTGACGAGCGCCGACGAGACCGCGCGCCACGCCGAAGCCGCCGCGCTGCGCGCACGGCTCGCCGATCTGCGCACCGAGCTCGGCATCCGCTTTCCCGTCTATCTGCTCGTCACGAAGATGGACCGGCTGCCGGGCTTCAGCGAATACTTCAGCTCGCTGACCACCGAGGGCCGTGCGCAGGCATGGGGCTTCACGCTCGCGTACGACAAGGAGACCGTCGCGCAAGACGGCATCCGCGCGCGCTGCGCCGAGGAGCTCGACGCGCTGGCCGCGCGGCTCGCGGCGGGCACGAACGCGCGCCTGCAGGAGGAGCACGACGCGCTCAGGCGTCGCAAGCTGTCCGCCCTTGCCGAGGAATTCCTCGTGATGACGCGCTCGCTCGGCGAGCTGATCGACCGCGTGTTCGTCGATTCCCGCTACGACGACACGCAATACCATTCGACGCTGCGCGGCGTGTATTTCACGAGCGCCGCCCAGACGGGCAGCGAGGCGCCGGCGCAAGCGCGCACCGTGATGCAGCGTCTCGCGGCCGCGATCGGGCGCGCGCCGGCGCCGATCGCGTGCGCGCCCCGGCACGAGGGCAACCGGAGCTTCTTCCTCCATGATCTGCTGACGAAGGTCGTGTTCCCGGATGCGCATCTGGTGCAGCCGAATCTGCGGTGGGAATACCGCTCGCGAACGCTGTGCATCGTCGGCCACGCGCTCGCGCTGCTGCTGTTCGCGTGGGCGGCAATCGGCCTGCGCGTCAGCGCGGGCAACAACGGCGATTACCTCGACGCGATCGGGCGCAAGACGGCCGCGCTCGCGTCGCGGGTCGGCCAGTCGTACAGGGAGCCCAAGCCCGAGGCCGTGCCCGACACGCTGAGCGAAGCGCGCGATTTGCCCACGTACCCGGGCCTCGACCTGTCGGAGCCGGACAGCGCCTGGCGCTTCGGCCTGTACGCGCCGCCCGGCATCGTCGCCGAAAGCCGTCGCACCTACGACGCGCTCGCGGACAACCTGCTGCTGCCGCAGATCGTGAAGCGGATCGAAACGGTGCTTTCCGACGCGATCGCCCGCCGGGACGCGAGAGCCGCCTACGACGCGCTGCGCGTCTACCTGATGCTGTACGACAAGACGAAGTTCGACGCCGCGCGGATCGAGGCGTGGGTGCTCGACGACTGGGCGAAGACCGACAGCGCGGCGATCTTCGGCGGCCGCGCGTCGATGATCGCGCACGTCGAGCAGCTTTTTTCCGGCGAGCGCGTCGTGCAATCGCCGCTGATCCGCAACGACGCGCTGATCCGCCAGGCGCGAGAGTTTCTCGACGGCAGCAATGCGACCGCGCGGCTCTACGAGCGCGCGAAGGCCGCCATGGAGAAAGACGCGCCGGACGAATTCACGCTGATCCGGGCCGTCGGCCCGCAAGCGGGCACCGTCTTCACGCGCGCGAGCGGCGCGCCGCTTTCGCGCGGCGTGCCGGGCCTCTTCACGTTCGACGGATACCGGCGCCTGTTCGACAAGCGGCTGCCCGAATTCGTGCAGGCCGCGCGCGAAGACGACGCGTGGGTGATGGGCCGCGCCTATCTGGGCGGCGCTCAAAAAAAAACGGCTGCGATCGTGAACGCCGCGACGGGAGCCGACGATCCGCTGACGGAGGCGATTCGCCGGCAATACCTGATCGAGTACGCGCAGCAATGGGATGACTTTCTCGGCGACATCCGCACGGTGACGGGCACGAGCCTCGGCTTCAACCGGCTCGTGCTGCGCAGCCTCGCGGCGCCGGATTCGCCGCTCGCCCGCCTCGCGCGCGCGGCGGTGAACGAGACGACCCTCGCCGGCCCCGTCGCCGCGGCGGACCGTTCGTTCCTGCAAAAGGCCTCCGACGAGCTGAGCCGGAAAGCGGACCAGGCGCTCGGCATACGCGCCGAGGAGCGCGTCGAGCGCGAACTCGTCGACAACCATTTCGCGGCGCTGCGCGAAGTGGTGACGGGCGGCGCGGACACGCGCACGGCCCCGCCCCCGTCCGCCGCGCAAGCGGGCAAGACCGGGCTCGACGCCGTGACGAGCCTGCTGAACGACTACTACACCGCGCTCACCGTCGCGGACGACGCGCTCACCAGCAACGGCATGCCGCCCGCGAGCGACGCGGCGGCGAAGCTAAAGATGACCGCGGACACGATGCCCGCGCCGTTTCGCGCGGTGCTGATCGATCTGTCGGTGCAGGGCTCGCGTGAAGTGAATCGCGGCATCGGCCAGTTGCTGTCGCGACAGCTGGAGGCGAAGCTCGGCGACGCGTGCCGGCTCGCGATCGCGGGCAACTACCCGTTCGCCTCGGACAGCCGGCGCGACGTCGGCATCGACGATTTCACGCGGGTCTTCGCGCAGGGCGGCGTGATCGACGACTTCTTCACGAACGCGCTCGCGCCGTTCGTCGACACGTCGACGAAGCCGTGGCGCTACAAGACGCTGCCCGGCGCGACCGAACCGGTGCAGGGCCCCGACCTCGAGCCGTTCCAGCATGCGAAGGCGATCCGCGACATCTTCTTCGGCGGCTCGGGCCACAAGCAGATGGCGTGGAAGGCCGACATCCGGATTCCCGAGCTGGACCCGACGATCACGAGCCTCGCGATCGACGTCGACGGACAGACGTCGCTCTACCAGCACGGGCCCGTTTCCCCGATCACGGTGAGCTGGCCGGGGCCGCGCGGCGGCGTCCACGCGGAAATCACGGCGAGCCCGCGCATCCGGCCCGACACGTCGACGGTGTCGACGGACGGGCCATGGGCGCTGCTGCGCCTGCTGCAAAAGGGGCGCGTGAGCGAAACGGCGACGCCCGGGCGCACGCGCGTCGCGCTCGACTTCGACGGCCGCCGCGCCGTGCTCGACATCGCGAGCGCGGGCAGCGTCGCCAACCCGCTGACGAGCGACGTGCTGAAGACGTTCCGGTGTCCCGGCGCGATGCCGATGTTCAGCCTCGCGGATACGGGCGCGCCGCCGGGATTGCCGCCGGCGGGGCTGCCTGCGATGCCGGGAGAGAAGGCCGGGCGGGTTGCGCGGCGCGGGGGAGCGGCCGGTTAGTTCGAATCGGTTCGAATCGGACCGATTCGGTTGGCCCGGTTCTGTTGACTCGGTTCGTTCGGTTCGTTCGGTTCGTTCGGCTGGTTCGGCTGGTTCGGTCGGCTCGGTCGGCTCGGTCGGCTCGGTCGGCTCGGTCGGCTCGGTCGGCTCGATTCTGATCAGTTCGGACTAGTTCGGCGCAGGTCGAATGCTCTGGTCTTTGCTCGCCGGATGGCGAGCGCGCCGGATACGGCGAAGTTGCGTCCCGTCCGTGCACGCATGCGCAACGGCCGCTCCGTCACGCCCCTGACGCGCCCTGCCGCGCCGCATTTGGATGCCCCGCACGCGGGCGCGCGGCGGATACCGGCGCCCCGTCGCTCGAACCGCGGCCGCACGCGCACCGGCAAGCCGACGATGCGCGATCGCGCCGCGTGCATGAACGCCTCGGGCCTACCGTGAAGCCTCGGCTTCCCACGCGGCGCCGGGGGCGTTCATCGGCAGCGCGCCGATCAACCGGCGCCCGCCTCCCCGCTTCGCACCGGCTCGCCCCGATCCGAGCCGCCGCGCGCCAGCACGGGTTCGAGCGCGCGCCCCGTATGACTCGCGCTCACCTGCACGAGCCCTTCCGGATGCGCCGCCGCCACGATCGCGCCGCCGCCCACGCCGCCCTCCGGGCCGAGGTCGATGATCCAGTCCGCCTCCGCGATCACATCGAGGTCGTGCTCGATCACGACGACGCTGTGCCCCGCGTCCACGAGCCGGTGCAGCACGCGGATCAGCTTCGCGACGTCCGCCATGTGCAGGCCCACGGTCGGCTCATCGAGCACATAGAGCGTATGCGGCGCCTTCTGGCCGCGCCGCGTGATGTCGTCGCGCACCTTGCTCAGTTCGGTGACGAGCTTGATGCGCTGCGCCTCGCCACCAGACAAGGTCGGCGACGGCTGGCCGAGCGTCAGGTAGCCGAGGCCGACGTCCTTCATCAGTTGCAGCGGATGCGCGATGTTCGATATCGGCGCGAAGAACTCCACCGCCTCGTCGATCTCCATCGTCAGCACATCGCCGATGTTCCTGCCGCGCCACGTGACCGCGAGCGTCTCCGGATTGAAGCGCTGCCCGTGGCACACATCGCACGGCACCTTCACGTCGGGCAGGAAGCTCATGCCGATCGTGCGCACGCCTTGCCCTTCGCATGCCGGGCAACGCCCTTCGCCGGTGTTGAACGAGAAACGCGACGCCGTGTAGCCGCGGGCGCGCGCCTCGAGCGTATCCGCGAACAGCTTGCGGATCGTGTCCCACACGCCGATGTAGGTCGCCGGGCACGAGCGCGGCGTCTTGCCGATCGGCGTCTGGTCGACTTCGAGCACGCGGTCGATATGTTCCCAGCCGCTGATCGCCTCGCAGCCCTGCCACGCGTGCATGACGTCGAACGACGGCCGCGGCGCGCTGCGCGCGAGCACGCTCGCGCGGCGCTTCGCCGCCTGCGCCGCCAGCGAACCGCCCTTTTCCGCACCCTTTTCCGCGCCCTGCTGCGCGGCCTTGCGCGCGCGGCGCGTGGCCGGCGACGACAGCACCGAGCGGCCCACCGCATCGAGCAGGTTCGTCATCAGCACATCGCGCGCGAGCGTCGACTTGCCCGAGCCGCTCACGCCCGTCACCGCGACGAGCCGCGCGAGCGGAATGCCGACCGTGACGTCGCGCAGGTTATGCAGCTTGCCGCGATGCACCGTCAGCCAGTTCTCGGGCACCGCCGCGCCGTTCTTCGCGCCCGGCGGGCTCACGCCGCGGCGCGGCTGCAGCGGATGCACGATCGGATGCGCGAGGAAGCGCCCCGTCAACGAATCGGCCTGCGCGGACAGGTCCGCGACCCCGCCCTGCGCGACCAGCGTGCCGCCGCGCTTGCCGGCGCCCGGGCCGACATCGATGATGTGATCGGCGCGGCGGATCGTGTCTTCGTCATGCTCGACGACGACGAGCGTATTGCCCTTGTCGCCGAGCTTGCGCAGCGCGTTCAGCAGGATCTGGTTGTCGCGCGGATGCAGGCCGATCGTCGGCTCGTCGAGCACGTAGCAGACGCCTTGCAGGTTGCTGCCCAGCTGCGCCGCGAGCCGGATGCGTTGCGCCTCGCCGCCCGACAGGCTCGGCGCGGCGCGATCGAGGCTCAGGTAGCCGAGCCCGACTTCCTCGAGAAACGCGAGACGGCTGCCGATCTCGCTGACGACGTCGCGCGCGATCTGCGCGTCGCGCCCGCCGAGTTGCAGGCCGTCGATCCAGCGGCGCGTATCCGACACCGTCCATTGCGCGACATCGACGATCGGATGGCCGTCGAACATCACCGCGCGCGCGGACGGATTCAGTCGCGTGCCGCCGCAATCCGCGCACGGCTCGTCGCCGACGCCTTCCGGTTCCTGCTCGTCGGACGGCAGCGTCTGCTCGCGGCCGCGGCCGTCTTCGGCGAACACCGTGTCGTCGTAGGCCGCGCGCTGCTCGCGCGTGAGCGCGACGCCGGTGCCCACGCAGGTCGTGCACCAGCCGTGCTTGCTGTTGTACGAGAACATCCGCGGGTCCAGCTCCGGGTAGCTCGTGCCGCACACCGGGCACGCGCGCTTGACCGACAGCACCTTGATCTCGCCGATCCGCGCGGTCGAATGATCGTTGGCCATCGCATGATGCAGGCCGTCGAGCGGCGCGAGCAGATGCATCACGCCCTTGCCGAGCTCGAGCGTCTCGGCGAGGCGCTGCCGCAACTCGGCCTCGCGGTCCGGCGACACGACGAGATCGGCCACCGGCAGCTCGATCGTATGCTCGCGGAAGCGATCGAGCTTCGGCCACGGGTCCACCGTCACGAACTCGCCGTCCACGCGCAGATGCGTGTTGCCGCGCGCCTTCGCCCACTTCGCGAGATCCGTGTACACGCCCTTGCGGTTGACGACGAGCGGCGCGAGCAGCCCGACATGCTCGCCGCGGTGATCGCGCAGCAACTGCGCGGCGATCGATTCGACGGTTTGCGAGCTGACCGGCGTGCCGTCGTGAATGCAATGCTGAAGGCCGAGCTTCACGTACAGCAGCCGCAGGAAGTGCCACACTTCGGACGTCGTCGCGACCGTGCTCTTGCGGCCGCCGCGCGACAGCCGCTGCTCGATCGCAACCGTCGGCGGAATGCCGTACACCGCATCGACTTCGGGGCGCCCCGCCGGCTGCACGATCGAGCGCGCGTACGCGTTCAGCGATTCGAGGTAGCGGCGCTGGCCCTCGTGAAAGAGGATGTCGAACGCGAGCGTCGACTTGCCCGAACCGGACACGCCGGTGATCACGTTGAACTTGCCGTGCGGAATGTCGACGTCGAGCGCCTTCAGGTTGTGCTCGCGCGCGTTGACGATCCGCACGACGTCCTCTCCCTCGACCGCGCGCCGCGCACGCGCCGCATTCAACGCAGCCTGCAGCGGCACGCCCTCGTCGGCGAGCCGCGCTTCGGCATCCATTGCGCGCTCGTAGTGCGTGAGCGCCGCGCCGGTATGCGATCCGGCGCAGGCCTTCACGTCGTCCGGCGCGCCCGCGCACAGCACGAAGCCGCCGCCGTCGCCGCCTTCCGGGCCGAGGTCGATCAGCCAGTCGGCCGCGCGGATCACGTCGAGATTGTGCTCGATCACGATCAGCGAATGGCCGCTTGCGAGCAGCTTGCCGAACGCCTGCATCAGCTTCGCGATGTCGTCGAAGTGCAGCCCCGTGGTCGGCTCGTCGAACATGAACAGCCGCGCTTGCGCGACGCGCGCCTCGCGCGTGACGACACGGCGCCCGCCGGCGGCCTTCGCCGATTCGGCGAGAAAGCCCGCGAGCTTCAAGCGCTGCGCCTCGCCGCCCGACAGCGTCGGTACCGGCTGGCCGAGCTTCACGTATTCGAGCCCGACGTCGACGATCGGCTGCAGCACGCGCAGCACCTCGGCGTCGGCGGCGAAGAACGCCGCGGCTTCGCTGACGGTCAGGTCCAGCACGTCGGCAATGCTGAGCGCGCGGCCGTCGCGCTCGATCCGCACTTCGAGGATCTCGGCGCGGTAGCGCTGCCCGTCGCAGTCCGGGCAGCGCAGATAGACGTCGCTCAGGAACTGCATCTCGATGTGCTCGAAGCCGGAGCCGCCGCACGTCGGGCAGCGGCCGTCGCCCGAGTTGAAGCTGAATGTGCCCGCGCCGTAGCCGCGCTGCAGCGCAAGCGGCGCCTTCGCGAACAGCTTGCGGATCTCGTCGAACGCGCCGACGTAGCTCGCCGGGTTCGACCGCGTGGTCTTGCCGATCGGGGATTGATCGACGAACACGACGTCGCCCACCTGCTCCGCGCCCGTGAGGCGGCGGTACGCGCCCGGCGACTCGGTCGCGCGGCCCAGATGCCGCGCCATCGCAGGGTAGAGCACGTCCTGCAGCAGCGTCGATTTGCCGGAACCCGACACGCCCGTCACGCAGACGAGCCGCTGCAACGGAATCTCGACCGTGACGTCGCGCAGATTGTGCTCGCTCGCGCCCTCGAGCACGATACGCGGCGTGTGCGCGTCCACCGGCCGGCGCGACCAGTGCGACGCATGCGCGACATGCTTGCGGCCGCCGAGATACTCGCCCGTCAGCGTGCGGGCCGAGCGGATGTCGCCGGGCGTGCCGTCGTAGACGATCGTGCCGCCGCGCTCGCCCGGGCCGGGCCCCATGTCGATCAGCCGGTCGGCCGCGAGCATCACCGACGGATCGTGCTCGACGACGACCAGCGTATTGCCCGCGTCGCGCAGGCGCTGCATCGCCTCGACGATCCGGTTCAGGTCGCGCGGATGCAGGCCGATGCTCGGCTCGTCGAGCACGAACAGCGTCTTCGTGAGCGAGGTGCCGAGCGCCGTCGTCAGGTTGATCCGCTGCACCTCGCCGCCCGACAGCGTGCGGCTCTGCCGGTCGAGCGTCAGGTAGCCCAGCCCGACGTCGCACAGATATTTCAGCCGCGTGCGCACCTCGGCGAGCAGCAGCTTCAGCGCGTCGTCGAGCAGCGCGCTCGGCAGGCCGATGTCGTCGAAGAAGCGGCGGATGCGCTCGATCGGCAGCAGCATCAGGTCGTGCACCGTCAGGCCCGGCAGCGCTTCGAGCTGCGCGCGGCTCCAGTCGACGCCGCGCGGCATGAAGCGGCCGGCCGGCGCGAGCGCCTCATCGGCGTTCGCTTTCGTGCCGAGCCGCCACAACAGCGACTCCGTCTTCAGGCGCGCGCCGCCGCACACCTCGCACGGCGTGTAGCTGCGGTATTTCGACAGCAGCACGCGGATATGCATCTTGTACGCTTTCGATTCGAGATAGCCGAAGAAGCGCTTCACGCCGTACCACTGGCTCTGCCACTTGCCGTTCCAGTCCGGCGAGCCGTTGATGACCCAGTCGCGCTCGGCGTCCGACAGTTCGGCCCACGGCACGTCGCGCCGGATGCCGGCCTTCGCCGCATAGCGCATCAGGTCGTCCTGGCATTCCTTCCATGCGGGCGTCTGCATCGGCTTGATCGCGCCGCCGCGCAGCGTCTTGCGCGCGTCGGGAATCACGAGGCCGAGATCGACGCCGATCACGCGGCCGAAGCCGCGGCAGGTTTCGCACGCGCCGTACGCCGAGTTGAACGAGAACAGCGCGGGCTGCGGGTCCGCATAGCGCAGATCGCTGTCCGGGTGATGCAGCCCGGTGGAGAAACGCCACACCTGGGGCGCTTCTGTTGCGTCGCCCGGGTTTTCCGGCGCCTGCGCGAGCACGTAGACATTCACCCGCCCGCCGCCGCGCTTCAACGACGCCTCGATCGCCTCGACCGCGCGCACCTTGTCGACCTGATGCAGACGGAAGCGGTCGGCCACCACGTCGAGCACCTTGCGCGGCCCGGTGGGCGACGCCACTTCGCGTCGCGCCTGCACCCGCGTATAGCCGCTCGCCGACAGCCACTGCTCGACTTCCTCATCGGTCGCGGTTTCCGGCAGCTCGACCGGAAACGTGACCGCGAGCCGCGGATCGTGATCCGCCGTGCGCGCGAAGAGCTCCGCGTAGATCGTCTCCGGCGAGTCGTGCCGCACCGGCTGCGCGGTCATGCGGTCGAACAGTTCCGCCGCGCGTGCGTACAAGAGCTTCAGGTGGTCGTTGAGCTCGGTCATCGTGCCGACGGTCGAGCGCGAACTGCGCACCGGATTGGTCTGGTCGATCGCGATCGCGGGCGGCACGCCGTCAACGCGGTCCACCTGCGGCCGGTCCATCCGGTCGAGAAACTGCCGCGCGTACGCGCTGAACGTCTCGACGTAGCGCCGCTGGCCTTCCGCGTAAAGGGTATCGAACACGAGACTCGATTTGCCCGAGCCCGACGGGCCGGTGACGACCGTCATTTCGCCGGTGCGCAGATCGAGATCGAGATTCTTGAGATTGTGCTGACGTGCTCCGCGAATGCGGATCAGATTGCTGGATGACAATTTGTCTGCCCGTCTGAATGTGTTAGCCAGGGATTCGCTGCGCCGGAAGGCTGCGGGACGCTCGCAGGCGCGGCACCCGCGCCGCGATGCGGACGCCGTCGCGGCTCAATCGCGATGAGTACTATACTGTATGTTTATACAGCTTTCCATGACTATCTTGGATTTGCGGCGGACGGGGCGGCGCTTTGGTGGTTTGGGGCGGACGGAGGCATCAGCATATCGCGCTGGCCTTCATGTTTCCGCTTGACTTCTCGCCCCCGTTGGCACGCGCGGTGCCGATCCCGGCCTGCACGTTCTGCGAGCCAGTTCACGCCGCCTCCATGCGCCGTGCTACGATCTCCCGCCTAAAAATTACGGGAAAATCATGAAGCGCCAATCCGTGCGATGGTGCGCCGGTGCTATCGCTGCGTTCATCTGGCTCGTGACGCTGCGTCTTGCGATTGATGGCTTGTCGACCCGATTGGCTCACGCGGGGCGCGCGTAGCCATCGTGGCCGTGGGACGCGAATGGCACTGGTGTTTTCGTAAATGGCGTGGTGGCCGTGGGCACATTTGCCGCAGCTGCAGTCGCTCTTTGGGTTGCACTTTCCGAGCGCCGAAATCGCACCCACGGCGAGGTCGTGGCCGCCCGGCTGACCGCCGGCGGAGCAAGCCCTAAGATTCAAACCGCGATAAGGAAAACTGGACGCGCTAGCGTTGCAGTCGACGGCGCACTGATCATTTTGGAACCGGACTCACGCAATGAAGTGGGCGATCTGAGCGATTCAGTGCGTGCCGCCAGGCAGGCACTCCGCAGCCTGGAGAGCATCCCGTTCTGCTCATTCGACGAAATACGAAGCATGTCACCCCTTCCCGACAACTGCGCACTTCAAATCGAGGCAGCACAAGGTAGGCTGAATGCAGCCATTTCCTTTCTCAAAGAGGTGCGGAATGGCCATAAGGACCTTCAAGAAAGTCTCGCGATTGCCAACCAAGTGGATCACGACTTCGAACTGGATGACGTTAAATCGGACGCGCGCGCGCTCACGCTCTCCATTGAAGTGAGTTCTCAAAGCATGTTGTTCGAAAACGCACAAGAGAGCCTTCGAGAGGCGGAAAAGCTCTCGAACAATGCTCTTCTTATCTGCGAAAACCAAGGTACGGCAATCGACGAAGTCCTGTGGAACATCAAATTGAAAGGCCAATAGGCCGTATGTCTAGTCGCATCGAATGCACGTTCCTGCATTCATCCGGCATTCCCCGCAGACAAGCGGCGAGCTCGAACGGCACCTGTGCATGCTGGAAGATGCGCGTCGCGACACGAATGGCCTCGGCATGCTCGACGCGCCCGTCTTCGATATAGAGTCCGGCTCATGGCACTCGGAAAAAACATCGCACGACTACGCGCCTTGACGGGCGAAACGCGTCCTGACCTTGCGCGCGCGATCGGCATCGAATCACAACAGCCGATCTACGCGCTGGAAACGCGCGATAGCAGCAGGTCGGATCTCGCGCCAAAGCTGGCAAGGCACTTTCGAGTCGGTTTGAACGTGTTGCTCGAGGACGATTTGACGCATCTCGACAGCGCGGGCCTCGATGCGCTGCGTCGGTCGCGGAAGCCTTCCCCCGGCTTGGGAAAGAAGATGAAGATTCAGGAGCAGTTTGATGCGGCGCCTGGGTCGATACAGCAGGCGGTCCGCGACCTCCTCGAGTTGCCAATTGCGGACGCCGAGAAAGTCGCGGCCCTGATTGCCGCCTTTCGCGGCGGCTGACCTGCCCCCAGCGAACAGAGCCAGCGGGAACCTAGTAAAGTTCGTTTTCGGAGAAGAAGACGAACATGAAGAAGCGCTTTACGGAAGAGCAAATCATCGGTTTTCTGAAGGAAGCCGAGGCCGGTGTACCGGTCAACAGCTGATGCTCCTGCCGCTTTCCAGGAACTGGTTTAAAGGACTTTGCTAAAAGCCCGTTGGCGCTACTGAAGGGGGCAGGTCAACAGCAGAACAAATATACGATTCGCCCTCATCACGCCTTACAATTACATATCAAGACATAACCACATCTCGGGGAACCATGAAGACATTGACGTTGACGTGCATGGCTGTCGGACTTTTGAGTGCCTGCGGGGAGTCCGACCAGCCAACCATAGGAACACCTGCAACCAATACGAACGCGCCAACAGTATCTGCTCTCCCGTTCACCATCGAAGGCGCATCGTTGAGCGATATGTTTCAGAACAACCTCAAGGTCGCCAAGGTACAGGTCGGCGTGAATGGCGGGTCGGCGGCGCAATGGTCCGCAACGTCGATTGCGATAGCCGAGAAGGTCGCAACGTTCGGCGCAGATTCGGTTGAAGTGTCAGTGCGTCGCAATGAAGTCACCCAATCCCACGGCGACAGATTCCGGGAAGTCGCGCGCGCGTACTACAGTCCAAACCCCAACCATTCTGTCTGGGACGACAAGGAAAAATGGAAGGTCTTGCAAGCTGACGCCGCGCACCTTTCCACGCAACAGGACGTGAACATCTACGACGAATTCTCGGACCTGAATCAGAAGCTGATCGACAAGGGCATGGACGACAACGCCGCTGATCAGAAGGCGGGAGCGGTCATTGCGAAGAAATACCACCTTCCGAAAGATTGGCAACTACCTATCGGAAACGTTCTGAATGACGTGTCCCGAGACGCGATGAATGTGGATGTCGCACCTGCCAACGACGGCTTGGGAGCACTGGATCGATGTTTGAACGGCAAGATCGTCCGCATGATGACGACGTGTTCATGAACACGTCGGGCGATCACACGTCAACCGACATGACTTGCTGTGACGGGATAAGCTTCGGCGGCGGTACGCACTTGCAAATACAGAGGTCGTCGCTCAGTGCCACACGCCGCCCGTCCGGCCCCGTCATCGGCAATCGTGGGCCGTCGCACTGAATCTTGCCAATCGTTTTACACAACGGGCAGAACACATCGTCGTCTTCATGCGCGATGTGTCTGCCGTCGAGGGCGAACGGCATAGCCTTGGCTTGGACCGTTCCGGCTACGGTAGGCTGGCCGGTCCACCCTTGCTGATAAGTTGTAAGCGCGAATTTAACCCCACCTAGAATCGAAAGCTGAACGAGCGCAGGCTTGCGTCCGCAACTACAACTTGCGGACGCAACCGATGACACAGAACGAAGTTGATTTCCTGCCACTGCGGGTGACCGGCGTGACCGCGACGGGCAAGCGCAGGTTTGACGCCGAGGGTAAGCGCAAGCTGATTGAAGCCTGCCTGCAGCCGGGCGCGTCAATTGCCGGACTGGCGTTGAAGGCGGGTGTGAACGCGAACCAGCTGCATAAGTGGATTCAATTGCGCGAACGCGCGAATGCTGCTGTGACGGCGTGCGTCGAGCCCTTGCCATCGGCATTCGTGCCGGTCGTTCCGATCAACGAGGTGGCACCGGTGCGCACGAACCCCGAGCCGGTGAACGTACGGCGAACGTCACACAGGTACGAAGCGGCGAAGGCAATGACGCCGGCGCGACTATCAGCGCAGTTGCCCAACGGCGTAACGCTACAGCTCGAATGCGCCGCACACGATGGCGCTCTCGTGAAGGCGATGATCGAAGCGTTGGGGGCACGCTGATGTTCCGCTTCGACGCGGACCTGCAGATCTACCTGCACCGCGAGCCCATCGACTTCCGCGCCGGCATCAACAGCCTCGTCGCGCTGGTCGAGCAGTCGATGCTGCTCGATCCGCTTGCGCGAGCCGTCTTCGCGTTCCACAACCGCAAACGCGATCGCGTGAAGCTTCTGCTGTATGACCGGGCCGGATTCTGGCTCCTATTGAAACGCCTCGAGGCCGACCGTTTCGTTTGGCCCCGCCGTCAGCAAGCCGTGATCGAACTGACGGCCGAGCAGCTTCACCTGCTGCTCGACGGCGTCGATATCGACGCCGTGCGCCGCCACCCAGCGCGGCAGTACTGCCACACGAACTGAAGCAGGGTATCGCCGCTGTTGCCAGTAAACAACGGCGGCTTTAGCTGTTACAAATTCGCGTAAACCTATTTGGCTCTGCGTTTCGCTATCGTTGAGCGCATGTCCCCTCCCAATCTCCCCCGACTTCCGCGCACCGCCAAGGCCTATATCCACAAGCTGGAGGAGCGGGTGGCGGCCGATGCTCAGGTCATTGCCGAGCGTGACGCCAGGATCGACGAATTGACCAAGCGCCTGGATGCGCTGGAAGAGCAATATCGTCTCGCGTTGGCCCGACAGTACGCGCCGAAGAGCGAGAAGCGCCGCGACCGCGTGTTCAACGAGGCCGAAGAGGCAGCCCACGCTGAGCCGGCCGAGGAGGACGACGGCGAGCCGCTGACGTTGCCCGATACCGGGTTGCCGGAACCCGGCCAGCCTGAACCGCGCAAGCGTGGCCGCAAACCGCTGCCCGCGGACCTGCCGCGCGAGCGAATCGAGTACGACCTGCCCGAAGACCAGAAGATCTGCCCGTGCTGCAGCAAGGCAATGCATCGGATGGGCGAGGAAATCAGCGAACAGTTGCACATGCAGGTCAAGGTCTCGGTGCTGCAGCACGCGCGTTTCAAGTACGCGTGTCGGCACTGCGAGCGTCACGGCACGCACACACCGATCGTGGTCGCGCCGATGCCGGCGCAGCCCTTGCCGGGTAGTCACGCCAGTGCATCGATGATCGCCGCCGTCACGGCCGGCAAGTATGTCGACGGCACGCCGCTGTACCGGATGGAAGACGTGCTCGCACGCTCGAATATCGCAGTCAGCCGCGGTACGCTGGCGAACTGGATCATCCGCCCCGCCGAGCTTCACTACACGCGCCTGTTCAAGGCGCTCAAGAAGATTCTGCTCAGCCAGTGGCTGATTCACGGCGACGAGACCACCGTCCAGGTCCTGAAGGAGAACGGCCGAAACGCGCAGGACAAGTCATACATGTGGGTCTACCGAAGCGCGGAGGATAGCGAGCAGCCGGTGGTGCTGTTTGAGTACCAGCCGGGGCGTGGCCAGCAGTACCCGAAGGAGTTCCTCGGAGACTACGCGGGCACGCTGATGACGGACGGCTGGCCTGCGTGGCGGACGGTCAAATCGGCCACGCACCTCGGATGCCTTGCGCATGGACGCCGGATGTTCACGGATGCGCTCAAGGGGCAGAAGAACAAACCGAGCCCCCGCATCACGAAGGCGCTCGAATTCTTCCAGGCGCTGTACCAGGTCGAGACGCTCGCCAAACAGACGTTGCCCGAAGGCGAGACGCTGGCCGATTACCGGTACCGCTTGCGCCAACAGCACAGCGTGCCGTTGCTAAACGCCTTCAAGAGTTGGCTCGACGAGCTCGCGCCGAAGGTTCTGCCCAAGAGCCTGCTAGGCGAGGCGATCGGCTACTGTCTCCGGCAATGGCCTTACCTGAGTCGCTATGTGGACGATGGCCGGTTTGCAATAGACAACAACGTCATCGAACGCGACATCAGGCCGTTTGCCACGGCGAGAAAGTCGTGGCTCTTCAGCGATACGGTCGACGGCGCGAAAGCGAGCGCGATGGTCTACAGCCTGATGCTCACGTGTCGAGCCTGTGGCGTCGATCCCCATGCCTATCTGCTGCACGTGCTGACCGAATTGCCGCAGCGCGCACCGGATGCCGATATTAGCGACCTGCTACCGTTCAACTTCGCTCGACAGCAAGCCGTTACCGGGTAACTCCGATCGCTACCGCGCTGGGCCGAAGTATTGGTCCCACTGTTCCGAATCGGGATCGAGTCGGCGCACAATCGCGTCGTCTGCCCGCGCGATCAACCGTTCCAGCATCTGGCGCTTCGTTACCGAGTAACGGCGAGCTAACCGCGTCAGAGCAAGATACGCTTCCGTGCTCATCCACATATCCAGACGTCGATCACCGTTGCCGTCCTTGCCTGCCGTCTCGCGCCTTGCCCGATAAGCCGCCTGCCGCTGCGCCGTCGTTTGCGTCATCTCGCATCTCCTTCGTTACCCGGTAACTATCGATTCGAAACATGTTACCCGGTAACACGTCACCTAACGACGTGTGGCGGATTTAGCGCTTACGATAAGTTCGTCCTCTTTCCGACTTGTAAGCGCCCTAATCGCCTCATTGCGACATGTCGAGCGGTTATGTAGCGTGCGGCCAACCGCGGCAGCGAGGAAGCAAGTCCAGCCCAACAGCCGTACGACCGTGAGCACCATGCCGATACGCTGCCGGCCATTGAGAGTCTCATGCCCGCCTCCCGATCACGGCAGGTGAGATTCAAGCGCCTGTCCGAGCTTGACCAAGGCGAGTCGCGCATTCCCCGCGTTGAGCACTTGCTTGGCCTGCTCTACCGCCTGTTTCTCGGCTATGCTGAACGGCACCTTCTGCTGACAGTGCCAGATCAGGTCGAGCACCTCGCCGCGTAGACTGTCTGAGTACGGGGCCGCATCGTTGGTCAGGCCCCACAATTCATCGAGCCGGCCCTTGAGGTCCTCGACGCTTTGCGGCATGAATGGCTTAATGCTCATGTCACCTCCGACGTTTCCTACATCGCCGCTCCCCCCGCCGACTGCCGCATACGGGGAACTCGGCGAGCCAGCGGGGGGGCTGTCTCGCGGAAACCTCAATCAATCTTGGATCTCCGTGTCCGACATGACTGGGTGAACCTCAGCGAAATGTGGCTCGACCGGCGGGAGGCGGTAATACACCCCGTTACCGAACTTGAATTGATCGCGGTGTGCCCGCAGTTGGTCGCTGTCCGACTCAAAGAGAGTAAACCTGAACGACCGGCTTAAATCAGCTTTGGGGACGTTCGTCCCAATGCGGAGAGTGACTTCGTACTCACCCGCCATCCAGAAGAAGTCCGCATCGAACAGTGCAAGCAGCGGTTGTACCAGCGGCAGGTCCGCCTCTATGTCTGGATGGTCTTTCGGGAGGCCGACGCGCTTAGTCAAGATGTTGTCTTTCATCGCCTTAGCGGCCCTACTGAACGCCTGCTTTGCTTCTCGCGTCGCGATTCGGACGAAATTCACGCCATGCCCCCATTCCTCGCGTGGCTGGAGGCGAAACGGCGTGAACAGCGTGGGCTTCTGGTCGGACAATTTCTCGAAATACCCGCGTGCCACAAGTTCTCTTCGCTCTTGCCCGCGTGCCACTGCAAGAGTGATCTTCTGAATTCGGATCTCTCTTCCCCCAGTGTTAGTGATCGAAAGACGCCACTGCGCATACGGCGAGCCAACTTCCTCGTCCAGAACAATTCTGTCGAAGCACTCGACATCGAGCTTAGCGCGCTTAAACCAAAGTCGAACTGGAGGCAGTTGTGTAAGCAATAAGGCGATGAACGCCACCGCGAATTGCCAAAATCTGATGTCGCTGTAGAAGTGTTGATCGCTCACGGCTATCTTTTCTTCGAGAACTGACCGATGCTGCCGTGAATGATACCGCGCGGGCAGTCAACGCACAGGACGCGCCGAATCTTCATCAAATTTTGGCCCGGCAGTCTAAGCGAAGCGCGAGCCGGAAGGTAGGATCTCGCCACAATGAGAATGCATCAGACATGTATCCAATCTTAACCACGTGGTTAAGGCGAGATTGTAAGCAGTTGAATAACCGAAGAATTCTGGCCCGCCCTACACGATTCGAACGTGTGACCTACGGCTTAGAAGGCCGTTGCTCGTGTGTCGCCGCGCCTTGCTGGGCGCGGCTTGTATCCAACTGAGCAGCTTTCAGTCACACTCCAGTCACACCGACGACCTCTCCCGAGGCCGTATGGCGACCGTAAGCAAGCGCGACAATGGATGGATGTGCCAAGTCCGAAAGAAGGGCTTTCCCGCACGCTCAAAGAAGTTCGACACGAAAACAGAAGCCCTCGAATGGGGCCGCATTGTCGAAGCCGAAATGGACCGAGGGCTGTTCGTCAGCACGGACGAAGCCGACCGCACCACCGTCGCCGACCTGCTCGACCGCTACACCCGAGACGTGTCTCCGACCAAGCGCAGCGGCGGCAGCGACAAGGGGCGTGCGGAGAAGCTCAAGAAGCAACTCGGCGCGTACAAGCTGACCGCCCTCACCTCATCCCATCTCGTCGGCTACCGTGACGCCCGACTCAAGGACGTATCCCCGCAAACGGTCATCCACGAGCTAAACCTGCTGAACCGGGCGCTTACGCTGGCAACCCGAGAATGGGGCATCGTCCTGCCTTCCGGCATCCCGAAGGTCATCAAGCCACGGAAGCCGCAAGGCCGTGATCGGCGGCTCCACCCTGACGAGATTCAAGCCATCATCGACGCGACGGAATCACCCGACCTGCGGGACTTCATCCGGCTCGCCGTAGCAACCGGCATGCGTCGCGGCGAACTGGCGACCCTCCGCTGGGAGAACATCGATCTGGAACGCCGCACCGCGCACCTGCCGCTGACGAAGACTGACACGCCTCGTACCGTGCCGCTGTCCAGCGTCGCTACAGCCGTTCTACAGGCCCGCAAGGACACCGGGTACACCGTACCCTTCGCCGTCACTGCGAACGCCCTTACGCGGGCTTTCTGCCGTGCCGTGCAGCGAGCGCGGGGTCTGTACGAGTCCACATGCCGCGTGCTGGAGCGCCCCGTCGATCCTCAATGGCTCGTCGGCATCCGACTGCACGATCTGCGCCACGAGGCGACGAGTCGCTTCTTCGAGCTGGGATTGCAGACGGTCGAGGTCGCCAGCATCACCGGGCACAAGACGCTCGCAATGCTGAAACGGTACACGCACCTGAAAGCAGAAGACCTCGCGAAGAAACTAGGTTGACAGCCGACACCACTTCGGAGACACTAAAAGGCAGCACGACAATCAACGAGAGTAACATGGGTACGCTACAGGAACGCCCGAACGGGCATTGGACGGGCAAGGTTCGCAAAGCCGGATACCCCGCACAGTCCGCCACATTCCCGACTCGCAAAGAGGCCGAGAAGTGGATCATCGATACTGAGGCAGCAATCAACGCTGGACGCTTCCAAAATCTAGACGGCTCAGCCCTCCTCCGCGATGTTATTGATCGCTACCTTCGGGACGTTACGCCAAGCAAGAAGGGGGAATCCTCAGAGACGTGGCGGCTCAAGGCCATCCAGCGGGACGAGATCGGCTCGTACTCGGTCGGCAAGCTCACACCCGCCGTCGTGGCGAACTGGCGCGACCGCAGGCTGGCCGGTACTGACGGCAGGCCCGTGTCGGGGTCTACGGTCAACCGGGAGATGAACCTTCTGCATCACGTACTGGAGACAGCCCGTAAAGAGTGGGGACTTGGCGCTCCGGTCAATCCCGTATCTGAAGTCCGCCGTCCCAAGAACAGCCCAGCGCGTGAGCGCCGCCTCACCGACGACGAGAAAGTCGCCTTGCTCGCTGCCTGTCGGCAGACGCACTCGCGTTCTGGTCGGCAGAGCTACCTCGCCGATGTTGTTGAGCTGGCTCTGGAGACAGGTATGAGACAGGGCGAAATCATCAAGCTGGAGATCGAACAAGTACATCTAGATGGTCGATTCGTCGGCCTGCGCGCTGGCGGCACAAAGACCGAGGAGGCCCGCACCGTCCCGCTAAGCACTCGCGCTGCGGAGATATTGAAGTCCGTGATAGGCGACCGCACAACGGGCCGCGTATGGGTTGGCCTGACGAGTGATGCCGTGAAGCGTGCGTTCATCCGTGCTCGCGACCGGGCTGGAATCAAAGACTTGACGTTCCATGACTCGCGGCACGACGCCACTACCCGTTTTGTGGAGCTGGGTCTGACCGACACCGAGGTGATGTCGATCACGGGCCACAAGACTCAATCCATGATGCGCAAGTACACGCACCTGCGTGCAAAGGACTTGGCGAAGAAGCTGGGATGACTACTTGAAGAAGGCGCGCAGCGCATCGAGCTGCGCGTTGCAGAAGTCCAGCGCCGTCTGGTAGTCATGGACGGACTGGACGAGCCCACCGAGGGTATGGTCGGTCGGCGGCGTAGGCTCAGCGCACGGCTGAAGCAGTGTCGCCGGTGGACGCAGCGGGACGGTTGCCGTACAGGCTGTCCCACACAGCGTCAGGAACAGCAGTGCTGCTCCAGTCAGGGTTCGCTTGGAGTGCATTGGATACCTTCGTCTGGTTGGTGGAAGCTCTCGCGACAGTCTGTTGAGCGGCGTGTGTGTACGCGTCTATGGCAGCCTTGTTCGCCGCGAGGCTGGCCGTCAGGGAGGCAACCTGCTGCTGGGCAGCGTTCGCCCGCTGGTGTTCCGTGTAGGCCGTGAAGCCGAGCCCGCCCACGAGGAGCAGGCCCAGCAGTACGGCGATGATCCGGTCGGTCATTGGGTGCATACCTCGTATTCCTTCTGACGGCGCAGCACCAGTCCGCGCAGCTTCACGCCTTTGGCGTAGACCCACTTCTTCAGCTCCTCGCAGGCACCGCGATGGTCGCCCGCGTTGAACTTCTTGCGGAGGGTCGATCTGGCGAAATTGCCGCGCCCGACGTTGAACACGAAGTCGGTGTACGCGGCCAGCTCGTTCGCGTTGATCGGGCCTGTGGTCAGGTCCAGCACAGCACCCATCGCCTCGGCGGAATCCGCGTTCAGGAGTTGGGTGCATTGGGCTGGCGAGTACACCCGCCCTACCCGCACGTCAGCTCCGGTGTGACCGGTACACGCCGTGGGGATGCCAACCGGGTCGAGGTAGACGGTGGTGCGAGTGCCCTCGTAGGTGAGTGTGAGCGGGACGCTAATTGCAAGCGCTGCCGCGATCACGGCAGCGCTAACGCGTGCCATTAGGCGAGCTTCACCGTCTTGAGCTTGTCGCCGGTAGCAGCATGTGCGGCGTTCGCAGCAACGATGAAGAAGTCGCGCAGCGTCGCTGCGGATGCCACGCCCCCCGCGCCGCGCGCAGCAGCTTCTTCGATGCGGGTGACAGCCTGCGACGTGTCCCAGCGCAAGTCGTCGCCTTGGGCGTACGCCTCGCGGATGTTCGGCAGATCGGTTACAAGCATGAGTTACCTCCGGTATTTGTTGAAAGCTGAGCCGCCGCTTCGGCGTCCAGTGGGATTGGTTCGGTAGTCCACGCGCGACAGTGGGTTCTTGATCCAGTCGTTGAACTCCTGCTCACGCAGGCGCTCGATTGCGCGTTCCTGATTGACGCCCATCTGCTCGACCCAATACCGGCAAGCGCCCGCGAGGGCGTCCAGTCGGTCGTCGTGCTGGAGAGCGTTCTTGTCGCGCGTGATGTGCGCGATCTGGTGAAGCAGGGAGTAGCTCGGACGCTTCTCCACCGGGTAGCGCTGGAGGGACTTCTCCTCGTCACGCGGGATGTCATCGTTGAAAACGAGCGAGCCGCGCGCGATGATCGGTTCGAGCACGTCGATGATCCGCAGCTCCTTCTGCCCGGATTCCCACGTCTCCTCAATGGCGCAGCCGTCGCCCACCGTCTGCGGGTATTCGGCGCGGAGGATCGGGAGCCATGAGTGCAAGTACGCACCGTTGCCGAAGTTCTTCTCGACGAGGATTCGGTTCACCTTCCACTTCCGGGCAATGCCCGCGAGGAACTTGAAGCCCTCCGGGTCGAAGCCGCCCTTGATGCCGCCGACTTCCGCCACGAATAACGTGCCGTTCAGGAAGCCGACGACGGCGTAGCCCGTCTCGTCGCCGTTCTTGCCACCGCCTGCCGGGTCCACGTACATGACGATGCCTTGCAGTGGCGCACGGTCGCGCTCGACGCTGGACGGGATACCCATCGTGTACGTCGTGCCGTTGACTTGGTACTTGATCGTCTCGTGCGCAAGCAGTCCCGGCGTGATGCCGAGAGGAAACAGCTCCGCGAAGCGCATCGTCATGATCTTGGCGAGGCGCAGCGGGAAGCGCTCCGAGTCCGCCAGCTTCGTGTTCAGCATGTGCTGGAGCTGGAAGTACGCCGGGCCTTGGTCATGCTCCTTCTTCGCGAGGAAGCTCTCGACGCCTGCTGGCAGCTCCGGGTCTACGGGCTGGCCTTGGTCGCCGAGCATCCCGCCTCCGGTCTGGAGTGACGGGTCCGCAAGGATGCGGCGCATGATGAACGGCGCGAGCATGTCGCCGTAGTTCTCCATCTGAGCCGCAGTCGGGTAACGCCCCGGCCAGATGCGGACGGTGTAGCCCCGGCCCGGCAGCGTGTTGTAGATGGAGTTGATCGACTGCGGTGTACCGAGGTAGACGATTCGCCCCGTCGAGCAGATGGATGGGAAGTCCCGTGTCAGTTGAAGCAACGCCTGACGTTGGTGCTCCGTCAGGGAGTTCTTCGCACTCTCAATGTCGTCCGCGATAAGCAGGTCGGCACGCTTACCTTGCAGGTTGCCGGTGACGCCGACGCACGCCACCGATGGCGACTTGTCCAGACCCTTGAGGGTGTGATGCACGTCGAATGCCTCGACCGAGGTTCGGTCGCCCGCGTTGCGGTCGGGGCGGAGACATTCAAGGATGTCCATCGTCATGATGACGCGGACGATGAGGGTTGAGATTTCGTTCGCCTGAGTGCCGCCAGCCGAGATAATCAGCACGCGGAACTTCGGGTCGTGGATGAGGCACCAGACTGCGAACAGTGCGCAGATGGTGGTCTTCGCTTGACCGCGTTGAGCCTGCACCATGAGGTAGTGCGGGCCGTACTCAAGGAACTCAGCGATGTCAGCCTGCACCTCCGAGAGCGAGAAGCCGAGTTCAATCATCCCGTCTTCACAGAACGGGACGAAGTGAGGGTAGGCTTCTTGTAGGAGGGTGAGCTGCTCGATGCGCTGGATCGCGAGTTCTACTGACTCACGAGCCATTCAGCGCGATGGCTTGCTCGACGGCGGCGGCTGCCTCGTCGTCGGTTACTTCGGTCTGCGGAACCAGCGGAACCACATTGCGCTGCTTTCGCCGCGCCTGCATCTCCTGAATCTTCTTCTGCATCTCGGACAGGACCGTGTTGTCTTCCACAACTGCCGTGATGTTGTTGTCCTTCAGGAACTTCGTTGCCGCGCCGAGGATGGCGGCGTTGCAGAGGTCGGCGTCTTGAACGAGCGTCTTGAACGTCTCGGCTACGAGCGCATGCAGTTCCGCCAGCGATTCGCTGCTGGCGGTCTTGCTCACTTCTTCTCCTTCCCGGTCAGGGTTCGGTACACCTTCGGTGCGATTACGATGAATTGCAGCACGAGGTAGACGCCCGTGCCGTACATGATCCAGTCCGAGAGCGGGTGCCCTAGGATAAGGGAGCCGCTCGTGTAGACCGGAGGTGCAGCCTGAACTACTGCCGATGCTACTTCGCGGCTGTTCATTTGTTCTCCTTAGATAGTTGGTTCCTCCGGCCAGTCGATGCTCATCGGATAGCCAGACTGCGCGGTGATATCTCGCAATGCTTGGCGGTACTTCCGGAATGGTGTTGGGTCCATTCCGGCATCCGCTGCCCGCCCCACGGCGGCGTCCGCTGCTTTGAGCAAAGCCTCGCGTCTATTGCGCGCTGCTCGATCGGCCTTCATAGAATTGAAAGCTCGCTCGTACTGAGCCCACAGCGGTCCAATTTCAGAGGGGGCCGGGGGACGTAGGTCAGTTCGTCCCCATCTGAAGATCGCTGCGGGAGCACGCTGATTCCCATTTGCATCGACTGCATGGCCGATCCAGTAATCTTGGCCGTTCGCCGTGCCCGGATAGAGCTGCTGCACGCAGAATGTGAGTTGTTCGTTGGTAATCATCAGTACGTCCTGATAGTGACGCATCGAATAAACTGCTCGCCCATCCGCATGTAATCGGAACTTGCTGTCCGCAAGCCGATCATCACGTACGGATTAGGTGCCTGAAGGGTTGCACCTGCCGTGAGCGGCCCGAATTCAACCGCGCCAGAGTTGAACTGACATTCACGCGGAGCTGATCGGTTGTAGAGATCATTCAGCACATCGTTCGACCAGCCTCGGTTTTCGAACCACCAGTTTCCGTCCGGCGTCATGCGATGCGAGCCTCGCGAGAACATGTTGCCCCAATCATCCACGGCCCACGTTACTGCGCTGTAGGCGTTGTTGATGATTTCGACGCCGCCGCCTTGACGTGCTCGGATGTACGCCCATGTGTTGTCGTTGTACCCGGATCGCAGCCCCAAGTCTGCCTGCCAGTTCGAGGCAGTGAGGCGAAGCCTCCAACCAACATCCTCACCCTTCGTCAGCTTTCCATTTGGATCGAAGTTATCGGTATCCCAAGGCGTTGCGCCCCAGCCAGGCCGCGCGCTCAAAACCAGCGCGCCGTCTTCGCCGAAATACGAGTATTTGTATGCGCCGGGCGGTCCAGAGCGGAACACGATGTTTCTCTTACGGGGATCGTTGTAGATGCCCGGCGCAGAGCCGTCTCCCTCCAGCCCGAAATTCAGAATAACTTGCGGCACATAAAGCGCCCCGCTCATCTTGTCGCCGGACTTCTGTACCGCAGCATTCGCCGTGGCGACAGCCGCCGCAGCATCAGACTGAGCCTGCGTAGCCTTCGCGTCGATGCCGTTCGCCGTGCTAACTGCATTTGCCGCAGCCGTATCAGCGCTGCTTGCGCTGTTCACGGCCGACTTGGAGTTGTCGAGAGCACTTTGCGCCTTGGCGTCGATGCCGTTTGCAACTGACTGCGCGATGTTGGCCGTATTCACGGCCGACTTGGAATTATCAAGCGCCTGCTGAGCCTTCCCGTCGATGCCGTCTGCGACTGCTTTCGCCGCACCCGCAGTATTGACAGCGAACGTGGCATCTCCTCGGGCGGCATTCGATTGATCGACTGCGAATGCTGCATTTCCATCTGCATGCTTTGCGGTAGCGGTCGCTGCGTTTGCCGTGTTGAGTGCAGTTGCCGAATCGATGATCGCCTTGGACGAGCCATCATTCAGCAAGTCGAATCGGTCGGCCATTTCCGCCGCGACGAACACACCCTGCTCGGCCATTTCGTCGAGGTTCGGCTCGTTCAGGACGGAGCCGTTCTTGAAGCTCACCAGCGGCGTGCCGCGTGGCGTGTCCCGGTAGATGACGATGTACTGGCCCAATGCTACGGGCGCTCCCAGCGTGATCTGGCTAGGGCCGGTCCACATGCCCGACGTGATGACGAGCGGCGTAGTCCGGCCCGTGATCGGGTCGAACGTGTACGCCTTCACGTGATCCTTGCTGATGTACCCACCAGCGAAGTTGAAGCTGAATGTCTTGGTCGAGCCGTCGCCCGAAGCGACAAGCATCGAGTTGCGCAGGCCACCCTGACCCGACGCGTCCAGCCACGGGACGAGATAGTCCGCTGCCATGTTGGCCTCCTGTTGTTAGTGTCTTTAGAGGGGAACGAAATTGCGGAGGCCCACCCAGCGCCGCTGGGCGGGTTCCGACTTACTGATTCAGCTCGTTCGCAAGCGCGGAGCCGATGAGGGTGTTCGCGCCCGGAAGGACGCGCATTGCCGTGCGGGCATTCTTGACGTAGTTAACGGGTTTATCCGTCAGCGGATTCGTGCCGCCGTTCAGCACGCCGAGGGCAGCGCCGCCGACTGCACCTGCCGCCTTGGACATGGCCTGAAGCTGCCCGAGCGCCACGATGGGCGACCCACCCGCGTTCGTCTGTCCGCCCATAAGGACGTTCGCCGCATCGAGGCCGTCGCCCAGCATCCCGGACACGTTCGTCATGACTGCGATACCGCTCGCGAGATGGATACCGTGCATATGCTCACGGACGTACTTCTCCCGCTGGGCGTCCGTCATGCCTGCCGTCGAGGCCATCGTCTTAGCGTAGTACAGGGCAGCGCCCCATGCCGTACCCATGACGAAACCCGTCGCGGAGTTGCGGTCAGCGATGAACGCATTTCGCATGAGCTGCTTCTCCTGCGCAGTGATGCCGTACTTCTTGAACTGCCCGGCGTACTTCCCGACAATGCCCTCACTGAGCCAGCGCGGTGTCTCGCCAATGTAGGCACGCTGGAGCGCCTGCCCGGTAACGCGGTGGATGGCCCCAATCATGTCCTCGGCCGCACCCGGATGCGTGCGGTCCCACGCGTCCCACGAGAACAGCTCGCCATCCTTGCGGTTGGCGTCGTGAGTTGCGATGGCTTCCTTGATCCGGGCCACACGATCTGCCGTAAGGCCCGAGTCCACGAGACGGGCCGGGTTCAGATGCGTATGCCCCGTGCCGGTGATGACGCCATTCTCGATGGTCGAGCCGCTGATCGCTTTCGCGAGGTCTTCAGCCAGCAGGGGGACGAAGCCACGATGCAGAGCCTTGGCAACGTAGTGCGCGCCCGAGAGCTTGCCAACGATGTCCATGCCCTGATACCCGATCCGCCGCCACATAGCCGAGTCCTGAAGCGCCGAGCCCGTGTGATTGAGCGTAGCGCCCGCACGCGTCTCGCCGAAGTGCAGGCGGTGATCCAGCCCCATCGCTGACGACGCCACGCGGTTCAGTTGCTTCATCAGCGCGGTGTCCTTACCCATCCCGTTGAAGATGGATTTGAACATGCCGTTCACGCCCGACGACGCGATGATCGATGCAGCGTCCGCCAGAGCGTTGAAGCCCAGCTTACCCATCATGCTCATGTGGGCCGTCTGCGCGAGGAACTGCGCCACCACGTTGTCCTTGTTACCAAGGCGATCCGTGAGGCTCTTATGCAGGAAGTCCAGCGCGTTCATCTCCTCATGGTTTGCGCCACGGGATACGAGCGCGTCCTTCATCGCAGTCCAGTGCGCGTCGTCCTTCAGGCCGCGCTTCGCCAGAGCAATCCGACCTGCGAACTCGCTGGACTGGCCTTCAGTCATCCGCCCGATGTCCGTGTCGATGTAATCGAGCAGACGCACGCCGTCCGGCTGGCGGGCCAGCAGGTCGAACTCCGTGCGAGTACGATCCGAGATGACATCGACGAGTGCCTTCTTGAACTCGTCGGCCATCACCCCCGTGACCTTCTTACCCTTGTAGTCCGCCTTGAGCATGTCCGCCGCGACCGCACCGAAGTGGTCGTCCGAGCCCGCAATACGTGCTTCCGGGTCACGAATGATCTGCGTCAGGTAACGATCCGTGAGGTTGGCTGCCTGCTCGCGGACCTTCCGGTGCAGTTCCATCGTCGCGTCCTGCGTAGCCGGGCCTGCCTTGTTCAACTTGTCGAGCGCAGGTTCGATCACCTTCGCCATGTACTGCTGGCGTAGCATGCCCTTGAACGAGTTCCACTCGCCCGCTCGCGCCGGATCGTTGTACATCGACTGAAGCTCACGCCAGTCCCACGCGTATGGCAAGTAGCCCTGCCAGCCGCGCTTGCCGATAGCCGTGGACTTCGCCTCTCCGTACTTCGCCCCCATTTCCGTCATGTCCTTCCACATGCCGTCGATGACAGCCGCCATCTGCTTCACGAGCGGATGAGCCTGCGAGACGTACTCCTCGCCGGACAGGCGCGCGTTGCGGTTTGCCAGTCGCTCCTCCTGCACCAGTCGCGAGATGCGCTTCTCGGCGTCGCCCGCGAAGATGCCCTGCGACCACCGCACACGCTCCTCGTTCGTCATCAGCTCGGGCAAGATACGGTGCCATACCTCGGCAACCGGCTTGCGCCAGTTCGACGCGAGGATCACCTTGTCAATGGCTGCGGACGTGGAGTGCTGGCGGTTCACACCGGTCGGGTCTTCGGCCAGCATGGACGCGATGTGGCGTACGTCTTTGTTCGCCGAGCGGCCCAGCGTCATGCCAACCGAGTCCAGCATGGCGACGGCCTTGCCGACCGCGCCCATCTTCTTGCCCCGGATCGAGTCGTACCACGTCGAGGCATTACGGCGGAGCTTCTCCGTCTCCTTCGGCAGCACCTCCTTCCAGTTCTCCAGTTGGTCTGCCATCTTCTGCGCGAGCACGCCGAGCGGAACATCTTCGCGGGCAACGCCCGGAGCCGTGAGAACCGAGCGACCGGTGGGGCGGGCGTATGGAAGGTCCGCGCGGAGCGGCGTGCTCACGAGGTGATCGGACAAGCCGAGCGCTTTCGTCAGCATGTTCACCTCACCCGGCTTCAGGCCCAGCAGCGCGCGCACTGCGTCTACGGTCTTCGACAGGATGTTCCCGTTCTTGACCTTTAGCGACTTCAGGTGGTCGATGAATGCGGACTGGCCGCTGTACAGACCGGCAACGAACTCGTCCACGTTCTTCAGGTAGTAGCGCGTGTTGGCGTCCGTGCCCTTGTACTCGCGCAGAGCGCGCTGGCGCAGCTTGTCGAGCTGGCTTACGAGCTGGCCGTGTGCGGACTGCGGCATGCGCTTGCCGTATGCGACCTTCTGCGCCGTGACGCTATGGGCGATCTCATGCAGCATCATCTCGTCACGGTTCAACCCGCCTCGCGGCGACTGGCCTACAGCACGCTTCGCAGCGTGTACCGGATGATCGATCGCGTCGTGCGCCCACGTATGAATCTCGTGGGTCGCCGGGTTGTAATGGCTCCGGGCATTGCCGCCCTTCTGTGCGCTACCGGGATGCTCAAAGATCGCTGCCGCGCTGCGGCCTTCCTGCGTCTCCATGAGGCGACGGGCCAGCGCCCGAACCATCGGGTCTTGTGCGTCCGTCGCCAGTCGCATCAGTTCGGTGTGAGAGTCTGTGCTTGCGCCGCGAGCCCGCTCGGAATTGCTGAGCATCTCGTCCCTCACATTACCCATTCGGACGGCTTCGGCGTTCGCCCATTCGTCATTGATCCGGTCTTCGGCACCACTCACCACATCGCGCTCCGTAGCGTCGTTGGTGGCTGCGTCTTCACGCGACTGGCGCTCCTCCGGCTCCAGCTTTTCAGCATCCTTGGCGCGGGCTTCCGCCTCTGCCTTTTCAGCCTGCTCAGCCTTGAACTCCTCCACCGCGTCTGCGATCTTCGAATCGCCTGACCCGTGATCGCCTGCGCGAGTCTCCGTCTCGGTTACGATCTTGTTGCCTGCCAGTGGATCGCTAGCATGAATGCCTGCGTTCGAGTCTTCTGAGCGAGTCTCACCAGCCGCCCGGCCTATGATGTCGTCGATGCGCTCGTTCTGACCTGCGATGTGGGCGTCGAGTGCGTGACCATCCAGCTTTGCCCCGACCTCCGGCTCGACCTTCGCTCGGACCTCGCCCATGAGCCCAGCAGCATGCCCGACCCCGCCGAGCATTGCACCCAGCACGCCCTGCCTGAACAGCTCGGGCCAGTTATCACTGCCGTTGTCCATCCGTGTGATGGCGTGCGCAGCGAGCATGTTGCCCGCCGCGCCCTCCGCCATCGAACTAACGACGCCGGTTACGCCCTCTGCCGCGCGAACCGCGAATGCCGCACGCGCCGCGTTCGCAATTGATCCTGCGCCAAGCGTAGCGACCAGCATGACCGGATCGCCTGCACCTGCGAGAAGCTGACCGGCCGTGGAAGTCCAGCCGCTCTGCGCGGCTCGGCGCTGGAAGTCTGCCTGTTGCTGCGCCATGCCGAGACGGCGCTCGTAGTCGGCCTGCGAGAACGCACCGCCCACGTAATCGCGGAGGTGGTTGTCAGCCCAAATCTCGGGCGCTTCCGTCGCCACGTAGTGTTTCTGAGCATCGCTCATTCTCCAATTCGGATCAGGCGCGCCTGCTTGAAAAGCATCTTGCAGGCGGCCCGCAAGTGTATCCCAATGTGCCGCTTGGACGAACGACTCCGCGAAGCCCGCCTTCTCACTCAACGATCGGATACCTGCCGCCGACTCAGCGTACGCCGTGTCTTCGAGGCCCATGCTGTCCAACGAGCTGCGCAGCGGCGTGCTATCGAACGCGGCATCGTCCATGAGTGCGTCTGCCACCGGCTGCGCGTTCTGGCGCATCTTCCGCGCCTTCATCATCGGCGTCTGCGTAGGGTCGATACCCTGCCCCTTACCCATGCCCGGTGCAACGAATGGAACGCCCGAGGTCGTAACACCATCCTCGCCGGTGATCGCCGACACGTACGCGTTCGTCTCGTCGTTGTTCCACTTCGCCGGGTTCCAACCCGAGTTGTACGCCCGCAGCGCATCGCCGTAGTTGCCGAAACGTTGCATGTTCTGCGTCATGACGAAGCGCTGGATTTGCAGCGAGTCATCGAAGTTCGACGGGTCCAGACGACGACCCAGCGCTTCCTCAACCTTCGTCAGCGTCTTCGGCATGACCTGTGCGTAGCCGAGCGCCCCCGTCGGAGACACGGCGTTCGGATCGTTGCGCGATTCCTGCCAAATCTGCGCTGCACTCGCGCCTTGCGGTGCTCCGATTGCGCGGTCGTTCGCTGCGAGTTTATCCAACTGGTCCTGCGTGAAGTTCATATGTTCTCCTAAAAGGTGGAACGCGTATGAGGCAGCAGCCTCGTTGGAAGCCGCTGCCGCTACGCGCTTAGTAGCCCCAGCCCCAAGCGTTTTTGCTTGAGAGCCCGAGGTCGGGGTCGTGGTGTTCCGGCTTGTTCCCGTAGGTGTCGAGGATGCGGCGACCCACGGTGTCCGCCGTGATGTTGATGTGCTTGAGTGCGCCGTTCGGACCGGTCATGAACAGAGTCATGTAGCCGTTGCCGAGGTTCTCGCCTGATGTGACCTTCCAGTCCTTCGCCACACCGCCTGCCTTCTCGATCTCCTGATCGATGGCGTACTGGACGGCGTTCTGGTACACCGCAGTCGTCTGTTCGCCCATGCCCGGATACTTCACGTTCACCGAGCCCGCGAATGATGTCTGCCCGAGCGCGGCGTTGTGCAGGATGAATGCACCCGGCACGAAGTCCGAATTCTTCATCACCTGCCCGAGCGCCATCTGCGAGGCTTGGTCGTCCGTCATGTGGTACGCGGCCTTGTATTGCGCGATGATCGGCGCAACATGAACGGCGAGCTGCTGCTTGTTGCCGTCCGTCAGGTTGTACGGTGTCAGCGCCTCGTTGCCGCCCCACGGCATGAGCTTCTTGAACCAGCCGGGATCGGCCTTGCTCACCGTGTCCTGTGCCAGCTTCACGTCCTGTGGGGAGGCCGTCACACCCTGCGCCCGCGCAATCAGTTCGCGCTGCTGCTTGAGCTGTTCCGGGTCCATGATGTTCGCCCCGCTGTTGAGGAGCTGGATCACCTTGGGGGCATCCGATCCGACGTACGACTGGACAGCCTCAGCGCCGCCCGGTCCTTGCAGAAGGTTCGACGCATACAGCAACGCTGTTTGCATGTCGTCCGTTGCGGGTCCGTTGCCCGACACGAGCGCCGGAAGTTGCTGGGACATCACCTGTTTCAGTGCCGGGGACTGATAGCTGGAGTAGTGGGCCGCAGCGCTCAACTTGTCCCACATATTCTTCTGAGCGTCCGCTTGCTGCGCGTACTGCGGGCTCGTCGCCTTCGAGAACAGCGTGTCCGCCGCCTGTTCGCGAGAGCCCGCTGGGAATGGCAGGTTCTCGTATTTGGCGAACGAGTTGTTGTTCATCGCATCGGCCGCGAGCCCCACTGCCTGATCGTAGTTGAGCTGTTGAAGTTGGAGCTTCTGCAACTGCGCGAGCTTCTTCGAGTTGCCTTGATCGAGGAGCTTGTGCATCTGCGCCCGCTGGGCGTTGTTGTACACCGCCGTAGCGTCGCCATTAAGCTGTCGGTTCGAGTCCTCCATCGTGTCCATCACTGCGTCGAGCTTGGCATGCCCTTCCGGCGACGAGTCGAAACCCGTCGCGCCCGACATCAGGCTCCATTGGAGGTCAGCCCGCGAGGTGAACAGGTTCCGCGCGGCTGGGTTCTTCAGCGCCCACTCCTGCTCCAGACGCGGCACCTGTACCTCAAGGTTGTCCTTCATCTGCGTCGGCATCTCCTGCCACGCAGGCATGTCCTTGATCGCCCGCACCGCCTGCCAATTCCCATTCTGCGCGTTGCTCAGCACAGTATCTCGCAGGCCACGCTGATACGCCTCAGTCGTCATGTTCTCGGGCTTCACGAGAAGGTTCGTGTAGTCCGCATGCGCCTGCGCCACGACATCCGGCGTCAGGTTGTTGTTCGCCTTCAGGGTTTCCTGAAGCGCCTGCCCGCCCGATGCGCCGAGGTTCGTGAAGCCGTTGTACGCTTGCTCTTGCGTGAATTGCATGTACTGGCCCATGTGCGCGCTGAGCATCTTCGGGAGCTGCTCGGCCAGCCCCTGCTGCACCATCGCATCGAAGTACGGATCGCCCGAGGGCTGCACCTCGCCCATCTTGCTGACGATGTACTGCCGCACCTGATCCGGCGATTTCTCACGGAGCTGGGGCATCGCCTGCATGAACTGCGACTGCGCGTCCTGCATAGCAGCCGCCATGTTGAACGCCTGTGCGCCCTGCGTCGTGGCGTCCGGGCCGAACAGCTTCGTGTACCACGGCTGATCGTTCTCGATCTCGATGAGGCTCTTGCCCTGAGCTGCTTGGGCCATGCCCTCCGCGTATTGGAGCTTCTTCTGCCTTTCGATGTACGGCTGGAGCATCCCTCCCGCCAGCTTGTTGAGCGTGTCGATGTTCTGCATGCCACGCCGCGCGACGGTGTCTGCGAACTGCATCGCGTTGCCGCCTGCTACAACGCTTCCGCTGGACTGGCCCGCGCCGGACGGGCCACCCGAGAAGCTAGTGGAACCTCCGCCGCCGAACGTGCTCTGTTGCGTGACTACGCCGCCGTCGCCGGACAGGCCGAAGTTCACATTAGCCATCTGCTCTCCTTAGTCGAGTGTGAAGTTGAAGGAATTGTTGCTGCTTGATCCGCCGCCGCCGAGCGTGAAGCCGAAGTCGTTCCGGCCACTGTACGAGCTGCTGCTGCCGAATGCCGACCCACCATTCCCCGCGCCCCACGAGTCAGCGAAGCTGCTCACGCCTTGTAGGATCGACTGCGACGAGAAACCCGGAGTCTGCCCCACCCCACCGTTGCCGCCGACAGAGCCACCGCCCATGTTGCGGAACATCGAGAAAGCGCCACCACCGACTGCACCCATCGCTGCACCCATCCCTGCCGTGATGTCGGGCATCTTCTCGGGCGCGATGAATGTTTGCGGAATGTCCTTCTGGTAGTTCATACCCGCGACGGTCTGCCCGTAGTCCTGCGAGGTGATGAGGTTCGAGCGCAGCCCCGCCGCCGCCATCACCTGATCGAAGGACATCTGCGCTCCCTTCGTGGCTTGCATCGTCGTGAGACGTGAGGTTGTGGTCTGCATAGTCGCGCGCATGATGTCTGCGGACGTGCCACCCGTACCCCGCGATGCAGCCTCGACGCGCATTGCGCCGAGCGCCCCAGCGGCCGCGATCTGCTGCTCCACGCTGCCGCGTGTCATCGCCTCCTGAGCCCGTGCCATGTTCACGGCCTGTGCGTTCGTCTGCGAGCCGATAGCGATGGCGCGGTTCTGGTTGCCAATCGAGCGCTGGGTGTTCGACAGCGCCGCCTGCGCCGCGAGAAATGCGTTCCCCGCGTCGCGTATCATGTTGTTGTTGTCCGCTGAGTCCTTCGACAGCATATTCGCTGCCTCAGTCTTCGCGGAGTCCAACCTGTACTGCGCGTCGTTCTGCGCGTTCTGAAGGCGGGCCTGCATCATGCCAACACCCGCGCCCACGATCATGTTAAGGAAGGAACACATTAGACTCTCCTACCTGAAGTGAAGAATTGACCCACCCATTCAATCGCGGAGATAGTCATGGGTAGGCCCACCTTTGCGATGAACTTGATCTTGTGCTCGATGTTCGATCGCCCCACCGGAACCGGGAAGTTCGTAGTGCTGATTGGCACGCGCCCGACGAGGTTATTCGAATGACCAACCTGACGCCCCGCGTAGCTGACGAGGTGCCGCTCGGCCCCGGTCTTGTCGATCATGTTCACGATGCAACCAGAGCTGTTCGTGAAGCTGGCCGTGTACTTATTGATGACGAGCCGCCCGTTCACGATTGCCTTGTCGTTTGAGTCACGCACGTACGGCGGAGTCGGTACAACGTAGCTCGGGTAGTCGAAGCCTCCCCAATAGTCCGCAGCCGGAATCGCCGGATACTGCGACGTAAAGCTCGTCCAGCTCGTCAGCTTTCCGTTCAGCAGGAACTCATCATGGGCCGCTCCGATGGCGGCGTACGCGTCGTTCCACATACCCGGCGTGTTCAGCTTAGAGAGGATCGGCCCGCCCTGATTCATCGGGCGCATGCTGTCGAGATACGGGCGCGTTCGATCCGCTGTGTCAAGACTGAACTCGTTGCACATGACGATGGCATTCGATGCCTGCCCGGCCCTCGCGTCGAGCGCAATGGTAAACGACAGGAGCTTCTGCTGGTACGAGCTGACGCCCGCCACTATGCCGAGCGCATCGCTGAACTCCCAGCGGCTCCACGAGTCGAACTCGCGCTGCTGCGTACCCGGAGCATCGAGGTACGTGTACACGTAGAACCCGTTGTCATAGCCGTCCGCCCGCACCAGTAGCGCAGGCGGTGCGCTCACCGTAGCCATCTCAGTCGGACGGCCCTTGATGTAACGCGAGAGCTGCTTGCTGATCTGGAATGTCTCCGGGATATCCTGAAACAGCCCGAGCTGGAACTGGTTGATGATGCCGCTGTACGGCACATCCCCGTTCGACGCAACCTGTGAGCCGTAGAAGACAATGTTCCCATGCACCACTGGCTGACAGAGGATCGCGTCTCGCTCGGCCGCTACCGGCGAGATGGTAATGTTCGCAGGCGACGCCGCTACGTTGCCGGGGATCGTGTACTGGTTGCGCAGGCCGAACAGAAACAGGTTCTTGTTGTACGTCACGCATCGCGTAATCACGTCGTCCGCCGCGCCGAGCGCGTATGCTTGGATCGGGTCGTCGTCATGCACAGACAGCATCGTCTTACGGAAGAAGTTGAAGTAGTCGCCCGTACGCGACATGAACACCGTACCGTCCGAGACGATCACGAGCCGGTCCTGAAACATCGCCAGCAGACTAATGCGCTTGCCGAAGAAGTACGGGATCGCGCCCGTCTGGTCTTTGTCCCCGCACACTGAGCCCGCGAACTTCGGCACTTGGAAGTCCGTCGAATACGCGTTGAGTTGCGCCGGTCCAGAACCGATGGCGAACGTATTGCCGTCCTTCGTGATGCCCCCGACAGCGAACACCTGCCCCGGCTGTACTACCTGCGCCGGACCTTCGACCCACTTGCCAGTGCCATACCCCTCGCCGGTGTCCGTCTTGAACACCATGTAATATGGATCGACCTGCGTGTTCGACTTGATCTGGATAGGCTTGTCGTTCCAGTGGATGCTGCTCAGCTTGCCAACGTCATCGAGCGTGTTGAACACTGCGCGGAACGTAGTTCCATCACCCCCGTCGTCGCACGACATGAAGCTGATGTTGTCGAGGATGACGGTGCCACCGCGTCGGTCGCAGTTCGTGAAGCCTTGCGATTGCAGCGCCGCGCGGAGTTTCTCCGCGATGTTCTGCGGTTGGATGCTGGCTTGCGCGTCGCCGATCCACTGGTTCACCTTCGAGTTGTAGTCGTTCACGCGGTCATTGATCTGCTTCTGGTAGTCCGGGGCGGACGACGGAATGTCCGATGTGTTCAGCAAGTACGGATAGCTTGATGCCATCGTCGTGTATGCAGCCGCGAACTGCACGCCGTCCGACCGGCGCGTGATCTTCAGCGTGTACGTTCGGCTGTACGCGCCACCGCGCACCCAAGCGACGCCGTGCATGTTATGACCTGCAAAGCGGTCGTCGAGGCTGTAGCCGGGGCCGAGCTTGTTCGCCGCGATGGCGATGTAGTCGCCCACAGTACAAAGCGCTGAAACGCCGCCCGTCACCCACGGGGCCATGCCGTCGGGGTCCGCTAGTACCACGCTCAGGAAGCGCGAGTCTGTCTTGCAGTAGCAGAGGAACGCCGGGAGCGCAGCAGGGCTCGCCGCAACGTCGCTCCGGTACAGCAGCGCATACTCCTTGCTGTTGTGGAAGAACGTGAATGTGCGGTACATCCTGATGTCGGCCTTGAGGCTATCCAGCGACGAAGCCGCCGTGAGCACCTTGTAGTCCGTTAGGAGCGAACCGGGACGGCGGGCGCAGCCCACCACCGGGTCCGAAATCATGTTCACCTGCTCCCACATCTGGCCCGGATGTCGATCCTGCGGAACCTGCTCGCTGACGCCTCGCGTGACGCTCGCGTATGAGCCGACAACCTTAGCCATTACCAGCCCCTCCGTCCGATCCGCATGCCGCGAGACATCGGGCGCATGAGCCGGAGCTTCTCCTGCATCGACACCGAGTCGAAGAAGTTCACCCGCGACTGCCGCGTGTGCTCGGCCTTGAGCAGCCGATGGGCCAACGTGTATTCGCCACCGATCTTGCTGTACTTGTTATCGTCGCCATCGAACGACGCTTGGAAGTCCAGCCGGGCACGCGCCGAGATGGCGTGCTGGGCCATAGTTGGAATGTCCTCGAAGGGAACCTCGCGTATGACCGCCGCCTGAATCGGGCCTGCGCCGAACACAGGGCGCATGTCATACGAGGAGTGCATCTGGTCGTACAGCCGCGTGCCCCGTGCGATGACAGCCGCCCGTGCAGTTTCAACGGAGAGGGCGTCGGCGGGCGAGTACGCGAAGCCCGTGCCCGGATCAATGGTGATGTTCTGGTAGTCCGTGTTGAACCACCATCCTTCGCTCTGCACGACGGCAGAGGAATTACGCAGCGCCGTTAGAGCAGCCTGCACGTACGGATGATCGTCGTCAATGGCTACGAGGGGACTCTCGCCCATCGTTGCGAGACATGCGTTGACGACATCAAGTTGAGAAAGTCGCATCGTAGCTCCTAACGAAAAAGCCCCGACTCCTTGTGAGAGCCGGGGCTGAGGTGTCGGTTATGCCGACTTGAGAAGGCCAGCGAAGGCCGGGTTGTTCGGGGTCACGCCGAACGAGAGGTGCGCGTCGATGAACCACATCTTCGTGCGCGGATCGTAGAAGACATCCGGCGTCAGCGGGATCGTCTCGCCTGCGAGCAGCGCGCGCGGGCTGAACACTGCGGCGACCGTCTTCGAGAAGTCACCGTCGTACGCGTTGCCGTTACCGGCATTCGAGAGGAAGTGCCCGGTGACGTTCGTGTTCGGCAGATTGTTCGAGAAGTAGATCGGCACGCCAGCGACCGAGAGCGCCTTCGTCTTGATCGTCGTGCCATCCGACGTAATCATTTCGCGGTCCACGAGGCGGTCGTTCTTCAGCAGCGTGTAGAAGAACTTCGGGCGTGTCACGATGACGAGGCCGTCGTCGTGCGGGTCTACGTCCTTGTCCGCCATCTGCGCGAACAGGTCGAGGAACTTGCTCTCCAGCTTCACCGGGTCCAACTCATCGCCAGCAGCCGTAAAGGTCTGCGACGAACCCGGTTGCCAGCCTGCCGGGTACTGGCTCATGTCGGTGATGCCAGCGGCCTTGACGGCTTGGATGAAGAACGACTGGTCGAAGAACTTCGCGATCTCGATACCGTGTTCCATGCCGATTGCGGCCCGAGCGTCGTAGCTCGACTGGAAGTCGTCCAGCAGCGGCACGACGGCACGGGCATTCACCAGCGTGTCGATGGTCAGCTTGACTTTCTGCGTACCGTTCACGGTTGCGTCCGGCTCCGTACCCGGCGTGACTTTCGCCAGCGTGGACTTGCCGACTTGGTAGTTGGATACCGTCGAGGTGCCCTTCACGTTTCGGATCGGGACGAAGTTGCGAACGATGGAGCGCCGGGCAATGGTGTGCTCGACGACGCCGCCGTACTCCTCGATGACCATTGCGAGCGGATTGGTTGCTGCGGGTGCCTGACCGACTTGGTTGTTGTTGCCGGTCTGGAGCTGCGCCATCGGACGCGAGACGTTGACGATGGAAAGACCCATAGTTCTCCTAAGTTGTAGAGTTGTGTCTTTAGCGGGTCATGAAATCGACCCGCAGGAGTACGCCCAGCATGGGCGCACAATGACAAAGGCCCACCAGCGCTTGCTGGACGGGCCTCTCAGGGAATGCTGCTAGTGGTTAGCCGCGATACATCGAGCGACGCTGCTGGAGCGCTGCGTACTCACGGGTGCCTTCGATCTGTCGGCCGGAGGCGCGGAGCTTCGCAACCTCTGCTGCGTACTGCGTCGGAGACAGTGGACCTGCGCCCTGACCACCAGCTCGGGCCGAAGCTGCGTTCGGATTCACTGCGGACTTCTGCGGGGCAATAGTCACGCCGCTGGCGTTGCGGTACGCACCCACGAGGAACTGCGCGACTGCCTCCGCAACGATGCCGCCCTGAGCAAGCGCCGCGTTGATGGGCTCCTTCTCGTGTGCATCCGCATTCTCCGAGGCCCACGCGAGCGTGTCGGCCCACGTCTTCTCGTCACCCGCAGCGCCGATGCAGAGCTTCTTGATCTCCTCCGTCTTCGCCGCCTCCGCCTGAGAGTGCTTCTCGTAGGCGCTCTTACCGAGGGCCAGGTGTTGCTCCCAGCCAGTGATTCCCTTCGCCGCCAGTTCCGCGCTGAGCAGGTCGAAGTTGCCCGAGAGCGCCGCCTGCACGGCCGGATGCGAGTGGCTGTAGCCCGCCTTGCCGATGAAGTCGAGTGCCATGTCGAGTGCCGCGTCGCCGGTCTTCTCATACGAGACGACACCCTTGCTCGGGTCCACCCAGCCATTGCCCTCGTTCACGAGTTGCGTGCCGAGTTCGAGCGACTTTTGCTCGTCGTGCGAGTGTTGTGTCGAGGTGGCACCGAGGCTGATCTGTACCGGCTGACCTGCTGCCGGGCCTTGGTCCGCGTTCATGTCGAAGCCGCCCGCACCGCCCGCCGATACCACCGTGCCGTCGCCGACTGCCTCATCCATGAGAACCATTCGCTTACCGAATCGAATCATCTGTCCTTATCCTTGTTGGTTGGGTTGGCCGCTCATGACGGCTTGCGCGACGGGGCGCGCGACTTGCTGCGCCAGTGCCGCTGCGTTCGCGTTCTGGAGGTCTGCTGCTTGCTGCTCCTGCGACTTCACGTAGTCGGCCATCGTCACGCCCCGGCCCATGAAGATGGCCTTGGCGATGGCTGTCAGGTTCAGCACGGCGAGTGCCTGCGGAGGCATGCCGGATACGGCTGCGAGGTCTTGCAGCGCGAGCTTGAGGTTGTCGAGGTCGCCGTTGCGGCTCAGGGCGTCCAGCCCCGTGATGACCATTGGCTCGATGTCCTTGCCCGCAAGCTGAACACCCGCGCGCTTCGTGAGCCAGTACGCCATCGGCTTCTGGAAGTCCACGGCGAGGCGCGAGTAGACACCGCCGAGGCTCGTCTCCAGCTCGTTAGCCTGCATTCGAATCTCCTCGGCCGTCACGCGCTCTGCGTCGCGGACAATGGAGGAGCTGAGTAGGAAGTTCCGCCCGATGCGGTTCACGTACTTCGTGGCAACCGTGTCGATGTACTGCATCGCCTGCCCCGTGCCGCTGTTCAGCGGGACCACATCGTCCTTCGTGCCGGGCAGCGCCGCGCCGTTGTCGCTGTCTTCGATGTCCTCGGGGCGGGTCTGCCCTGCCGGGTTCACCAGCCAGCGGAACTCCGAAGCAAGGATCGCGCCCTTCACTTCGGCCTCCGAGAGCGCCGACAGCGCGGCGAGGTCGCCTGCCATCTGCTCCACGAGCCCGGTGCCGTAGTCGTTGTCGTCGTGCAGTTCCCACGTCAGCGGGATGTACGGTAGGTCTTGGTCCGTGTACTTGCCGCTGAACTTTGCGGGCAATTCCACGTTATCTACGTGATGCGTGACGATGTAGTTCGCCGTACCGTCCCACCGCACCCATGTGAAATACTTCACCTCGGGGCACGAATTCGGATCGTTCGGGTCCACGTTTGCGTACCTACTGCTCGACTCCGCCGCGATCTTCTGCACCTCGTCGTCCAGTTCGTCGAATCGCACCGTCTCGTGGATAATAAGCTGTAGGAGCTTGCCGCTCATGCTGCGCTTCACGGCGTACCGCTTCAGCGACAACACGCGCATCGGTGTGTCCTTAGGATCATCGCCGAGGATGAGCAGACAGTTCCCCGTGATGATGAGGTGCTTCATGGCCTCGTACAGCTTCGGCCGTACGCCCATCGCGTCGAGCGTACGGATGCAGTTCCGCTCGCCCTCGGCCAGCATCTCCTGTAAGTCCTGCTCCTGCACGTCGAGCGTCTGCTTGAGCTGATTCATCAGCGCCGCCGCAACCTGATACCGGAAGAACGGACGACTCGGCGCAAACAGCGCTAGCATCAGCTTGTTCGCGAGGTTGTTCACGCCCTGCGCACCAACTGATTGGAAGTCGGTCTGAAGCTCCTCAAGCTCCTCATTGTAGCCCTGCGGCGTGATGATCGTCGGCAGGGTGAACGCGCTGTATTTCTCACACCGCGTCAAGAGTGGGCGTCGGAGCCCCGCGAGGGACTCCCACGCCTGCTCAGCCGTGAACTGCATCAGCTAAGCGTGATCCCCGAGCCGCCCTTCGTGGCCTGCGATGCCTGAGCTTGCTGGAAGTACCGGCGTCGTAGCGAGGCGTTGTCGGGCTCGTCCTCGGAGTTCACCGTCGTATCCACCTTCACCGTGTTCTCGGCGGCTGTCTTCGCGGCTGCGTCCTGCGCATCGGCCGCTGCCTTGGCGTTGAGCTGCTGCTGGTTAATCGACTGCATCTGCGACTGCGCTGCCGCCTGTGCCGACTGTTGCGCCTGCTGGGCCTGTGCCTGAGCTGCTGCATCTGCGGCCTGCTTCTGCGACTGCGCCGCTGCGAGAGTCGCCTGCGCTTGCCGCTCCGACGCTTCCTTGATCGCCCGCGACTGCGCTTCGACACCACTCATGTCGGCTGTGGCGTTCGATGCCCCACCGAAGATCGCGCCTACGACGCTCTTAACAATTCCACCCATGATTCCTCCTTACGAGATTGAGATACCAGCGCCACCGCGAGACACGGCTGCGTTCGAGGAGGACATCGCGGCGCCGATGTAACGGCGACGAGGATCGTTCGAGCCCTCGCCCTGCGAGTTCGCGTTCGTGTCCACGGAGGCCGCCGCGTCCGTTGCCTGCGCAGAGGTCTGCTCCGCCACAGCGGCTCGCTGCGCGACGCCGTTTGCAGCCATGTTCGTGGCGTTCACCGATGCGTCGGCCGCGTCGATGCCCGCCTGCTTGGCGGCTGCGGCCTGCGCCTCTGCGTTCGCCTGCGCTTGGCCCGCCGCCTCCCGCGCTGACTTCACTGCGGGATCGTTGTCGAGCGCGTCCTGTCGTGCCTTCGCGGCTGCGGCCTCTTGATCGGCTGCGTACTTAGCCTCGTAGCGTTGTTGCAGCGGGGCGAGCTGACCGAAGGTAATTACTCCGTTCGGCCCCTCCCCGGTCGGAGCTGACTCTCCGAGGTAGCTCGCATAACGCTGGGCTTTCTCGCCATTAATCTTCGAGAACATCATGTCGAACGCTCCTGCGGACGATTTCACCGTGCTCCCACTGTCCTGCGACGCAAAGGTCTTGCTGAATAGGTTCCCCATTCAAAGCTCCAGATAGAGTGAGTGTGCTGCGGTCCCGAATCCGAACCGCTCGTAGACGCGAGCCAGCTTGCGGTCGTTCGCACTGAGCGATGTCCCGCTCGTGATGCCCGCTGCGCCCGTTGCCTTTCCGAGATGAACGAGGGCTCGAAGCACGGACCGAAAGTTCCATGCGTTCGGGTCGATCTTGAGAATCATCTGTTCGTGGAGGAGCTCCTTGCCCGACGCCCACCACGGTGTATCCAACACCATGCAGAGCAGGTATCCATTCAGGAGGATCGATTCGAACGGGCTGTTCTCCCCGCAGACAACCTGATAGACGTGATCTGGATCGACTGTGCCGAACCACTTCTTCGCACCCGGTGCGTGCATGGTGCCGTACTGCCGGTACAGCGCGGCTTTGATCGCGGCGCGGTCGTCGTCGAGAAATTGCACATTCCACTTAGCCCCGGCTAATGGCATAGCCCTCCCTCAATTTCTGAAGTACGGCCTGCACGCCGAGCGCATACCCAGCCATCAGATCCGTCGTCGTCGAGTTCACCAGCGGCTTCGGGAGCTGCTCCTCCAGCCGCCGCAACATCTCCGCGTCGAGGCGGACTACCACTTGATTCAATGCAGGCTCCTGTAGTGCGTCTTTAGAGAGGCATGAAATCGAGTCTGGCATTTCGTGCCCCGCTAAAGACAGAGAATCGTCAAGCGAAGAAGAACGGGCTCTCTTGAACCTGAGCGAGAGACAGATCACCCCGGCTAGGCAAAGCCGGGAGGTCTTCGAACTGATCGCGGAAATCAACGAGCGGGTCATGTGTTTCATACATCTCCACAAAGGTCTTGCGGACAGCGCGGTAGAGCTTCTCGGTATCCGCCGCGTGCGTTCCGTAATCGTCGTGAATCATCGCCATCGAATTGACCCCATTCCGTTTGCAATCCTGAACAGTTAATGTCAAATGAGCGGCGTCCATGCTGTGCACGAAGTTCGGCGCAATGCCATTCTTGTGGCGACGCGCGCTAGGCACATTGCTCTCACCGTTCGCCACCTTAATCATCGTGTGTCCTAGCAACTTACTGTTCACGCGGACAACCTCGATCTCGAAGTACGCCTGCTGCACCTTGAAACCAGACGGGGCCGTCCATCCGATCTGTTGCCCGCCGCGCTTGAGGAGAAGCCCAGCAGCTCGCTGTAACCAAGACATCGCAGCGGCAGCAGCAATGACCACCTCGCTGATAGCCTCCCATACCAGATGGGACAGGAACTCGGCAGCAAGCCGATACTCAGTCGTCTCGAACTGAACGGCCTTGCCCTTGCTTAGATAGTCCTCGACAATGAACTCTGCGCAGGAGAACCGAGTCGATCCGTACGGCAGCGTCATGACAGAACGCTTCACAATCGAGCGGTTCATGCCATGAGCCTTCCACTTCTCCTTGAAAATAGAATCGCGCTCGTGTCGCAACGTCAGATTTGGGTCGGACAGTTTGAGCGCCACGACATCAGCTACGCGCTGGTAGATGTCGTTTGGTCGATCACTCGGTACGAGATTAACCGCCCGTCCGCCAACAGAATCTCGCAGCATTGCCGAGAAGTGCTGTAGGCCATTGCACGAGCCGTCGAGCCCCACCGCGACCCTAGATTCGAAAGTAGCTGGCGCTGCTCGCCAGTCAACGTACTCGAAGCACCATGCCAGAAATTGAAGGGGCGAATCGGCTTCTCGCCAGCCGTGGTGGCTGACGGGGTCGGCTGCGAATTGGAGGATGTATTGCTCATTCTTGTGTACCCATGCGATGCGATCTTCGAAGGGCACCTTGTCCACCCCGAAACGATTGGCTCCTGCGATCTTGAACCAGCGCACGGCTTCAGGAGTATCTAGCCGTTTGCCTTCAGCGAATTCGAGCAGTGCCTTCTGCATGTCACTGCCCTGTGGACTGATGCCAGTTGTCTGTGCATACAGACGGCCCCGGAAGTCCGCTTGGTACAGGAAGTAGATGACCGGGTAGTCCCTGAACTTGTCGGCCATGCGGGTTGTCATGTAGAAGCGCCCCCACTTCGTACCGTTCAGCTTGCGCTCGGTGTGCCACTCGGCAACCCGACGCTTCCACTGAGAGAACTCGACCAGTTCGTCGCCTGTCATGTCCTCCTTCTTCATCTCGGGAGTCAGCCACTCAGGCGGTGTCGGCTTCGGCTTCTCGGCCTGCGAGATGATCTCGTCCATGTCGATGCCGTGGCGGGCGCAGTCCTTCATCGCGGATAGCACCCGCTTGTTCACCCGCCACCGCACTGCCTGTAAGTGGTTGATCGCCTCCCGCACGTTAGGCATGTCCAGCTCGGCCATTTCGTCCAGCGTCAGGCTCGTCTTGCCGAAGTTCACGAAACCGGGAAGCTGCCTACGCATTTCCTGCGTGTGGTAGCCGCCGTCGAACATCGACACCCAATCCTTCGGTTGCTCAATGAAGGGGAGAGCGTACGGCATGGTGTACTCGACGGCCTGCCTGATACCTCCGACGACAGCCTTAGCTGCGTCTGTCATCGAGATGTCCATCTCCGTGACGTACTTGCCGCCCATCGCCGTCGTCGTGCGTTTACGCACATCGACCATGCCGAGTAATCGGAGCTGCTCGATCAGCCATAGGGAAACCTGCTCGCGGTCGGTGGGAAGCCACTGTGGCAACTCAACCTCGTGGCTGTTCGCCGCGTTTCGTATCACGTTGACCCGGTGGTTCGCCGCTGTGCTCCGGCGCTTCGCCAAGTTGTGCAGCAGCGTCCAGTAAATCTCAGGCTGAACGTGCGCAAATGCAGACAGCACCAGTTCACCATAAATGTCGCGGCCCATCGCACGAGCTACACGACGCACATCACCGTCACCGTCCTTGAGCAATGACACCAGCGCCGCGCGCACCGCGATGTGCGCCACAGCGCGCGGGTCCAGCGGCTTCAGCAGCGCGACGTGCGCCGCACGGCGTCCTGCCTTTCCGGTGCTCTGCACCTCAGCCTCGATTACATCTGCCAGCGGGAGAAGCCAACGCCGGTACACGGCTGCCGCGTACGGGTTGGTATCTGCGTGGCCGTCCCGCTCCCGCCTGTCCATCATGTCCACGGCGCGAGCCCTTCCGGCTTCCCGAGTCTCGCGCTCCAGTTCAACCTGCGTACGCGGCAGGGTCATCAGTCGATGTCCACCTTGTCGAAGCGGACGCCCTTGAACACAGGTTCGCGCAACTCACCGCTCGGCAGACGTTCGAGGCAAGCAACCTCGCCGATCTTGTCGATGATTGCTGTCGGGTGAAAGAACCATTGCTCGCGCTCGGCGTTCGTCCCGCCCGCCGCCTTCACCGTCGTGCCGTCAGCGAACTGGAGGACAATCTTCCCGACCGTGCCTTCATACTTGCCCTCGCCTTCTTCCACGCCGACGATGCGCAGGTCGAACGTAACTCGCGGCTTGACCTTGATGATCGCGCCGTCACTCCCCGAGCCGGCCTTCCAGCCCGCATTCGGGTCACGCAGCACCGCGCCGTCGAAAGCGCGCTTGTCGCCGTGCGCACACAGCCCGTCCGCCGCCATCATCGGATCACCGTAGGTGCCTGCGTGGAACAACGGGCAGAGGAACACCGTGTCGCTCTCGGTGAAGCCACGCGTCCACACGGTCAGCGTCTCGTAGCGGCGCGAGAACGGATGCGGGCAGTGTCCTGCTTCGAAGTCCTCCAGCGGCATCACGTCGAACGCGGCCATCTGAAGATGCGGTGCATTCTCGTGGCGGCGGAACCATCCCGAGATGCGCTTCTGCGGATAGCCGCGCGCCCATGCCTCACCGAGCACCGCGAACTGCTGCCCGCGCTGGAGGTGAGCACGGAACAGGTTCAGCAGACGCCGCCCGACGTGATCCATGCTGCGCACCTTCTCGCCGGTGCGGCTGATGATCTCGAAGTGCTGCAAGTTCAGCAGCTTCACGATGACGTTGCAGCCGTCGTACTTGTACTGGAGGTCGTACTTCGTGGAGAGATCGCTGATCGCGGCCGCGCCGATGGCCTTCTTGCGTGCTGCGGAGAGGGAGCTGAACTCGACTGCCTTGTGAACGAGGTAGCGTGCCATCTAATAGGATTCCTTAATAAGCGGTTGCAAAGAAGTCGGCGTACGACGCGGCCATGATCGACACCTCAGCCCCGAGGTCATCTAGCGAGCCGTCGTTGTCGATGATCTCCATGCCGGGGATCGTCACCGCGCCTTCCGTGAGCGCAGCAGCGAGCTGTTCGCTAACATGCTCAGCAACAGGCGATACGTCCGGGCGGCGGACGAGAATGATCTTGTCGGCGACCGCGGCCTCGTTCTCGAAGCGGCAATCCGTGACTAGCACGATGCCGGGCAGCGCGTCCCACTTCGCGCGGGCCAGTTTGATCCAGAAGTCCTCGTTGACCTTGCGGCCTGCGTTGCCGATGGTCTGCATGAACTGGCGCGGACTGATCGAGTAGTACGGGAACGTCGAGGTCTTGTCCGCGAGGAACTCCTCGCAGTCGTCGTAGGTGTGCGCAAACAAATCTGCTCGCGTGTTCATCGGGAGCAGGCGGCAGAACTTGTTCTCGATTGCGTCGAACAGTCGGTTCTCGAACTCATCTCGTCCGACGACGTGCGGCGTTTCCTTCGTCTCGCGACGGAACGGATTCAGCCCGATGTGATCTGCGATGTCGCGCAGGTAGTCCGCGAAGCCGCCGATGACGACGTGCTTGAGCCCTGCGCTGACCAGCCCTCGCTGGAGAATCTGCGCAACCGTGTCCTTGCCAGCGCCAGCCAGCCCCATGATTCCGACTACCTTAGCCATACATCCTCCCGTAATTTTTGAGCTTGACCAGCTTCCGGTCATGGACCTTCTCGCTGCGAACGACGTTGTGTTCCATGAGAAGCTCGGCCAACGCGAACACGTCGCCGAGTTCCTGTTCGAGCAGCTTCCTGCTGCCCTTCCCTTGAATGAGCTTGATCGCGGCCTGCGCCAACTCGCCGCCTTCGCTCGATAGGTGTTGCAGTGCCCCGACCTTGTTCATCAGTTGACGTGGGCCAGTTGAATGACGAAGCTGTCGTACAGCGTGAAGCGCGAGTCGTCGCGCGGCGTATGGAAGCCCATCCACTGCGCGGGCACGGACGAGAACCCGGCGATGGAGCTGTACTCGACGCCTTCGTTGTCGCTGCCGAAGAACGCACCGTTCACGACGTACTGCCCGGAATTGAACGAGCAGACGTTGTGCTTGTCGCCCATGCGGAAGAAGGTGATGTACTTGCCGAGCTGTTCGCTGCGTTTGATCTTGTGCGCCTTCATCGCCTGCTCGGTGACGCTCACGCCGACGCCGTGCTCGTACAGCACGGTCTGTCCGTAGATGTGCGCCGTGGTGAACACGCCGTCCGGGATGTCGAAGCGGACATGGCCCATGCGCGCCGCGTGGCACAGCAGCTCCAGCGCCTTGTACAGCGGGTAACTCAATTGCTCGCGACCCGGACGGAACTGCGTGATGCCATGGCCGTCCCAATCGTGATTGCCGGTAACGCACGGCACATCGAGCTGGATGCCAAGCTGCGCAAGCGGCTTGAGGATGAACTCGAAGATGCCGACCGTCGCATCGTGAATCTGTTGCGCCGTGCCGGTGTCGGTAGCTCGTGCGCTGTTGTCGTGCTTCTTGTCCGACTCGATGATGTCGCCGATGATGGCGAGGATGATCCGCTCGACGTTGTACCCCGCGTCGATCTTCTGCTTGATCTGGAACAGCAGCGCCTCGCCGAGTGCGCGCAGTCGGTTGAAGGCGATCGTCGTGTTGTACGTCCCGCTGAGCTTGCCGATCTGCAAGTCGCTGAGCAGAATCTCGACCGTCAGGGGCGTCGCCCCACGAGGTACACGCTTGGCCTTGACAGGCGGGATGCGCTTCGTGCTCAGCGTGCGCACCGCATCTGCGATGCCATCGAGGAAAGCCTCCCGAGTACCGACACGGCCCAGCGCCTCATCCAATGCACGGCGCAACCGATTGTTCTCCGTACGGGTGTTGCGGAGAGAAGCCAGTTCCTTGACCCGATCCTGCGCTTGCGGCAGCTCGGTCGAATCGAGTTTGCTGACCCAATACCGTGCGAGCTGCGGACTGACCGCACCTCGGCCAAGCTCGGTGAGCAGTGACGCGGCCTTAGCCATGCGCCCCTCTGCTTCTGCATAGGCATCCTGAATTTCTTTGTCACTGAAGTCCTTACGGGAAACCTGCATTAATCCTCCTTGGCGAGCTTGGCTTTGGCGCGGGCGACGCGTGCCTTCTTGTTACGTGCGAGGCGCTTCTCGTCCTCGGTCTTGTGGGATGGGTAGATGACGCCCTTGCCGACTCCGTGCAGCACAGAGCCAGTCTCAGCGTTCGGGCCGAGGTACACCGACACGTTGCGGAGGAACATCAGCGGGTCAACTCCTTGCCCGATGCGGAACGCCCAATTCTCGATCTTGCCGAGCACCGCGTTGCACCAGCGGCACACCACGGCTCGGCACTCGCCAGTGCGGTGATCGTGGTCAACCACGGTGTCGTCGTCCATCAGACGCTCGCACAACGGGCAATGCGGTTTCTCTCTTTGCCACCGCTTGCGGTAGCCAGTCAGCTCAGTCTTGCTGAGTCGCCTCATGGGCGATTACCTCCTTCATTCGAATTCGATCATGTAGCCGCCGTACAGCAGGGAGTAAGTCACTGCCTGCTGGTACGCACGAGATAAACTCGTGAATCGGCGCGTCATGGGTTCGCCTGATCCAGAGTAGGGCGGCCTGCTCAACAAGACGGTCGGCCCACTCGCTTCCATAGTTTCCTGCGTACGCCGCAGCCACAACTTCGTAAGCGTCTGCATCCGAGTGAGTACCCGACAGCATCTCTGCCGCCGTTGCTTCGCCGCAGTTCTTGCCTTCATGCTTCTCCAGTCCGGGGATATGGTCAGCCGAGTCGCCTTGAAGCATCTGGAGCCAGAACCACTTCGTCCCGTACACCAAACCATCCGCGCCGATCACCTCGTAAGCGCCGAGCGGCACATGCACGAGCAGGTAGTCAGTCCACGTCAGATGTGTGCCGGGAAGCATCCGCATGTCCTTGTCGCGGGTGTGGATCACCACATCACGCACCGGATTCATACAGTTAGAGGCGAGGCCCATTCCGTCGTCCGCTTCGCGGTCGCGCCACAGCCGCCTGTCCCACGGCTTGTAAGGGGCCAGCTCCAGATATTCGCGGACGAAGCGCCAGTTCACGGGCTTGTGCCCTTGGCGTTGCCCTTGATACGGCTTCACGGTTGCCGCGTGGAACCGCTTGCCCTTGTCCGACGCTGCGTGCGTCAGGTGGATGACGCACCGGGTAGCGCCCGCCATACGGGCCGCTGTCTCGATGCGCTGATCGGTGATGAAGCGTGCCGTCGCCGCTTGCGTCTCGCTGCCACCAGCGCAGAAGTACGCGGCGTAGTCGCCGTCTAGGTGAAGCGTCCGGCCCGGCACAACCTCTTGCGCCGAGTCGGACATCGCCCCCACTTCGACCTTGGCTGCGGCTGCTTCGATCTCAGCCGCGAAGGACATCAAAACGGCAGGTCGTCGTCCAGCCCGTCCTCCTCCAGCTCGGATTCGAGCGTGGATGCCGAGTCCGCTTTCGGATCGGGCAGTTTGGCGTCATCGGTCTTCGGTGCGTCCTTCGTCTTCGCAGCTTCCTTCTTCTCCGCAATCGCCTGCTCCGGCGACTTCCCCACGCTGTTCAGCGCCTCGTCGTCGATGCCGTCGAGGATGGCTTCGATGGGCGAGCCCTTAAAGTTCTTCGCAGCCTTGATGGCGAGCTGGAACACATTCTTCGAACGGGCCGGTGCCGTGACCTCGCCCTTGTCGTTCTTGCGCTCTGGGTACTCGCCGTCGATGTAGATGCTGTCCCACATACCCTTGCTCGGGCTGTCCCACAAGAACAGTTTCACCGGGGTAACGGCGGGCGGGACATTCACGCGGCGGCTCTCGCCCGTCTCAGCGTCTTCAACAATCGGCGGGGCGATGGTGAACGCGCCTGCCGTGCGGTCGTACAGATCGACAGCAACGCGCTCCTTGCCCTGCCGATCCTTGTATGTACGGTGGACAACGCGGCCACGGTACGCACCGCCGAGCAGCTCCGCAAAAATCTTCGCCTTGCCCTCGTAGTTCATCGTGCGGAACAGTTTGAAGAACCGCGCCTTCTCGTTCAACGACTTCGACAGATCGATGCTGATGCGCTGAGCGTCGCCATGTTCGTTCAGCGGGTAGTTCTTGCCGTGCAGTTCGAACACGAGGCGAACCCAATCTTCGATCTTCGGCTGGTTCTGGAACGTGACTTCTCGCTTACCGAGTTCGAGGTAGCCCACGAGGCGCAGCAGGCACGCCCCTTCGGCGGGCGGGGTGTAGTCGCCACCGCTCGATGCGACGTTCATGTCCTTCGAGGTTGCCGCTGCTGCTGCGATTGCTGCTTGGTAATCAAACGTCATGCGTTCTCCTATCAGTGAGTAAAGGTCGGCTCGTAGCCGTTCATGAATTGCTTGCGAAGCCACGGTCGCGCCTTGGCAACTATCGCCTCGAACTCGGGATCGTCGATCTTGTTCTCGGTCCCCATGTTTGGCCCCCATACCGTGTCTGTCGGGACAGGCAGCGGGATCGACCATTGCAGGAACCACGAGAAGAAGTTGGATGCCTCGGACATGCATGCATGGAGCAGGGCTGCTGCCTTCACGGCAACGTCCTTGTGGGCGTCGGCGTACTCGGCGTCATGCACCTGATTGACGAGCAGGGCCAGCATCTTGAAGTTCTCGTACGTGTAGAACGCACGCACCGTCAGCCACATACCGGCCTTCGCGATCTCTCCGCCCTCACCCTGCACTTCGTAATTCTTGATCTCGGTCGGCATGAAGTTGCGGAGGATGCCGCGCTTCACGAGGAAGTCCGGGGCGAGAGTCTCCTTGTACGTGTAGAGCTTGCCACCCGGTGTCCGGCTATGCCCGACGCCGAGCTGCACGTCCGCACCGTTCGCTGGATGCTTCAGCCAGATACCAGCGGGCTCGCGGCTCGCCTTGATCTCCTCGGTCTTCTTCTCGAAGTACGCGGGGACTTCGTGATAGCGCTCGTCCTCGGCCTGCGCCAACGCCTCGACTTCCTCCAGCGGCATACCCGTGGACTCCGCGATGGTCTTGTTGCCTGCACCATACGCCCGCTGGAACGAGAACACCTTCGCGCCGGTTCGCTTGTAGTCCCACTCGGGATCGGCGATGACCTTGCACAGCTCGTACACTTCCTCGTACGTCTTGCCTTCCTTCGCAGCGAGACGCACGCAGTGCATGTCCTTGCCCGACTTCAAGTCCTCGATCAGCTTCTCGGCCTTCGTCAGAATCGCTTGGACGTACACTTCCAGCGAGCTGAAGTCGGACTGGATGATGACGCCATCCTCGCCCCATCGCGACTCGAACACTTCCTTCACGCGGGACTTCTGCCCCTTGCTCAAGTTCTGGAGGTTCGGATTGCTCGACGACAGCCGCCCCGTCACCGTGTTGGTGTGGTTCAGCATGTGATGCACGATGCTGTCAAGCTGCACAAGCGTCAGCATACCGACGTGCGCCTTCTTCTTCTCGTCGTAGCGGATGAAGTACGTGCCTAGGTCTTTCGTCAGTGCCTGCACACGGGCCATCGCGTCGAGGAACGGGATGCCTCGATTTCCGAGAGCTTCGATCACGTCGCCTGCGGTGCTGTACACGCCCGGCTCGCTGCTCTCCCACTTCTTGTCGCCCTTGGTGTATCCCTCGAACGTGTAGAAGTGGTCTTCGATGCGAGTCTTCGGGCCGCGCTCCTTGTCGGGCACCGTTACCTGCTTCGTCTTCGGCTCGCCCTTGTTCTTGCCGCCCGCGTACGTGGCAACCACGAGGCCATGCTTCTCCACGTCTTCGAAGCTCGCCGTCGTGCCGTCCTCCAGAACGTAGTGCGTCTCCTTCTTCTGGTAATACTGGAGGTTCCCTTCGTCATCCAGCACCGGAGCCGGGGCTTTGTACTTGACCTTGCCGCCGAAGATCAGCGCGGACTTGTGGAAGCGACTATTCCAGTTGAACTCGAACGGCAGGTCCGCCGGGATGTAGCTGTTCACCTCGACCAGCTTCGCGGCCAGCTCGTCCTCGACCTCCTTCGCCAGCTCCTTCGCAAGCGTCTGGTTCACGAACATGCCGTTCAGCTCACACTCGATGGTGTAGATGAGCGCGCCCATGTTCATGAAGATCGAACGGAGCTGGCCTCGCTTGTTCGCGATGAGGTACTGGCTGCGGAAGATCAGCTCGGTGTTTCCGATGTCGCCGTGCTCCCACTCGCCGTTTGTCTCGAACCCGACGAGGTAGTCCATCAGCTTGTCGCGGGGAATGTCGATGGTATCGACGCCCTGCTCCCACATCAGTTTCACCTCATCCAGCTTGGCGTTACCGCCGTGCTCGATTGCTGTGGTGCCGAGGTCGAGCATATGCGCTTCCTGCGCCTGCCCCTTCAGCAGATACTCGCCGAGCTGCGTGTCCCATACGAGGCCACCTTCGGCGACCCACTTCATCCACGCCTTGCGGTTGGCCTCGCGGTTGCTGTTTGGATTGCCGAGCGCGTACAGCACGTCGAACTTGATGTTGTGCCCAGCGAGAATCTTCGTGCCTGCGAGCAGCTTGATGAACCAGTCATCGCCCTGCATTCGCTTGCACGCCGCGATGCGCGCCTCCCGGTCGGCATCGACACCGGCCGCATCCGGGTAGTAAGCCGCGAATACGCCCGCGTCTCGCTTCTCCATTTTCGAGCCGACCAGTTTGAACGCTCGATGCGCGTTCGCTACGATGTAGTTGTCGGGGCTGAATGCGTTAGCGACCCGCTTGTACTCCTCCTTCGTGGAGGTTTCCAAGTCCCATACCTTGACCAGATTGGTCATTCCTCTAGGTGCCCCTTCAACGTGAGATACAGCGCATGGGCTGCGGTCGGGTCCAGCATCACGAGGTCTTCAATGTCTTCTCGGATGGCGACCTCAAGCGGCGTACCGTCGTGAGGTTGCTGCGAAATACAGAACCATCCTTCTTCATCCCGCTCGATAAGCGTCTCGTACGAGCTGGCGCAACCGCCTGCACCCTTTGCCGTGAGTCGGTTAAGCTCTTTCCATTCAGCCATATCAGTCCTCGAACCTCGCTATCGATCCCTTGAACGAGACTTCGCGGCGCGGGTCTTGAGGTGCTCCGTCGCGGCGCTTCTTGTTCTTCGGTATGCTTATGAATCGGGTGTTCTGCAAGTCCACGTTGTTGCTGCGGCCGAGCATGATGACGGCATCCGCCGCACCCGCCTTACCTGTCTTGCTGTTCGCCAGCATGGAGAGCTTCGGGAACACCTCGCCGTCCGCCTCGCCGTTGAGCTGCGACGTTGCGATAGCTACGTGTTCGTACTTCACGGCGAGCACACGCGCCCGCTGATACAGCCATTCGAGAAGCTGGTCGGTACGCGTCCCGCCGTTTGTTGCCGTGCCGATGTCCGCCTGCACGTTGTCCAACATGTCGTACACGACTACTGCCGGATCAAGCTCCTTGATGATTTCCTCAAGGCGCGACATGGTGTAGTCGTGTACGTCGAACACGATGATGCGGTCGGTGCCGCCAATGGCCTTCAGGTATCCTTGATAGACGGTTCCCGCGCGGGACTTCTCCACAAGTTCCGCGTTGTCTACGCCCAGCGCTGCGTTGAACAGGCGATGACGCAGCCTCTTGCCCGGTCCCTCGTTGTTCAACACGATGATCGGGCGGTCACGTCCGGGCCACACCACGTCAACCTGCGGGGCCATGTACGTAAGCTCGCTCGCAAAGAACGTGGACTTCCCGCTGTCCACGCGGGCCGCAACGACGATGAAGTCGCCAGCTTGCGCGGGCGTCATGCTTTCGTTCAGACAGTTCAACCGCCAGTGAAGGCCGGTGTCGTTCGCCGTCTCCTCAAGCATGTCCTCGATGCGGGCCTTAACCTTCGGGAACTTCTTCTCCCTTGCGATCCACGTCTCATGCTGCTCAGCGAGGGACCGCAGCGCGGCGGTAAGGTCCACCTCGCCGTCGTTGAATCCTTCGAGCGCGGTCTGTAGCTTCGTTGCCGTGGCGAGCGATACCAAGCGCTCGCGGATACCGTCCTCAGTTCCGGGCGGCGGCGGGTTCACTGAATCGAGAATGGCGGCACGGAAGACCGTCATGTTCTCGGGTTGTAGTTTCGGATGGAGTAATGCGAAGTAGGACAGGAACGCTGACGGGTCGATGCCCTGCGTCTCAGGATTGGCACGGAAGAACTTCCCGTAATCTTTGAGAATCGTTCGTGTCGCCAGCTCCAGAGAGTCCAGCGGCACGAAGTTAATCAAGCGTTCGTACTGTTCCCGCGTTCGCAGTAGCCTCAAAAGGCTGCTGTCAATAGCGATTGAATCTCTCCTTTGCTTAGTAGCTTTGGATCACGGAGGGTTACGATCTGACGATGATTCAGTCCGACAAGGGACAGTCTCTTGACGATGCCGCGCGCTGCCTCGCGGCCCGCGCTATCCGGGTCCAGCCATACCGTGACCGGACGCTGCTGCTGGATGAGTCGGGCAAGTACCTTGTCGTTCAGCGCCGTGCCGAGGATCGCCATGCCCTGCGCGTCGCCGGATTCGCCGACACGAAACGCAGAGAGGATGTCCTCGACCAGCACTGGATCGCCCTGCCCGTACGCCGCAACGATGTGCCGCTTGTCGATGGCCGCACCGATGTACTTCGGCTCCCGCCCGTCAACCGAGCGAGCCTGCCAGTACACGATGCGCCCAGCGTCAACTACAGGCAGCACCACGCGGTTCGTACGGGCATGGTGGTACGCACCTAGCTTGCCGACTTCCGAGCGCCCTACGGACGCTTTGAGGAGCCAGAGGCGAGCCTCGATAGGCCAGGTATCGATGTCGAAGTTCGCAGGCTGAGGCGGGGATGCGGTCGTTGCCGCTTCCTCATCAGCCGCCTGCTCCTCTCGCATGCGCTTGACCCGCTCAGCGAAGCTCTCCACTGGCTTCCACTCAATCACCGTCTCGTGACAGCGGAAGCACCAGCCTGACCACTTCTCACGGTCGTTGCTGATGAGCAGCGTGGGTCCGGAGCTGGACCCGGAACAGCCGTGGAATGCTCGGCCTTTCTGCCCGAGCTTGAGGCGTTGCGCGGCACGCAGCCACGCTTCCGCCATCAGTGCTTCGGCTTACGCCGCTCCTTCGCGAGCTGGATGATCTGCTGGGCGTTGAGGTTCAGCCACGTGTCGTCGTACTGCGCCCGGAAGTTCTTGCCGGACTGCTTACGCTCGGGCTGCTCACCGTCGTGCTGCTCGCGCCATCGCGCCGCTGCCGCCCGCCCCAGCTCGAAACCCGTAAGCTTCATAGCCGACGCCGGGAAGTGAGCACGCATGTACGACTCGACCGTTACCTTTGTCGTCATGCGTCCTCCAGCTTGTAGGTCATGGCCGGGACACGCTTCACTCGGCGAACCTGCTGGATGCGCTTCAGCACCGTGACCTGCGTGATGCTGAACTCGCCAGCAGCGTAGTTGCCTGCGTTATCGCGGATGAAATCCTCGGCGAGCTGCTGAGTCGGCCGCCGCGAAATGACGCGGCCGCTCATCGGCCGAGCCGTGCCCGTGGCCCCCGTACGGTGCCAGCGAATCTCGAACTCCGTGCTGATCTGCTGCTCAGCAGGCTCGGCCTTCGCCAGCTCGAAGCTGCTTGCAAAATAGCCGCCGTCACGTTCGCCATTGTCGCGAGTCACGTAGACGTACGCCTTATCGTCTTTCGTGACCTCGTACACGCGCCCCTCCGTGATGTGCAACCCTTCCTCGCCCCACGATTTGAGGCAGCGAACCTTGTCGCCCTTCTTGAACGGATTCGTCATTACAGGGCACCTCCGAGGCTCGCCGCTTCCTGAGCAGCAGCGGCGCGGACGTTGTTGGCATGGAGGATGGCACGATCAGCGTCGCGCTCGGCGTCGCGGGCGACGGCCTCGGCCTTCTTCACGTAGTCGCGGGTCATCTCCTCGACCTTGAGTGCGATGCGCTTCTCGGCTTCGGCGGTAGCGACCGTCAGGCGCAGCGATGCGACGTGAGCACGAACAGCAAGGCCGTGCAGCTTGCGGGTGGTTGCGGTAATGATTGCGGACAGCTTCATAAGAGTCATGCTCCTTGAAATCGGATTGATGGAATATTGGATGGCCGCGCACCTGACATAAGCACGCGGCGGTCAGGCAGTTTGATGCTTACGCCTTGCTCTCGATGAGCACCATGTGGGACGACTCGCGACGAGTCTGCCCCGGGCGTCCGGCCCAATCCTTGCGGCCCGTGACGTTGATGAGCGCGGTCTTCGGCGACAGCTTGGTGACGTTGCCCGTGAGGAGGTCCCTGTATCCCGTCTGTGCGAAGGCTACAGTGTCGCCCACCTTCACCTCGCGACCGAGGAAATCCTTCACGCGGCCTCCAGTGCTGCGACACGCAGCTCAGCGTCGCCATAGTCCACGTCACGCGCGGCTTCGGCACTCTGGAGCTTGAGCTGCCGCTCGATCACGGCCAGCGCCCATGCCTGAGCATTGCGGTAGCCGCGAGTACGGGCCTTGCGGTCGGCGCGTCGCTGGCTGTATCTCGTGCGGATACCGCCCACGGTCGAGAGGGTACGGACTACGATCATGCTGCGCTCCGGGAGTCGAAGAACGCTTTCACGTTGGCCGCTGCCTCGCGCTGCTTGTTCTCGAACAGCTCCTTGGCCTTCGTCTCGGCCTCCTTGTACGTGTTGAAGGTGCGGGTCCAACCGCCAGTCGAGGCGTCGAGCACGGCCCAGCCGTCGCCCTTGCCTTGCACGCTGAACGGTTGGTGCGGGTTGCCCTGCTCGGGAGCGTTCGTCTGGTATTTCTGGCGCATCACTGCTCCTTGTAGATTCTGGATCGAAGGTGGGCCGAGTTCTCGTCCGTAACTCGATCCCAATAGCCGATGTCATAGCCCCACAGCCAGCCGATAACGACGAGGCCGATGGCTGCGGCAACAATCAACACGGGTTCCATACCACGCCCCAGCCATCCGGGTGGCTTTCGCCGCGAGCGAGGCACGCCGCGACTTCATGCGCCGCAAGGGACGTGTAGAAGGTCGAGCCGCTCGCCCGGCGAGCGTAGATTTGGCCGGTCACGCAACAGATCACGTAGAAGCGCGTGCTCTCACTCGTCCGTTCGGTGTCGCCGAGGTGGAGGACTTGACACCCGACGACGGCGAACGGATACGAGCCGCCGATGGAGTGCCCTTGCAAGCCGCCAGTCGAGGCGTCGAGCACGGCCCAGCCGCTGTTCGGCAGATGGCCGGTGTACTTGGCTTCGGTCATGCGAACAGTGCCTCCAGTCCGCGCTTCGCCTCGCGCTGTTTGCGGCGAACGTTCGTGATGTGCCCCTTGGAACGCGAGCGATCGCGCTGGATCGGCTCATGGGAAAGGTGAGCACGCGGCACGATAGTCGGATCGATAGCCAGCGCAGCGCGCTTGCTCAGTGGGACGAGCGAGCCGGTCGGCGAAACGTCGTAGAAGCGCTTCATGCGATCCTCCCGACGAGTGCCTGAGCGAAGGCCAGCCCCATTGCGCTACCGAGCACGCGCTCGGCAACGTACTTGTCCGACGACGGCACGGTGATGCGCTTGCCGGTCGGCTTGGTGATCGTGTGAGTCTTGAGATTGTGCGCGATGCGCGCCTTGAGATTGGGCTGACGAGTCATGCTCATGCTGCCTCCGAGTGACGAGGGAAAAGGAAGAACTTCGAATCAAATGCACCCACTTCGCAGCGTTGGGGGCCGACGAGCTGGCCGGTGATCTTGCCGGTCCAGTCGATCTCGGCCTTGGCTATGCAGTCTTGCGCCAGCTCGGCAGCGAGCGCATGGGTGGCGGCAGTCGGTGCCCTGCCGGTGTACTTGACTGCGGCACAGAGGGTCTGTTCGGTGGCTGACTGTTGAATGTCTGCCGTAACGATGAGGAAACCGAATCGATTAAGCGTCGCGACGGTATGCAGGATGGTGTTGTCCGGCCTTCCGTCATTGCGGGCAAGGCCGATGTTCAGATGGAATTGCATTGCAGGCTCCCGGCAGGCGTCATGCGCCCTTCGATGAGAAATGGATGGCCGACTAGCGCGGCCGAGGAGAGGCTTACGCCTTGGACTTTGCGTCTTCGGACTTGACGAGATCGCCGACAGCGAGCAGCGCCTTGGTCAGCTCAGGATTGTTCGTCTTCGCGCCAGCACGCTTGATCTTGCTGAGCAGCGAGCGCACAGCGCCATTCACGTCGAACAGCTCGTCCGGGTCGCGCTCTTTCTTGCCGAGCGAGTGCCACGGATTCAGAGCCGCTTCTTCGAGATCGGCCACGCCTTCCCGGTCGAACACGAACGGCGTGTCGAGCTTGGTCTTCGGGTCAGTGTTCGCCTTGACCTTGCCGTACAGCAGGAACCACTCGGCGAGAGCGGACGAGCGGGAACCCTTCAATTCACGGACGGCGGCGAACAGCTTGTTCACGTAGAACGTGTTGCCGTGCTCGGCGACTGCGTTGATGGCCGACAGGCCGACTTGCTGGATGTCATTCTGGAGTTTCACGCCGCGAGTGGTGATGGACTTGATTGCCTTGTCCATTGCGGCATTCGAGAGGTACGTCATATTGGCTCCTATCGGGCGTCATGCGCCGTCCAGTGAATTGAAGGGTCGAAGATACAACCGGGCGAATCAGCCCGACACAAGCCCGCTGTGCGAGCCTGTAGCTGGATGATTCAGTTCGCGTCTTCGTCGCGCTTGGGTTGCTTATCCGCCTCAGCTTCATCCTGCCCGTGATGGAACAGGCACGAAGCGCCGCCAGTAAGCATGGCGGCACCCACCGAGCCGCACACCGGAGTATGCGAGCAGGCCGATAGCAAGACCGCCGTAGAGAGGATGCAGAGGTGTTTCATTTCGTCAGCCAGTTCCCGAGAGTGGGAAGGCCGACGAGCCAGAAGTAGAGCCATCCGAGAAGGATGGCCCAACAGATGAGCTGCTTCATGCGGGTTCCCGTGATGAAAGGAGCCCGCGATTCTACCTTACAGCCAGAAAGCTATCGATCAGCCTCCGATGATGCACTTCAGTTGACAAGCATCCAGCCATCCGCATCCGCTTTCGGTACGGGCGATTTCTTTATTGCCAACCTCTATGGTCATGGCCTCGTCGTAAATGCCGTGCGTGTCACTGTATGGGCTGCACGACCACGCAATGGACGCGCCATACTCAGCGAGCAGAGCGTGGAGCTTCGTCAGGAACTCGACGTTCTTATCACGCGACATGTCCCGCCTCCTTACATGCCAACCATTGCGGCGCGGATGCTGCTAACGCCGTACGGTGCCCCGTCCGGCGTGTGCGTGATTCCACATTCCGTCAAGGTCATGAGCAGATACTCTGCCGCTACGCGCTTGTTGCGGGAGCCGCGAACACAACGACGTGCTTCGTTGTACAGCCACCCATCGTTGTTAATCCACAGACTCACATTCCAGTGATGCCAGTTCTTGTGCCCGTTGTACATGGCGACTCCAGATAAGGACTACTGAGCATAAGAGGCCAAAGAAAAGCCACCTCAAAGGTGGCCGCTCGTCGGACTAGTCACTCAACTGTTCACCCGCCTCGCGGCGGTCCTAGCGATCCTCTCGGAGTCGCCGATACACTTACTTCACGAGTAAGGTATCGAGAACGGCCTGATCGACAGGGCGCACGTTCTCGGCATCTTGCTCGTACAGCCACTCCTTGACGACGAATGCGGTCGCCTTCGTCATTTCGGACGAAGACTTGATCCAGCCCATGTCGGGGTGGTAAGCCGCAACGGCGTCTTCGTAGCTGAACAGGACACGAACGCCACCCGGAAGCAAAAGCTCGCGGGCGTTGTTGGTGATCTTCCGTAGTTTCATGATGGCCTCAGTGGTCAATACCCGCATTCTACGGTATGCAGGCGTCAAAAATTGCCTCAGCGCCCGCTCAGTGGCCGACGCTCAGGCAATGTCAGACAAAGATTCATTAAGCGGCCGAGCCGTCATCACGTCACGTACCGCACGCCGTGAGTGCCCTTCACATGCGCTACCCGAGCTAGAGAGTCGGTTCGCCACGCTACGAGGTGCAATCAGGAGCCTGTAGTCCCTAGCTAGACTGCCGCTAGGCCGCTTAATGAATCCCTGTCAAAGCCTAGAATCAGCAGCCAATACAACTAGGCCGGTGTCTAGGTCATTCTCTAGGAATCTGATGGTTCGCCGCCGCTTCTCTGCCGACAGTTAAGTCGGCCGTAGCTGGACGCGGGCCATCAAGCACATTGTTAATGAGCGCTTCGCATCAGGAAGGCATTCAGAACCATCCGCTCGTAGTGCTATGACGCACACACTCGCATCCGGAACCTGCAACCAGCCATCCACCGAGCCAGCTACGCTCCGTAGCCCACTCGTCCTGCCTTACTGCTCGCTGATTCGTCGCTTTCGCTTCGTTTCAGCATGGTTCGCATCTTACAGACTGCATCACCGTTTGTCAACTGCCCTTTATGTCTCCGAATTTCTCCGGCTGCTGCCTGCATCGCCTCATTGTCTACTTGCTGCCGGTAGGGCTAGGCGTTCGTCTGTTCAGCGCTGCGTTCAGCATGGATCGAACTTTACCTATCATTTAGCCAAATGTCAACTGCCTTTTATTGTCTCCATCGCATATCAGCGCTGGGCGGGTTCTCTAGGTCACTGCCCGAGTGTCTCAGCCTGTAGCGTGCGCTGGGAGGCTATTCTATGGTGGATACTGTATGGATGTACAGTATCTTGCATGGTATCCGTCGCCTACCTGTAAGCTCTGTCAGGCTGTTTGTTCGGCATTTGTCATGCGCTCGCTTCACAAGGCTTTCCCGTGCCTATTCCTAGGCTCAGGGCAGACAGCTTTCTGTCCGGGCTGCTCGGCAGGCTGGGCAGAGTCCGGCTGCTGCTCGCTCGGCGGGCTGCTGCTGGGCTGCTGGCAATAGATGCGGCGCATGTCTTTAGAGGGGAATGAAATCAAAAGAGGACAGATGCCCGCCCACACGCGCAGCGCCGCGAGCCTAAGCGCCAGCGTCCAGCTTGTGCTGAACTATCCGCACCTGATACGCTCAGGACGCGATCACAGCCCCCCGCTGCGCCCTTCCCGGCCCTTCCGGCTAACCGTGGAATGCATGACCGTCTCCAAACTGTCTCAAGGGCTGTCGTTATCCTTTCAGCATGTGCTTTGTCAACTGCCCGGCCGAGGCAGTCCGCAGCGCTGCAATGGAGCTATCGCTCGCCCGCGCACGCGTCCTTCTGAACGCGCACACGCGCAGGCCCGCACGGGGGAGCGCAGGCGCGAGCGGGCGGCGTGACTGCCCGCAGATAAGCAAAGCAAATTTGGGTCGGGAGGTGGCAGATGGCGAGCAGTCGGAGCTAGAATCCGGTCACACTCCAGTCACAGTGAATTGTGATTGGCCCCTGCAACCCGTCGGATGTGGGCGAACGTGTGCAGAGCGTAAGTGCTTGAATAAGCGAAGAATTCTGGCCCGCCCTACACGATTCGAACGTGTGACCTACGGCTTAGAAGGCCGTTGCTCTATCCGACTGAGCTAAGGGCGGTCGCGGAGGAGGAAGATGGCGGCAAGCGCCGCGCATTTGACGCTGCGGGAGGCTGCCGGACGCCGCCGGCAACTGCAAAAAAATCCCGCAACGATCCCGGCAAAAACCGAGCCGGCAATTATACCCGATCGCTTCGTGGAAGCGATCGAAAACGCCAATCGCGCATCAAACCGGCTGCGTGTGGAACATGAACCAGCCGAGGCAGAGCAGGCCCGCGAGCACGCAGTACAAGCCGAACGACGCGAGCCGCCCGCGCCCTTCGAAGTAGCGCATCAGGAAACGCACGCTCAGATACGCGGCAATCGCGGTCAGCACGCCGCCCAGCAGCGCGTCGGCGAGTTGATCGGGCGCATGAAAGAGCTTCGGCAGTTCGAGCAGCCCCGCCGCGAAGATGATCGGCGTGCCGAGCAGGAACGAGAATTCCGCCGCCTTCTCCGCCGTGAGCCCCGCCGCGTTGCCGGCGATCATCGTCAGGCCGCTGCGCGAGAAGCCCGGGATCAGCGCGCCGACCTGCGCGAGACCGACGAAAAACGCCTGCTTGAACGTCAGCTTTTCGGGCGGTTGATGCGCGCGCGCGCGCTGGATGCGATCGCCGAGCCACAGCAGGATGCCGTTGACGATCAGCGCGATCGCGACGATGCGCAAGTCGTGGAACACCCGCTCGATGCGTTTTTCGAGCAGCAGCCCGACGAGCCCCGCCGGAATGGTGCCGATGATGAGCGCCCACATCAAATGGCCCTCGTCGTTCTTGCGCCCGTTCAGCGACGCGAAGAAGCCGGCGATCAGCGCGATCCAGCGCTCGCGGAAGTACCACAGCAGCGCGAACGCGGTGCCGAGGTGCAGCGCGACGAGGAACGGCAGCAATTGCGGCGCATGCTTGTCGATGTGCATGCCGAAAAGCGCGGGGACGAGGAGCGTATGCCCCAGACTGCTGACGGGAAAGAGTTCGGTGACGCCCTGCAGGACGCTCAGAAATACCAGAAACCAGAGGCTCACGCGTCGGTCCTTTTGTCGGAGAGGGTTAAGCGAGGAGAACAGACGGAAACGGCGTCGTGCGGATCGCCGCGCCGCCCGAAAAACCGCGCCCCGATTATGCCGAGCGAGCGTGACCGCGCCAAGGCGTTTGGCGCGAATCGGGCATCTGGCTAACAGCCAGATACATCTTTAATTCAATTGAAAGCTTGAGCGAAAGCGAGTTGCCGCGCGTCGCGACAATGCTTCCCGGACGACAGGCGGCGAATCAGCGGCCGACCTTGTAGAAGAACAGCACGGTGCTGCCGGTGAACATGCCGAACAGCGTAAGGGCCATCGCAGTTGCCAGATCCATGTTCGCTCCTTGTTAGATACAGATCCGGCGCTAAAAAAATGACCGGTCCGCGTCATTGTCCTTACAGCTTGCCATTTTTGACATTCTCGGTTTCCCGCATGCGCGCTTTCCCGTAGCCGCCGTCATCTGCCGCACCGACGCGCCGCCCCGGCCCGCGGCGATTCCGCTATCCTTGGCGGCCCTACCCCAGAGAACGCCGACGGCTGCCATCATGCCTTCTTTTCAGAACCAGGACATCCTCGAACTCACCGCCGGCGCGTCGCTCGCGCGCGTCGCGCCCCAAGCGGGCGGTCGGCTGCTGTCATGGAGTATCGGCGACGCGAGCATCGTCTTCTGGCCGCAAGCCGCAGACTGGTCCAATCCGGCGAAGATCCGCGGCGGCAATCCGCTGTTGTTCCCGTTTCTCGGCCGTCACCGGGTCGACGGACGAATCGGCTTCTGGCGCGACGGCGCGGGCGTCGTCCGTGAACTGCCGATGCACGGCTTCGCGCGCGATCTGCCGTTCGACGCGCAAACGGACGCCGACGGCCAAGGCGTCACGCTGACGCTCGAAAGCAGCGATCGCACGCGCGCCGGCTTCCCGTTCGAATTCCGCTTCGCCGCACGCTACCGGCTCGTCGACGAGCGCACGCTCGACGTCGAGCTGACCACGACCAATCTCGGCGACGCACCGCTGCCGCACTATGCCGGCCATCATTTCTATTTCGCGCTGCCGCACGCCGAGCGCGTGTCGACCGTGCTCGAGCTGCCGCCGACGCAACGCCGCCGCCAACTGGACGACGGCTCGATCGGCGCGCCCGAGGCGGGCCTGCCCCGCTACACGCTCGACGACGCGAGCATTCTCGATCGCTTCCACTGCCTGGGCGGCGTCCCCGCCGAGCCGGTGCGCGTGCTGATGGCCGGCCGCGGGCATGCGGTCGAGATCGACCTGAACCGCCCGGGCTCGGCGCCGTGGTATGCGGTGACGACGTGGACCGAGGCGCCCGGATCGGATTTCTACTGCGTCGAGCCGTGGCTCGGGCTGCCGGACGCGATTCACAACGGCCTCGGCCTGCGCCACGTCGCACCGGGCGCGACCGAAACCGCTGCGCTGCGCATTCGCGTGACGCCGCTCGCGTAACGGTTTCGGTCGCGCACACCCCGCCATACCCCGCCCGACATCGCGCGGCAGCCTGCTCCAAGCGGCTGCCGCGCCGGCCCGCTCGGGCCCCCGCTCGGGCCTTCCGAGCACCCGCTTTCGCCGCCCTGCCGCCCCGAAACGGCGGGCTCGCCGCCGAACCCGTTAAAATCAGACGTTTTTGTACCCACCGCCGCGCCGTCGCGGCGGTGCCCTGCGAGGTTCAATGTTGCTGAAAACAACGAGACGGCTCGTCGTCGCATCGCTTGCCGCACTGCTCGCCGCCTGCGGCTCGGCGCCCGTCGGCCCCGGCTTCTACCGGGTCGAGCGCGGCGACACGCTCTCCAAGATCGCGCGCGCGAACCGCCAGCCGGTCGCGAACATCGTTCGCTGGAACCAGATCACCAATCCCGACGCCATCGAAGTCGGCCAGGTGCTGCGCGTCGCGCCGCCGCCCGGCGCCGCATCGTCGTCGGGCGCGACGAGCGCGTCGCGCAGCCCGAGCCGCCCGGCGCCGTCGTCGCCCGCCACGTCGTCGGCTCCGTCCGTGAAGCCCGCGTCGAACATCTCGCTCGTGTGGCCCGCCGCCGGCAACGTGATTCGCTCGTTCGACGGCTCGAAGTCCAAGGGCGTCGACATCGCGAACACGGCGGGCACGCCCATCGTCGCGGCGGCGGCCGGCACGGTCGTCTATGCAGGCAACGGCCTGCGCGGCTACGGCAACCTGCTGATCGTCAAGCACAACGCCGATTTCCTGACGACGTACGCGCACAACCGCGCGCTGCTCGTGAAGGAAGGCCAAACGGTTGCGCAAGGGCAGAAAATCGCGGAGATGGGCGATACCGACAACGACCGCGTCTCGCTGCACTTCGAGCTGCGCTACGGCGGCCGCTCGATCGATCCGTCACGCTACCTGCCGTCGCGCTGACACGGCGCGACGCTTCGCGCACGGCGCAGCGCGTCGTGCGCATTCCGGCGTGAGCCGGGCGATCGGATCAAGAGAACGATCAGCGTTTGCGCAGCCGGCCGTGCAGACGGCCGGACACCGGATCGACGTGGCGCGCGAACGCCACCAGCGCGCCGATCCCTATCACGCTGAGCCCCGTAGCTATCAGAAACAGGTCCATGGTCGTATCTATCGTTGGTGAAACGATCATACGCAGCATTTGTAGTTTGCGCATGACCGTGCTTTCTAGGATCGACCCTAACGAGCGAGCGTAGGCCCGGCGATTCGGTGTACTGTGCGTCGAAACGGCACACGAAAAAACGACCGGAGACGCCCGATGCTGCCCCATGCCGCCAGTTACGCCGAGCTCGTCGACCGCTTCGCATGGCGCATTCCAGCGCGCTACAACATCGGCGTCGACGCTTGCGACAAGTGGGCCGACGGCAGCGGCCGCGTCGCGCTGATTCACGAGCATGCGGACGGCGGCGTCGCGCGCTACACGTTCGACGACCTGAGGAGCGGCTCTAATCGGCTCGCGAACAGCTTTGCGCGCGCGGGCGTGAAGCGCGGCGACCGGATCGGCATCCTGCTCGCGCAAGGCCCGGAAACCGCGATCGCCCACCTGGCCGCGTACAAGCTCGGCGCGATCGCGGTGCCGCTCTTCACGCTGTTCGGCGCGGACGCGCTCGAATACCGCCTCGGCGACAGCGGCGCGGCCGCGCTCGTCACCGATCGCGCGGGCTACGAGAAGATCGCACCGCTGCACGCGTCGCTGCCGTCGCTCGCGACGATCTACTGCATCGACGGCGCGCCCGATCTCGCCGAGCCCGGCGTGCTCGCATTCGATGCGGCGCTCGCGGCCGAGTCGGACAAGTTCGCGCCCGCGGACACGTCGGCCGACGATCCGGCGCTCATCATCTACACGTCCGGCACGACGGGCAAACCGAAAGGCGCGCTGCACGCGCACCGGGCGCTGCTCGGCCATCTGCCGGGGTTCGAGATGTCGCAGAACCTGTTTCCCGCGCATGCGCGCCTGCTCTGGACGCCCGCCGACTGGGCGTGGATCGGCGGGCTCCTCGACGTGCTGCTGCCGTCCCTGCATCACGGCGTGCCGGTGCTCGCGCGCCGCTTCGAGAAGTTCGACGGCGCGGCCGCGTTCGAGCTGCTCGCGCGGCACGGCGTCACGCACGCATTCCTGCCGCCGACCGCATTGAAGCTGATGCGCGCCGCCGTCGCGCAGCCTAGCGAACGCTACGCGCTCGCCCTCGAATCGGTCGCGAGCGGCGGCGAATCGCTCGGCGCGGAACTCGTCGCTTGGGGCCGCGACGCGTTCGGCGTGACGATCAACGAGTTCTACGGACAGACCGAATGCAACGTCGTGCTGTCGTCGTGCAGCACGCTCTTCGAGCCGCGCACGGGCACGATCGGCAAGGCCGTGCCCGGGCATCGCGTCGCGATCGTCGACGATGCCGGCAACGCGCTGCCGCCCGGCGTCGAAGGCAACATCGGCGTTCGCGCGCCCGATCCGGTGATGTTCATCGGCTACTGGCGCAAGCCCGACGCGACGCGCGAAAAATTCGTCGGCGACTATCTGCTGACGGGCGACGTCGGGCTCGCCGATGCCGACGGCTTCGTCCGCTTCGTCGGCCGCAACGACGACGTGATCACGAGCGCCGGCTACCGGATCGGCCCGGCTCCCATCGAGGATTGCCTGCTCAAGCACCCGGCCGTGCGGATGGCGGCCGTCGTCGGCGTGCCGGACGCGACCCGCACCGAGATCGTCAAGGCGTTCGTCGTGCTGAACACGGGCCACCAAGCGAACGACGCGCTCGCGCGCGAGTTGCAGGAGCACGTGAAAACGCGACTCGCCGCCCATGAATATCCGCGTGCAGTGGCGTTCGTCGACAGCTTGCCGATGACCGCGACGGGCAAGATCATCCGCCGCGCGCTGCGCGATACGTGACGTGCGTGACGTGCGTGACGTGTGCGACGTGTGCGACGCGCGTCGCGCTCGCCGCATGGGCGCCGTATGTCGAGCGGCGCGCCGCGCGCGAGCGACGAGCACCGCGCACCGAAACCGCCGCAAAATCCGCACCGAAAGAACCGCGAGACAGCGCCGGCGCACGCAGCTCAAGCGCCTTGACCTGCATGCGTACGGCGCCATCCTCCCACGCCGCCGTCCGTCGCGGAACTCGTCCGAACGGCCGAGTCTCGCGGGCCGCGCGAATGGTTTATAGTGGCGCTCACCGTAGTTCAGTCACCCCATTCCATGTCTTCGAACACCCCTTCCTCCGACTCGCAGCACAGCCCGCTCTATCTGAAGCTTCTCGGCGAAACCGCCAAGATCGATTGGTGCGATCTCGAGCGCTTTTTCGCGCAAGGCAAGCTGCTGTCGGTCGCGCGCGATCTCGACCTCGTGAGCGTGGCCGAGGCGATCGCCGGCGACGACAAGGAGCAGGTCACGCGCTGGCTGTCCGCGGGCCATGTCGAGCGGATGCAGGCCGGCACCGCGCAGGATTACGCGACGCGCGATCCCGAGCTGTGGGCGGTGGTCGTGTCGCCGTGGGTGTGCGTGCAGGAACGCACGTAACGCCGCGATGTCCGCCTCCTCCGCTTCCGCGCACTCGGACGAAGACCCCGAGCCGCGCTCCACCGCGAACTGGCACCGCCGCGTGCTCGGTCTCGCGCTGCCGATCATCGCCGCGAACCTCACGCAGCCGATTCTCGGCGCGGTCGACACCGCCGTCGCCGGCCATCTGAGCGGCCCGCAATATCTCGGCGGCGTCGCGCTCGGCGGTCTCTTCTTCAACTTCGTGTACTGGGGCTTCGGCTTCCTGAGGATGGGAACGACGGGGCTCGTCGCACAGGCGTTCGGCGCGAACGATCTTGCCGGCATCCGCATCAACGTGATGCGCGCATTGCTGCTTGCATTCGCGCTCGGCGCAGCGGTGCTCGCGCTGCGGACGCCGCTCGTTGGCCTCGCGTTCGCCGCGCTGGGCGGCAGCGATGCGGTGCGCGCGACCGCGCTCGATTACACGCATGCGCGCATCTGGGCCGCCCCGTTCGCGCTCGCGAACTACGTCGTGCTGGGTTATCTGCTCGGCGTGCAGCGCGTGCGTCTCGCGCTCGCGATCCAGGTGTTCGTCAACGTCGTCAACATCGGCGCGGTGCTGCTGTACGTGTATCACTTCGACTGGGGCGTCGCGGGCATCGGTGCCGCCACCGCGACGGCGGACATCGCGGGCTTCGCGCTCAGCGCGCTGCTGCTTCGCTGGCTGAGCCCCCGCGGCCTGCCGAAGATCGGGCGCGCCGAGCTCTTCGATCGCGCGGCGCTTGCACGCCTCGTCGCGCTCAATCGCGACATCTTCATCCGTACGCTGTGCCTGCTGTCGGCGTTCGGCTGGTTCGCGCATCTCGGCGCGCGGCAAGGCGACGCGACGCTCGCCGCGAACGCGCTCCTCCTCAATTTCCAGACCTTCATGGCATATGCGCTCGACGGCTTCGCGCATGCGGCCGAAGCGCTCGTCGGCGCGGCGGCGGGCGCGCGCAACCGCGATACATTCCGGCAGGCGCTGCGCGCGACGTTCTTCTGGGCGGGAATCGGCGCGCTCGCGTTCGCGCTCGTCTACTGGGGCGCGGGCGGTTGGATCGTCGCGCAGCTCACCGATCAATCGTCGATTCGCAGCGTCGCCGAGCGCTATCTCCCATGGGCTGCGCTCTCGCCCGTGATCTCGGTCTGGGGTTTCATGCTCGACGGCGTGTTCATCGGCGCGACGCATACGCGGGCGCTGATGCGTGCGATGGCGGCATCGTTCGCGCTGTTCGTCGCCGCGACGTTCGCGCTCGTCGGCCCGTTCGGCAATCACGGGCTCTGGGCCGCGCTGCTCGTGTTCATGGCGGCGCGCGGCGCGACGCTCGCGCGCCACCTGCCCGGGCTCGAACGAGCAGTCGCGGCAGACGCGCCATCGGCGGCGGTGCGCGCCGCAAGCTAACGCGCGCCTCGCGCCGGCTGCGGCGACGGGCCGCGCCGTACCGCGCCGGATGTCGATGAATGTCGTGTTGCCGGCGGCGCGCATGCATCGCCGGGCGAAGCATGCCGTACGGCGGCGGCGCGGATATGAGCGCCATACCATCGCCCGCTTCGCCGCGAGCGAGCGTGCCGAGCACAGTCCGTTCGCGGCTGACCGAGGCGTTCGTCGAAGCTATTTCGCGGGTGCAGCGGGCGCGCCGCTCGCACCGGGTTCGCCTAGCATCGACGGCGGCGTCATGTCGGTCGGCACGCCCTGATAATCGGGCGGATCTTGCGGCGGCGTGCCACGGCGGCCCTGCCGCGGATCGCTCGCGCAACCGGCAAGCATGGCCGCCACGAGCGCGGCAATGACGATACGGGTCATGAATTTCCTCGGAACGAATGGACGATTGCGCCCCGGTTTCCGCCGGATGGCGCCCGGCGAGTCTACTGGAAATCGGCGCCCGACGACGACCCCGCGCTCCTTCGCGTCCGCGCCCGCATGTCCTACTATGTAGACGTGGCGCTATGCCGGTTTGAAAGGAGGGCTGCCATGGATGCCGAATCGATTGCGGGCCTGATTGGCCTAGGTATCGGGTTGCTGGTGCTCGTCAGTTTGTCGGTGTACGAATCGCGCGAATACAAGCGTACGCACAACGGCGAAGGCATGATCCATCACTGGATGGCCGAGCATCACCTGCTCGACTGGCGGCGCAAGCACTGACGCTCCGCCACTTCTCTTCCACCGTCTCATGCACGACGAACGCGACGCCGCGCGCCGACGTGCGCGGCGCGCTTGCGTCTAGCGCGGGCGGCGCCTGTTCGGAGTCACCACGAATGCCCGCTCGCGGCGAGCAGGAGGGGCGCTGTTTGCGCACCGGAATGCGCGCGATCGCAGCGCATCCCGCATCCCGCATCCCGCATCCCGCATCCCGCATCCCGCATCCCGCATCCCGCATCCCGCATCCCGCATCTCGCATTCCGCATCCCGCATCACACGTCGCACGTCGACCTCGACCGCAACACGACACCGCCCACCGTTTCGATTCGCCGAACGACCGCAGACAAAGCAACGGCACGGCGATGCATGCGCCGTGCCGTCGTTCACGCCCGGATTCGGATCGAGCCGGGTGGCGTCACCGCGGCAGCGGATCGCTCAGGAAGTGGCGCGCGTAGCGTGCGTTGATGTCCGACAGGCGGAACAGCGTCAGGAAGTCCGCGCAATTGAAATCCGGGTCCCACGCGGGCGCGCCGCAGATCTTCGCGCCGAGCCGCAGATAGCCCTTGATGAGCGGCGGCGGAGCGACCTTCGCGCCCGTCCGCAGATCGTCGACGGGCAGCGGCGTGTGCGGAAACGCGCGGTACTCGGGCGCCGTCAGCGCATCGCCGAGCGACTGATAGAGATTCGCCGCGTAGTGGCCGCCGTCGGCCATCGACACGCTCGCGCAGCCGAGCATCGTCTCGTAGCCGTTTTGCAGCATGTAGGTGCCGAGGCCGCCCCAGAGCGCCATGATGACGGCGCCGCTGCGATAGTCTCGATGCACGCACGAGCGGCCGACCTCGACCATCTTCGAGCGCAGGTGCGTGAGACGCGACAGGTCGAACTCGCCCTCCGCGTACAGGCGGCCGACACGCGCGGCCTGATGCGGAGGCAGCACGCGATAGGTGCCGACGACCTTGAGCGTGTCGAGATCGCGCACGAGCAGGTGATCGCAGTATGGATCGAACGGATCGACGTCGAGGCCCGCCGGGCCGCTCACGTGCGCGCCCATTTCGTCGGCGAACACACTGTGGCGCAGACGCTGCGCTTCACGCAGTTCGTCTTCGGTGCGCGCCCAGGCGGCGCGCAGGCGGAATTCGGCGGTGACCGTTTCGGACGCGCGTGGCAAACGGCGGCGCGGTTGCTCAAGAGATAGCGAGGCAAATGGAAGCGTGGGCGTCGGCAGTTCTCGCATTAGGCATTCCTGGTCGTAAGGAAGGAGACGACATGCCCGCCAATGTAGTAACCGGCCGTGACGCTTACGTGGCAAAACGGTGTCCATTCGGTGACGTGTCGCCGATTTGACTTTAGCAGAAAGCGGAAAATGGCGTTTGATTGCGGCCAATCAGACTAGATCGGCCGAAATGGCCGCACGCAGCACGGTCTGCCCGTTGCCCTCGCGGGCGCGGCTCACAAACCACAGCAGACCGCCCTTCTTGAGGCTCCAGCTTTCGTCCGAACCAGCGAGCAAGTACGCGGCGACACTGCCGAGCGTCGGCTGATGGCCGACGACGACGACCGTCGACGCGATCCCGTCCGGCCAACCGGCCGCCGCGAGCACGTCGCCGACGTCGCAGCCGGGCGCGAGTTCGTCCGCGGTCCGATAGTGGTCGGTCAACGTCTCGGCCGTCTGCACGGTGCGCGCGGCCGGACTCGCGAGTACCACCGCGTGACGCTCGATGCGCGCGCGCAGCCATTTCGCGACGGCCTGCGCGTCCTTGCGGCCGCGCGCGGTCAACTGGCGCGCGAGATCGGTGCTCGCGTAATCTTCGGCTTCGGCATGCCGCCAGAGAATGAGGTTCATCACGAGACGTCTCCAGGATGATGGAAGCCGCATGCCGCGGCTTCGCGGCGCGGCATGCGCGATGTCGCGACATCCGTCATTCTTGCGCAGTCTATGCGCGCGCGTAAGCGATTGCACGCGGAGATTGACCCGATTTGTACAAGAGCGATACAATCATCGATTCGTCGGAGCGTAGCGCAGCCTGGTAGCGCATCTGATTTGGGATCAGAGGGTCGTAGGTTCGAATCCTATCGCTCCGACCAGCAACATCAAGGGGTGACGGCTAATCGCCGTCACCCCTTTTTCCATTTCCGGTTCGCGCACTCGACATTGCCGTCAACGGGCGCGGACTTGGTTGGAATCCGTGAATTGCGAAGCAAGAATGTAACGTCGCGCGCGATTTGTCACCGTTTAGCGATATGTTTGTCACTGCCTGATCTGCCGCTTTTGCGCCGGATTTGTCACGGTGAATGCACATGGCACCGTGCGAGGGACGCACGTCCCGATTGCCGCCCACTGCACCGAAAAATGGACGCTGGCAGCTTCACCTCAGCCCGCCCGGCGAGGCGTCGGCGCAAGGTTCCGCTATACTCTCGAAACATTTCCGTAAGAACAAAGTAATGCGCGTGTCGCGCATGCCAAAAAATCGAGGGAAGAAGTGGAACGGGGTATCTCGTATGTCTGCATCTCGCTTACCCGTGCGCAAGACCGGCGCACCAAGATGGTGGAGCAGTTTGCCAATCACGGCATTAATGCACGGTTCTTCGATGCATTTGACCTGAAGGGAGCTGTCGAAGCCATACCGGGTTACGACGCAGCCGGTCGCCAGCGGCGCTATGGCTGGCAGCTCTCTCGCGGGGAGGTCGGTTGCTACCTTAGCCATCGTGCGGCGTGGCTCCAACTAGTGCAATCCGGCAAGGAAGCAATGTGCGTCATGGAAGACGACATCACGCTGCTCGACGGGTTCAAAGCCGCTACGCTCGAACTCTACGACGCTCGCCAGCATTGGGATATGGTGCGGCTGATGTGGATCAACGAGCGTCAGCAATCCGAGTATGCGCGTCTTCCGAGCGGGACCAGATTGATGTGGATGGAAAACCCGGTGGGCTTGCAGTGCTACATGATCACGCGAACCGCCGCGCAACGCATGCTGGACTACACAGCGAAAATTACGCATGCGATTGATATCGCGTTCGATCGCAACTGGGAGCACGGGCAACGGATGTATGTCACGTCTCCGCAGTTCGTAGCAGACACCGGCGCGCCGACGACGATCACTGACAGGCCTGATAGTCGAACGCTCATGCAGCGATTGAAAGCCAAGTATTACCGTAAGGTCGAGCGGCGCACATCACGCTGCTTCAACGACGAGCATCGGCCAAAGCGCCCGATTCAAATCGAAATCGCGCCTGCCAACGTCGAGGCAACGCCGACGCTTGCGTGAAGCATAGCTCGGCGGCGGGCGCGAACGCAAAGCGCCTGCCAATAAGCCGTCGACCTTTCCCGCCAGCTCGTCGAATGATTGCCGTCCAGCCGCTCGCGATCGAGTCAGAACAAACCGCCTGTCAGCGTTCCGGGTTCCCAGTTCGTAATCACAAGCTCGCGGCTCTTTGAAGCACCGCCAGTTGCGTTGTTCAAACTGTACTTGATTGACAGCCCGAGCATCGGAAAACCATCGAACGCTCGACGAATGTCGGGATGATCGTTGATGCTCACCATCACCTTGCCTTTACAGGCGCGCATCATAGCCGCCATCCGTTCGTATTCTTCGAACGGGAACGGAACGCCATATCCCTCGGTCTGCCAGTACGGCGGATCACAATAGAAGAACGTGTGCGGCCGATCATACCGGTCCATGCATTCGTACCACGGCAGGTTTTCGACGTGTGCGCTGGCCAACCGCAGATGTGCGGCTGACAGACTCTCTTCGATCCGTAGCAGGTTGACCGATGGTGCGGTCGTAGCGGTGCCGAACGTCTGCCCTTGAACTTTGCCGCCGAAGGCATGGTGCTGCAGGTAGTAAAACCGCGCTGCACGTTGTATATCTGTGAGCGTCTCCGGGACCGCAAGCTGGTGCCATTTGAATACCTGTCGACTCGAAATCGCGTACTTGAATTGCCGCACGAACTCTTCAAGGTGGTGCTGCACGACGCGGTATAGATTCACCAGCTCGCCGTTGATGTCATTCAGCACCTCGACTGGTGCCGGCATCGGCCGTAGGAAGTACAAGGCAGCACCACCGCAGAACACCTCGACGTAGCATTCGTGTTGTGGGAATAGTGGAATGAGTTGCTCGGCCAAGCGACGCTTGCCGCCGAGCCACGGAATGATGGGTTGTGCCATTTAGGGTGCGAATTGTCTGTTAAACTCGCCCTGCCTTCGCGAAGGTAGCAGGGCCTTGGCTTCTCACTGTTCCGCGCAGTGAGTAAGTGACCGGCACGAGTGCTCCTACACTCGTGCCGGTCGCCTTGTTCCGAACAAAAATGAGGTGTTACTCGCTTGTGGGCGCATCCGGCCACCGCACATCCAGCGGGAAGCCCGGTTGTTCCGGCAGATCGCGAAGCGTCTGCCGATAGACTACCCACTTCTCCCGAGTTGCCGCCGACACGTCAGGCGCTTGTGTCCAGTCAGACGCACGAAGGAGCGAATCCCGTTGTTCTCGCGCCTTCTGTGCGGCAAGGACCGGGCGGAGTTCTTCGCCACGCTTAAGCAGGTCCGTAACGTCCGGCGGCACAACGGAGCAATTCCATTGTGCGATGAACGCATCGCCGCACTGAAGTCCCGTTTGCCGATCTAGTGGATGGCCTACCCAATAATCGCGCCCGTGTACGAGCTGCGGCCAGCGATCCTCAATCGCCATGATGAGAAGTTCGTGCTCGACCAAGTAGCCTCCTTACGTGTTGCGAATACGGGTGCATCGCAGGAACAACGTGCGCGGTGCAGCGTCACCGTTCCAGTTGTCGGTTCGGATGCCCTTCACGAACCATGTGTCCGGCGCATCCACAGTCGTCGTGCCGGTGCTTTGTCGAAGCGGGCCGAACTCAGCAAAATCGTACGGCTGACACGTTGCGCCTGCATTCGCTTTGCCATTGTCCCGGTTGTAGAGATCGTCTAGGATGCCGGACATCCACGAACCGCGATAAGCACACCAAAGGTTCCCGTCCGTGTTGAGCATTTGCTGCCCGCGCATGAACATGGTTCCGTAATCGTCCACTGACCACGTTACGAAGTTATAGGCGTTGTTGATGATCTCCAGACCGCCGCCATCGCGCGCTCGAAAGTACGTGCTAACGTCTTGGCCCTCTCGCCAGTTTCTGAGCTGGAAGTCCGCCTGCCAGCCTTGCTTACTGAGCGCCAAGCGGCCACCAACGGTACCGCCGGACGTGTTCAGCTTCGAGTTCGGATCGAAGTTGCCAGTGTCCCAAGGCGTAGATCCTGCGAAATTCGGGCGAGCCGGAAGTTTCAGTACGCCGCTCTCATCGATCACCGTGTACTTGTACGCGTTTGATGGGCCAGTGCGGAAAACAACGTTTCTGACGGACGGGTCGTTGTAGATCATCGGCTTCGTACCGTCGTTGTCCGCATGCCCCTGGCTCAACTGAACCTGTGGCACCGCCAACGTACCAATCATTACCCCTCCGCCCCTGGGAACGGCGCTTTTCTCCACCCATTCCTGCGTCGCATATGCAGCAAGTTGACTCGCGAACGCGACCACGCCGAGGTCGGTTGTATCGACCGTTACACGCAGACCCGAACCATCCGTCGCCCAACCGATTTTCACCGCGTTTTGGCCTTGCAGCGCGCCAGTCCCCTGTTGAACCGGGGTGTATCCGAGTACGGGCTGATAGTTCGCGCCAGCATTACCGACGATCTTCTGAATGCCCTTCAGGAGCTGGCCGTTGTCGTTGGGATCAAGCTTGATCCCAACGCTTTCCGGCACGGCCGCAAGCTCCTCCTGCACGGCTTGCATGAAAGGCTGCGTGACAACTGTACCCTTCACGCCGGCAGAGGGGTCGCCGGCATGGAAATTCCCATCGGGGGTGTTGATTCGCTGCATGGTTACGCTTCCTGGTAGATGAAGTAGACGAAGGTGTCGGCCGGTTTTAGATCCTCGAATACAGCTTCGAGGATCGGATCTGCGAATGTCAGAAGCGGCTCGTCGACCGCGCTTTCGTCCACGCGGAAATAGATTTCCAGCGTCGGCGCGCCGTGTACCACAACGCCCCACTGGTAGATGATGTCCTCGATCCATAGCGCGTCACCCACCGAGTTTTCATCGACGCGAAACGGGTCCGGCTCGACAATCTCGATGCGATAGCCGAGCGCGGCCGCGAGGCGCGTGAAATACGGGATCGACATACCACCCGTTTCATTGATCTTCGCGACTACCGTTGAAATGCGTTGCTGCAGGGTCGCGTCCTCGGCCGGCGTGATGCCACACACGCGCTCCCAATCCGGCAGGAGCTGGTGCGCAAAGAACGGCGTGATTCCGTTGACGACGGTTTCCGCGTCACCGAGTGCGCGATCGAGTGCTCTCCCTTCGGCGGCCAGCTCCGCTGCGAGACGAGACTCGCGCGGATCGTAAGACACCGGGGGAAGCAGCCGGGCGAGCAAATCAGCGTGACCGTTCATACCAGCGGCCTCAATTTCACCGCACCGAGGCGACACCACTCGATGACCTTCGCATCGACGATCGGGACCACGTTGGCCGCCGGACTGTTGAGTGCGTAATCGACAATGCCGAGCGTGTCGTTGATAACCCCGCCGATGCGATTGCGAATGACTGCCTCACCCGGTGTGATGATTGCGTTGTACGCATTCAGACCGTTCGTCACGGTGACCTGGGCGGCGTCGATCGTAATTCCATCCAGCTTTACAGCGGCGTCTACATCATAGGTTTTGATCGTTGGCACAACGACGCGCGTATCCTTTGCGCGCACGGGACGCTGATCGTCGATATGCGCTTGCGCTGCCTTCAGCACGTCATCCGAAGGCAGACCGTCATTGGTCGTGATCACGACATCGACCGTACCGAGACCGCGTCGCAACGGATAGATGAATGCGGACGTCACGCCTGGCACTTCCATCGCCCACTGCCAGTAGTCGTATTTGTTGCCGCCAGCGGGCGGCCGTCGAATGCGCTGCAGCAGGCGAGCGAGTAGGCTGTCGAGCGTTTCGATCACGGTGCCGCCGCGCAAACTCACGACCGTCAGGGACGCGTCGACGTTGACCGGCGGCACGGTAAGCGTGAGCGCGTCGCCATCCTGACGGTTTCCGTCGACACCGGCGTCGACGGCCACCACACTGACGACGAGATTGCCCGCCGCGTCAAACGTGCCGCCGCTCGTCGTCACATAAGCCGTGCCGTCCTGGTACTTCGCGCTCAAACCGCTGGCGACCTGGATGCCGGGCTTGCCCGTCGCGCGCGCGGTGCCGCTCGCGACGACGGCCGGCTTGCGCTCGATGCCGCGCAGGCGCGCGTGAAGAATGAGTTTGTCTTCGTCGGCCGTGTCCGGAAAAATCTGCTTGGCGGTCCAGACCTGGTGAGCGTATAGACCTTCGATCGCGCTGGCCGTGCCGCTCGCGCGCACGTAGTGATCCGAATCCGGCCCGACGTCAGCTTCCGGGCGCTGGTTCTTAATCTCGCGAAGAATGTTTTCGCGGATCTGGTCGAGAGTCAGAACGGTTGCCGGCATTACGACACCTTGACCGGATGTAGGAAGTGGCGCACGTCGCCCGTGACGTCGACCACTTCGATGAGCAGAATGAGCCAGCCTTTTTCGGCGGATGCGGACGACACCGACACCTTGCGCGCGCGGCCGTCCTTGACCAACGGAGCGAGCGCTTGCTCGGCGTATTGAACGGCGAGACGGCGCACGCGGGGCGTATCTTTCTCGCGCGCCAGCGTGTGCAGCAGCGACCCGACGTCGAGCGCGGCCCACCAGGAGCCGAGCGGTGTGGCAAGGCGGATATACACGGCATTCGCAAGCGTCGTCGTTTGCGTGCCGGTATATCCGCCAGTTTGCGGGTTCAGAAGTGCGTCCATGCCGCGATTGTGATCGCGCGCGCGTGGACAATTCAGATGATGGAGGTCAGTGAGTGCCGCTGATGTCAGGCGACAGGGGTGCCCGTGATGCTGCCCGTTTCCGGATGCTTGTGGCCGTTGAAGCTCTTGCCGCTGATCACGGCATCCTTGTCGACGTTCAGGCTGTCGATGCGCGCGCCGTCGCCACCCGACATCGACATGCCGCCCTTGCCGGTGATCTGCTCGGCCACGTTGAGCGCGTGATCCATATTGACGGTCGGCGTCTTGAAGTTGACCGATTCTTCGGCTTCGATGTTCAGCGTCTTCGTCTTGATGTCGATGACGCGGCCGCGAGCGAGGACGATGGAATCACCTTCGTCCGTGTACAGCGCCACCTCGCCAGCCTTCAACGCCTTCAACCGATACTGACCATGCTCGGTCGCGATGACGATTCCATGACTCGTCTTGCCGCCGACCGGCACCACGACCATCATCGTGCCGGCCGGCGGCGAACTGGTGTAGCCGTAGTGTTGGAATAGTTCGAGGTCGACCATGTTCTCGCCAGCGAGACCTTCGCCGCGAACGGTCGCGGTCGGGCCGTTTGTCTGCACGCCACCGATCATTCCTCGGAAGGCTTGCCGAATGCCGGAAACCGCACGCTGGATGCGCTTGTCGATGTCCTTGATCATTTCATGATGCTCGCGTCGATGGTGGCGTCCGTGACTTCGATCGATGGTCCGCCGCGTTTCTTCTTCCGATGCTTGCGGCCCGAATGCGGATGCGCGTCGAGAATCCACACGCCATCTTCCTTCAGGGTCAGCGTCGTGTGCGTGCCGCCTGGACGGCCACCCGTGAATCGACGCGCCATCAGGAAGTAGATGGCGTCGATCCCGTATTCCTCCCATACGACGTGCACCCGTTGGCCCGGCTTCCACAGCACGCCGTCCGAGGTTCGGTGTCCCTTGACGCTCGCGCGCAGCGTGTGCGCGGCGAGTGCCGAGTCGGAAATGATCTTGCGCGCACGCGCTTCGGCCGCTGCCAGATTGGGCGCGTCGTGGTCGACGACTATCTTGGGGCGGTACACCGGCACATCCTTGTCTTTCACGGTCGCCTTGATGGCGTGCTTGCCGGCCTTCGATCCGGTGCCGTGCGCCTGGCCGAGCACCGTGACTTCCGAGTGTCGCTCGGCGATCGACAAATCCTCGTCGAACCACTCGACGTTGTTGCCCTTACCATCCTCGCGCAGGATCAGGCTCGCGACGGGCGGGGCATTGTAGTCCGGCCCGCCGACCACGAGCGTGCCGTCCGGATCGAACCACGGCCACAAACCTTCACCCTCGGCCGCGTGAACGAGCGCGTCCCATGCCGTGTCACCCGGGTCGACGCTGATCTTGTCCCACGTCGACTGCGCGCGCGCCGTGTCGATACGAATCTTCCTGATCCCGAGCGGTTTAACGATGTTCGCGACCACCTCCGCTAACGTGACCTGTTTAGCCGTGAAAATCGGTGCCGAGCAGTCGCGCAGGATCGCGGCATAGTCCCGGCCGCTGATCGACAGCGTCTTCTCGGTCTTGCTGGTGCGGCGACGCACCTGGTCGACGTAGCCGACGAGCACCGTGTCGTCGCCGACCTTCACCTGGACATGCGCGCCGGATTTGACCGTGTCCGGCATCTTGCCGGCCGGGCGCGTGAGGCGCACGTCCCACGCGTCGGCCGGCGTCAGCAGATCGGAATCGATCGAATACGACGACCAGGCACTATGCGCCTTGCCACCGATCAGCAGCGTCACATCGTTATTGGGCGAAGCCACGGACAATGTCTCCTCGCTGAATGAAGTTCGGATTGCGGATCTGTGAATTCAGGCGAAGAAGCTCCGTCGAGCGCAAATAGTCTCCGTACCAGAGATGCGCCAGCAACGTGAGGTTCGACGGCGCATCAACCGTGCGCGAAATGATCGGCGGCAGGACGTCGATCACCTTGATCGCCAGCTCCTGCACCGACAGTGCCGTCTCTTTTAACGGCTCGATAACGGGCCGAGCCTGTTCGACCGGCACGGCCGCGCGTACGGCGTCGATCGCGGCCTGGATCAATCCACGCGTATCGTTCGCGATCTGCTCGACCTGATCCGGCGTCAGCGTCGGGGTGTCGGCCTCATTCGCCAGGATGTCGGATGCAACGCTGGCCGTCACCGTGGCAACGACAACCGCCGTGACGGCCGTGACGAGCTGGATGTCCGATGCGTCAGCGGCAACGGTGCTAGGACGTGCCGGCGCATACGGCGTGGCGGGGTCGGTCGAGCTGCTGGGTGCGGCCGTCGTGGCCTGCGTGCCAGGAATGACGAGCGGCTGGCCAGCGGCCGACGCTGCAGGCAGCTTCACGACCGTCTTCATCTGGTCGCGCATGTCGTTCCAGTCAGACATGACGAGTCCTGGATCGAACGAACGGAAATCCGCGATACCGCTGACCAGGCCGATCAGGTCCGACGCGAACGCGCCCGGCCAGGACAGATAATCGACCGTCGCACGTCGAAAGCCGACGACAAGCGCCGTGATCGGACCGAGCGTCTCGCTCAGGACATCGCGCAAAGCATTGAGTCGGCGCAGGCCAGCCTTCATCGTCTTGAGCAGGCCGACTGCTCGCTCGAACATGCTGGTGCCGGCATCCTGCGCGGTGGTCGCGAGCTGCGCGGCGGCGTCAGCGGTTTGCGTCGGCCGCTGCTCAATGAAGAACGGATTGGCCGGCGTCGAGCGCTTGAACCGCATCTCGATCACACACGCGTCGACGTTCTCGGCATCATGCGACACGTGCGCGCCAATGAGCTGCATGCTTGGCATCGACCCGAAAACCGGATGGATCAGTTCGCCCGGCCCCTTGATCGCGAGTGCGCCGAGCAGCGCCTGCATCCGATCCTCGTAATCGTCGCCGAAGAAGATCGCGGTAATACTGGTGGTGTGCGCCTTCAGGCCGAGATCTTCAACGTCTTCGCCGTCGACGTGCGGCACCGCGTATTCAGCGGTATCGCGGTCGATCGTATCGTCCGTGTGCTGCGCGTCGAACGGAACGCCGCGAAACGAAGCATCGAGCAGGCTATCTTTCCATGCCATATCAGAATCTCCGAGCCGCCTTTTGGCCGGCCATCGTGACGAAGTCGTAGAGATGCTGACCGTCCAGATTGATGGTGAAGTGTCCCTCGACAACAGGCGGCTTCTCGTCCTTCTTCTGCGCGAAGATCGCGTCGCCGATCATCTTGCCGAGCTTCTCCCCCCATTCGTGGCCGAAGTATCCGGCGACGGCCCCGACGCCCGCGCCGACGATGTTGCCTGCGACGGGAACGACCGAGCCAAGCGCCGCGCCGGTCGCCGCACCAGCAGCCATCCCGGCAAGACCACCAACAGCACCGCCGGCAACACCGACGTAAGCGGCTTTCTTCTCGTCAGCCGTCTTCGACTGATCGCCCGCGATCGAAAACGCCTCGAGGCCGCTTGCGATCGCCAGCAATGGGCCACCGCGCGTGCCGATGGCTTTCGCCATGCCTGCGAACCGTGCGCCGAATCCCGCCGCGCTGGCCGCGCCTGCGACACCTGCGCTCGCCAGCCCGGCATCGGCTGCCGCCACGGCGCCGGCAGCGCGGCCGCCGGTCACAAACCGCATCAGACCCGCGCCCAGGAGGATGGCCGTCAGCCCTTCGAATGCGAGCGTGGTGCCGGCAATTGCTTTCGCGAGGCCCGGGTATTCCTTCGCATAGTTCGCGAGCTTCGACGCCGCGTCGCCGAGCTGGTGATTCAATCCGCGCAGGGCGTCCATCTCCGCGATCTCGGCCTCGTTCTTGAGCTGCTGCGCCTTGAACCCGTCCATCGCTTTCACGACGTCGAAGTCGCCTGCGATCGTGCCGCCTCCGCGATCCCATTCGTGCATGGCGGCTTCATACACCTCCTGCCGCTTGTGCTTCTGCGTGATGTAGCCGGTCAGCGCCATCACTGACTGCTGGTTGCCGAACAGCTTGCCGATCGCCGAACCCTGCAGCAGGTTCGCCATGTCCGTCAGCAATTCCTTGTCCTCGCCCGGTTTGGCGGTTTTCAGTTTGCGCTGGATTTCCTGGTACTTCTTGTCGCTCTTGAAGATCGTCTCGATCGTCGCCTCTATCGCGTCGAGCATGTCGCCGCCGCGCGCCAGGGTCCGCATTTTGACGCCCTCGAAATCCTTGATGCCGGCGCGTTTCGCCGCGTGGGCCAGCTCCCGGCTCGACATCTGGTTGAGCAGGTCGGTCACGTTCGTGCCGGCCTGACCGGCAGTGCCAGCCGTGGACATTGCCGTTTCGTTCAGCGCCAGAATCTTCGCGTAGCCGCGCGCGCCCGAGAAACCCGCATTGCCTGCGGCCGCCATCTGCGCCGGAAGGTAATGGCTCAGGTCCGGGAACTTGAATTCACCCATGTGGCTGGCGACCGCCCCCATGTCCAGCACACGCCCGGTGTCGTGCTCTTCAAAGCGCAAGTTCTGCACGGCCTTGACCGCGACGTTGCCCAGGTCGACCGGATCGGCTCCCTCGGCTTGCGCGCCTCGCTGCAGTTTCGGCAGAAGCTCGAACGCTGCTTTGTGTCCAAGCGCGTCGTGAGCCATCAGTTTTTCGAGGGATTCCATCGCTTGGTCGAGCGTCCCGCCACCTTCCTGAACAGCCGCGTAAACAACTGCTCGCAGCTCATCGGTGGCCTTCACGCGATCCTTCGGTGCAAGGTTGCGATAGCTGGTGTTCGCGATCATCGCCAGATGCTGATCGAACCGCATTGCCTGGCCCACCGGGCCGGACAGTACACGCGCTCCGGCATAGGCCCCCGCGATCCCTTCGCCGACGCGCAGCATGCCATGCGAGCCGCGAGCCAGCAGGCTTTCGCGTTCGACCGTCTTGCCAAGTTCCTTGTTCAGCTCAGCGACCTTGCGCTGAACGGCTGCGAATGCACGAGCTTGTTCGTTCGACGACGAGAAGCCGGCCCGCGCGAGTCGGTTGTACGACGCGACCGTCTGATCGATTTCGCGCCGGATCGTCTGTTCCGATCGAATGTCGAGCTGCTGACGGGCATTGGCGAGCCGTTGCGACCCGGTCAGCACGTTACGGTTCGCGCGCTGATACGCAGCCTCGGTCTGCGCGACATTGCGTTGCACGGCTTGCTCGGCCTGCGCGCTCTGCGTCATGCGGACGTTGTACAGCATCCGGCTCGTCGACACGGCGACGCGCGACGCGTCGGTATAGGTCTGCGTCGTCTGGCGCACGCTGCGCTGGACATTGCGTTCGGATTGCTGCGCCGGTGCGGACACCTGGTCGCGCATCCGAATGGTCATGCCGACGGCGAGATCGCGAGACATTCCTATTTACCCTTGCGGCGTTTGCGCCGCATGCTTTTAACGGTCGGCCCGGTCTTCCCGGGGCGACCGTTCGAACCCTGTCCGCGCAGCGTGGCGAACGCGGACAGGTAACCCTCCAGCTCCGGTTCGCTCAGGTTCCGGACTCGCTCTTCGCTGAACCCGCAGGGTCCGAGGATGAGGACGGCGAGTCGGAAGTTGCGAAGGTGGGTTTCCTTTCCTTTCGCTTTTTTTTGAGCAGTTCCTGCTTGGCGTACAACTGGTCATAGTCGACGTCGATCGCCGTGCCGATCAGCTCCGGCGTGATCTCTTCCTTCGGGACAGTGCCGAGCGACAGCAGGCATGACGAGATGATCGCCGCGTTGACGCGCATGTTCGACACACCGCCGCCGAGGATCGACGGATGCTCATAGGCTGAGATGTTGTCGTCGACCGTCGCGAGACGCAGCTCGAAGTCGTAGTGATACTGGCCACTGCCGGCCGGATATTCGATGCCGTAGTCCAGCGAACCCTTTTCCGTCATGATGCTCATTCCGTCACCCGCCGAGTCGAGAAGATGGTGAGGTCGCGGCGCGCCTCGTTTTCCACGCTGTACTGATCGCCCATGTCGAGCGTGACGCAGTCGTAATAGCTCACGCGTTGACCGCCGAGCGAAGCCGGGAACATGGTCAGCTTGCCGCCTTCCATGTTGAACCAGTCGATCTCGTCGCCGCCGAGCGGGATCACGACCGTCACCTTCAGCTCGTGTTCCTCGACGCCACGCGCGAAGCCCTTGACGCGGCCCGTGCGGTTCATCGTCTTGACCGGCTTCTTGCCCGTCTTCGACGTCGGCGACACGCTCACGACCTCGGCCTCCTGGCCGTCGACTTCGAGCACGATCGCGCCGACGTATTCTTCCAATGCCATAGCTGGCTCCTATAGTGTTTCGATGGGCGTTACAGGATCAGGTCGATCCGCGCCGCGAGAATGTGAAAACCATTCACCACGTCGGCAGGGATCGCTGCGTCGAGTTGGTTGGCGTCCTGCAGATCGCGCTCGACGATGAGGTTGTTCTTGTTGGCCTCCACGTTCTCAACGATTTCCAGCTCCTCGCACTTGTACGCGACGTCGAGCAGCTCGCTGCGTACCTTCGGCGGCGTCTTATCCGACAGCTTATCGCGCGGGAAGCGCAGAGCAATACGCTGCCGACACGCCTTGCGAAAGTAGTCGAGCGATCGGATCGTAGTGATGTCGAGCAGCGCCGGATCGTCGATACCCTGCGCATCCTTCGTGTACGTCGTGATCGAACGTACGATCTGCACGACGTTGCCCGGGCCGATCTCGAAGGGCGTCACACCGTTGTGCAGCGCTTTCTCCTGCTCGGTGCGCCCGGGCTGAGCCGGGATCGGCGTCACGTCCAGACCGGTCAGCGCGAGTGTGTTCAGCGGTCGAGCTGGGTCCGTCTCGCTGGAAATAACGGCCGCGTAGGCGGCTGCGATTTCGGCCGAGAGGCACACCGAACCCGGATGCCAACCGACCGTGATCCGACCCGCGTTGAGGTCGCCGGCCAGCGTCGTTGCGGTAGACAGCGTCGCGGGAGTGGCGGCGACACCGACAGCCGGACGCTGTTCGATCGCGCCCGAGATGCTGTCCAGGTGCGTGCGCAGCTTCGTCAGCGATTCCTTCGTCGGCCAGCACGTCGCATACAGGTTGTACTGCGCGCCGTACACGGCCGCGAGCGCCGGGGCAATGTCGGGATCGTTCAGCCCACCCGTGAATGCGGTAATCGTTGCTTTGACGCCGGCCGCCTGGTTGAGCTGCGACAGCACGATGTCGTTGCCGAACGCCCCCTTGTTCTTCGCCGTCAGCGTGACCTTGCCGTTCACGGAGTCAGCGGTCACCGGCAGCGCAGTCTTCTGCGCGATCTGATCCTTGAGGCGCGTGGCGATCGTAATTTCCGTGTCGTCCGCATATACGGCGATGTCGACCCGCGTATTCGCAATGAACAAGGCGAACGCACCGTCAGCCGTCGCCGGTCCCGTGAACTCGACCGTCCCCTTGGCCGGTTGTCCCGCAACTGCGTCGTCGACGGCGATGACCGTCAGGCTCACGTACTTGTACGCCGTGATCGCGGCGACGGCCGCGATGTGCGCGAGCGAGCCTGCGCCGAAATACAGCGCGGCCTGGTCGCCGGAGAACACGTCGACCGGCTTCAGTGCCGGCACAGTGCCGTCAGCGGTACGCTGGCCGATGATAAGCACGGTCTGGTCGTTCGCCGGCAGCGTGCGAACGGCGAGCTTCGTGTTGTATTCGAAGTACTTGCCCGGCTTGCGGATACCCGACGGGATCGTGTCGAACGAAATGTTTTTGCTTGCCATCGGTTAGGCTCCTTTCGCGGCCTTTTTGGCACCCGAATCGACTGCGGGGTTCGGTGCGACGTCGGCGCTCGATTCCGCGGCCGACCGGTTTTCTTCGATCAGGTCACCTTCGGCGACGCGACGTTGGTAATACGCGGTATCCGGCACATCGACGGCTTCAGCGTCCGTGATGTACTGGCGCGATGCGTGTTCCTTCGGGACACGCAACCCGGAACGGGCTTTCACTTTCATGGTTGCTCCTTCATCTCAATGTGATCCACCGCATCGGCCGGGCGATCGGTGCCGGGTTGCAGGTAGTAGCGCAGCAGCGTCGACTTCCAGTCCGGCGTCGGTGGATCGAGCTGGCCGTCGTATTGCTCGAACACCTCGCCGAGCGGACCTTCGACGCTGCCTTGCGGAAACGCGCCGACGAATAGCGTGTCTTCAACCCACGCGGTATGAAATTCGAGCGCGTAGACCGATATGGCGTCGTTACGGACCTTCGTGTTGAACAGCGTGCGAATCGCGCCCGGCGCGAAATGCCGGATCGGCAGGCCCATGTCCTGCTCGTTCAGGAGGTAGCGGACGGCCGAGATCAGCAGGTTCGTGCCGACCTCGATCTGCGCCGGTCCGCCGTGCCGACTGGTTTCTTCGTTCCGAACGCTGCGTGCGCCGACCATCACGACGAAGGTCGCGTCGGCCTTCCACTTCGATCGACTCGTCGCGACGGGATCGGTGCGCTTCACGCCGCCAAACGTCACCCACGCAGCCGGGAAGCGCCGCACGACGGTGTCCAATTCTTCGTCGTCGAATTCCCCGCCGTAGGTCTTGACCTCGGCGACCATCTTGCCGAGGCCGCGCGTGAGGCGGTCGACGACGCCAAGCTCAACTGCAGTGACGATCGGGACGTAGGGCATGGCGTTATCGGTTCTCGCGAGCGAACACGCGCGTGCCTGTCACGAACTGGACAGAGTTGTCGGGTTGCGGAATCGAACCCGTCGTCGTCGAGCCGAGCGTGACGTCGCCGGTCGCGACGAGCTTCAGGAATGCGATCGCGGCCTTGTAACGCTTGTCGATTTCGTCGGTCATGACGGTTTCGCCGCCGCACAGGCGATAGCGCGCGATGTCGCAACACACGCCCGCGAGCATCTTCGGTTGCGGATCGAGCGGCAGCGCGTACCGGCCCGCCAGATACGTATCGATCTCGGCGGATGCCTCGTCGAGCGCATCGGCCAGCACGACGGCGTTCACGTCGCCGGTGCGTTCGCGATCGGACAGCGAGATCGCCTCGCGCTGTCCGAAGCGACCGATCATGAATTCGACGGTGGCGTACATGGCGCGTTAGCTCTTCTTGCCGGCCGACTGCGTGGACTTGCCGCCGGATTTCGCGGCTTCCTGCTCGGCCTCGAATGCCTGGATGCGCGCGAGCAGATCGTTTTCGCGCGTGACGAGGCCCGCGTGGCGCTCGTCGAATTCGGCAATGCGGCGTTTCAGGTCCGCTTCGGCAGCTTCGAATTCGTCTTCGGCGGCCTTCAGATCGCCCTCGCGCAGCTTGATCGACGCTTCGCGCTGCGCCAGCTCCGCTTCGATGTCGGCCAGCGCCAGCGCACGCTTCGCGTCGTCTTCGCTCACGTCGAGCGTCAGCGTGTCTGCATTTGCGAGCGCGGCGATCACGTGGTCGGCGTCGTGGTGCGGGAGCGCCGCCGCTTCTTCGTCGCTGAGATGGATCGCCGTGTCGACCACGACCAGGGACTTGTCGGCGACGATTGCGGCGTGTGCGTCCGGATGAAGCGCAGCCAGCGCGATCGTTTTCGGCACGATCCCGAACACATGGCCAGCGCGGCGAAACCCTTCCTTGGCCGACGCCACCTTGATCGCCGGATGTTTCTTGCTCATGAACCTCTCCTGTGAATTCGAACCCAACCGGAGCCCACCATTGCGCCGCAGCTCCGGGACGGTCTTCCTCCGCGCTTATCGGCGTCGCGCGGCCGTCTCTCGCGGGGGTGTTATCCCGGTGTGTCCTGCTATGCCAGCCAGGGCGTCGCCAATAGATCGGCCGAACCCTTCCAGACGTTGGTCGCGCCGTAGTTGTTCGCATCGGCGTTGAGGATCTTCCGGCCGCGCCCCTCATACATCGGCGGCACGACCAGGAGCGACGGTCGGATGCCGAGCGGGCGGCCGTTGTCGCCCTTCATGCTGGTCATTGCCTGGCGAGCGGCCTCGTAGCTGTCTTCGTTCAGCTCGTCCTGCGATGCATACGCGAGTTGCCAAAGTGCGAAGCCGACGTTGCAACGTGCGTCGACGCCGTAGCGGAGCGCGTTCGCCGAGAACACGACTTCGTCGGTTTCCTGGTCCATAGCCACGAAGTTGTACGGCTTGCGCTGCTGCAAGATGATCGGCTTGACGACGCGCGTCATATCAAGCAAATACCAGGTCGGGCCAGTGCCTGCCTTGAAGTTCGAGACGGAACCGACCGTGCCGTTTTCCTGCACGACCGGATGATCGGTATCGAAAAAATATTGACCGTCGTAGCAGGTTTTCGTCGCACCTTGCTTGAGCAAGCCGAACACCAGCTCGTCCGGATGCTGCTTCGCGTCGAGGCCGAGCTGCGCCATAGCCGGCTTGTAAATGCCGTAGGTATCGTCCTCGACCGTGGTGCGGCCGACTGTGACTGTGTTCTCAAACGATTTGTTCTTGATCGAGAAATCGTGGGACGTCAGGTTCTGAAGAACACGGTCGCCGATCCACTCGCGAAAGCGTGTGGTCTGGCCGAGCCACGGATAGACTTCCTGCGAAGTGGTCGACGGCACTGGCATCGCCACGCGATTCCAGTCGGACGGCGCGCCGTCGAAGGCTTGCTGGAATACGGTGTTGTATCCCGTGAACAGGGCGCGCAGGTTGGCGCGGTTGATTTCCATGTGCTTTCCTTATGGAGTAGTCGATTGGGGTGTAGCGGATCGCGTTAGAACGCTATCCAGACGCCGCCCGGGTCGATGTCGACCACGGTGCCGGCGACCGAGCGCTTGCCGCCGCCGTCCGTCTTCGCGACGGTCTGGTCGTCGACGATGTACGCGGTCGAGCCGATGTCCTTCAGCGTGAGTTGATCAGCGCCGGCTGAATTCGCGACACGCCACTGGCCGCGCCGGATCGTCACGGTCTTCGCGCCGTCCGCGCCGGCCGTGTTGTCGATCTGCTCCTGGACGATGCCCGCGCCCTTGAGCGTGGTCGATTCCGCGCCCTTGGTCGCGAAGCCGGTCGCCGTGTCGATCGCGGCGATCGCGCCGACAAAGAACAGCACGCCGCTCTTGGCCGGGTAGCTGAACAGCAGGCCGGCGCGATGGACGGTGTCGCGGTCGGCAGTCAATGCAGTCATGTGAATCTCCTGGTGGAAGTGAAACGAGCGGCCACGCGACCGTCAGGCGGCCGGCTGCGACGTCTTGTAGGTCGCAGGGTCGAGGCCGAGCGCCTTACACACGGCGAGTTCTTCGGCCGACAGCGCGGCAGCGCCCGTTTTGTCATCGGCCGGCGGGTTGCCGCCCGTCTGCGTGCCGCCGAGCGCTTGGATCGGTTGAGCGGTCGAGATGAATTGCTTCAGCGCGGCGACGTTGCTCTTGCCCAGGTCGCGCGCCCAGCCTTCCTGCGCAGGCAGCAGGCGGCCGTTCTTCAGCGCGGCCGTCACCAGTTCCTCGACTTCGTTGCCGGCGAGCTTCGCGTTGGCCGCGTCGAGCTGCGTGCGCAGGTCGGTCATGACCGCGATCGGCACGAAGCGCGCCGGGTCGGCCTGGTTTGCCGTGAGCGTGGCGATCTGGCTGCGCTGCGCGTCGAGCAACGCCGGCAGGTTGGCGCTCGCGGCCGCGACGCCCTGGCCGCCGGACAGCGATTCGATCAGCTTCTTGAGCTGGGCCGTGACGTCATCGGCGGTCGCGCCGACCGGCATGTTCAGCAGCCAGCGCAGTTGTTCCAGGAGTTCTTCCATATTGGGAACCTCGGTAGGTAGGACAGTGGAAAGCGCCGCGTGCGCGGCGGAGTCGAATGCGTGCATCGCCGCCGAGCAGGCAGCCGTGAGCTGCACCTCGTCGAGACAGTCGAGCGCGGGGTCGTTGGTCAGCGCCGCATTGAGCAGCGCGGTCACGTTGCCCGCCTTGTCAAAGGCGAACACGGGAGAGATGTAGGCGTATTCGTCGGCGTCGAGCATCAAGGAAGCGCGAGCGGTCCATTTGACGTCGGTCGCGTACAGACCATCGCCTTCACGCCATTCCAGCGTCTTGAACCACGCGGCGGCCGGCGCGGGCTGGCCGTTCGTCGCCGCGTTCAGCGTCTGGTGCTCATAGTCGATCACATAGCGGGTCTGGCGCGCGCTGGCCGCCGCGATGAGGCGTTCCGCGCCAGCCGCATCGAGCCGCCACGCTGCGCATTGGGTCGGCCGGCCGTCCCGCGCACGGAACTCGCCGGCCGGCAGCAGCTTGAGCGTCGTGCCGGTGGATTGGATTTGCGCCGAAAGCGCCGCGATGAAGAAAGTAGCCATGCCGCCATGGTGGCGGCCAGTAGCGGGCCTGACGAGCTGGCAGAGGTCAGTTGGGCCTGCCGTCATCCGCCACGAGGGGGCCGCTATACTGCGCGCATGGAAAAAATCTCATGCGCCGGGCGTATCTCGCACTGGCGATTTTCGGTTTTCCCGAGCCCGAACAGTTTTTCTCAACACCCTCCCGATAAGAAATCGTTTTTAACGGGGGGTTTAAACAACGTGGCGGGCTTCGCCAGTCCTGACCTATACCTCGGCAACCCCACAGTATCCCAGCGGCTTCTAGGCCCTAATTTTCCATTTCGGCCTTTTGCCGCCGCTCAAGCGTCGAACAGCCGTCGCAGGTACGCAGTGACCTCCGACTCGATCCCGATATTGTCCGCCTCGGTCAGCACGAAGAACGGACGCGCCGGAATCTTGATCGTCCAGCCCTGGCTGCGGGTCCATTTCACGATCTTGACCTGCTTGTGGCCGTTCTTCGCGAACACGGCCAGGTGCGGGTGGTTCGCTTGGCGCATGATCATGCCGTCGCGGCCCTTGCGCAATCTAACGTAGCCGGACATGGGATGGCGCTGGATCGTGCCGCCGAACTGGTGGATCGCCGCGTATACGACATTAGTGCCGACGCGGGCGGACGTGGCGTCGTGCGTCGACGTGACGCTCGACGCGAGTCGGCCCGAGCGCTGCAGAATCTTGCCAGTGCCGGCTTCCTCGCGGCGGCGCTTGAGCGTCTTCGGACTCAACCCGAGCCACTTCGGCCGCCCCTGTTGCGCGAAATTCTCTTCGACTGCGTCGAGCATCAGCGCGGCGATCAGCGACGTGATCGGCGAGGCATCCTGCATCAGCGCGTACACCCGCGCCATCGCCGCCTCGTACTGCGTGTCATCGACCTGGGTTTCAATCATCGGCTATACTCTGTTGATACCGATTGCAGTCGCACAAGCTTCCGACTGACGCGACCAAAGGAACTGCACGGTGGCCCGCGACGAGTCGGCGTCGCGGGCTTTTCTATTTGCGGTACGCCAGAAAACCGTCACGCTGCTTCTCTATATAGCGACGGCGCGCTTCCTCGCCGCGCTCGACGTTCGCCATCATGGCCGTCGACCCGGCCCAGCCGTCCTGACCCAGCTCGAAGACGCTCAGACCGTATTGCGCGCCAGCCTGGCCGTCGATCAACCAGGACTTGATGTAGCGCCGTTTGAGCAACCACGTCCCGGGCTGCGCGCGACTCTCTTCCCACCGCAGCCATACCTCGTCCGGTTCCTGGATCGCCCGCGCGAGCAGCGACATATACGCGCCGCGCCCATCCTTGTCCGCCTTCCAGCTTCCGTCGCCGGCCTGGAACAGATCCTCCGAGATCGTGACGGCCGAGCGCGTGACGTCCTTGAATACCGTCGACTCGCCGAGCTGCAGGCCGAACTCCCGCAGGAACGCCTGCGCGTATTGCTGCGGGGGAAGGCCGGCCGGCAGCATGGTCGACGCCGGCACCGGGGTCGGCGTCGGCAACGTCGGCAGCTCGACGCCGGACGGGAAGGTGCGCGGCAAGCTGTCGGACGGCGGCGGTGTGAACGGCTTCATCCACTGCGCGCCGGGGTTCGAGCTGAAACCCGGGTCCGGCAGCAGCTTCTGACCGGTGGCCGGGTCTTTATAGGCGAGCGCGGGCTGCTTCACGCCCGAGCGATCGACAATCTCGACCTCGACGATGTTCCCCGTGCTGTCGCGTACCGGGATACCGTTCTGTTCGACATACGCGCGCGTGCGGGTCCGCACGCGGCATCGGCACCGGTAGCCGTTCGGCGGATAGAACGTCAGCCAGAACGGATCGTCGTACCGGTAGATCGCGCCGGCGAGCGCGCGGTGCGCCGGCCGCGTGCGGCTGTCGAGCACCGCGACGTACTCCCAATACGGATGCGTGTCGACCTGCTCGAGCTGCGTTGCGTAGCGGCCGGCCATGTAGGCCGACTGCATGTTGGTCTGGAAGATCGTCTGCAGGCGACGGGGCGTGAGCCGCTTGCCCTCGATCTCGCCAGTGTCCGGGTCGACTATTACGCCCTGGCCGAGCCAGCCCTTACGCTCCAGGACCGGCGAGAGCTGCCGTTTAAACTCGTCGAACGTCGTGCCCTTTTTTAACGACGTCGTGAGCGCCTGGCGAATGTCCTGCAGCACGTCGACCTTCATCACGCCGGCAACCGTGAACGCCTTCGCGTGCGCCTCGGCGGCGACGTCCTGCCAGCGGAATCCGATCTGGTAGCCCTTCGACTCGAAGTAGGCGATCGCTTTCTCCGGTTCGAGGCCGATCGCGTAGGCCAGATCAACCGCCATTCAGCCGCCCCCACACGTCGGCCACGAAGATGCAGCGCGCGAGCAGCTCCTGCATCGCCGTATCGTCCATGTCCGGCTGCGCTTCGAGCAGCATCTCGATCGCCTCGTCAGGCGTCGCGCCCCGACGTAGCGCCGCGATCGCCGGTCCGAGCGTGGCGCGCAGCGCCTCGGTGATCGCGTCGGCCGGCAGCGCGGCGATCGTCTGATCCAGTTCGTCCTGATCGGGATAGACGATCTCGCCGGCTGCGTTGCGCAGCACGGCGCGATACCGCATCTTCGCGGTACGCGGCAGCTCGTCGACACGTTCCTCGGGCGGCAGCGCCATCTGCGGCTTCGGCACCGTGAGGATGTCCTCGCCGTCCTTCGGCTCCGGGATCATGAGCTTGTCCTGCGCCCACTGGCGGCCGATTTTCATTCCGGCTCCGACGAACTTCGGAATCGCATCGGCATACAGCGCCAAGTCCGCAGGGTCGCGGGTGTCGAATTCGAAACGCGGGCAGCGGCGTGGGTCGGATGCGCCGAAGTTCAGCGCCGACAGCATGTAACAGAGGCTCGTGAGCGTGCGCTGCGCCTGGCGGGCATCCGACGTCAACAGATCCTGCCGCACCTCGTTGTGCGTCTTGCCGAGCGCGTTCGTGGACGTCTTGCCGTCGGCCTGCGACGTAAGCGTGCCACCGAGGATCGCCTTCGACACGCTCTTCTCGCACCAGTTGATCATCGCCTCGAACGGGTCTTTCGTGCCGTCAGCGGCTTCCTTGAACTCGATCAGCATTCCCTCCGGGATGATGCCGGCCGCGTTGTGGCCGATCTCGGCGACCGCGCGCAGCAGCGTGGCTTTCTCTTCCTTCGTCGAACCGGGCGGATACTTGCCGACGCGCAGCGGCAGACCGTAGATTTCGAGGAACTCGGCGAGGTCCGACACGGCATAGGTCTTGAACAGGTACGGCCATGCCAACACGCGGTGCAGACCTGCGCGGGTCAGATACCCACTCTTCGCGCGATGCTTGTGCACGAGCCATCCGAACGGCCAGAGCGGTTGGCCGTCCGACGAGTTGTCACGCAGACGCAGATCGTTGCCGTCGTACAGCGGCGTGCGGAACCAGCGCTGCGGCCGGTGAGTAAGCGTTTTCGGGAGCCATACCTTCTCGACCTGGTGCCACTCGATCTCCTGCGCCGAGAAACCGTGGCCGACCGCGTCCATCAGATCGAATAGCACGTCGTCGAAGTTGGCGATGTCGGTGAACCACTCATCCAACTGCGCGGTTTGCTTTTTCTCTTCGGCGCTGGCATTCGCGGGTGCGACGATGTTCCAGTCGAGCGTGAGCAGCGCGCGCTTGCGCTTGCTCATCTCGGCGAACAGGTGCGCGTCGCGTTCCTCCATGTCGACGAACAGATCGGACTGCGCCATCAGGTCGCCGTACTCGGCGGCTTCCAGGATCGAATGCAGCTTCTTCGGCGTGAGGCCTCGCGACGGATGCTGCGCAAAATCGCGCGTGATCCAGCCGAGCTTCGACGTCTGCGGCTCGGACAGCACCTCGCGCTGGATCGGCTGTCCGTACATATCAAGAATTTGAGCCATGTTCAGTTTCCTCAATAGCCGCGCCGGCTCGACAGCGGATAGTCATAGTCGTCGTCATCGTGATCGGCACCGCGCTCGATCGGCCGGGACGTGACCGCCTCGTAACCGTCCGTGATGCCGTAGCCGCGCGACTGCGCGATCATCCAAAGAATGTGCAGCGCGGTCAGGCCGTCGAAGTGGTGATGGCCCTGCGGCTCCGGCCATTCATCCAGCTCGGCGAGCAGCGCAGTTTGCGTCGCGTGGAACAAAATCGATGGCGTAATGCGATCCGTGACGAACGGCTCCAATGAATCGATCCGCAACTCGGGTGCGACGCTCGCCGTGACGCCGACGAGCGGTAACGGCACGCCGGCCCGCAATGCGGCCTTGATCAGATCCTGTCGCGCCCATTCATACGCATTGTTGTTTTCGAAGCCGAACGCGCGGCACCGGAATTCACGTTGAACCTTGATCAGGTCAGCTTCGAGCTTCGACGGCACGCGGCGCTTGATCTCCGCGTGGATGACATGCAGCTTGCGACTGACGATGTCCAGACCGCCGACCAAGATCGCGGACGGGTCCGACTTCCTGCCTTGCCCCATCGATGGATCGCACGCGCCGAACATCAACCAGGACTGCAATCGCTGCACCCAGAACGTGATGTGACCGAACACCTTGTCTTCCTCGGTGCGCGGATCGCCCTGCATCTCGGTCGCGAACGCGCGCGGCGATTTCGCACGCTGACGCATCAGATAGAACAGCGTGCGCACCGATGGCCACGACGTGACGGCGCCAGCGTCCATCTCGGCCCGGTGTTCCAGGTAGAACTGATACGATGGCAGATCGGTGTCGGCGATCGCCTCACCACGCGCGGCGGCCTCTTCGATCGCCGGCTTGTCGTCGTTCAGCATCAGCGCTTCGCACTGCTGCCACAGATCCATGTTCGTCGGCATCTGCGCGATCGCGCGGAAATGATGGACGATATGGCCGATGGTGCGCTTCGCGCGCGAGATCGGATCATCCTTGTCCAGCACCGTGCCGACGCCGATGTATTTCACGCTGCCGTCCGGCGGGCCGAGGTAGTCGATCGCCTTTTCCAGCCACGTCCAGCGGTTCTGGCGCTCGGTCGGACTCTTCGCCTCGGCGTCGGTGATCAGATCATCGCCCATCAGCACCTTCGGCCGGCTGGCACCGTGGAACGTCCCGCGAATCGCTTGCTCGGCACCGAACGGCTCGACCTTGACGCCGTTCTTCGTGACGAACTCGCCGACCTTCCACATTGGTCCCTTGCCGCACACCTCGGGGAAGTCGAGCTGAAGCGCTGCGTTAGCGGTCAGCTCGGTTTTAACCACTTCGAGCAGCTTCGTCGGCAGCGATGTTTCCGCGCCGAGCAGGATGACGTAGTCGAGGAACGACGGCAGCGCGTCCGTCCATCCGACTTCGCGCCGGATTTCCTCGCGCTGCAACAGCCCCTGTACGATGATGTAGACAGGGCCGATCTTCGTGCACATCGACGACTTCGCCTCGCCGCGCGGTGCGACCCACCATTCACGCGTGCCGCCAGGCTGGCGCAGCAGCTTCGGGAATCGCCCGCAGAAGTGCGCCTGGAACAGCGACGGCGTGCCGCGAATGTGATGCGGGAAATACGTGTACGCGAAGAACTGATAGTCGCCGTCGACGAGTACGCGTCGACGGCGTTCCAGGCGCGCAGCCGGCGACGGATCGAGGCCCGTTGCATGGGCCTCGATGTCGCGCCGCAGCTCGGCCTGCAGCTCGGCGATTTCCTTGTGGAAATCCTTCTCAGTGAACTTCTGGACCATTACGCAAACGTGGTCGGACGGGCGATTGCGCGGATCATGGCGCTGCAACCTCGCTGCATGTCGGTCTTTGCAATCCCGAGCCAGTGCTTATCGATGTCAGGCTGCTGCTCCAACACGTCGAATAGCTCGCCGAGCTGACTGCCCATTGTCTTGATGTGGTTGATTGCCTCGATCTCGGTAGCTGAAAGATCGCGGTATCCCGTGATCATGCGATGCTGGTTTTCCATGCGACGCTCCTTTAACCATAGGTGGTGGCCAGCTCGTCGCCGAACGGGCCGAGGACATCGGCGAACGCGCCGACGTGTTCCGGATGCCGATCCTTGATGAACGTAGCCAGGCGCTGCACGACGCCCATCGCGATCGCCAGCTCGTTCGTCTCCGGTAGGATGCGTTTCGATGCGTTGATCGTCTTGTTGTACGCATCGGCGAGACTCGCGAGCAGCGCGACCTTGTCGGCCGGCTTCATCTCCGCGCCGTCCAGTTCGTCCATCGTCGCCTGGTATTGCGTGACCAGGCCGGCCAGCATCTGACGGGCCGCGCCTTCAATGCCGCCGCCCGCGATGAGCTGCGCTGCCTGGGCCTTGTCCCAATCGTCACCGGCCGCGCGCGCATCGTCCTTCCAGCGCCGAGCCGTCGACGAATTGACGCCGCTCTTTAGCGCGGCGACTTCGAGCGACAGACGATCGAACACGAAAGCTCGACGCACCTTGTCGCGCACTTCCTTCGGGTAGGCCATGCGCGTTACAGACCCAGCTTCGCGCGGGCGAACGAGATACCCATCGCGACGATGCCCCCGGCCACCGCGCCGGCACCTGCGCCAGCCGCCGCGCCATACTTGATGGCACGCCTCTCGACGTTGGCGACCTGTTCCTTCAACTCGCCGACCCCCGCGTCGATCTTCCTCAGCAGCTTCATTTCGGGGCTTTCTTCCACCTTGACGTCACTCATGGCTTGTCCTGTTTTCTGTCCAGTTTGTTGGTGATGTCGGTCAGCTTTTGGTCAATGCTGCGCAGACCGTCTCGGAATTCATCGCGCATGGCCTGATTCTCGGAACGAGGAACGTAGTCTCGGGCCATCATTTCGCGCACCGCTGCGATCGCTTTCTGGAACTCGCTGTCACGAGCCTCGTTCGCCTTCAGCTTTTCTTGCACGCTGCGAATCCATGACATGCCGAACAACTGGACCACGCCGAGCAGCAACATGAACACGCCGATCAAAATCGCGGCCGGGTCGAGCGTCACTTGCATGGATACCTCCGTTTGAGCGCGTGCTCGCGACGCTCCTGGCATTCGATGCAGAAGCGGCAACCGGATATCGCGCGGCGACGCTCGTCGGGAATCGGTTCGCCGCATGCCTCGTTCTGGCAGAACACTTCGGATTCGGCAGTGCCGCGAGCCGGCCGTGTCGCTGCTGCAATAGCGAGCGCGCGATACTGTTCCTCGATGTCGCTCGCGTGGTCGAAGTCATCCATCTATTGCTTGTCCTCTTGCTCCGGAAGCGCGGCCTTCACCGCCTTCAGTTTCGATTCGGTGTTTCGGGCGCGGGTCGCGTAGTCGACGACCCAGTCGAGGACGTCGGCTTGTGATACCCCGGAGTCAGCGGCGGCATCGGCGTCGGGTCCGACAACAGCAGAGGCGGTATCGGTGCTTGTCGGCACTGCGGAATCACCAGCGTCGGCGATGCCTGCGGCGTCGTTCCACACGCGGACAAAGCCACGGCTGAACACACAGCCAACGACAGGCGACGCAGTTTGCAGGGCAGTGGCCGGCGTGCTACGGCGAGGTTGCGCGACATGATCGATTCGCTCCTTCAGCGCCGTCGCGGTCTGTGCGACGGCGGTTTGAACAGTGAGATAGCCGGACTCCACGGCTGACGCACGTGTCACGTCGGCCGCGTACTTGCCGAATGCGTCGCTCGCGGCCGACGTGGATGCATGCTCGACGGACGCACGGTAGTCGGCCAACGCCTTGTCACCATGTGCAGTCGCAACGCTGTAGCCGTGCTGGTAGGTTTTCGCGAAGGCGGACGCGAGCAGTGCGGCAATGACGATGCCTGCGGCCAGCTTCCCGTACTTACAGATTGCTATCGTCATTTGCCCTTTCCTTGGAGGGACGGCCGCGCCATGCGGCGAGCGCCTGGATGACTGCGGAATAGCCGCCAACGCAACCGAGATAGATCAACCAAGTATCGAACGTGAGCTGATTACGGATGCCCTGATAGATGAACATGCCAGTCGCGACGGCCGACGCGATGTTCGGCCAGAGCTTCGCGTGCGAAAGCTTGCCGTCGTGGCCAGTGATGAGATCGGTGAGACTCATGGAGTCAGCTTGCCGTCAGGAACAGCGTGCGCTCGGCGCGACGACGGCGCGTCAGTCCGGCCATCGGCTTTCCACCTGCCTTGTCCCACAGCAGGAACTGTTCGGCCGCGCCTGCATAATCCTTCGCGCGCAGCTTCCGGAGAAGCGTCGACGAGCCACCGGAACGCAGATACACCAGGCCGTCCTTGACGCCCGGCTTGCCAGGACCGATGTTGAATACAAACGACACCAGCGCATCGAACTGACTTTGCGTCAGTTCGAGATCGAAGTCATTGATGATGTCCTCTCCGCGTGTACGGATGTCTTGTGCGAAGAGCATGTCGGACACTGCCTGCGTGATCTTCAACCCCTTGTAGACGTCCGGTCCGGTGTGGCCGCGCCCGATCGTCCAGGGTGCGCCACCCGTCGCAGGATCGGGGTACGCTTCGAGACGAGAGGTGGCCGCGCAAATTCGGACAGTCGGGTAAGTGGAATGCCCGGGGCCTGAGCCAGCGATAATGCAGGCAAAGGAACCGGAAAGATGACGAAGAGAACCCGACGGACGCACTCAGCGGCGTTCAAAGCGAAAGTGGCCCTGGCGGCGGTCAAGGGCGAGCGCACGCTGGCCGAACTGGCGCAGCAGTTCGATGTGCACCCGAACCAGATCACGGAGTGGAAGCGGCAACTGCAGGAGCGTGCGGCGGATGTGTTCGGCGCGGCCGCTCCACCGTCGAACGAGCCGCCGGTGGACGTGAAAACGCTGCACGCGAAAATCGGACAGTTGACGCTGGAGAACGATTTTTTGTCAGGAGCGCTCGGCAAAGCCGGACTGCTGAGCGCAAAGCGATGATTGACCGTACGCATGCGCTGCCGGTTTCGCGACAGACGCGACTGGTTGGCATCGCGAGATCGAGCGCGTATTACCGGGCGCAGCCAGTGAGCGAGGCGGACCAGTTGCTGATGCGGCGGATCGACGAACTGCACATGGAGTTTCCGTTTGCCGGAGCGCGGATGCTGGCGCGTCTGTTGCGCCGGGAAGGCTATGAGGTCGGCCGCCGCCGCGTGCGCACGCTGATGAAACGCATGGGCGTGGAAGCGCTGTACTGCAAGCCGAACACGAGCCGACGCAATGCGCAGCACAAGATCTGGCCGTACCTGCTGCGCGGCATGAAAATCGCCCGGGCCAATCAGGCGTGGGCACTGGACACGACATACATTCCGATGGCGCGAGGCTTCGTGTACCTGACGGCAGTAGTGGATTGGTCAAGTCGCAAGGTGCTCTCGCACCGGGTGGCGATCACGCTGGAAGCAGTGCACGCCGTCGAGGCGCTCGAGGAAGCGTTCGCGCGCTACGGGCTGCCGGACATTGTGAACACCGATCAGGGCAGCCAGTTCACGGCGGGCGCGTTCACCGAGGCCGTACTGGGTCGAGGCGTGCGGCTGTCGATGGACGGTAAAGGGGCCTGGCGCGACAACGTGTTCGTCGAACGCGTGTGGCGCAGCGTCAAGTACGAAGAGGTTTACCTGCGAGCTTACGAGTCGGTCAGCCATGCCCGGCGCTCCATCGGCGACTACATCGAGCTGTACAACCGAAAACGGCCCCATTCGAGCCTGGCGGATCGGACGCCGGATGAGGCATACTTCGCGACGCTGCCTGCGATCAAATCGGCAGCATGATTGCCTCGGACGTTCCACTTAAAAATCTCAGAAAACTGTCCGAACGAGTGAGGCCACCTCTACGATCGCTCTCGAAATCCTCGATCAGATTGCAGCCGGCGGGGGACAGTCGTTGTTGCTTCATTGCCATCTCCGATTGAATGGCACGACTGTAGGCTGCGTGTAGCGGACACCTTAGTGGATCAGTGTCAGTGCAAACAAAAAGCCCCGCACGCGGCGGGGCTTCGTTTAATCATGGCGGGATTCTAACGCTAGAACAACTCCGCCTGGGGAACGGTGCGTTCAGATGCGTCGGCGCGCTTGAGGATGCGCCAAACATGTCGGTCGGCCATCTGATAGCGAAGTGCGAGCTGCGCGACAGCGTGGTTTGCAGCATGGTCGCGGGTCAGCATGTCGAACTCTGCCCGAATGCTCCGATACATCAGTTCACGCATGGCTTTCACGCAACGCGGAATGTACAACACGTCACCTCCGAAATGCGCCGTAAGCTGATCGGCCGCTTCCGGGCCTACGATCTCGGCAAGCGCCTCGTAACGGATTTCGCCGAGACGCGAGCGGCGCAGCGCGACCGGGAACGTCGTGCCGCCGAGCTGCTCGACCAGGCGTACCGTCGTCGGCAGACCGATCAGCTTGACGATCGTCTTCACGACGTCGGGCAACAGGTGTTCGACACCATCGAACTTCATGCCGACCTCCGCTTCGCATCGTATTGCAGCGCGGCGATGAGCTTGCCGAGCATCACGTCGTCACAGAACTCGATCGCGTCGACCTTGCAGATTCGCTTCACCATGCCGCCGACGTAATCCCACGGACGGCCAGCGTCAGCTAGCAGCGCTTCAATCTTGCGAATCTGAGCGGCACGCGGCTGCGCAACGTGCGGTCGACGGCCGGCATCGCGCTTCGGTTTGAAGCCGCAGCGCTCGAAGTGCTTCAGCAGCTTGTGCGCCCCCTCCGGAGTCAGGTCTTTCGACGAGCCGACGCCGGCGATGCTGCGAAGCACCGTGCGGTATTCGTCGTCGGTCATCGCGAGCTGTTGTTTGGCGATGTGGATTTTGGCTATCGTTGTTTTCGCGATCAGCATCACGACCTCCACCAGCGCCGCAGTTCCTTGCGGCAAAGACAGACCAGGAAGACGATCCCGGCCAGGATGACGGCGATGTCAGACATGGGCCGCATCCGATTCAGTCACATCGACCGACGTGTTAACCACCACCCCAACCGAGACGAGCGAAACCGACTGGTTGACACGAGCGAAGTGGCGCAGCATCGCTCCCGGTGCGCTCCATGTAGGCATGAAGATCGTCGCGGTCTTGTCCAGGTCCGGGAAGTACTTCCGGGCCTTCCGCTTGCCGAATTGCTTCTCGATGTTCGCGCGCTGCGATGGTGTGTACGCGCAGATCTTCGTAGGCCGATAGAACCGATGTTCGGGCGCATCTGCCTTCAGATAGCTTCCCCGGAACCAGCCGTTCACGTAGACCATCAAGTCATAGCGACGCGGCTTCGTTCGCTGCACCTGAATCGTGACCGTGTCACCATCGCAGCGAAGCACGACGCACCCATACGGAAACGACAGTTCCGTGTCGATTTTCTCGATGTCTTCTCGCGAGAGTTTTGACATGGCTCCTCCCTATACCGGTTTCGCCGCCTGTGCGGGAGCGCGAGATTCGAGCGCTTCGATCGCGGCGAGGATCGGATTGTTAGCGCTCGACCATTCGCCAACATCCACCTCGAGGAGCTTTCCGACCGATTCGGCTAGGCGCGTGCCGTCCTCTTCCATCTGGTCGCGCTCGTCGATCGTCCGCGAAAGAACGCGCTCGAGCGCCTCTTCCGCCCCCGACTCGTTGGCGGACGCGGCGCGGGCATTCATCGCCGCAGCGATTTCCGTGGCAATAGAATCAGTGATCGCAACAGCAAGCTTGGCGTCTCCGCTCCAAATCTCGCGCGCGTGCGCAACAACTTTGATGTGACGTGGTGACCGCTCGTTCGCCGGCGCTGCCGGTGCGGGACGTGACAGCATCGGGTTGAGGCGCAGAACTGCATTCCAGAACTCGCGAGCCGCGTCGTCGACGGTCAGGTGGTCGGCAATAGTCACACGGCCGTCGTCGGCGATCGTGATGATCGGTTGGACCGATTGATCTAGCGACGTGAAGGCGATGCTAACGGTGCAATCGTCTTTGTAGGACATGGCTATGTACCTCTCAGATTGCCGCGAGATCGAGACTGATCGCGCGATATTCTTCCGTCTCGTCGACGCGCTCGTACAGCCGAATATATGGCTTGCTGCCCGTCACTCGAATGCTGTCGACGATCGCACGCATCGCCTTGGTCCACTTCGGATCGTCGATCGCGAGGCGGCGCAACGCGAGAATGCGCCCGGTGTTCACGTTGCCTTCCTTGTCGACCTGGAACGCTTCGTTGATCAGCACCTTGACCTTGTCGTTACTGCCTTCGGTCCATTCGCGCAGGCACTCGTCGATCAGTTCCTTCGCCGCCTGCAGGCGCTCGTCGAACTGAAGGTGTTCGGCGATCTGGCGCACGATCTTGTAGCGACCGTCGAACGTGATGAGCGAAATGTTGCCCTTCGCGCCACCGACCTTGACGCCGTATTGCTCATGGCTAGTTGCGACGAACGCAGCGATGTCGCCGAATGCACGCGTCTTGAACTCAGCCATCTCCGACTGAAGACGCCTGGCTTCGGCCACCAACGACGTGATCGTTTGATCACGCAACTGGTCGATCGGCTCGACCAGCGATTCCGGAATGAGGCGGCCACGTGCGTCTTTTACGTAGCCGACCGGGATTTGATTCTTCGTCATAGCGTGTTCCTGGTAGGAAAATGGATTGACCGGTCAGTGCATGCGCCAGAGGTTCTTGCTCTCGATCGCCTCTTCGATCTTCTCTCGCACGCGCGGCCGCTCCGACAGATACTCATCTAGACATTCGGCGAGGCCAGTGATATCTCCCTGAACGTGCAGCGTCAGGAGGTGATTCACTGCACCAACCATTTGCGAACCAATCTCGTCGTACTGTGCGATCTTGGTCAGAAGTTGCTGCACCGTTGCGTTCGCGCGGCGCAACTCGCATCGCAGTTCGGCCACACTGCTTAATGCCTCGGGGTTGGTCAGGGTTTGGCCTTGGGTGATATGGATAGTCATGCTTGTGCTCCCGCGATCGCTTCGATGTTGATGCAGTCGACGAACTTGAGCAGACGAGACGTTTCCTCGCGCGTCAGCTCGATCGTCTTCCGTCCCTTGGTTACCGTGAGGCGGCCGGCCGTCGAGAAGCCGCAGACGAAATCACCAGGCGCGGCATCGGTCGGAGTAAATGCCGGTGCTTTTCGCGCGGCTTTTGTCACGGTCTGTTTCGTGCCGTCGAACTCGCGCACAAGATCGTCGCTCGGGTAGTACAGATTGATCGGGGACGAGCCATCCATGACCTTCTTGTCGCGGATCACGCGCCCCTGGCGGATGTACGGATCGATGCGCGGCTGGATGTCCTTCGCATCCACGTCGAGCTGCTCGGCGAGCTGCGCGCCGGACGAACCCGGGTGGTCGATGATGGCCTGGAGAATCTGCTGTACGGATGCCATGTTCATTCCTTTCAAGAGAGGGTTTGATATGCCTTGATGAGCTTGCGAGCGGCAGAAACTCCCTGCCAGAACTCTTCCGTTGACTTCTCTTTGATGAGACGTTTCGCCATCGAAATCGCAGCGGCTTGCGTCTTGCCACTTGCAATACGAAAGCCTGTGCCAACGTGCGTCACGACAAATGCCGGCTCGCCCGCCGTTGTTGCAACCGGATTGGCATGAGCAGCAAACAGCTCCGTCGGATATTCGGGAAAATCGATGCGGTCGCCATCGACCGCAATACGACGGGCACGACGCCCTTCGTCAGAGCATGTGAAAACGTGTAGCTTCATAAAAGGACTCCTAATATAGTTTGATGATCTTCGGGAAAGGCGCTGCTTCTGTTTTTAGTGTCCTCGCTCCGTCCATAGCACACGGATCTCGCCGACCTTGAACTGGCCGGTGCGGTAACGTGAGACGCCCGAGCCACCCGTGCGGTAGTACGTGGCTTCACCTTTCGCGATCATGTCGGCGCAGACCTCGCAGTTCTGCACCTGGATCGTCGGCTTCGAGCCGTTCGAGAACTCGATGCCGATGACCGTGAAGCCCTGCGTGGTGAGCGTCTCGATCGTCGCTGCAAGACGCAGTGCCGTGAGCTGCATGAGCTGATTGATCGGTGGCACGGGCGAATTGAGGGCGTTACAGTTCGTCGTCACTTGGACTCTCCTTTAACGGGGCGCAGCGGGCAGTTGCGGCACGTGCGCCAGTGGCTCAGTTCCATCGGGTTATTGATCGGGGCGCGGCGATTGGCGAAGGACACGCATACCGTCAGCGAGATCGGCTGCCCGGTATGCGTGCACTGCACCTGTCCGAACGTCTTCAGGACGCGGGCGGCGACGCGATCGGTGTTGCCGGGGTATTTGCCCGACAGGACAAGCGAAACGGTCGTTCGTGAGACGTCGAGCAGCTTGGCCACGTTGGTTTGCGACGTCGCGGCGACAGCCTCGCGAAGCATGGCGAGCCAGTCCGGATCAGCATGCGTCATGGTCCGGCTCCTCTTGCCATACGACCTTCCCAAGGTTCGGGTCGTAGACCGATTTCGTGCGCTGGATCATCGGCGGGCGCGGGCCGGTGTACTTCGATGCGATCAGGCGATACCGAGCCTGTTTCGCGCCCTTGCCACGGATGTATGCGTGACCCGAATCAACGAGTGTCAGGTAGCCGGCATGCGACAGGCATTTGACGTAGGACTGCGCCGTCGAGTCGGTGATCGCGACGTCGGGCGTCGACGCACGCATAGCCAGCTCGCGCGGCGTGAAGTCGCCCATGATGCGCATCGTGCGCCACATATGTTCGTTGCCACGCGACTGCATGACGGGCTGGCCCTTGCGATCGAGACGCGGGGCTTCGACACCGACGTCGCGGACGAGGCGATAGTGCTTCCGATCACTGATCGCCTTGCGCTCGCCGATCTGCTCGACGTACTCGCCGCGTTCCAGCGCTTGCAAATACGTCTGAACGGTCGCCTTGTCGATGTCGGCAGCACGGACGATGCTGTGCGGGGTGAAGTCGTCTCGCTGGCTGCGAATCGCTTCCCATACACGCTGTCGCGGACCCTTGCCGCCGGTCAGTTCGAGGTGGGCGGGTTTTCTAGCCATGTTTGCCTCCCTTCACAACAGCCAGAGCAGCGAGCGCGATGCAAGTCAGCGCAGCGAACAGCACGACGACCGTCCAGGTAGCCAGATCGATCCAGGTCGACGGGATCAGCAATCCGGCCAGGAGTGCAGCGAGTGCCACTGCGGACACGCGAGCGACGAACTGAATCGCTCGACCGGCATCGGCGGCGGCATTCGCTTCGGGTGTGATGTGGTGGTCGATCATGTCGACCTCACACGCGGCGCTTCGGCGCTTCGCCGGTGTACAGCTCGCGCTTGCCCCACTGCGCGAGGTCGATCGCATCCTTGCCGGCCATCAACGCTTCCTCCTGGATGCGTTCGAGATTCACGCAGACGCGACGCACGGACCCGTGCGCCAGTTCGACGAGCCGCGTGAGCAGATCGTCCGCAACCGTGATGTGTCGGCAATACAGCGTCGCGAGCTGGCGAGCGTCGTCGATCGTGACGGGCTGTGCCGGCACCCAGGCCAGCACGCGGCCGTGCATACGCTCCCACTTCTTGAGTTTGATCGGCAGCGCTTCCTCGCCGATCATCAAGATCGGTGCCTGGCTCGACTCGTACAGATCGCGGACCAGCTCGACCGCGTTGCGGTCGACCAGGTGATCCATCTCGTCGATGATCAGCGGCCGGCCGGACGCGGCCAGTTCTTCGGCGACCTGATCGGCCATCTCGGGGATCGTGCCGCCGGGTTTGATACCCATCTCGAACAGGATCGCTTTCAGGAAATGCTTCTTCGTCCAGACCGACTTCGCCTGCACGTAGCGCGCGCGGCGAGCGTTCGCCACGTAGTTCGCGGCCATGCTCTTGCCGTAGCCGGACGGGCCGTAAAAGCACACGAGACCGGGCAGGTTCGCGCTGCGCGAGACAGCTCGCTCGATCGCGATGTCGCACAGGTTCAGGTTGGTGATTTGAGCGACGCCGCCTACAATCGGTTTGAGCGTGGATTCGAGTTGTGTCATGCTTGCTCCTGTTGGTGTTACTGATGGCTGGCGAGCTGCAACTCTTCAGCCTGTTCCGCGCGGCGCTTTTGCGCCGCAAATTCTTTGCTCAACGCGTATCTGCCGTACCACTGCAATTCGTCCTGGTCCGGAATGCCTCCTGTTTCGATGTGTTCGTTCAGGGTCTGCCACCGGGCAAATCGCAGTTCGGGTGTTTCCGGAAGCTGAAACACGGTGGCGGTTTCAGTGACGGCTTCCGGTTCCGATTGCGGTTCAAGGACCATGGGCGCGGCCGGTTCGATGTCGATCACTGGCTCGACGTCCACAAAGCGCCGACTCAGCGCGTCGCGCGTGATGTCGCCGAACCCTGGGATCGTGATGACCTCGGGCGTTTCGAGGGTGAGTGCCGGTTGGCCACGACGTTCCGCCTCGACCTCGTCGAGCTTCACTTGCAGGCGATTCGCTCGCGCATCGGCACGCTTCTCGCGAGCCTGTTCGACAGCGGACTGCGGCATGTAGGCCCGTTCGTTCGCGCCGGCCTCGGCCTGGCAGATGTAGCGACCGTCGAGCGCGTAAATCCAGACGAACCGCGCATCGTTGATGTCGTAAGCGACTTGAACTTCTTCGTCGTGGAATTCGAGCAGGTCCTGCGGATTCGAATACCGGTGATTCAGGAACCGAACCTCGCCGCGCGCGACGGTGCGCTTGATACGCGGCCGGAACACCATGCGCGCATCGTGTTCGTCGAGCGTGTCGGCCTGCCAACCTTGCGCAACATGTGCCGCCCACGCTTCATTGGGCGACATGTGCCGACGCTTGCCGGTGTTTGGATCACGGATGACGGGTAGCGTGCTATGGGGACGGTCGTTGTACGCGTCGACCTGTTCCTGGCAAAACTGGATGAACGCGTCCCATCCCATCAGCGAGATCGCGCCGCCGTGCTTGAGAGCGTCGCGCGTGATCTTGAACATCACGTGCTTGGCCTGGCGGTCCATGTCCACGCCCATGTACGACGGCAGCGTCTTCGCGGCGGCGACCCACAGCGTCTGGTGAAGGCGCTCGACGACACCTCGCGCCTGCGAGTTGTACGGAATCGAGTGCGTGACGACGAAGCCCAGGCGACCCTGGACGCCGACGCCTTCGTCTTTCAGCAATGCGTTCTTGTAGCCGGACCCGTTGTCGACGTAGAACATGCTCGGCACGCCGCACTTGAGTACGGCGGTACTCAGCGCGTCGAGCACGGCGAACGACGACTCGGCCAGGTCGAGCGAGATGCCGACCGCGCGTCGCGTGGCGACGTCGATAATCGACGTGATCTCCGGCCGGAACGGCCGACCGTGCAGCGGGTGCTGTACCTCCGCGTCGAATGTATGGCCGTCGGCCGACCAGATGTCGTTCGGCAGCAGCTTGTCGAACGTGCGCCGGATAAACGGCAGCATGGTCTTCAGCTCGCGCGACCCCATGCGTCCCGTGTGCAGCGTCACGGTGCCGAGCTTGTCGAGAAACCGGCGCACCTGGTGGATGCTCGGCACGTCGTAGGTGACCCGCTGCACGGCGCATGCCGTCGTGAAGTCACGATAAGCTTGCTCGACCGACGGTTTCTGCGGCTGCTGATAGTGTTCGAGGAACTGCTTCGCCCACTCGGGAATCACAAAGCTCGACTTCGGAATCTTCGGTGCAAGGGAACCCTGTTTCGACAGGCCGAGATAGCGCTTCAGCGAGCGAATGCTCGGGAATTCGTCGCCCTTGCGGCCGCGCGGGTCCTTGGCTGCACGCAGCATGGCCGTCATGTGATCGTCGAGCGTGCCGAGGCGGGCCTGCGTGAGCAGCGTATGCATCGCCGCCTCGCGCGAGACTCGGCACTGCGTCATGATGCGGTCGAGCATGGACAAGATGCCCTTGCGCGCATCAGCGCGCAGGCGCTGCGCGTCCGTTTCGACGAGTTGCAGTTGCTGCTCGCGACGGATGACGGCCTTGGCCGTTTGAGCGGGGACGGACGTGACGAGCGCCGCCGACGCGCGGTGGCGAATCGCCGCTTGTGCTTCGGCCGGCAGACTGTCCAGCGCGTATTCCAGGCCCTTACCCTTTGCACGGCGGCGTGCTGCCCACTGTTCCCGAGTCGCGCTATAGCGCACGCCCTGTTCGGTGGTCGGCACTCCGGGCAGCCCGAGCGTTGCGAGTTCGGGAGCGGTGTAGTGTGATTTGACGATGGCCTGCATTACTCGGCCTCCGCTTCATCGAACCGTAGCTCAGGCGCGCGATCCTTCGTGACGTTTTCACGGTGGTAGCCGGCCTGGGTTATCGCGCAGGTCAGTGCCGCGATTGCTTCGGCCTGCTCTTTGCCTGATGCGTAGTAACGGCAGAGCACGGCCGCCGCATCGGCAAACGCGCTTTGCAAGGATGCGAGATCGGAGACGCCCGGGCGACGACCAGTCGGGATCTCGATGACGACGCGACGGCCGTCCGCGATGCACAGGTATTCGCTAACGAAGCGGGCGTCGCAGAATTCTTCGAATTGACGCACGCGGTTCAGCGGCATCGACGTCTCCGCGAGCCACCGGTACATCGTTTTCACCTCGACGCCCATCAGATCGGCAAGCACCTTCGCGGGCCGGCGGCGCTCGGCAGCATGTTCAACGCACAGCTCGAAAGCCTCGCTCAGGCTTGTCGCGTGCAGGGATTTCCAGGTCCGTTTTCTCATCGTCATGATGTCCAGGTCGAGAATTGCGCCGGTAGCGCGACAGATTCGGGGCGGATACGATTCAATCCATCGCCACGGTGGCGGATCGCACACTACGTGGCACACAAACAGGAGATGACGGTGACAAAACGGGCGTAAAATTGCGTTTCTCGTATCTGCTCGGCCAGATAGTTTCGGGTTCGACGCCGATTGCGTTCGCGATGATGCGTTCGGCCTTCGGATATGAACTGTCGAACGCCTTACGAAGCGCACTCGAGTTGCTGTAGCCGCATGCGTTCGCCAGCCGTCGAATGTTCCAGCCCTTTTTTTCGAGGGCATGCTTGATGTCCGCCTTGTCCCAATCCTCGGCGGCTTTTTTTGAGGTATCAGATGTGCTCATGTGCTCATCACCTTCGTTAAACATGTGAGCACATGGTAACCATATCGTTTCGGCTGCGCAATCGAAAATTTGCGGTGAGCCGAAAATTTCGTTTCTCTTTCGGTTGCTGTGAGACAGAAATTGTCGCTCGAACCGAAATTTCTTTTTCGGATCAATGACCTATGACGGAATCGAAAGCCGATGACCGAACAGATGTGTCGGTTTCGTTTCTTGCTCCCGGAATCGAAAGCCGGATTAATGAGCTTTGCCGCAGGATCGGCGACCGGGAAGCTGCGGCGGCGGTTGCCGGCGTTTCGGCGGTGATGTTGCGCCGGTACATTAAGGGGGAGAGCAAGCCCCCGTTCGAGGTCATCGCCAATCTTGCGAGAGCAGCGGGCGCAGGGTTGGACTGGGTAGCGTTCGGGGATGCAGCTTCAGCGACGAGCGGCGTTCACGCGAACGCGCCCCTGAGCGAAACTCCTCAAGCAGTCGCGGTTCGGGACACGCTTGGAAACGCGGTGGATGTATCCGAATTCGTCTTTATCCCCAGGTACAACGTGAAAGCAGCAGCCGGACACGGTCAAGCAGTCACCGACGAATCGCTCAAGCACACGATGGCGTTTCGCCGGTACTGGATCGAGAACTATTTACATGCGAAACCGACCGACCTGTCGGTGCTATCGGTAAAGGGGGATTCTCTTCAGGGGATGTTGAACGATAGGGATGTGATCCTCATCGATCGAAGCCAAACGACTGGTTCCGCTGGGCTTTACGTGCTGCGGATTGATGGAGACGTGATCGTCAAAACGTTGCAACGGCTGCCGGGAGGCATTCTTAAGGTAAGCAGCGCGAATACCGCATACGAGCCATTCGAGGTCAATATGGCGCAGCCGCCGTCCGACTTCGAGATCATCGGCCGTGTGGTTTGGGCGGGCCGGCAGATGTAGGCGGTGTGGATAACTTCCATTTCCCGGCTACTCCGGTGTCAAAATCTTTGCGAAATCCGCGCATTTCGCAGTCATTTTTCGCAGAATCCTTCGCGCACCGTCGCGTCCGCCGAAATCGCTCAACGCCTTGTGCTGCGGGCGTTCGAGCGACTTTCGAGTGCAGATTCTGGCGGTGTCAAATCGAGCACCTCCCCACAAAGAATCCATTGACGGCCCCGCAATCGAAGATGCCTTAGCGGACGCCATCTCCCATTCCAATATCGATAAACTCCATCAAGTCACTTTCAACGATTCCGCTACGAAAGGCATTCGCCCGCGCCAAAGACGGCGGCCATTCCGCTTTCCTCCAACGACGCGCAGCGCCGCTCGAAAAATCTCCGCCCTTCGAAAGTCTTCGGCGGGCGCACGCTCGACGAACGCGCATCCCTCGTCGGATGCGAATCGACACGCCTGACCGAACCCTCCGTCACTCGATCACACTGTTCCGATCGCCCTTCAGCAGCAGTTGCGGCACCTGACTGAACCGATACGCGCCGCTCGCCGCATCGAGATCGAACACCCAGACGAGATCGAAGCGATCGTCGGGCCACTTCGGCGGCACCGTCGCCTTGCCGAGCGGCAGCGCATTGGCGATCGCCGGAATGTCCTCGTGCTGCCACGCGATCAGCACGCATCCCTTGCTCGCCGCGGCTGCCTGCGCCAGCTCCTTTTCCTGCCCTTTCGTATACGCGTCGCTGATCGCGCATCCGAGCTTGTGCGCGAGCGGCGTGACCGTGTCGATCGGACGCTCGCTCTTCGCATGCTTCGCGACCGCCGCCGCGAACAGGCAATCGGGCGTCGCGAGTTCCGAGCTCTGCAGCGGGCCGCGGCTCGGCGCGAACAGCGCCGCGAGCGCGCCCGCGCGTTGCCAGCCGAACACCGTGAGCGCCTCGACGTCCTGTTCTCCCTTCGCGTTCACGCCGTATGGCGCATCGTTTCCGTCCGGTTTCTCCGCGTGCCGGATGATCATGATCTTGTGAGCAGTCGGGCTGGCCATTTGCGCGTCCTCCTTATCGTTCTTCGTCGACGGCGGGCAGACGTCGCTCGACGCGTGCGTCCGCTGTCGTCTGCCACCGTCCTCTGTGATAGCAAGCGAATCGAGCAAAAGCAATCGAATTGCGCTGCCCACGGACGGCTCACGCTTCGCCGTTCGATCGCGATGCTCGCGCCGCGCGGCCTGCGAAAGGCGCGTCGCCGCCCGCCAACGGCCCCGACGTCGCCGGCTGCCCGCGACCGGCGAACGCGGCGCCGGCGGCCGCTCGCGCACTGCTCGCATGACGGAGCGCAGCGATCGCGACAAACGCGACGAGCAGCCCGGACAGCACGTCGACGAGATAATGCCCGCCTTGCGTCGGCGTCGACGCGATCATCCAGCCGTTGAACAGAAGCGCGAACGGCGCGACGACGCGCACGTGTCGCAGCGCATGGGCGAACAGCACGCCGAGCACCGTGTGGAACGACGGCAGCGATACCGTCCCCTGCAGCGCCGACGGATCGAAGACTCGCAGCGTCCCGTCGCGCAATCGCACGAAATCGCTCACGCTCGACAGCGCGGCCGGATCGGACACGCGGAAATGCAGGAACGCGCTCGCCGCCGGATACGGCGCCGAAATCAGCAGCACCAGCACGCTCGTCAGCATGAAGAGCGAGACGAACTCCGACAGGGCGTCGTCGCGCCCCGTCAGGCCCAGCCAGATCGGAATCGCGATCAGCTGCCATTTCGCGCTGTCGTACGCGAACGCGAGCGTGCGCTGCAGCGCCGAATGCGCGCGAACCCGGTCGTAGGCGGCCAGCCAGTCGAAGCCGAGACGCGCGTCGAGACGAATCAACGCGTCGTCGACGAGCGGCGGCCTCAACGTCACGCAGAGATAGGACAGGATGCCCGCCGCCGCGACGAACGCGGCCAGCAGCGCCAGCCACGCGAACGTGCGGGACGCCTCGCGATAGCGAAAGCGCATCGCGACGTCCGCATAGCGCGGCATGCGCGCGACGCCGCCCAGCACGATCGAGAACACCGCGCACACGGCAACAGCCCGCACGGCCGCGACGGCGCCGGCCCCTTGCAGCACGTAGCCGCCCGCGCGCAGCCACACGGCGTCGACGAGCGCCACCGCGGCGCACAGTGCCCAGCCGAGCCGATAGGGGTGCCGCGCGAGCGTGCTGCGGCACGGATCGGCGGATGGGGCGGTGTCGGCACGATGCGTCATGAGGTCGCTCTTGTCTTACGAATGATTGCGTGCGGCGCTTCCCGGCGCGGTTCGGCGGATGCGGCCGCGCGCGGCCCTCCCAAACGACGGAGACCGATGGCTCGGGCGTCGGGCGTCGCTCATCATAGATCGCTGGCCGCACTCGAGTCGATTGTTGTGAATATGCATATGCGCTGTCCACAAGCGCATGTCACGAACGTTCATGTCGCGAATGCGCACGTCGCGAACGCGCGTGTCGCAAACACGCATGTCGCCTCCTTTCACGCCGCCCACGCGCGCTTCGCGTCCCCTCGCCGCGCATCCGCCCGCCCTCAGTCAAGCGTTTCGCCAACGCGCCCGTCGCAATCGTCACGCGCCGATTCGCCTGCGCGCGCCGGACGTTTTCGCTATCATCGGGCGAATGGCGCCGGCAAGCCCGAAGCGGCAAGTCGCGCCCGATCCGTCAGGCTCGAAAGAAAAGCCGGGCGAACAGGCCGCGGCCGCATCGCCGCGCACCGTTTTGCCCGCCTCCGACCGAGCGGCCCGCCCCGGGCCGTCGACAACCCGCCGCCCGTCCGGCGCGCGCCATCGCATGAACGATTCACTCCGCCTGATTGCCCGACTCCTGATCCCGATCGCAACGCTCGCGAGCGCATCGCCCGCATCCGCCGATTCACTGGCGCTCGACGCCGCGCTCGGCTGCTCGTCGACGGGCCACGCGTTCGTCGCGCCGCTCGTCGCGAGCGGCGCGATCCGCTCGCAGCCGATGCACGTCGAAGCGAACTCGATGAACGCGTTCCGCACGAACCATTCGCTGACTGCCTACGGTTTTCCGGTCTACGTCGTGCTCGGCTATCAGGCGAACGATCCGATCTTCACGCACGGCGACGGCACACCGATCGGCGACTGGGCGTACGGCGTCGTCTTGCGGGGCTCGAAGCAGGCGGTGGAGGCGAAGGTGCGCGAGGCGGGCAGCCAGGCGGTCGTCAAGGATGCGTTTCCGTTTCTGACGGCGATCGTCTGCACGTCGCCGTAAGCATGCCGAAATGCGCGGCCGGCTTGCAGCGCGGCCCGCGCCCGACGCCGAGCCACAAAGCCGCGCCGCAAAGCCGAGCATCAAAGCCGCGCCGCAAACATGGCGGCGTCGCCCGCGCCCCCACCCCGTCAAGTTTGCGCGTCGTGCAAGGCGGCATGCGCTCGCCGAGGTTCGACGCGCGCATCCGCGGCGACATGAGTGAAGTGAACGCCGGCCGCGCGACGGCAACCGACGCCCCGCGCCCCGCGCCCCGCCGCAGCCTACCGCCGACACGCGCGACGAAACACGCGACGACACGCGCGCCGCGCCGCCGCAACGCGAATCACGCGCCCGTATAGACGACGCGATACGGAATCCCGACTTTCTCCCACTCGGCCGCCTCTTGGCTGAGGCTGTAGTCGGTGAGCGGATTCTGCTGGACCCACGCGCTCGGCAAGTGCACTTCGTAGCCGCCCTTTTTCATCTGCGCGATGTTGATGTCGGGCAGCCCGGCGTCGTTCCGACGTCGGCACAGCAGCGCGGCGAGACGCAGGCAGAACAGCAGCGGCCACTCGACGTCGCGCGCCTGCGACAGCTTGCCGAGCTTGCCCGCGTGGCCCAGCACGAGCGCGGCGAGCCGCGCCTGATCGGTGCGCGAGAAGCCCGGCATGTCGGCGTTGCTCGCGATGTACGCCGAATGCTTGTGATACGCGCTGTGCGAAATCGACAGCCCGATCTCGTGCAGCGCGGCCGCCCAGCCGAGAAACGTGCGGCTTTCGTCGCTTGCCTCGCCTTCGGGCTCGTCGAGCTGATCGTAGAAGCGCGCGGCGAGCACGCCGATGCGCGCCGCCTGCGCGCGATCGACGCCGTAGCGGCGCATGAAGCCGTCGACCGTCACCGCGCGCATGTCCTCGTGCTGCGTGCGGCCGAGCAGGTCGTACAGCACGCCGAGGCGCAGCGCGCCGTCCGTCGTGTCGACATAGTCGATGCCGAGCTCCTCGAACGCGGCGAGCATGATCGACAGCCCGCCCGCGAGCACCGGCACGCGATCGGGCTTGAGCGCGACGAGCTTCAGGCGGTTCACGTTCTCGGCCTTGATGAGCGCGCGCTTCAGGCGCTCGAGGCCGCCGCGCGAGATGCCGTGCGGCACGCCCGCGTCGTTGAAGCCGTTCGCCTCGACGAGCTCCGCGAGCGCGCGCGCGGTGCCGGACGAGCCGATCGCCTGATCCCACCCCGCCTTCTTGTATTCGCCGGAGATGATCTGGATCTCGCGCTTCGCGGCGAGCTCGGCCTGGCGCATCGTGTATTCGTCGACGTTGCCGGCCGGGAAAAACGCGCGGCTGTGGCTCACGCAGCCGATGTAGAGGCTCTCCATCACGAGCGGCGTGTAATGCTGGCCGATGATGAACTCGGTCGAACCGCCGCCGATGTCGACGACGAGCCGCTTGCCGGCGCTCGCCGGCACCGAGTGCGCGGCGCCCGCGTAAATGAGGCGCGCCTCCTCGCGGCCCGCGATCACCTCGATCGGGAAACCGAGCGCCGCCTCGGCCTCGGCGAGGAACTCGCCGGCGTTCTTCGCGACGCGCAGCGTGTTGGTCGCGACCGCGCGCACGTGGTCCGGGTGAAAGTCGCGCAGCCGTTCGCCGAAGCGTTTGAGCGCCTCCCAGCCGCGCTCCTGCGACGCGCGGTCGAGCATCTTGTCGCGCGACAGGCCCGCCGCGAGCCGCACGGGCTCGCGCAGCGCGTCGACGGGATAGATCTGGCTGCCGGCGGGCGTCTCCTCGACGCGCCCGACGATGAGCCGGAAGCTGTTCGAACCGAGATCGACGGCAGCCAGTAGATGCGGGGATGTAACCATCGAGAGGGCTCCGTACTCGCCTGGCCGCGCAGGCGATGCTGCGCGTACCGAAAGGATCAAAGGCGCCATTTTAAGCGTTGCGCGGCTTCCGGTGTCGGCCGCGAGCCGGAGGACACCGGCTTTCATTGTATCCAGAGGACGCTTTTATGAAATCCCCGGGTTTCCGGCGTATGATTTGCCGACAAACATCAAACTGTCATCAGCACGTCATCGCACCGTGAGAATTTCCGAGCGACCTTTCGAGTCTGCGTCTGACCTTTCGTATTCTCTGCCGATGCCTCTTCGCTATCCGCTTTTGAATCGTGAACTCGGCATCCTGGGCTTCAACGAGCGCGTGCTTGCCCAAGCCACCGATCCTCACGTCCCCCTTCTCGAACGCCTGCGCTTCATCTGCATCACGAGCAGCAACCTCGACGAATTCTTCGAAGTCCGGATGGCCGGGCTCCAGGAGCAGATGCGCGACAATCCGGGCGCGCTCGCGCCCGACGGCATGTCGTTGCAGCACGTGTACGACCTCGTCGTCGAGCGCGCGCAGCGTCTCGTGCACCGGCAATACGCGATGCTGCACGAAACGATCCTGCCCGCGCTCGAGCAGGAAGGCATCTATTTCCACGGCACCGAGACCTGGAGCGACGCGCAGATCGAATGGGCGCGCCGCTACTTCCTCGACGAGCTGCTGCCCGTCCTCACGCCGATCGGCCTCGATCCCGCGCATCCGTTCCCGCGCGTGCTGAACAAGAGCCTGAACTTCGTGATCGAGCTCGAAGGCCGCGACGCGTTCGGCCGCCAGGCGGTGATGGGCATCGTGCAGGCGCCGCGCGCGCTGCCGCGCCTCGTGCGGATGCCGCAGGAGCTGTCGGGCTTCCAGCACGGCTTCGTGCTGCTCAGCTCGCTGATGCAGCGCTTCGTCGGCGAGCTGTTCCCGAAGCTCGTCGTCAAGAACTGCAATCAGTTTCGGATCACGCGCAACAGTGAGCTTTTCGTCGACGAAGACGAAATCACGAACCTGCGCGTCGCGCTGCAGGGCGAGCTGCCCGCGCGCCACCTCGGCAACGCGGTGCGCCTCGAGGTGTCGGCCGACACGCCGCCGCACCTCGTGCGGCGCCTGCTCGACGAAAGCGGCCTCTCCGAGAAGGATTGCTATCGCGTCGACGGCCCCGTCAATCTCGTGCGGCTGATGCAGTTGCCCGATCTCGTCGATCTGCCCGAGCTCAAGTTCACGCCGTTCCTGCCGTCGATCCCGCACGCGGTCGCGAGCGCGCCGTCGATGTTCGATGCGATCGATCGCGGCGACATCCTGCTGCACCATCCGTACGAAAGCTTCCAGCCGGTGCTCGAGCTGCTTCAGCAGGCGGCGCAGGACCCGAGCGTCGTCGCGATCAAGCAGACGATCTACCGCACGGGCACCGATTCACCGCTGATGGACGCGCTGATGGAAGCCGCGCGCAACGGCAAGGAAGTCACGGTCGTCGTCGAGCTGCTTGCGCGCTTCGACGAGGAGACGAACATCAACTGGGCGTCGCAGCTCGAGGCGGTCGGCGCGCACGTCGTGTACGGCGTGGTCGGCCACAAGTGCCACGCGAAGATGATGCTGATCGTGCGCCGCGTGACGCACAACGACAAGTCGGCGCTGCGCCGTTACGTGCACCTCGGCACCGGCAACTATCATCCGCGCACCGCGCGCCTCTACACCGACTTCGGGCTGATGACGGCCGAACCGTCGCTGTGCGAGGACGTCCACCACGTGTTCCAGCAGTTGACGGGCATCGGCGGCGAACTGAAGCTGCACGAGATGTGGCAGTCGCCGTTCACGCTGCACCCGCAGCTCATCGAGCACATCCGCGCGGAAACCGAGCACGCGCGCGCCGGCAAGCGGGCGCGGATCGTCGCGAAGATGAACGCGCTCCTCGAGCCGACCGTGATCGCCGAGCTCTACGAGGCGTCGCAGGCAGGCGTGAAGATCGACTTGATCGTGCGCGGCGTGTGCGCGCTGCAGCCCGGCGTGCCGGGGCTGTCCGACAACATCACGGTGCGCTCGATCGTCGGGCGCTTTCTCGAGCATCACCGGATCTACTACTTCCACGCGGACGGCGAGGAGCTCGTCTATCTGTCGAGCGCCGACTGGATGGATCGCAATCTGTTCCGCCGCGTCGAAGTCGCGTTCCCGGTGCGCGAGCGCAAGCTCAAGCGCCGCGTGATCGCCGAGGGGCTGTCGGTGTTCCTCGTCGACAATCAGTCCGCGTGGCTCATGCAAAGCGACGGCCACTATCGCCGCCGCCGCGCCGGCAAGGCGCCGCGCAACGCGCAGCTCGGGCTTCTCGCGAAATTCTGCTGAACGGGCGGCGCCGGGCGCGCCGCGCCTTGTGCGGGCGACGCATAAGCGGCGGCCGCGATCGCCGCCGCTAGGCTGCGCCGTCTCGCCGTGACGATGCGCTGCGACGATGCGCTACGTTTCGCGCCGAATCGGAAAACCTCAAACAGGAAGCAGCGACGGCCCACGCGCCGCGCACGCTTCGAACGCGCGGAGGCGCGCGTCGCCTCGCGTCACGCGGCGTGCCGCCGGCTGATCGTTCGATGCGCGGGAAAGCGCGCGGTGAACGTGCTGCCGCGCCCCTCCTCGCTCTGGATCGCCAGTTGCGCATCGTGCCGTTGCAGCACGTGCTTGACGATCGCGAGCCCGAGCCCCGTGCCGCCCGTGTCGCGCGAGCGGCTGCGATCGACGCGGTAGAAGCGCTCGGTGAGCCGAGGCAGATCGACGGCCGGGATGCCGAGCCCGCTGTCCGTGACCGAAAACACCGCCTGCGCGCCGTCGCGCCGCCATTCGACGCGGATCTTCCCGCCCTCCGGCGTATAACGGATCGCGTTCGTCACGAGATTGCCGAGCGCGCTGAAGATCTCGGTCTGCGCGCCCGTCACCGCGAGCGTCTCGTCCACCTTGAACGTGATTTCGTGATGTCCGTTCGACAGCGTCTGCGCGTCGTCCTTCAGGTGTTCGAGCACCGTGCGCATGTCGACCGCGCGATCGGCGGGCGGCTTGCTCTCGCCTTCGAGCTTCGCGAGCACGAGCAGATCGGTGACGATGTGCCGCATCCGCGACGCCTGCTGCTCCATCAGCTCGAGATAGCGCGCGCGCTCGTCGTCGGACAGCGGCAGCTCCCGCATCGTCTCGAGAAAGCCCGACAGCACCGTGAGCGGCGTCTTCAGCTCGTGCGACACGTTCGCGACGAAGTCGCGCCGCATCGCGTCGGTGCGCTCGAGCTCGGTGATGTCCTGCGTGAGCAGCAGCTTGCGATTCTCGCCGTACGGGAACACTTGCACGGCGAGCACGTTCTGCCGGTTGCCGCCCATTCCGCGCATCACGAGCGTCTCGTCGTAGTGCTGACCGTTCAGGTAGCGGACGAAGTCGGGATGGCGAACGAGATGCGCGATGTGCTGGCGCAGGTCGCGCTTCGCGTCGAGCCCGAAATGCACTTCGGCGATCGCGTTGCACCACTCGATCTGATCGCGGTCGTCGAGCATCGCGACGCCGTTCGGCGACGCCTGAATGGCCTGGATGAAGCGCGAATGCTGCTGCTCGACCTGGCGCACCTGCCCGTGCCACTGCTTCGCGAGCTTGTGCAGCCGGTAGTAGATCTCGCCCCAGATGCCGGGCGCGCTCGGCACCTCGCCGTAGACGGGCGCATCGAGCAGGCGCCAGAGGCGCTGCGTGTGAAACGTGCTGAAGAAGCCCTGCGCGACAAGCATCGCGAGCGCGAAGACGAGCGCCGGCACGGGGCCTGCGATGACGCCGATGATCACGCTGACGAGCGCGAGCAAGACGAGCGACACCAGAAAGCGCGCCCAGATGATGTTCATGATTCGGCGCCCGACGAAAGATGAAGACGATGGCTCGCCACGGCGCGCACCCCTCGCGCCGCGCGGCCGTTACGCGTGTTTCGCGAGGCGGTAGCCGCTGCCGCGCACGGTTTCGATCATAGCATCGCAGCCGGCGGGCTTGAGCGCGGCGCGCAGCCGCTTGATGTGCACGTCGACCGTGCGCTCCTCGACGAATACGTGGTCGCCCCAGACCTGATCGAGCAGTTGCGTGCGGCTGTGGACGCGCTCCGGATGCGTCATGAAGAAATGCAGCAGACGGAACTCCGTCGGGCCGAGATCGAGCTTGATCTCGCTGCCTTGCGCATGCGCCGCGACGCGATGCGTCGCCGGATCGAGCCGCAGCCCGTTGATCGACACCACGTCCTCGGTGAGCTGCGGCGCGCGGCGGCGCAGCACCGCCTTGATCCGCGCCATCAGCTCCTTCGGCGAGAACGGCTTCGTCACGTAGTCGTCCGCGCCGATCTCGAGGCCGAGCACCTTGTCCTGCTCGTCGCCGCGCGCGGTGAGCATGATGATCGGAATATGCTTCGTCCGCTCGTTGTTGCGCAGGTCGCGCGCGAACGCGATGCCGGACTTGCCCGGCAGCATCCAGTCGAGCAGGACGAGGTCGGGCAGCACGTCGCTGATCAGGCTCTGCGCCTGCTCCGCGTTGTAAGCGCGAATCGGGCAATGTCCCGCGTGCTGCAGGTTCACCGAAATCAATTCGGAAATCGCGGGCTCATCTTCGATGACGAGAATGTTGCTGGGCATCGGCACCTCGGTCCGTCCTTGTCGACAGGGTTAGCTATTGGCTTCGCGATCGAGCATGTCGCGCGGCTGGTGCCGCACGTCGGTGCCCTTCACGATGTAGATAATGAATTCGGCGATGTTCTTCGCGTGATCGCCGATCCGCTCGATCGCCTTCGCGATGAACAGATAGTCGAGGCCGACCGAGATCGTCCGCGGATCTTCCTGCATGTACGACACGAGCTTGCGCACGAACGCGCGGAATTCCTGGTCGATCTCCTTGTCGTCCTTGACGATCTGCGCGGCCGCGACCGTGTCGAGGCGCGCGAACGCGTCGAGCGCGCGGCGCAGGATCGTGACCGCCATGTCGCCCGACACCTTGATCTCGGCGATGTTCACGCCGCGCGCGGCGGGCTCGTCGACGAGGCGGCGCACGCGCTTGGCGATCTTCTCCGCCTCGTCGCCCGCGCGCTCGAGGTTCGTGATCGTCTTCGAGATCGACATCAACAGGCGCAGGTCGCGCGCGGCCGGCTGCCGGCGCGCGATGATGTTGCCGCACTCCTCGTCGATCTCGACTTCCATGTGATTGAGGCGGTCTTCCGCTTCGATCACGCGCTCGGCCGCGTTGCGGTCGAACTCGTTCAGCGCGCGCATCGCTTCGGTGATCTGCGCTTCGACGAGGCCGCCCATTTCGAGCACCTTCGACGACACCGCATTGAGATCGGCGTCGAACTGGCTCGACAGATGTTTATCCGACATTGTTGCTCTCCGTCATTCGGTCAGCCGAAGCGGCCCGTGATGTAGTCTTCCGTTTCCTTGCGCGCGGGCTTGATGAAGATCTTCTCCGTTTCGCCGAACTCGATCAGCTCACCGAGATACATGTACGCGGTGTAGTCCGAGCAGCGCGCCGCCTGCTGCATGTTGTGCGTGACGATCACGACCGTGTAGTCGCTCTTCAGCTCCGCGATCAGCTCCTCGATGCGGCCCGTCGAGATCGGATCGAGCGCCGAGCACGGCTCGTCGAGGAGCAGCACCTCGGGCCGGATCGCGATTCCGCGCGCGATGCAAAGACGCTGCTGCTGGCCGCCCGACAGCCCGTAGCCGCTCTGGCTCAGCTTGTCCTTCACTTCGTTCCAGAGCGCCGCCTTCGTGAGCGCCCATTCGACGCGATCGTCCATCTCCGAGCGCGTGAGCCGCTCGAACATCTTCACGCCGAACGCGATGTTGTCGTAGATCGACATCGGGAACGGCGTCGGCTTCTGGAACACCATGCCGACGCGCGCGCGCAACAGCGAGATGTCGAGCTTCGTCTGAAGCAGGTTCTCGCCGTCCATCAGGATCTCGCCTTCCGCGCGCTGCTCCGGATAGAGCGCGTACATCTTGTTGAACGTGCGCAGGAGCGTCGACTTGCCGCAGCCCGACGGGCCGATGAACGCCGTCACCTTCCCCTCGGGAATGCTCAGGTTGATGTTCTTCAGCGCGTGGAACTGGTTGTAGAAGAAATTCAGGTTCTTGACTTCGATCTTCGCGTTCAGCGGCGCGAGCGGACGCTGCCCCGCCGCCGCGCCGAAGCCGGCCGGCGCCGTCGCGCGTTGGGAAGGATCGAGGTGGCTTTCTGCCATGTTCATCGGATTGCTCCGCCGTTACTTTTTCGAGAAGACCGAGCGCGCGAGGATGTTGAGTCCCAGCACCCCGAGCGTGATCAGGAACACGCCCGCCCACGCGAGCGACTGCCATTCCGCGAACGGGCTCATCGCGAACTTGAAGATCGTGACCGGCAGGTTCGCAATCGGCTGATTCATGTCGACCGAGAAGAACTGGTTCGACAGCGCGGTGAAGAGAAGCGGCGCCGTTTCGCCGGCGATCCGCGCGACGGCGAGCAGCACGCCCGTGATGATCCCGCCCACCGACGCGCGCAGCGTGATCCTCAGGATCATCCGCCACTTCGGCGTGCCGAGCGCGAACGCGGCCTCGCGCAGCGCGTTCGGCACGAGCTTCAGCATGTTCTCGGTCGTGCGGATCACGATCGGAATCTGCAGCAGCGCGAGCGCGACGACGCCCGCCCAGCCGCTGAAGTGGCCGGCCTTCGCGACGACGAGCGCATACACGAACAGGCCGACGACGATCGACGGCGCCGACAGCAGGATGTCGTTGATGAAGCGCATCACGCTCGCAAGCCAGCTCTTCTGGCCGTATTCGGCGAGATAGACGCCCGCGAGGATGCCGATCGGCGTGCCGACGAACGTCGCGAGCGCGACGAGCATCAGGCTGCCGACGATCGCGTTCGCGAGGCCGCCGCCCGCCGTGTTCGGCGGCGGCGTCGATTCGGTGAAGAGCGTGAGCGACAAGCCGCCGATCCCGAGATGCAGCGTCGTGTAGAGAATCCAGACGAGCCAGAGCAGGCCGAACGCCATCGCGGCGAGCGACGCCGTCAACGCGATCACGTTGGTCGCCTTGCGGCGGCGCTGCAAGCGCGCGCGCATCGCGTCGAGCGCGGCGCCGTCCGGGCCCGGCATGTTGAGAATCGGCGAGCTCATTTGCGGCCCTCCCCGCGTTCGAGGCGCAGCAGCATCAGCTTCGAGATCGCGAGCACGATGAACGTGATCACGAACAGGATGAGGCCGAGCTCCATCAGCGCGGACGTGTGCAGGCCGGGCGCCGCCTCCGCGAACTCGTTCGCGAGCGCCGACGTGATGCTGTTGCCGGGCGAATACAGCGATACGTTGTCGAGCAGGTTCGTGTTGCCGATCACGAACGTGACGGCCATCGTCTCGCCGAGCGCGCGGCCGAGGCCGAGCATCACGCCGCCGATCACGCCGGTCTTCGTATAGGGCAGCACGATCTTCCACATCACTTCCCACGTCGTGCAGCCGATTCCGTAAGCGGATTCCTTCAGCAGCACGGGCGTTACTTCAAACACGTCGCGCATCACCGACGCGATGTACGGAATGATCATGATCGCGAGAATCACGCCGGCGGCCAGGATGCCGATGCCGATCGGCGGCCCCTGGAACAGCGCGCCGATGATCGGAATCGGCCCCAGCAGCGCGCCGATGGGCTTCTGGAAATACGTCGCGAAGATTGGCGCGAACACGAGGAGGCCCCACATCCCGTAGACGATCGACGGGATCGCGGCGAGCAGCTCGATCGCGACGCCGAGCGGCCGGCGCAGCCAGACAGGCGACAGCTCGGTGAGAAAGAGCGCGATGCCGAAGCTCACGGGCACCGCGATGATGAGCGCGACGAGCGACGTGACGATGGTGCCGTAGATCGGCACGAGCGCGCCGTACAAATCGGAGTTGGGGTCCCATTCCGTGTGCCAAAGGAACGAGAGGCCGAATTTTTCGATGGTCGGCATCGACGCGACGACGAGCGACACGATGATGCCACCGAGAAGGAGTAGCGTCACGATGGCGGCGACGCGCGTGAGGCCGCCGAACACGATGTCGCCGTACCGGCTCGGCGCGCGCATGGGCGCCTGGCCGCCGGATCGTGTCGACGCGAAAGGAATGTCAGACATGGGAGCCTGTTTTTCAATGACGAACGGCTTGCGCCGCCCGCCTGTACCGCAAACGCCGCCCGGCCGTGCAGCCGGGCGGCGAACCGCTGCGACGTTGCCGTCGAGCTTACTCGGCGACCGTCTTGCCCGCCGCGTCCGTCACCTTCACCTTCCACTGCTTGCGGATTTCCGTCTCGACCGACGCCGGCAGCGAGATGTAATCCAGATCGTCCGCCGCCTTCGCGCCGTTCTTGAACGCCCAGTCGAAGAACTTCAGCGTTTCCGCGCCTTGCGCCGGCTTGTCCTGCTTCGCGTGCAGCAGCACGAACGTCGCGCCGACGACCGGCCACGCGTCCTTGCCCGGCTGGTTCGTGAGGATCTGGTAGAACGACTTCGACCAGTTCGCGCCGGCGGCAGCCGCCTTGAACGTCTCGGTCTTCGGCTCGACCACCGTGCCCGTCGAGTTCTTCAGCGCGGTGTAGGCCATGTTGTTCTTCTTCGCGTACGCCCACTCGACATAGCCGATCGCGCCCGGCAGACGCTGCACGAATGCCGCGACGCCGTCGTTGCCCTTGCCGCCCGTGCCCGTCGGCCAGTTGACGGTCGTGCCTTCGCCGACCTTCGACTTCCACTCCTCGTTGACCTTCGACAGGTAGTTCGTCCAGATGAAGCTCGTGCCCGAGCCGTCCGCGCGGCGAACCACTGCGATGTCCGTGTCCGGCAGCTTGACCTTCGGGTTCAGCGCCGCGATCGCCGGATCGTTCCACTTCTTGATCTTGCCGAGATAGATGTCGCCGAGGACGGCGCCCGACAGCGTCAGCTCGCCCGCCTTCACGCCCGGCACGTTGATGACGGGCACGACGCCGCCCACCACCGTCGGGAACTGGAAGAGGCCTTCCTTCGCGAGTTCGTCATCCTTCAGAGGCGCATCCGAGCCGGCGAAATCGACCGTCTTCGCGACGATCTGCTTCAGGCCGCCCGACGAGCCGATGCCTTGGTAGTTGACCTTCGCGCCGCCCGACTGCTGATAGTCGGCTGCCCATTTCGTGTAAATCGGCATGGCGAAGGTGCTGCCCGCGCCGGTGATGTCGGCGTGTGCGGCGACCGCGAAAAGCGCGCCGGCGAAACCGGCGAACGCGGTTTGCATCAATTTCATGAGACCTCCAGTGTGTGAGCGGATGACTACGGCACCGCGAAGATTAGGGGCTCCTCATGACAGTAATGTGACATTCGATGAACCTGCTGTGACAGTAACATGACTCGATTGAAAGGCGACAACGGCCTCCGTCGGGGCCGCCGGCCAATGCGAGCACGCCGCCTGTAGAGCGTAGGAAAAAATTCACGCGAAGGAAAAGGTCGATGTTGGCGAGGGGGAGTAGCGGGGTCGGATCGTGGAGAAGATGACTGGCGCGCGGGCTACGGTCTATTTGATTGGACGACCTCGAGCAAGGCGTGAAAACGCCGCGGGGCCGCCGATCCGGGGGGATCGGCGGCCCCGCTGATATGGAAGCTCGCCGAGTAGTGTTGCGACCCTGACTCGGCTGACTCGGCTGACTCGGCTGACTCGGCTGACTCGGCTGACTCGGCTGACTCGGCTGACTCGGCTGACTCGGCTGACTCGGCTGACTCGGCTGACTCGGTCGGCTCGGTCGGCTCGGTCGGCTCGGTCCCGGCGTAAGCGCTCCGCGCTTACGCCGTCGCCTGCCTGACCGCGTCGGCGATCGCCTCCGCGTGGCGGTTCGCGTCCGCCGCGTGTCGAGCCTCGACCATCACGCGCAGCACGGGCTCCGTGCCGGACGCACGAATCAGCACCCGTCCGCTGCCCGCGAGCGCCCCTTCGGCGGCATCGATCGCGCGCCGGATCGCGTCGCTGCCCTTCCAGTCGGCGCCCGGCTTCATCCGCACGTTGATCAGCTTCTGCGGGAACAGCGTGACGCCGTCTAGCATCTGCGCGAGCGTCGTGCCGCTGCGCTTGAGCGCCGCGAGCACGAGAAGCGCCGACACGATCCCGTCGCCCGTCGAATGCCGATCGAGCGACAGAATGTGGCCGGAACCTTCGGCACCGAGCTGCCAGCCGCGCTCGCGAAGCTGCTCGAGCACATAGCGATCGCCAACCGCCGCCCGCACGAACTGCACGCCCACGTCTTTCAGTGCGACTTCGACGGCGAGATTCGTCATCAACGTTCCCACCGCCCCCTCGACTTGGCCGTTAGTTGCGATGCGGTCCTTGACCAGCACATAAAGCAGCTCGTCGCCGTTATACAGCCGGCCGGTGTGATCGACGACCAGCAGCCGGTCCGCGTCGCCGTCGAGCGCGATGCCGAGATCCGCGTGGTTCGCACGCACCGCGCGCATCAGCGCATCGGGCGCGGTTGCGCCGACGCCGTCGTTGATGTTGAAGCCGTTCGGCGCGACGCCGATCGGGATCACGTCCGCGCCGAGCTCGTGAAACACGTGCGGCGCGACCTGATACGCGGCGCCGTGCGCGCAGTCGACAACGAGCTTCATCCCGCGCAGATCGAACGCCGCCGGGAACGTGCTCTTGCAGAACTCGATGTAGCGGCCGGCCGCGTCGTCGAGACGCCGCGCCTTGCCGAGCCCGTCCGACGGCGCGCATTCGAGCGGCTTGTCGAGCCACGCTTCGATCGCGGCCTCGGTTTCGTCCGGCAGCTTGTTGCCGTCAGCCGAGAAAAACTTGATGCCGTTGTCGTGATACGGATTGTGCGACGCGCTGATCACGACGCCCGCCGACAGTCGCAGCGCGCGCGTCAGGTACGCGACGCCCGGCGTCGGCATCGGCCCCGCCAGCATCACGTCGACGCCCGCCGCCGAGAAGCCGGCCTCGAGCGCCGCTTCGAGCATGTAGCCCGACACGCGCGTGTCCTTGCCGATCAGCACCGTCGGGCGCGCGCCCGACGCCGCGCGCCCGGACGCGCTCGCGAGCACCTTGCCCGCCGCATAGCCGAGCCGCAACACGAAATCGGGCGTGATCGGCGCCTCGCCGACCTTGCCGCGAATGCCGTCCGTGCCGAAATAACGACGTCCCATGTAGAACCTTCCTCCTTGTTTCGACTTATGCTAGCCGCGCGGCATCGCGCACGGCGCTCCATACTTTCAGTGCGTCGACGGTCGCCGCGACATCGTGCACGCGCACGATCGCCGCTCCCCGCTCGACCGCGCAAACCGCCGCGGCGACGCTCGCCGCGACGCGCTCGGGCGCCGGCTTGCCGATCAGCGCGCCCAGCATGGACTTGCGCGACATGCCCGCGAGAATCGGATACGCGCGCCCGTCGGGCCGCGTCGGCGCAGTGAACGGCAAATGCGCGAGCAGCGCGTAGTTGTGTTCTATCACCGACTTGCCGAAACCGAACCCCGGATCGACGCTGATACGCCGGAAATCGATGCCCGCCCGCACCAGCGCGTCGGCCCGTTCGGCAAGAAACGCACGCACGTCGGCGACGACGTCGCGATAGTCGGGCTCGTGCACCTGCATCGTCTGCGGCTCGCCGAGCATGTGCATCACGCAAAGGCCGCACGCGCTGTCGCGCACGGCGTCGATCGCGCCCGGCTGGCGCAGGCCCCAGATGTCGTTAATCAGATCGGCTCCCGCCGCGAGCGACGCGTGCATCACGGCAGGCTTGTACGTGTCGACCGACAGCGGCACATTCATGCCGCGCAGCGCTTCGACGAGCGGAATCACACGCTCGAGCTCCTCGTCGAGCGGCACGGGCGGCGCGCCGGGCCGCGTCGACTCGCCGCCGATGTCGATGATGTCGGCGCCCTCGGCGATCATTCGCTCCGCCTGCGCGAGCGCAGCGTCACGAACGACATAGCGGCCGCCGTCGGAGAACGAATCGGGCGTGACATTGAGAATCCCCATCACGAGGGGGCGCTCGAAGGTCAGCGTGAAGCGGCCGCATTGAAGCGGTTCGGGAACGGGAAAAGCGGAATCGGGATGGGACACGAGCTCGGGCGTCGGATCGAACGCGATGGGAAGCGATGAAATGCGTCAGGCAAGAAAGCAAAACGGGCCGGTGTGACAGCCGCACCAGCCCGTGAACGAAATCCGCGATCGTTTATGCCGGCGCGGTGGCGTTGCCCGGCTTGACTTCGGCGCCGGACGAACCGCCCGACGAAGGATCGCCGGCCGGCGGCGCGCTCTTCGGCGAGCGCGGCGGACGCCCTTCCATGATGTCGTTGATCTGATCGGCGTCGATCGTTTCCCACTCCATCAGCGCAGCCGTCATCGCCTCGACCTTGTCGCGATTCTCATCGAGCAGACGGCGCGCGAGGCCGTACTGTTCGTCGAGCACGCGGCGGATTTCCGCGTCGACCTTCTGCTGCGTCGCTTCCGAAATCGTGCGCGTGAAGCCTCGGCCGAACGGGCCGCCGTCATTCTCGTCGTCGACGTAGACCATCGGCCCGAGCGCGTCGGTCATCCCGAAGCGGGCCACCATCGCGCGCGCGGTCTGCGTCGCCTTGTTGAAGTCGTCCGACGCGCCGGTGCTGACGAGGTTCAGGAACAGCTCTTCCGCCACCCGGCCGCCGAACAGGATCGCGAGGCGATCGAGCAGGTAGTCCTTCGAATACGTCTCGTTGTCATGCTCCGGCAGTTGCCACGTGACGCCCAGCGCACGGCCGCGCGGGATGATCGTGACCTTGTGGACCGGATCGGCCTTCGGCAGCAGCTTCGCGATCACCGCGTGGCCCGACTCGTGGTACGCGGTCGCACGCTTCGCTTCCTCGCGGATCACGGCCGACTTGCGCTCCGGCCCCATGAAGATCTTGTCCTTCGCGTCCTCGAAATCCTGCATCTCGACGATCCGCTTGCCGCGGCGCGCCGCGAACAGCGCGGCCTCGTTGACGAGGTTCGCGAGATCGGCACCCGAGAAGCCCGGCGTGCCGCGCGCGATGACCGCCGCGTCGACGTCGTTCGCGATCGGCACCTTGCGCAGGTGCACGCGCATGATCTGCTCGCGGCCGCGGATGTCCGGCAGGCCGACGTAGACCTGGCGGTCGAAACGGCCCGGACGCAGCAGCGCCTTGTCGAGCACGTCGGAGCGGTTGGTCGCGGCGATCACGATCACGCCCGAGTTCGCCTCGAAGCCGTCCATCTCGACGAGCATCTGGTTCAGCGTCTGCTCACGCTCGTCGTTGCCGCCGCCCATGCCGGCGCCGCGGTGACGGCCGACCGCGTCGATTTCGTCGATGAACACGATGCACGGCGCATGCTTCTTCGCCTGTTCGAACATGTCGCGCACGCGGGCCGCGCCGACGCCGACGAACATTTCGACGAAGTCCGAGCCCGAGATGCTGAAGAACGGCACCTTCGCCTCGCCCGCGATCGCGCGTGCGAGCAGCGTCTTACCGGTGCCGGGAGGCCCGACGAGCAGCACGCCGCGCGGGATGCGGCCGCCGAGCTTCTGGAATTTCTGGGGATCGCGCAGGAAATCGACGAGCTCGGACACTTCCTCCTTCGCTTCGTCGCAGCCGGCGACGTCGGAGAAGTTGACCGCGTTGTTGTTCTCGTCGATCAGCCGCGCGCGGGATTTGCCGAACGAGAAGGCCCCGCCCTTACCGCCGCCCTGCATCTGTCTCATCATGTAGAACCAGAACACGATGATGAGCAGCGTGGGACCGAGGTAGTAGAGCGCGGAGACGAGCGCGTTCGGCTCGTCGTCGGCCTTGCCGCTGACCTGCACGCCGTACTTCATCAGATCGCCGACCATCCAGATGTCGCCCGGCGACACGATCTGATATTTCTGACCATCCGCGGGAGTGACGGTGAGGTTGCGCCCCTGCACGACGACGTTCTTGATCTTGCCGTTCTTCGCGTCATCCATGAACTGCGAATAGGAGACGCCTTCCTGGACGCGGGGCTTGTCGAACTGCTTGAACACCGTAAACAGCACCAGTGCGATCACGAGCCACACTGCTGCCTTCGAAAACATATTGTTGTTCAAAGCACCACTCCTTCACTCATAGACGAGCGCCTACATTTGCCTTGCGGCGCTCCTCAGGCATTCTAATCCAGTCCGCAGCCCCTCGCCATAAGGATTCGCTACCGCGCCGATAGGCGCGCGGCACGACTGGCAAGGGCTCCGGCGCATCCTGCCGCGCCATGCCACCTTCAGCGCGGTTGCTTCAGATGCCGACCCAAAATAAACGTTTCGGACGATTTGTCGCGGGAAGCTTTTGGCTTGCGCGGCGCCACCGTTTTAAATTGGTGCTTGAATTTCTCGACAATCTGGCTGTAGCCGCTGCCGTGGAAGCACTTCACCAAAAGGGCCCCATCCGGTTTCAGATGGTTTTGCGCAAATTCGAGCGCCAGATCGCAGACATGCTCGATCCGCGCCGCATCCGCGACCGCCACGCCGGACAGGTTGGGGGCCATGTCGGAAATTACAAGGTCGACCGGGCGCCCGGCGAGGACTTCCTCCAATTGGTGCAGCACGTCCTCCTCGCGGAAGTCACCCTGGATGAAATGGACGTCGGCGATGGGCTCCATCGGCAGCATGTCGAGCGCGATGATCGTGCCGTCGATCCCGCCCTCGCGCACCGCGTCGCGCCGCAAGCCCCGCGCAAGCTTGTTGCGCGCGTACTGGCTCCAGCTCCCCGGCGCGGCGCCCAGGTCGACGATCACCTGGCCCGGACGGATCAGCTTGTCCTGCTCGTCGATTTCCTTCAGCTTGTACGCGGCGCGCGCGCGATAGCCCTCCCGCTGCGCCATTTTGACGTACGGGTCGTTGATGTGGTCATGCAACCAGGATTGGTTAAAGCGGTTCTTTGCCATGCGATGGAGAGATTGCTGCCGATTGCTTCGTGAAGCCGCACTTTTGGCGGATAATACGGGACTTATTGGCGCGGCTTTCGGCCCCGACGGGCCCAAGCCGCGATTTTACGTGGTTTCGGCGCGCCGCCGCGGAAAAGCTTTGCCGCTCTTCCCGGCTCGCCCGCCGTCAATTTGATTCGAATTCCTCATTCCGATGCCCGCCCTTTCGCTTTCCCCCGCCGAGCGCTCCGCGCTGCGTTCCGAAGCCCATGCGCTCAAGCCCGTCGTGCTGATCGGCGCAGAAGGGCTTACCAATGCCGTGCTCGCCGAGATCAAAGTCCACCTCGCCGCGCACCAGCTGATCAAGATCCGCGTATTCGGCGACGAGCGCGACGAGCGCGTCGCGATCTACGACGAAATCTGCGACCGCCTGAATGCCGCGCCGATCCAGCACATCGGCAAGCTGCTCGTGATCTGGAAGCCCGAGCAGGCCGAAGAGGCGCCGCCGCGCGGCCGCCGCGGCGTGCCGAGCGCGCGCGAGGCCGCCCGCGCGGGCGCCGCGCCGTCGGCTGACGCGAAGGGCCGCGCGCCGCGCGTCGTCAAGGTGGTGAAGCAATCGCCGAACGCGCCCGCCGTCCGCCGGCCGAAGCCGGAGAAAGTGCGCGTGCTCGGCAACGAACGCGTGACCGCGGGCGGCAACGTCAAGCGCGCGAAAAAACGCCAGTCGAGCGCGAAGCGCCAGCACCAGAACGAGAAGTAATCGCCTTCGGGCTTGCCACACGGCCGGATCGCCGGCCGGGCAAGCCCGCGCTTCCAGCGCGCGCGTGCGCCGCGCCGGATGATATGCGCCGGCTATGCGCGCCGCGCGCCGCCAAGCGGGCTCGAGCCGCCGTGCCCCGGCAGCCGCCAGATCAGCCACACGCCGACGAGGCTCTCGACGAGATAAAAGAGGCTCGACACGCCATGCAGGAGCGCGAAGCGCCCCGCATACGCGGAATGGCCGACGTCGGTGCCCGCCTCGAGCGCCGCGACGCGCAGCGCGTTCATGAACGGCTGCAACGCGAAATAGCCGACCAGCACGCAGCCGAGCATCGCGGCCAGCAGCCGGCGCAGCCGGCGGTAGGAATCGTGGCCGCGCCGCACGAGCAGATTCGACAAGCCGATCAGCAGCACGCCGCACACCGCGCCGATCGTCGCCTCAATGTTGAACAGGCGCGCGGCGACGGAACCCGCCGTCGCCCGATCGAGCGTCGCGAACAGCACCGGCGCCACCGCATAGCCGATCGTCAGCAGACTGCCGACCCAGATCGTCGCCAGCAGGCGAAACAGCCGGTGCGGCGCCGCGGAACCGGACATCAGATGTACAGCACCGAGATGATTTCGTACTCGCGCACGCCGCTCGGCGCCTGAACCGCCGCGACGTCGCCTTCGGACTTGCCGATCAGCGCGCGCGCGATCGGCGAGCTGACCGAGATCAGGCCGTGATCGAGATCGGCCTCGTCGTCGCCGACGATCTGGTACTTGACGGTATTGCCCGATTCGAGATCCTCGAGCTCGACCGTCGCCGCGAACACCACACGGCCGTCGGCATCCAGCGCGGTCGGATCGATGATCTGCGCGGCCGACAGCTTCGACTCGATTTCGGCGATACGTCCCTCGATGAAGCCCTGCTTTTCTTTTGCGGCGTCGTACTCGGCATTCTCGGACAGGTCACCCTGCGCGCGCGCTTCTGCGATCGCGTTGATGACGGCCGGCCGCTCGACCGACTTCAGGCGCTGCAGTTCATCGCGCAGTTGATCTGCGCCACGCTTCGTCAACGGAATGGTGCTCATAAACGACTCAATAGCTAAAACGGCTATAAAAAAAATCACCGCGATTAAGCGCATTTCCGAAACATCGGAAACGCCGCTTAATCGCGGCACGTATTGCTTCGACAGGTAACTGGAGGCTTAGTTTAGGCGAGCGTGCAGGCCTTGTAAATCATAGACTTCCAAGTTCTTCAGATAGCGCAGGCCCTCCACTGCCGCGCGCGCGCCGGACATCGTCGTGTAATACGTGACCTTGTGCGCCTGCGCGCTCATCCGGATCGAACGCGAATCGGCGATCGCCGCGCGCGTCTCGTCGACCGTCGTGAACACGAGCGCGATCTCGCCGTTCTTGATCATGTCGACGATGTGCGGACGGCCGTCCTTCACCTTGTTCACGACCTTCACCGGCACGCCCGCCGACTCGATCGCGGCGGCCGTGCCGCGCGTCGCGACGAGCGGATAGCCGAGGTCGTGCAGCATCTTCGCGACCTCGACCGCCTTCGGCTTGTCCGCATCCATCACGGTCAGCAGCACCGTGCCCGACTCCGGCAGGCGCGAGCCCGCCGCGAGCTGCGACTTGAAAAGCGCTTCGCCGAACGTCGTGCCGACGCCCATCACTTCGCCCGTCGAACGCATCTCGGGCCCGAGCACCGGATCGACGGTCGGGAACTTGATGAACGGGAACACCGCTTCCTTCACGCTGAAGTACGGCGGCTCCACTTCCTTCGTCACGCCCTGCTGCGCGAGCTTCTGGCCGACCATCGCGCGCGCCGCGATCTTCGCGAGCGGCAGGCTCGTCGCCTTCGACACGTACGGCACCGTGCGCGATGCGCGCGGGTTCACTTCGAGCACGTAGATGATGTCCTGCTTCGAGCCGTCCGCCGAATTCGCGTCGGCGGGCACCTGCTGGATCGCGAACTGCACGTTCATCAGCCCGACCACGTTCAGCGCCTTCGCCATCGCACCCGTCTGGCGCTTCAGCTCGGCCACGGTTTCCTTCGACAGCGAGTACGGCGGCAGCGAGCATGCCGAGTCGCCCGAGTGGACGCCCGCCTGCTCGATGTGCTCCATCACGCCGCCGATGAACACGGCGTCGCCGTCGCAGATGCAGTCGACGTCGCATTCGATCGCGTCGTTCAGGAAGCGGTCGAGCAGCACCGGCGAATCGTTCGACACCTTCACCGCCTCGCGCATGTAGCGCTCGAGGTCGCGCGGCTCGTGGACGATTTCCATCGCGCGGCCGCCGAGCACGTACGACGGCCGCACGACGAGCGGATAGCCGATCTCGTCGGCGAGCGCGAGCGCTTCGCCCTCGGCGCGCGCGGTGCGGTTCGGCGGCTGGCGCAGGCCGAGATCCTGCAGCAGCTTCTGGAAGCGCTCGCGGTCTTCGGCCGCGTCGATCATGTCCGGCGACGTGCCGATGATCGGCACACCGTGCGCCTCGAGATCGAGCGCGAGCTTCAGCGGCGTCTGGCCGCCGTACTGGACGATCACGCCGACCGGCTTTTCCTTGTCGACGATCTCGAGCACGTCCTCGAGCGTGAGCGGCTCGAAGTACAGGCGATCGGACGTGTCGTAGTCGGTCGACACCGTTTCCGGATTGCAGTTGACCATGATCGTTTCATAACCGTCCTCGCGCATCGCGAGCGCCGCGTGCACGCAGCAGTAATCGAACTCGATGCCCTGGCCGATCCGGTTCGGGCCGCCGCCCAGCACCATGATCTTCTTGTTCGTGGTCGGCTGCGCCTCGCACTCTTCCTCGTAGGTCGAGTACATGTAGGCCGTCTTCGTCGCGAACTCGGCCGCGCAGGTGTCGACGCGCTTGTAGACCGGGCGCACGTTCAGTTCGAGACGGCGCTTGCGGACGTCTTGCGGCGTCGCGCCGAGCAGCTTCGCGAGGCGGCGGTCGGAGAAGCCGCCCTGCTTCAGGTAGTGCAGCTCGTTCTTCGTCAGGCTCGCGAGCGTGCGGCCGGCGAGCGCCTTCTCCTTCAGCACGATCTGCTCGATCTGCGCGAGGAACCACGGATCGATCGCCGTCTCCTCGAAGATCTGCTCGCGCGACATGCCGACGCGGAACGCGTCGCCCACGTACCAGATCCGGTCCGGACCCGGCTCGCCGATCTCGCGGATGATCTCGTCGCGGCTCGTCGTCTTCTCGTCGAGGCCGTCGACGCCGACCTCGAGGCCGCGCAGCGCCTTCTGGAACGACTCCTGGAACGTGCGGCCGATCGCCATCACCTCGCCGACCGACTTCATCTGCGTCGTCAGCCGCGAATCCGCTTCGCGGAACTTCTCGAACGCGAAGCGCGGGATCTTCGTGACGACGTAGTCGATCGTCGGCTCGAACGACGCCGGCGTCTGGCCGCCCGTGATTTCGTTCTTCAGCTCGTCGAGCGTGTAGCCGACCGCGAGCTTCGCCGCGACCTTCGCGATCGGAAAGCCCGTCGCCTTCGATGCGAGCGCCGACGAACGCGACACGCGCGGGTTCATTTCGATGACGACCATGCGGCCGTCCTTCGGATTGATCGCGAACTGCACGTTCGAGCCGCCCGTGTCGACGCCGATCTCGCGCAGCACCGCGAGCGATGCGTTGCGCAGGATCTGGTATTCCTTGTCGGTGAGCGTCTGTGCGGGCGCAACCGTGATCGAGTCGCCGGTGTGCACGCCCATCGGGTCGAGGTTCTCGATCGAGCAGACGATGATGCAGTTGTCGGCGCGGTCGCGCACGACTTCCATTTCGTATTCCTTCCAGCCGAGCAGCGACTCTTCGATCAGCAGCTCGCGCGTGGGCGACAGGTCGAGGCCGCGCTTGCAGATCTCCTCGAATTCCTCGCGGTTGTACGCGATGCCGCCGCCCGAGCCGCCGAGCGTGAACGACGGACGGATCACGGCCGGATAGCCGCTGCCGCCCGTGGCCACCGCGATGTCCGCGTGCACCTTGAGCGCCTCTTCCATCGAGTGCGCGATGCCGGACTTCGCCGAGCCGAGGCCGATTTTCGTCATCGCGTCCTTGAACTTCTGGCGGTCCTCGGCCTTGTCGATCGCCGCGGGCGACGCGCCGATCAATTCGACCGCGTACTTCTCGAGCACGCCGTGGTGATGCAGGTCGAGCGCGCAGTTGAGCGCGGTCTGGCCGCCCATCGTCGGCAGGATCGCGTCCGGGCGCTCCTTCGCGATGATGCGCTCGACGACTTCCCACGTGATCGGCTCGATGTACGTGACGTCCGCCGTGTTCGGATCGGTCATGATCGTCGCCGGATTGCTGTTGACGAGGATGACCTTGTAGCCCTCCTCACGCAACGCCTTGCATGCCTGCGCGCCCGAATAGTCGAACTCGCACGCCTGGCCGATGATGATCGGGCCGGCGCCGATGATGAGGATGCTGTTGATGTCTGTGCGTTTTGGCATGGCTCTTGAGATTCAAAAAATAATCGTTGATGCGCGAACGACGGGCGGCGCTCAGCTCATCGTCGCGAGCGCGAGCTTCACGGAAAAGCCGACGAACAGGCCGCCCACGCCGCCCGACGCGCCCGCCGCGAGCTTGCGGCGGCGGCGGAAATGATCGGCGAGACGCGCGCCCGTGAAGATCAGCGTGCTCAGATACAGGAAGCTCGCGAGCTGCGCGATCGCGCCCAGCACGACGAACGACAGCGCCGGATGCGCGTAAGTCGGATCGACGAACTGGATGAAGAACGAGATGAAGAACAGGATCGCCTTCGGATTCAGAAGGCTCACGACGAGCGCCTTGCGAAACGGCCGCTCGCCGTCGACCGCGCGCTGCACGTCGGCACCGGCGTCGGCGTCGGCGGGCCGGGCGAGCTTGCGCCACGCGCCGCGCAGCATGCCGGCGCCGATGTACAGCAGGTACGCGGCGCCGCCGTACTTGACGACCGAGAACAGCAGCGGGTTCGCCTTCAGCAGCGACGCGACGCCCGCGGCCGACAGCACCATCAGCACGGCGTCGCCGAGAAACACGCCGCACGCGGCGCGGTAGCCGGTTTTCACGCCGCGCTGCGCGGCGAGCGACAGCACGTACATCGAGTTCGGCCCCGGCAGCAGAATGATGAACACTACTCCGAACACGTAGGTCCAGAGATCCGTGATACCGAGTGCGTGGCCGAACATGATGCGAGACTCCGTGATCGATGCGATGGGCTCAGGCGCTGCGCGTCTTCGCCGCGTCCATCAGCGCGGTGAAGCGGTCAAACAGATAGCCGATGTCATGCGGGCCGGGCGACGCTTCCGGGTGGCCCTGAAAGCAGAACGCGGGCTTGTCGGTCAGCTCGAAGCCCTGCAGCGTGCCGTCGAACAGCGACACGTGCGTCGCGCGCGCGTTCGCGGGCAGCGAATCGGCGTCGACCGCGAAGCCGTGGTTCTGCGACGTGATCACGACGCGGCCGTTCCCGAGATCCTTCACCGGATGGTTCGCGCCGTGGTGGCCCGTCTTCATCTTGAGCGTCTTCGCGCCGACCGCGAGGCCCATGATCTGGTGGCCGAGGCAGATGCCGAAGGTCGGCACGCCGCGCTCGATGAATTCCTTCGTCGCGGCGATCGCGTAATCGCACGGCTGCGGATCGCCGGGGCCGTTCGACAGGAAAATGCCGTCCGGGTTGAGCGCGAGCGCATCGGCCGCGCTCGCCTGCGCGGGCAGCACCGTCACGTGGCAGCCGCGCTCGGCAAGCATGCGCAGGATGTTGTACTTCACGCCGAAGTCGTACGCGACGACGCGGTAGCGCGGCGTCTCCTGCATCCCGTAGCCGCTGCCGAGGCGCCATTCGGTCTGCTTCCATTCGAACGGCTTCGCCGTCGACACGACCTTCGCGAGATCCATGCCGGCCAGGCCCGGGAACGAGCGCGCGAGCGCGATCGCCTTCGCCTCGTCGTCGGAGCCCGTCAGGATGCAGCCGTTCTGCGCGCCCTTGTCGCGCAGGATGCGGGTCAGCTTGCGGGTGTCGATGCCCGCGATCGCGACGACACCCTCGTCGCGCAGGTAATCGCCGAGCGTGCGCTCCATCCGGAAGTTCGACGCGAGCGCGGGCAGATCGCGCACGATGAGGCCGGCGGCATGGACTTTCGTCGCCTCGACGTCCTCGGCGTTCACGCCGACGTTGCCGATGTGCGGATAGGTCAGCGTGACGATCTGGCGTGCATAGCTCGGATCAGTGAGGATTTCCTGATAGCCGGTGATCGCGGTGTTGAACACGACTTCGCCGATCGTATGGCCGGCCGCGCCGATCGAATAACCACGAAAGACCGTGCCGTCGGCGAGTGCGAGCAATGCGGGAGAAAAAGACGGCAACACGGGGGGCTCCTTGGGGGACACCCTTGCCGCCGACCTGTCTATCCTGCCGCGCGCTCGCGGGCCGCGTGACGCATCACGGCGCGCGTGGGCGCTTGCGCGCGCGGGCTTGCGGTCGAGCGCGAAACGGCGCGCGCGGGCGCGGGTTTCGCGGCATCGCCTGCGTCAAGCGGCGTGCGGCGGACGAACGGGATGAAGGAGGTAGGCGCTAGGGTGCGAGGTTGATTAGCACAAACTTTCAAATTATAGCGTGAAATTGGCCTTATCTTCAATCGATCGGCGCATTTCGTGCGGGCTCGCGCCCGCCGGGGCGGCTGTGCGCCGAAACCACGGCCGCGCCGACATCGGCCGCAACGCCGCCGATGTCGGCCATCGGCCGCGCACCGCCGCGGCGCGCACGCGGCATGCCTTCACACGGACCGCCGGAATTCGTTCGGCGGCACCCCTTTCCAGCGCCGGAACGCGCGCGCGAACGCGGACGGCTCCGAATAGCCGAGCCGCTCCGACACTTCCGCGACGGTGAGCGTCGTGGTCACGAGCAATTCCTCGGCGAGCGTTTCGCGAACCTCGTCGACAACCGCCTCGTAATCCGTCCCCTCGTCCGCGAGCCGCCGCCGCAACGTGCGCACGCTCACGCCGAACTCGGCCGCGAGCACGTCCATCGTCGGGCCGCGCGCCGGATCGCCCGCGAGACGCCAGCGCACGCGCCCCGCCCATCCCTCGCGTCGACGACGCCGCTCGAGCACGCGCCGGCATTCGTCTTCACATTGCCGCCGCGTCAGCGCGTTGCGCTGCGGCAGCTTCAGATTCAGACAACGCGCGTCGACCGACAACGCGTTTTCCGCCGCGCCAAACTCGGGCGACACGCCGAACAGCGCCCGGAAGCGGTCCGCGTACGGCGGCGCCTCCATCTTGAGCGCAAGCCGCTTGACCGGCAAGTTCGTCGCATCGAGATCGAATTGCAGCGTGATCAGCGCGGCCGCCGTGATTTCGACCAGCACGTCGCGCACGTCGCCGGGCAGGTCGCGATCGCCGATCACGAGTGTCGCATCCTCGCCGCGCACGGTCGGCCGGATGTCGCAGAAGGTCGACGTCAATTGAAGGTAGCGCAAGCCGACCGACACGGCGTCGCCGAACGTCGCGCTGCTCATGAGCGCGAACCCCCAGACACCGTAGGCGGTCGCGTGATAGCGCCGGCCGATCTCGATGCCGAGCGGAAAGTCCGGCCCCAGCAGCCGCATCAGATTGCGGATGATGCACAGTTCCTGCGTGGCGGCGACTGCGGCGTCCAGCTTGTCGAGCAGATCGAAGGGGATGCCGCTGCCGCCCAGGCACCGGTCGACGGCCATCCCCTGCTCGACTCCCACGTCGACGAGCACGCGCGTCGTCCCGACAGGCCGGACGAAATCCCAGTGGGCGAGCTTGACGGTCAAGATGGCCTCAAATGTTCGGAATGCGCCCAATATGCCATTGCACAATGTAACGCTCAATGCGATCTTTCCCGCACGCCCAATCACCGGCGATCGCCGCTCGCCGGCCACGGTCGCGAGGCCGAGTACGCGGCCATCGCATCGGCGACATATTCGACGACTGCGAAGCCGCTGGCGCTTCGCCACACACGCGCACCCAACGCCGTGCTCGCGCGACAAACAGGAGACGACATGAGCACCCCCCTCGCCCCGCCCCCGGGCACCACCCCCGCCCTGCCGCTCATCGACAGCAAACATCGCCACCGCGGCTGGCGAGGATTGCGCGGCTATCTGTTCACCAAAGTCGCCACGCAGATTCTGCGGCCGGTCGAACCATCCGTGCAGCACGGACTGCCCGTGCCGATGACCTTCGCGCCGGACGGCGGCGCACGCCGATTCGGCCTCGTGCATTACGGGATCATGATTCCGGACCTGCCCGCGCCGCATCAATTCATGGCCACCGCGATCATCCTCGGCAGCGCCGGCATGCGCGTGTTCGACACCGACTTCGCGGCCGCGCCGGGCGACGGCCCGCTGCAAACCGCGACGCTCGTGCACGGCACGGCGGCCGCCGTCGATCGCCATTTCACGCACTACTCGATACCGCGTGACACCGAGTGGCACGCCGACGGCAGCCTGCTGCGCCTCGGCGGCGACCTGGAACTGAGCGGCCGCTACCCGGAGTTCCGGCTCAAAAGCCGCCGCGACGGCTTCGCGGTCGATCTGGCGCTCACCGCGACAGGCGACGTTACATGGTTCGCGAAAGGCCGCTTCTACGAACACATCGCGCTCGTCACCCGCTATCGGGGCACGATCGAGCACGGCGGCACAGCGATCACCGTGTCCGGCCTCTGCACCTACGAATACGCGCGCGGCACGTCGCCGTACCTGCTCTACAACCGCTTCCTCCCGAAAGCCGCGAAGCTGCCGTGGAACGTGTTCAGCTATCAGGTGATCGACCTCGACGCCGACACGCAGTTGCTGCTCGCGCACATTCAGGTCGACGGCCATTCGGCGCTGACGAGCGCGTATCTGCGCGTCGTCGGCCAATGCGCACACCGGCTCGACGCCGATGTCCATTTCCGCGTGCTGAGCGCGCAGGCGCGGCCGGCCGTCGCGCCGGACGGCAACGAGATGAGACTGCCCGAGACGTTCACGTGGCGCGTGCGCGACCGGCATGGCCGCAATCTGTTCGCCATCGACGCGACGGTCGACACGCCGATGCTGTTCGGCATCGGCACCGGCTATGTCGGCGGCTATCGATGGGAAGGCGAGCGCGACGGCCGCCCTGCGGGCGGGCGCGGGTACATCGAGTACGTCGATCGGCGCAGTTGAAGCGCTCCGCGCGCCGGCGACGGTGCGCGACCGCCCGCGGCATCGCATTCGCCAATGCGGTATGTCACGCGGCGAACCACGCCGGCAATGGCAACGCGTAGCGCGGTCCATGCCCACTGCTTGGCCCGCAGCAGGCGGCACGCGCATCAGCCCGCGTGCCGGGCCGGCTTGTCGAGCGCGCGGTCGGGCAGCACGTACCACACCGCGCTCGCGATCTGCAGCGCGACGAGCACGCTCCAGGCGCTCAGATGCGCGGCCGCCGGATAATGCCCCGCATGCGTCGGCCAATGCGACAGCATCGCGCCCACCCCGACCTGGAAGCCGAAGATCAGCACGAAGATGACGAGCGTGAGCGTCGTGTTCGCGCGGCCGATCAGATGCACGGGAAAATACTCGGCGAGCACCGCATAGCTCAGGATGCCGACGCCGCCGAACACCCCGTACGCGGCCCACAGCACGGCGGCGGGCAGCGGCGCGCGCAGCATGATCGCGACCTGGGTCGCGACGAAGAGCGCCATTCCGAAGCCGCAGAACGCGTAGAGGGACACGCCGCGCCGCTCGAGTCCGCGCGCCGCCGCGCCGAAACCGACGCAGCCCGCCATCATCGCGAAACCGAGCACCGACACGAGCGCGGCCGCATCGCGCGGCGCGAAGCCGCTCACGTCGCGCAGATACGCGCCGACCCACAGCGACTGCATCGCATAGAACACGCCCTGCGTGACGACCGAGAACGACGCGATCTTCCAGAAGGTGCGGTTCGTGACGATTCGCCACGTGCCGGCGAATTGCTCGGCGACACTCGTATCGTGGCGGCTCTGTCGCGCGTCGGGCGCGAACGCCCACAATGCGGCCGCCACCGCCACCGTGAACGCGCCGAGCCCCGCGCACACCGCGCGCCAACCGGCGAAGCCGAGCAGCCATTCGAGCGGCGAGCCGACCGCAACGCCGCCCAGGCCGCCCACCGCCATCACGAAGCCGTTCAGGAGCGGCAGCCGCGCGACCGGGAAGTGCTGCGCGAGCGCCTTGAACGCGCCGCCGAGGCACACCGACACGCCGACGCCGATCAAAAGACGCCCGGCCATCATCGTGCCGATGTCGTGCGCGGCGCCGAACACCCACGCGCCCGCCGCCGCGACAAGCAGCAGCACGGCGCTCACGCGGCGCGGACCGTAGCGGTCGAGCAGCACGCCGGCCGGAATCTGCGCGCAGGCGAAGCCGAGGAAATAGAGGCTCGTCAGCAGGCCGAGGTCGGCAGCGGACAAGCCGAGGTCGCGCGTGATGAGTGGCGCGAAGCCGAGATTCACGCCGCGAAACACGTATGAAACGAAATAGCCGATCGCGAACAGCGCGAACACGCGAAATTGCACAAGGGACATCACACTTCACCGGTGAAGCGGCCGGCCGGCGGACCCACGGCGCGGCGCGCACAAACGAAAACGCCGTCACCCGGGTGACGGCGTTGCGCGATGGTAGTCGATTACGCGCCGGCGGCCGGAAAGCCCCCGCCGCGCGCACGCCATTTCGTCTTACTTTTTCTTCGCCTTGTGGCTCGCGGCCTTCGCGGGCGCGGCCTTCGCGCTGCTCTTCGCGGCCTTCGCCGGCGCCTTCGACGCCACGGGCGCCGCCTTGCGGCCGCGGCTCGCCTTGCCGCCCGTATGCAGGCTCGCGCGCTCGATGTGGCCGCCCGACACCGACGTCGCGATCCGCTCCGGACCCGGCTCGGCCGGCACCGCGCGGCCGACCGGCACGTGCAGCACCATCGTCTGGCCCGGCATCACGACCGCGCGGCGCGTGCGGTTCCACGCGCGCAGCTGCGCGACCGACACGCCGTAGCGGCTCGCGAGCGCTTCCATCGACTGCTTGCGCCGCACGCGAATCAGCATCTTGCGCGTGTCCGGCACGTCCGGCTCCATCGCGAGCGCGCCGTTCTCGGCGACGTCGGCGCTGATGTCCTCGTCGTCGTCGTCGGTGCGTGGCACGACGATCGTCGAGCCGGGCTTCAGCCGCATGCCGGCCGGAATCTTGTTCACTTGCATCAGCGTGTCCGCGTCGACGCCGATCTTCTCCGCGATCGCGGCGGGCCGCGAACGCTCGGTGACGGTATATGCGGTCCACGACGACAGCTGGCCGCCGTACGACTTCAGGCCCTTCTCGAACGCCGATGCGTTGTCGAACGGCAGCAGGATCTGCGGCTGCGTCGCGCCGAGAATCACCGGCTTCGAGAACGACGGGTTGAGCGACTTGAATTCGTCGAGCGGCAGGTTCGCGAGCTTCGCGGCCACCGTCACGTCGATGTCGCGCGACGTCGTGACCGTCACGAAATACGGGTGGTTCGGGATCTCCGACAGCGCGAGGCCGAACTGCTGCGGGTTCATCACGATGTTCTTGACCGCCTGCAGCTTCGGCACGTAATTGCGCGTCTCGTTCGGCATCCGCAGGCTCTGGTAGTCGGTCGGCAAGCCGGCCGCCTGGTTGCGCGCGATCGCGCGCTGCACGTTGCCCTCGCCCCAGTTGTACGCGGCGAGCGCGAGATACCAGTCGCCGAACATGTCATGCAGGCGCGACAGGTAGTCGAGCGCGGCGCTCGTCGACGCGAGCACGTCGCGCCGCTCGTCCTGCCACATGTTGCGCTTGAGGTTGTACGTGCGCCCCGTGGCCGGCATGAACTGCCACATCCCCGCCGCCTTCGCGACGGACAGCGCCTGCGGGTTGTACGCCGATTCGATGAACGGCAGCAGCGCGAGCTCGGTCGGCATATGGCGCGACTCGAGCTCCTCGACGATGTGGTACAGATACTTCTGCGAACGCTCGGTCATCCGCTGCACGTAGTCGGGACGCTGCGCGTACCACGACGCCTGCATGTCGACGAGGTCGCTCTGCAGGTCGGGCATCTGGAAGCCGCGGCGGATGCGCGCCCAGAGATCGCTGTCGGCGGTGGTGAGATCGCCGACCGATTGCTTGTCGACGTCGACGGTTTCTTTCGCGGAGGCGGACTTGCGCAAGTAATCCGAAGCGGCTTGCGGGTCGGCGGCCGCGGGATTTTGGGCGGTCGGTCCCGTGCCCGCGCAGGCGGCGAGCGTGAGGACCAACAGCGCACTGAGGAGGAATCGCATGAAAATCTCGGCTTCCAACAGCTGGAAATTGCAGGCGATAGTACGAAAGTGCGTGCTTCGCGTCAACAAAAAGGCCGAAAAAACCTGCTAAATCGGGTATTTGGGGCCGACTCCCTAGATTCCGCTTGAGCTTGACCCGATCGCTCCCAGGGTTCAACGAAAACGGTTTTTCCACTCGCGCATCAGCGCGAACGCGGCGAGCCGGTCCGGCACCGCCTCGTGTAGCTGCGCTTCGAGCGCCGCGCGGATCGACGGGCTGTCCGCGCGCAGGAACGGGTTCACCGCACGCTCGTGCGCGATCGTCGTCGGCAGCGTCGGCTCGTTGCGCGCGCGGCGCGCGAGCGCTTCGTCGCGCCACGCGGCGAGCGCCGCGTTGTCCGGCTCGCACGCGAGCGCGAACTTGATGTTCGACAGCGTGTATTCGTGCGCGCAATGCACGCGCGTGTCGCCCGGCAGCGCCGCGAGCGCGTCGAGCGACGCGAGCATCTGCGCGGGCGTGCCCTCGAAGAGGCGGCCGCAGCCGCACGAGAACAGCGTATCGCCGCAAAAGAGGTGCGGCGCGGCATTCGCCCGCCCCGCCGGCTGGAAGTACGCGATGTGGCCCCGCGTGTGGCCCGGCACGTCGATCACGTCGAATTCGAGCTGGGGCGACCCGATGCGCACGCGCTCGCCGCCCGCGAGGCGGCGCGTGACGTGCTCGATCGCCTCGTGCGCAGGGCCGAATACCGCGACCGGCTCGCCTTCGCGCGCGGTCGCGAGCAGCTCGGCCACTCCGCCGACGTGGTCGCCGTGGTGGTGCGTGAGTAAAATAGCGGTCAGCCGCCAGCCTCGCGCGTCGAGATGACGGCGCACCGGAGCGGCTTCGCCCGGATCGACGGCGACCGCATCGCTGCCGTCCGACACGAGCCAGATGTAGTTGTCGTCGAATGCCGGCACCGGCACGTATTCCAGCTCGTTCATGGGCGCGCAACCACCGAGATATGTCTGACCGTTCGATTATAGACTGGCCCGCCTGGACCGACTCCCCGCCCGGGCGCTACGTGCTCGGCTGGGAGCAAGCGCAGCTCGACCGCACCGTGTCCGACGTGTTCGGCTTCCACGCGCTGCAGCTCGGGCTGCCGCAACTCGACGCGCTGCGCGAGAACCGCATGCCGTGCCGCGGCCTCGTGCTCGATCCGGCGAGCGGCGCGAGCGCGCCCTATCACTACCCGTGGGCGCGCGAGGCGCACAGCGCCGAGCATGCGCCCGCCGGGCGCAGCACCGTGTGGTGCGACCTGCTCGACCTGCCGTTCGAGTCGCAAAGCGTCGATCTCATCGTGATGCCGCACACGCTCGAATTCACGTCCGATCCGCACCGGCTCTTGCGCGAGGCGGAACGCGTGCTGATGCCGGAAGGCCAACTCGTGATCACCGGCTTCAATTCGCTGAGCCTCTGGGGCGCGCGGCAATCGGTCGGCAAGATGGCGAGCCGGCCGTTCGTCCCCGCGACGCGCGACCAGATCACGTTCATCCGGCTGAAGGACTGGATCAAGCTGCTCGGCTTCGATCTCGAGCGCGGCCGCTTCGGCTGCTACCGGCCGCCCCTCGCCACCGACAAGTGGCTGTCCCGCTATGCGTTCATGGAGGCCGCGGGCGACCGCTGGTGGCCGATCTTCGGCGCCGTCTACATGGTGACGGCGATCAAGCGCGTGCGCGGGATGCGACTCGTCGGTCCGATCAAGATGAAAAAGCCGGTGCTCGCGCCGGGCCTCACGCCCGCCGCCACCCCGACCACTCACCAAGAACATTCATGACGTTGCAAACCATCGACATCTATACCGACGGCGCCTGCAAGGGCAATCCGGGCCCCGGCGGCTGGGGCGCATTGCTGCGCTACGGCACGCAGGAGAAGGAGCTTTTCGGCGGCGAAGCCGGCACGACCAACAACCGGATGGAGCTCACCGCGGTGATCTCCGCGCTCGAGGCGCTCAAGCGCCCGTGCAAGGTGGTCGTCCACACCGATTCTCAGTACGTGCAGAAGGGCATCAGCGAGTGGATTCACGGCTGGAAGAAGAAAGGCTGGGTCACGGCCGCGAAGACGCCCGTGAAGAACGCGGACCTCTGGCAGAAGCTCGACGCGCTCGTCGCGCAGCACGACGTCGAATGGCGCTGGGTGAAAGGGCACGCCGGCCACCCGGAAAACGAGCGCGCGGACGCGCTCGCGAACCGCGGCGTCGAATCGCTCGAGCAGGCATGAGCCGGCTCGCGCGCCCTTGTTCGCTCCCCGACTGACCCGACATCCGTTTTTCCGACATGCGCCAGATCATTCTCGATACCGAAACCACCGGCCTCAACGCACGCGCGGGCGACCGCATCATCGAAGTCGGCTGCGTCGAGCTGCTCAATCGCCGGCTCACCGGCAACAACCTGCATTTCTACGTGAACCCCGGGCGCGACAGCGACCCGGGCGCGCTCGCGGTACACGGGCTCACGACCGAGTTCCTGAGCGACAAGCCGAAGTTCGCGGAAATCGTCGACCAGCTGCGCGACTTCGTCCGCGACGCGGAGCTCATCATCCACAACGCGCCGTTCGACGTCGGCTTTCTCGACGCCGAGTTCTCGCTGCTCGGCCTGCCGCCTTTCACCGAGCACTGCGCGGGCGTGATCGACACGCTCGTGCAGGCCAAGCAGATGTTCCCCGGCAAGCGCAACTCGCTCGACGCGCTGTGCGACCGCTTCGACATCAGCAACGCGCACCGGACGCTGCACGGCGCGCTGCTCGACTCGGAGCTGCTCGCCGAGGTGTATCTCGCGATGACCCGCGGACAGGAGAGCCTCGTCATCGACATGCTCGACGACGCCGGCGACAAGCACCGCAACGGCGACGAGCCGAGGATGGCGTTCAGCGGGCTCGACCTGCCGGTGCTCGCCGCGACCGACGAAGAGCTCGCCGAGCACGAAGCGCAGCTCGATGCGCTCGACAAATCGGTCAAGGGCGCGTGCGTGTGGCGCAAGGAAACGCCCGGCGAAGCCTGACGGCGCCTCGGCTTTTGGGCTTTTGGGCTTTTCAGCCTTTCCGCGTCCCGGCCGACGCGTGCGTGGCCGCGCCGCAGGGCGCGGTATCTGCCGCTGATCCGCGGCCGCGAGGGCGCGGCGAGCCGCACGGCGCCAGCGCCACGTTCATGTGCCACCGCGGGTCGGGCGCCGCATGCGAATCATCGGAGCCCGCATGGCCGCCGCACGCCGCCGGCCGCGCGCTCGACGATGAACCTGGCCGCAATCGAATCTCGCCGCAATCGATTTGAATCGCGATCGGCCGCTCTCCGGACGGACGGCCGCCGCGCGGCACGCGGCGCGGCGGATGCCCGACTTCATGCGACGTTCGATCGACCATCAGCCGGAAATGTGCGCGGCGCGCCGTCGCGACGGCGCAAGCGCGCAGCCCAACGAACGCCGCTCGGCCGAATCATGCGCACGTGCGATTAGTCGACGCTCGCCGTGCTCGACCCCGGCCGCCGCGCGGCTCGCCGGCCGTCGGCGCGCGCCGATCATGGAGACCGCGCCCCGCACCGCCCGGATTTTCGCCGCCGCATCGCCCGCACCGCCCGCTGCGACGCGAACCGGCGCGCACCGCCGCATGCCCCGGCCTCACCCGCGCGGCTGAAGCGCGATCACCGACATTCCGGCGAGCGCGAGCGCCGCGCCCGCCGCATCCCAGCGCGACAGCGGCACGCCGTCGACGATCCGCAGCCAGGCGAGCGCAACCGCGATGTAGACGCCGCCGTACGCCGCGTACGTGCGCGCGGCGGCGGCCGGATGCAGCGTCAGCAGCCACGCGAAGAGCGCAAGCGACAGCGCCGCAGGCACGAGCAGCCAGGCCGGCTTGCCGGCCTTCAGCACGAGCCACGGCAGGTAGCAGCCGACGATCTCGGCGACGGCGGTCAATACGAAAAGCGCGGCGATCTTCGCGAGTGGGAGCATGTCCGGAGGCGCGCAACGCGCGGGTCGAAAACGCCGCGCAACGCCGCGGCAACGAGCGCGATCATACCCGAGCCGACACCGGAGAAACCGGCGCCCGCGCGTCAATTTGCACGATCCTCCGCCATCGTGCTAATATGTCACTTCTTTCAACAGTCTACGTCTGCCATTTATTTCGGTCGCCCGGCCGTTCGGCGTTGCGCCGCAGTGGATCGACCGGAATTTCGCTCACAAGAAAGCACGCCTTCGGGCCGCTTTTTTCGTTTCAACGCCCTTGAAGGGTATTCAGCCGGCCGCGAGCGCCACGCGATGCGCCGGTTGGCCGACCGTCCCCGTACGGCGGCCTTTCTCACGAGTGCGAGTGCGCGACGACCATCGGGTCCGCGCCGGATCGGCTTCCTTTCGGATTAAGCGCTTCATGCGCCCTTTCACGCTCGCGACCCTCGTTCGATCGCGAACCGCACTCTCCGGCAAACCGTGGCGAACCGCGCGTCCCCTCGCGCGATTCGGCCGCCGTCACAGGAGTTTTCGACCTTGACTGCAACATCCGCCCCGTCTTCCTCGTCAATCGCGTCCGCCGACGGCGCGTCCGCCGCCCCCCACGAGATCACCGTCGTCGACCAAGGGCTCCTGAAGCGCGCGGTCGGCGCGATGGCGCTCGGCAACGCGATGGAATGGTTCGACTTCGGCGTCTACAGCTACATCGCGGTCACGCTCGGCCAGGTGTTCTTCCCGTCGAGCAGCCCGTCCGCGCAGCTGCTCGCGACGTTCGGCACGTTCGCCGCCGCGTTCCTCGTGCGCCCGCTCGGCGGAATGGTGTTCGGGCCGCTCGGCGACCGCATCGGCCGCCAGCGCGTGCTCGCGATGACGATGATCATGATGGCGGTCGGCACGTTCGCGATCGGCCTCATCCCGAGCTACGACTCGATCGGCCTCCTCGCGCCCGCGCTGCTCCTCGTCGCGCGCCTCGTGCAGGGCTTCTCGACGGGCGGAGAATACGGCGGCGCGGCGACCTTCATCGCCGAGTTCTCGACCGACAAGCGCCGCGGCTTCATGGGCAGCTTCCTCGAGTTCGGTACGCTGATCGGCTATGTGATGGGCGCGGGCGTCGTCGCGCTGCTGACGGCGTCGATGTCGCACGACGCGCTGCTGTCGTGGGGCTGGCGCGTGCCGTTCCTGATCGCGGGCCCGCTCGGCCTGATCGGCCTCTACATCCGGATGAAGCTCGAGGAGACGCCCGCGTTCAAGCGCCAGGCCGAAGCGCGCGAAGCGCAGGACAAGGCAGTGCCGAACGCGCATTTCCGCCGGCAGCTCGTGCGTCACTGGCGCGCGCTGCTGCTGTGCGTCGGCCTCGTGCTGATCTTCAACGTGGCCGACTACATGGCGCTGTCGTATCTGCCGAGCTATCTGTCCTCGACGCTGCATTTCGACGAGGCGCACGGCCTCGTGCTGATCCTGATCGTGATGGTGCTGATGATGCCGATGACGCTCGCGACGGGCCGGCTGTCCGACGCGATCGGCCGCAAGCCGGTGATGCTCGCCGGCTGCATCGGGCTCTTCGCGCTCGCGATTCCGGCGCTGCTCCTGATCCGCACGGGCGAGACGTCGCTCGTGTTCGGCGGCCTCCTGATCCTCGGCGCGCTGCTGTCGTGCTTTACGGGCGTGATGCCGTCGGCGCTGCCCGCGCTCTTTCCGACCGAGATCCGCTACGGCGCGCTCGCGATCGGCTTCAACGTGTCGGTGTCGCTGTTCGGCGGCACGACGCCGCTCGCGGCCGCGTGGCTCGTCGACGCGACGGGCGACCTGATGATGCCCGCGTATTACCTGATGGGCGCCGCCGTGATCGGCGCGATCTCGGTGCTCGCGCTGCCCGAGAGCGCGCGCCAGCCGCTCAAGGGCTCGCCGCCCGCCGTCGCGTCGCACCGCGAGGCGCATGCGCTCGCGCGAGAAATCAAGCGCCGCGAGGCGGCCGAGCGCGACGACGGCGGCTACGCGCCCGCCGCCGCGCTGCGTGCGTAAGCATCGTCGCGCGACCGCTTAGGAGGCGCGCCCTTCGATGACGAACCGCGGAGGCGGTTTCGCGACGCCCGGGCGGCGTGGCGAGACCGCCTCCGTTTTTTTGCGCGCGGCGGCAGCCGGCTTGCCGAAATCGGCGGCGTTCCGCGCGGCGCTCGATTCCGGCTGGCCGGGCGCCATTCGGATCGGTGAGCCGCGACCGGTGACCGGTGACTAGTGACTGGTTATCGGTAGTCGGTTATCGGTAGTTGGTGATCCGCCATTCGCAGTCCGCCATTCGCAGTCCGCAGTCCGCAGTCCGCAGTCCGCAGTCCGCAGTCCGCAGTCCGCGTTCAGGATGCCGCGTCGCGCATCAAGCGTCACGCAACGTATGGGAAGCCGATTGCGCCGCGGCTCGCGCCGCTCAATCGAGCGGCGTGCTCTCGAACTCCGGCAGCGCCTCCGCGCGCGCGGACAGCGCAGCGAGCGCCGGATAGCGCGCCGGATCGATGCGCGCGAGGTCCGGGTAATCGCGCTTCATGAACGCCGTGAAGCGCCACGCGACGGCGACCGTCACGTCCGCCTGAGTGATCCGCTCGCCGACGAGCCAGCCGCCCGCGCCCGCGATGCGCGCGTCGAGCGCGCCGTATGCGCTGTCGAGCTGGCCGAGCACGCGGTCGAGCCAAGGCTGATGCTGCTTGTCGCCCGGCCGCAGGCCATGCTCGTAGACAACCTGCACCGTCTTTTCGGCCGCCGCGAGCGCAAGACCGGTGAGCTCGAGCGCTCGCACGCGCGCCGGCAGATCGTCGGGCATCAGCCGCCGCTGCGGCGCGACGAGCCGGTCGAGGTAATCGACGATCAGCGACGAATCGACGAGCATCGTGCCGTCGTCGGTGAAGAACGTCGGCGCCTTCACGAGCGGATTGATCGACTTGAACTCGTCGAACTGGCGAAACACCGATATCGAGCGGTGCTCGAACGGCAAACCGAGCAGCTTCGCCGATATCGCGACGCGCCGCACGAATGGGGAATCCAGCATGCCAATCAGCTTCATCGGTAATGCTCCGCTTGACGTGGGGAGCGTCGACTTTAGCGCGTCGCGCCCGCTTCGCCTAGGGCCTGTTTCCGCTAATAACGGGCTTGCGAACGTGCCTTTGCGCCCGCAGGGCAAGGAGCGAGGAGGCGCAATAGCGGTCGCAATTGCAACGACGAACAACGCCGCCATGCGGGCGCAAAGGCACGTTCCCGTGATCAAAAAAATCCGTCGAGGGGCTGGCCGCCAGAAGGGCCGATCGCTGCGCCATGCTCCTCGCGAATACGTCGAGTATTCGCTTCGTCGCAATCCTTGCGCTCGGCCCTTCTGGCGGCCAGCGCAAGCCCGTTATTAGCGGGAACAGGCCCTAGCGGGCGCTCGTGAAATGCGGGAACCGGATTCGCGCGGCGCGGTCGGCGTGTGGCGTGTGGCGTGTGGCGTGTGGCGTGTGGCGTGTGGCGTGTGGCGTGTGGCGTGTGGCGTGTGGCGTGTGGCGTGTGGCGTGTGGCGTGTGGCGTGTGGCGTGTGGCGTGTGGCGTGTGGCGTGTGGTGTGGCGTGTGGCGTGTGGCGTGTGGCGTGTGGCGTGTGGCGTGTGGCGTGTGGCGTGTGGCGTGTGGCGTGTGGCGTGTGGCGTGTGGCGCGTGGCTCCCCGCTTGCGGCACGGCATCACGCGCGCTGCCGCCCCGGCGGCTCACTGCTCGCGCAGCCACGCCGCGCCGAGCGGCCACAGCGCGCGATTATCGTCGCGAAAATAGCCGAAGTGACCGATCGCATGCTGCCGGCGGTCCGGCGAAATCTCGCGGTGCTCGATCTGCGCGCTCGAATAGAGCCGATGCAGCGCCTGCACCGCGGCGGGCGGCGCCATCCAGTCGTCGCTGACCGTGTACGCGAGAATCCGGCCGCGATAATCGCGGAAATGCTCGCGCAGCGGACGGCCCGCGCCGTCGATCAGATAGTCGGGATGGCGGCTCCAGCGCGCCCATTCGCGCATCACGCCCGACGGCAGGTCGGCGCCGCCGCCCAGGCCGAGGCGCCGCGCCGGCAGATGCGACAGCACGCCGCCCAGCGCCGGCACGACGCCGAACCACAGCGCCGCGAGCAGCGGCCGGCGCGGCCACGGCCATAGCCGCCAGTAGCCGCTCGGGCAGCAGATCGACAACAGCGCCGCCGCACGGCCGTTGTTGTGCGCGAGGCCGAACATCTGCCCGCCGACGCTGTGCCCCACCGCGAGCAGCCGATGCGACGGCGCGCGCGCGGCGAGATGGTCGAGCGCGCCGGGCAGATCGGCTTCGCCCCAGTCGCGCAGCGTCGCCGTGTCGGCTTCGGCCGGCGGCTTGCGCGAATCGCCGACGCCGCGATAGTCGTAGGTCAGCACGGTGAAGCCGTCGCCGGCCAGGAAGCGCGCGTAGCGCTCGTAGAAGCCGCGCGGCACGCCGAGCGCGCCGTTCACGAGCACGCTGCGCCCGTTGCTCGCACCCGGCGTGCCCGGCGCATGGAAAGTCCCCGTCAACAGTCGGCCGTCCAGCGCGGCAAACCGTGTCGTCTCGGCCGTGATCTGCGGTCGTTCGTGCATCGACATCCTCGCTATCGAGCGGCTATTGTGCAAGCGAACGCGATTGCCCGCCAGCCGCCCTCCGCTTCGACGGCGGCGCGGCCGCGCGAGGCGGAACCGGTTGCGGCGGTCTTGCCGGCCTTGTCCGCTTTTTCGGTCGTGCCGGTCTGACCGGCTCGGCGATGTCGGCGATGTCGGCGATGTCGGCGATGTCGGCGATGTCGGCGATGTCGGCGATGTCGGCGATGTCGGCGATGTCGGCGATGTCGGCGATGTCGGCGATGTCGGCGATGTCGGCGATGTCGGCGATGTCGGCGATGTCGGCGATGTCGGCGATGTCGGCGATGTCGGCGATGTCGGCGATGTCGGCGATGTCGGCGATGTCGGCGATGTCGGGCATCGAAGCGCGCGCGCCGGCGCGGCGCCGCCCGGCGTCGCGCCGCAGTTCTCGGTCGACGCCCCGCCGTTCTCGCGCCGCGCCGCCGCGCGGCCGCCGTCGCCCGCTATCGGCGCGCCAGGCCGTACAGCCGCCAGAATTCCGTCGCATACGACTGCGCGAGCTGCGGCGCGCGATAGAAAACGTTGAAGTTTCCCGCCCCGCGCGCGTCGCGCGTCTGCGCGAAGCTCGCGGTGCCGAGCACGACCGCGTCGTCGACGACGACGAACGGCCCGTGCGCGTTCGACACGCGCTCGCTCAGCGCGACGCTGACGCCCGCGCTCGCGAGAAACGCCGCGCCGCTGTACTTCGTCGCGCGCCCCGTCCGGTCGAGCACGACCCGCACGTCGACGCCGCGGCCGCGCGCCGCGCACAGCGCCGACGCAACGGCCGCAGGCACGGACGCGCCGCCCGCGACCAGCACGCGCGTGCGCGCGAGCCGAATCAACTCGACCTCGATCTCGGTCGAGCTCGCATCGGCGTCGAAGTACGCGCCGAGCGCGGCATCGCGCGACGGAATCTGCGCGGCGCGCGCGAATTCGGGCGCGGACGTCGCGTAGAGCAGTGCGCAAACGGACGAGAAGACGGGAGCGAAACGAACGCGGTATGTCATGGGGCGGCAATTGTAGCCACCTCCCCCATCGTTGCAAACCGTTTCGTCGACAAAGCGCGCGGCGACGCATCGCCGCGCCCGCACGCCATGCGCGCTACGCGCCGGGATCGACGCGGGAAAACCATGCGCGCACGCCGTCCCACGAGCGGAAATCGGCAAGACTGCGCGCCGGCAGCGCGGGATACGCGGCGGCGGCCATGTCGGCGAGCGCGCGCCCCGGACCGAGCTCGACGAACGCGCGCGCGCCCGCTTCAACGCAGCCCGCGAGACACGCCGCCCAGTCGATCGGCTCGGCGATCTGGCGCGCGAGTTTGTCGACGCCGGCGGCGACGTCGAGCACCGGCGCGCCGTCGATGCCGGACAAAAGCCGCGTGCCGGGCACGGGTGCGCGCGCGATCCGCACGTCGGCGAGCGCCGCGCGAAACCGCGGCACCGCGGCATCGAGCCAGCGCGTATGCGACGCGACGCGAACGCAGACCGGCGCGACGCGCGCCGCGCCTTTCTCGCGCGCGTGCGCGGCGAGCATGTCGAGCGCCGCGCGCGGGCCGGCGAGCACGTACGCGTCGCCCGGATTGACGATCGCGACCGCCGCGCCGTGCGCCGTGCACAACGCGTCGATCGCGTCGCGCGGCAGGCCGCGCGCGAACAGCATGCGCGCGTCGCCGTCGCTCGCCGCGTCCATCGCGCGCGCGCGGGCCGCGACGAGATCGAGCGCGTCGCGCGCGTCGACGAGCCCCGCGACGCCCCATGCGGCGACCTCGCCGACGCTGTAGCCCGCGACGCAGCGCCGGCGCGGCAGCAGCGCGTCGAGCCGCGTCATCGCGCTTAGCGCCTGCAGCGTGCAGACGAGCTGCGCGGCGAAGTTCTCGCGCAACGCATCGTCGCCGGCGTCGCGCGCCCACTCGCGCGGATCGGCGCCGAGGAGCGCGGCCGCATGCGCGAAGAGCGGCGCGGCTTGCGGCACATCGGCTGTCAGCTCGAACATGCCGGCGCGCTGGCCGCCCTGCCCCGAACAGAGAATCGCGATCGTCATGGCAGCGGCGGCGCGTCGAGTGCGGCGGCGAACAGGCTCATCGCGAGCAGATCCGCCGCGCCGCCCGGGCTCAGCCGGCGCGCGACGAATGCGCGATGCGCGGCGGCCGCGCGTGCGCGCCACCCGGCGGCGCCCACGCCGCCCCGCGCGAGAAATTCGCGCGCCGTGCGCTGCGCGAAGTCGAGGCCGTCGCGGCCGCCGCGATGCAAGAGGTTCGTGTCGTCGACCGCGGCGATCAGCGCGAAGCACGCGTGCACGCGCGCCGCCTCGGCGTCGCCCGGCGCGAGCCGCGCGGCTTCGCGCAGCGCCGGCACGCCGATCGCATACACGCTCGCGAAGCCGCCCGCCGCCTCCGCGCGCGCGCCGCCGACGCCGTAGCGACGCCCCGCGCGTTCGCCGTGGCTGCCGGCGAGGCGCGGGCCGCCGACGATCTCGCCGCCCCAACGCGCGGCGACGAGCGCGCCGAGCGTCGCGCCCGCGCATCGCCCGCGCTCCGCCGACGCGCGCAGGCCCGCGGCCGCGCAAAGCAGGCCGAGCCCGAAGATCGCGCCGCGATGCGTGTTCACGCCGCCCGTCGCCGCGAGCATCGCGTGCTCCGCGCGCAGGCCGATCTTGCGCAGCGCCGGCATGCCGGCGTCGTGCGCGCCCGCCGCGGCGAGCTCGGCGAAGTAGCGGGCGAGCGCCGCCGCGCTGCGGTAGAAGGTGCCGGCCGTCATGTCGTCGTGGCTGCCCGCGTCGACGTGGCTCACGAGACCGGGCTTCGGCCACGTGTCGATTTCGAGGCGAAGACAGCGCGTCGCGTGGGCGCCGATCGTCGCTGCCGCCGGCGACGTTCGCCGGTGCGACTCGGGTGTCGAATGATCGAAACGCTCCGCGACGGCTCGCGCATCGGATCGATCGCGCGCGTTGTGCGCGGACGGCGTATGCCGGAGGATTCGCATGTCCGGTATCGCGGCGATGCTCGACGCATTCGACGCATTCGACGCATTCGACGCATTCGACGCATTCGACGCATTCGACGCATTCGACGCATTCGACGCATTCAGCAGCGTATCCGCCCCGCCCGCCCCGTCAAGCGCGCGTACCGGCTCGCGACGCGCCTCGCCGCACCACACCGCCGTCCATACCGAGGATGCGCGCCGCTTCATCGCCACGCGTCCAGAAATGCCGCCGGCTCGCAAAGCTCGACGCCCGTCGCCGTCTTCATCGCGACTTCGCGCTCGCCCGCGTGCAGCTCGCGCCAGTTCACGCCCGCGCCGTCCGCACGCAGCAGCTCGCCGTCGATGCGCATCGGCGCATGGGCGTCGAGCTCGGCGAGCGCCGCGAGAAACGGCGCGATCGCGTCGCGCCGCGATGAAATCGAAAACGACGATGTAGCCTCCCGTTCTGACGCCGATGCCGATGCCGATGCCGATGCCGATGCCGATGCCGATGCCGTCAGCGACGATACCTGCAAAGACAAAGGCAATGGCGATGGCGACATCGACGGTGCCGGTAACGTCGACAACGACATCGACGCAGACAGCGACGTCGAAAGCGACAGCGACGGCTCCGAGCGCAACGGCATCAACAAGACATCGAGATCCGACCCGTCGCCCACATAGCGCAGCCCCGTCAGCGTCTGCCACGCCAGGCTGCCGAACACCCGGCAGTCGACTCGATGCGCGTCGGCGAGCGCGCGCAACCCGGCAAGCGTCGGCCGCCACGCGGGCGGCGCCCGATGCTCGACGTCGCCGAGCGCCGGCAGCGCGTACACCGCGTCGATCTGCTCGCGCACGGCCGCAAGCGCGACGCGACGCTTGCCCGCCGACGGCGGCAGCGGCAACCCGAGCGGAATGCCCGCATCGCACGGCGAGCGCCGCCGCACGATCAGCGGCCAGCCGCGCGCGGCCCAATCGCGCACGTACGGCAGCGCATCGGCGCCGTCGCGCGCGGCGAGCAGCGCGCGCCACGCGTCGGCGCGCACGCGCACGAGCGTGTGCCGCACGAGCGGCGCGTCAGCGGCCGGCGCGGGCGAGCTCATGCACGCGCTGCGCGACGTCGGCGGCGACGGGCCGGCCGCCGCGCTCGGCGCCGACGCGGTCGCGCCGATCAGCGCGATCGGTCGGCCGCGCGACGATCCCGGCCAACTGCTCGGCGAGCGAGCGCGCCGGATCGAGCACCGCGTCGACCGCGCCCGTCTTCGCGAAGTTCTCGAGCCCCGGCGCGAACACCGCGGTCGATTGCGCCTTCTCGCGCAGCACGTCGACGGGCAGCTTCGTCACCCGCGACATCGCCTGCAGATCCATCACCTCCGGCTGCGCGCCCGGCAGCGCGACGAGCGTGCGGGTCGCGAGCGCCGTCGCGATGAACGCGCCCGCCGCCGCATGCCCGTACAGCAAGCCGATCGTCGGATGGCCGAGCGCGTCCGCATGCAGCAGGCACTTCGCGAGATGCGCGAGGCATTCGTTCAGGCCGAGCAGTTCGTCGCGCTTGCTCATCCGCTGGCTGTCGCCGTCGACGAGCACGAGGATCGGCGTCTCGCCGCCGCGCCCGATCGTCGCGAGCACGCGCTCGGCGAGCGCGAGCGCGCCGTCGACGCCGAGCGCCGCGCCCCGCGCGACGCCGATCACGTCGACCGTGCGCCCCGCGAGCGCGCCGTGCCCGGCGAGCAGCCCGTCGGCGTCGATCGCGACGTCGTGGCCCGACGGAAACAGCGAAGCGAGCACGTCATCGAGCGTCATCGCGCACCTCCGTCAAGCGGCCGGCCAACGCCGCGAACGCCGCGCCGTCGAGCGACGGAATCGCGTTCGCGTCGCTCGCGCCGAGCGCGCGCCACACGTCGAGCGCGTCTTCGCAGCCGCCGAAGCGCGCGATGCGCCCGGCGAGCCGCGCGTGCTCGGCCTCGAGCGTCGCCGTGCCGAACGCCGCGCCCGCGCGCGCCTGCGCAACGAGCGCGATTGCGGCGTCGCGAAACGCGTCGATCGTGTCGTCGACGAAGCACTCCGCGCCGCCGACGAGCCGCCGATGCTTGCCGCCCATCGTCCGCCAGACGAGCGCGCGATCGCGCGAGTCGAACTCGTCGACGCCGCGCCGGCTCTCGATCACTTCCGGCCCGGACACGCCGATGCGCCCCTGCTCGGACACCGCGAGCGCCGAGCAGCACGCGGCGATGATCCCGCCGCCGCCGTAGCAGCCCGCGCGCCCGCCGACGAGCCCGACGACGGGCACGCCCGCCGCGCGCGCGTCGATCACCGCGCGAACGATCTCCGACACCGCGATCTCGCCCGCGTTCGCCTCCTGCAGCCGCACGCCGCCCGTGTCGAACAGGATCAGCACGGGCACGGAGCGCAGCTCGCGCGCCGCGCGCAGCAGGCCCGTCAGCTTCGCGCCGTGCACCTCGCCGAACGCGCCGCCCATGAAGCGCCCTTCCTGCGCGGCGACCAGCACGGGCGCCCCGCCGAGCGCCGCGCGGCCGACGACCATGCCGTCGTCGAACTGCTGCGGCAAGCCGAAAAGCGGCAGATGCGGGCTCACGAGCCGCGCCCGCGGGCCGACGAATTCCTCGAACGAGCCCGCGTCGACGAGCCCGGCGAGCCGCTGCCGCGCCGACGCCTCGAACCAGCTCGCCCCCGCCGGCGCGATCTTCGGATGCGTTGCCGTGGCCGCCGCGTTCATCGCGCGTCTCCTTCGATCGCGCGCACGGCCTGCGCGAGCCGCAGCGACACCATGTCGGGCCGCGCGCCGCCGTCGTTCACGGACAGGCGCAGCCCGCCCGGCGAGCGGCGCTCGACGAAATCGGCGACGACCGCCTGCCACACGTCGCCGAAGCCCGCGGCCGCCGTGCGGATGTCGACTTCGCATTCGGTGTCGGGCAGCACGCGCTCGACGAGCACTTCGAGATTGCCCGACGCGACGACGCCGACGATCGCCCACGCCGCGTCGCCCTTCGCGCGCGCGCGCGCGGCGTGGCGATAGTTCAACTGTTCCATTGCGAAACGCTCCTCACCAATTGCGGAATCGGGACGGCGGCGCGTACAGGCCGTCCGACCAATGCACGAGATCCTTGATCGACCGCGCGGCGAGAAGCCGCCGGTCGGCGTCGAGCGGATCGACGCCGAGATCCTCCGGGCGCTGGATCACGCCGCGCTCGCGCAGCCGCTCGACGAGCCGGCGGTCGCGGCCGCGGCCGATCTCCGTGTAGCCGGCCACGCCGCGAATCGCGTGCTCGCGCTCGTCGGCGTCGCGGCACAGCAAGAGATTCGCGATCCCTTCCTCCGTGACGACGTGCGTGACGTCGTCGCCGTACACCATCACCGGCGCGAGATCGAGCGCGAGCTTGTCGGCCAGGCGCAGCGCATCGAGCTTCTCGACGAACATCGGCGCGTTCTTCTCGCCGAACGTCTCGCCGATCTGCACGACGAGCTTGCGCCCGCGCCGCAGCGCCGCGGGCGTCGCCGGATCGGCCTCCTCGCCCGCCTTGATCCACGGCTCGCTCGGGTGACGCCGCCCGCGCGCGTCGCTGCCCATGTTCGGCGCGCCGCCGAAGCCCGCGATCCGCTCGGCCGTCACCGTCGACGAATGGCCCGCGAGATCGATCTGCAGCGTCGAGCCGATGAACATGTCGCACGCGTAGAGGCCCGCCGTCTGGCAGAACGCGCGATTCGAGCGCAGCGAGCCGTCGACGCCCGTGAAGAAGATGTCGGAGCGCGCGCGGATGTAGTCGTCCATCCCGACTTCGGAGCCGAAACAGTGGATCTGCTCGACCCAGCCGGATTCGATCGCCGGAATGAGCGTCGGATGCGGATTCAGCGCCCAGTGCGTGCAAACCTTGCCCTTGAGCCCGAGCCGCTCGCCGTAGGTCGGCAGCACGAGCTCGATCGCCGCCGTGTTGAAGCCGATCCCGTGATTGAGCCGCTTCACGCCGTAGCGCGCGTAGATGCCCTTGATCGCGAGCATCGCGGTGAGGATCTGCGTCTCGGTGATGCCGGCCGGATCGCGCGTGAAGAGCGGCTCGACGTAGAACGGCCGCCCCGCCTCGACGACGAAGTGCACGCGGTCGCCCGGAATGTCGACGCGCGGCACGCGATCGACGATCTTCTCGACCTGCGCGATCACGATGCCGTCCTTGAACGCGGTCGCCTCGACGACGGTCGGCGTGTCCTCGGTGTTCGGGCCGGTGTACAGGTTGCCGTCGGCGTCGGCGCTCACCGCGGCGACGAGCGCGACGTGCGGCGTCAGATCGATGAAGTAGCGCGCGAACAGCTCGAGATACGTGTGCACCGCGCCGATCTCGATCTTGCCGCCGAACAGCAGCTTCGCGATTCGCTGCGACTGCGGGCCCGAATACGCATAGTCGAGCCGCTTCGCGATCCCGCGCTCGAACACGTCGAGATGCTCGGGCAGCACGACGCCCGATTGCACCATGTGCAGATCGTGCACCTTCGCGCTGTCGACGGCGGCGAGCGCCGCGGCGAGCAGATCCGCCTGCTTCTGGTTGTCACCCTCGATGCAGACGCGCTCGCCCGGCCGCAGCACCGCCTCGAGCAGCGCGGTCGCGTCGCGCGCGGCCACCCGCTTGCGCTGCGCGAGCGGCGCGGCCGCCGCGAGACGCGCGGCGCGCGCGGCGCGGGCGTCGTTCCATCCCGTCATAGAGTCGCCTCCTGCGTATCCGTCCGGTAGGTTCTGCGGCATTGTAAGCCGCGCCGCCGCGGCGATTGATGACGTTGCGTGATGCGACTCAGTGGCGCGCGCGATGGATCGGCCGGCGCGGCCGCATGCGATCCCGCGCGCGGGCGTCACGCCCCCACCGCCGCCTTCGTCGCGAAGAACAGCAGCGACGGCCCGAGCAGGCATCCGACGCCCGTATGGAACGTCGCGATCAGCGCGCCGTACGGCACGAGCCGCCGATCGGTCGCGGCGAGCCCGGCGCTCACGCCGCTCACGGTGCCGGCGAGCCCGCCGAAGATCATCGCCGCGCGCGGCGTGCGCAGCCCCATGAAGCTCGCCGCGAACGGCGTGCCGACCATCACGATGATCGCCTTCACGAGGCCCGTCGCGATGCTGAGCGCGATCACGTCGGAACTCGCGCCGATCGCCGCGCCCGTCACCGGCCCGACGATGTACGTGACGGCGCCCGCGCCGATCGTCGTCATGCTGACGGCGTCCGAATAGCCGAACGCGCGCGCGACGCTCGCGCCGACGACGAACGGCAGCACCGTGCCGAGCAACAGCGACGCGAGCCCGATGAGCCCCGCCTTGCGCGCCTCGGCGGGCTGCACCTCGAACGCGGTCGCGACGATCGCGAAATCGCGCAGCATCGCGCCGCCCATCAGGCCGACGCCCGCGAAGAGCGGCACGTCGGCGATCCCCTTCTCGCCGCCCGTGTACGCGCCGCCGACGTACGCGAGCGCGAGACCGATCAGGATCGCGATCGCCGAGCCGTGCACGCGGCCGAGCGTGAGCTTCTTCGACAGCGCCGCCGACGCGAGCATGATGCAGCCGACGAGCGCGAACGACGCGACGAGCCCGTTGTGCGCGACGACTCTTCCGAGCATGTCGATCATGGCCGGCTCCCGCTCAGTTCTCTTCGGGCCGCGGCAGCGCCGCGAGCGTCGTCGCGTCGCGCCCGACGCGCGCGAGCACCGCGATGCAGACCGCGCACACGGCGGCCGCGCCCACCGCCGACAGCAACGCGACGGGCCCGCCCTTCAGCGCGGCGACGACGTTCTGGTTGGCCGCCATCGCGACGACGACCGGGATGTACATCGCCCCCCAGAACGCGACGCCGGACTCGGTCTCCTTCGGCAGCCAGCCGCGCCGATGCAGATGGAGCTTCAGGCCGATGAGGAGCAGCATCGCGATGCCGACGCCGCCGACGTTGGTCTTCGCGCCGATCGCGGCGCCCAGCAGATCGCCGAGGAAGAGCCCGGCCAGATGGCAGAACGCGAGCAGCGCGGTTCCGTAGATGATCATGCGTGTCTCCTGATTCCTGATGATGGATCGTCGCGGCGCGAGCGCCGCGGCCCGGCGGCTCGTCGTGCGAGCGCGTTCTCGGGCGGCAATGGCAATGCATCGGCGACGGGGTGAAGACCCGGCGGCCCGCCGCGCCGGCTTGCCGTAGACTGGCGGCGGCGCAGCCGCCGACGCCGCGCGCCCGAAAAGCGGGCGGCGCGACGGCCGGGCCTCGCACATCGTAGTCCCGCCGCCCGCGGCCATTTATGAAGTTGTCGAATTCGATTCAGTGGGTTTAGCAATGCGTCCGTTACCGCCTGAACTGCTGCGCAGTTTCGTCGCCGTCGCGCAGACGGGCAGCTTCACCGCCGCGTCCGAGCGCGTGAACCTGTCGCAATCGACGGTCAGCCAGCACATCCGCCGCCTCGAAGAGCTGCTCGACCGGCCGCTCTTCGAGCGCGACACCCGCAACGTGCGGCTCGCGCCCAACGGCGAGGCCCTGTTCCGCTACGCGGTGCGCATCCTCGAGCTGATGGACGAGGCGGTCGCGTCGGTGTGCGGGCCGCCGCTGTCGGGCAAGGTGCGGCTCGGCTTGTCGGAAGATTTCGCGCTGACGCACCTGACGGCCGCGCTCGCGAGCTTCCTGCAGCGCAACCCGGACGTGGAGCTCGAGATCGCGACGGGCCTGTCCGGCGAGCTGTTCGACGCGCTCGACGCCGGCCGGCACGATCTGGTGTTCGCGAAGCGGATCGCGGGCAGCCGGCGCGGGCGCGTGATCCGCACCGAGCCGCTCTACTGGTGCACGGGCCCCGATTCGCCGCTCACGGGGCGCGAGCCCGTGCTGCCGCTCGCGCTGCATCCGGAGCCGAGCGTGTCGCGCAAGCGCGTGCTCGAGACGCTCGACGCGATCGGCCAGCCGTACCGGATCGCCGTCGCGAGCAGCAGCATCGCGGTGCTGCGCGCGGCGGCGAGCGCGGGGCTCGGCATCAGCGCGTTCGCCGGCTACGTGATTCCGCACGGGCTCGCGAAGCTCGAAGCCGATCTGCCCGCGCTCGGCGATCTCGAATACGTGATCGACCGGCCCGCGAACGCATCGCGCCCGGCGCTCGCGCTCGAGGCGACGCTCGTCGCGGCGGCGCACGAGTTCTGACGGAGCAAAGCGGTCAGCGGCGGCGGCATCGCTGGCCGCGAACGGATCGCGCGGCGCGATTCCGGCGCGCGACGGCTTCGCCGATTCGGACATGCGCGTCGCGCCGCAAGCCTCGCGCACCGCCTCCGCGGCCTGAGCGGCCTGCGCCGCCTACACGGCCTCCATGGTCTCCGCAGCCTGAGCGGCCTCGCCCGCCGCCTGACAAAATCGCCATGATGCGGTCATCGTCCGCTCAGGCGCGCCCGTCCAGAATGCGACTCGACGGAACGCGAAGTCATGGCGCTTCGCTTTCCATCCCGTCACCTTTCTGGAGCTTTCGATGAATACGCTACGCTTTCTCGTCGCGGCCGCCGCCGTCGCGGCGTCCGTGCTGACCGCGACGTCGGCGCTCGCATCGACGTCCGACGCGGCCCAAGGCAAGACCCGCGCGCAGGTGCGCGCCGAGCTGATCCAGGCGTACCGCGACGGCGTGATCCCGACGCCGGACGGCGACTATCCGCCGAGCCAGGCGACGATCGACGCGAACCGCGCCCGCCTCGCGGCGGCCGATCCCGCATGGGCGCGGGAACAGCAGTGATCGCGCGGCGAACCGCTCGCGCCCGCGCATGACGCGACGCGCGCCCCGTCGCCGCCGAAGCACGCGCCGCGCGAACCGCTCGCGGCGATCAGGGCAAGAAGCTGCCGCGCCGCGCGTCGATCAGGTCGACAAGCAGGCGGTCGCGCTCCGCGCCGAGTTCCCGCATCGAGCGCGCGCCCTGAATCTCGCGCAGCGCGTCGATCAGCTTGCGATCGACGTCGGGCGAAAACGACGGCGCGCCGAGATCGTCCCACCAGCTCGCCATCGGGCCCGACAGATGCTCGAGGAAATGCGCGATGCCGCCCTCGCCGCCGCCGAGATGATAGACGAGGCCCTGCCCCATCAACGCCCAGCGCAGGCCGGGCCCCCACGACACGGCCTTGTCCGCGTCCTCGACGCTCACCACGCCTTCGCCGACCAGGTGATACACCTCGCGAAAGAGCGCGGCCGCGAGCCGGTTCGCGACGTGGCCCGCCATCTCCTTGTTGAGCACGATCGTCACCTTGCCGAGACCGTCGTAGAAGCGCTTGGCCTGCGCGATCGCGTCCGCCGACGTCGCGGCGCCGCCGACCAGCTCGACGAGCGGAATCAGATGCGGCGGGTTGAACGGATGCGCGACGAGACAGCGCTCGGGATGCGCGCCGCACGCGCTCTGAATGTCCGACATCCTGAGCCCCGACGAGCTCGACGCGACGAGCACGCGCGCGGGCAGCAACGCGTCGATCCGTCGATACAGGTCGCGCTTGAAATCGAGACGCTCGGGGCCGTTTTCCTGCACGAAATCCGCGCCGTCGAGCGCGGCGTCGAGCGTCGGCTCGAACGCGAGATGCGATGCGAGCGACGCGGCGCGCGCGCCGAGAAAATTCGCGAGCGCGGCATCGAGCCGCGCGCGCGCGTCGGGCGCCGGATCGGTCACGGCGACGTCGAAGCCCTTCGATAGATAAAACGCGGTCCAGCTCGCGCCGATCACGCCGGCGCCGACGACGGCGATCCGTTGAATCTTCATGGGCGGTGTCTCCTGGGTGTTCGAATGCGCGCACGATTGTCGCATCGAACCAAGGTGGCCGCGCGCGGCGCCCGCTCGAATCGCTTGCCGCCGGCTGCGCGCGCGCCGCCGCGTGCGCGCGGTCGGCGAAACAAAAAACCGCACGAACGCTGCTGCGTCATGCGGTTCTTCGCTTTCGCGCGATCGATCGGCGGCGCGCGCGTCGCGCGTGATGCGCCGCGCGTCACCTATCACGCATCACGCATCACGCGTCGCGGCTCGCGCCGCGCCCGGCTTCGCCGCTCAGTCGCCGAGCCTCGACTCGATCCTCGCCTTCGTATCGGCGAGCGCGCCCGGCAGCCGCGCGCTCAGCTTGTCGAACAGCTCCGCGTGCAGCGCGAGCTCGTCGCGCCATTCGGCCGGATTCATCGACGTCACCTGCGCGTACTGCGCGGGCGAGAACGCGAGCCCCTCCCAATGCAGATCCTCGTAGCGCGGCGTGAGCCCGAACGCATGCTCGACGCCCGCGCCCTTGCCGTCGATCCGGTCGAGCATCCACTTCAGCACGCGCATGTTCTCGCCGAAGCCCGGCCACACGAAGCGGCCGTCCGCATCCTTGCGGAACCAGTTCACGCAGTAGATCTTCGGCAACGCCGCGCCCGACGCCGCGAGCGTCTCGCCGAGCGACAGCCAGTGCGCGAAGTAGTCGCTCATGTTGTAGCCGCAGAACGGCAGCATCGCGAACGGGTCGCGCCGCACGACGCCCTGTTGCCCCGCCGCCGCCGCGGTCGTCTCCGAGCCCATCGTCGCCGCCATGTAGACGCCCTCGACCCAGTCGCGCGCCTCGGTGACGAGCGGCACCGTCGTCGAACGGCGGCCGCCGAAGATGAACGCGTCGATCGGCACGCCGGCCGGGTTCTGCCAGTCGTCGTCGATCGACGGACACTGCGACGCGGGCGCCGTGAAGCGCGAGTTCGGATGCGCGGCCTTGCGCCCCGTCTCGCGGCCGATCTCCGGCGTCCATGCGTTGCCCTGCCAGTCGGTGAGCCGCGCGGGCGGCGTGTCGGTGAGCCCCTCCCACCAGACATCGCCGTCCTCCGTCAGCGCGACGTTCGTGAAGATCACGTTCTCCGTGAGCGTCGCGAGCGCATTCGGATTCGTCTTCGCGCCCGTGCCTGGCGCGACGCCGAAATAGCCCGCCTCCGGATTGATCGCGTAGAGGCGCCCGTCGCGGGCGGGCTTGAGCCATGCGATGTCGTCGCCGATCGTCGTCACGCGCCAGCCGTCGAAGCCTTTCGGCGGGATCAGCATCGCGAAGTTCGTCTTGCCGCACGCGGACGGGAACGCCGCGGCGATGTGGTACTTCCGGCCCTCGGGCGAGGTCACGCCGAGAATCAGCATGTGCTCGGCGAGCCAGCCTTCGTCGCGGCCCATCGTCGACGCGATGCGCAGCGCGAAGCACTTCTTGCCGAGGAGCGCGTTGCCGCCGTAGCCGGAGCCGAAGCTCCAGATCTCGCGCGACTCGGGGAAATGCACGATGTACTTGGTCGGATTGCACGGCCATGCGACATCGCTCTCGCCCGCGGCGAGCGGCCGCCCGACGCTGTGCACGCACGGCACGTATTCGCCGTCTTCGCCGAGCGCGCCGAGCACGTCGCGGCCCATGCGCGTCATGATCCGCATGTTGACGACGACGTACGGGCTGTCCGACAGCTCGACGCCGATGTGCGCGATCGGCGAGCCGAGCGGCCCCATCGAGAACGGCACGACGTACAGCGTGCGGCCGCGCATCGCGCCTCGAAAGAGGCCGCCGAGCGTCTCGCGCATGTCGGCGGGCGCGACCCAGTGATTGGTCGGGCCGGCGTCGTCGCGATGCTCGCTGCAGATGAACGTGCGGTCCTCGACGCGCGCGACGTCGGACGGATCGGACAGCGCGAGAAACGAGTTCGGCCGCTTCGCCGGATTGAGGCGCACCATCGTGCCTTGCTCGACCATCGCGTCGCAGAGGCGGTCGTATTCCGCTTGCGATCCGTCGCACCAGACGACGCGATCCGGCTCGGTCAGCTCCGCGATACGCGCGACCCAGTCGATCAGGCCGCGGTGCTTTACGTAGTCGGGAACGTCGATCGGAATGGTGCGCGTCGCCGCGACCACGTTGCTTCGGGTCATGAGAATGTCTCCGTGTTGTAGAACCAGAATTCCGTGCGCGCGCCGCGCGACGACGCGCGCGGCGGCTGGCGTAGCGGCGCTACGCGATGGCTGGTGGCGACGCATGCGCATGCGCGCAGCGTGGGCGTCGCACTCCACGTTCCGACTCCGAGAATCGAGGAGCGTTCGTTTTTTTTGGGGGTGGGAACGATTGTATCGCCAAGCTTGCTCATGCACCTGCCATACGATCAAGGTGAAGGCCAGCATACCATCGCGATGCGCGTGCCGGCGCTGCACCGCAGCAAGCCGCGGGCGCCCGGCGCGACGCGCGATCCGCTCGCGACGAACGCGCGCCGGCCCGCTCGCCGAGCGCAATTGGAGCAATCCAGCATAAGCCCGATGCGCGCCGACGCGGGTTATTACCGACGCGAATGCGCGCTCCGGCCTCCGCGGCGCAAGCGCGGCGACGCGTGTCGGCCGCGCGCGCATGGCCTGTGTGCGCATGGCCTGTGTGCGATGAATGACATTCGCGAGAATTCCCGATACGGCGCGGCGCGCGAACGTTCGCCTTCGTTGCGCGCGCAAGCGACACGTTTCGGCGCGTCGCACGTTGCCGTCGTTCGGCAAGCGTCCGGCCATGTTCGTGCGCTCTGGACGGTGCGCGTCCGGCGCGCCGATCGCGATTCGAATCCGCACGGCGGGAACGCGGCGAACGCGACGCGCGCCCCGTTCCGTCGCCGACATGCTTTTCTTCTACTCGGACGTGCGTCACGCGCGCGCCGCGGACGGACGGAGCCGATGCCGGTTCGATGTTCGATGGAACTGAAACGCGCGCGATGCAGGCGCGTCGGCGAACGAATTCGCCTTGGCGGTCGCGAAGCGACGGGACGAGACGGCGCGAGGCGGGACGCAACACGACGCGACATGGCACGGCATGGCACGGCATGGCACGCATCCATGATGCGCATGCACGACAGCGAACTCGTTTGCTTCGTAACGCCCGCCGCTGCGTCGCCGACACCGGCGCGACGAAGCGCCCGGACACGTGTGCTTGCGACCACGAGTGCGGCGCCTCGCCACGTCGTCACGTCGCCCTCGTCGCTCGGCCGCACCGCCACCGCCATCAACATCAACATCAACATCAACATCGACCTTCGCGAGCACCGCAATCCGCAACCTCCGCGCCGACTATGCGACACGGCCTCGATGCCGCAAACTCGATGCCGCAAACGCGCGCGAAACCGGTCCCGATCGCGGGCATCCGGCGCAGTCCGCCGCACGTCGTCGAACGCGAGCCGCTACGCCGCACGTCGCCCCGCGCATCGATCGTCGCACCGATCGCCGCGCGCCTCTTGAAATCGCGCTCGCCGCGCCTATCTTCGAGACGCTGACGCAGCCGCACCCGCGCGCTGCCTGTTTCGACCGATATGTCACGGCCACGCGAACGGACCGGCACGCATGCCCTCGCGTTCGCAGGCCGCGTTCCAGGAGGACACGACCATGAGCGATCTCTATTTCGGCGCCGATCTTTTCAACGAGTTCGATCGTCTGCATCGACAGATGGCGAATCTGTTCGGCGGCTCCCCGTCCAGCCTTCGCGCGAGCCGGCTCGGCGCATTCCCGCCGCTCAACGTCGGCACGACCGACGATTCGATCGAGATCGTCGCGTTCGCGCCCGGCATGCGCGCGGCCGACTTCGACGTGTCGATCGACAAGGGGCTGCTCACGATCAGCGGCGAGCGCAAACCCGTCCAGCAAGCAGACGCCGACGCGCGCGCCTATGCGCAGGAACGCTTTCGCGGCGCATTCCGGCGCGTCGTCGAGCTGCCGCAAAACGCCGATCCCGACAAGGTCCGGGCCCGTTACGAAAACGGCTGCCTGCTGATCAGCGTCGGCAAGCGCGAAGCGTCGAAGCCGCGCGCGATCACCGTTCAATGAGCCCCGCCCGCCTCGAATCAAGGAGCCGATCGTGAATACCAGCCATTCAGTTGCAGAACGTCAATCCGCCGCGCCGTCTCGCCGTGACGCGGGCGAAACATCGCGCGCGATCACGGTCGCGCCGGCCGTCGACGTGTACGAAGACAAGCACGGCGTGACGCTGTGGGCCGACCTGCCCGGCGTTGCGAAAGAGGGGCTCGAAGTGAAGATCCACGACGGCCATCTGTCGATCGACGCGCACGCGGCACTGCCGATGCCGGCGGGCCCGCGCGCGCAGCACGTCGAAGTGCGCGAGCCGCATTTCGCACGCACGTTCCGGCTGAGCCCGGACTTCGACACGGCGAGGATCGAAGCGAATCTTCAGGATGGCGTATTGAAGCTGACGATTCCGCGGCGCGACGCAGCGCAGCCTCGGCGCGTCGAAGTGAAGTAACGTCGCGCCGGCGCACGCGGCCGCACGAGCATGAATGCGGCCGCGTGCGTGCCGCGCGAGCCACGCGCGGCACGCACGATTCTCCGGCGCGTCGAAACCCGGGCGGCCCAGCGAGAAATCCGCTCGATCCGCCGCTCGTCGCGCGATGCCGCCGAATGCAAGCGCAGGCGCTGGCCGTCGCGCATAGGCTCAAACGCGCCGCTCAAACGCGGCCGGTCGCGGCCGCTGCACGGAGCGGATCACGGATCGATCGATGTTCCCGGTGCCGCGCGCTCGCGATGCTAGCCGGAGGATGTCCTTCTTGAACATCCATCTCGTCGCGCTCGACCGCGACGCCGTTCGCGAAGCCACTGCCTCGCCGACTGATGAAGCCCGGGTGCCGTACGAACGTGCGCGCCATGCATCTCGATTCGAGACGGCGCGCTGCAACGCGCGCGCCGCGCCGCTCCTCCTTCGCCACGCAGCGACTTTTCTTTTGTCGGCCGGCATAAGACAATGAGCGGCCGCGCCGGCGGCGCCGGCCGCGCCAATCGGCCGCCGCCGGCGCGCCGCCGCTCAACCCGCCCTTCATCGATGAAACGTTACGAAACGCTCGCCCGCACGATGGCCGGCGACATCCGGTCCGGCAACATCGCGGCCGGCACGCGCATGCCGTCGCTGCGCCAGTTGATCGCCCAGCATCGCGTCAGTCAGTCGACCGTGTTTCGTGCGTATTACCTGCTCGAGCAGTGGGGCTTGATCCGCGCGCGCGAACGCTCGGGCTACTACGTCGCGCACGGCGCGCAGGCGAGCGCCCGCGCGAACGACGGCCAGCCGGCGCCGGGCGGCCGGATCGCGCGCGCCGCCGCGCCCGCCGAATCGCGCAAGGTCGACATCAGCGATCTCGTGTTCTCCGTGCTCGAAGCCTCGACGCATCCCGGCATCGTGCCGCTCGGCTCCGCGTTTGCGTCTGCGCATCTGTTTCCGCTGCCGCGTCTCGCGAAGTCGCTCGCGCAGGCGACGCGGCTCGTGAGCCCGCGGAGCACCGTCGTCGACCTGCCGCCCGGCAGCGAGCAACTGCGCCGCCAGATCGCGCTGCGCTACCTCGGCATCGGCGTGCCGCAGCCGATCGACGAGATCGTCGTGACCGACGGCGCGCTCGAAGCGCTCAATCTGTGCCTGATGGCCGTCACGCGCCCCGGCGACGTGGTCGCCGTCGAGGCGCCCGGCTTCTATGCGGCGCTGCAGGCGATCGAGCGGCTCGATCTGCGCGCGGTCGAGATTCCCGTCGATCCGCGCACGGGCCTCGACCTCGACGCGCTCGCCGCGGCGCTCGACCGCCATGACGTGCGCGCGTGCTGGTTCATGACGAACTTCCAGAATCCGACGGGCGTCACGCTGTCGGTCGACAAGAAGAAGGCGCTCGTCGAGATGCTCGCCGCGCGCGAAGTGCCGCTCATCGAAGACGACGTCTACGGCGAGCTGCACCACGGGCCGGACTATCCGCTGCCCGCGCGCGCATTCGACAAGCACGGGCTCGTCATGCACTGCAGCTCGTTCTCGAAGACGCTCGCGCCCGGCTACCGGATCGGCTGGGCGTCGGCCGGGCGCTTCGCCGAGAAAGTGCGGCGGCTCAAGCTGATGACGACGCTGTCCGCGAGCACTCCCGCGCAGGTCGGCATCGCCGACTATCTCGAGCACGGCGGCTACGATCGGCACCTGCGCAAGCTGCGCGGCGCGCTGCGCGGCCAGATGGGCCGGATGAACGAGGCGCTGATGCGCCACCTGCCGCCCGACGTGCACTGGACGCTGCCCGACGGCGGCTATTTCCTGTGGCTGGCGTTTCCCGATGCGATCGACGCGATGGCGCTGCATCGCGAGGCGATCGGGCGCGGCGTCAGCGTCGCGCCCGGCCCGCTCTTTTCCGCCGCGCATGCATTCGAGCGCTGCGTGCGGATCAATTTCGGCCATCCGTGGAGCGCGAGCGTCGACGATGCGATCCGCATCGTCGGCGAGCTCGTCGCGCGGCCGTCCGTGCGCAAGCGGCGCTGACCGCTCGCGAGCCGGCGCCGCGCTCAGCGCATCACGGTGGTCGCGACCTTCGCCATCGCGAACAGGAAGCCGCCGAAGCACGCGGCGAGCAGGATCGCCATCACCGGCACCCACGGCAGCTTCACCGACGCGAGATCGGCCTGATGCTCGGCCCCCTTGCGCACGCCGAAGAAACTCCACAGCACCATCCTTAGCATTCTCGTCAAACCCATCGCCATTCTCCGACATGGCGGCGCACGAGTCGCGCCGCGTTCCATGCGCATCACGGTAACCGCGCGCGGCGAACGATAAAAGCAGCAGTTCGCGACTGATTTTGCGCAGCAGCTTCGTGGTGGCGGTCGGTAGTCGGTAGTCGGTAGTCGGTAGTCGGTGGTCGGTGGTCGGTGGTCGGTGGTCGGTGGTCGGTGGTCCGTGGTCCGTGGTCCGTGGTCCGTGGTCGGTGGTCCGTGGTCCGTGGTCCGTGGTCGGTGGTCCGTGGTCGGTGGTCGGTAGCCGGCGGTCGGTGGTCGGTAGCCGGCGGTCGGCGGTCGGCGGTCGGCGGTCGGCGGTCGGCGGTCGGCGGTCGGCGGTCGGCAGTCAACGATAAGCGGTCGCCTCTTCGCCTTCGAACCTCCGCGCCCGGCCGCATCGCGGCCATCTCCCGGAGGCGTCGGCGCCCGTCGTGCTCGCCGCCGCTCGCCGCCGCCCCACCGCCATCGCGCGCATCCCGCGATACCGCCGCGCCTCCCGCATCTGCTGCGCAAGATTCGCCCGCAACTGCTGCTTGTTTCGCGCAGCCGCGCTCCCTACGCTTTGAGGTCTTTGCGCCGCCGCGGCGCAGCGCAACCGATGCGCACCGCCGCGCGACGCCTCACCGCATTTCCCGGCCATGTACCGATATACCGAATTCGACAGGGCGTTCGTCCGAAGCCGCGCCGCCCAGTTTCGCGACCAGCTCGAACGCTGGCAGCAAGGCGCGCTGAGCGAGGACGCGTTCCGCCCGCTGCGGCTGCAAAACGGCTGGTACGTGCAGCGCCACGCGCCGATGCTGCGCGTCGCGGTGCCGTACGGCGAGCTGTCGAGCGCGCAGATCCGCATGCTCGCGCGCATCGCGCGCGACTACGACGTGCCGGACCCGGCGCTGCATCGTGCCGCGTGCGACGCGCAGGCGCGGCTCGGCACCACGCGCCTGCCGACGCAAAACGCACACTTCACGACGCGCACGAACGTTCAGTTCAACTGGATTGCGCTCGCGAAGGCGGCCGACGTGATGGATCTCCTCGCGAGCGTCGACATGCACGGCATCCAGACGAGCGGCAACTGCATCCGCAACATCTCGTGCGACGAGCGCGCGGGCGTCGCGCCGGACGAAGTGGCCGATCCTCGGCCGTTCGCCGAGGTGATGCGCCAATGGACGACGCTGCATCCCGAATTCGCGTTCCTGCCGCGCAAGTTCAAGATCGCGATCACGGGCGCGGCCGAGGATCGCGCGGCGACCGACTGGCACGACGTCGGCCTGAAGCTCGTGCGCGACGCGGCGGGCGAGCTCGGCTTTCGCGTGAGCGTCGGCGGCGGCATGGGGCGCACGCCGATGACGGCGACGCTGCTGCGCGCGTTCCTGCCGTGGCGGCACGTGATGAACTACATCGAGGCGATCGTGCGCGTGTACAACCGCTACGGCCGCCGCGACAACAAATACAAGGCGCGCATCAAGATCCTCGTGAAGACCGAAGGCCGGCGCTACATCGACGACGTCGAAGAAGAATTCCGCCAGATCGTCGAGCACGACGGCGGGCCGCACACGATCGCGCAGGCGCAATTCGATCGCGTGAGCGCGTCGTTCGTGCCGCCCGTGCCGCCGCAGCGCTCGACCGATGCCGACGTCGCCGCCGCGCTCGCGCGCGTGCGAACGCTCGCCGACGCGCAGCCGGCGTTCGCGCGCTGGCTCGAGCGCAACGTCGCGCCGCACCGGGAGCCTTCGCTGCGGATCGTCACGCTGTCGTTCAAGCGCCGCCATCAAGCGCCCGGCGACGCGTCGCCCGAGCAGCTCGACGCGCTCGCGCATCTCGTCGAGCGCTTCTGCGCCGGCGAGGCGCGCGTCACGCACGCGCAGAACGTCGTGCTGCCGTGGGTGCGCGTCGACGATCTGCACCCGCTATGGGAAGCGGCGCGCGACGCGGGCCTCGCGAGCGCGAACGTGCGCCTGCTGACCGACATGATCGCGTGCCCCGGCGGCGATTTCTGCGCGCTCGCGAACGCGCGCTCGATCCCGATCGCCGATGCGATCGCCGAGCGCTTCGACGATCTCGACGAGCTGAACGACATCGGCGACGTCGATCTGCACATCAGCGGCTGCATCAATTCGTGCGGCCATCATCACAGCGGCCATATCGGCATCCTCGGCGTCGACAAGGACGGCGACGAGTGGTATCAGGTCACGCTCGGCGGCTCCGACGGCGCGGCCGCGAGCGGCCCCGCGCAGCCGGGAAAGGTGATCGGGCCGTCGTTCTCGGCCCACGAGATCGTCGACGTCGTCGAGGCGATCGTCGCGACCTATCTGCGCATGCGGCGGCCCGAACGCGGGCGCAGCGAGCGCTTCATCGACGCGTACCGGCGCGTCGGCCCGGAACCCTTCAAGGCCGCCGCGAACGCCGCGCGCCACCCGGCGACGAGCGCCGCATGAGCACGCCGAACCGCCTGCGCCTGCTGAGCGCGAGCGCCCACGACGACGAGACGCGCGCCGCGGCCGCGATCGCGAACGGCGACGCGGCGCTCGCCGTCGCGAACGACGAGGACCTGACGCCGCTCGCGCCACGCATCGCGCGCGCGGCGCGCATCGATTTGCACTTTCCGGCGTTCACTGACGGCCGCGCATACAGCCAGGCGTATCTGCTGCGCAAGCGCCTCGGCTTCGCGGGCGACCTGCGCGCGACGGGCGACGTGCTGATCGATCAATTGCTGCAGATGGAGCGCATGGGCTTTTCGAGCGCGGTGCTCGCCGACGACGCGGACATCGACGCCGCGCGGCGGCAGCTCGAGCGGTTCGGCGGGTTCTATCAGCGCGGCGTGGCAGCGCACGCGCACACGCGCCCGCCTCCGGCTGACGACGACGCCGCGCCGGATCGCGCGACCGAACGGACGACACCGCATCGATGAAGCGTCGCGGCATCCGTCGCGTCCGGCGGACGCGCTGCAGGCAAGCGTCCGAGGTTTCCGGAACGTCGGCCCCGCCCCCCCGAAACCACCGCATCCGGCGCGGCGCGCGTGGCGAAACGGCGGCCCGCCGTGCGCCGAACGACCCGGGAAATTCGCTGGCATGCGGGCGTCGAGCCGCGCCGGCAATTGCGGGGAATCCGCGCGGCCGATGCACGCCGGGCCCGATGATTCGACGTCGCATCTTGCGTGCCGCGGCCCGACCGTTCGCTTCGAAAGGCGTCCGAAAGTACGGCGCGCGTTGCGCCAGATCGCGCGTTCATGCTGCCGCGCACCAAGAAAACTTATAATAGCCGGCTCGCCAAGCCACATCGCGTCAGCCTGATCGGCGCGCGGAAGGCCGCTCGGATCGCCGCCGCGGCTCGCACGCGCGGCCGCGCCGATCGGCAGCGCCCCGTCCGCGCGTGCGCGCGGGCCGCGGCGCGCCGCACGTGGCCGGCCACTTCGAATTACGCCATGCACAACCGATTCCGACCGTTCCTCGTTCCGTCCGCCGTTGCGATCGCGACCGTGCTGTCCGCCTGCTCGTCCGCGCCGAAGCCGCTGTATCAGCAAGAACAATTCGACGCGACCGCGAGCCCTTACGCGCGCACATTCCACGAAAAATCGGCCGCGACGTGCGAAGCCGCGCGCCGCGCGCTGTTGAGCCAGGGCTACATGGCAAGCGCGACGCGCGCGGATGCGATCGAAGGCAGCAAGAACTTCCAGCCGAGCAACGATTCGCACGTCGTCATCGAATTCCACGTCGTCTGCGCGGACGCGGACGCAGACGGCACGTCGAGCATCGCGTACGTGAACGCCGTGCAGGATCGCTACTCGCTGAAGAAGAGCAATACGTCGGCGAGCGTCGGCCTGAGCGTATTCGGCTCGCTGTCGCTGCCGATCGGCTCGAGCGACGACGCGATGGTCAAGATCGCGAGCGAAACCATTCCGGCCGGCGTGTTCTACGAGCGCTTCTTCAATCTCGTCGACCATTTCCTGAAGATCGACCCGACGCGGCGCGACAAGGCCGCCGTCAAGGCGGCCGAGAAGGAGCGCGTCGCGCCGCTGCCGGAGCCGGAGGAAACGGCCGAAGGCGCGCCGATGAAGATGAAGACCCCCGCCGTGCCGACGCCGCCCGCGCAGCCCGTGCATCCGGCCGAGGCTGACGGCGCCTCGGCGGCCTCGGCGGCTTCGGCGGCGGCATCCGCATCGGCAGCACCCGCCGCCGCATCCGCGCCGGCGCAGAAACCCGCGCCGGCGTCCGCTGCGTCAGCGTCTTCGTCTTCGTCGTCTTTGTCTTCGGCATCCGCTTCGGCACCTGCGGCGGCCGCATCTACGCCAACGGCATCGCCCGCGCCGGCATCGGCCCCCGCACCGGCTTCCTCGCCGTCGCCGTCGTCCTCGCCTTCGCCTTCACCTCCGCCGTCGTCCGCGCCAGCGCCGGCGTCCGCGCCGGCCTCGCCGCCTGAGACGAGCCACCCGTCGTCGATCGCGCCGCCGACGGCGCCGGTCGCGCCCGCGCATCAACCGGCGCATCAACCCGCGCGGCAGCCGGCAACATCGGCATCGCTCGATGCGCCGCTGCCTGTCGCGCCGCCGCCGCTGATGCCGCTGATGCCGCTATCGACGCCGTCGCCCGGCGCGCAGCCCCCGGCGAATGCCGCGCAGGCGGCCTCTCCGACAGCCACGCTCGCTCCCACGCCGACAACGACGGCGGCAACGGCCGCAGCGGCGACAGCAGCGACGACCACTACAGCGTCGGCATCGGCGCCCGCGACGGCGAACGCCGCGACAACCGAAGCCGCAACGCAATCCAACGCCAACGGCGTCGACGCGCGCTGATCGCGCTACCCGTCGGGCCCGCACGCCGCACGCCGCATGTCGCTCACCGCACCTGACGCATCGGCCCCGAGGCGCGTCGCCATCGACCGCCGGCAACCCGGCTCGCAGCCTGCGCCGCGGCGTCGCTCTTGTCGCTCTTGCCGCTCTTGTCGCCCTCGTCGCCCGCGTCGCCCTCGTCGCAGGCATGCGGCTTCGGCGCTCCCTTCGCGGCTCACTTCGCCGCTTATCTCGTCGCCTGTTTCACCGCTCCCTTCACCGCTTACTTCGCCGCTTACTTCACCGTATACCCGCCGTTGATCAGAATCGTCTGCCCCGTGATCCACCACCCGTCGCTGACGAGATGGCGAATGAACGGCACGACGTCCTCGATGTCGGTCAGGCCCGTCCTCGAGAACGGCGACAGCGCCGCGGCCGTCTTGTGATACGCGACCGCATCCGCGCCTTCGGCCGGATAGAAGAACGGCGTGTCCATCGGGCCAGGGCCGACCGCCGTCACCGAGATGCCGCGCGCGCCGAATTCCTTCGCCGCCGCGCGCGTGAAGTGCTCGACGGGCGCCTTCATCCCCGCATAGGCCGCGTAGAACGGCGTGAACGCGCCGAGCAGCGACGTCACGAGCGTGACGATCTTGCCGTTGTCGTTCACGTGCCTGCCCGCTTCCTTCAGGAAGAAGAACGCCGACTTCGCGTTGACGGCCGCCATCTCGTCGTATTCGGCCTCGGTGATCTCGACGAACGGCTTCTTCAGCACCTTGCCGACCGTGTTGATCGCGATGTCCGGACGGCCGAGCGCGGCCACCGCATCGGCGAACAGCTTCTCGACGGCGCCCGCCGTCGTCAGGTCGGCCTGCAGCGCGACCGCCTGCGCGCCCGCCGCCTTCACCGCGGCGACGGTCGCTTCCGCGTCGGCTTTCGTGCGCGCGCTGTTGTAGTGGATCGCGACCGCCTTCGCGCCTTGCGCGGCGAGATCGCGCGCGATCAGCCCGCCGAGATTCTTCGCGCCGCCCGCGATGATGGCGGTTTTGCCCTTGATGCCGTGGTCTGCCATGGTGGCTCTCCGTTTCTTCGCGCGAGGCCGTCCGATACGGCCTCGCATGCCTTCGGATGATATAGTCCAGAAAATCCACATAAAGCCGACACTTCTGACATCACCTGTCAGAAATTCCGACGAATAGTCGGCTCGCGCACATTGATCCCGCGACGATGACCCCGCCCGAATCCACGCCCGTGTCCACACCGGCCGCCGCCTCCGACAAGGAGCACGGGCCGCCCGCCGCGCTTCGCCGCGCCCACGCCGATGGACCGCATTGATCTTTTTCGCGTGTTCGCACGCGTCGTCGAATGCGCGAACTTCACGCGCGCGGCCGATACGCTCGGCATGCCGCGCTCGTCGGTATCGGCGGCGATCCAGGAGCTCGAAGGCCGCGTCGGCGCGCGGCTGCTGAACCGGACGACCCGCAAGGTGACGCCGACGCAGGACGGCGCCGCGCTCTACGAGCGCTGCCTTCGCCTCATCGCCGACGTCGAGGAGACCGAGAATCTGTTCCGCCATTCGATCGTCGGGCCGAGCGGCACGCTGCGCGTCGACATGCCGGGCCGGATCGGGCGCCTGATCGTCGCGCCCGCGCTGCCCGAGTTTCTCGACCGGTATCCGCAGATCAGCGTCGATCTCGGCGTCACCGATCGCGCGGTGAACCTGATCGAGGAGCGCGTCGACTGCGCGCTGCGCGTCGGCGCGCTGAGCGACTCGGGGCTCGTCGCGCGCGCGATCGGCGACTTGCCGCTCATCAACGTCGCGAGCCCCGCGTATCTCGCGCGCCACGGCGTGCCGCGCACGCCCGCCGATCTCGAACGCCATCAGCCGATCAATTACGCGTCGCCCGCGAACGGGCGCATCGCGCCGTGGGAATGGGTCGACGGCGACACCGTCAGGCGGCTCGCGCTGCGGGGACGCGTGACCGTCAACAGCGCGGAGGCCTACATCGCGTGCTGCCTGTCGGGCCTCGGCCTCATCCAGATCCCCGCGTACGACGTCGACGCGCATCTGCGCGCGGGCGAGCTCGTCGAAGTGCTGCCCGATCATCGCGCGGCGCCGATGCCGATGACGCTGCTCTACCCGCATCGGCAACATCTGTCGCGGCGCGTCCAGGTGTTCGCGGACTGGCTGGAGGCGCTGCTGAAGGCGAAGATCCTGTAGGCGAAAGCGCGCGCGCCTTCGATCGGTGCGGCGAACGGCAAGCGGCAAGCGACGCGCTCGACGTCGCTCGGCCGGCTCGGCCGGCTCGGCTCGGCTCGGCTCGGCTCGGCTCGGCTCGGCTCGGCCACAAATATTACCCGGATATTATTGACGATCAATTTATATCCGGGTATAAATATCGCATTGCTCGGACAAATGAGACCCATGCGATGACGACTTCCCCCCTTTCTTCCCATATCGCCTTCGACGGCTACCGGCGTCTCGCGGCGGGCCCGTTGTCGACGGTCGCGCTCGCGATCAAGCGGGCCGTCGAGAACGACGCGGTGGCCGGCGCGATCCTGATCTTCGACAACGCGGCCGGACGCTCGATCGACATCGACACGCGCGGCTCGGACGACGAAGTCGCGGCGCGCTACGCGCAGGCCGAGGCATCGGCCGCCCCGGCCGACGCGACACGCGCCGGCACGGCCCGCGACGCCGCCTCAGGCGCCCACGCCGACGGCATGGCCGACGACGCGGCCGATCCCGGCGGCCTCGCGAACGAGCCGCGCGGCCGCGGCCGTCCGAAGCTCGGCGTCGTCGCGCGCGAAGTCACGCTGCTGCCGCGCCATTGGGAATGGCTCGCGACGCAGCCGGGCGGCGCATCCGTCGCGCTGCGCCGCCTCGTCGACGACGCCCGGCGCACGCACGCGCACAAGGACCGCAGCCGCCGCGCGCACGAGCGCGCGTATCACTTCATGTCGGCGATCGCGGGCGACATGCCCGGTTTCGAGGAGGCGACGCGCGCGCTCTTCGCGAACGACGGCGCGCGCCTGCGCGAGCTGATCGCCGCGTGGCCCGCCGACGTGCGCGATCACGCGATCGCGCTCGCATCGTCGAACGACGACGCGCCGCCGCCGCCCGCCGCACGCTGATTCCGCTTCCAGCCCACATGCAGACCCTGGACTTGAATGCGGGCGCACTGGCGCCCGTCGCCGACGAGATCGACGCCTTCGACCTTCGCGTGACGGGCGCGATTCCGCGCGCGCTGAACGGCGCGCTCGTGCGCAACGGCCCCAACCCGCTGCGCGGCCGCTTCGAAGGCAGCGGCGTGCTGTCGTGGTGGCCGGAAGACGCGATGCTGCACGCGGTGGCGTTCCGCGACGGCCGCGCGACGCGCTACCGGAACCGCTGGGCGCGCACGCGGCGCTGGGCACACGCGGTCGCGCCGGAGCGTGCGCCGTCGCTCGTCGACACGAATCCGAACGTCAACGTGCTCGTTCACGCGGGCGAGATCCTCGCGCTCGCCGAAGGCGGCGCGCCGCTCGCGATCACGGCCGGGCTGGAGAGCATCGGCGCGTCGCGCCGTCATTCCGCGCTCGCGCACGGCATGAACGCGCACCCGAAGATCGATCCGCGCACGGGCGAGCTGATCGCGTTTCGCGCCGACTGGAACAGGCCGTGGCTGCGCTACGGCGTCGCAAACGCGGCGGGCGAGCAAACCGTCGACGTCGAAATCGAATTGCCCGCGCCGTCGATGATGCACGACATCGCGATCACCGCGACGCACAGCATCGTCTTCGATCTGAACGTCGCGTACGACTTCTCGATGCTGTCGCGCGGCCACCGGATGCCGCTGCGCTGGCACGACGAGCGCGGCGCGCGCATCGGCGTCGTGCCGCGCCACGGCGGCGACGTGCGCTGGTTCGACGTGACGCCGTGCTTCATCCAGCACGTCGTCAACGCGTACGACCTCGACCGCTCGGCGATCGTGCTCGACGTCGTCCGCTATCCGTGGTTCCTGCGCGTCGCGCGCGGCGGGCGCGCATTCGACGACAATCCGTGCGGCGTGCTGTGGCGCTACGTGATCGACCTCGTCACCGGGATCGTCGCCGAGCAGCCGCTCGACGACGCCGGCATCGAGCTGCCGCGGATCAACGAAAGCCCCACCGGCCACCGCCATCGGTACCTGTATGCGGCGGAGCAGCCGAGCCACGTAGCGCTGCGCGGCGTCGCGCGCTACGACGTCGACGGCGGCTCGATCCAGCGCTACCGCGTGCCGCCGGGCGACCAGAACAGCGAGCCCGTGTTCGTCCCGCGTCCGGGCGCGACCGACGAGGACGACGGCTGGGTGCTCGTCTGCGTGTACCGCCATGCAACGGATACGAGCGACGTCGTGATCCTCGACGGCCGGGCCGTCGACGGCGAACCGGTCGCGACCGTGCATCTGCCGCGGCGCATTCCGGCCGGCTTTCACGGCGCGTGGGTGGCGAGCGACGGCTGAGCAACCGCCCGATCGGTCGAGCGGCGGCGATGCGGCCGCCGCGCGGGCCGTCGCGCGAACGGGGCGCGGGCGGATGCGCGTCGTTCGCACGCGGCTCGATGCCCCATGACGACGGGCGCAGCGCACGCAGCCGGGTGCCGACGCGCGGCCGGGCGGCTCCAGCCTCCCCCTGCGCGACCCGTTGCCCGTATGCGTCGACGACGCCCCGCACGCAAACCGCAGCGAGGACGCGAGCGGCTGCGGCTGCGGCTGCGGCAGCGGCAGCGGCAGCGGCAACGGCAACGGCAACGGCAACGGCAGCGGCAGCGGTAGCGGCAGCGGTAGCGGTAGCGGTAGCGGCAGTAGCAGTAGCAGTAGCAGTAGCAGTAGCAGTAGCAGTAGCAGTAGCGGCTACGGCAGCGGCTGCGCATCGCCCGGCTTCATTCCGCCCCTGCGGATCGCATCCCGCAGCGCCCGCGCCAATTGCCGGCTCGGCTTGCCGGCGAGCCGGTCGAGCGCGCCGATCGACGGAGCCTCGATGATCCTCGCGACCCTCGAGATTCTCGCCGCCATTCCGGCCCACCCGAAATTCTTCGAACTGGCTCTACAGAATCAATCCGTTTGGCGCGACAATCGCCGCGTCCCCCCAACTTCGACGCGCTGCGCAAACGCAGCCGGACCCTGGAGCCGCCATGTACGTCCCCGACCACTTCGAAGAGCGCCGCACGGAAGTCATGCACGCGCTGATCGCCCGGCACCCGTTCGGCACGTTGATCACGCACGGAGCGGGCGGACTCGACGCGAACCATCTTCCGTTCGAGCTCGCGCCCGGCGAAGGAACGCTCGGCACGCTGCGCGCGCACGTCGCGCGCGCGAATCCGCTGTGGCGGGACGTGTCGAGCAGCGACGAGGTTCTCGTCGTGTTCCGGGCGGGCGACGCGTACATCTCGCCGAGCTGGTATCCGAGCAAGCACGCATTCCACCGGCAGGTTCCGACGTGGAACTACGTCGTCGTCCACGCGCACGGACGGATCGCCATTCGCGACGACGAACCGTTCGTACGCGGCGTGGTCGCGCGCCTCACGCGCACGCACGAAGCGGCGCAGCCCGAGCCGTGGAAGATGGGCGACGCGCCGAAGGACTACATCGACACGATGCTGCGCTCGATCGTCGGCTTGCAGATCGACATCACGCGGCTCGTCGGCAAATGGAAGCTCGGGCAGAACAAGGAGGTCCGCGACATCCGCGGCGCGGGCGAAGCGCTGAAGGCGCGCGGCAACGATGCGATCGGCGACATGATGCTCGCGCGGGCGGAGGATAAGCCGGAGTAGCGAAATCGGCGTCGGCGCGCGCGGCGCACGGTTCATTCGGTATCCGGAACGTCGCCGCAGCGAGCGGCGCCGCGCTCGCCCTCCGCGCGTCGAGGGCCGGCCGCGCGCCTGCCATTTTCCCGCGCCTCCATTCCGCACTCGCGGAGAATCGCGGCGCATCTCACGCAGCGTTCCTCCGGAATCGACGGCCGCGGCGTTTCGAGCGGCGGCCGCCCCCGCCGCTCAAAGCGGCAGCCACCCCGCCGCCCCGATCCACGCCGCCCACCCGAGCAACGCAACGCCGAGCGGCGCGCTCAAACGCCGGCCGTGCGGCAGGTTCTTCTCGATCGACATCGCCGTGCCGATCGCCAGCATCCAGCCGATGCTGCCCGCGCCCACCGCAAACATCAGACACATCAGCATCCAGCAGCACCCGACGCAGAAAACGCCGTGCCGCACGCCGAGCACGAAGCTCTCGCGCCGCGGATTGCCGCCCCGCCACTGCTCGCTCACGAACATCAGCGGCGAGCGGCACTTGTCGAGACAGCGATACTTGAGCGGACTGAGCTGATACGCGCCCGCGAGCGCGAGCACGGTCGCGCCGACGAGCCATCCATGCCATGCGAGCCACGGCGTGCGTCGCGCGAGCGCGTGCAGGCCGGCGTCGCCTGCATGGACGGCCAGCCCGAACGCGCTCCACGCGGCGAGGTAGCCGAGCACCACGAGCAGCATCAGGCGGTTGCGGTCCGGCCGCGCGGCCGTCAGACGCTCGAACGTGCGCAGCAGCGGCAGCGCGGTCGGCAACATCATCGCGACGATCATCAGCAGCCATGCGGCGACATGCAGCAGCGCGGGCACGACCACGTTCCCCGCCGGAATCAGCCGGCACAACCCGGCGAGATTCGTCTCGGACCAGTCGACGTGATGAAGAAAACGCGCGTACGGGCTGTCATCCCACACCCACAACGTGATCCACGCCGCGGCGATCGACGCGATCGCGAGCGGCACGAACACGCGACGCGACGAGATCGCGCTCATCGCAATGCGCGCCCGGATAGCGCAGGCCGGCGCTCGTGCGTCCGCGTGTCACGAATGGAACGTGAAGAAGCCCTGAATTGCGTTCTGCCCGCTCAGATCGAGATCGATGCCGAGCTTCTGCGCGTGCATGCGGAACGTGCCCGCCTTGCCGACGAACGCGGGCGATCCGGGAATCGTCGAAAAAATGCTTTCGACGAGCTTCGTCGGCTCGCCGGTGGGCCCGAGGTAGGGCTCGAGCTCCGCGTACGTGGTGTCGCCCACCTTCAGCGTGCCCCTGCCGTCGCGCACGTCGAAATCGATCGCCGCCCGCTCGATCGCGACGACGTCGCCGAAGAGCTTCGAGAAATCGGCGAGCGGCCCGCCGCGTTCGCCGCGATAGACGCTTGCGAGCGCATCGAATTGCGCGTCGGTCGCGCGCGCGTCGATGAAGATGATCACCCGCCAATTGCCCTGCAGAATGTTGCCCGGAACGAACGCGGCGAACGCGACCGTCAGCCCGGACACGTCCACGTCGTCGACCTTGCCCTCGTCGTAGTGGTAGGCGACCGTCGCCCGACACGTGCCGTTGTCGGGGTCCTCTCCGATCCAGCACGGGCAAAGCACCTTGCAATCGCATACCTCCAGTATGCGTCCCTCCAGGCTGTAGCTCATGATGACCTCCACCGCGACGAACACACCGGATTCGAGCCGGTCCATCACTTAACTATATTCACGTTGATTCGATGCGGCGGTCCGCTCGCGACATATGAAAACCCTAGGCAGACGGAATGCCGATGCGCGTCACGCCGAACGCCGAGCGTCGAACGCCAAACGCCGAGCGCACTTCGTCGAACGCTTCGTCGATGCGATGCGATGCGATGCGATGCGATGCAATGCAATGCGATGTGACGCGACCATCGCGACCAATGCCCGCGACGCGCCTCGGATGCGCAATGTCGAGCCCGCTTCGATGCGCGCCGCGCCGGACGCACACGCCCGTTGCCGGCAACGGAACGCCCCATTCGGGCAATGCGGCGCGACGTGCAACCATGCGACGTCCGCACCGATTTCGCGCGGCGGGCATCCCCGTGAACTTCGCGGCCCGCCGCATGCGAATGTTTCATCACCAATTTCGCGGCTCGCGTCTGCGCCACAAAGCTGAACAATCCGCCGCTTCGGCTACCCGTGCGAGTGCATGAAACCGGTCCGGCCGTATTGTCAAACGAAAGCCGCCGCCTATACTCTCGTCAGACAAACGAACGACGCATGACGAAACGAGGCAGCGCGAGACCCGACGCGACGGCGATTCGCCGGGCGACGCTCCGTGCTGATTGCCCACTTCGGGATACAGAACAGCATTGCGGAGGCCACCGTGAGCACCGTCTTCACCGCCCATGAATCGTCGCGCGTAATCGGCACGATCGCCCGGATCTACGCCGCGTGCCTGCTGATCGGCTTCGCGCTCGTCCCCGGGGTGCTGATCGTCTATGTGTGGCGCTTCATCGATCCGCATCTCATCTTCGAAAACCATCAGTTTCACGAACTGGCGATCGCCGCCGCGACGCTCGAGGGCCTGTTCGTCACCTATGTGACGTGGCGCTGCTATCTGTCGTCGGGCGAGCCGCTGCTGCGCTGGCTCACGCTCGGCTTCCTCGGCTTCGCGGTGATCTACTCGCTGCACGGCGCGTTCACCGGCATGGCGCATCGGAACATCTGGCTGTTCCTGCTGTACGGGCCCGCGTCGCGCCTCGTGATGTCGATCCTGCTGTTCGTCGGGCAGTTGTCGTACTTCAAGGATACCGAGGCGCCCGAGCGGCGCACCCAGCTATCGGTGTGGCTGCCGTGGGTCGCCGGCTACGTCGCCGTCTGCGTCGTCGTCGCGACGATCGCCTATTCGCCGATCGCGGGCAATCTGTGGACGCGCGTGTCGATGGAAGGCGGCGCGATGATCGTGTCGCTCGTCAATGTGGCGCTCCTGCTCGTGCGGCGCATCCGCACGCCGCTGATGCTCATCTATGGCGTCTCGGTGACGTCGTTCGCGCTGTCGTCGATCGCGTTCATTCTCGGCAAGCCGTGGAACCACATGTGGTGGCTCGCGCACGTCATCTTCGCGACCGGCTTCTTCACGCTGAGCTTCGGCGTCGTCCAGGCGCTCACGACGACCCGCTCGTTCGCGACCGTCTACAGCCAGCAGGACCTGATGGCGCGGCTCGCCGAATCGATGGCGCGCACCGAGGGCGCGCTGCAGGAGCTCAAGCGGACCAATCAGAAACTCGAGCATCTCGCGACCACCGATCCGCTCACAGGCGCGTCGAACCGGCGCAAGTTCATCGAGCAGATGCACGTGGAAATCGCGCGCGCGAAGCGCGACGGCACCGCGTTTTCGCTGCTCGCGCTCGATCTCGACAACTTCAAGAAGATCAACGACAACTACGGCCATCAGGTCGGCGACGTCGTGCTGCGCAATTTCGTCCGCCAATGCCTCGCCGCGATCCGCCCTTACGATCACATCGCGCGCGTCGGCGGCGAGGAGTTCATGGTGCTGCTGCCGCGGATGCTCGCCGACACGGCGAGCGGCATCGCAGAGCGCGTGCGCACGACGATCGCAAACACGCCGTTCGGCATCGACGGCAAGCACACGCCCGTGACCGTGAGCATCGGCGTGTCGCAATACGGGCGCGACGGCGACACCGTCGACGAGATCCTCAGCGCCGCCGACAAGCTGCTCTATCGCGCGAAAAACGAAGGCCGCAATCGCGTCGTCGCTTCATAGGCGGCGGGACGAAAAGACCGAGCCGCGCAACGCGATCGATTCGGCGCGGCGGTGGATGGCGGGCGGTGGATGGCGGGCGGTGGATGGTGGATGGTGGATGGTGGATGGTGGGCGGTGGGCGGTGGGCGGTGGGCGGTGGGCGGTGGGCGGTCGGCGGTCGGCGGTCGGCGGTCGGCGGTCGGCGGTCGGCGGTCGGCGGTCGGCGGTGGATGGTCGGCGATGAGCGACGGCCAGCGGGCGATGGATGGCAAGCGACGGACTCTTCGAGACCACGAATCGCCTGCGGATCGTCGCCGCAACGCGATCCGGTCGAAAGGGCTCATGCCGGAGAGGACGATCGGACATCCGCCCCCAGCCGGAAAACGCTCGCCGCCACGCACGCGACAAGCGATCCGACGCGGCGATCCCCCATCACGCGACACGACGCGGCCCCGCGCCGACCGGCGTTCGGCCCGCCGCCGGATTCGCGATCGGCGGCTTCGCGGGCATGACCAAGACGAACGGGCGGCCGCATTCGGTTGACGGCGGCATCGAGCCGACGAAGCAAGTCCGAATAGGTTCGCCGGTCCGCGCGGCGCGACGCGCCATTCAGTTCCTGCGCACGGTGCCGATAACCTTGTCGGGCCGCCTGACCGACGACGCGCGGGCGCTTCGCCGCATTCGCCGGCCATCACGACAACAACCGATTCCAACGATGAACCATTCCGACCGACCGACGCAGCGCACCGGACTCTCCGTTTTCATCCGCCGTCATCTGCGAATGCCGCTGCCGAAACTGGAGACGGGCCGATTCGGTTGGGCCAAGCGCTGGTTCGTCGACTGGCTCGTCCCCACGGGTGCATCCGCTTACGCGGCCTATCATCTGACAGGCGCGTTCGTGCGGCATTACCGAGCGCTGCTGCCGGAGCAAGTCGGGCATGGCGTCGCGCTCGACGTGATGTCCGAACTGATGTCGCTCGCCAATTCGAGGCCCTTCGCCTATACCGGCGCGGCGCTCATCGCGACGCTCGTGGCGCTCGTGCTCCATCGCATCCTGAAACGGCCGGCGCGCGGCGTTTGGCTCAACCGCCGCGACCGCCCCGTCGTCTACGCACTGCCCTTCGCGCTCGGCCTGCTCGTCGGCAAATTCCTCGCCTTCGCGGTTCCAGCGCTCGCTGTCGCGATTGCGGCCTATGCGTCCGAAGGCGCGATCGGGGCGGTCGCGCTCTTCGCGGTGCCGATCGCCGCCCTGTCCGCCGCCTACTACTTCCTGCTGTACGACGAGGTGCGCCCGCCCTCGATCGTCACGCTTTCGTTTCATCGCTCCCGGCCGTGCGGCGCGAAATCGAACGGCAACGGCGGCGCGCCGAAGGTTGGCATCGACGCCTGGCGCGAAGCGCATGTCGATTTGCAGGACGACGTGCACGCGATCGCGGACGCGGCGGGCGGCATGTGCGGCCAAAGCATTTTCGTGTCGCACGACATCGACGCCATCGTGATCGCTATCGCATTGAGCGTCGACGAGCGCGATTTGCACACGAATCGAGTACAGGCGCTCGCCGCGCAAATCGACCGCGTGCTGCGCAAATGGCGCGAAAAAGGCTATGCGAGCGGCTCGCTGCACGATGCAAAGGCGACGCCCGCGCCGCTCGAGGCGAAGGTGTCCGACGACGCGTTCTGGCTGCCCGAACCCGGACGCGTCACGCGCCTCGGCTCGTTGCGGCTCGAGCCGCGGAGCGGGCGCGCGGTGCGCGTCGTCGACGATGCTGTCGGCGACCTGCGAGCGGGCGAATCGCGCGGGCGCGCCCGGCCACGCCGGGAGCGCACGTTCGAGTTCGTGTGACGGACGCCCCGGCGGAATCGTTTGCCGCAGCAAGTGCGTCGCCGTTCGTCTCGATTCGGCGGCGGCGGCGATCGGGGCCCGCCTCCGCGAACGGTCGCCGCTTCACACGACGGGCGATGCGTCCGTCGCCCCGCCCATCGGGCTTCAGCGCCGCCTCCGGCTTCCGGCCACGGCATCGCTCACCGACGCAACGCATCGTCGGCTCGCAGCGTCCGCAGGATCTGGCGCGCCGAACGACGCGTGGCCGAGGCTCGTCTCGCCGTGCGTGTGCTCGCGCCGGCGTGGCGTCCACGAGCGACGCCGCCGCCGAGGCGGCGGTGTCGATTTGCGCGATCGCCGAGCGGATCATCGACATCGAGCTGCGGCCGCACGCACGGCGCGCCGCCCGTCCGCATCGCATCTCGCATCTCGCATCTCGCATCTCGCGTGTCTCGTGTCTCGTGTCTCGTGTCTCGTGTCTCGTGTCTCGTGTCTCGCGCATTGAGCATTGAGCATTGAGCATCGAGCTTCAAACTTCAAACTTCAAACTTCAAACTTCAAACTTCAAACTTCGATCTTCGATCTTCGATCTTCGATGCATCGAACATCGTGACGCTCCACGCGGTTTACGCATTTTTTGCGTCGCACCACGGACTCTATACGCCGAATCTTCGCGCCGCTTTCTAGAATGCCCTTCATGTTCCAGACGAGATCTCCGCGACTCGAGCCGCACCGCGGCGCGGAGGCCAACGCATGAAGCCGCTCAGATTCCATTCCGATTCGATCGCCCTGCCTGCCTTCCACGCATCGCGCGCGACCGTTCATGATCGATCCGCGCCGATTCGCCCGCGCACCGCGCAGGCGGACTATCGCGTCCTGATGTCGATACGCGTCGGCACCGACAATCTGACCACCGTGCGGCGCGAGCTGCATCGGGTGCTCGGCTCCGCGCTCGACCTCTACACGGCGGTCATCGACAACAAAACCGGACAGGCGTGCCTCGAGCTGGAACTGGCGAGCACGCGCGTGCAGGATGCAATGTCGTCGATCATGCGCATCCTGCCCGAAGCCGAGTTCGGCAAGATCCGCCGCTCGGCGCGCGACCCCGCATCCCGCGCGCCCACGGCGCGCATGCGGACGTCGGATTGATCGTCGGCTGCCGGTCCCGCATCGCGACGGGACACCGCATTTTCACGGCAGCGGCAATTCGATACGTGGATTCGACATCGCGCGGCGGCAATCCAACGATTCGCGCCGCGCCGTCGATTCGCGTGTTTTGCTCCGGCGAGCGCGGGCAGCGCCGACGAGGCCGCCTCGAACATCGACGCGGCGCGTCGGGCGCCGTCCACGCTCGACGGTCGTCGTCTCCTTTCATCTCCCGAAACCCCCTATGAAGAAACGCATCACCCGCACGGTTTGCGCCGCGCTGCTCGGCGCAACCGCGAGCGCACACGCACAAAGCAGCGTCACGCTCTACGGCCTGCTCGACACGGGCATCGTCTACACGAACAATCAATCGGGCCACCCGGCATGGCAGCAAGGCAGCGGCCTGCTGTCGAACACGGTGTTCGGCCTGAGCGGCGCCGAGGATCTGGGCGGCGCATTGCACGCGATCTTCCGCCTCGAAAGCGGATTCAACCTCGACAACGGTTCGACATCCTACAAGAACGCCATGTTCGGACGCCGGGCCTACGTCGGCCTGCAGCACGACGATTACGGCACGTTGACGCTCGGCCGGCAGTACGATTCGGTCGTCGATTTTCTCGGGCCGATCGCGCTCGCGAACAACGGCGACGGCAACAATCTGGCGGCCCACCCGTTCGACAACGACAACGTCGACGATTCGTTCTACATCGACAACGCGCTCAAGTACGCGAGCCCCACGATCGCCGGGATGCAGTTCGGCGCGCTGTACGGATTCAGCAACCAGACGGGCTTTGCGAACAACCGCGCGTATAGCGTCGGCGTGTCGTACGGCAACGGGCCCGTCAATCTGGCCGCGGCTTACCTGCAGTTGAACCGCGGCGGCACGACGGCGAACGGCGCGCTGTCGGCCAACGACGGGCCGAACTTTCCCGCCGCGCGCCAACGCGTGATGGGCGCGGGCGGCAGCTATTCGTTCGGCCCGGCGACCGTCGGCGCCCTGTGGACCCACACGATGCTCGACGATACCGCGTCCGCGTCGGCGCCGGGCGCGACGCGCGCGCTGCGTTTCGACAACTACGAAATCAACGCGCGCTACGCACTGACGCCCGCGATTTCGTTCGCCGGCGCCTATACGTTCACCGACGGTCGCTACGACGGTGCCGCCGCGGGCCGCCCCAAGTGGCATCAGGTCACGCTGCTGGCCGATTACGCGTTGAGCAAGCGCACGGACGTATACGCGCAAGGCGTGTACCAGCATCAATTCGGCGTGCCGCCGGATGCGGCGCTCGGCTTCGCGTCGATCAACGGCCTCGACGCATCGTCGACGAACACGCAAGTCGCGGCGACCGTGGGGATTCGGCATCGGTTCTGACGTTGCGCCGACGGCGCAACGTCGTCCATGGCCGGCACGCATGCTCGCGCACGGCCGCTGCGTCGAATCGCGCCGCGCTTGCGCGACGCATCGGCGTCACGCATCCGGCAAGCGGCTTCGCTTGCCGGACGACGCGCGTGCGTCGCGGCGAGCAAGCATCCGGTGCATCGCATCTCGTTCGCAGCCGGCGGCAGGCACGGCGCGACGTGAAAGCGCAGCGCCGGCGCGCCATTGGACGATCGCCGGAGAACGCACCGTGCGCCGGCATCCGCCGCCGGCATCGCAAACGCATCGAACGCGGCAACGCGCCGTCGAATCGCCGGCGCGGCTTGCCGGTGCGCAGCGCCGGCTCGCGTTCGATGCAGTCGCCCCGAAACGCGATCGCGGCCCGAATCGCGCGATTCCTTCGCACGTCGCGATGCGTCGCGAGCCACGGCCCCGGCTTGGGCGAACTCGATCCGACGATCGCCGCGTAAGAAGCGGCGATGCCGACGCGACGTCTCTTACCGATACACTTCGGCGGTCAAGTACCTCAATCCCGAATCGATTGCGACGGTCGCGACCGTCGCCTCGGGCCCGAGGCGCTCGGCGACGCGCAACGCCGCGATGACGTTGAGCCCGGACGACGTGCCGGCGAAGATCCCTTCGTCGCGCGCCAAGCGCCTGCACATCTGCATCGACGCCTCGGTCGCGACCGACTGGACATCGTCGACTTCATTCGGCCGCCATCGAGGCGGCGCAAAGCCGATGCCTTCGATCCGATGCGAGCCTTTCGGCCCGCCGGACAGCACCGCCGACTCAGCCGGCTCCGCGGCGACGACGAGAAGCCCCGGGTTGCGCGCCCGCAGCCCATCGGCCACGCCGTGAAGCGAGTTCCCCGTGGAGCGCATCGCCGAGCAGGTCGGCTACGCGGACAGCGTCACGTTGCGCACGCCGCTGCGCAGGCGCTTGGGCAAAGGCGTGCGCGAGCCGCGCGGCGCGTAAGAGAAATGAGGCATCGGGACCTGGGCTGCGCCGCCGCATCCGGTCTCCGGCCGCGAGTCTCGCGCAGAATGGGTTCGATTCGGCCATCGTGCGGCCGCTTGCGCTCGCGGGAACGAAGACGTCCGGCAAACGCTTGCGGTTTCGAGGCGCGGCGGGCGAACTCGGTGCCGCCCAAAGGCGGGATGGTGCCGGGGACCGGAATCTAGAAGCGTGCCGAATCAAATACTTACGGCAGCATGGTGCGGATTTGTAGCAGGGAGAGAAATGCGATGCGCCGGACGCGCGGGAATCGAACCGGCGCGCATCATCATACCGGAACGCCGGATGACGGAACGATGGTCAGCGCCGCGATCACCCGCGCGATCGCATGATCCGTCACGTTCGGAAAAGGAAACGCCGCGCGGCCAATCTGCTGGATTGCGCCGGCGTGATGCCAGTCCGGCGGCAGATCCGGCACGATGTCGTTGCCGTTCTTGTACAGGCTGAGCGATACTTTCGCGAGCAGCGCCGCGACATCGCCGTTCGTACACACCCGCGGCGGCTCGAATCCGTAGACGGCCGCCGGCGGGTTGCCGCCGGCCACCATCGCCGAGGCGGCCATGATCGCGATCGCGGCGCCGAGCGAGTGGCCGACGAGCGTCACCGGCCGGCCGTCGATGGCGGCCAGCACCGGCACGGCGATGGCGCCCCACGCCGCCCAGAAACCGCGATGCACCTGGCCGACGCCGGGCACGTCGACTGGCATCACGTCCAGGTCCGCGCCGACGCTGTCGAGGTTGTCCGTACCCGGGAACGCGACGACCAGCCCGCCGGCCGTCTGCCGCACGATCGCGCGTGAGGCGCTGTCCGCCTTGCCGATGTCCGGCTTCGCGGAATACGCCTCCTGGGCGAGCAGTGCGAACTCTCGCGGGCTCATTTCAGTGGCTCACCCGCGAGCGGCGTCGACGCGGCCGCCGGTGCCGCCGCCGTCAGGAGCTGGTCGATGAGAGCCTGAACCATCGGACCGAACGTCTGGAGCCCGAGCAGGATGGCCTGCTGCTGCGGCAGCGCGGGCACCGCCTGCACGATCGTGATCGCGGCCGGCAGTAGCGAATCGTGGAGCGCTTTCAGGTCGGCGACGTACAGCTGCGCACCGACCTTGCAGATGGCCTGATTGGCCGGCAGGATCGTTTTCGAGATCGTGGCCTGCTGGTCGGCATTCAGCAGCGGCGACGTTGCGAGGATGGCGAGATCGCCGTTGACGATCGTGCAGCCGGTCTGGAACTGCTGTTGGACGGTCGGGAGGGAGTTGCAGGCGACGATGGCGACGGACGCGACGATGCCTGCCGCGAGCAGCATGAGCTTCTTCATGGGGGGATCCTTCGGGTGACGCCGCGGCGCGCGGCGGGAGGGTTACTGCTGGACGGCCTTGGCGGCCGCGCGTGCGACGAGCGCGTTGTAGGCCGCATGCAAGCCGGCGACGATCAGCGTCGCGACGAGCGACGACGCGCTGGTCGGCACGGCGCCGTGGAAGCCGCCGAGCGCCCAGTCGACGGTCGGAATGAGGTCGGTGACGCCGAGCGTGATGCCACCGCTGACGAGGCTGGATTTCATGGGCATGGCTTACTCCTGGTTGTGGTGGATGACTTCGACGTCGGAGAACTGGTAGCCCTCCTTCGCGTACTTCTGTGCTATCCACAGAGGGAACGGCATGGTGTGTAATCCCTCGTCCTTCCCGATGTGGTGCGCCTTGCAAAGCAACATGCCGTTCACGGTCATGTCGTCGACGAACTGGGTCCAATCGGTGAAGCTGGCCCAGTCGAATGCCTTGATGTGCTCGCCCCAGAAACCGGCCTGCGCGTCGAACTTGAAGCGCTCCCAGTCGATCAGCTCGGCGAGCGAGCGCTCAATCGGATGGTGGTGAGCCTCGAGCGGATGGCCGGATTCCTCGGCCGTCGCGTTGCAGATGAAGCAGCGGCCGCCCTCGCGCGCGATCAACTCCTTGCGCGTGCGCTCGAACAGCGCAGTCGTTTTCCGCTCGGCGTGCTCCGGAATGTTGACGGCCACCGAGAGCGTTTCCTTCTCGGTATGCGCGCGCGTCACGTGCGCGAGCCCCTCGGCCGTGCAGTGTTCGCACGGATGCTCGAGCGGCACGTCATGGCTGCATCGGGTCATGTCTGGTTCCAGAAACGAAAAAGCCCGGCGCGCGGCCGGGCGGGATTGTGGTGTGCGCGCATCAGGCGATGCCGAGCGCCTTCTTCGCCGCGCCGTACAGGTAAAGGCGCTGCGAATAGCCGTTCAGACCACCGTTGATCACGCGTGTGATCTGCTGGAATTGGCCGGCGTCGGCCAGTGCATTCAGGCCGTGCGCAGCCCACCACCAGGCAGCCGACGCGGCGGCATTCGCCGGCTCGACGAGCAGGTCGGGCTGCTGCACGAGCGGCAGGCCGAGCGCCACGGCGCACAGCTGGTAGTTGTCGTGGAACGTGATCTGCATCAGGCCGCGGCCGCGATACCGCCAGCCGTCACCGCTCGCCTCGTCACCGTTCCCGTACCGTCCGGCATAGACGCGATTCGCGATGGCCGGCGGCCGCCGCGCGTACTGCTGCGCCTCGGCCTCGGTGAAGTACTTCGGAAACGTCGCGAGCAGCCCCTCCGCGCTGTAGTTCAGGTTCTCGGCGATGGCGGACAGACGCGCGCTCTCGACGCCGACCTGCGCCAGAAACGCGGCCGCGCGCAGCGGCGTGCTGATCTGTTGTGCATCGCAGGCGGCCTGCAGCGGCCCGACCCACTGCGCCGCACGCGCTGGCGCAGCGCCGCACCCGGCGGCGACGATGGCTGCGGTCAGGTTCACTTGAAAAGCACCTCGAGCAGCTTCATCGCATTGGCCGGCCCGACCAGCACCGCAGCGGCGAGGAAGTACAGGATGTATTCGATGCGCTGCATCCGCTTGTCGCCGCGCTGGAGGCGATCCTGGATGCCCGCATAACGCTCCGCGCATACGGCCTCGTGGACCGCGATGCGCTGTTCGTTCTCAGCGATGTCTGCTTGCATATCGTCGTGACTCGTCACAGGTGATCCCCGAATTGAAAAAGCCGCCTCGACGGGCGGCTGGTCATAAAACGCACGTTTTCCCGGGAGGTGTAATATCCCGATCCATGCTTTTTCACTTATTCATTACAAAATGAAAAAAATCGTTGCAGTCGCACTGATGTGTCTGTCGGCCAGCGCATTCGCAGCCGAAGATCAATGCTTCATTCCGAATCCGAAATCGCCGCAAAGCTGCGTCGTAGATGCCGAAGCGCTAAACCGCTCGGTCCTGCAATACGGCGATGATTCGCGACTCTGGAAGGTGTTCAAAAAAGCCGAAGCCGGGAAACCGATCGTCATCGCAGCGATCGGCGGATCGATCACGCAAGGCGCATGGGCGACCTCGCCCGACAAGACCTATGTCGGCCGTGTCTTCGGCTGGTGGCAAGCCACCTTCCCGAAGAGCAAGATGAAACTCATCAACGCCGGTATCGGGCAGACCGATTCGAAGTTCGGGGAAAAGCGACTTCAGCGCGATCTGCTGAAATACAAACCCGATTTCGTCATCACCGAATGGGCGAATAACGACGCAGGCACGCCCGAAATGCGGGCGAGTTACAAGCGAGTCGTCGAGCGCATTCTGGCGGCGCCGAATCACCCCGCCGTGCTGATGCTTTTCACGATGGGCCGGGACTGGTCGAACTCCGAAGATAATCAAATTCCGATCGGACGAGAGTTGAATGTCCCGATGATCGCATTGCGCGAATCGATCATGCCTCTCGAAAAAGCAGGTAAATTCAACCCCGTCGACCGAACAGCCGACCCGGTTCACCCGAATGACCTCGGCCACCAGATCATTGCGCAGCTCGTCGCATATCGCCTGCAGTCCGGACTGAACAACATGCACGATTCGACGCAGGCGAGCGCGAAGTAATCAGCGCACGCGGCGCGCGCGCAAGAACCCGGCGGCGGAAACCGAGCCGCCGCTGAATACCGCTTCGCCGACCAGATAGACTGTCGTCGTGCTCGACACGTTGATGCGCGTGACAGGCGGAATCGCCGTGGCGGCGCCAGTCGCCGTGATCGATCCGCCGCTCTGAAAGTAGTTCCCCAGAGACGGCAGCGTCGCCGACGTCGTATTCACGCCGGCGATCCAGATCGTCGACGTCGCGCCGCTGCCCGACGTATATGTCGCGGCACCAGTCACATCCCAATCCCCGGCAGTCAGGCTGATGCTGGTCAGGTTCTGTGCTGTCCCGCTCGTCGTCATGTTGACGCTCGAGAAGGTCGAATTGACGAATTCGCCCACGCTGCCCGCGTTCGCGTTGTCCGCCGCCGCCGTGCCCTTGATCCCGGCGGTCGTCGATGGCGTGATCAGGCCGCTCGCGCTGAGCGTCGTGAAGCTGCCTGCGGCGGCCGTCGTCTGCCCGATCGCCGTACCATTGAGGCCCGTGCTGGTGATGTTCGCCGCCGTGCCGCCGTTGATGATGAAGTTGTACTGGCCGCCGCTCGGCTCGATGAAATTGAGCACGCCTGCGCTCGGCGAATACATCGCAACCGAGTACGTCGAGGCCGCTGAATACCACGTGAAGCCGGTCATCAACGGCATCGAGATCACATTCGCCTGACGCGTGCCGCCACCGGTATCAAGCGCCCCGTTCCCGATGACAATTCCGTTCTGGAACGTCTGCGGGTTCGGGACGATGTCGATCGCCGTCGTACAGCCACTCAGACCCGCCGTCGTCGATTGCCCTGTACCGCAATCGTAACGATGGGCGACCGTCTGGTTCGTCGCGTTGATGTTGAACGGATCTTCACCAGGCGGCGAACCCCACAGGCTGTTAATGGATTGCTCCATCTGGATATGCGGTCCAAAGCCAGCCGTCGCCGCTGCGAGGTTGTCCTGCAGATAAACGTTCTCAGCGGGATACCCAGTGTTGCCCCAGGAATCCAGGTACAAGAAACTCTGCAGCGGGAACGCAGCAGCCCCGCTCGTCGCGTCGGATGACCGCGCGCCAAGCGTCAGCGCGTAGCCGCCGGTCGGCGGCGATACGATCTGCGCGGCACTCGTAAGGCGGAAGTCCTGTCCAGCCGAAACTTGATTCAGCCATGCAGCCGAATTTCCCTGCGATGCTGAACCAACCTTCAGCGTCTGTGTGCCGACGTCGTTCGCGATCACCGATGATGTCGTACTGTAGCGCTGCTGACCGAATTGCACTGCTACAGCCGTCGAGTTCGTAGCGGTTGCCGGGCAGTTCATAGTGACCGTCGTACCTGAAATTGCGGTCACATAGGCTTTCGAATATGCGGCATTCGGCGTCGAGCATTCGTTGACGAACGACGCGTAGATCCCCATGCCGACCGCGATTCCGGTCGCGCTCGTGACCGTGATGCTCGTCGAGCCGTTTGTCGTCGTGGCAGTCGTGCTGATCGGCGCGACGATGGTCGGGAATACCGACGTACCGATGCTGGTCGGCGTGCCGAGGCCAGTCGTGCCAGTCGAAGAAAGCGTTGTGAATGAACCAGTGCTCGGCGTCACGTTGCCGACAGGGGTACTGTTAATGCCTCCGGCTGTTGACAAACTGCCCGAATCGGTAAGCGTCAGAATAGCAGTGCTATATCCGCTGTTGACTACTTGCAATTGGCCATTCTGCGAACGGATCGATTTGTTCGGTGTGGTCGCACCATTCCCATTCAAGCTGATGTTGGCGCCGTTTCCACCGGTATCCGTTACGACGAGCGTCCCGGTAGAACCTGACGTGGTGGCCGAAAGCGACGTGAACGCGCCGGTGCTTGGCGTTACCGCGCCAATCGGTGACGCGTCGAGGCCGGGCGAAATTGCCACTCTGCCGCCGCTCGCGCCGATGGTCGGATTCCCACCGTTCGAACCCGTGAGTGTGAGATAGCGAGTGGCTCCGGCAGTGTTGGAAACGACGGCCTGGGTGCCACCGCCGGTGTTCATCACGACCGCGCCAGTGCCTTTCGCGTTGGCATTCAGGTTGACGTTTGTGTCGCTACCCTGTGCAGAGATCGTGACACCATTGTTGGTCGGCGCCCCGGTCACTTGAAGATAGTTCACGGCGCCCGGCGTGTCCACGATAGACATTTGTGCGCGCGTAAGACTGCCTGTATAGAACCCGATCCCGTTCGTCCCTTTCGAACTGAGATTCAAGTTGACATTGGCATCGCTACCTGCCGCCGAAACACTAGCACCGTTGCCAGTTATATTGCCCTGCACTTGCACCCAATTGACTGCACTTGCGGTCGTTACTGCGCGCAGCGCTTCAGCACCTGCTGTGCCGCCGAGGCTAACCTGACCAGAAAATACGCCTGCCCCAGCAGTCACCGAACCGCCCGTGACCGTGAGGTTGCTCAACGTCGGCGACGGATACGACTGCGCCAGCGCGACCAGCGGAACAAGAAGAAAGGAAATCAGCAGTTTTTTCATCACGATTTCGAGAGAACCCCGCCGTTGTTCCAGAGGACGCCTGCGCTTGCCGGGAGCGTCGTCGGCAGGCTGTTGAACCATGCGAGGTAGAGCGTGCCGAAGGTCGACGTCGACATGCCCGTGATCGAGCTGTTCACGAACGCGGTAGTCGCGATCTGCGTCGTGTTCGTGCCGGTGGTTGCCGTCGGTGCGGCAGGCGTGCCGGTGAATGTGGGCGATGCGAGTGACGCGAGGCCCGTTGCACATGTGAAGCCCGTCCCGCTCGTATAGGTCAGCGCGTTGCCGGCCGCGCTACACGAAGGCATCGCGAACGCCGTCACGCCGGCCGTTGCCGATGTGACGTTCGCGAGCACGGTATTCGCCGCGATGTTCGCGAGACTGCTGATCGCGATGCCGCCCGGAAATGACGGCGGATTCGTGAACGTCGCGTTCGTGATCGTGGCCGTGCCGTTGACGGTCATGTTGTTGAACGTCGGGCTCGGGTACGTCTGGGCGAGCGCCACCAGCGGCGCGCAGAGCGCCGCGACGAGCAGTCGTTTCATTGTGGGAGACCTTTACGAAATGGCGACGACGCCTGCGTCGTTCCAGAGCTGGCCGGCGGTTGACGGCTTGTCGGTGGGAAGCGATGCCGCGAATGCGGACATCAGTTGGATCAGCGCGGCGAGCGGCATCGTGCATTCCGCCCAGTTGCCGTTCTGCATCTGTTTGATCGTCACCAGCTCGTTGCCGGTGAGCGGTTGCGGGAGTCCGTAGATCCCGCTCATCACGAGTACTCGTAGACGAGGACGATGCCGTTGAAGCCGGTGTTCCCCGCAGTTGCAGCAGCCCCTACGATTGCGACGCCAGCAGCACCCGCGCCCGGGCCGACGCCACCACCCGCAATCGGCGAGCCGCCGCCCGGACCACCGATCGCATTTGCCTGCCCCGACGGACCGAAGGTCGAACCGCCAATGCTCATCGAGCCAGGCTCGCCAGAGACATTCAGGATGTTCCCGCCCGTTGCCGTCGGCGGCGATTGCACACCCGATCCCGGAACGCCGAACACGGTTGATCCATTGGGGCCGAAGCCTTGTGTGCCGAAACCGCCTTGCGCCGTCATCAAAGAGCCGAAAGACGAATTTCCACCGTTGCCGCCGAGGCTGTTACCCACTGCGCCAGCCAGGCCGCCCGCGCCGACGGTGATCAGTTGCGACGATCCGATCGTTGCGGCTACGAACCGACCGACCGCCAGAGCCCCCGAGCAAGCTCCGCCCGAGATCGAAATTTGCGTTGCGCTCGCGGCCGACACGCCGCCCGTACCGCCGCCCGCTGCCTGGCAGGAAGCGATCACGAAGCTCATCCCCGGCGTCGGCGTGTATGTCGTCGAGCCGACCGTCGTGAACGTCTGAATCCCGATCAGCCGCCCCGGGTTGATCGATTGCATCTGCCCCGCCGTCGGCCCACTGAAGGCGAAATCGTTCGTCGACCATGCCTGCGCGGTCGTGCCCTCTTGCCCGCGCAATAGACCGCTGAGCGTCGCGCCCGAGATCGACGTCGCGTAGATGATTTCGAACTGTTGCTGCGTCGCGCGGTCGTTGAGCGTGATGACGAGCGCCGTGCTCGCCGGAATCGATGACGGCAAGTTCGCCGCGCTCGAGAGCGTCAGCGATGTTGCGGTGGACGAGATCGCCCCCGCCAACGTCGTTGCCACATTGTTGGCGAATGTGAAAATGGTCATGGTCGAGTGGTCAGTGCTACGAGATCGCGATCAAGCCGCCGTCGTTCCAGAGCTGGCCCGAGCCGTCGGTGCGCGGCGTCAGCGGGAGATTCCCGCCGCCCAATGCGAGCAGCTCAGGCGGGAAGGTGGTGCCGAAATACAGCGGGGGTGCCGTCGGATCGGGCGTCACGCCAGGGATGACAGAGATCGTTCCGCCGTTCCACCACACCGCGCCCGGCGACAGGCCGACCGGACTCGTCGGATAGTTGAATGGGAACTGCATCGTCAGCAGCCCGTCAGTGTTCGCGAACCGGACGAAATCGAACTGCAGCTGATACTCGAACGGGAACTGGATCGCGCCGTTCGCATAGCAGAGCTGCAACGCCTCGAAGCCGACGCTGTCGAGCGCCGTCACCGTGAAAAGCGTGCCCGCCACCGTGATCGACGGCGGATCGTTCAGCACGGGGTAATCGCTCCCGTTCACGCCATTGATGAACCGCGAGATGCGATTCTTCAGCCACTGCATCGTGAACTGCATGCCGTCGCCGCGGTACAGATGCCACGTCAGCACGCGCTTGTAGATGTCATCGCTCGCGACTGACGTCGTCTCGTTCGTCGAATAGTACTGTGCGTCGTATGCAATGGTGTCGTACGGATTGGCGTTATAGCCGGCCCGCCGCACGGTCGATTGCGTCGCCAGCACGGGACGCCGGATGCCGTACACACCTCTACCGATCCAGTCGAGCAACGCCCCAGTGATGAACGGCGATGTGTACAGGCCGAGGGGCGCCTGGTTGAACCAGTCGAGATACCCCTGCGAGAGGCCGTTGAAGCTATTGACGAACGCCTGCAGCGACGGATCGTCTTCGTATTCCTTGTAGAGGTACGACGGAATGACCTGCTGCAGCGGTTGCATGCCGAATGACTCGATCTGCATGCGTCACCCCTGCGTTACGGTCACGCCCGTCGCCGAGCAGAAAAAGTAGCTTTCCGGGTCCGACGTGATGATGTCCGTGCCGGCCGCCGGCGACACCGGCGTTCCGTTGATCGTCACCGAGAATTCCAACGTCGTGATGTTCGGGCCATCGATCACAGATGACACGGCATCGCGGAACGTCGCCACCATCTCGTTCAGGTTGATCGGCTGACCCGAGAAGATCGAATTGATGTACGCCTGCAGCGCGGGCGCCGCCAGTTGGTTCACCGAGCTACCGGCCGTGAAGTTCGGCAGTGTTGTGTTCCATGTGACCGCGAGCGTCACGACCTGTTGCGGCGGATTGACGAACGGGATGTTGTACGTGTTCGGGTTCTGGAACAGCGACACATTGACGTTGCGCGGATTCGACGAGAACGTCGCGCCACCCGTGTACGTGCCGAATCCGGTACCGTTCGTGCTCGTCGTGATCGACGTGCCCGAGATCGCGGCGACGGTATACGTGCCGTTGAACGCGCTCGGCGTCGCGCCGGTCACGGTGAATGTCTGCCCGACCGTGTAACCGGCCGCCAAGTTCGTCTGGATCACGACCGGATTCGCGTTCGTCATGCCGGTGATGCCGAGCCTCGAACCCTGCAACAGCGCGATGTCGGCGACACCCTGCAGGATCGCCGCGGCGACCGCGTAAGCGTCACCGCCTCCGCATACCACCTGCCAGCCCCCCGTCACTTGGTTGATCGAAATCAAGCGCTGCTGCACGCCGTTGATCTTCCCCAGCAACGTTTTCAGGAATGCCGGAGTTCCGACCGATGCAACCTGTCCGGCCTGAAGAACCCGGCCGCGATAGGTCTGCGGGCTTTCCGCGCTCGTTGCCGCAACGCCGGCGCCCGGATTGTTCACCGAGATCAGCCCGACATACTCGCTCGGCAGAGACGTGACGATCTGGTTGACCGTGTTGGCCGGGATCGCGAACGTACCGTTGTTCGTGGCGACCGCGTAGAGCTGCGCCGACTGGCCGGTCGACTGGATCACGCCGCCGTCCTGCAGCGCGTATTGATTCGATCCGTCGCTCACGACGAATCCGGGCGGCAGCACGTAGCCGGCCGGCCCGCTGAAAACGACATACACGTTTCCGTTCGCACTCGTACCTTGCGGCACGCCGAACTGTGCGCCGAGTTGCGCGAGCACGAAGGCGTTTGCGCCGTATGGCGTCACGCTGTTGACCGCTTCCACGCGCGCCTGATCGATCGTCGTCAGCGCGCCGACATCCGTCGACGCGACATCCTCGATCAGGCTGCCCGGCAGATTGGCCGTGTAATCGGGTACCTCGGCGGCGACATCATTGACCAGGTTCTGCCGCAGCGTGGCCGGATCGGTCGCAACCGGGCCGGCCGCAGTCATGACGAGGGGAATCTGGCTCATATCGCTACGGTCGCGTTCAGAAGCGCGCCGCTATGCGCGACGGCCTGGATGTTGTAGACGGGCGGAAAACTGCCGGGAGCGCGCACGATCGCGAGCGATGCGAAGTACGGCGCGAACTGCTGCTGCGTGACCATCGCGTAATAGTCGGGGAACACCTGCGTGACGACGGTCTGCTGCGCCGGTATTCCGTAATTCGCATAGAACGGCGATTCGCCAAGGTTCAGCTTCAGCACCTGACAAAGGGTCGTCAGATAGACGTTGTCGTTGTAGCCGTTGGCGTCTGTCGTGACGGAGACCCAGCGATACGAGCCGTCCGCGTTGTAGATCCTGCCCCACGTGCGCACGTCGTCGCTCCCTTAATTGATGGGCGGGTCGGTCTGCGTCTTCGACCCGGTGCCCGGGAAGTACCCGTGCGTGTGGTTCTCATAACTGTTGCCGTCGATCGACAGGCCGCTCGCGTCGAGCGTGATCGTGTGGCCGCCGAAGCTCATGACGATTCCGGCGCCCGTCACGGACAGCGAGCCGGATTCGAACGTGAGCGTCACGCCGCTCTGGTTCACGACACACGATGATGTCGGTCCCTGCGTCGTGCGCGCGATCATCCCGTTCGGGCCACACACCTGCGCGGCATTGGAATCGTCGGGCGCAGAACTGGCGTTGCTGACCGGCACGAAGACCAGCGCCGACAGGTTGCCGCGGCGCCGGAAGTCGGCCGTGCCGCCGCCGAGCCCCGAAACACCGCCCAAGTACGCATCGGCCGGCATCGTCACGCCCTTGTCGCCGACCTGCGTCGGCATGCGAACCCACGGGCTTTCGGCCTTCGGGATCCTCACCGGCGGCAACGTCCACGTGCCCTGCATCTCGAACTCGACGGTCACGATCGCGCCTGTGACCTTCGTCACGCGGCACGGCAGCGCATTGCCCGTGTCTTCGATCGCCTTCTGCGCGCGGTCGATTGCCAGCCGATTCAGCGACTTCTGCAGCGGCAACTTTGCGTAGTTGTCAGCCATTGCTCATCACCGCGCAGTTCGCGATCGTCACCCAGGACGCGCCGTCGAGCGCGCGGAAGTTGCCGATGTGTCGCTGCTCGATCACCGAGAACTTGCCCTGGAAGGCGCTTTTGTATTTCAGATTCGATGGCAATGCGGCTGCCGACGTCAGCACAATGTCAGGCGTGTTCTGCAGCCCCTGCGGCATCAGCAGTTCGGTGCCGAGCTGGATATCCGCGCGCATCACGAGCTTGACCTGCATCACGTTCGGCGCGATCCACGTCGGCTGACCGACGAAATCCGTGAAAGCGAGCTGTACCGTGTTCGGTTGATACGTGCTGTCGTAGACGACGATCTGGCCGGCCTGAATCGTGACCTGCACGCCCGCATAATCGGCGCCAAGAAAGTTTCCCTGCGTGATCTCGGAGAGCAGCTGCGCGAGCTGCTCGAGCGTCGAGCACCGATGCACTTCATCGTGCGACTGCACCAGCTTGTCGCTGATGTTGATCAGCGCGGAAAGCGTCGGATAGGCGATCGACAGCGTCTGCTTCAGCGCCTGCGCCAGCGGCATGTTGGCGGTCCAGTTCAGGACGATGTTGCCGGGCTGGTCGAGCGTGTACACCGCCGGGTTCAGCACCAGGTCGAGCGTCATCTCGGTGCCTTCCCAGTTGCCGAAGGACTGCCATATCTGGCCGGCCGCGAGCAGCCCGGCCTGCTTCGGATTAGCGAGCGGCAGGCCGGCCTGCATGCCGCCCTTCATGGACAGGTTCATGCCAGCGAACTGCTGTGCCTGAAGCAGATCCTCGAGCGGGACGCCTTCGATCAGGATCGACTGGCCGCCCATCGGCGTGCCGTACGTCGCGACCGGAATGTCGAATTCAACGTTCAGTGCGCCAGGATCGAACACGCCATTCTGGTGCGATGTCCAGCGTCGGAACGGCTTCGTCCCGCCTTCCGGCGTGATGGTGATGTCGTAGTAGCGCATCGATCAGGGGTTGACTTCGAAGTTGCCGCTGTCCTCTCGGTACAGCAGCGTCGAGGTCGAGAAGGCGCCGGGCGCGAGAGGAATGTCGTAGCCGAGCGGCGAGCCGACCATTCCACCCGACCATGCGACGTTGCCGTTTTGGTCGGTCAGCGTGACGTACCAGCGTTGGCCGGCGATGTTCCACGTCACGGACAGCGAATACGAGACGCCGTCGAGCGAAACGGTCGCCTGGAACGGCGGTGTCGTGGCGTTCGACGGCAGGAAAGCGATGAGCGTCGTCATAGCACGGGCTGCGAAAGGAACTGATTCACGACACCGGCCATATTGCCGACGCCCTCGAGCGCGCCCTGCACTGCTGAGCCGGCCGCCGCGACGGCGCCGGACCATGCCGGCGACGTCACCTGCTGACCACCCGCCAGCTTGCTCATCAGCGCGCCGAACGCGCTGCTCGCCGCCTGCTGCGTCAACAGCGGCTGCACGAAATCGAGCTGCCACTGGATCTGCTGCTGCTTGCCCTCGCCGCTCGTGACGTCGGTCATCGACGTCAGGATGCAGTTCGTGTAGATCCGCGCGGGCGTGGCGACGTGAAATGTGCCGCCCGCCGCGCAGTGCGCTTCGAGCGAGCTTTGCAGCGACGTGAAGATCGCCAGCTTCGTCAGGTAGCCGCCGGTGTCCTTCACCGGCGCGATCATCAGCAGCGAGACGTTCTTCGGCTGCATCACGATCGCGTTGCCGGCGACCTGCTGGTTCGCGAACGGATACGTGCCGACCGCGTTGTTGATGATCGTGCCGCCGGGCAGCACCACGAACCGCGCGAAGAAGTTGTCGAGGCTTACGCTGCCGCTCGACAGGATGCTCTGCGCGAGCGCGCCGAGCTGACCGACGAGGCCGATGATCGGCATCATGCCGCCGAGTGTGTTCGCGACGATCCCGCCGTTCAGGATGATCGGCGAGACCTGAAATGACAGGTCGTACGCCGAGCGAAAGCCCGAAGAGAGGTCGAGTCCAGCCATGTCACATTCCCGGTGCTGCTGCGTTGGCCTGCACGGCGACGCGCGCGGACGTGTTGTTGCTCACCTCGACCTTCACCTTGACGCCGGTTCGCTTCGCCATCTCGGCGGTGATCGACGCGATGTACTTGCGCGTCTCGGCCGGCAGGCCTTGCTCCCACTGCGCGCCGTTCTTCGCGATGTCCTTGTCGAGGTTGCCCTGCCCCCAATTGTACGCAGCCAGCGCTTTGCGAATATCACCCCGATACTTGCGCATCAGGTCGCCCATCATTCGGGAATTCGCGTCTGCCGAGTCGTGCAGGTTGAACGGATCTTTCAGGCCGTACTGCTCGGCGGCCGCCGGCATGAACTGGAACGGCCCTTTCGCACCGCGCGGCGATACCGCGTTGATGTCGCCGCGCGATTCGACCATCTCCTGCGCGTACATCAGGCCTGCGGGCAAGCCTTGCGCCTTCTCCATGCCGGGGAAATAGTTCGGCTCGCCGGTCAACTTCTGCACGCCGCCAGCCAGCTTGTCGACCGTCGTCGGCTGCAGCGCAGCCCATGCGGCGGCTTTCTCTGCATCCGTTTCCGGTCCACCGCCGCCGAAGAACTTCCCCACCTTCCGGATCGCGCCGACGATGTCGGCGATGCCATCCGCGAAGTCCTTCAGATCCTGCTTGAAGCCCGGCGAACCGAGGTAGGTCGTCAGGCTCGTGATGCCGTCCGACACCGCCTTCAGGTTCTTCGGCGTGAAGATATCGTTGATCAGCTGGTCGGCGTCCTTCGTCAGCGTCGTCACGAACGCGCGCAGCGACGGCGCGAGCTCGACCAGCCGATTCGTCAGCGACGTCTCGAGCGTGCGGCCGGCGAGCGTGATCTGGCGATCGAACTCGTACCACGCCTGCGTCGTGCCGTTGCTGACGTTCAGCGACCGCTGATCGCGGCTATATTGCGAGCGCGCGGCGTTCAGTTCCGACAGCGGCGTATTGCCGAGCCGGCGCATGTCTTCGAGTGTCAGGCCAGACTGCGTGAAGCCGGCAGCCGAGAGGTTCTCGGCGGTGCGCTGCGAGGCCGGTGTCTTCGTCCACCAGTCATGCGCGCGCGTGGCGAGCCGGATTGCGAGCTGATCGGGGCCCTGATTCGCGACGGCCTGCGACCCGAGGCCAGTCGCAAGACCGAGCCATACGCGGCCCTGGTAGCTGTTCTGCGCGTCGGCGACGTGCGACAAAATGCTCGGGTCGAGGAAGCGCCCGAAATCCATCCCGAACGCCTTGTACTGGCCCGGCGTCAGGCCGACGCCGCGCGCGCCGCGCTGCTCGGTCACAGCCGAATGCGCGAGATCGCGCAGGCTGATCGCGCCGAGGATGCCGCCCAGACCGGCGATCCCGCCACCGATGGCGCCGAACTTCAGCAGCCACTTGCCGATGTCGAAAACGGCCTTGCCGACGTTGCTGGCCTCCTTCGCCATCTTCGACATCGTATGCAGGCCTTCGCGCGCCATGACGTTGAATTGGCGCTGCGCCTCGGTCGACGACTGAATGCCGCTCGCGAGCGATTTCGCGGTGGCCGCGTTCCGGCGCATCGACGAATCGATCTGCTGCCACTCCTTCGGCATGCCTTGGATCTTCGACTCGAACTGTTCGAACAGTTCGTAGAACGCTTTGAATTGCGCGTCGTTGATCTCGATCGGAATGATCGACTTGTTAGCCACTGGCGCCTCTCAGGATGCGGATCAGTTCGATGAGGTTGCGGTCGCGGAAGTCGCGCGCGCTGCGGTGCGGGGAATCATGGCGCTCGAACGTCTCCCGAAACCCCTCACCTGCGACGAACTTCAGGACGGAACCGACGACACCACCGCCGGCGCCGAAGTCGCGCCCTTCGTCGAGGTCGGCAAGGAAGCGCTGAATTCCAAAGGCGGCAAGGACGTGATCGACCCCTTCAGCAGGGAAGCTGTGCGATTCGCGTGATTCTTCCGCTCCGCTTTGCTTGCCAGCGCATAGATGCAGGTAAAAAAAACGACTGCAGACTCGACCTCCGCCTGATCTTCATCATCGATCTTGCCGGCAGATACGGCGCTTTCGAGCGGCAGCAAATCCCAACCGGCGGCCGTCGGCACGAGCACCATCGTGAGGCGACGGATTTCGGCGAGGAGCGCCGGTGTCGCGAGATCGACCGGGGCGCCATCCTTATCGACGAGCCCGCGCGCAGCAGCCTCGCGCAGGCCTTCATCGCGCAGCGTGAGCGCCGCGATGAGGGGGCCAGCGTCCATCATGTACATGGCGCCCTTGCTCGTCAGCGACGCCTTCGTCGCCGCGAGCACCCGGTAGTTCGCCTCGAACACCGCGCGCGAGATCGGCGTGTGGTAGCCCCACACGCGTACACCGGCCTCGTCCGTCACGACCGGCACGACGAGGTTCATCGCCTCGTTGATCTGGATCACGTCATGCTCCACAGGTCATTGTTGGTGTAGTACGTGCCGCGCAGCACGAGCATACAGACTGCGTCCATGCCGTCGAACGCGTTCGGGTCGAAGTGACGGATCGCGGTGTCATACAGCGTGAACGAGTCGAACGCGGCGGAATCGCTGTTGATCTTGACCTGGCCGAGCACGCTATTCGCTTCCCACTGCGCGCGCCACGCCATCGACAGCGCCTGCGTGCGCAGGATGCCGACCGTGATCGTCGCCGGCACGTACGGCGCCGGCGAGTTCACGAGTCCCGTGCCGGTGCCGGTCTGATCGGTGAAGTCACCCTCGAACGCGATGCGCGCGAACGATTTCCCCATGTACGGCGCCGTGATGTTCAGAGACGTGAAGGCCGGTACGATGACCGAGCACCGAACGCGGTTCAGGGTGCCTTGGCTGACAAGCGGGTTTGCCATTTGTGGCTCTCCTTAGAACTGGACCGCGTCGACGTTGAAGGTGATCGTCAGGAACCCGTTCTGACCGACGACCGTCGCCGCGAGGCCGTTGTAAATGCCGGCCGCGTAATCGCCCGGGTTCTGCGTCGTGTACTGCTGGAAGCTCGTGGCCGTGATCGATACCGACTGCGCGCAGCCGAACGTGACCGCGCTCGAGCCGGCGCCTTCGGCAACCGATTCGACCGTGTTGATACCGGGCTGATCGTAGAGTAGCGGCGGATTGCTGTTCGAGCCGTTGATGATCGCGGCCGCGATGCGCTGCTTCGCCTGGATCTGGAACCAGTCGATCCCATACCACCAGCTCGCCTGATCGCCGCTCATCAGCGTGCCCTTGAACACGCATGCCGTCGAAATTCCGCCCTCCGCGCCCGTCAGCACGAGATTGCCGTAACCGCTCAGGATCGACGTGATCTGCGCGTTGTAGCCCTGCGCCGGCCACGCCGTGACGCCGAACAGGTAGCGGTAGGCCATCGGCGCGAGCTTGTTCGACGCGCCCGGCTGGTTCACCAGCCACTGGTAGAAGAACGCGGCCGCCGTGAATTCCGTCGACGGCGCGAGCGGGCTCGGCACCACTGCGAACACCGATTTCAGCGTCGAGTAGTTCGCGAGGTTCGTCGAGCTCGTCGTGACGAAGAAGTACGTCTTGCTGGTCGGCGACGAGTACAGGCTCGCGAGGATGTTCAGTGCCGATGCGAGGTTCGCCGTGGCGACCGCGCCGGTACCGCCGCCGCCCGAGAACGATACGGTCGGCGCCGCGGTATAGCCCGAGCCGGGATTCGTGATCGTGACTGCCGCGACCTTGCCGTTCTGGATGATGGCCGTGCCGGTCGCGGTCGTGCCCGACGTCGGCGCGGAGAACGTGACCGTCGGCGCGGACGTGTAGCCCGAACCGCCGTTCGTCACGACGACGCTGCCGACCTCGTCCTTCGAGTAGTCCCATGCCGCCGGCACGAGGTACGCGTAGAAGATGCCCGGGTTGTTCGAGATCCACGTCTGCAGCAGGCCGATGCCTTGATCGACGCCCGTTTCGACGCCGAGCTCGAGCACGTAGAAGCCGATGGCCGAGCCCTGCGCAAAGTGCGTCGCGGCCATGTTCGCGAGCTCGGTCGAGTTACCAGCGCCGCTCTGGATTGCCGTCAGATCGGACTGCAGTCCGATGTACTGATACGTGCCGGCCGTGAGGTTCGTGCCGCCCACCGAGACGATCGCACCGCTGCGCTGAAGCTGCGACGGCACGGGCGCCCGGGTGACGGTGACGTTCAGATTGACGATCGTCGAGGTGATGGTTTGCGCCATGGTGGGCGGTCTCCGAAGTTATGCCCAGGAAACGGACACGGTCCCGCCGGTCGGCGGAACGATGACGATCCCGGTTGAGGTCGGCATGCCATAGAACTGATACGTGCCGATGGCTTGCGGAATCACGCCGACTTGGTTGGCCGCCGCATTGCCGCTCGTCGCGGTGTTGTCGTAGACGCCGCCCGCCGCGCTACCGGCCGCGACGACGGAGACGGTGTAGATGCGCCCGGGCGCGCTCTTGATGACGGTCGTCGTCGTAATGTCGAGCGACGTGATATTGCCGCCGGGTTGCGGCGGGAAATACTGGGGCATGGCTTTACTCCTGGATGGTGGTGGTGATGCTGGCCGACAGGATCAGCCGCCGCGCGATCGCGTCAGCGGTTCCCTGGTAGTACGACGCGAGGATCGTCAGGGTCTTCTTCATCGCAAGCGCCGCAATCTCAACCTGCATGCGCTTCTCGTCGCGGATCGCCGGCGAATTGCAAAATCCGAAGTCGTCGGTGTTCAGCGAGTAGTCGACCAGCGCCGCGTAGAACTGGATCGCGCGCTGGTTCGTGAAGCCGTAAAACGTGAGCCGCACGGTATCGCGCATGAGCTGCGCGCTCGCCATCTGCTGCAGCGCCGTCGGCGGCGTCGGCGTGCCCGGCCACGTGTAGGTCGGGAACGACTGGATCGCGATCGTCTCGCCCGGCTCGATGTGCGCCGTCACATATGGCGGTTCGACGTTGTCCGGCACGAGAAACGACGGATACACCGGCGCGCCGGCGAGGCTCGCCAGCGATAGCCAGATCGGCAGGCTGTTCGATACGATCGGCTCGACCGGCAGGTCGGCCGCGCTCGCGACGAGCTGTGACGCCAGCGCCGGATACACCGCGAAGCCGCGGTAATGCCACAGGCCGGCCTGCTGGTAGTTCAGCCCGGTTTCGGAGAATGCGACCTGCAGCGTCGCACCGTCGACCTGCCACGTGCCGATCCACATCGTCCCCGGGGCGATTGTATTGAGCTGCGAAATCTCCTGCTCGGCCGTGAACAGCAGCTTGTTCGCGGCGATCGTCTGGTCTTCTTCCTGCCGACGGTCGGTCAGGATGTGCAGCGAGCCGCTGAACTGCTGCGCGGTGCCGGTCGCCACCCAGAACACGTAGCCATCCGTGGGAAGCGTCGATTTCGTGTATTGCTGGAACGTGACCGACTGGTTGCGCGAGAGCTGCTCGACGCCGGCCTCGAGCGCCGCGGCGAGATCGCCCGGCGCGGCCGCTGCTTCATCGATCAGTCCCATCAGTCAGTCACCCATGCACGAAACGACGCTTGGTAGAGGCCCGTGTCGACGAATTCCGGCCGCGCCGGGTTCTCGGCGGCGTACGGCCGCTTCTTCCGATGGTTCACGCCTTCGTCAGCGGCCGCGACCGATTGCGCGCTGGTCTGCTTCCATTCACGCGCATCGAGGAAGTCCCGAAACAGCTCACCGATCTTTCCCGTCGATATGTCGACCGACAGGCGGCCGACCGGCTTGCCCTGCGCGATGCTTTCGATTTCGCCGGCGATGTCGTTCGCCAGCAGCTCGCCGATCTCCTCCTCGTACATCTCGAGGAACACGCGCATCACGTGGTACTCGTCCTCGATGAACGTCGCGACGTCGCCCGTGGTGACACCGGGCTTCGCGTCCGGCCCGGTATAGGCGACGTCGATCACGCCGAGGTGGAGAGTAGGCATCAGGAAACTCCGACGACGTCGGGACCGAACTGCTGCGCATATGAGAGATATTCCCTTCCCCATGGCGTCTTCAGCAGGTCGAGATCCTGCATCGTCAGGTTCTTCATGAAATCCGGGACGACGAGACTGTTCGACGTGCCGTTGTCCGCCGACGACTGCACGACGCCCCCAACGAACGCCATCAGCTTGAACGCCGTGCGTTGCTGCGAGAAGAACGTCGACGGAGGAATGTCCTGCGCGACCTTCAGCAGCCGGTGCATGCCGAGGTTGTACACGGCTAGCACGTAGACGATCGACGGCACGCTGCAGGGCGGCACGAGCGCGAGATTCATCGCCATCGTGTACGCCCACTGCAGGTACTGCGAGTCCGTCGGCAGGTCAGCCTGCGGCACGCCCTGGTTGTAGACGAACGTCGTGAAGTCCGCGAGATTCGGCTGCGTCGGGTCGACGAAGGCCATATCAGACGGGGAGCTTGGTATCGGCGCGGCCGTCCGGCGCCACCGACAGAGAGAAATTCACTTCGTCACCGGTCGGCTTCTGGCCGGGCGGGACATCCTGCTTCACTTCCACCGAGGTCACGCTCGCCATGCGCCGGCCCTTGCCACCGCCCTTCTTGTCGCGCGTGGCGCTGTCGAAGGCGAGCGCGCTGCGCGTCGCTTCTTGCGCGGAGCGATGCTCCTGCGTGTCGACGAGCTGATCGTGGCCGGTGACGATGTGCGTTTCGGTAACGGGCTTGCCGACGCGGTAGAGGTAGCCCGAGAACTCGCTGATCTTGCCGTTCACCTCGGCCGCGTTGCGGAAGCCGAATTGCTCGAGGTGACGCACCAGCGCTTCGATGACGGCACTCGACGCGCCGCGCGCGATCTCGCGCTGCTGGCCCGACGGGATATGCACGACCTGCGCCTTGCCGGCGTGTTCGGGCGAACGGAAGTGGTGATCGAGATGCTGCTTCGTGCAGTTGGCGATGAAAATCGACATGTCGTCCTCGGGAAAAAGAAAGGGGCGCCACGCGGGCGCCCCTTCAGGGTGGTGATACAGACTCTCGCTACGGTGCTGCTCAGTGCGGCATCGACAGGATCGTGATGCCTTCCGGACGGACGCCCCAGCCGGACGTCACGCGCAGTTCCTGCACTTCGGTGATGCCGCCATCGGGGATCGGCGTCGGGATCTTGATCGGCGCCGCGGCGTCCGCGTACATCAGGTTGACCGCCTTCATGTTCGGCGTGATGTCCGCCGCCACGTTGGTGTTGATGCCCGCGATGTCCGGCTTCTCGATCTCGGGGATCGTCAGGATCACCGCGTCCGAGCCGCCGGCGCCCTTGCCGATCAGCGTGTCGTCGAAGTACCACTCGATCTCGTCGCCCATTTCCTCGACGACATTCTGCACCACCTGGCCGACCGTGGCCGTACCGGCGCCGGGGCGCTGATATTGCACGACCTGCACGATCGAGCCATACGACAGCTGCAGGAATACGCGCTGCGGGCTGACGATGCGGATCTTGCTGCGCACGTTGCCGCCCGACTGGAACATGCGCGTCTTCAGCGCGACGATCTGCGCGAGGATCCACAGCGCCATCTCGCCATTGTCGTAGGTCGACACCGTCGTGTTGCCGTAGCTGTCGGGCGGCAGAGTCACCGCCGTGGCGCCGACCGTGTTCACCAGACCTTCGCCGTTCGCCGGGTTGAAGCCGTACAGCAGGCCCGTGCGCATCTGCTGGAAGATGCCCTGACGCTGTGCGAGATCCTGCGCGGCCGGCAGGCCAACCGAGTATGCAGCCGCGGCGGCCGTATCGTGGTGGTCCCACTGAGCGCGCGTGCGGATCAGATACGTCGCCGTGCCGTAGAACGTCGCGGTCAGCGATGCCGACGGCAGCAGGTTCGGCGCGCCCTGCGATGCCTGCGTTTCGGTGCGCAGGTCGAGCGCGTTGATGTAGACGAAGAGGTCTTCGCTACCGATCTTCACGCGCGGCTTGCCGCCCGGGAGAGCGTTGAACGCGCCGGAGGCCTGCGCGTAGGTGACGATCAGCTCGGGCTCCGAGAAGCTCGGCGCGACCTTGGCCTGAGCCGGGAAGTAATTTGCCATTTCGGAGGCTCCTTAGATCTGGATGATCGCGGCCGCACCCTCGGTCCAGGTGAGTGCACCTGTGCCCGAGTTGTAGCTGACGATCTTGCTTTTCGTGTTGACAGACAGCACCTTGCACGCGAGCGCGCCGGCGCCCGAGCTGTATGCGACCAGCTTCTGGTTCGTGAAATCCCACGAGACCTGTTGGTTGATCGCGCCCGTGTCGAGGTTGCCGGCCAGCGTCGCGTCGCACTGCACCGCGATGCGCGCGTTCGAGCCGAGGCGATAGAACATCGCCGTCATGCCAGCCGTGAGCTGCGGCACGTTGTTGCCCGGCGTCAGGATCGCGTTGTACGACCGGTTGATGACGGTGAAGCCCGTCACGCCGGCGTTGTTCGCGGCGATCACCAGCGAGTTGCCGAGACCATTCTGGTTCGGCGCGGCGACGTTCTCGGTGATGGCCATGCCGCCCCAGACCGGGCCGGTGACCGACGCAGCGATGATCGCGCTCGCCAGCCACATGTTCGACGACGGATCGTCCATGACGGCGCCCTGGACATAGCCCTCCGTATCGATGCGGAAGGTGCCAGTCGGCGAGCTCGTCACCATCGGGTTGAACGAAATCGACATGGCTTATGCCCCCTTGGCTTGGCGGTTGAGCTTGCAGACGACGCCCGGCGACGTGAAGTGCTGCATCCACGTTGCGATGTCGCCCGCAAAGCGGGTGATCTGGCGGCCCGCTTCGTCACGCGAGACGATCGGGATGAGGCGGCCGGCCGGGGCCGATGCCGGGTTACGCGCGGCGACTTGCGCATCGGCGTAGATCTTGTCCTCGACCACCTTGAACGCGGCGCCGTCGAGCGCGTCGAGTTTCACGCCCTTCATGTCCGGGCTGTGCGATGCGAGCTTCGAAGCGAGGCGCTTGCGATAGTCGATCGGGCTTTCGCCGTGCAGCGGCGCGGTCGCGTTCTGGCCGAACATCTGCATGACCGAATCGGCGCGCATCTGGGCGGATGCCAGTGCGTCGCGGTCCTCGACCGACAGCGGCTTGACCAGCGTCGACAGCGTGCCGTCCATGCGCTGGATCTGGGCACGCAGTTCGGCATTCTCGCGGGCGAGGCGTTGCGAGTCGGCACGTGCGGCAGAATCCGCGCGTTCCTTCTCATCCTCGTCCTTCTTCTCGGCCGAGTCGGCGCGCTCTTCCTCGCGATGCTCCGCTTCGCCTTCCTTGATGGCCGCGGCGATTTCGCCCTCGGCCTTCTTTTCGAGGCCCATTTCCTTCTCGCCTTCGCGCTCGGCTTCCTTCTCTGCCGAATCCGCCGTGAGCGGCTTGGCCGGCATTTCGTCGCCACCCTTGTTTTCGATGGCGTCCATGCGCGAGCAGACGCTGTCCATGCGCTTCATCAGCGCATCGGCCCATGCCGGGGCCTGTTCTTCCATACCATCCATTTCAGGATCTCCTGTGTTGACTCCGCTGGGCTCGCCGCCTTTGTCCCACACGCCCTCTTCGCAGATTGCGAGGTGGTCGAGATAGGACGGCTTGCCTTCAATGAGGACCGATTTACCGTCGACCTCGACGGCTTCGGCTGAGCCCGCGTCGCGGAAGATCACCGCGGGACTGGTCGACGCGTGCGACGTCGGCATCAGCCGGGCCGCGTCGTCGTCGAATACTTTTGCGACGCCCCGCACTTCCGTTTCGGTCAGATACGGCAGGAAGATCGTGCCGATCGACCGATCGCGGTACTCGTCGCTGTTGAGGATCGTCTTCTTCGGGTGCTCGAAGATCACCGGCAGGCCGTTGCACCGCTGCCGGAATTCCTCGGTCAGGAAGTTCTCAGGCGGCCGATACACGAACTCGTCGTGCTCGGTGCGGTAGCTGGTGCCGGTGCCGGTGATGCGTAGGTCGAATAGCCAGACATTTTCGTAGCGCTGCGGCGACAGCAGCTCGCCGGCCGCCATGCGCTTCGCGATATCCAGCTCGTTGCCGGTCAGCAACTCGATCGTCTGCGCGACCGCCGGGTGCATCTTCTCCGGCAGGCTGGCGGGCGCGGCCCACTGCCAAGCCGTGTGCTCGTCGTTCAGGACGGGCTTGAACGGCTCGGGAACGTTCTGCAGGAAGCACGTGTATTCGCCCACGCCCCCGGAAATTGCGTTGCGCCGCGCGGCCCAGCGCAGCCCTTCCGGGCATCCGCCGATTTCCTCAACCGTTTCGCGCACCGCGGCCTGCTCGGGCGTTTCGTCGCCCTCGGCATGGCCGCCGGGCTGTTCCCACTCGCCGGTGTCGCTGCGCTGCACGAGCAGGAACAGCGGGCCCGGCGCGCGGAACAGGATGCCGGCGCAGTCGGCCGACGTCTGCGCATCCGCGCGCGCCTTGTCGGCGTTCACGAATTCCTCACCGACCGACTTCGGAATGCCGAGCGTGCTGTGGCCGTGCGCCGCGGCTTCCATCGCGCGGTGCTGCTTCTCGCTCACAGTCGGCATTTCAGGGTTTCCGGATTCGGGTTTCTTCCAGCGCCCGCCGACCTTTCTCAGTCAGCATCTCGGGCGGCAGATCGCGCAGGTTGTTCATGTACACGCCATAGCAGCGGCAGAAAGGCTCCTCGGCCGGCTGCGTGATCTCGTCGAGATAGCCGTCGCCCTTCGTAATCAGCCCCTGCTGAAGCGCCCACGAGCCGCGCACGACGTAAAAGCGCTTGTCGCGCTCCTTGTGGTCTGGCCGATAGTCGTAGCCGGCCTGCCGCCAGTGCGAGCGCCACATCATCGCGATCGCCTGCGTCTGCTCAGCGATGACCGCATTGATCGACGACATGAGCTTGTGCCCCTGGTCGATCGACACGCGGCGTTCCTCGTAGCGCAGCTGCCGGATCGGCTTGGCGATGCTCTCGCGCACCTCTGGCTTGTCCACCGCGCGCGAGCCGCCGGCGGGCACCGATGACACCCATCCGGCGAGACGCTGCAGCGACTGCTCGACCGCGCGCTCGCGGTTCAGCTTGATCAGGTCGACGCTCGCGCGCACGCGCTTGTCGAGCTCCGGGCGCAGCGACGGCGTGATGCGCTCGATCGTGAAGCGCGGCACGCCCGGGTGATAGCGCAGCGCGCCGGTCTTCGACAGCGCGCGGTGGAACACAGCATCCATCGCGCTCTGCATCCGATTGCGCATTTCGGCGTCGGTCGGCAGATCGGCCATCGCGGCGAAGCGCAGCCGGCGCAGCCATTCCTGCAGCCGGGCCGGATCGTCGTAACCGTGCTCGCTGATGTCGCGGATGGCCTCGGTCAGCACGTCATGAAACGTGCGGTTAATTGCGGGGCGGACGCTCATCGGCTACTCATGCGACGATTCGACTTCTGGATGCGGCTCGGTGGGCAGCAGCGGCGGCTCGTACGATTTCAGCGCCTCGAGATCGATCTCGAGCGGCGCCGAGAACATGAGCTTGCGCTCGTTCATAACCTCGGCCAACCATCCGATCGCCATCGCCTTATTCTCCGGATCCAGCTCGGGGAGCATCACCTCGACGCACGCGATCGCCGCCTTCGTGATTACGTCGTCGGTCTTGATCTTCTCGCTGTCCGGCTCGACCAGCAGGTTCGGCCATGTGGCGGTGAAAGCGTTCTTCCACTCCATGAACGCCGTCGCATATGGCATGTTTCCGTACAAGCTCGGGTGCTTGCGCTGCATCGATGCATAGAACTCGGGACTCCATGCGCGGCGCATCACGATCGGGTCGAGAAAGTCGTATGCCGGCCCCATCTCGATCCGCACTCGGTCGATGAACCGAGCGATCAGCTTCGCGTCCTCGGTGCCCTCGCCGAACCCTTCGGTCAGCGTGTCCTGCGCGATCATCACGGCCGGCATCTTCGCGGACGTCGCGATGTTCTTAATGACGTTCATGCGCGCGAACTCCGCGGCGTCGCGGATGTTCTTCAGGTCAATCGACTCAATGCTTTCCTCGATGCCGATCGACATCACGTTGCCCGTCTTCGCGCCCTTCAGCATGCGGCGCTTCAGGCCTCCCCAGGCGAGCGCAACCTTGTCGAGCACCGCGCCCGGCGACTTCATCTTGTAGACCAGTAGCCCCGATTTCTCGATGATCGCGTTGTCCGTGATCATCGCCTGCACGTATGACTTCAGCGGGTATAGCGCGCGCTGGTAGACCGAGCGGCCGACAAAGCCGAATGCGCTGTTCGTCCATTCGATGTAGATCGGTGCTTCGTTCAGCGCGATCACCGCGCGCGACGGGTGGTAGTCGTGGTTCGCGACGCGCAGGAACTGCGGCTTCTGGAAGTCCGGCGCATTCGGATTCTGGTTCAGCACCAGCGAGCCGGCCGTGTTCAGCGGATCGAGGATGTTGAAGTATAGGTCGAGCTCGTGCAGGCGCTCGACCGGCAGCGGCTCATCCGTCGGGAAATCCCGGGCGCCGACGATCAGCGAGGCGATGCCGTAGACGCGCTTCAACGTCATGAAGCTCTTGATGATCTCGTCCGCGCCGACGCCGCCCAGCTTCTTCCATTCCTTCCGGAACGCAGCGATCAGATCGTCCTCGGGCGTACCCGGAATCGTGATCTCGCGTTCCTGCGACAGCGCTTCCTCGTAAGGCGCCTCGGCCATCTTCGCGCCCAGCGGGTGGTAGCTGTAGATGACCTTGCACATCTCGTACGACGGGGGCGACCCGGGTTGCAGGTCATCAGCGCCCAGTAGCCGCATGAGCTCGGCGGACATCGCCGTGCCGACGTTCAGACTCGCTTGCGAGCCTTCGTCAGCATCGCCGTAGTAACCGCCCATTTAATAGCCCTCAGAATCGCCGAGGCTGATCGCCACGCCGTAGGTGAATGTGTCCAACAAGTCCTGATGGTGTGGCGTTTTCGTCCCGAGACGGAAGCCGCACACCTGCGAGATCAGGTGATTGCGCGTCTGGCCCTTGTAGTTCGTGACCTTGTCGTGCGCGTAGCGGCTGATCTTCACCTCGCCGCGGTGCACGTAGCCACTCACCGACAGCGCGCGCCCTTCCTTGCCGAGGTCGACCAGCTTTTCCTCGATCGGATGGAACGGCAGGCTACGGCGCTTGGCCTGCTGCAGCAGCACGATGCCGCTCGCCTTGTCTTCGATCCAGCCGCCGAGACTGCCCTGACGCGCGCCGACCTGCGCCGCGAGTTCTTCGCAGCGCTGCGCCACCGTCGGCAGCCACGATTCGAGCAGCGCGCCCTCGATCTGCAATACGTCCCAATCGAGGATGGTCAGCGGCGTGCCGGTGATGATGTTGCGCGCGTAGTAGGTGACAGCCGTGCCGTCGTGTTCGAGGCCATCCTTCAGCGCGGTGTCGACCACCGCGAAGACCTGGTCGCAACGGGTTGGATAGTCGACCGCCTGTCCGTCGACGAGCAGCGAGTCCTCGCTGAAGAACGCCGCGCCGTTCCAGTCGACGAAGTCGGCGAGGTATTCCTGCTGGTAGACCAGCGCCGGGTATTCATCCTTCAGCCGCGCGACGGCTTCCGGATCGAGCATAGGGTTCGAGGCCGTCGGCGCGTGGAACTCCAGCCACCCGAGGCTCTTATCCGTGCACGCTTCATAGAAGAAGTTGTCCGGGTCGATGCCTTTCGGCGTGCCCGCCATCACGGCGTGGCCCTTGCGATCGAGCAGCGTCGGCGCGATCGCCTGTTCCCAAATGTTCCGCAGGCCCTTCTGGACGAGCGAACCCTCGTCGATGATCACGCGATCGTAGAAGCGCGAGCGGCCGGCGTCCTCGTCTTGAAGCGTCCAGAACTCGACGCAGCCATCGCGCCGCGTTTCGATGACCTGGTCGATCTTCGATTTCGCGACGACGACTGGCTGGATCGTGCGCAGGATGCGCTTGTACGTCGGCAGGTTGAGCTTGTATGTCGGCCCGAACCAACCGACCTTCAGGCCGTTGTAGGCCCACTTCGATGCGCAGCGCTCGAGCAGCGTCGTCTTGCCGAAGCGTCGACCGCAGCGGATAACGACGCGCCGGTTCTCGTTGAATGCACGGCCGATGTCGGCCTGCTTCGCATGAAGCTCCTGCAGCTTGACGGATTGCTTCATACGTCGGGATTCGGGTCATCGAGGCCCGGGCCGCCCTCACCGCCTCCGCCTTCAGGGTCCGGCGTGTTGCGCCATTGAGCCTTGCGCCGGTTCTTCAGCCAGAAGATCGCGGCGGCCGTATCCGGCGGGTAGTGCTCGGTGTAGTTCTTCGTCACCACTTTGCCGTTGATCACGAAGAACTTCACGGCCGGATGACTGTAGCCAGTCGCGCGCCGAAACAGCTTGTCCGCGACCTCGGCGTCGGAGAGATCCTTACCTTCTTTTAGGGCCTGCAAAAAATCCGGATGCTCGTTTTTCCACGAGCCGATCGTGCGTTCGGACACGCAGAAGAAATCGGCGAGTTCCTTGTCGGTCGCACCGAGGCGGCAGAGCTTGCGCGCCTGGTCGGGGAATTCTTCGCGGTACGAGCTGGGCCGGCCGGCAGCCTTCGCAGGCTTGGCGCCCCTGCGCTTGGCTGAATCGTCCATGGTCGGCCGGTGGGTTGCCCGCGCCTGCCGGTTTCACGACGGAGAGGACATGCCATCGGATCGCCACATCGCGGACTGCGGGTGTTTTTGCGCACTGGCCCGCTTGCGCTCGCCATTGCGGACGTGGAAAAGAAAAAGCCCGGACGAGCCGGGCGAATCACGCGGGGGAGCGTGATGGAGACATCGAGGCAACGAAAAAGCCCGCTGGCTTTTGGCTCAGCGGGCTTTGGTCGCACGAATGACGTGTATCGAATATCGCGGATTATTGTGGGTCAAACGCACATTGTCAAGCGGTCGTGCTCTCGGCGAGCAATCCGGCTGCCGCCAGACGTCTCTCGACGGCGATCCATGCGACTTGAATCACGCCCAGCGTTTCCGCCTTCCGATCGCCGTCGAGCCACTTCCGCACCGCGGCGTTCTGCTTGCTGACCGTGTTCACGTGCGCCTCGCAATCCTTCGCGATCTCGACCAGGTCGCATTTCACCCCGAAGATGCGCTCGATGATGGCACGCCGCACGCGGTAGTGCGAAAAGCCCGAGCAGTACGCCGCCGATGCGCCTGTGAGCCAGCCGATCGCCGCCTGCCATTCGAGATTCGGCGTGCGCCCGCTGCAGCAGGACGCGCCACATGAGCATGGCAGGTCGCGCGGCGCCGCATTGGCCACGATCGCCGACAGGTGCAGCTCGGGCAATTCCTCGAGCTCGCGCCGGATCATACCGGCTTGTGCTGCGCCTTCGAGCCCAACCAGCCCGATCCCGCCGCTGCTCGGCGGCCGCAGCCGCTTCGCCATCAGCGTCTCGCCGTATTGCTGCGCCGAATAGCAGAGTGCGAACCGCACTGCGTCGAATGCCGATTTGAATTCGATGTTGTCCAATTTACAGTCCTCAGGCTCGCTGCAGATTCAGTTCGATGACCTCGATTCGCACACCGGGCGTGCGCGCGTATCGCTTCGAGATCCAGAGATCAACGACCTGGCCGTCGTCGACGTACACCACGCCGTTCATGCCGTCCTTCAGCGCTTTCACGACGTTGTCGGCGTCGGGCTTCTTCGTCGCGCCGATCGCGCCGGCGGCCGCCGCCTCCCGCTTCTTCTGCGACCAGCTCGCGGGGATTGGCAGGCTGATGTGCACGATCAGGCGGATCGGGCCGGCGTATGGCTCCGTGCTGCGCATCGCCGCGCGCGCCGCCATCTTCACGAGGTTCTCGTAGCGCTCGGTCTTCTCGGGCGTGTAGGTCGTGACGTGCGCGCCGCGGCGGGCAAATTTCGGGCGGCCTTTCGCGACCGGCGCGCCTGGCACGATGAACTCGATGCGATTGGCGACGACGGGCGCGCCGATGAGCGATTGCTGGCTCATGCCCGCGCCTCGCGCACGTGCTGCACTGCGGCTTCCGCCGGCTTGTGCACATCGCAGTAATCGCGCCCCTTGTGCGTCCAGTGCGCTTTCACGCGCGGGCCGTGCGCGGAGCATTCGCAGCAGTAGCGGTGGCCGCCGGCCTTGACCATGTCCTTCGTGATGCGCTTCATGCTGCCGCCTCGTTCGTCAGTTCACCCAGCGCCACCGCGCGGATCGTTTCGTACTCACGCCGCAGTTCGGGCTGCTGGCACGCTCCGATGACCTTGAATCCGGCCGACGACACGATTGCATCCCGCGCGCAGCGCACAACCTCGGACGGCAATGCCGCGCCGCTGGCCGACTTTCCCCGCATCAGCAGCTTGAACGCCCATTCGGCTGTCGGCTCGCGGCGCATGACCCTTTCTTGCACGCGCCGGATTGCACCGAGATTCGCCTCGACGGTCGCGCGGTCAGCCGGTCGCTCGTCGGCGAGCCGCTGCGTCGTGGATGCCGACTGCTCGCTCCGCGCCTGCCGGCAGAGCGCGACGAATTCCGGCAACGTCGGGGGCTTCGGCAGCGCGGTCAGGTTGTCGCTCCCTGCCTTCAGCTGATCCCGCGACAGCTTTCCGAGCTCGATCGCCCACGCCCGCTGAACTTCGCTGACGTTCACGCCGTTCCACATCGACGCGAAGCGCGAGCCGTAGAACGCGGCCATCTTCGAGAAAAGCGCCTCGACCCAATGCTGCGGGAGCGCGTCAAGCGGCCAGTCTGGCCGCTTAAACGTCGATGGTTCGGTCATCTGGTTCATGGCTTCGATTCCTTCCGGTGAGTGCTGCGATCGTGCTGGCGTTCTGGTCGCTCCAGGTCGGCGTCGGCGAGGCTCGGGCCGCCGGCGTCTTCGCGGCATCTCGAATCCAGCGTTCAGCGATCGACAGCACGAAACCGGGCTTGATGCGACCAGTCGGATCGGATGCCTTAGCCTCGGCGCAAGCTGCTTCGATCGTCTCGACGGTGATGCCCGCCTCTGCTGCAGCGACGATTCGCGGATCGCCTGGCTGGGCCTCGATCGAATTCCTTCGCATCGCAGCGGATAGCTCGGACGGACGCGCTTTTTCAATCGCGCTCGCGCGAGGTTCACCTACGTCCGTCTTAGTACCCTCGGTTTTAGGTTCTTCTCTTCTCTTCTCTTCTCTAGCTAACGCACCTGTAACGCCGGACTCGCCGTTCTGTAACGCTTCCTGCGTTACATCGGCGTTACTTCTATGCGTGGCAACGCGCTTGCCCGTCTGGGCTCGCTTCTTGGCGGACGTTCCGTTGTGCTCGTTGAACCGAATGAGGCGGATGCCGCCGTCGATTTCCTCGATCCAGCCGATGTCGCGCAGCGCGGTGCCGAGATTCGGGACGCCGGTTTTGCGAGCGATTGCGGCAAGCGTCAGGCCGTGCATCTCGCCGTCAGCGGAATGGTCATCGGCCGTGGCCCAGAGCCAGTACAGACCGCCGATCACTGCCGCTTCGCTGCACCCGGTGAGGTCGCACAGGTTCGAAACCCGCGGGTCGTCCCACAGGTTCGTGCGCATCTTGATCCAGTCGCCGGCCACGCCTACCTCCGCATGAGCCAAGCGAGCAGCGCGCAAAGCGCGACGACGAGCGCGATGTAGGCGATGAGGGCGATCTGGAGCTGGTTCATGCCGTCACCTCGTCTTCGACGTCGTCGGTCACGGGCAGGCCCGAAACGGGCCGGAGCCATGCATCGAGGATCCAGATTCGTGTTCCGTTGATGCGCTCGCCAGTGTCGCGGAAATAGATGGGTTGATCAGCGCGAAATTGGATTTCCCAGCGCGGACCTTCCTCGCGAGGCGGAGCGGCTTGAATGACTTCGACGACGTAGCCGAGAGCGCCAGAACCACCGTCATTGACGATGATCGCCATGTCACCAGGTTTGCAATTCATGACCGCCCTTCCTTGACGCGCTGCTGCTGCCGCGTCTCGAGATACTTGAACGCCATGCTCTCGAGCGCCGTCAGTTCATGCGCATCGACGACCATGGAATCAATCGGAACGACCTGCAGGCCGGCGGCCGCGAGCAGCGTCGCCCATCGGTTCAGGTCTTCCAGCGTGCGGCTGATCGTGCTGGCCGAGACGCTCATGCAATCGGCCACACGCGCCTGGGTAACGCGTGCAACTGCGCGCAAGATTTCGGATTCGTTCCGTGCACCGAGCATGCGTGTGCTTTCGATTTCTTCAGGAGAAACTGTTTCCACGGTACTCATGCGGGCACCTGAGTGGGTTGAGGCGGCGTCAGATTGCCGTCCGAGGATTTCGCGCGCTCGATCAGTTCCGCCAGGAAAAGATCGGGGCGCTGGATCTTCACCTCGGGCGGGATGCCCCGAAATTTCCAGTTGTGGACGCGTTGCGCGCCTCCCTTCTCGTCATAGCCAAGGAGTCGAGCAACTTTCGTGGCGCCGCCGAGGCGCTCAATGAGCTGCCAGTCGGGGTGCGGGGAGGTATCGATCGTATCCATGGCCATCATTAAACACCATGTTTAGGATGTTTGCAAACACCACGTGTATCAACAAGACGTTTACCCGCGAGAAAATCGCGCCATGGAAAAAGTGATGCATCCCACGGCAAGCCGGCTATTTGAGGCGGCAAGGAAGGTTCGGCCCGACATCGAAACGCCGGCCGATCTGGCGCGCGCACTCAATCAGAGCGAGCAGACAATCAACAACTGGTCATACCGTGGCAGCGGCGTATCGAAACAGGGTCGCCTGCTGGCCCAGAAGGAACTGGGCATCAGCGCTACGTGGATCGAAGACGGGTCCGGCGCGGCGCTAACATCGGAAGCGCCGGCTGCTGGCGCGGCCGCTCGGCACTCTCTGCCCGAAGACCAAGGGAACGTCCTGGTGTGGGAGCACCCGGACGACCTGCCGCCGGACGACAATCGCGTCTGGCTTGGCACATACGATTACAGGTTCAGCGCGGGGACAGGTTTGATTCAGTGGGAAATTCGGCAGAAGAAGGCCCTGCCGTTCGACGTTGGCTTCTTCCGCGCGCTCGGCTCGAAGCCGAAAGACTGCCGGCTCGTGCGGGTTCACGGCGACAGCATGGAGCCCTACCTGTTCGACCGCGACATGATCATGGTCGATACGGCGAAGAACAACATCCGGGATGGCAAGGTGTACGCGATCTATTTCGCCGACGAGCCGCTCGTCAAGCAGATCTTTAAGATGGCCGGCGGTGCGATCACGTTGCATTCGATCAATTCGGGCAAGTATCCTGATAAGACCATCACACCCGAACACCTCGACTCGGTTTCGATCATGGGCGAAGTGATCTATCGCTCGGGATCGGGCTGGGCCGGTGGCAACTGAATCGATGGAGAGACCATGGCGAAGCAAACAATTCAAGCCACCGGGAAAGACGCCAAGCTGCTATCGCTGCTCGGCAGCTTCATCATCATCTGTTCGGTGTTTTTGATCTTCACAAGCTCGATTCCAAACCATAACCGCCTTGCGGTTTGGGGCATCGTGCTCGGTGTCTGCATCCGCCTTCTCGCTCGCGCCCTCGCCTGGTGGAAGTACCGCTAGACGTCGCATTTCGCCAAATCGAAGCCCGCCGCGCGCGGGCTTTTTTGCGCCCCAATTTCCCCCTTTCCTCAAAAACTTAAACGCCATGTTTGACATGCGAATAAACATGGTGTTTAATGGAATCCAACGCAGCACACAACGCGCTGCGCCACCGCCCCAGCGGTCTGCTCTTTAACAATCGAAGGTACGCAGGAGCCTCCCTCACGGGACTCGCCCTGCCGGCGCGATCAGCGTCGTGAATCAGGACAGACGAACCGCGCTAGGCCGACGCTGGCTACCGGACAGATATCTGAACGAACCTGATGCAAGACAGCCAGCAGCACGTGACCGATGGCATGGTAATCGGCACAAAACCTCGCGCAGCCCGGAGCCGGCACGGCCGGGAGTAGCCAGGCGCGCGAGCGGTAACTGCCCTGATGAGCGGATATGCAGCGATGACGGCCGGGCCCCGTCATGCCAACCGTTTTTTGAGTCTGAAGACACGCTTGCCTCGCGAAAACGCTGCCTCATGCGAACGCCGCGTATCCGCCCATCAGTGCAGTCAGTACAGCCGGCCATGTCTCCCGGCAAACCTGTTAGGAGTGCATATGCTCAACCCTCAATTAACCGAGCGCACGGCCGACTTCTGGACCGATCGCCAGCATCAGCAGTTCAACGACGCGATCGCTGCTGAAGCGGACCGCAGCGAGCTCGTCGCGCAGATCGCGAAGGAACGCCTGAAGGCCAAGATCGCCGCGCTGGCTGACGACGACCTGATCGGCGGCATGCACAGCGTGACGCAACAGAAGCACGCTCGCGCCCTGCGCGCCGCGTTCCGCGAGTCGCCGGAGGCGCTTGGCGATCTGGTGATGTCGATCATCGTGCACGCGATGAGCGAGGACGCGGAGCTCGAGGCCGAGCGCTCGCTCGACGATGACGGGCCGCGCTTCTCGAATGTCCGCTGTTCCGCATGCGGCCAGGGCTTCGGCCCGGGAATGCGGGATTCAGTAGCTGTATCGATCACATCGGGCGCCGGGCGCGCGTCGACTGACCAACTGCCACCTCACCGGAGATCCTCAATGGAAGCCACGAAGAATGCAATCGAACTGCCCGAACTCAACGAAGGCGAGCATTACGCCGGAATCCTGATCGGCAAGGACGGCGCACCGAGCCACCACGTGATCCTGCTTGCCGGCGATGCCGAAGATCTGACCTGGAAGGCCGCGAAAGAATGGGCCGCATCGATCGGCGGCGACCTGCCGAGCCGCCGCGAGCAATCGCTCCTGTTCGCCAACCTCGGCGAGCAATTCAAGCGCGACTGGTACTGGTCCGCTGAACAGCATTCATCGAACTCCGGCTGGGCCTGGTATCAGCTCTTCCACTACGGCGGCCAGGACTGCTACGGCCAGTTCTACGAGTTCCGCGCCCGCGCCGTCCGCAGATTGATCATTCAGTAATTCGATCCTTTCGAATCGAACGGGGAACCACATGAACGAGATCAAGCAATTACCGGAGCTGGAAGCGTGCGGCTGGGACGTGCTAACCAAGCGCACCGACGTCGATCCGGCCGGTTGGCTCGTCGCAGACTGCTCGGCGGCGAAGGAACGCGGCTCGACGCTTGCAACGCTGTTCGCCGCCGCGCCCAATATGTCGCTGGTCCTCGAAATGATCGCGGCCGACGCTGATGCTGGTGTCGTCATGATCCCGTCCGGCCTGCGCCTGACCATCGACGCCGCCCTCATCAAGGCCGGCCGCAAGGCTGCGCCGGAGCCGGTGCGGCACGTGACGATCGCGGGGGTGGATCGATGAGCGCGAAGGCCCTGAAGGCATGCGCGGATTACGCGCGCCTCAACGCTGAAATCAAGCGTCTGACGAGAGCCATCGCCAGCACGCTTCACTACTGCAAGGGCGTGCGCGGGACGTGCGGCGTCGGCGCCGACGGCATGAAGTACGGCGACCACGATGACATTACGCACCTGAAGCATGCGTTCACGCCGGAGACCGAAGAATTGGAATGGGGAGGTCACCGAAAGGTCTGGATGGAAGAAGCAGAAATTCGCGAATACCTCTTCGAGAACTGCGATTGCTGCCTGAAGGCGTACGGCTTTGTGCTCGAACGGAAGGTGGCGAAGAAGGCACTCGGCGCCGTGAAGCGCTCCATCGGCGCGATCGGTCGCGCAGAACTGGCCCGGGAGGCATGATGCGCACCCCTCTCAACAGCCTACAGCCTGTATTTCGCGGTTACAGCCGATCGTTTGTATCGCGCGCGCGGTACGTGCTCGAAGGATCGGCATGGGCGGCCGCCTACGGCGTCGCGATCGGCTTCCTGTGGTACGGAGCGCTCGTCGCCGGCCCGTACCTGCGGAGCCTCGGATGACTCCGATCGACTACCTCTGCGCCGCGCTCGATCGCCTGTACGAGCGCCATCCCGTGCGCGCCATCGCGCTGATGATCGTCATCGCATTCGTCTGCATGCTCGCGATCGCGGCGCTCAACCAAGACGGCGCATCCGTCCTGACCGTTCCCGTGAGGACAGCATGAGCCGCTTCACCGATCACGCCGAGCGCTTCGAGATTCACCACCCGCGCGCGGCCCGTCTGCTGACGCTCGCAATCTTCGCGGCCGTCGCGTTTCTCGCCGTCGTCGTCGACAGCGCCCTGAAGGCCGTCGGCATCCAGTAACAACCCGTCATCCATCAAGAGGATACCCGCAATGAACACCATCGAAATGCAGCCGGTCGAGTCGTCACAAATCCACAGCATCGGATACGACGCGGCGAGCGAAACGCTCGCGATTCGGTTCAAGAACAAAGCGAATGATCCGTCGTCGCTCTACCACTACTCGCAGGTCACGCAGGCGAACTTCGACGCGTTCAAGAGCGCCGAGTCGATCGGCTCGCACTTCTACAAGTTCATCAAGCCGTTCCCGGAGCGCTTCCCCTACGTGTGCATCGAGAAGATGCCGATTCCGGCGCCGATCGTTCCCGCTACCGCGTAACGCTGGCTCGCGCCCTTTCCCCCATTTCCAGAGGATTCCATGTCCACACCTGCCGTTATCGAGCAGCCGCGCGCGTCCGCCCCCGTTCGCGCCGGCTTCTTCGACCTCGAAGGTTTCGAGTTGCTGCAGCGCGTCGCCAAGGCATTCGCGTCGTCGTCACTCGTCCCGCAGCAGTACCAGAACAACGTCGCGAACTGCATGATCGCGCTGAACCTCGCGAGTCGCCTGAAGGCCGACGAGCTGATGGTGATGCAGAACCTGTACGTCGTGCACGGTCGGCCCGGTTGGTCCGCGAAGTTTCTGATCGCGACCTTCAATCACTGCGGCCGCTTCACTGCCGTGAAGTACGAATTCTTCGGCGAGAAAGGCACCGATTCGTGGGGCTGCCGCGCATCGTCGATCGAGATCACCAGCGGTGAGAAGATCGTCGGGCCGGACGTGACGATCCAGATGGCGAAGGACGAAGGCTGGTACGGGAAGAACGGCTCGAAGTGGAAGACCATTCCGCAACTGATGCTGATGTACCGCAGCGCGGGCTGGATGATCAACACGGCCGCGCCGGAAATCTCGATGGGCCTGCCGACGCAGGAAGAACTGCACGACATCATCGACGTGCGCCCGGACGGCACTGTGTCGTTCGGCGGTGTCGAGGAAGGCAGCGTACGCGCGCCGGCCGCCGTCGAAGTGCCGCAGCCGAAATCGAAAAGCGAACGAGCCGCCGAACCGCCGGCAATCGCTCAGGCGGATGCAGACGGCGTGATCGAAATGGCCGCCACGCAGAAGCAGCCCGAACCGGTCCAGCAAAGCCGCTCGACGCGCCGCACCGCTGCCGACAACACGCAACCGGCTGCGGGCGCCGCGCGCGAGCCCGGCGCCGACGATGAATCATTCGAACTCGGCGCGCGGGCAGGCGGCGAACCCGTCAGCGACAGCGTGCTGAAGATCCTGAAAACGAAGATGGAACAGGCCGCGCTCGGCGAGGCAGATCTGCGCAAGCGCTTCGGTTTCGGCTACGAGGGCGTGACCAAGACGAACTATCACGCCGCAGTTGCCTGGATCGAAAACCCGATGGGCGAATGATGGCCGCGCTTCTTTTCGATCCTGTTGAGCACGCTTACACCGTCGAGGGCCGGCGTGTGCCGAGCGTGACGCAGGTTCTCGCCCCGCTCGTCGACTACTCGATGGTGCCGCGCGAGACGCTCGAACGCGCGCGACAGCTCGGGCAGGCCGTGCACCGCATGACCGAGCTGTACGACCTCGACGATCTCGACATGGATTCCCTCGCGGACGAACTCCGGCCGTACCTCACGGCCTGGATCAAGTTTCGCGCGGAAACCGGATTCGTGCCCGAGACGATCGAACAGCGGATGTTTCATCCCGCGCTGCACTTCGCCGGCACGCCGGACCGGTCGGGCCTGATCAGCGGCCGCCGCGCGGTGATCGACATCAAGAAGATGCTGACGCTCGGTCCCTCGATTGGCCTGCAGCTCGCCGCGTACCGAGAGCTGTTCGCGAAGAACGGCACTGTCATCGAAGACCGCTACGGCCTCGGCCTACGCGCCGACGGCAGCTATCGGCTCGTGCCGTACACCGACAAAGGCGACTGGTCCGTATTCCTGTCGCTTCTCACTCTCCGCAATTGGAAGGAAAAAAATGGACACGCAACCGCTGGTGAATCTCCAGGTGCCGCAGCCTGAACAGACGCTGTTCAAGTCGGCAACCAACGCCCTCGAAATGGCGAAGGCATACACGATCGACAGCGCCGACATGCGCGACCTGGCCGCGCGCGAGCTCACGAAGATCAAGGGCTTGCAGAAGGACGTCGAGGCGAAGCGCAAAGGCATCACGCAACCGATCGACGCTGCGAAGAAAGCCGTGATGGATCTGTTTCGCGCGCCGACCGACTACCTCGAGCAGGCCGAAGCGCTGCTGAAGAAGGCGATTCAGGGCTACGACCGCGAACAGGAACGTCTGCGCATCGCCGAGCAGGCGCGCCTCGAAGAGGCCGCACGTCAGGAGCGCGCACGCCTGGAACAGGAGGCGGCGGCGCGCGAAGCCGCGGCGCAGGCAGAGGCGCAGGCCATCCAGCGCCAGGCAGAACAGGCTGCGGCAGCCGGCGATGTCGAATCGGCTGCGCGCCTGAATGCAGAAGCGGAAAGCCGTGTCGAGCAAGGCGCGGCCGAGGTTGCCACGCTACAGACGACGGCGACGCTCGTCACGGCGCCCGTCGTAGCCGCGCCAGTTCGCACGGCCGGCGTCTCGACGCGCAAGGTCTGGAAGGCCGAAGTCAGCGACAAGCTCGCGTTGATCCGCTACGTGGCCGCCCATCCGGAATACGTCGACCTGCTCGACGCGAACATGCCGGCCGTCAACAAAATCGCGCTCGCGCTGAAGAAGAACTGCCCGCTCGATGGCGTGCACGTGTTCGAAGACGATGTGATCGCTGCACGCGCTGCATAAACCCTTCTCTCCATTGATCAGGACGATCCGACCATGACCGATAAAAACGTTCTCCAGATGACCGCCGACACCATCGGCAAAGACCTGCTGTCTGCGCTCGTGACCGAGCTGAAGCTGCTGCCCGACGTCTGGGTGAAGTTGTCCGAGAAGAAGCAGAACGACGTCATCGACCGCCTGCGCTCGCGCGTCGAGCACAACGTGAAGATGGCGACGCACCTGATCGCGAGCAACGGCCGCACGGTCGTGGCCGGTGATCTCGAACAGATCACGATCAAGGATGGCGTGAAGGCGGTCGTGAAATTCAGTGGCGCCGCGCCGAACCTGCACGAGCTGTACGACGCGAGCGGGAAAGCGGTGCTGGTCGTCGTGGCGAATCCGGACGAGCACACCGGCGGCATGAATGACGTGCGCGGCGAATCGGATCAGCGCGGGTTCGATCTCGGTCGCGAATACACCGATGACGATGGCGACGGCATGGATGGTCCGGGCGACATCGTCGATGTCGACGCGCGCGAGGTGCCGCAGCTCGGCGACGGGCCGCTGCAGTCCGAGATCGACGAGCAGTTCGCGGCCGGGCGCCGTGCTGCCGAGGAAGGCAAGCCCGAAAGCGAATGCCCGGTCATGGGCGGCGAGCTGTGCATCGCATGGGTCAAGGGCTGGAAGTCGTGGCACGAGGAACATCCGGCCAACGAGGCGGAGGAAGCATGAGATCCGAAATCGAAACCTATCTCGGCACCGTCGTCGATTCGACCGCGAAGAAGATTTCGATCAACGTCGGACTGCCGCAGCTCGACGTCGCCAAGGAACTGAATCGGATGCATACCGAGGGCGTCGTCGAGCGCGAGAAACGCGCCGGAGGCGGCAACGAGTATGCGTACTGGCTCGTGCGCGGCAAGCAGGCGGCACCGGCCGCTGCTGAGAACGTGCCGATGGCGGTCGGGATCGTCGAACAGACTGTCGATCAGGATGCGAAGGTGATCAAGCCGACGCAGATCGAGGCTCAGTCGACCATGGCGAGACTCGCGGCCGAAATGATTTCGTCGGATGTGCTCGATTTGCTGAAGATTCTCGATCTGCCGTCGTCGCTGACAATCGCGATCGAGGTGGCGCGCGAGCGCGCCCAAGCCGCCCAGGAAGGACGCGACAAGCAGAAAGGGCTCATCTCCGAGATCGAGTCGTTGAAGGACGTGAATGCCCGCCTGAAAGCCAACAATGCCGACCTCGAAAAACGCATCGACGCGCTCAGTGGCGACGTGCGGCCGCTCGGGTCGGTGTTCGTCACCATGGGCCGCGAAGCGAAGCCGAAGCGCCACACGACAATCGAGAAGGCACAGCGCCGTGCATCGGCGCTCATCCGCTCCGAGCGAGAATCGGAAGTGCTTGTGCTCGAACCCATCGGTCGCATGGTGCGCGGCAGCGAGTGGCGCGCGCGATAAGCATCCACGGGCCGACCGCGCCGGCCCTCTTTTCTCTTCCCTAGGTCTCAATGGTGGGCGCTCGGTGTGACGGGTGGGCGCCGTCACTGCCCCGACTCGACTCCCGGCGCTTTCATGCTAACCCGCTGCCTCATGCGAGCCGAGCGTCCATCGTTGCGACCAGTTGTTCTACATCATCCAGGAGAAACCATGCAACAGATCCAACTTCCCCCGCTCGCCGAAGGCGAGGTCTATCTCGGCGGTTTCGTCAACGCCACCGGCGACGTCGAGCACGTCATCCTCCTGCCCGGCGACATCCGCGCGACGTGGCACAAGGCCAAGGAATGGGCCGAGAGCCTCGGCGGCGACCTGCTGAACCGCTACGAGCAAGCATTCGCATTCTCCAAGCATCCCGACCTGTTCGAGAAGGCCGCGTACTGGTCGAACACCGAAGACGCTGAAGATCCCGGCTGGGCCTGGTGTCAGCTCTTCACCAACGGCACCCAGCACTACAGCCGCCAGTACAACGAGTTCCGCGCCCGCGCCGTCCGCAGATTGTCGATTTAACCCTTCATCCATTCACAACGGAGCATCGCAATGACGATCACGCTTCAAGCAATCGAGAACGAGCATGCGCGCATCAGCGCCATGATCGAGACATTCAAGACGCAGTCGCAGGCGACGGAATATCGCGTCGACGCGGCCATCATCCCGCTCGCGGCCGGCGAACGTTTCGCAGGTGCGATCCTGAACGACGATGGCACGCTGAGCCATTACCTGATCCTATTGCCCGGTCAGGCCGAGGACGTGAACTGGAAGGGTGCGATCGCATGGGCGGCCGAGCATGGCGGTGAACTGCCGACGCGACGCGAGCAGTCGCTGCTCTTCGCGAACCTGAAGCACGAGTTCGACGAGCGCTATTACTGGTCCTGCGAGCAGCACGAAGAAAACTCCGGCTGGGCCTGGTCTCAGGGCTTCCACTACGGCAGCCAGACCTGCCACTACCAGCTCTACGAGTTCCGCGCCCGCGCCGTCCGCAGATTTATTCCTTCGGTAATTTGATCATTTAGACCATCATGGCCCTGCACACTCAACTCCCGATTTATCGAGCGGCCTACGCGCTGCTCGACGTCGTCACTGACCTGGTCAAGAACATGCCCCGCGACTTCAAGCGCAGCATCGGCGAGAAGATCAGCGGGGAATGCATCGAGATCATGGTGTTGGTGTTTCGCGCCAATGTGGCGACTGACAAGTCGCCTCACCTTACCGAGCTGCTCGAACGCCTGCAGGTGATCGAGTTGCTTCTCCGGCTCGGCATGGATAAACGTCTGATCTTGCGTCCGGCGTATGCGCGTGCAATCGAACAGACGACCAGTATCGGGAAGCAGGCCACCGGGTGGAAGAAGTCCGCAGACCGTCGCCCGCTCCATGGAGGTCAAGGCTTCCATGGCTGAGCGATATTTCAATCTGGTCGTGCCGCTGGCTCACGAGGCCACCGCCATGCGCAATGAGGAAACCGACCGCCGGCGTGCGGGAAGGTCCAGCGCAGTTTCTCCGCTGATCGGCGAGGACCTTCAGCAGAGCGACGTAGATAGCACGATACTTCCGGCTGGGCCTGGTATCAGAACTTCAACAACGGCAACCAGAACTACAACAACCAGAACAACGAGTTCCGCGCCCGCGCCGTCCGCAGATTGGGAAAATCGATTCACGTTCGCCGAGCTGGTCGAGGCCTATCTCGACTGCCGGCGCACGAAACGAAACAGCAATACCGCGCTCGCGTTCGAGATCGGCCTCGAACGCAACCTGCGATTACTGCACGACGAGCTGGCCGACGGCAGCTATCGGCCCGGCCGCTCGATCTGCTTCGTCATCACGCGACCGAAGCCGCGCGAAGTTTGGGCGGCCGAGTTCCGCGATCGCATCGTGCACCACCTGCTCTACAACCGGATCGGCCCTCGCTTCGAGCGGTCGTTCATCGTCGACTCGTGCGCCTGTATCGAGGGGCGCGGCACCCTGTACGCCGCGCAGCGCCTCGAATCGAAGGTGCGTTCGATCACGCAGAACTGGTCGCGACCCGCGCATTATCTGAAGTGCGATCTCGCGAATTTCTTCGTCAGCATCGACAAGCGCATCCTGCGCGAGTTGCTGGTCGCGAAGATCCACGAGCCATTCTGGCGCAAGCTGACCGAGCTCGTGCTGATGCACGATCCACGGGCCGACTACGTCTACCGCGGCGACCCGGCGATGATGGAGCGCGTGCCGCCGCACAAGCGCCTGATGGAGCAATCGCCGGATCTCGGGCTGCCGATCGGAAACCTGTCGAGCCAGTTCTTCGCGAACGTGTACCTCGACGTGCTCGATCAGCGCGCGAAGCACATGCTCGGCGCGCGGCACTACATCCGGTACGTCGACGATTTCGTGTTCCTGCACGAGTCGCCGGCGCGCCTGAACGCGATCCTCGCCGATGTCACCGCCTTTCTGCCGGCACGGCTCGGCGCGCGTATCAACCCGCGCAAGACCATTTTGCAGCCGATCGACCGCGGCATCGACTTCGTCGGTCAGGTCATCAAGCCCTGGCGCCGTGAAACGCGGAAACGCACGCGCAACGAAGCGCTACGGCGCGTTGCCGAGACGCCGGCCGCCGACCTAATGCCCGTCGCGAATTCGTATTTCGGGCTGCTCCGCCAGGCAACCGCCAGCCATCAGGACCGCGCGAGCCTCGCAAACCGCCTGCGTTCGCTCGGTAAAGCCATAGATCGCGACCTCACCAAGACGTTCTGAATCGGAATGCAAATGAGCCACCAGACCGACATCTTCGCTGCCGGCGCGCAGCGCCTGCAGATGACCGAATCCATCGAGCTAACGATCCAATCGATGCAGGTATACGGCCCCGATCATGACCACTGGGGTATTGCGTGGTCCGGTGGGAAGGACAGCACCGCGACACTCACGATCATCTGCTGGTTGATCGACACGGGCAAGATCGCCGCGCCGAAGACGCTCACGGTGTTCTATGCCGACACGCGGCAGGAGCTTCCACCACTCGCGATTTCCGCGCTGCACATCATGGACGAGCTGCACGAGCGCGGCATCCAGGTGGACGTCGTGCGAGCGCCGCTCGACAAGCGATTCATGGTCTACATCCTCGGCCGCGGCGTGCCGCCGCCGAACAACAACACGCTTCGCTGGTGTACGCGGCAGATCAAGATCGACCCGATGGAAGAGGCGCTTCGCAAACGACTCGACGGCATCGACGGCTCGATCCTCATGATCACCGGCGTCCGTCAGGGCGAAAGCGCAATCCGCGATCGTCGGATCGAGATGAGCTGCGGCAAGGATGGCGCCGAGTGTGGTCAGGGCTGGTATCAGCAGGTGCTACCGAACGCACGCGGCCTGCGCGGCCGGATCGCGACGCTCGCCCCGCTGCTGCATTGGCGCGTCTGCCACGTGTGGGAATGGCTGCGCCACTGGGCGCCGGCGGCTGAGTTCGGCGATTGGTCGACGGCCGCAATCGCGGACGCGTACGGCGGCGACGAGGCCGAGGAGATTAACGCGCGCACGGGCTGTATCGGATGCGCACTTGCCCAGGAGGAAAAGGCTCTCGAAACGGTGCTTGCGACACCGCAGTGGGCCTATCTCACACCCCTGCGCGGCATCAAGCCGCTATGGCGCGAACTGCGCGAGCCGCAGCATCGCCTGCGCAAACCGGGGCTCGAGAAGCTGAAAAGCGGCGGCGTCGCGAAGAATCCGCAGCGCCTCGGACCGCTGACGTTCGAAGCGCGATTGATGGCGCTCGATCGGATCCTTTCGATCCAGGCCGAATGCAACCACATCGCGCGCGCCACTGGGCGTCCGTCGATCGACCTGATCGATGCCGAAGAAGAGGCCCGGATCCGCGAGCTGATCGCCGCGGGGACGTGGCCGCAGGGATGGGAAGGCGACGAGCCGACAGGAGACGTCGTGCTCGACGTCGTATATGCAAATGGCGCGATCCAGCCGCGCCTCTTCAGCGAGGAGGAATCAGCATGACCACCACCGACACCCCGCGCGACGCCGCGCCGGCCGACCTCCAAGGGCTGCGCCGTGCGATCCTCACGACGCGCGCGATCGTGCGCGACCAGTACGGGATGCTCAGTCATCCGGCGATCCCGTACCTCGATGAGGACGTGAACTACCAGACGTTCTTCAGCGCGTTCGGCCTCGAATCGACGTTCGTCAACATGGAAACCGACGTCGATGGCGATGCGTACGACCAGTACGTCGAATCGAATGATCCGAACTGCAGCTTCTGGACGCCGAGTGCGCCGGCCGGTGATGGCTGGCTGCTGCTCGAAATCTTCGACACTGAGAACGGCCCGGTCGCGCTGTATGTACGCGAGAAGAAGCACGAATCGCTGCGCGAGCGCTGGAAACGAGAAGAACGGGAGACGGACGCCGCGCGCGACGTGCTCGCCGAGCGCCGCCGGCAGGTTGAAGCCGAAGGATGGACGCCGAAGCACGACGACGCACATTCGACCGGCGACATGGCGCTTGCTGCGGCGTGCTATGCCGTGGCCGATAACGAGAACTACCCGCCGACCGAGCCGCCCGATCTCTGGCCCTGGGATCTGGATTGGTGGAAGCCAACAGACGAGCGCCGCAATCTGGTGAAGGCTGGCGCGCTCATCCTCGCGGAGATCGAACGGCTTGATCGTGCTGCCTTCCAAGCGGGAGGCAGCCAATGAAGCTCGATGAACTGATTCAGCGTGTCGGCGTGGATAACGTCGGCGTGCAATTCCTGGCCGAGTCGATCACGGGCGGCAAGCAGAGACGCGGCTACGTGGAAGTTTCTTTCGGCACGGATTGCATCTCGATGCGCGACATCGCCACCGGCGAATGGGAAAACGTGGTTTTCGTCATCATCATCAAACGTCAAGCGTTCGAGCTGGCCCGCGATGCCTCATACGCAGGAGATGCATCATGACCAGCCGTCGCATCAACAGCGAAGCCGTCGCCGGCGTACTGCGCGCCGGCACGCATACCGTCGGCCAGATCGCGAACGAGCTACGCACGTCGACCGTTGTCGTCCAGCACTTCATCGACATGCTGTTCTATGCCGGGAAGATCCGGATCGATCGGCGCGTGCAGCGCGACACCGGCTACGAGCTGGCGCCGGTCGCTGTTCCGCGCGCGGCGCTCGACACGCCGGCCGCCGGGCCGCGCCTCGCCCCCAACCTGCAATCCACGCTCGCCGGCTACGATCGCGAGATCAGCCGCCGCGTCGACCTTGCCATGACCACGAGGGCACGATGACCGAACTCTCTCAACTCGCACAGGAAATTGCCGCGCGCCTGACGCCGCACGCGCTTTGGGATCTGGCCGAGCTGGCCGCATACCTGCATCGAAGCGAGCAGCACACGCGCCAGTGGATCATCACGCAGGACGGGTTCCCGCGGCCGATCCGCATCCCGTCAGGGAAAAGTGCGGTCGAGCGCGCGCGGCCGCTCTGGCGCGCGAAGGATGTGATCGCGTGGGCCGAGTCTCACGTCGAAGCCTGATGGAGCTTGTCGGCAAGATCAGCGGCGTGCGGCGCGTAGTACACCGCCTGTAGGATGCGCAGGTCTTGGTGGCCGCTGATCTTCGCCAGTTCCATCACGCTGAATATCTTCGACAGTCGCGTCAGCGCCTCGCGGCGCGCATCGTGGAAATGCAGGTCGTCCAGCATCACCGCCTTCTTCGCCTTCGCGAACAGCGTACTCCGTAGCGCTGCTTCGACGCCGAACACACTCCCTCCAAATTCCTTCCTGAGCGGTTCGAATTGCTTCAGCAGCGCGAGCGCGCGCGGCGACAATGGCACGTCGCGCGCGACACCTGTTTTCGTGCGCGGCAAATGCACGTACCGCTTCTTAAAATCGACTTCATCCCACCTCATTCCCTCAATCTCGCCGGCGCGCATCGCCGTCTCGATCGCGAAAACGAGCATCGCGCCGATCCGCGCCGATTTCGTGGTCGGAGTCTCGTCATCGCGATAGCCGAGCCGCGCGAGCAGCAGCGCGATCTCTTCGTCGGTAATGCGCCGTTTGCGCGGCTCTGGCTCGGTCGGACGGCGCATCCCGGTGAGCGGGCTTTCGCTGATCCACTTCCATTCATCACGCGCGGTCGTGAACACGTGCGATAGCAGGTTGATCTCCCGCAGCACCGTCGCCGTGCCGACCTTGCCGCGGCCGGCGGCCTCATCGCCAGCGAGCCGCGCGTCGCGCCATCGGCCCATGTGGTCGGCCGTAACGTCGGAGAGCGGCATAGCTGCGAGATCCGGGAAGTGCTTGACGAACGCGGCGAACCGGATCACTTCCCATCGCGCGGTGCGCTTCGTCGGACTGACGCGCTTCTCATACTCGCGCAGTGCATCCGCGAAAGTGTGCTTCGTGCCGGGCGTCAGCTTCCCGACGTTGATTTCGTGCTCGATCCGCGTCGCCCACGCGACCGCGTCGGCTTTGCTCGAGAACGTCTCCGACATGCTGACGCCCTTGCGGCGCACCTGCGCGCGCCATACGCCGCCCCGCTTCGTGTATGTAGCCATCGTGCCCCTGGTGCAAATCGTGGTGCATTTCTGGTGCACGCGGATGCAAAAACGACTTGTTTTCGCTACAACGCGGCTACCATCCCGAATCGGGACGATAGCACGGAAAGCCTTTACTGGATTGGAGTTACTACAGACAGGATAGCTTTCGCTACGGAATGTGATGGTGCCGGGGACCGGACTCGAACCGGCAAGCCAATCAAGGCGGCGGATTTTCGTCACACTGCTTCTTTCGAAGCCGGCGCCGCGCGGCGCCGTTCGTGCGCTGGACTATGCCTTCGCCGTCGCGCGCGAGCGTTGCTGCCGCTCGTGCGCCTTAGGCGCCCCCCGTCTAGTCTCTACACCTTCCCCGCCGCCGCTTTCGCGACCGCTTCGGGCTTGGCTCGGCGTTGCCTCGGCGCATCGCGCGCCAGGGGTTTCGCCGAATTTGAAGGGTTCTGCACCGGCCGTTTCCGGCCGGGCACTCAATCGTTTAAGTCCGCTATGTTTACCAATTTCATCACCCCGGCAAGGGCGGACCGCATTCTACCACCGCTGCGCCCTCCCCAATACGCTTTCGCCCCTCGATAGCCTGGCCCGCGGCGGCCCGTCGGCGCACCGCTCATCGCCGCGGTTCGCCTCGAATCCGCCGCCGCCAACGCGTCAACGCCGGCGATCGATCGCTCGACGAACGGCCCTGCCCCTGCGTCATCAGTTCTTCATCGACGCCGCCGATAATCCCGACGACGAAAACGTTTACACGCATCCGCCACACGCTTCATGACGCCGACCATCAAAGACGTCGCCGCGCTCGCCGGCGTGTCGATCGCGACCGTGTCGCGCGCGATCAACGCGCCGCACACGGTCAATCCCGCGACGCTCGAACGCATCCGCGCCGCGATCGGCACGCTGCGCTTTCGCCCGAACCCGCTCGGCCGGCAATTGCGCAGCGACCGCACGCAACTGATCGGCGTCGTGCTGCCGACGCTGTCGAACCCCGTCTTCGCCGAATGCCTGCAAGGCGTCGACGAGTTCGCGACGCGCGCCGGCTTCAAGCTGATCGTGATGTCGACCGAATACGACGCCGCGCGCGAGCGCCACGCGATCGAGACGCTGCGCGCGCAGCGCGTCGAAGGCCTGATGCTGACCGTCGCCGACGCCGACGCGCATCCGCTCCTCGACGAGCTCGACCGCGACGGCTCGCTCTACGTGCTGATGCACAACGACACGCCGCATCGCCCGTCGGTCGCGGTCGACAATCGCCGCGCCGCGTACGACGGCGTGCGGATGCTGATCGAGCGAGGCCATCGGCGCGTGCTGATGCTCGCGGGCTCGCTCGACGCGTCGGACCGCGCGCGGCTGCGCGTGCGCGGCTACGCGCAGGCGCTCGACGAGCACGGGCTCGAGCCGCTGCCCGCGCTCGAAATCGACTTCAACGCGCCGACGCTGCCGCACGCGATGCTCGCGCATCTGAGCGCGCGCGCGACGCGGCCGACCGCGCTTTTTTGCAGCAACGACTGGCTCGCGATGGTCGTGATGCGCGGCCTGCGCGATGCGCGCCTCGCCGTGCCCGACGACATGTCGGTGCTCGGCTTCGACGGCCTCGCGGTCGGCGCGCTGCTCGCGCCGCCGCTCGCGAGCGTCGCGACGCCGAATCGCGAGATCGGCCGCGCCGCGTGGCGGCGTCTTGCCGAGCGCATCGCCGGCGAGCGTCACGCGCAGCCGTGGCTCACGCTGCCGCACACGGTGCGCGAAGGCGCGACCGTCGCGCCGCCGCGCGATGCGCGCATGCCGCGGCGAGCCGTATGAATGCGCGCCGAACGCGCGCCGCGTTCGCGCCCGATTCGCGTCGGGTTCGTTCCAGATTTGTTCTGGATTCGTGCCGAGTTCGTGCCCGATTCGCGTCGGGTTCGTTCCCCTCTCGCTTCGGCTTCGCTTCGGATTCGTGCCGGATTCGCGCCGCGTTCGCCTCGCCCCCGCCGTCGATGCGCATCGAACCCGCCCTGACTTCATTCGTTTCGCCCGCCCAAGGAGACCCGCCGTGACCGTCCGCCGCTCTTTCTTCCCGCGCTCGCCGCTCGCCGCCGTGCGTCGCGCGTGCGCCGCCGCGCTCATCCCGCTCGCGTCGCTCGCGCTGTCGCTCGGCGCGCGCGCCGCGCACGCGCAAGACACCGCGATCTGCTACAACTGCCCGCCCGAATGGGCCGACTGGGCTTCGCAGATCGCCGCGATCAAGCAGAAGACCGGCATCCGCGTGCCGTTCGACAACAAGAACTCGGGCCAGGCGATCGCGCAGCTCATCGCCGAGCAGAAGAGCCCCGTCGCGGACGTCGTCTATCTCGGCGTGTCGTCGGCGTTCCAGGCGAAGGACAAGGGCGTGACCGCGCCGTACCGGCCCGCGCACTGGAACGACATCCCCGCCAACCTGAAGGACCCGCAGGGCTACTGGTTCGCGATCCATTCGGGCACGCTCGGCTTCTTCGTCAACAAGGACGCGCTCGACGGCAAGCCGGTGCCGCGCTCGTGGGCCGATCTGCTGAAGCCCGAGTACAAGGGCATGGTCGGCTATCTCGATCCGTCGAGCGCGTTCGTCGGCTACGCGGGCGCGGTCGCGGTGAACGAGGCGCTCGGCGGCGGCTTCGAGAACTTCCAGCCCGCGCTCGACTGGTTCCGCAAGCTGAAGGCGAACCAGCCGATCGTGCCGAAGCAGACCGCGTACGCGCGCGTGCTGTCGGGCGAAATCCCGATCCTGCTCGACTACGACTTCGACGCGTATCGCGCGAAATACAAGGACCACGCGAACGTCGAATTCGTGATTCCGAAGGAAGGCACGATCGCGGTGCCGTACGTGATGAGCCTCGTGAAAGGCGCGCCGCACGACGCGAACGGCAAGAAGGTGCTCGACTTCGTGCTGTCCGACGAAGGCCAGAAGCTGTGGGCGAACGCATATCTGCGCCCGGTGCGCGCGCCGGCGCTCACGGCCGACGTCGCCGCGAAATTCCTGCCCGCGAGCGAATACGCGCGCGCGAAGAGCGTCGATTTCGGCAAGCTCGCGGCCGGCCAGCAGGCGTTCGGCAAGCAGTATCTGCAAGTGATGCAATGAACGTGCGGCGCGCCGCTCTCCCCTGTCCACACGAGTCGATATCACGATGTCCGATCTCACGTTCCCGTCGCGCTGGCGCATCGCGCTCGTCGCGCCCGCGCTCGCCGTGTTCGTCGCGTTCTGGCTGCTGCCGATGGTCTCGCTCGTGCGGGTGTCGGCGGACGGCGCGTTCGTCGACGCCTATGCCGCGCTGCTGTCGAACGCGCGCTACATGAAGAGTCTCGCGTCGACGGTCGCGCTGTCCGCCGCCGTCACGCTCGCGACGCTCGCGCTGTCGACGATCTCGGGCCTGCTGCTCGCGCGGCGCGAATTCGCGGGCAAGCGCACGCTGATCGCGCTGCTCACGTTTCCGCTCGCATTTCCGGGCGTCGTCGTCGGCTTCATGGTGATCATGCTCGCCGGACGGCAGGGCTTGATCGGCATGCTGTCGCAACGGTTCATCGGCGATCGCTGGGTGTTCGCGTATTCGGTCGCGGGCCTGTTCGTCGGCTATCTGTACTTCTCGATTCCGCGCGTGATCGTCACCGTGATCGCCGCGGCGTCGAAGCTCGACCCGTCGCTCGAGGAAGCCGCGCGCTCGCTCGGCGCGTCGCCGTGGCACGTGCTGCGCGACATCGTGCTGCCCGCGCTCGCGCCGGGCCTGGTCGCCGCGGGCGCGATCTGCTTCGCGACCGCGATGGGCGCGTTCGGCACCGCGTTCACGCTCGCGACCGATCTCGACGTGCTGCCGATGACGATCTACACCGAGTTCACGCTGAACGCGAACATCGCGACGGCGGCCGGTTTGTCGATCTTGCTCGGAATCGTCACGTGGGCGGTGCTTGCGCTCGCGCGCAACCTGACGGGGCAGGCGACGGCGGCTTCCGCGTGAAGCGGGCGCGACGGCGAACGAATCGTCGCCGCAATGGAAAGGAAAGGGAGGGAAAGAAGATCCGACGCCGGACCGCTCGAATCGGGACGCCGGGAAAGCGCGTCCTTGCCGGCCGGGTCGGATCGACGCGCCGCGGCCGCGAGCCCGGATGCGGGCGTCGGCCGCGCGTCGCGCCGGCGCTTACGCCTTCGCCGACGACAATTGCCCCTTCGGGTTGGTCAACCAGTTGTTCGCATTGACGACGAGCGTATTGGCATTGGTGAGCAGCGTGCTCAACGCGCTGCTGTTGATCGTGAACGTGCCGCCCAGCAGATTGAACGTGCCGTTGATCAGGTTATCGCCGCCGTGAATGCGCCGGCATTGCTCCATCGATATCGTTTGCATCGATTACTCCCTCCTCGTAGACAACAAAAAAGAGCGGGGTCGCCACTCTCGTTCCTGGTCATCAACAATCGCCCCGCAACGTGCCGCATGACACGCCGGCCGAAGCATGCCGTCGTACGACGCGCCTGGTGCTCGGCCCGTTTGCCCGGAGTCCTCAACACCATTCGGCGATTCAATATAGCGTAACGGCATGCGCGGCGACATCGGGGGAACCGGCAATTAGACGGATTGCTCGGCGTCGTTCCCGGCGATGCGCGCGGGCGTTGCGGCGGTCGCGCGCGCCTGCGCTTCCCTGTCGCGCTTCGCATGCGCTTCGAAACGGCTCGCGCACGTTCCGCTCGTACTTCGCTCTCGTTTCGCTCGCGTGATTCGACGCGGCGGCGGCACGGCGGAGGCCCAGCCTCGAATCGCCGCGCTCGCCACATTCGACGAATGCGGCACGGGCCGCGCCCCCGCTCTTCGTTCAAACGTTTAAAACTGTCGCGCCACGATGCGCGTTCAATCGATCGTGCAAGCGGGCATCGTGTGCGCTTGGTCGGCGCTTGGTCTGCTCTCGGCATGCGCTTGGCGTGCGCACAGCGCGCCCATCGTCTGTCCGGCTCGCCGCCCCGCGCGCGCGCCGACGGCTCCCGTCGCGCCGTCATCAGTTCTTCATCGACGCCTTCGATAATCCCCTCGACGAAAACGTTTACATCGCTTCCGCACGCATCATGACGCCAACCTTCAAGGACGCCGCCGCGCTCGTCCGCCCCGCCGCCGCCGTGACCGATTCCGACGAGCCGCCGACGGCCCGCCGCCCGCGCCGCGCCGCGTTCGACTGGCTCGCCGCCGCGCAATGGGCGGTCACGCTCGCGCTCTGCGCGTTCCTCATCGTGCCCGTCGCGATGTCGGTGCTGGCCGGGCTCACGGTCAACTATTTCCGCGGGCCGTCGAGCGGGCTCACGCTGCGCTGGCTCGGCGAAGTGTGGACGCAATATCACGGCTCCGTGTTTCTGTCGCTCGAGGTCGCGGCCGCGACGCTCGCGATCACGCTCGTCGCGGGCGTGCCGGCGGGCTATGCGCTCGCGCGCAGCCGCAGCCGCGTGTCGCGCGTGATCGAAGAGGCGCTCGTGCTGCCCGTCGCGTTGCCGGGCCTCGCGTCCGCGCTCGCGCTCCTCTCGGTCTACGGCGGCTTCGCCGCGTTCCGCACGAGCGTGTGGTTCATCGTCGTCGGCCACGTCGTGTTCACGCTGCCGTTCATGGTCCGCGCGGTCGCGGCCGTCGCCGCGCGCGCCGGCCTGCGCACGCTCGAGGAAGGCGCGGCGAGCCTCGGCGCATCGTTCGTCACGCGCTTCGCGACGATCGTGTTGCCGAACCTGCGCTCCGGCATCGTCGCGGGCGCGCTCGCGGTGCTCACGCTGTCGATCGGCGAATTCAACCTCACGTGGATGCTGCATACGCCCGACACGAAAACGCTGCCCGTCGGCCTCGCCGACACGTACGCGTCGCTGCGCCTCGAGATCGGCAGCGCGTACACGATCCTGTTCCTGCTGATGACGCTGCCGCTGCTCGTCGCGATGCAGCGCCTCGGCGTCGATCCGTCCGGCGCGCGCCGCGATGCGCGCAAGCGCCGCTGATTTGATGCCGTCATCGCGCGGCGCGTTCGCCGCTCAATGTGCCGCTCATTTCGTGCTTCATTTCACCGCCTCTTTCTCCGCCTTCTCGCCGCCCCGCCGATGAAACTCGAATCCGTACCGATCACCCTGACCCGTTGCGCGAAGACCTTCCACGGCGCGCGCGTGCTGGAGCCGCTCGACCTCGCGATCGGCGCGGGCGAGACGCTCGTGCTGCTCGGCCCGTCCGGCTGCGGCAAGACGACCACGCTGCGCCTCATCGCGGGGCTCGACGTGCCCGACGCGGGCGGCGCGATCGCGTTCGGCGCCGACGACGTGACCGCGCTGCCGATCGAAAAGCGCGGCGTCGGCATGGTGTTCCAGAACTACGCGCTGTTCCCCAACCTGTCGGTGCGCGGCAACGTCGGCTACGGGCTGCGGATTCGCCGCACCGATCCGCGCGCGCTGCGCGAGCGCGTCGACGAGCTGCTCGCGATGATGCGGCTCACCGCGCACGCGGACAAGCCGATCGACGCGCTGTCGGGCGGCCAGCGGCAGCGCGTCGCGCTCGCGCGCGCACTCGCGGTGCGCCCGCGCGTGCTGCTGCTCGACGAGCCGCTCACCGCGCTCGACGCGCAGCTGCGCGACGCGCTGCGCCGCGAGATGAACGCGCTGCTGCGCGAGCTCGGCGTGACGACGGTCTACGTGACGCACGACCAGGCCGAGGCGATGGAGCTCGGCGACCGGATCGTCGTGATGAGCGCGGGGAAGATCGAGCAGATCGGCGCGCCGCGCGACGTCTACTATCGGCCGGCGACCCGCGCGGTCGCGCGCTTCATCGGCACGCTCAACCGCATCGAAGGCGTGTGGCGCGACGGCGCGCTCGTGACGACGGGCGGCAAGCTCGCCGCCGCGTCGCCGGCAAACGAGCTATTCTTTCGACCGGAGGACGCGCGCCTCGTCGATCCGTCCGGCGCCACGCTGCGCGGAGCGGTCGCGCACTGCGCGTTCCTCGGCGAGCGCACGCGCGTGACGGTCGAGCAGGCGGCGCCCGATGCGCTCGTCATCGACATGCCGGGCCGCGTCGACCTCGCGCGCGGCACCGCGGTCGGCGTCGCGATCGCGGCCGAGGGCCTCATCGCGCTCGCGTGACGGACGCCCCGCGCTCGATTCGAAACATTCAAGCGACGACGAACACAACGAGGAAGACGATGCTGCTTGCCCACATCAGCGATCTGCACATCAAGCGGCCCGGCATGCTCGCGTATCGGCGCGTCGACACGGCCGCGCATCTCGCGCGCTGCGTCGCGCGGCTGAACGCGCTCGAGCCGCGCCCGGACGCGGTGCTCGTCACGGGCGACCTGACCGATTTCGGCGACGACGACGAATACGCGCATCTGAAATCGCTGCTCGCGCCGCTCGCGATTCCGTACTACCTGCTCGTCGGCAATCACGACGACCGCGCGGCGCTGCGACGCGCGTTCCCCGATCGCGCGGAGCTGCAATCGGGCGAGTTCGTCCAGTACGCGCTCGATCTCGGTCCGCTGCGCGTGATCGCGCTCGATTCGCAGATTCCGGGCGCGAGCGGCGGCACGCTGTGCGACGCGCGGCTCGCGTGGCTCGCCGGCCAGCTCGACGCCGCGCGCGAACGCCCGGTGATCGTCGCGCTCCATCATCCGCCGTTCGCGTGCGGCATCGGCCACATGGACGCGATGCGGCTCGAGCCGGCCGCGTCGGGCCGGCTCGACGCGCTGCTGCGGCGCTTTCCGAACGTCGAGCGCGTGCTGTGCGGGCACGTGCACCGGACGATGTTCGCGCGCTTCGGCGGCACGATCGCGTCGGCGGTGCCCGCCCCCGCGCATCAGGTCACGTTCGACCTGCGCGACGACGGGCCGTCGTCGTTCTCGATGGAGCCGCCCGCGTTCGCCGTGCATCGCTATGCGCCGGACGCGGGGCTCGCGTCGCATCACGTGTATGTCGATGCGAGCGACGGGCCGCATCCGTTCTTCGAGACGACGGGGGTGTTGATCGATTGAGCGACCGGGTGGGAGGTGATCCGTTCGGCGGTTTGGCGGTTTGGCGGTTTGGCGGTTGGCGGTTGGCGGTTGGCGGTTGGCGGTTGAACGATTCAGCGATCGTCGATCGGCAACCGACTGGTCGGATCACCGATTGATCGCCTGAGCGATGCCATTACGCGCAGCAAGCGCGTCGCCGCGCCTGTGCGCGCTTCTGCCGGGCCGCGCAGAACGGTGCCGCGACATCGGGCCGCATAGGCCGCCGTGCATCCCGTCCAGCAACCGACATCGCACACGTCGCACTTCGCATAGCGTGCGGCATACGGTTTGCGACATGCTCATACGGAATGCGAAATGCGATGTGCGATGTGCGGTCTGCGGTCTGCGGTCTGCGGTCTGCGGTCTGCGGCGTGCGGCGTGCGGCGTGCGGCGTGCGGCGTGCGGCGTGCGGCGTGCGGCGTGCGGCGTGCGGCGGCATCATGATCACCCACGCGACAAACACCGGGAGCACGCACGCTCACGTGTAGGCTGACGTGTACGCCGTCGTCCACGCGGCGAACATCCGGGCAATACCGTCTACCGCTCATCGCTCAGCGCTCTTCACCCACCGCCCTTCACTCCAGCCGGCCGGCATCGCGCCCCCGCACGAGCCGGCCGTTTCATGCCGAAGCCGCTATCAGCGCGCCCCGCTCGTCCGGTCGATGACGGCGAGCAATTCGGCGAGCGCCTGCTTGCACGCGCCGGCCTGCGGCCGGTCGGCGCGCAGCGCGGCGAGCGCGCGATCGATCGCCTTGTCGACCGCGTGCCAATCCGCCGCCGCGCGCGGCTTGAGCGACGGCTCCGCGTCGTCCCACGACGTTTCCAGATCCTTGATGCGCGCCTTCGCGCCGGCGAGATCGCCCTTGTCGACGAGCTTCGCGGTGTCGACGGCGATCGCGCGGAACGGCGACAGATCGCCGAGCTTCGAGACGGTCGCGGCTTCGGCCGCGCTCGGCGCGACGCCTGCGGGCGACACGGCGCCGATGCCGAATGCGGCGGCCGCCAGCGCGGGCGCGACGGCGAATGCGATGAGCTTGCGCTTGATCATGTTCAATCTCCTGGTGGTGAATGTGAACGAAACGGATGAATGCGACGCCGGCCTCGGTTGCGACATCGACATCGACAGCGACAGCGACAGCGACTGCGACTGCGACTGCGACTGCGACTGCGACGACAACAGCAACAACATCACCGTCCGCGCGCCGGCGCCCCGAGCCGATCCGCGCGCGCCGCGGTGACGCTCAGCCCCGCGACGAGCACGACGATCACCGCGAGAAACACGGCGCTCGTCTTGATCGTGCCGAGCCCGAGGCCGCCGTACGCTTGCGCCTGCGACAGGAAATCGCCGAGCGACGCGCCGAGCGGGCGCGTGAGGATGTACGCGAGCCAGAACGCGAGCACGCGGTTCATCCCGCCGAGGGCGGCCGCCGCGACGAGCGCGATCGCGCCGCCGAACGCGACGATCCCGAGCCGGAATCCGAGGCCGAGCGCCTCGGTCGCGAGATCGCCCGCCGCCGTGCCGAGCGCGAACGTCAGCAGGATCGCGGCCCAGTAGAACCCTTCGCGGCGCGGCGTGACGATCGTATGGATCGACAGCGTCCGCTCGCTGCGATACCAGAGCGCGAACGTCGCCGCGAGCGCGGCCGCGAACAGCGGCGTGCTGACGTAGAGGCTGACGCCGAGGCCGTCGGTCAGCGCGTCGGTGATCTGCGTGCCGACGACGCTGACGAGCACGATGGTCAGCCAGTAGATCCACGGCACGTAAGCGCGCGCGCGCCATTGCAGCGCGAGCGCGCAGATCAGCAGGCCGGACATCAGCGCGCCCGTGACGGCGGCGCCGAGCCCGACGTGCACGGCGAGATAGTCGGCGCCGGTCTCCCCGACCGTCGTCGACATGATCTTGACGATCCAGAACGCGAGCGTGACTTCCGGGACTTTGTTGAGCATGCCTGCGGCTGCAGGCGGACGGGCTGGCTGGTTCAATCGGATTCTCCTGGTCGCGCCGGTTGCGCAGAGCGAGCCGGATTCCGGCAACGGCGGCGCGGCGAATGACGAACGCTCCCACGGCTCGCTCGGACGCCACTATGCAGGCCGGCCGCTTAAGGCGACATTAACGAGGCGGCGGGCGGCCGCCGGGCCGCGAACGCGCCGCCCGCCAGCAGAGTTTCGGGACGTCCGGTATGATCGGCGCTCGCGGCATTTCGCCTCCCCTGTTTCGATCGACGACGCGGTCCGCGCGCGCCGTGCGCGCCGCGTTTCGCCCACACGCACCATGCCCTCGCAGCCCCGCCCTCGCGCCGACGCGCCCGACCGCTATTCGCGCAGCCTGTTGCTGCTGCTCGCGACGATCGCGGGCGTGTCCGTCGCCAACATCTATTACAACCAGCCGCTCCTCGACGCATTCCGCGCGTCGTTTCCGGGCAGCGCGTCGTGGATCGGCGTCGTGCCGACCGCGACGCAGCTCGGCTACGCAACCGGCATGTTCTTGCTTGCGCCGCTCGGCGACCGCTTCGACCGGCGCAAGCTGATCCTGCTGCAGATCGCCGGGCTCTCGGCCGCGCTCGTGATCGCCGCGGCCGCGCCGACGCTCGCCGTGCTCGCCGCCGCGAGCCTCGCGATCGGCATCCTCGCGACGATCGCGCAGCAGGCGGTGCCGTTCGCCGCCGAGATCGCGCCGCCCGCCGCGCGCGGGCAGGCGGTCGGCACCGTGATGAGCGGGCTCCTGCTCGGCATCCTGCTCGCGCGCACGGCGGCGGGCTTCGTCGCCGAATATTTCGGCTGGCGCGCGGTGTTCGCCGCGTCGGTCGCGGCGCTCGCCGCGCTCGCGGCCGTGATCGTCGCGCGCCTGCCGCGCAGTTCGCCGACGTCGACGCTGCCGTACGGCAAGCTGCTCGCGTCGATGTGGCAACTCGCGCGCGAGTTGCGCGGACTGCGCGACGCGTCGATGACGGGCGCGGCGATCTTCGCGGCGTTCAGCGCGTTCTGGCCCGTGCTCACGCTGCTGCTCGCGGGCGAGCCGTTCCATCTGGGGCCGCAGGCGGCGGGCCTGTTCGGAATCGTCGGCGCGGCGGGCGCGCTCGCCGCGCCGTATGCGGGCCGCTTCGCCGACAAGCGCGGGCCGCGCGCGATCATCACGCTCGCGATCGCGCTGATGGCCGTGGCGTTCGTGATCTTCGCGATGTCGGGCCGCAGCCTCGTCGGCCTCGTGATCGGCGTGATCGTGCTCGACGTCGGCGTGCAGGCCGCGCAGATCTCGAACCAGTCGCGCATCTACGCGCTGAAGCCCGATGCGCGCAGCCGCGTGAACACGGTCTACATGGCCTGCTATTTCATCGGCGGCGCGATCGGCTCGTCGGCGGGCGTCGCCGCATGGCGCGCGATGGGCTGGATCGGCATGTGCGCGGTCGGCCTGCTGTTCTCGGCCGTCGCGGCGATCGTGCATTACCGCGGCCGCGCGAGCGGGCAGTAACCGCCCGGCGCGGCGGCGCACGGCCGCCGCATGCCGCATGCCGCACGACTCAGGGATTCACGGATTCACGGATTCACGAGTTCACGGGTTCACGATGCACGCCACACGAAGCATGACGCACGACGCCTCGCGCCGCTTTCGCCTCGTGCTCCGCGCCGCGCATCGTCGCGACGCTACCCGCGGCGTTATTGCATCCGCTTGCGCGCCGGATCGAACGCGAACGACAACCCGACGCTGCCGAGAATCGCGACGGTCGCGATCACGGTCGCGAGCGTGACGGGCTCGCCGAGCAGCAGCGCGCCGAGCGCGACCGCGACGACCGGATTCACGTACATGCAGCTGCTCGCGATGATCGGGCTCGTGTGACGGATCAGGTAGCCGTACGCGACGTACGCGGCCATCGTGCCCGCGAGCATCAGGTAGACGAACGCGACGCCGGGCACAAACGCGACGTGCTCGATGCGCTCGCCGAGCACCCATGCGATGCAGGTGGACGCCGCGCCGCCGAGGCCGATCTGCAGCGCGGTCGACAGGAACAGGTCGTGCGGCAGCGCGAGCCGCGCGGCGAGATGCGCGCCGCCCGCCCAGAAGAGCGCGCCCGCGAGCACGGTGATGCTGCCGAGCGTCGAGCCGGGCGACGACGGCCCGCCCGAATTCAGCACGACGATCCCGACCATCCCGAGCGCGACGGCCGCCCATTCGCCGCCCGTCACGCGCCGCCCCGCGACCGATGCGATCACCGTCGCGAAGAGCGGCACGGTCGCGACCATCACGGCGGCCGAGCCGCTGCTGACCGTGCGCATCCCGAGCGCGATGAGGCCGGACGACATCGTGACGAGCATCGTGCCGACGAGCGCCGCGTTGCGGATCTCGACGAGCGTCGGCCGCACCGGGCGCCGCCGCATCGCGAAGATGAAGAGCCCGATTCCCGCGAGCAGGTTGCGCAAGCCGGACAGCAGCAGCGGCGGAAACGATTCGAGCGCGACGTGCAGCGCGAGATACGTCGAGCCCCACGCGAAATAGATGAACGTGAGCGCGAGCGCGACGCGGCCGCCGCGGCTTTGCGGCAAACGGAGCGGACGGCGTGCGAGGAACGCGAGGGGGCGATCGAACGGCGTCATCGGTCAGCGTGCCCGCACGGAGTGACGCGTGCCGCTTCGCGCGTTCGCGCGCAAAGCGGCGCGACTGCCGGCGAGCGGCCCCGATATATCCGGAATGACGAGAGACGGCGGCGTGCGAAACGACGAATCGGAGCGTGCGGCGGCGAACATGACCGAAGAAGGCGAACGGACTCGAATGAATATGTGCGCGGCCGGGCGGCCGCATACCGCCAGCATTATGCATTAAGGAATGGAAAACGAATGCCGGCGCGAATCGAACGCGCGCTCGGTGACGCGTCGGCGCGACATTTCATTCGCGGCACACCGGCGTTTTCGTTTTTCGACCGTCGAGACGAAGCCGCAAAAACACGAGCGGCGCGAGCCGCGAGCGGACGAGCGCCACGCATCGCCCCGCCCGCGCGGCGTCGCCCGAGCGCGTCACGACCCGCCGAACCAGTTGTAGCCCTGGTCGACCCAATATCCGCCCGGATACGTATTGGTGACGAATATCTCCATGATGTGCTTCGGATTCTTGTAGCCGAGCTTGGTCGGCATGCGCAGCTTCATCGGAAAACCGTATTCGGGCGGCAGGCGCTTGCCGTCGTATTCGAACGTCAGCAGCGTTTGCGGATGCAATGCGGTCGGCATGTCAATGCTCTCGTAATAATCGTCCGCGCATTTGAAGCCGACGTATTTCGCGGTCGTGTCCGCGCCGGCGCGGCGCAGGAATTCGCGAAACGGCGTGCCGCCCCAGCGCCCGATCGCGCTCCAGCCCTCGACGCAGATGTGCCGCGTGATCTGCTCCGCGTGCGGCAGCGCGTACAGCTCCGGCAGCGTCCAGCTGCGCTTGCCCGTGACGAGCCCCGACACGGCGAGCCGAAAATCGTCGGCGCTGACGCGCGGCACGTCGTCGATGCCGTAGAACGCGTTGAACGGAAACGGGCGCGTGATGTCGGCTTCGGCGTACGTCGGCGCGAGCCGCGTCGGGCCGAACAGCCACGCCTGCACGCGATCGTTCGCGCGCGACACCTTCTCGAGAAAATCGTCGACCGACGCGTCGTCGCGCAGCGTGCAGCCCGTGAGCATCGCGAGGCCGCCGAGCGTCAGCACGCGCTTGCCGAAGAGGCGCCGCGACGGCAGCGCGAGCTCCTTGCGCACGTCGATCAAGAGCGACGCGCGATCGATCCGCGCAAGGTCGCCCGCCGGCTTTTTTCTGTCGCTTTCGGACATGATGAGTGACTCCTTTTAGTGTCCGCGCAGCATCGCGACGAGCGAGCGCGGAACGAGCGCCGCCATCGCGACATGCACGACGAAGAACGCGACGAGAAACGCCATCGCCCAGAAGTGCACGACGCGGGCGCTGTCGTAGCCGCCGAGCAGCTCGCGCAGCAGCGGAAACTGCACCGATTTCCAGATCACGAGCCCGGACAGCACGAGCAGCACGAGATCGGCGATCGTCGCGACGTACGCCGCGCGCTGGACCGCGTTGTAGACGGACAGATCGTCGTGCGACAGCCGGCCGCGCAGCGCATCGCGCAGATCGCGCGCGACGCCCGTCGCGCTGAGCGGCAGGAACTTGCGCTTGAAGCGCCCGGTCGCCGCGCTCATCGTCAGATAGAACACGCCGTTGAAGAACAGCAGCCACATCGCGGCGAAGTGCCATTGCAGCGCGCCGCCGAGCCAGCCGCCGAGCGTCGCGCCGCGCGGGAACGTGAAGCCCGCATAGATCGGCGACGCGTCGTAGATCCGCCAGCCCGACAGCGCCAACGTCACGGCCGCGACCGCGTTGAGCCAGTGGCTCGCGCGCACCCACAGCGGATGGATCGGGCGGCGCGGGCGGGAAGCGGACGTTGCCGCGTCCGTCGCTTGCGCGTCCGTCGGTGCCGGGTTCGCCGCGCGGGGCGGCGCGTGGTGCATGGCGTGTGGCATTGCGCCGGCCGCTCCGCGGGCCATCGCGGGGGCCGCGGCATCGGTCATTGCGCCGGGCGTCGCGCCGGTCGTTGCATCGGCCTTCGCGTCGCCGGTTGCGCCGGCCACCGCGCGCACCTTCCCGCACACCTTCCCGCGCACCTCCGCGTCAGCCGCCGCGCTCGTCGACGCGCCGGTCGACTCACCCGCCCCCGCGTCCGCCCGCGCGCCGGTCGCGGCCCTGGTCCACGCGCCCTTCGCGCCCTTCGCGCCCTTCGTCGTTATTGCGTTCATTGGCGATGCCCTCCTTCGTTGGTCGATGGCGCGCGCACGTCGCTCACCCGCACAGCGGCAGATCGAGCGCCTGCAGCACGTCGCCCGTCGCGTGATCCTCGACGAACGCGGCGACGCCGTAGCGCGCGGCGTCCTGCGCGCGCAGGTTCGCGGGCAGCGGCAGCGTGCGCCGCACGTCGAGCGGCGCGACCGCGCCGGCCGTCGACGCGAGCGGCCCGAATGAGAGCGGCCCGATCCACTGCCGCACGACGCGCTCGTGGCGCAGCGTCGCGCCGCGGTTCTCGCCCGCGCGCACCGGCGATTCGATGCCGTTCTCGTACAGCGCGAGATACGCGTCGAGCGCGCGCGGCGCGCCGGCGCGCGGCGTCACGGACAGCTCGACGTCGAGGGCGTCCGCGCGCCGCGCGGCGGACAGCGCGATGCCGACGCGCGCGGGCTCGCCCGCCGTCGCGACGACGCGCCGCTCGAACGCGCTCGCATCGCGCCAGTCGCGCAGCTCGCGGCCCGCGACCGCGACTTCCGGCGTATAGACGAAGCGGCCGCCGCCGCGCGATGCGAGCGCGTGCTGCCGTTCGGTGAAGCGATGCTGCGCGAAGCGGTCGGTCCAGCCGAGGCCGTCCCAGTAATCGACGTGCAGCGCGAGCGGCACGACCCGCAGCGCGGCGCGATGCGGGGCAAGCCGCGCGAGCCAGTCGTCGGCGCTCGGGCAGCTGCTGCAGCCCTCGCTCGTATAAAGCTCGACGAGCGCCTGCCGGCCGTCGGGGCTGCGGGCGACGCAGGCGCCGCCCGCGGCCGCCTGCGCGATGCCTGCGGCGGCAAGCGCGAGCCCCGCCGCAACGGCGCGCATCGAAACGGAAAATGAATTCGACATGGAAAAGCTCATCGTTCGGCGCCGGAGCGCGGGCGCGGTGCGCCGCGCGCGCCGGCATGCGCGACGCGAACTGCGCGACGCGATCCGGCATCGCGCGACGCACCGCGCCGCGAAACACGGGCCGCCCGCACGGCGAGCGAGCGGGCGGGCGGGCCGAGCCGGATCGCGCGTTCAAGCGCGCGTTCGACGACGCCGCTCAGTTCGACATCGGGCTCATCTTGTCGGACGACATCGGCTTTTTCATCGCGTCCTTCGGCGTGTGGCCCTTCTTCATGCCGCCCTTCGCCATGTGATCTTGCTTCTTCATGCCCATCTCGTCCTTCGACATCGCGCCCTTCGACATCTCGCCCTTCGACATCGCATCCTTCGACATCGCATCCTTCGACATCGCATCCTTCGACATCGCGTCGTTCTGCGCATGGGCGAGCGGCGCGGCGAGCGCGAGACCGGCGACACAGGCGAAAGCAAACAGATTCCTTTTCATGGGATAGCTCCATCGTTATTGATTGAGGAGCCGAATAGTCGGGATGCGACGGCGAATATGACAACGGCCGCAAAATTTTTTTTCGGCACCGGCGCTTGCGCGGGCGACGGGCGCTCGCGCGGCGCACCATCGCGCCGCCGCGCGCGCCGACCGGGGCCCCGCGCCCCAAGAAGCGGCGCCCGCGCGGCCCGGATGCCTGCGCGCCGGCCCGATCCGCACCCGCCGCGCCGCGCCGCAGCATGCGCGCCCGACCGCGCATTCGCGCGCAACCGATCTGTCCCCTGTTGAAACCTCGGCCGACCCGGTGTATCTTCTGCGCTTGCTAACGCGGGGGTCCTGCATTGCGCTCGGTCAAGCGATCGTGCGGCGCGGGTGAGAAATACCCTTTGAACCTGATCTGGGTAATGCCAGCGCAGGGAAGCGTCCGGGTTTCGCCGCCGTTCCACGTCAGAATCCCGTCGCGTCGCGAATCTCGTCTCCTGCTTAGCGCCCCACACCCGCTTTGCATGGGACCCGAGTCAGCGCTCAAGCGCCAGCTCGAGTCGACACAGGAGATCGCATGAACGCCAATCCCAAATTCCTGTCGGCCGACGCCCGCGTCGACGCCGCCGCCGTCGCCCCGCTGCCGAACTCGCGCAAGATCTACGTGACGGGCTCGCAGCCCGACATTCGCGTGCCGATGCGCGAGATCACGCAGTCGGACACGCCGACGAGCTTCGGCGGCGAACGGAATCCGCCGATCTACGTGTACGACACGTCGGGCCCGTACACGGACCCCGACGCGAAAATCGACATCCGCGCCGGCCTGCCCGCGCTGCGCCAGCGCTGGATCGACGCGCGCGGCGACACCGAGACGCTCGAGGGCCTCACGAGCGAGTACGGCCGCGAGCGCGCGGCCGATGCGGCGACGGCCGAGCTGCGCTTCCCCGACCTGCACCGCCATCCGCGCCGCGCGAAGGCGGGCAAGAACGTCACGCAGATGCACTATGCGCGTCAGGGCATCATCACGCCCGAGATGGAATTCATCGCGATCCGCGAGAACCAGCGCCGCGCCGAGTATCTCGAAAGCCTGAAGGCGAGCGGCCCGAACGGCGCGAAGCTCGCCGCGATGATGGGCCGCCAGCACGCGGGCCAGGCGTTCGGCGCCGCGGCCTTCGGCGCGAGCGCGCTTGCGCAGATCACGCCGGAGTTCGTGCGCGACGAAGTCGCGCGCGGCCGCGCGATCATCCCCGCGAACATCAATCACCCGGAAACCGAGCCGATGATCATCGGCCGCAACTTCCTCGTGAAGATCAACGCGAACATCGGCAACTCGGCCGTCACGTCGTCGATCGGCGAGGAAGTCGACAAGATGACGTGGGCGATCCGCTGGGGCGGCGACACGGTGATGGACCTGTCGACCGGCAAGCACATCCATGAAACGCGCGAGTGGATCATCCGCAACAGCCCGGTGCCGATCGGCACGGTGCCGATCTACCAGGCGCTCGAAAAGGTCAACGGCAAGGCCGAGGACCTGACCTGGGAAATCTTCCGCGACACGCTGATCGAGCAGGCCGAGCAAGGCGTCGACTACTTCACGATCCACGCGGGCGTGCGCCTGCAGTACGTGCCGCTCACCGCGAACCGGATGACGGGCATCGTGTCGCGCGGCGGCTCGATCATGGCGAAGTGGTGCCTCGCGCATCACAAGGAAAGCTTCCTGTACGAGCATTTCGAAGAGATCTGCGAAATCATGAAGGCGTACGACGTGAGCTTCTCGCTCGGCGACGGCCTGCGCCCCGGCTCGATCTACGATGCGAACGACGAAGCGCAGCTCGGCGAGCTGAAGACGCTCGGCGAGCTCACGCAGATCGCGTGGAAGCACGACGTGCAGGTGATGATCGAAGGCCCCGGCCACGTGCCGATGCAGCTGATCAAGGAAAACATGGATCTGCAGCTCGACTGGTGCAAGGAAGCGCCGTTCTACACGCTCGGGCCGCTCACCACCGACATCGCGCCGGGCTACGACCACATCACGTCGGGCATCGGCGCGGCGATGATCGGCTGGTTCGGCACCGCGATGCTGTGCTACGTGACGCCGAAGGAGCACCTCGGCCTGCCGAACAAGGACGACGTGAAGGAAGGCATCATCACGTACAAGCTCGCCGCGCACGCCGCCGACCTCGCGAAAGGCCACCCGGGCGCGCAGGTGCGCGACAACGCGCTGTCGAAGGCGCGCTTCGAGTTCCGCTGGGAAGACCAGTTCAACATCGGTCTCGATCCGGACAAGGCGCGCGAATTCCACGACGAAACGCTGCCGAAGGATTCGGCGAAGGTCGCGCACTTCTGCTCGATGTGCGGCCCGCACTTCTGCTCGATGAAGATCACGCAGGACGTGCGCGAGTTCGCCGCGCAGCAGGGCATGTCGGAAAACGACGCGCTGAAGAAAGGCATGGAAGTGAAGGCCGTCGAGTTCGTGAAGAGCGGCTCGGAGATCTATCACCGGCAGTAATGCCGGCGTACGCTCCGCCGCGCCCCGAAAGCCCGCCTCGCGCGGGCTTTTTTGCGTCCGCGCAACGGCGCTTCGGGGGACGAAACAATTGATTACGAAAGCCGCGGCGCTCTAACAAGTCCTTACAGCGCATAACGGACCGCCCGCGTAGATTTTGAATGTGGGCTGCATCGAAGCATGCGTGCCCACGCGTCTCTTTCATCCGAGGAATGAACAATGAAATCGATTCGGCGTATTGGGGTATGCGCAATGCTCATCGCGGCAGCCGCCAGTCTGTCGGCTTGCGACACGATGACCCATCAGCAACGTAACGCAGCAATCGGCGCGGGCATCGGCGGCGTCGCCGGCGCGGCGATCGGCGGCAACGCCCTGTCGACGATCGGCGGCGCGGCCGCGGGCGGCCTGATCGGCAGCCAAGTCGGCAAGTAAGCCCGCGAATCGGGCGCACCGTGCAGACGGGCCGCGCCCTTGAATGCGGACGGCGTGCGCCGCCTTCGTCGCGGCGCGCACCGTCCGGCCGTTTCGCGCAGCCGGTTCACGCAACCGTTTCACCCGGCCGTTTTACCCGCTCGTTGCCCGGTCGTTGCCCGGTCGTTGCCCGGTCGTTGCCCGGTCGTTGCCCGGTCGTTGCCCGGTCGTTGCCCGGTCGCGCCGCATAGCGTCGCGAGCATGGCGATGCACGCGACGCCCGCGCCGCGCCCGCGGCGGAAATGATCCGTTACCGTTTCACACAGCGTTTCACACGAGAGCGGTCTAAGCTCGCAAGCATCGAATCCTGCCCCGCACGCACGACTGCGGAACCATCATGAACAAGACACTTGTCGCCGCCGCGCTCGCGAGCGTCGCGCTCGCCGGCTGCTATTACCCGTACGGCTACTACCCGGCGGGCGGCTATTACGCGGCGCCGGTGGAAACCGCGCCCGTGTACGTCGCGCCCGCGTATCCGTCGTACTACTATCCAGCGCCGTCCCTGTCGCTGAACTTCGGCTACTGGGGCGGCGGCCGCGGCTGGCACCGCCACTGACCCCGCGCCGCGCGCGAACTTCCCGCGCGCGGCGCGACGGCCCCGCTTTCGCATCCGCCGCGCGCCGTCGATGCGCGGCCCGGGCGTTCGTTCTCGAATCTTGCTGTTTCATCTCAGCCTGAAACATCGCGTAACAGCGCGGTGTAAGATGCTTGGCCAGCCCTCCGTCGACAGCCAAGTGCCCGATCCTCGATGAACCTCAAGAACGCCTTCCTGCTGATCGTCCTCGCCGCGCTCTGGGGCGCGTCGTTCCTCTTCATTCGCGTCGGCGTCACCGAATTCGGCGTCGCGCCGCTGATGGCGCTGCGCGTCGGCATCGGCGCGCTCTTTCTCGTCGCGCTGATGCTCGCGCGCCATTCGCCGCGCGAGCTGGCCACGCTGCTGCGCAAGCACGCATGGCCGCTCTTCGTCGTCGGGCTGCTCAACTCCGCCGCGCCGTTCTGCCTGTTCGCGTTCGCCGAGCTGACGCTGTCGGCGGGCGTGACGTCGGTCATCAACGCGACGACGCCGCTCTGGGGCGCGCTCGTCGCGTATCTGTGGCTCAAGGATTCGCTGTCGCTGCCGCGCGCGCTCGGCCTCGTGGTCGGCTTCGCGGGCGTGCTGACGCTCGTCTGGGATCAGGTGTTCTCGCCGCACGGCGCGAATCCGGGCTCGCCCGCGACGGCCGCGCTCGCCGCCGCCGCCGCGCTCGGCGCGACGTTGCTGTACGGAATCGCCGCGAACTTCACGAAGCGCAAGCTCACGGGCGTCGATCCGCTCGTCAACGCGACGGGCAGCATGATCGGCGCGACGATCCTGCTTCTGCCGTTCGCGCTCGCGACGTGGCCCGCCGCGCCCGTCTCCGCGCACGCGTGGGGATCGGTGCTCGCGCTCGGCATCGCGTGCACGGGCATCGCGTACTTCATCTTCTTCTACCTGATCGCGCACATCGGGCCGGCACGCGCGATCACCGTCACGTTCGTGATCCCGGTGTTCGGCATTCTGTGGGGCGCGCTCTTCCTCGGCGAACACGTGTCGCTCGCGATGCTCGAAGGCTGCGCGATCGTGCTGCTCGGCACCGCGCTCGCGACCGGTGTGATCAAGCGGATTCCCGGCGTTCGGACTCGGCGGAACGAGGCGGCCTGACGGTCGTGCGGGAACCGGGCGGCACGCCGCATCGCGTCGCGTCGCGTCGTCGGCGGATGGCGCGGAGGTCGTTCGCGAAGCTCGAAGACCGGTCGAGCACGCTACTCGGCGCTGCGCTCGCGATCGGCGTGATCGAGCGGGTTCCCGGCGTTCGGGTTCGACGAAACGGGGTGGCGTGTCGCGTCGTCAGTGGATGGCGCGGAGGTCGTTCGCGAAACTTGAAGGCCGGTCGAGCACGCTGCTCGGCGCTGCGCTCGCGATCGGCGTGATCGAGCAGGTTCCCGGCGTTCAGGTTCGACGAAACGGGGTGGCGTGCCGCGTCGTCAGTGGATGGCGCGGAGGTCGTTCGCGAAGCTCGGAGACCGGTCGAGCACGCTACTCGGCGCTGCGCTCGCGATCGGCGTGATCGAGCAGGTTCCCGGCGTTCAGGTTCGACGAAACGGCGTGGCGTGCCGCGTCGTCAGTGGATGGCGCGGAGGTCGTTCGCGAAACTTGAAGGCCGGTCGAGCACGCTACTCGGCGCTGCGCTCGCGATCGGCGTGATCGAGCAGGTTCCCGGCGTTCAGGTTCGACGAAACGGCGTGGCCTGACAGTCGAACGAAAGTCGGATGCCGCGCGGCAACGCCGGCCGGCGTTGCGCCGTTGCGCCGTTGCGCCGTTGCGGCGGTACGGCGGTACGGCGGTACGGCGGTACGGCGGTACGGCGGTACGGCCGGGCGTGCGACGCGACACAGCGCGTGCGGCGGGCCGGACGGCCGGCGAGTCGCGAATGTCGTCCGCGCGCGACGATCCCTCATGTTTCAGACGCCATGGTTCGCCCGACAAGCGAATGATCGGGCGCTGCAGCCCGGCACCGGTAGCAAACGCGCGCTGCAAGCAGTGAATGCGCCGACCCGCGGCGCACGCGCAACCGTTTGTCAGCCGGCCGACGGCGCGCGGCCCGATCCGCAGTGCGCGGCCGACGTGCGTCCGGCGTCGCCCGTCTGAACCGACTGGTGAGTCGGATTCGCCTCGATCGGCGCGCAGCCTCGCCCGTCGCCACGGAAAATCCGCGAATACCCTCGTTCCGGCGACGCCGCACGGATGTCGGAATCCCCCGCCCCGCCGGCCTCCGCCGGCTCGCCGCCGCTTCGTGCGCGCGCCTCGTCGGCCGCCGCGAGCCGGCGCTCGCCCGGCCCGCGACGCGACATTGCGACGCCGGGTTAAGCGTATCCCCGATGCGCAAGACCCACCGACATTCGTTACACTCGATTCAATTCCCCGCCGGACAGCAGAAATGACGCGTATCGTCTTTCGCCGCGTGGCCTTCCCCAGCGCTCGCGCGCACGTCCGCCGCGCGATGCGCGCCGTTTTCCGCTCATAGCGGCGAAGCTGACAACATGCCGAAAACGCAGGGGCTCTCACTCGAAAGCCTGCTCTCGCAGCTCGCCCGCTGCGACGATGGCTGGTGCGCGCAATATCACGATGTCGCCCTTGCAAGCGCCTTTCAGCCGGTGATTTCGATCACGCACAAGCGCGTCGTCGGCTACGAGGCGCTCGTGCGCGCGACCGACGCGAACGGCGCGCCGATCTCGCCCGACACGCTGTTCGCGCGCGCGCAGGCGCGCGGCGAGACGATGCTGCTCGACCGGATGACACGTTGCCTGCATGCCGCGAACTTCGCCGCGCAGGATACGGGCACGTGCTGGCTGTTCCTGAACGTGCTGCCGCAGATGTTCGACGCCGGCGTCGCGCCGCGCGAATTCATCGAGGCGCTCTGCGCGCACTTCAAGCTGCCGCCGACGCGCGTGGTGCTCGAGGTGATCGAGCAGCCGTCGCGCAACGAGGCCGCGCTCGCCTGCACGCTCGACATGATCCAGCACGGCGACTTCCTGATCGCGATCGACGATTTCGGCACCGGCTTCTCGAACTTCGATCGCATCTGGCAAATGAAGCCCGACATCGTGAAGCTCGACCGCTCGATTCTCGAGCGATCGCTCGCGGCAAGCGACGCGCACCGGATCGTCCATCATCTCGTCACGATGCTGCACCATGCGGGCACGATGGTGCTCGCGGAAGGCGTCGAGAACGAAGACGCGCTGCAGATCCTGATGGACGCCGACGTCGATTTCGTCCAGGGCTTCTGCTTCGGCCAGCCGGATCAGTCGATCGAGCGCGCGCGCAGCGACGCGCCGGCGCGCATCGAGGCCGCGTGGAAGCGTTTCGCCGAGCGCGCGAAGGAGCGGCGCAGCGACGCCGTGCACCCCGGCTTCGACACGATCGAGCGGATCGTGCTCACAGGCGCCGCCGACTATACGCAGACCCGCAATTTGCGCGGCACCGCGCAGCGGCTGCTCACGAATTCGATCGTGCGGCGCGTGTTCATCGTGGAGGCGAACGGCGAGCAGATCGAGCCGTCCGTCACGGCCGAGACGCCGGATGCGCCGGACGCGACGACGCGCCGGCTCGCGCCGCTGCTGCCGGACTTGCACAGCAACTGGTCGCGGCGCGCGTACTTCCAGCGCGCGATCGCGGTGCCCGGACGCGTCGCGCTGATGGGGCCGCACTTCTCGCTGACGGACGGCCGCGACTGCTACACGGCTGCCGTCGCGATCCATCTCGAAACGACGCTGAAGGTGTTCTGCGTCGACTTCGATTTCTCGTCGTCGGGCGAGGACGAGGGCTACGGCGAGGGCGAGGGCTAGGGCTGGGGCGAGGGCCAGGCACGGCGACACGGTCGCGCATCGCGTTCGGCGCACGGGACGAGGGTCTTCGGGATGCACGCGCCGCCGCTCGAGGCATGCGGCGACATCGGCGAAACGGCGGTTGCGCGAATTTGCCCGCCGCCATCGCGCCGAGCATGACCGCTAACGGCCGGCGCATGCCGACCGCAAACGGCGCACCGCACCCGGAAGGCCGAACGCGTTCATTCGATGACCCTGCCGCGCCCGGACTTCACCTCGCCGCGCCGGCTCTTCTCCGCAAGCCGGCGTTCCTTCGACGCGCGCGTCGGCCGCGTCGCGACCCGCTTGCGCGGCGCGACGCCCGCGCCGCGGACGAGCGTGTCGAGCCGCGCGAGCGCGGCCGCGCGGTTCTTTTCCTGCGTGCGGTACTCCTGCGCCTTGATGACGACGACGCCCTCGCGCGTGATCCGCTGATCGGAACGCGCAAGCAGCCGCGCCTTCACTTCATCGGGCAGCGACGATGCGCGAATGTCGAAGCGCAGGTGAATCGCGCTCGACACCTTGTTGACGTTCTGCCCGCCCGCGCCTTGCGCGCGCACCGCGCTCAGCTCGACTTCGTCCGGCGAGAATGCGTAATGCAGCGTCATCGCGCCGCCTCCTGTCGGGCACGCAGCGCGTCGGCGATCCGCGCGGCGAGGCCGGAGTCGCGCGCCGTACGCGTCGCGATCGCGAGCGCGAGCACGGCGCGCGAGCCGATCACCTGCACGCGCGAACGCGCGCGCGTGATCGCCGTATAGACGAGCTCGCGCGACAGCACGCGGTTGAACGACGCCGGGAGAATCAGCGCCGCGTCGTCGAACTCCGAGCCCTGAGATTTGTGGACGGTCAGCGCGAACGCCGTGTCGTGCGGCGGCAGCGCGGCGGGCGACACCGCGCGCGCGCGGCCGTCCGCGCCGCGGAACCAGACGCGCAGCGCACCGCGCGCGTCGGGCAGCGCGATGCCGATGTCGCCGTTGAACAGCCCGAGCGCGTAATCATTGCGCGTCACCATCACGGGCCGCCCCGCGAACCAGTGCGCGCCGATCGCGAGCGGCACGCGCACCGCGCGGCGCACCTCGGCCGCGATGAGCGCGTTGACCTCGTCCGCGCCGCGCCCGCCCCTGCGCGTCGCGCAAAGCACGCGAAAGCGGTTGAGCACGTCGAAGAGCGGCAGCGGATCGGGCTCGGCCGTCGCGAGCGCGTCGCGCAGCGCGGCCGCGTAGCCGGCGAACCCCTGCGCGAGCCGCTCGATCGTCGCGGCCGACAGCGTCGCGCCGCCATCGTCGAAAAAGCGCGCGGCCGCGTCGTCTTCCGTCGACAGCGCATCGAGCGCGTCCTGCACCGCGCCGCTGCGAATCGCCAGCGACAGTCTGCCGATCGGCGAGTCGAGGCCGAAACGATAATTGCGTTCGAGCCAGACGACGCAGTCGGTCAACGGCGCGACGGCGGGCAGCGCCGACGATGCGGGCCCGGCGGGCATCGTCGCTATCGCCTCTTCCGGTTCGGCGTCAGGCTTGACGCTCGCGACCGTCAGTCGACCGGCACGCGTGCGCTCGCCTGCATCGGCGGCCGCTGCGGTTCGCCGCGCATCGGATGCGGTATTCGTCGATGCGCGTTCGGGCGCCGGAAAATCCGCGTCGTCGAGCCACGCGAGTTCGCCCGCGTCGATCCACGCGGCCGGCTCGCCAAAGGATGCGCCCCACGGCAAGCCGTCGGGGAATCCTTCCTCGGCCTTCGCCTGCGCGCCCTTTGCGTGCTCGACGCGATGAACGTGTTGCGGGCCCGACGGCGAGTGCGACTGCGGCGTGTTGCGCCGATTTCGCGGATCGTCGACGAATGCGGATGCACCGCCGCCCGGCTGATCGGTGCCCGGCGTATCGCCGCCCGGCACGTCTTCGTCGTCGAATGCGAACAGCGATCCCTGCGCGTCGTCGACGGCCTGTTTGGTTCCGCGCATGCCGCCGCGCCGGCCCGCGCGTGGCGACGCCGCGCTCGGCGCGGATACCGAAACGGCTTTGGCCGACGCAGCGGCGGCCGCCGCTCGCGCAGCCCGAGCGGCGTCGCCAGCCGACGCGAAAGCCGTTGCGTCCGCATCGACCGAAACCGCGCGCGTATCGGCGCCCGTTTCCGCGTGCGTCGTCCCGGCCGCGCCGCGAGCGAACCCGTCCGGCAGCGCCGCCGCGAACTCGGCCTCGCCGATGCCGAGCGCGCGCGCGATCGCCGCACACGCCGTCGCGCTGAACGCGGGCTGCGCGCTCAGCTCCGCGAACACCGCGCCCGCCTCGACGGCCGCGAGCTGATCCTTGTCACCGAGCAGCACGAGGCGCGTGTTCGGCGCGAGCGCGTCGAGCAAGTGCGCGGCGAGCGCGACGTCGATCATCGACGCCTCGTCGACGACGACGAGATCGTACGGCAACGGGTTGTCGCGGTGATGCGCGAAGCGCCCGTTCGGGCCGCCGCCCAGCAGCCGGTGCAACGTATAGGACGTCTGCGGCAGGCGCGTCGCGAGCTCGGCCGGCAGGCTGCCGGCGCGCGCGTGCAGCGCCTCCTGCATCCGCTGCGCCGCCTTGCCGGTCGGTGCGGCGAGCGCGATTCGCAAGTCCGGATGCGCATCGAGCAGGCATGCGATCACGCCGACCACGGTCGTCGTCTTGCCGGTGCCCGGCCCGCCGCTCACGATCGTCACGCGGCCCGTGAGCGCGACGAGCGCCGCGACGCGCTGCCAGTCGACGCCCCGCTCCTTCTGCGGCCCGAAATAGCGGGCGAGCCGCTCGCCGAGCGCATCGGGCGCGTCGGATGCGAGCCCGCCGGCGCCGCCCGACGATGCGTCGCCGGCGAGACGGCTGCGCGCGACGAGCGCGCTCGCAAGGCGCGTCTCGTATTCGAAGTAGCGCGCGAGATAGAGGCGCGCGTCGCGATCGACGACGAGCGGGCACTCGCCGCCGCGCGCGATCGCGCCGAACGCGGTCACGCCGCTCGCGGCGAGCGCGTCGCGCACGTCGTCGAACGGCTCGTCGTAGCGCTGCGCGAGCGCGCGCAACGACACGCACACGTGCCCCGCCGCCGTCGCGCGGCTCGCGGCGAACGCCGCGCGCGCCGCCCAGCGCGCCGCCGCCGCGGGCGCGCCCAGGCGGCGCGACAGCATCCCGATGCGGCGCGCGAAGCCCTCGGCGAGCGCGAGCCCGAAATCGGCCGGCTCGGGCAAGCGGTCGGCGAGGCCGCCCGTCCATGCGAAGCGATCGTCGACCGTGGTCATGCAGCCCCCTCGCGCATCAGCGCGTCGAGCGCCTCCACCAGCGCGCGCGCCGGCCGGCGCACATGCACGCCGGCCGGCGCGCCGCCGCTGCGCCAGTCGGGCCGCACGCCGCGCACGAACAGGTACAGGTAGCCGGCGATGTGCGTGTCGTAGTCGTAATCGCGCACGCACACGCGCAAATAGCGATGCAGCGCGACCGTATAGAGCAGCGCCTGCAGGTGATACGCGTGGTGCGCCATTGCGGCGTCGAGCGCGCGCGCACCGTACGCGTCGGGCGTCGTGCCGAGATGGTTCGATTTCCAGTCGACGATCCAGAAGCGGCCGTCGTGCTCCACGATCATGTCGATGAATCCCTTGACGAATCCGGCGAGCGTGCCCGCTTCGAGCGCGACGTCCGGATAGCCGTGTGCGGCGAGCAATCGCCGCAACGCGTTGAAATCGAGCGCGGGCGCCGGGAACAGGAACTCCATTTCCGTCAGGCGCCGCGCCGGATCGAGCGCCGCCAGGCGCATGCCCGGCACGAGCTCGGCGGCGGCGAGATCGGCGACGAGCCGCGTCATCATCGCGGGCAGCCGCTCGGCGAGCGCGAGCTCGGCTTCGACCGGACGCTCGTGCAGCGCGCGCAGCGCGGCCGCCGGCCATGTCGACGCGTCGGAAAAATCGCTCAGCTCGAAAAGCCGGTGCAGGCATTCGCCCGCCGCCGCGCCGCGCGGAAACGCGAGGATGTCGTCTTCCGCGGGCTCGGGTGCGACCGCGGCCGCCGCTCGCGCGACGGCATCGGGCGCGCCCGAGTCGACCGCCGCATCGGGCGCGTCGGCGAGCGCGTCGTGATCGGGCCGCATCTCTTCGTCGGCGACGCTCGCGACGCCGCTTTCCTCGCGCGCGATCGCCGACGTCAGCGAGCTGAAGCTCGCGATCCGCCATGCGTCTCTCAGCCCGCGCGTCGCGCGCCGCGCCGCTTGCGTCGCGCTCGCGTCGTGCCCGGCCGCGAGCGGCTCGCGATGCGCGGGCACGGGCAGCGGGCCGAGCGTCACCGGACCGCTCGCGAGCGCCTGCCAGCGCTCGGCGAGCTCCGCGTCTTCGGGCGGCTCCTTCAGCCACGCATCGAAATCGCGTCCCGCGCCCGCGACGAGCCAGTTCAGCACGCTGCGCCGCGCCTCCTTCGTCGAACGCGACGATACGTAGGTGCCCGCGACCAGATAGCACCGATAGACGGCGCGCGTGAGCGCGACGTAGACGAGCCGCGCGCGTTCCGCCGCCTGCTCGCGGATCGCCTCGCGCGACGCGCGCTCGGCCGCCTCGTCGTCGCAACCGTAATGCAGCACCGCGCCGCCCGCTTCGTCGTGATACTCGCGCGCGTCCGGCAAGCCCGAGCCGCCGGGCTCGCGCAGCCCGCCGTCGTTCAGGAAAGGGCAGAACACGATCGCGTATTCGAGCCCCTTCGACTTGTGCACGGTGACGATCTGCACGAGGTTGCGATCGGATTCGAGCCGCAGTTGCGCGTCGTCTCCGCCGCCTTCGAGGCGCTGCGCGGCGAGCCAGCGCAGCGTCGGCGCGATGCCCGGCTGCGCGGACGCGCGCGCCTGCGTGAGCTCGGCCAGATGATTGATGTCGGTCACGCGCCGCTCGCCGTCGGGGCCCGCCATCAGCCGCTCGGCGATCCGCAGCTCGTTGGCGAGCGTGCGCCACATCACCGCGAAGCCGCGCTCGCGCCACAGCAGCCGGTAGCGCGAGAAGCGCTCGACCCAGCCCATCGCGTCGGCGTCCGCCGAAGGCTTCGCGGATGCGCCCGCCGATGCGCGCGCGCGGCCGTCGCTTTGTCGTGCGTCACCCGCCTTCGCGTCGCGCTCGGCCCCTTCGGCATCGCCCTGCGCCGCATCGCCCTGCTCGAGGCGCCAGAGCGCCGCCGCGTCGAGCCCGAACCAGTCGGACGCGAGCGCCGAGCGCAGGCGCCGCAAATCGCCGGGCGCGTCGATCGCGGCGAGCACGCGTTCGAGCTGCTCGGCGTCGATCGTCGCGAACACCGACGCCTGCGCGAGCTCGACGCTGCCGATGCCCCACGCGGCCAGCACGCGCTTCACGAGGCTGCCCTGCTTGTGGGTCTGCACGAGCACCGCGATATCGGACGCCGCGATCGGCTCGCCGCCGAGCGTCGCCTCGCGCGCGCCGCGCATCAATCGCGCGATCTCCGCCGCGCACGCATGCGCGGCGCGCCGCTGCGCGTCGCGCTTCGTCAGCGCGTCGTCGCCGGCGGGCAGCGTCCACACGCGGAAATCGCCCGCGCCCGCGAGCGGATCGGTCGCGTCGGCGAGCGGCGCGCGCACGCGCGAGCCGGCGCGCACCGGCTCGTAATCGAGCCCGTCGAGCACGAACGCACGCGGGTTCGCGCTGAACACGCGGTTGCACGCGTCGACGATCGCGGGCGTCGAGCGCTGGTTCACCGCGAGCGTGTAGCGTGCGGATGCCCGTGCGCGCGCGGCGAGATACGTATGCAGATCCGCCGCGCGGAAGCTGTAGATCGCCTGCTTCGGATCGCCGACGAGAAAGAGCGGGCCGACGGGCGCGAAGATCGTGTCGAAGATCGCGAACTGCAGCGGATCGGTATCCTGAAACTCGTCGATGAGCGCGGCCGGATAGCGCGCGCGCAGCGTCTCGCGCAACCACGGATGCGCTTCGAGCGCGCGATACAGGTTCGTGAGCAGATCGTCGAACGACACGACGCGGCGCGTGCGCTTGCGCTGCGCGAGCTCGGCGGGCGCCGTGTCGAGCCATTGCGCGACGAGCGCCAGCCAGCGCCCACGCTGCGCGGCCTCGACCGCCGCGACGGCCGCCTCGAGCGCCTGCGCGACGTCGAAGAACGCGTGGCGCGGCGTCGCGCCGCCCTTCTTCGTCGCCTTCTCGAGCGCGGCCTGCGTGAGCTTGAGCGCCGCGCGCGGCAATGCGGCCACCGCGCTCGCCTGCTCGAAATAGCGCGCCCACGCGTCGAGCGCCTCGGCCACCGCTTCCGGCTTGTGCGAGCGCTGGTTCAGCGACGGCTGCGCGTCGGCGAGCAGCGCGTCGAGCGCGCCGCGTTCGTCGCGCCAGATGCCCGCCGCCGTGTCGAAGTGCGCGCGCGCGGCGGCGGGCGCGTCGTCGTCGGCCATGTGCAAGCCGTCCCAGCGCAGCTCGGCGAGCGGCTTCTTCAGCCGCCGCGCGAGCTGCGCGTCGAGCGCCGCGGGCCCCGCGCCGTATTCGACGAGCCATTCGGCGAACGCCGGATGCGCGGCCGCGACCGGCTCGACGCGCGTGCGCCAGAAGTCGGCGGCAAGCTCGAAGCGCAGCGCGCCGTCGTCCGCCTCCATCTCGAACGCGAACGGCATCGCCGCCGCGAACGGCGCTTCCTGCAGCGCGCGCTGGCAGAACGCGTGGATCGTGTGGATCGCCGCCTGATCGAACGCGCGCAGCGCACGACGCACGCGCTTGGCGGCCGTCTGCGGATCGAGGCCGCATTCGGGCGATAGCGTCGTCTCGAACAGGCGCGCGACGAACGGATCGCCGCCGTCGTCGCCGGTGTCGAGCGCATGCGCGAGCTGCGCGAGGCGAGCGCGAATTCGCTCGTGCAGCTCGGCCGTCGCCGCCTTCGTGAAGGTGACGACGAGAATCTCGTCCGCGCCGAGATCCTTTTCGAGCAACAGGCGCACGTACAGCGCGCAAATGTTCCACGTCTTGCCGGTGCCCGCGGACGCCTCGATCTGGTTCACGCCGTCGAGCCGGCACGCGAAGACGTCGAGCTCGCGCGGCAACGCGGCGGCCGGTGCGGCGCGGCTCATGACGCCCTCCGCAGATGCTCGACGAGCGGATCGAACACGAGGTGCGCGAGCGCGCCGAACGGCTCGTCGAGCGACGGATTCGCGCCGCGCCATGCGAGCGCGAGCGCCGCGTCGTCGGCCTCGCCCGCGACGCGATCGTTGATCCATACGCCCGCCGCCTTCGATTCGCTCTCCGACACGAGCGCCCAGGCGCTTCTCGGAAAAAACGCGAGCGGCATCCGGCGGCCCGCGCGGAACAGCGCGGCGAGCGGCGCGAGCCGCTCGATCGGCGCGGTGACGGGCGCGAATTCGAACGTATCGCCGCTGCCGAACCACAGCGTGCGGCGCGGCCCGTCGGGATCGATCGTGCAGTAGACGAGATGCGCGAGCCACGCGGACAGATAGTCGCGCGCGCCCGGCCGCGCATAGCGGTAGATCACCTGCCCCGCCGGCGTGAGCCGCGCGAGCGCGCCGTGCAACCGCAGCGGCTCGCGCGTCGCGGAGGGCGCGAGCTCCGCATCGTGTGCGCCGAACCACGGCGCATCGCCCGCCGCGGGCCACACGGGCGCGATCTCGAACGCGAACGGCACCCGCGTCGCGCCGTCGGCGAGCGCGCGTCGCACGTTGCCCGCGAGCTGCGCGAGCGCGTCGAGCTCGTGGTCGCGCCGCACCGCGCCCGTCGCGCCGCCCGGCACCTCGGGGCTCGCGTCGGCGACGCGCAGCGCGTGCTCGAACGCCGCCGCGTCGGCCGTCTCGACCAGAAGCGGCAGCACGCGTTCGGCGAGCGCGTCGCTGCCCGCGTAATCGAGCTCGAACGGCTCGATATCGACGAGCTCCGCCTGCGCGTCCGCGAGCACGATGCCGAGCCGCGCGCGCAGCAGCGAGCGCGCCGGATGGCGCCAGAAGCGCTCGAAATCGGCGAATGCGACGGGCTCCGCGGGCTCGGCCGGCAGCGGCGTCGAGAAAAACGGCCGCGCCGCGGCCTGCGCGCCTTCGGCAAGCAGGCGCGCGAGCGTCGCGCGCGACGCGTCGTACGTGAACAGCGCGCCGCCCGGCGCGAAGTATTCGGCCGAGAACGGCTGCAGCGGATGCTCGATCACGTAGGCGCGGCGAGCATCTTCGATCGCATCGGGCGATGCGTCCGGGCCGGCGGACACGGTCGCCAGATGGTCGAGCAGCTCGTCGACGAGCGCCGCGGGCGGCAGCGGCGCATTGTCGCGAATGCTGCGGCCCGTGTACGCGATCAGCAGACGGTCGCGCGCGGCGAGCAGCAGATCGAGGAACAGGTTGCGTTCGTCGTCGCGGCGCTGCCGATCGCCGAGCTTCGCGAACACGGCCATCAAGTCGAATTCGTCCGCGCGCGTGAGGCTCGGCAGCACGCCGTCGTCCATCCCGATCAGGCACACGACGCGATACGGCAGCCCGCGCAGGCTCGTGAGCGACGAGAACGTGACGCCGCCCCACGGCACGCCGCCGCGCGCCGGATCGTCGAGCGCGGCGGCAAGGCCCGCGCGCACGACGGCGGCCGGCATTTCGACGTCGCCCGCCCCTTCCGCCATCGCGGCGAGCATCGCATCGAGCGCGTCGCGCACGCCGGACAACGCATCGGCGAACGCCGGGCCCGAATCGAAGAAGCGCGCGAGCGCATCGGCGAACGCGTCGCCCCAGCCTTGCGGCGTCAGATCGGCGGCGATCCGCTTCGCGAAACCGTCGAGGTCGTCGGTGAAGCGCGCGAGCCGGCCGAGCAGCTCGGCCTCGCCGCCTTCCGCGCCGGAGATCGGCAGCCACGCGGCAACGGGCGCCGCGCCGTCGGGCATCGCGTAGCCGAGGAAGAGCCGCGTGAGCGCATCGGCGAACGTGTGGCGCGGCGCGGGCACGGCGGCGTCCGCGCCCGCCTGTTGCGCCGCGTCGGGCGCGAGCCCGCGCCGCGCGCCCGACGCGGCGAGCCATGTCTGCACGGTCTCGAGCGCCGCCGCGTCGATGCCGTAGCGCGCGGCGATCGCATCCACGCGCAGCCATTCGACCAGCTCCGGCGCGCCGACGTTGCGCTCGGGCAGCGCCAGCCAATCGAGCAGCACGCGCGCGACGGGATTCGCCTGCGACGGCGGCAAGCCGGTAATCCGATACGGGATGCGCGCGGCGTCCGAGCCCGACGAGGTGCCGAACGCCGCGTCGACGAGCGGCCCCGCCGCCGCGAGATCCGGCATCGCGACGAGCACGTCCGACGGCGCGAGGCTCGGGTCCGCGTCGAACCACGCAAGCAGCCGATCGTGCACCACCTCGAGCTGGCGCGCGAGGCTGTGGCACACGTGCACTTCGATGCCGCGCTCGGCGGGGCGCGCGCCGAGCGCGTCCTCCGGCTGCAGGTCGAGGATCGCGTTCTGCACGCGCGCGAGCCACGTCGGCGCGGGATTCTCCGCGTAGCGCGACGCGTCGCTCGCCGCCGCGCTCTCGGTCAGCTCGTGCAGCATGTGCAGTTGCGCCTGCGTCTGCCGCCCCCATTCGGCGAGGAGCGGATGGCCGACTTCCTGATAGTCGAGCTGCCCGGCCGCGTCGAGCGACTCGGCGCGCGCGGCGGTGACGATGTCGAACCAGAATTCGCGGCACGGATTGAGCGCGTAGATGCGCACGTCGATCCAACGCGACAGCTCGCGCAACAGCGCGACGTGCAGCGGCGGCATCGTCGGCAGCGCGAACACGCTGACCGACTCGGGCCACTTCGCTCGGGCCTGCGCGATCACGTCGGAACCGAGCGCGCCGACGTCGCGCAAGAACCGGTGCGCGGGCGGCATCCCGCTGTCGGACAGCTCGGCGAGAAGCGCCCGCCAGAGCGCCGCCTGCCACCCCTCGTCGTCGCGCGCGGCCTCGCCGCCGTGACGCGGCGCGCCTTCGAGCGCGAAGATCGATTCGCCGTCCTGCCATTGCGCGAGCCACTCCGGACGATACGTCAGATAGTGGTCGAACACGGTCGCGACCCGGTGCGCGAGCTCGTGGCGCATCGGCGCGTCGGCCGCGGCCAGATAGGCGGCAAGCCGCGGCGACGCGCGCCAGGGCTGCGCGCCGTCGCCGGACAGCAGCCGGTAGCAGCGCCACACGAGGCGATCGGGCGCGAACGGAGAATGCACGGGAACCGTCAGCACTTCGCCGATCTGCGCCCACAGCCATTGCGCGAGATAGCTGAAGCGGAGGTTCGCGCACACGCCGTGGCGCTTCGCGATGTCGAGCTCGAGCCGCCGGCGCAGCGCCGCGCTCGGCACGATCACCTGCTGCGCGGCCCACGGCCCCGCGCCGTCCGACGCGACGGCGAGATCGTCGAGCAGCGCGTCGGCAAGCGTCTCGTGGCGGTTCGAGTAGAAGAGATGGAGCATGAAACGGAGCAAAGGACGCCGGATGGACGGCCGGCCAGTCGAGGAGCCAAGGATAGCAAAGCGCGAAGCGCGCGAAAACCTGGCCGATCGGCCGATCCGCGCTTTGATCCAGCTTCGATCCACGCCTCGATCCCGCGCCGTTGCCGCATCGGCAAGCGCGACGCGCGCGGCCCGGCCGAATCCCGGCCCGTGCCCGCGCGCCGTCGCGGCCCGACGCGCCGGCGACGCGCCGAACCTGCAGCCCGCCCGGCGGTCTGAGCCCGAACGCGCGAACATCAGGCGCCCGGCCCCGAAACGCGGCTTTCGCGACGCGGAAATACGATAGACTCGTCGCCAACCAGAACACCCCGACGCCCCGTCGCCAGCTCACTCGCCCATCGATGCGCTATTCGGTCGAAATCAGAAAGTTTTTCTACAGCCAGTATTTCTTCGGCGGCCTACGGATCGCGCTCGGCGTCTCGCTGCCCGCGGTGCTGAGCCTCATCGTGCTGCACGACCGCGAGCTCGGCTTCACGATCGCGACGGGCGCGCTCGGCGCATGCGTCGTCGACATGCCGGGCCCGCTCAAGTACAAGCACAACGAAATGCTCGCGTGCAGCGTGATCGGCTTCTTCTCCGCGCTCGCCACGGGGCTCGCGACGCCGAACATCTTCGCGCTGTGGCTCACGATCGTGCCGCTCACGTTCATGCTGTCGCTCATCGTCGTCTACGGCAACCGCTGGCCGCAGATCAGCTTCGCGACGCTGTTCATGATGGTGATGACGCTGGAGGAAAAGTTCACGCCGCTGCAGGCGCTCGTCAACGCGTCGTGGATTCTCGCGGGCGGGCTCTGGTACACGTACTGGGCGACGCTCGTGTCGCGCTGGCAGGCGCGCCGCATCGAGCAGCAGGCGCTCGCCGAGAGCCTCTTCGCATGCGCGTCGTACCTGCTCGCGCGCGCGGATTTCTACGATCTCGACGCCGACCTGGACGAGTGCTACCGCAATCTCGTCGCCAAGCAGATCACCGCGGTCGAGACGCAGGAAACCGCGCGCGACATCGTGCTGCGCAACCTGCCGAAGCTGCGCCGCGGCAAGCTCGATCCGGGCCGCACGATGATGTTCAACCTGTTCATCAACAGCGTCGACCTGCACGAGATGTTCGTCGGCGCGCACACCGATTACCCGCTCGTGCGCAGCACCTTCGGCGGCTCGGATCTGATGATCTTCTACCGCGACCTGATCCGCAAGGCCGCCGCCGATCTGGAAGAGATCGGCTTCGCGGTGCTCGAGAACCGGCTGCCGCATTCGCGGATCAGCGTGAAGGCCGAGCTGCGCGCGATCGAATACGAGATCGAGCTGATGCGCAAGAAGCAGTTCGCGGCGACCAACCCGGAAGCGTACGCGGCCGTGCTCGCGACCTTCCGCCGAATCTGGAGCGCGACGCGCCTGATCGACAAGATGCGCCGCAACCTGTCGGGCAGCGCCGACGCGCAGCGCACCGAGCTGAAGATCGACAAGGCGCTCACGCGCTTCCTGCAGAAGCGCCGGATGTCGCCGCTGCTCATCTTCTCGAACCTGAACATGGGCTCGCCGAGCTTCCGGCATGCGCTGCGCGTGACGATCGCGGTCGCGGTCGGCTTCTGGCTCGGGCGGCTCCTGCCGCTCACGAACGCGTACTGGATCGTGATGACGAGCATCATCATCCTGAAGCCGGGCTACTCGCTGACGAAGCAGCGCAACGTGCAGCGTATCGTCGGCACGCTGATCGGCTGCACGGCGAGTCTCGCGCTCATCTACACGGTCCACGAGCCGCACGTGCTGATCGCGTTCATGTTCGCGTCGATGGTGATGAGCTACAGCCTGCTGCTCTTCAACTACGCGGCGAGCGTCGTGTTCACGTCGTCGTACGTGCTGCTCCTGTTCCACCTGCTCGCGCCCGGCAACATGCGGATCATCGGCGAGCGCGCGATCGACACCGTCGTCGGCTGCATGATCGCGATCGCCGCGAGCCGGCTGTTCCCGTACTGGGAATACCGCGCGATCGGCAAGCTCGTCGCCGACACGCTCACGACCACCCGCAAGTACTTCGAAGCGACGTGGCGCGCGGGCCGCGGCAAGACGGCGGCCGCCGTGCCCGCGGCCGACGGCGCGGCGGCCGTGCCAGCGGTCGCGGCCGTCGTCGATGCCGCGGCGCCCGGCCTCGACGGCGACTACCCGTACCGGCTCGCGCGCAAGAACGTGCACATCGCGTTCGCGAACCTCGGCCAGGCGTTCCAGCGGATGATGCTCGAGCCGAAGGCGCACCAGAGGTTCGTGCCGGAGCTGAACGACCTGCTCGTGCAAACCCACGTGCTCGGCGCGCAGATCACCGCGGCCGCGCCGCTGCTGCGCCACGCGTGCGAGCAAGGCAACCCGCCCGCGCTCGAGCGCGGGATGGCCGCCGTGCGCGAGCATCTCGAGCAGGCGGAGGCCGGCGCGCCGCCGCCGTCGAACCAGGCCGAGACGAGCAAGCAGTTGGCGCGCGAGCTCGATTCGATGGTCGTCGACGCCGAGCGCTCGGACGCGAGCGCCGATCTCGCGCACGACCTGAAGGTGCTCGCGCATCAGTGCAAGCAGATGCTCGCGTCGTCGCTGCTGATCCGCAAGGACGCGAGCGTGATCCGCCTGCCCGAGTGAGTCGCCCGCGTCCCCCTTTCCCCTGCACCGTTTCGCGCCGCGCACGCACTCAGGGATTCCCTGACTACTGCGCACGCGCGCCGATTGGTATGATCTTTCCCGCGCCAAGTTGTCTATACAACTTCACGGGCGCGAGCGCCGGGCCGCTTCGTCCGGCCGACGACACCAATCATTCGGAGACACGATGAAGAACTTGCAGCGCCATCTGAGCGCGCGGCACATCCGCTTTCTCGCGCTCGGCTCGGCGATCGGCACGGGCCTCTTCTACGGCTCGGCGTCCGCGATCCAGCTGGCGGGCCCCGCCGTCATCCTCGCGTACATCCTCGGCGGCGCGGCCGTCTACATGGTGATGCGCGCGCTCGGCGAAATGGCCGTGCGCGAGCCCGTGCCCGGCTCGTTCGGCCACTACGCGACCGAGAACCTCGGGCCGTTCGCGGGCTTCGTCACCGGCTGGACCTACACGCTCGAGATGGTGATCGTCGCGATCGCCGACATCACCGCGTTCGGCATCTACATGGGCTTCTGGTTTCCGGACGTCCCGCAGTGGATCTGGGTGCTCGCGATCGTCGCGATCATCTGCGGGCTCAATCTGTGCCACGTGAAGGTGTTCGGCGAGCTGGAATTCTGGCTGTCGATCATCAAGGTGGGCGCGATCGTCGCGATGATCGGCGGCGGCGCCGCCATCCTCTTCACCGGGATGAAGCTCGGCAGCGGCGGCGCGCCGTCGGTCGCGAACCTGTGGTCGCACGGCGGCTTCCTGCCCAACGGCATGGGCGGGCTCGTCGCGTCGCTGTCGGTGGTGATCTTCGCGTACGGCGGCATCGAGGTGATCGGGATGAGCGCCGGCGAGGCGAAGGAGCCCGAGCGCGTGATTCCGCGCGCGATCAACGCCGTGCCGGTGCGCATCCTGCTCTTCTACGTGCTGACGATGGTCGTGCTGATGTCTATCTTCCCGTGGACGGGCGTCGGCTCGAGCGGCAGCCCGTTCGTGCAGATCTTCTCGGCGCTCGGCGTGCGCTCCGCGGCCGAGATCCTGAACCTCGTCGTGATCAGCGCGGCGATTTCCGCGATCAACAGCGACATCTTCGGCGCGGGCCGGATGATGTTCGGGATGGCGCTGCAGGGCCAGGCGCCGCGCGCGCTCGCCGCGACGTCCGCGCGCGGCGTGCCGTGGGTCACGGTGCTCGTGATGGCGGGCGCCCTCCTCGTCGGCGTCGTGCTCAATTACCTGATGCCGAAGGACGTGTTCCTGATGGTCGCCGCGATCGCGACGTTCGCGACGGTCTGGGTCTGGCTGATGATCCTGCTGTCGCAGGTCGCGATGCGCCGCCGGCTCAGCGCGGCCGAGACCGCCGCGCTCAAGTTCAAGGTGCCGTTCTGGCCGCTCGGCCCGGCGCTCACGATCGCGTTCATGGCGTTCGTGATCGCGATGCTCGGCTATTTCGACGACACGCGCGTCGCGCTCTTCGTCGGCGGCGCGTGGCTCGCGATCCTCGCGCTCGTGTTCTACACGCGCATCCGGCCGCGGCTCGCGGCCGTCGCGCGCTGACGCGACATCCGAACGCCCGCGCGCGGCCGAACGCCGGCGCACGGCGTGCGCCCGCCGGCGCTCAGACGCTCAGACGCTCAGACGCTCAAGCGCACGCAGGCGCGGGCGCGCCGCCTCCGCCCGCCGGCGCTCAGCCGTGCGCGGACGCCGCGCTCGGCGCCGACGACGTTTGCGGATGCGCTTCGTCGTATTCGCGTTTCTGCGAAATCGCGTTGTACAGGACCGTGCCGATCACGAGCCCGATGACCACGACGATCAGGATCGCCACGCCGAAAACCGGATTCTTCTTGCTGCGCGGGTCGTTCATCGCCTGCTGCGCTCCGTCAAAAAATCGTCAAGCCGGCATTCTACGCGCAACCGCGTGCGCATCGCGGCCGGCCGCGCGCCGCCCGATTCGTCAGTTTTTTGCAAACGGCTCGCATTTGTGAATCATTCCCGTTTCGCATTACAATCAAAATCTTTCAATTTGTAATGTTTGCTCCGCGAAGGCCGCATGCCCCGCCTGCCGGAGCGTTCGTCCATCGCACGTCTTTCGCCGGAGCCCTCCATGTTCCTGAAGCCAGTCCGTCCGCCGCTGCGCGCGCTCGCACTCGCGTTTGCGCTCGCCGCCGCGCCCGCCGCGCACGCCGCGAACGAAGTCAACCTGTACACGACCCGCGAGCCGAAGCTGATCCAGCCGCTCGTCGACGCGTTCGCGAAGCAGAGCGGCATCGCCGTCAACACGGTGTTCGTCAAGGACGGCCTGCTCGAGCGTGTGAAGGCGGAAGGCGCGCGCTCGCCGGCCGACGTGCTGATGACGGTCGACATCGGCAACCTGCTCGACCTCGTCGACGGCGGGCTCACTCAAGCGGTGCGCTCGCGCTCGCTCGACGACGCGATTCCCGCGAACCTGCGCGGCGCGGGCGGCGACTGGTACGCGCTGTCGCTGCGCGACCGCGTGCTGTACGTCGACAAGAACATGAAGCTCGACGCGATCACGTACGAATCGCTCGCCGATCCGACCTGGAAAGGCAAGGTCTGCATCCGCTCGGGCCAGCATCCGTACAACACCGCGCTCGTCGCCGCGATGATCGCGCACGACGGCGAGGCCGCGACCGAAAAGTGGCTGCGCGGCGTGAAGGCGAATCTCGCGCGCAAGGCGACCGGGGGCGACCGCGACGTCGCGCGCGACATCCTCGGCGGCATCTGCGACGTCGGGCTCGCGAACGCGTACTACGTCGGCCACATGAAGCACGCGGAGCCCGGCACCGACGCGCGCAAGTGGGGCGACGCGATCAAGGTCGTGCGCCCGACGTTCGCGAACGCGAAGAGCGGCGGCACGCACGTCAACGTGAGCGGCGCGGCCGTCGCGAAGCACGCGCCGAACAGGGACAACGCGGTGAAGCTGCTCGAATACCTCGCGTCGCCGCCCGCGCAGGCGCTGTACGCGCAGGCGAATTACGAATACCCGGTGCGCGCGGGCGTCGCGCTCGATCCGGTGATCGCCGGCTTCGGGCCGCTCAAGGTCGATCCGCTGCCGCTCGTCGAGATCGCGAAGTACCGCAAGCGCGCGAGCCAGCTCGTCGACAAGGTCGGCTTTGACAACTGACGTCGACGCCTTCGCCGCGCGCCGCTCGCGTTCGCGTTCGCGCGTGGACGCGCGCATTCGCGCGTTCGTCCGCGGTATCGCTGCGCGCGGCTGGCTCGCCGCCGCGGCGGCGATCGCGGCGCTCGTCGCGACGCCGCTCGTCGCGCTCGCGTGCGCGGCGCTCGGCGCCGATCTGTCGCACTGGCGGCACCTCGCCGAATTCGTGCTGCCGCAAGCCGCGGCAAACACGCTCGCGCTGCTCGCGGGCGTGGGCGCGATCGTCACGTGCGTCGGCACGGGCGCCGCGTGGCTCGTCACCGCGTACGACTTCCCCGGGCGTCGCACGCTCGCGTGGGCGCTGCTGTTGCCGCTCGCGGTGCCGTCGTACATCGTCGCGTTCGCGTATCTCGACCTGCTCCACCCGATCGGCCCCGTGCAGAGCGCGCTGCGCTGGGCGCTCGGCTTCGACGGCCCCCGCGAGTTCCGCCTGCCCGACCTGCGTTCGCTGCCGGGCGCGATCGGCGTGCTCGGCTTCGTGCTGTATCCGTATGTCTATCTGTGCACGCGCGCGATGTTCGTCACGCAATCGGCGAGCCTCGTCGAAGCCGCGCGCACGCTCGGCGCGGGCCGCATCGAAACCTTCTTTCGCGTCGTGCTGCCGCTCGCGCGGCCGGCGATCGCGGTCGGCGCGAGCCTCGCGCTCCTCGAGACGCTGAACGACGTCGGCGCCTCCGAATTCCTCGGCGTGCAGACGCTCACGGTTTCCGTCTACACGACGTGGGTCACGCGCTCCGATCTCGCGAGCGCCGCGCAGATCGCGCTCGCGATGCTCGCGATCGTGCTCGGCGCGCTCGCGCTCGAACGCTACGGCCGCCGCCGCGAGCGCTACGCGCACGGCAGGCGGATGCGCGCGATCGAGCCGCAGCGGCTGCGCGGCGCGGCCGCCGTCGGCGCGGCCGCGGCGGGCTGGCTGCCCGTCGTCGTCGGCTTCGGCGCGCCCGCCGCGTATCTGGTTCACGAAACCGCGAAGCGCCTGCATCTCGTCGGCGGCGTGTCGAGCCAGCTGCTCGCGAGCCTCGCGAACACGCTCGCCGTCGCGCTCGCCGCGACCGTCGTCACGCTCGCGGGCGGGATCGTCGTCGCGTGGGCGACGCGACGCGCGCGCGACAGCGCCCGCTTCCAGCCGGGCCGCATCTGCGCGCGGCTCGCGAGCGTCGGCTACGCGGTGCCGGGCACGGTGCTCGCGATCGGCCTCCTCGCACCGCTCGCGCTCGCCGATCGCGCGATCGCCGCCGCGTTCGGCCGCGACGCGCTCGTGCTGATGGGCTCGGCCGCCGCGCTCGTGATCGCGTACGCGATCCGCTTCCTCGCGATTCCGGCGGGCGGCATCGAGGCCGGCCTCGCGCGGATTCCGGCGTCGCTCGAGCAAGCATCGCGCACGCTCGGCGAATCGGCGGGCATGACGCTCTGGCGCGTGCATCTGCCGCTGCTGCGCCCGGCGCTCGGCGCGAGCGCGCTCCTCGTGTTCGTCGACGCGATGAAGGAGCTGCCCGCGACGCTGCTCCTGCGCCCGCTGAACTTCGACACGCTCGCGACCTGGCTCTACGCGGAAGCCGCGCGCGGCACCTACGAGGAAGGCGCGGTCGCGGCGCTCGCGATCGTCGCGGCGGGCCTCGCGCCCGTGATCGTGCTCGCGCGCACCCAACTGAAATCCGGACCCTGAAAGGCACACCATGCTGCTCGAACTGAACGCCGTCACGCTCGCCTACGACACGCCGCGCGGCCGGCGCACGGTCGTCGACCGCCTGAATCTCGCGCTCGAGCGCGGCGCGATCGGCTGCCTGCTCGGCGCGTCCGGCTGCGGCAAGACGACGGTGCTGCGCGCGATCGCCGGCTTCGAGCCGGTGCGCGCGGGCGAAATCGTGCTCGCGGGCGCCCCGCTCGCGAGCCGCGACGCAGACGTGCCGCCCGAAAAGCGCCGCGTCGGCATGATGTTCCAGGATTACGCGCTGTTCCCGCACCTGTGCGCGCAGCAGAACGTCGAGTTCGGGCTGCGCCGCACGCCGAAGGCGCAGCGCCGCGCGCGCGCCGCGCAGATGCTCGAGCTCGTCGGCTTGGCCGATGCGGCGAACGCGTATCCGCACGAGTTGTCGGGCGGCCAGCAGCAGCGGATCGCGCTCGCCCGCGCGCTCGCGCCGTCGCCGGAGCTGCTGCTGCTCGACGAGCCCTTTTCGAATCTCGACGTCGACACCCGCGAGCGGCTCGCGTTCGAAGTGCGCGACATCCTGAAGGCGGCGGGCCACACGGCGCTCTTCGTCACGCACAATCAGGCGGAAGCGTTCGCGCTCGCGGACCGCATCGGCGTGATCGCCGACGGCCGGCTCGCACAGTGGGACGCGCCGTACAACCTCTATCACCATCCGGCGAGCGGGTTCGTCGCGGATTTCGTGCGGCGCGACGCGCTTGCCGACGAGCGCCGGCGCGCGCTCGAGCGGGGGCGTTGAGCGCGAGCGACGCGCGGCGCCGTTCGGCGGGCGCATCGGGCACGCGTGTCGGGCACGCGTGTCGGGCGCAGACGGTCGGCGGGACATCGCGCCGCCGCGTCCGGCATTCGGGGCATCGCGCACGGCCGCCGGCTCGCCGCCCCGTCAACTGTCGATCGTCAACCGTCAACCGTCAGCAGTCAGCAGTCGGCAAGCGGCAGTCGGCAGTCAGCGCGCGTCGCCGTCGCGCACGGGCAGCGCGGTCGAGTACTTGATCTGCTCCATCGCGAACGACGAGCTCACGTCGAAGAGCGGCACCGAGCGGATCAGCTTCTTGTAGATGCGGTCGTAGTCGTCGATGTCGGCGACGACTACGCGCAGCAGATAGTCCGTCTCCCCGCTCATCCGGTAGACCTCGACGACTTCCGGCATGTCGCGCACGACCTGCGTGAAGCGCGCCGCCCACTCCTCGGTGTGCTGGTTCGTGCGCACCGCGACGAACACCGTCGTGCCGACGCCGAGCTTGCGCGGATCGCACAGCGCGACCTGCGCGCGAATCGCGCCCGCCTCCTTGAGCCGCTGAATCCGCTTCCAGCACGGCGTCTGCGACAGATTCACGCGCTGCGCGAGTTCCGCGATCGGCAGCGTCGCGTCCTCCTGCAGCAGCTCGAGCAACTTACGATCGATCGCGTCCATTTCCCCAGTCCGTAGCGAATAGAAAATTATTCTATTCATTGTTCGCATGAGGGAACAATATGGAATCCCTTTCTCCAAGTCGACCGGTATAAATACGTACCGGACCCGCGCAACCTCGCCGCGGGACATGAACGACCGAGCCAACGATGAATCACGCCGCCTCTTTTCTCCCGCACGCGCCGGATGCGCATCCGAAACCGCGCGAGCGCGCGCCGTCGGCGATCGAGCGTTTCTGCGCGCGGCTCGACGCGGCGTTCGACTCGCTCGCCCGAGAGTCCGCGCCCTCCCGCCATCCGGCGTTCGCGCGCGAGTTGCGCATCGCGCTCGCGCAAGCCGCCGCGACGCCCGACTTCCTCACGCCCGCGCAACGCGAGAGCGGCGCGGCGGGCTATCGGCGCCATTTGCTTGCCGCCGATCCGGGCGGCCGCTATGCGGTCGTGTCGCTCGTCTGGGAGCCGGGCCAATGGAGCCCGGTGCACGGCCATCATGCGTGGTGCGGCTATGCGGTGCTGGAAGGCAAGCTGACCGAGATCGTCTACCGCTGGAACGATGCGGCCTGCTGCGCGGTCGACGCGCGCAGGCACGCGCGGCCGACGGGCGCGGTGTCGTACGTCCGCGCGGGGCGCGAGGCCATTCACCGGCTCGGGCACGCGGGCGCGCCGGCCGACGCGCCCGCGATCTCGCTGCACGTGTACGGCGTGGCGGGCGAACGGGTGGCGACGCACGTAAACGACGTCGTCGCGGCCGGCGCCGGCGCGCATGCCTGAGGGCGTGATCGCCCGTGCCCACGCGGACGACGCGGCGAAGCCGCGATTCGACGCCCCGGCGTTCGCGGCCGAGCATGCGGGGTTGCTTGGGCGCGACCATGTCGCGCCGTGAAACGGAGGTGACGGGGGCGCGGCGGCGTGATCGAGCCGTTTGAGTTTGAGCGCCGTGTTTGAGCCGTTTGAGCCGTTTGAGCCGTTTGAGCCGTTTGAGCCGTCGGAGCCGTCGGAGCCGTACGCGCCATCCGAACCCGCCCGGCACCGGCCGTCATGAGCATCGTCCCCCGCAACTCATCGCACCAGCCGATACCTGCGGCACGCCCGGCAGGACACGCCCCTCACACACCGTCACACACCTTTCGCGCCCCGCTCGCCCGCTGCCGCTGCCCGGGCATCGGTGCGCTTCCCGCCGCTGCCTTCGGCGCCAGCGGCCCGCCCTTCGCCGCCGCGCCCCATATCGTCGCGCGCGTCGCGCGCCGGATCGCGCGCATCTTCGCGCGTCGCGTCCTCGGCCGCGGCGCCGCCCGCCGTCGTCGAATACACGTGCATCTGCGGCAGCGGAATCTCGATGCCGGCGTCGTCCATCCGCCGCTTGATGCGCGCGTTGAACGCGCGCATCACGGTCGACTGCTGCTGCGGCCGCGTGCGGATCTGCCCTTTGACGATCATCCAGTTCGGCTCGAAGCGGTCGAGCCCCCACACTTCGACCGCGCCGAGCATCAGCCGGCGCACCGCGCCGTCGCTCCACAGATCCGCGCCCGCGTCGCGAATCAGCCGCGTCACCTGGTCGAGATCCGCCGAGAACGGCGCGCGCACTTCGAACACCGCGCAGCCGTAGTCGCGCGACAGGTTCTTGACGATCTTGATCTGCGAGAACGGAATCGAATGCAGCGCGCCCTGCCCGTCGCGCAGCCGCACCGTGCGGATCGTCAGATGCTCGACGGTGCCCGCGTGGCCGCCGTCCACGTCGATCCAGTCCCCGACCGAAATCGTGTCCTCGACGATGATGAAAAGCCCGGTGATGAGATCCGACACGAGCGACTGCGCGCCGAAGCCGACCGCGAGGCCGATCACGCCCGCGCCGGCGAGGAGCGGCGTCACGTTGATGCCGAGGTTCGCCGCCGTGACGATCGCGGCGACGGTGACGATCGTCACGAATGCGACGTTGCGCACGAGCGGCAGCATCGTGCGCGCGCGCACGCTCGGATTGCGGGCCTTGCCGCGCGAAGTCGCCGAGCTGAGCGCCTCGAGGATCGCGGTGTCGACGACGATCCACGCGAGCCACGCGACGAACAGCGTGACGACGATCGCCGTCACCGCCTGCGCGATCCCGCGCGCGGCGACGCTGTGCTCGACGATCCGCGCGAGCGAGATGCCCCACAGACGCGACGTGAGCTCGACGTAGCCGAGCCAGATGAAGAGCGTCGCGAGCGAGCCCGCGAAGCGCACGAGCCGCGCGACGTACACGGAGCGGTGGCGCCGCTTGCGGTGGACCGGATTCGGGCGCGTGACGCGCAGCACGACGGCCGACAGGAAGAACGCGAGCACGAGCAGCAGCGCGCTCACGATCGAGGTGCGCAGCAGATCGGACGACGAACGGCTGACGAGCAGCGTGCCGGCGACCGCCGCGAACGCGAGCACCAGCACGGGCGCGGGCCAGAGCGTGGCCGCGAAGTCGGCCATCTCCGTCGTCGCGCGATGCCCCGTGCGCTGCGCATGGCTGCGGTTGCGGATCAGGTGCGCGACGGGCCGCCGGTATGCGACCGCGAAGCACGCACAGAGCACGGCGGCCGTCATGCTCGACGCGGTCGACACGAGGCTCGACAGGTCGAGGCCGAGCTGCCACGCGACGTCGCGGTTGAGCGCCGCGTCGCCGAGCGCGCCGAACGCGCCGATCAGGCGCAGCAGCCGCCACGAGCGCGCGATCAGCACGCGCCCCGCCGCGCGGCGGTGGCCCGAGCTGAACAGCGCGAACATGATGAGGCACAGCGACGCGAACACCGAGCCCGACACGATCGCGTACGCGGCGACGAGCGCGAGCGTGCGGCCGAGCGAATCGGGCAGCCCGCGCGCGATCGCGAGCACGGCGACGAACGACACGATCCACGGCCCGACGCGCCGCAACGCGAAGATCAGCATCTCCTTCGCGCTCGGATTCGGATCGAGCTTGACCGCGACGCCGTGGCGCGCCCAGAAACCGTGCTGCGCCCAGATCAACAGCGCCGCGCACGCGAGCCAGCCGGCCAGCATCAGCACGAGATCGAGCAGGATTCGCGTGCTCGGCTGCGGGCCCGCGCCGCTCGCGAGCCCGTAGAGCTCGCGGCCCGCCGCGCGAAAGCGCGCGGACCAGTAGCGCAGCGGCGTGTCGCGCTCGCGCAGGCTCGCCTCGACGGACGCCATCCCCGACGCGATCGCGCCGAGAAGCCCCGCGCCCGCCGCGCCGGACGCCGCCGCCGGTGCCGATGCGGCCTGCCCGGCCTGCGCGACGAGCGCCACGCTGCGCAATTGCTTGAGCTGCGCGACGAGCTGCGTACGCTGCCGGTCGTTGTCGAGCATGCGGATCACCGAGTCGAACGAGCGCGCGATCTCGGCGGCGCTCGCCGGCGACGGCGCGGCCGCCGACGCGCTCGCCGCGGCTGAGGCGCCCGATGCCGGCGCGGCGGCGTCCGACGCGGCGGCGGGCGCGATCAGCTTCTGGAAGGTGGCGAGGCCCGGATTGGTCGCCGCTCGCGCGGCGAACGGCGCGACGGCGAGCGCGAAGCCGACGGCGGCGAGCGCGAGCGCGGCGGCGCGTGCGCTCGACGGGGTCGATCGCCGCCCGCTCGGCCGCGATGCGATCGACGGGCAAGCGGCGAGCGCGGCGAGAACGACGGCGGCGCCGCGCGCGAAGAGCGAGCGAGGCGAAATCGGCATGCGATCGTAGGAGTGGTGACGACGATCGCCAGTGTAGCCCCAACGCGCGCATGCGCCGCCCGCTTCGCGGGTAGCGCGCGCCCTGAACGACGGCGCGCGCGTCGTGCCGGCGCGAACCGGCGCGACGCGCGTGCGGAAGAACGCCTCGGCTGACGCGCTCGGTCGACATGCCTGGCCGAATGCTCCCGCCTGGCGCTTCGGCATGCCCCTTCGCCACGACCCTTCGGCGTGCCACTTTCGGGCTAGCGCTTCGGGCTAGCGCTTCGAACTCGGGCTAGCGCTTTGGACTGCCCCTTCGGCGTGACGCTCCCGGCCCGACACTTCCGGCCGGCCCCTTCGGCGATGTCGCCCGGCCGGACCACCCGGCCGAACGCCATCGCCCGGCCGCTCCGCTCCGAGCGACCGCTGCGCGCGTCGCGCCGGCGTCCGCGCCGCGATCAGTACGCGACCGTCGCGGCCTGGCGCACGAAGCGGCTCTGTTCGATCTCGTCGACGAACGCGACCGCGTAGTCTTCGACCGAGATCTTGCTGTTGCCGTCGGCGTCGACAATCAGCTTGCCCTCGCCCGTGCGGAACTGGCCGGTGCGCTCGCCGGGCGCGATCAGCGCGGCGGGCGAGAAGAACGTCCAGTCGAGGTCCTGCACGCTCGCCAGGTAGTCGTACGCGTCGCGGTGCGCGAGCGCGACGGCCTTGTACGCGTCCGGGAAGCCCTCGGCATCGACAAGCTGCTTGCCGGGCGCGACTTCCAGCGTACCCGCGCCGCCCACCACGACGACGCGCTTCACGCCCGCCTTGCGCGCGCCCTCGACGAGCGCCCGCACGGCGGCGGCGACCTTCGACGCGTCCTCCTGCTTCGGGCCGTAGGCGCTCGCGACGACGTCCTGCCCCGCGAGCGCGGCGGCGATGCTCGCCGGATCGAACAGGTCGGCCGCCTTCACGGTGACGTTCTGCGCGCCCGCCGCCGGGTTGCGCGACAGCGCCGTCACCTGGTGGCCGCGTCGCGCCGCCTCGGCCGCGATTCGCGAGCCGATCATGCCGGTTGCGCCGAACAAAGCGATTTTCAAAGTACGTTGCGTCATGTCGATTCTCCTGGTTGGCGAATATGTAACTATATCAATTACATATTCAATCGAAAAAAGAGGGACCCACGATCCCCATCATAGTCAATTCATCCGCCCGTCGTGACCGCCGGGCGGCATTTCATCGGGCAGCAAAGCCCTTGGCGTTCATCCTGCGCCCGCCCACAACGGGCCGACGGCGAATCCCGATACGGCTCGCAGCCGCAGCGCGCCCGACATCGCGCGCTTTGCCGCTTTGCCTTTCGCCGCATCGCCGCTTCGCCGCATCGCACCCGTCCACGCGAACCTTCAAGCGGCCGAGCACGCTCCGCCGCGCAATCGCTCACGCGCTCGTCTGCCGCGCCCCGCCCGGCTGCCCGGACGCCTCCGAGCGCAGCACGTCGGCCGACACGTCGGCGAGCGTGCGCGTCGCGAGCGAGGCCTCCATCGCCCGCTGCGCGTCGCCGATGTAGCCCGTCAGCGCGCCCTGGATGTGCCGCCCGACGAGGCAGGCCGGATTCGGCGCCTCGCGGTGCAGCGCGAAGAGCTGCGCATCGTCGACCGCCCGGTAGACGTCGAGCAGCGTGATGCCCGACGGCTCGCGCGCCAGCAGCGCGCCGCCGCCCGCGCCGAGTTGCGACGTCGTGAGCCCCGCCGCCGCCAGCATCGACAGCAGGCGGCGAATCAACGCCGGATTCGTGTTCACGCTGCCCGCAATCACGTCAGACGACAGCGGCACGCCTTCCTGCATCGACAACAGCGCGAGCACGTGAACGGCAAACGCGAACCGGCTGCTCGTATTCATGATTCACCTGAAACGGCGCGCTCGCGCACCCCGTTCCGACGACAATGTGTAACCATAATAATTACATTTAATCCGCGATGCAAGCGAAATTCAGCGGCTCGCCGCCGAGCCGCTCGCGGCCGACGCGCCCGATACGCCCAGCGCGGCCGTCTGGCTCCATTGCTGCAGCTTCCGGCCGGCCGTTTCGAGACTCGTGCCGGCCGCGGCGGCGGCCTGCCCGAGCACGGCGGACGCGGCGCCCTGCGCGGCGGCCTGCGCCGAGCTCGCGGTGACGGGCGGCACGGCGGACGCCGCCGACGCGACACCCCGCTTCGCCGCGTCGATCTGCTGATTGACGAAGCTCGCGACCTGGTCGAGCTGCTGCGTCGTCTGCTGGGCGGCATGCGCGGCGGCACTCGCCGCGTTGTCGGGCGGCGCGCTCGCTTGGTCGGGCTTCTTGCATCCGGCCAGCGCAGCGACGGCGACCGCCGCGAGCGCGGCGGCGCGAAGCCGGCTGCGGCCGGCGCGGGAAATGGGTGCGATGGCGTGAACGTGTGCGGTTGCGTCGGCGATCTCGATCGTCATGGCGAATGGCGCGGCAAAGCGGCTCCGTGTGGCGAAAAAGCGATGATACGACGCACCGGCGCGCGCCCAACGGCTTGCGCTTCTTTTTTACATGTCGTTGCCGCATCGGCGGCGCCCCGCCCGACGGGCCGGCGCCCGCGCACGCCGCATCGGCGCGTCCCTCGCGAGACGCCCGTCCATTCATACAAATTCAATTCAAAAAACTTTCATTTTCAAAAAATACACTTCCATGCGGTTCTCACCGCCGTTCGCCGCGCCCGCGCCGGCCACCGGCGGCTCCCGTCGCCCACAACAACTGGATTCCCCATGCCCGCGTTGCCCAATCCCTCCCGCCGCCATGCCTTGAAGATCCTCGCCGGCGCGCCGATGCTGCCGCTTTCCGGCGTCGCGCTCCCCGCCCTGCTCACCGGCTGCGGCGGCGACGAAGACGTCGCCGCCGCGCCGCCCGCCGCGAGCTTCGCGGCGGCCGCGTTCGCGTCGATGGCCGCGCCGACGCTCGCCAGCCCGGCCGCGATGGCGACGACGACGGTCGGCTCGACGCTGTCCGTCTCGTTCACCGACGGCACGTCGCGCGACTACAAGCTCGCGTACCGGCCGTTCTTCGTGACGGGCGACCAGGTGCCCGACGGCAAAGGCGGCACGACCCTCGCGGGCGGCTACTACGACATCGACAACCGGCCGATCGTCGATCGCTCGGCGCCGGGCCAGGCGCGCCAGTTCTACTCCGACTGCCCGGACGGCAGCTCGCTGCTCACGCTCAAGAACGCAAGCGTGCCGGGCGTGAAAGGCAACGCGGTGTTCGCCGTCGTGCAGTTCGAATACACGACGCGCGACCTGGCGAGCGCGTCGCAATACGGCCGGCTGCCGTCGCCGATCGCCGTGCTGACGCTCGACCAGGACCCGGCCACGGGCGCGCTCAAGCTCGTCAAGTATCACAACGTCGACACGTCGGCCGCGCACGGCCTGTGGATCACGTGCGGCGCGAGCCTGTCGCCGTGGAACACGCATCTGTCGAGCGAGGAGTACGAGCCGGACGCGACGAAGGCCGCGACCGACGCGCAGTTCAAGGCGTTCAGCAAGAACACGTTCGGCAGCGAGACGGCCGCGAACCCGTACCACTACGGCCACCTGCCCGAGATCACGGTGAACCCGGACGGCACGGGCTCGTTGCGCAAGCACTATTGCCTCGGTCGAATCTCGCACGAGCTCGTGCAGGTGATGCCGGACCAACGCACGGTGCTGATGGGCGACGACGCGACGAACGGCGGCCTCTTCATGTTCATCGCCGACAGCGCGGCCGATCTCTCGGCGGGCACGCTGTACGTCGCGAAGTGGACGCAGACCTCGTCGATTGGCCCGGGCTCGGCGACGCTCACGTGGATCAATCTCGGCCACGCGACGAGCGCGGAGATCGAGGCGCTCGCGAACCGGCTGACGGCGACCGACATCATGGACGTCGCGACGAAGGACCCGGGCGACGCGTCGTTTTCGAAGATCAACTTCAGCGGCACGTTCAACTGGGTCCGCATCAAGCCCGGCATGACGAAGGCCGCGGCGTTCCTCGAAACGCACCGCTTCGCCGCGTACGCGGGCGGCAGCATGGGCTTCACGAAGCTCGAAGGCACGACGGTCAACGCGAAGGACAAGGTGCTCTATACGGCGATGTCGTACATCCAGAAATCGATGGTTCGCGGCAACGCGGCCGCCGGGCCGGACATCGCGCTCGACCGCGCGATCAACGCGGGCGCCGTCTACGCGCTCAACATGCGCGGCGGGCAACGCGACACGTCGGGCGCGACGATCGCGAGCGAATGGGTGCCCGTCGACATGAGCGCGCCCGCGGCGCTCGTCGGCGAGGATCTCGCCGCGGCCGACGCGCTCGGCAACCTCGCGAATCCGGACAAGATCGCGAATCCGGACAACCTGAAGTACTCGGAGAAGCTTCGCACGCTCTTTGTCGGCGAGGACTCGGGGATGCACGTGAACAACTTCCTGTGGGCGTACAACGTCGACACGAAGCAACTCTCGCGCGTGCTGTCGTGCCCGGCGGGCGCCGAATCGACGGGCCTGCACGCGGTCGACGAGATCAACGGCTGGACGTACATCATGAGCAACCTGCAGCACGCGGGCGATTGGGAATCGCCGCTGCACGACAAGGTGAAGGGCGTGCTCGATCCGCTCGTGCGCGCGAACTACAAGGACCGCTTCGGCGCGAGCGTCGGCTATCTGACGGCCGAGCCCGCCGCGATCCAGCTCAAGAAGGCGTGACCCCGGATTCTCTTCGCCGTCACGGCTGATTCGCCGGCGCTCGATGCCGGGTTGGCGCGATGCCCTCGTGGCACCGCGCCTTTTTTTATGCGCGCTCGCCGCGTGCGGCGGCGCAGCTCGGCGCGAGAACGGCAAGGGAAGGCCGCGTCGGCATTGCTCGGCGTAATCCCAATATTTGGGATGCCCACCTGGACAGTGAACAGGCAAAAAAAAAAGCGCCACGGAGACCGTGGCGCTAAAAAAGTTCTAGCCATTCCGAGGGCCGTGCTAGAACCTGAGAGACTGCATCGAACGTCGTTCCCGACTAAACTAACGAAACAACGTTTCGAAATTTGGAGACATTTTTTCCGTTTCCGGGCGACAAGTCAAGCGAAAAATACATGCCGCCCACGCATTTTCGACTGTGCGCGACCCGACATTTCCCTAATAAACTCAGGGTAAGTGAGTAAGTATTGCGCATCGTGAAAGATTATCGCAAAACGCGCGCACTTTCCGGCATTCGTCTTACAATTGATAAAAATCTGAAATCAAGTTTCGAAAAAGAGAGATTTCCGTGACGACACGCTCCAACGCTCAGGCCATTTCCCGTGAACGGGAAGCCACTTCCGACGAAATCACGGCCCTCGCGCGCGGTTTGGCCGTTCTGCGCCGCATCGCCACCTCCGACGCCCCGGTCAGCAACCGGGAACTGGCAGAATTGACAGGCATCCCCAAGCCAACCGTATCGCGGATCACGGCGACGCTCGTGAACGCGGGCTTCCTGTTCCAGTTGCCCGACAGCGAGCGCTTCGTGCTGACCGCGTCGGTGCTCGAGCTCAGCAACGGCTTCCTGCGCAACTTCGACATCCGCGCGCGCTCGCGGCCGTTCCTCGTCGAGCTCGCCGAAAAGACCTCGCTGTCCGTTCACCTCGCCGTGCGCGACCGCCTCGACATGGTCGCGATCGACGTGATCCGTCCGCGCTCGGCCGTGCTCGTCACGCGGCTCGAGACGGGCTCGCGGATGGACATCGCGCGCACGGCGGTCGGCCGCGCGTATCTCGCGGCGCTCGAGGACGACGCGCGCCGCGAGCTGATCGGCGCGCTGCAGGCCGCGGCGGGCGACGACTGGCCGTTCGTCGTGTCGAGGCTCAATTCCGCGCTCGCCGACATCGCGCAAAACGGCTACGCGATCGCGATCGGCGAATGGCGCGAGGAGCTGAATGCGATCGCGGCGGGCTTCGTCGCGCCGACCGGCCAGCGCTACGCGGTCAACTGCGGCGGCTCCGCGCACCAGTGCACGCCCGATTTCCTGCGCTCGGTCGCGGTGCCGGCGCTGCGCGAGTGCATTGCGAGGATCACGCGCGAGATCGGCGGCTCCGCGTGGCCGAACCGCGCGCCCTGACGCGCGGCCCTTGGCGCGCGTCCTTGCATGCCCTGACACGCCCTGCCCGCCCTTGCGCGCGCGGTGTGCGCCGGCGGCGCATACCGCGTCCGATGCGGCGAACGGCCGCCTTCGCCTTCGCCTTCGCCCTTCGCCCTTCGCCCTTCGCCGGCCGCCCGCAGCCCGCAGCCCGATCCGCCCCGACAACACCCCGCCCCGCCCGATCTGCAACCGCAGCATCTTGCGCGTCATCGCGACACCGTCATCATCCGTTCATCTGTAACGACCGTAATTCGCTGAAAGATAGGGCGCTGGACTGTAACCGTCATGGGGACGTAGCATCATGCAACCCCGCGCCCAAACGGCGCGCCCCGCTCTTTTGCGTCGCGACCGGGCCGCAGTCGGCCCGCGCCGCGCCGCCCGCGAACGCGGCCCGCCCGCGCCTGCCGTAAGCGCTGCACGCCGACTTCCAGATCGAACCGATGGACAATCAAGAAAAGCCCACGCCCCGCTCTCCCGCCCACCCGCCGTCGGGCCCCGAAGCCCCTCGCCCGCGCCGCAAGCTGATCGCGTTCTGCGCGATCGCGGCCGTCGTGGCCGGCGGCCTGCTGTGGTGGCATCCGTGGAAGAGCGGCGGCGACTCGACCGCCGCGAGCCAGCAAAGCGGCGCGCGCAAGCGCGGCGGGCCGGCCGCGCTCGCGAACCTGCCGCAGCCCGTCCAGGTCGCGACCGCGGCGCGCGGCGAGATGCCGATCGTCCTCAATTCGCTCGGCACCGTCACGCCGCTCGCGAACGTGACCGTGCGGACCCAGCTGTCCGGCTACCTGCAGTCGGTGTCGTTCCAGGAAGGCCAGATCGTCAAGAAAGGCGACGTGCTCGCGCAAGTCGATCCGCGCCCGTACGAGATCTCGCTCGCGAACGCGCAGGGCGCGCTCGCGCGCGACGAGGCGCTCCTCGCGACCGCGCGCCTCGACCTGAAGCGCTACCAGACGCTCGTCGCTCAAGACTCGATCGCGAAGCAGACGGCCGACACGCAGGCGTCGCTCGTCAAGCAATACGAAGGCACCGTGCAGATCGACCGCGCGGCGATCGATTCCGCGAAGCTCAACCTCACGTACGCGCGGATCACGGCGCCCGTGTCGGGCCGCGTCGGCCTGCGCCAGGTCGATCCGGGCAACTACGTGACGCCGTCGGACACGAACGGCATCGTCGTCATCACGCAGCTGCAGCCGATGAGCGTCATCTTCACGACCTCGGAAGACAACCTGCCCGCTATCCTCAAGCAGGTGAGCGCCGGCAACAAGCTGTCGATCACCGCGTACAACCGCAACAACACGTCGCCGCTCGAAACCGGCATGCTCGACACGCTCGACAACCAGATCGACACGACCACCGGCACCGTGAAGCTGCGTGCGTCGTTCGAGAACAAGAACAACCTGCTGTTCCCGAATCAGTTCGTCAACACGCGCCTTCTCGTCGACACGATGCGCGACGCGACGATCGTGCCGACGTCGGCCGTGCTCACCGGCTCGATCGGCCAGTTCGTCTATGTCGTGAAGCCGGACAACACCGTGACCGTGCGCAAGGTGAAGCCCGGCCCCGTCGACGGCGAGCGCACGAGCATCGTCGACGGGCTCGCGGCCGGCGAGCGCGTCGTGACGGACGGCTCCGACCGGCTGCGCGAGGGCTCGGCGATCACGGTCCCGGCCGAGCAGCCGAAGCAGGCGTCGGGCGCGAAAGGCGCATCGGCCGCGTCCGGCGCGCACGGCGGGCATCGCCGCCGCGGCGCGTCGCAGGCACAATCGCAATGACGCCGGCTGACCGATGAACCCGTCCCGCGTCTTCATTCTTCGCCCGGTCGGCACCGCGCTGCTGATGGCGGCGATCATGCTCGCCGGTCTCGTCGCGCTGCGCTTCCTGCCGCTCGCGGCGCTCCCCGAGGTCGACTATCCGACGATCCAGGTCCAGACCTTCTATCCGGGCGCGAGCCCCGAGGTGATGACCTCGTCCGTCACCGCGCCGCTCGAGCGGCAGTTCGGGCAGATGCCGTCGCTCAACCAGATGTCGTCGCAAAGCTCGGCGGGCGCGTCGGTGATCACGCTGCAGTTCAGCCTCGACCTGCCGCTCGACATCGCCGAGCAGGAAGTGCAGGCCGCCATCAACGCGGCCGGCAACCTGTTGCCGTCGGACCTGCCCGCGCCGCCCATCTACGCGAAGGTCAATCCGGCCGACGCGCCCGTCATCACGCTCGCCGTCACGTCGAAGACGCTGCCGCTCACGCAGGTGCAGGATCTCGCCGACACGCGGCTCGCGATGAAGATCTCGCAGGTGTCGGGCGTCGGCCTCGTCAGCCTGTCGGGCGGCAACCGGCCGGCCGTGCGGATTCAGGCGAACCCGCTCGCGCTCGCGTCGTACGGCCTGAACCTCGACGACCTGCGCACGACCATCTCGAACCTGAACGTCAACACGCCGAAGGGCAACTTCGACGGCCCGACGCGCGCGTACACGATCAACGCGAACGACCAGCTGACGAGCGCCGACCAGTACAACGACGCCGTCGTCGCGTACAAGAACGGCCGGCCCGTGATGCTGACCGACGTCGCGAAAGTCGTCGCCGGCTCGGAGAACACGAAGCTCGGCGCGTGGGTCGATTCCGAGCCCGCGATCATCCTGAACGTGCAGCGGCAGCCGGGCGCGAACGTGATCCAGACGGTCGACAACATCAAGGCGATCCTGCCGAAGCTGCAGGAATCGCTGCCCGCCGCGCTCGACGTGCAGATCGTCACCGACCGCACGACGATGATCCGCGCCGCCGTGCGCGACGTGCAGTTCGAGCTCGCACTCGCGGTCGTGCTCGTCGTGCTGGTGATGTACCTGTTCCTCGCGAACGTCTACGCGACGATCATCCCGAGCCTGTCGGTGCCGCTGTCGCTGATCGGCACGCTCGCGGTGATGTACCTGTCGGGCTTCTCGCTGAACAACCTGTCGCTGATGGCGCTCACGATCGCCACGGGCTTCGTCGTCGACGACGCGATCGTGATGATCGAGAACATCGCGCGCTACGTCGAGGAAGGCGATTCGGCGCTCGAAGCGGCGCTGAAGGGCTCGAAGCAGATCGGCTTCACGATCATCTCGCTGACGGTGTCGCTCATCGCCGTGCTGATTCCGCTGCTCTTCATGGGCGACGTCGTCGGGCGCCTCTTTCACGAGTTCGCGATCACGCTCGCGGTGACGATCGTGATCTCGGCCGTCGTGTCGCTCACGCTCGTGCCGATGATGTGCGCGAAGCTCCTGCGCCACACGCCGCCGCCCGAGAGCCACCGCTTCGAGGCGAAGGTGCACGCGCTGATCGACCGCGTGATCGCGCGCTACGGCGTCGCGCTGCAGTGGGTGCTGAACCGGCAGCGCTCCACGCTCGTCGTCGCGGTGCTGACGCTCGCGCTCACCGCCCTCCTCTACGTCGTGATTCCGAAGGGCTTCTTCCCGACGCAGGACACGGGCGTGATCCAGGCGATCACGCAGGCGCCGCAGGCGGTGTCGTACGGCGCGATGGCCGAGCGCCAGCAGGCGCTCGCCGCCGAGATCCTGAAGAACCCGGACGTCGTGAGCCTCACGTCGTTCATCGGCGTCGACGGCTCGAACATCACGCTCAACAGCGGCCGCATGCTGATCAACCTGAAGCCGCGCGACGAGCGCAGCGAATCGGCGAGCGACGTGATCCGCTCGCTGCAGCAGCAGGTGGCGAACGTCACGGGCATTTCGCTCTACATGCAGCCGGTGCAGGATCTGACGATCGATTCGACGGTGAGCCCGACGCAGTATCAGTTCATGCTGACGAGCCCGAATGCGGAAGAGTTCGCGACCTGGGTGCCGAAGCTCGTCGAGCGGCTGAAGAAGGAGCCGTCGCTCGCCGACGTCGCGACCGATCTGCAAAACAGCGGCAAATCGGTCTACATCGAGATCGACCGCGCGAACGCCGCGCGCTTCGGGATCACGCCCGCGACCGTCGACAACGCGCTCTACGACGCGTACGGCCAGCGAATCGTGTCGACGATCTTCACGCAGTCGAACCAGTACCGCGTGATCCTCGAATCCGAGCCGCAGATGCAGCACTACACCGATTCGCTCAACGGCATCTACCTGCCGTCGGCGGGCGGCGGGCAGGTGCCGCTCGCTTCGATCGCGACGTTCCACGAGCGGCCGGCGCCGCTTCTCGTGTCGCACCTGTCGCAGTTCCCGGCGACGACGATCTCGTTCAACCTCGCTCAGGGCGCGTCGCTCGGCGAGGCGGTCAAGGCGATCGAGGCGGCCGAGCGCGAGCTCGGGCTGCCCGCGTCGTTCCAGACGCGCTTCCAGGGCGCGGCGCTCGCGTTCCAGGCGTCGCTGTCGAACCAGCTGTTCCTGATCCTCGCCGCGATCATCACGATGTACATCGTGCTCGGCGTGCTGTACGAGAGCTACATCCATCCGATCACGATCCTGTCGACGCTGCCGTCGGCGGGCGTCGGCGCGCTGCTCGCGCTGATGATCACCGGCCACGACCTCGACATCATCGGGATCATCGGCATCGTGCTCTTGATCGGCATCGTGAAGAAGAACGCGATCATGATGATCGACTTCGCGCTCGAGGCGGAGCGCGTCGAGGGCAAGCCGCCGCGCGAGGCGATCTACCAGGCGTGCCTGTTGCGCTTTCGGCCGATCCTGATGACCACGCTCGCGGCGCTCCTCGGCGCGGTGCCGCTCATCGTCGGCTCCGGCGCGGGCTCCGAGCTGCGCCAGCCGCTCGGGATCGCGATCGCGGGCGGGCTCATCGTGTCGCAAGTGCTCACGCTCTTCACGACGCCCGTGATCTACCTCGGCTTCGACGCGCTCGCGCGCCGCATCCGCGGCTTCTTCGATCGCTCCGGCCCGGCGGCCGCGCATCCGGACGCGTAAATGAACCTGTCGCGCCCGTTCATCACCCGCCCCGTCGCGACGACGCTGCTCGCGCTCGGGATCGCGCTCGCCGGCCTGTTCGCGTTCGTCAAGCTGCCCGTCTCGCCGCTGCCGCAAGTCGATTTCCCGACGATCATGGTGCAGGCGTCGCTGCCCGGCGCGAGCCCCGAGACCGTCGCGACGAGCGTGACAAGCCCGCTCGAGCGGCACCTGGGCTCGATCGCCGACGTCTCCGAGATGACGTCGATGAGCTCGGTCGGCAACGCGCGGATCGTGCTGCAGTTCAACCTGAACCGCGACATCGACGGCGCCGCGCGCGACGTGCAGGCGGCCATCAACGCCGCGCGCGCCGATCTGCCGGCGAGCCTGAAGAGCAACCCGACGTACCGCAAGGTCAATCCGGCCGATTCGCCGATCATGGTCGTGTCGCTCACGTCGAAGACGGCCTCGCCCGCGAAGCTGTACGACGCCGCGTCGACGGTGCTCCAGCAATCGCTGTCGCAGATCGACGGCATCGGCCAGGTGAGCTTGAGCGGCTCGGCGAACCCGGCCGTGCGCGTCGAGCTCGAGCCGCACGCGCTCTTTCACTACGGGATCGGCCTCGAGGACGTGCGCGCCGCGCTCGCGTCGGCGAACGCGAACAGCCCGAAAGGCGCGATCGAATTCGGCCCGAACCACTACCAGCTGTACACGAACGACCAGGCGTCTCAGGCGTCGCAGTACAAGGATCTCGTGATTGCGTACCGCAACAACGCGGCCGTGAGCCTCTCGGACGTGTCGAGCGTCGTCGACTCGGTCGAGGACCTGCGCAACCTCGGCCTCGCGAACGGCGAGCGCGCGGTGCTCGTGATTCTCTACCGGTCGCCCGGCGCGAACATCATCGAGACGATCGACCGCGTGAAGGCGGCGCTGCCGCAGCTCACGGCCGCGCTGCCCGCCGACATCAAGGTGGCGCCGGTGCTCGACCGCTCGCGCACGATCCGCGCGTCGCTCGCCGACACCGAGCACACGCTGCTCATCGCGGTGAGCCTCGTCGTGATGGTCGTGTTCCTGTTCCTGCGCAACTGGCGCGCGACGCTGATCCCGAGCGTCGCCGTGCCGATCTCGATCGTCGGCACGTTCGGCGCGATGTACCTGCTCGGGTTCTCGCTGAACAACCTGTCGCTGATGGCGCTCATCGTCGCGACGGGCTTCGTCGTCGACGACGCGATCGTCGTGCTCGAAAACATCTCGCGCCACATCGAGAACGGCACGCCGCGCCTGCAGGCCGCGTTCGACGGCGCGCGCGAGGTCGGCTTCACGGTGCTGTCGATCAGCCTGTCGCTCGTCGCGGTGTTCCTGCCGATCCTGCTGATGGGCGGCATCGTCGGGCGGCTGTTCCGCGAGTTCGCGCTCACGCTGTCGCTCGCGATCGCCGTGTCGCTCGTCGTGTCGCTCACGCTCACGCCGATGATGTGCGCGCGCCTTCTGCCCGAGCCGCACGATCCGCGGGACGAGAGCCGCTTCGCGCGCTGGCTCGAGCGCGGCTTCGAGCGGATGCAGCGCGGCTACGAGCGCACGCTGTCGTGGGCGCTGCGCCATCCGCGCACGATCCTGATGACGCTCGCCGCGACGATCGCGCTCAACGTGTTCCTCTACGTCGTCGTGCCGAAGGGCTTCTTCCCGCAGCAGGACACGGGGCTCATGATCGGCGGCATCCAGGCCGACCAGACGACGTCGTTCCAGGCGATGAAGCTCAAGTTCACCGAGATGATGCGCATCGTGAGCGCGAATCCGAACGTCGCCAACGTCGCGGGCTTCACGGGCGGCACGCAGACCAACTCGGGCTTCATGTTCGTCGCGCTGAGGGACAAGCCGCAGCGCAAGCTGTCGGCCGACCAGGTGATTCAGCAGCTGCGCGAGCCGCTGTCGCACGTCGCGGGCGCGCGCACGTTCCTGCAGGCGGCGCAGGACATCCGGATGGGCGGCCGGCAGAGCAACGCGCAGTATCAGTTCACGCTGCTCGGCGATTCGTCGGCCGATCTGTACAAATGGGGGCCGATCCTGACGGAGGCGCTGCAGAAACGCCCCGAACTCGCCGACGTGAATTCCGACCAGCAGCAAGGCGGCCTCGAGTCGATGGTGACGATCGACCGCGCGACGGCCGCGCGCCTCGGCATCAAGCCCGCGCAGATCGACAACACGCTGTACGATGCGTTCGGCCAGCGCCAGGTGTCGACGATCTACAACGCGCTCAACCAGTACCACGTCGTGATGGAAGTCGCGCCGCAATACTGGCAGAGCCCGGAGATGCTGAACCAGGTGTACGTGAGCACGTCGGGCGGCAGCGCGAGCGGCGCGCAGACGACGAACGCGGCGGCGGGCACCTACGTCGCGACGTCGACGCGCGCGTCGACGGCCGGCACGGCCGCGCAGAGCGCCGCCGCGATCGCCGCCGATTCGGCGCGCAACCAGGCGCTCAACTCGATCTCGTCGAGCGGCAAGTCGAGCGCGTCGTCGGGCGCGTCGGTGTCGACGTCTAAGTCGACGATGGTGCCGCTCTCCGCGATCGCGCGCTTCGGGCCGAGCACGACGCCCTTGTCGGTCAACCACCAGGGCCTGTTCGTCGCGACGACGATCTCGTTCAACCTGCCGCCCGGCGTGTCGCTGTCGAAGGCGACGCAGGTGATCTACCAGACGATGGCGCAGATCGGCGTGCCGCCGACGATCCAGGGCAGCTTCCAGGGCACCGCGCAAGCGTTCCAGCAGTCGCTGAAGGATCAGCCGGTCCTGATCCTCGCCGCGCTCGCGGCCGTCTACATCGTGCTCGGCATCCTGTACGAGAGCTACATCCACCCGGTGACGATCCTGTCGACGCTGCCGTCGGCGGGCGTGGGCGCGCTGCTCGGCCTGCTGCTCTTCAAGACCGAGTTCAGCATCATCGCGCTGATCGGCGTGATTCTCCTCATCGGCATCGTGAAGAAGAACGCGATCATGATGGTCGATTTCGCGATCGATGCGTCGCGGCAAGGCAAGTCGTCGTTCGACGCGATCCACGAGGCATGCCTGCTGCGCTTTCGGCCGATCATGATGACGACGATGGCGGCGCTCCTCGGCGCGCTGCCGCTCGCGTTCGGGCGCGGCGACGGCGCCGAGCTGCGCGCGCCGCTCGGGATCGCGATCGCGGGCGGCCTCATCGTGTCGCAGATGCTGACGCTCTATACGACGCCCGTCGTCTACCTGTACATGGACCGGCTGCGCGTGTGGGCGGAAAAGCGCCGGAACCGCGGGACGTCGGGCAACGCGGCCATCGTGGGCGATTGACGCGCCGAGCGCGCGCGATGCGAGCCGCGCCGGTCGGCCGGCTTCGGCTGCGCGTCGCACGCATGTCGCACGCATGTCGCACGCATGTCGCACGCATGTCGCACGCATGTCGCACGCATGTCGCACGCATGTCGCACGCATGTCGCACGCATGTCGCACGCATGTCGCACGCGGACGGCGCGCGCCGGGCGCGCGGGCCGTCCGCGTCGCCGCCACTCGCAAACTGGGCGATCCCGGACGGGCCGTCCCGGACGGGAGTCCCGAACGGGCCGCCCCATTCTGGCCGTCTCGCCCGGCCCGAACCGCACCGGGCGCGCCGCCCGCCGGCGCATCGCCCGATGCGCGATCGCAGGCGACGCCGCGATGTCACAAATGCTTACGCCTGATACGAAGCCCTTCGCCTATTCATAAATGAGCGGGCCCCGCGCGCGGCGGCAGCACCATCGCGCCGGCGCGCCGCCCGCGCACGCCGCCCGCAGTCGCGATCGGCCGGACCGGAGCGCGCGCGCCGCCATGTGCGCCAGCCCGCCGTCGCACGTCGGCGCTTGATCCGAATCTCGTTTCGGCGCCACCGATCGGACGCGAATTCGGCATACACTTGTACGTTCGTCGTCAGTCCCTCGTTCAGAGGGCGCCATTGACGCAACGCCATGCAAGGAGTGGTTTCATGTCGATGAAGGTACTGCTGATTGGCGCGTCCGGCCGCACGGGCCGCGCGCTCGCGGACCTGCTGCTCAAGCAGCAGGATTTCGAGGTCACGGCGCTGGTGCGCCGGCCGGATTTCGCGCTGCCGGGCGCGAAAGTCGTCGTCGCCGATCTGACGGCGGACTTCTCGTCCGCATTCAACGGAATCACGCACGCGATCTACGCGGCGGGCTCCGCCGAATCCGAAGGCGCGGCCGAAGAGGAGCAGGTCGACCGCGACGCGGTTGCGCGCGCAGCCGAATACGCGAAGGCGCACAACGTGCAGAAGCTCGTCGTGATCAGCTCGCTCTCCGCATACTGGCCGGAGCGCAGCCCCGAGTTCCTGCGCCACTATTCGCAGATGAAGCGCGAAGGCGACGACCGCGTGATCGCATCGGGCATCGACTACGTGATCCTGCGGCCGGGTCCGCTGTCCGACGATCCGGGCGTCGGCAAGATCGCGCTCACCGAGGATCGCCTCGACGACTCAGCGCCCGTCGCGCGACAGGACGTCGCATGGGCGGCGATCGAGGCGATCAAGCTCGGCATCTCGAAGAAGACGATCGGCTTCGTCGGCGGCGGCGTGCCGATCGAGCAGGCGCTGCGCGCCTGAACGAACGAGCCGGGGCGCGCAGCGCGCCGGCCGGCCTCCGCTGCCGGCCTCAGTTGCCGGCACCCGCTGCCGGCCTCAACTGCCAGCCTCAACTGCCAGCCTCAACTGCCGGCATCGCGCCCGGCATGCTTCGCGCTCCGCGCGATGGGCAGCCCTCCTGACACGGCGCCGCCCCCGCCTTGGCCCGCCTCACGCGGCCGCCGCCCACGTCACGGCTGCTTGTGCGACGCCACCCACGCCTTCACCGCGTTCAGCGTGTTCTCGACGTGCTTGTCGGGCGACAGGCTCGTGTACTCGTAGAGGATCTTCCCTTCCGGCGAAATCACGTACGACACGCGGTTCGCCTTCGAAATCGCCGGCAGCTTCGCGTCGTACTCGCGGATGATCTTCGCATCCGGATCGGCGGCGACCGGGAACTTGCTGCGGCACTCGCTGACCGAAAACTTCGTCAGCGTCTCGATGTCGTCCGCCGAGACGCCGATCACCGTCGCGCCATACTGTTTGTAAGCATCGACCGCGTCGGCGAACGCGTGCGCCTCGATCGTGCAGCCGGTCGTGAACGCGGCCGGATAGAAGTACAGCACGACGGGGCCCTTCTTCAGCGCGTCGGCGAGCGAGTACGTGTAAGTCTTGCCGCCGAGCGACGCCTGCGCGCTGAAGTCGGGCGCCGCATCGCCGACCTTCAGCACCGCATGGGCCGCGACCGTGTACAGCGCGAAGAGCGCGGCCGCCGCGCCCGATGCCAGTTTTCGATTCATCTGAGTCCTCGTCTTCGAATGTCCATACGTTCAACAGGGTCCGGCACCCGGCAAGCCGTCCAGTCGCGTTCGCATGCCGAACTGCCGCACATGACGAAATGCTCTAGATCCTTTCTTCCCTGACGCTAAAGAATCGGCACAATGCGCCGTTATTGCGTCCGGACACCGGTTCCAGCCCCTTCACGCCAGCGAGATACATGGAAGCCATCAGGAACAAGACGCCCCGCAAAGGCTCCTGGCGCGCCGCATTTCACAAGCTCCGCCGCTTCGCCTGGTCGGGCGGCGCGCTGATGCCCGCGCGCGCCGGCACGCCGCGCGCCGACGATACGGTCCGAAGCTGGCTGGAGCAAACCGTCGGTGCGGTCGATTTCCTCGCTCACGTCGACCGCGATCTGCGCTTCCTGTACGTGTCCGACGCGGGCCTGCGCTTCATCGGCTACCACCGCGAATATCTGCACACGCTCACGCTGCGCGACCTGATCCCCGAGCAGGATACCGCGACGCTCGACGGCCTGCTCGCCCGCGCGTCCGCGTCGGGCGACGTCGAGAAGGCGACGCTCTGTCTCGTCAAGTCGCTGACCTACCCGCTCGACGTCGAGGTGCGCGCGGTGCGCAGCCGCCACCACGGCGTCGACGGCTTCGCGATCGCGGCGTTCGACGTGTCGTCGTGGCGGGCGATCGAGGCGCGGCTCACCTACGAGCTGCACCACGACCCGATGACGGGGCTCGACAACCTGTCCGCGCTGCTGCCCGCGCTGATGCGCGCGCAAAAGACGGCCGACGAAGGCGGCGGCTGCACCGCGCTTTTGCTGCTCGATCTCGACGACTACCAGCGAATCAACCGCGCGCTCGGCTACGACGCGGGCGACGCGCTGCTGCGCGACACCGCCCAGCGGCTGCAGCGGCTCGCGACCCGCGGCGAACGGCTCGCGCGCGTCGCGAGCGACAAGTTCGCGGTGATGCTGAACGCGCCCACGCGCATCGACGCGATCGACGCGGCCGAGGCGCTCGCCCGACAGCTGCAGACGGCCGTGCAGCGGCCGTACGCGTACGACGGGCAGGCCGTGCACCTGTCGGCGAGCGTCGGCATCGCGATCTATCCGGACGCGCGCGCCGCGTCGAAGCACGCGCAGCACCACAGTCCGCTGCTGCGGCGCGCGGACCGCGCGCTCTCGCGGGCGAAGGCGGCGGGCGGCAACGCGCTCGCGTTCCACCAGCCGACCGACGATCCGGCCGACGCCGAGCGCCTGAAGCTCGAGGCCGATCTCTACAACGGCGTGCGCAACGGCGAGTTCTCGCTGCACTTCCAGCCGATCACGAAGAGCCACACGGGCGCCGTCGTCGGCGTCGAGGCGCTGATCCGCTGGCATCACCCGGTGCACGGGCTCGTCGCGCCGGCAACGTTCATTCCGCTCGCGGAGTCGATCGGCCTCATCAACTATCTCGGCAACTGGGTGCTGAAGGCCGCGTGCATGCAGCTCGTGTCGTGGGACCGGCAAGGCATCGCTCTGCAATACGTGGCCGTCAACGTGTCGCCGCAGCAGTTCCGCGATCCGCGCTTCACGCAGAGCGTGCGCGACGCGATCAAGCTGACGGGCATCGATCCGTGCCGGATCGTTCTCGAGATCACCGAAAGCCTTCTGATGCACGATCCGCATCACGCGAAGACGCTGCTCGAGGAAGTGACCGAGCTCGGCATCCGGTTCGCGGTCGACGATTTCGGCACCGGCTATTCGAGCCTTGCGTACCTGCAGAGCTTCCCGCTCGCGAAGTTGAAGATCGACAGAAGTTTCGTCGAAAATCTGTTGACGTCGAGAAACGACCGCGCGATCGTGTCGGCGGTCGTCGGCCTTGCGCAGACGCTCGAGCTCGAGCTCGTCGCCGAGGGCGTCGAGACCGAGGCGCAGCGCACGCTGCTGACGGAGATGGGCTGCAACCACATCCAGGGCTGGCTCGTCTGCCGCGCGCTGCCGTCGGACGAGCTCGCGCAGCGCTTCGAGGCGCAGGAGCTTTATCTGCACGAAGCCGCATGACGCCCGCCGCCGGCTTCATCAATCACTGATTCGTATGCCAATCACCGCACAACTGCCGCGAACGGCGCTGCTCGACAAGCTCTGGGCCCGGATGAACGAGCGCGGCGATTTTCCGCTGCTGTCGGACGCGCTGCGCGCGACGATGGCCGCGATGAAGAACGACGATCTCGACTTCACGGCGCTCGTGCGCGTCGTGCTGTCGGATTTCGCGCTGACGCAAAAAGTGCTGCGGCTCGCGAACTCGGCGATGTACATGGCGTTCGGCGGCAACATCACGACCGTCACGCGTGCGCTGATGGTGCTCGGCATGGACGCCGTCGGCCATCTCGTCGTCGGGCTCAAGCTCGTCGACCATTTCCATCACAGCGCGCCGCGCCGCATCGACGCGAAGCTCGAACTGAACCGCGCGCTGCTGTCGGGCTGCGTCGCGCGCAAGCTGACCGAGCATGTCGATCTGCGCGCGGGTGAGGAAGCGGTTGTCTGCACGTTGATGCGCCAGGTCGGCAAGCTGCTCGTCGTCTGCTATCTCGACGCCGAGTGGGAAGCGATCCGCCGGCGCGCGGCCGAGCATGACGACGACGACGAAGCCGCGTGCCGCACGGTGCTCGGCGTCGGCTTCGACGAGATCGGCCTCGAGGCGGCGTCGCGCTGGCGGCTGCCGGAGCTGATCCGCGCGGGCATGGCGCGCTTCGACGCGAACGACGGCGCGCCGCACGACGTCCAGTGGCTGCGCGCGGTGAGCCACTGCTCGACCGACGTCGCGACCGCGCTCACGTCGTTGCACGCGCAGCAGCGCGACGCACGGATCGCGGCGCTCGCGCACCGCTTTCACGGCGCGCTCGGCACCGGCGCGGACGAGCTCGCCGAGATCGCGGCGTCGCTGTCGCGCGAAGAGACGAGCGACACGGTGATGCGCGAGATCGTCGAGCTGCGCGCGAACGCGGACAAGATCGCGCGCGGCGCGTCGACGCCGCAGGCGTGCCTCGAAGCGGGCCTCGCGGATCTGCGCGCGCTGCCGTCCGAGCACGTGCTCGGCCCGGTGCTCGCGCTCGCGTCCGAAAGCGTGCTCGCGGGCCTCGCGTTCACGCGCACCGTGATGTTCGTGCGGCGCGACGACGGCATGTTCGCCGCGCGGCTCGGCTTCGGGCCGAACGTCGACGCCACGCTTGAACAGTTGCGCTTTCACGAGGCGTTCCAGCCCGACGTGTTCCATCTCGCGATCACGAACTCGGTCGGCATCTTCATCGAGAACGCGCATGATCCGAAGATGGTCAAGCGGCTGCCCGCGTGGTATCGGGACGCGTTTGACGACGCGCGCGCGTTCGTGCTGCTGCCCGTGACCGCGGAGCAAAACGCGGTCGCGCTGCTGTACGGCGACTGGTCGGCCGGCCAGCCGGCGCGCAAGATCACGCAGCAGGAAATGGGCGTGCTCAACGAGCTCGCGACCGAGCTCGGGCGCTTCTTTCACGACGCGCAGGCCGACGACAAATAGTGCGCGCGGCAGCCGCGCGCAACGCGGCCGCACACGCGATGCGGCGACGCATGCGGCACGCGGCGACGGACGGTTCGATGCGCTCGCACTCGCCCCCACCCGCTCGCCGCGCAGCGCGAAGCGCCGCGGCTCGCGCGCCTGACGCAACGCGGCCGCCGCGCCCCGCCTGCCCTTTCGAGCACCGTTGGCGCTTCCGGGCATCGTCGGCCCCGGCGAACATCGTCAGCCGCCGCGCGATGGCGATCCGCCAACGCACGCCGAAGCCCGCCGCCACGGAACCGCGATATCCCGCCCGGTGCGCATCGCACTACGCGCCCGCCTTCCTTCATCGACCGTCATCAACAAGAAGCGGCAAACGGGCCCGCCCCGTTTGCCGCTTCTTTCAATGCGGCGTTGCCTGCGACGCAGCGTTCGTGCGCGCCCGCCACCTTCGCGGCTCGCGCCGGAGCGCGGCCGCAACCGCGCCGCCCGTCAGGGCCGGCCCGCGTAATACCGCGCGGCGGCCGCGATCTCGCCGGGCGTCATCTGTCGCGCGACGTTGCGCATCTGCTCGCTGATGTCGTTGTGCCGCGCGCCCGACGCGAACGCCTGCAACTGCGCGTTGATGTAGACCTCCGGCTCGCCTTCGAGCCTCGGCCCGCCGACCTTGTTGTCCATCCCGCCGTGGCACGACGCGCACGGCGCGATGTTGCGCATCGGCGCGCCGCTCGCGACGATCTTCGGCGGCGCGGCGGCGAGCTGCGTCGCGGTGTGCGGCAGATACGAGTAGAACGCCGCGAGATCGCGCATGTCCTGGTCGGTGAGGTTCGCGACCATCGGCGCCATCACCGCGTTCGTGCGCGCGCCCGTCTGGAAGTCCTTCAACTGCTTGTAGATGACGGCCGCGTACTGGCCCGCGAGGTTCGGCGAATTCGCATCGCTCATCCCGCGCGCGCCGTGACACATCGTGCAGCGCATCGCGAGCGTCGCGCCGCGGCCGATCGACAGGCTGTCCGCGCCCGCCATCATCTGCGGCGTGACGACGACCGTGCTCGTCTTGACGGCCGAAGGCGCCGGCTCCGGCTGCGACGCGAGCCATGCGCGCGGCACGCCGGCCGCGCTGCAGATCGCGTTCCAGATGCCCTGGAACTGCGCGTCCTTCTGCGCCGACGGCAGCCAGACGAAGCCGATCAGCACCGACGCGACCACCGCGAACAGCGTGAGACCGACACTGACCGTGAACCAGCGGTTGCGAATCGAAAACAGACGTTCCGTGCTCATCGCTGCGCCCCCATGTAGATCGCCGGCACCGACGGTTGCTTGAGCGCCATCAGCTGCGCGATCGGATAGCCGTAGTTGACGACCGTGAGGCCGATCATCAGCGCGATCCACAGCGCGAAGCTGTTGAGCGCGACGGGCAGCGTCTTCGGCTCGTGGACGGCCGAGCTGAACGTGAACTCGGCGGGCTTCACCTTCGCGCCGCAATGGCTGCGTATCAGCACGACGAAGAACAGCACGGCCGACGCGACGAGGATCAGCGCGCCGACGACGGACATGATCACCCACGCCGCCTGCGGCGCGAGCGCGGGGTCGCTGTAGTCGTAATAGGCCATCCGGCGCGGCATGCCGAGGATGCCGACGTAGTGCCACGGGAACGTCGTGACGATCATCCCGATGAACCACAGCCACAGCTGCGTCTTGACGAGGCGCAGGCTGCCGAGCGCGCGGCCCGTCAGATGCGGCCACAGCTCGTAGGCGATCGCGAAGTACATGATGACGACAGCGCCGCCGAAGATCAGGTGGAAGTGGCCCGTGATCCACTGCGTGTTGTGGATCGTCGAATCGAGCTGGTAGCTCATGTTGATGAGCCCGCCCGCGCCGCCGAAGCCGAGCATCACGAACGAGAACGCGACGGCGAGCATCATCGGCTCGTGCCACGGCAGCGCGCGCAGCCAGCCGAACGCGCCCTTGCCGCCGCGCAGGCGCGCCGCGATCTCGACCGACGCGCACACCGTGAACACCGTGAGGAGCGTCGGCACCGCGACGAGCGCCGTGAACACCGATTGCAGGAACTTGAAGCCGGAGCCCACCTGCGGATCGGCGAACAGGTGGTGAATGCCGATCGGCATCGCGCCGACGAGGAACAGGATGAACGAGATGCGCGCCATCCCGTCGCTGTACAGCTTGCCGCCGATCGCGCGCGGCACGAGCGTGTAGTACGCGATGTACGCGGGGATCAGCCAGAAGTAGACGATCGCATGCAGCGTCCACGAGAAGAACACGCGCGCGAGGCCCGCGTCGATCGTCGACTTGAGCCCGACCGCGACGGGCAGGATCTGGAACAGGATCTCGATCGCGGCGCCGACCGCGGTCCAGCCCCACAGATACGCGCCCGCGACGTTCGCGAACATCGCGAGCGGGATCGGCTTGCCGCGATTGCCCTTCTTCCACGCATACAGGTTCACCGACATCAGCGCGACCCAGATCCACGAGCCGACGACGACGAGCACGACACCGAGGTAGTAGAACGGGCTGCCGATCATCGGCGGATAGAACGTGTACAGCACCGACGACAGGCCGAGCGACACGGGCGTCATCGCGACGACCGAGCCGAGCGCGATCAGCCAGAAGCCCGTCCACGCCCAGCGGCGGCCGACGAGCGGCATCTTGAGCGCGAGCTCGCTGATCGCGTAGCCGAAGCCCATCGCGATCAGCGTCGGGAACACGTAGCCCATCACGGAGCCGTGCGCCGTCACCGAACGATAGTAGAGCTCGGGATTGCCGAGCCAAGGATGCAGCGGGCTGCGCGCGAGCATCTGCCACGCGCCGAGCAGCAGCGCGACGCCGAACACCGCGAACGCGAGCCAGAAGTGGGCGAGCACCAGTCGATTATTCTTTAACACAGCTCAGTCTCCGCGCGCCGGACGCCAGTTTGTCGAATTCCGCACGGTCAATGACCTTGACGTGCGCCCACATCCCCTCGTGCCCCGTGCCGCAATACTCGTGGCACGGCATCAGGTGGTCCCTCGGCTTGTCGAAGGTCGTCCGGAACGTCGCGACGTAGCCGGGCTCGAGCATCGAGTTGATGTTGGTGTCGGTGATGAGGAAGCCGTGCACGACGTCCGCGCTCGTCGCGCGGAACGTGACGGGCGTGTTCGCCGGCACGAGGATGCACTGCGGCGTGAACGAATACTGCTGGCCGATCACGCGCACCGTGACCGAGCCGTCCGGCTCGCGCGCGGTGCCGAGGTTGCTCTCGACGAATTCGCCGGAGACGTGCAGCGTCGTCGGATCGATCGTTTCGACGCGCGACGGCGGCATCATCGCCCAATGCAGGCCGGTGAACACCATCATGGCGACGAGGACGACCATCAGGCCGACGGCCAGGATCGCCCACCTGCGCTCGATCCGGGCCGCGAGCTGCGCGCCGTCGAGACGGTCTGGCATAGGTTGTTTGGACATGGGAGCCGTTTTATTGGATCACGCCGCGAGGCAGGAAGACGAGAAAGTAAAAGGCGAACCACAGCGCGATCACGATCGCGGTCGCGGTGCCGGCAAGCGCGAGCGCGCCGCGCGGCCCCGCGCGGACGATCTCGTCGACCGCGTCGTCGTGCGGTTCGGGGTCGCCCCCGTGTCGTTGGGAAGTGTCGCTCATGATGTCCTCAATAGAGCGGAGCGGAACGCAGCGCGTTGGCTTCCTTCGCGGAAACCGGCGTGCCGCGGTTGCCCCAGGCGGTGCGGATGAACGTCGTCACGGCGGCCACTTCGTCGTCCGACAGCGACTGGGCGAACGGCGGCATGCCGTAGGGCTCGGGATTCTTCGCGGTGCCGGGCGCATAGCCGCCGTTCAGCACCATGCGGATCGGGTTCACCGCGGAGGTCATCTGGATCGACTGGTTGCCCGCGAGCGGCGGGAACGCGGGCGTCTTGCCGCGCCCCGTCTTGCCGTGGCAGCTCGCGCACTGCGCGTCGTAGATCTTCGCGCCGAGCTTGTGGAGGCGCGCCTGCTCCGATGCGGGCATCGTCGTCTTCAGCGCGGCCTCGGCCTCGCCGCCGCGCTGCGGCAGCGACTTCAGATACACGGCCATCGCGCGCACGTCGTCGTCGGACAGGTGCTGCAGGCTGTCGTAGACGACTTCGGCCATCGGCCCGTACACCGCGCCGCGATGCGATGCGCCCGCCTGCAGGAGCCCCGTGATGTCGGCGATGCTCCAGTCGCCGAGCCCCGCTTCCCGGTTCGACGTGAGCGAAGGCGCGTACCACGCCTGCATCGGAATCAGTCCGCCCTCGAACGCGTTCGATTCGGAGCTGCCGCCGAGCGCGTTGATCGCGGTGTGGCACATCGAGCAATGGCCGAGCCCCTGCACGAGATACGCGCCGCGATTCCATTCCGCCGACTTCGAGTTGTCCGGCTGATACTCGCCCTCCTTGAAGAACAGCGTGCGCCAGCCGATCAGCAGCTGCCGGTTGTTGTACGGAAAGCGCATGTCGTGCGGCCGGTTCGCGAGCTTCACGGGCGGCACCGAGCGCAGGTACGCGAAGATCGCGTCCGAATCCGCGCGCGTGACCTTCGTGTACGCGGCGAACGGCATCGCCGGGTACAGCAGCGAGCCGTCGCGCGAACGCCCGGTGTGCATCATCGTGTAGAACTCGTCGGCCGTCCATTTGCCGATGCCCGCCTCGTTGTCGGGCGTGATGTTCGGCGAATACAGCGTGCCGAACGGCGTCGGCATCGCGCGGCCGCCCGCGAAGAGCTTCTCGCCCGGCACCGTATGGCACGCGATGCAGTCGCCCGCGCGCGCCAGATATTCGCCGCGCTTGACGCTCGCCGCGTCGGCGGCGGGCTGCGCGTGCGCGGCGGATGCGGCGAACGCCGCCGCGAGCAGCGCGAACGCGGCATTCGCGAGCGCACCGCGGAATTTGACGATCAAATGCTTGTGCACCGAGGCCTCCATTAACGCGGTTCGCTACCGCATGCGAGCGGCATGTCGAGCGAGCCCGCGGGGGCGGGCGACGGGTTCGCGGGCGCGGGCTGCGTAGCGAGCCACGCGGAGATGGCGGTCACGTCCGTGTCGGTGAGGCGGGATGCGACCTGTTGCATGCAGTCGGGCGCGATCGACGTGCGGGTGCCGTAACGCCACGCGCCGAGCTGCGCGCTCAGGTATTCGGCGTGCAGGCCGAGCAGGCCCGGCACGGCGGGCTCCATGCCCGTCAGCGCCGCGCCGTGGCACGACGCGCACGCGGGAATCTTGCGCGACGGGTCGCCCGATTTCACGAGCTGCCGGCCGCTCTCGAGCGCCGCGGGCGCGACGGCGGGCGCCGCGATCGCCGGGAACGGCGGCCGCTGGCTCGCGAAGTGGTCGGCGATCCGGTGCAGGTACGCGTCCGGCAGGTACGCGAGCAGATAGTTCATCGGCGGGTACTTGCGCCGGCCGTCGCGAAACGCGACGAGCTGGTTGTACAGATAGCCGGCGGGCTTGCCGGACAGGCGCGGGAAGTAGTCGTTCGACGTCCCCTCGCCTCGCCGGCCGTGGCATGCGGCGCATGCGAGCACGCGCGCCTCCATCGTGTCGGGCGCGCGCTCCGTCTGGGGTTCCTGGGATAGCGCCGTCTGGCTCAGCAAGCCGCACAGCACGGCAAGTACAGCGGTGGGTCTCGAGGTCACTGTCATCCTCTCCGGCAAGGCATGCAGTTCCCGCCATCGACGCGAGCCGCCCCTGCGGCTCGTGAGGCAAGCGGGTCCGTCGCGCGCACCATCGCTTTCATTGGTCTCATGGGAACTTGTTGTTCAAATTTTCAATGACGCGAAAATCTCATGAGCGCCGTTGATTTGCGTTGATTCATGTCAATCGAGTACTTCTTTATATTGATAGTCGATTGGCCGCTCGATCGCAAATCTCATGCTTTTTGAATTTAGTCGCTCGCCCGCCAAGCGCAATGCCCCGCGACGCCTCGCTCGGCGTCGCGATCTTTTTCCTTATTCGGCAATGCGTTACGCGCGGCTGGCCCGCGCGGGCCGACGCGGCCGCGGCGCGTGACGCGCGCGGCCGGACGAACGCCGTGCGTCAAATCCGCACGCGGCGGCGCGCGCCGCCGCGTTCGACCTCGATTTCGAGCGATCCCGAAGGCGCAGTGCTCAGTCGGTCGCGCGCGTCGTCGATCGCCGAAGGATCGACGCGCTTGCCGTCGATCTCGACGAGCACGTCGCCGTTCTCGAGGCCGTAGCGCGCGAGATCGTCCGGACGATTGTGGAACAGCTCGACATGGCCGTCGACGAAGCGGATCGCGATCGTGCGCAGCGGCCGCGGATCGTCCCGCGTGAAGCGGCTCGCGTCGTAGCAAAACTCCATCGTGCTCGGCACGAACATGTAGCGATCGAGGCGCGCGAGGAAGTTCATCCCGAGCATGTCGCCGCCGCCTTCGGCGATGCGCAGGCTGCCGATCGGCTTGCCGTCGAACGACAGCCCTTTCGCGAAGTAATCGCGCGACTGGCCGACGCCGTTCGCCGACACGCTCGGCACCGTGCCGCCGAGCGGCTTGGCGGCCTGACGGCCGGCGAGGAACGCGAGCGTCGGCGCCGACACGATCGAATGGCGCGCGCCCGTATCGAAGCGGAACATCGCCCATTGATCGCCGAAATCGACGCTCACGGCGGGCGACTGGCCGAAGCTGTCCTGATACGGGACGCAATGCTGAAAGCGCTGCCCGGCCGGCGGATTGCGCCACGCCGTCAGCGTGCCGCTGCGATTGTCGGCGATCCAGCTCAGCTGGCGAAAGATCTCGATGCCGACGACGCCGTCGATCCGCGTGCCGAACACCTGCGACAGCAACGACAGATCGAGGCCGAGCCACGGATAGAAGCTCGGCACTTCGTAGCTGCCGAGCGCGATCGGCAGCGGCTGCCACAGGCGCACGCGCTCCTGCGGCAGCACGCCATCCGAGGTCGTCAGGCCTTTTTCGAGCATCGTCCGGTACGCGATCGGAATCTGTTCGTCGGTCGACGGCTGCGTGATCGACTGCGCGAGCCGATTGTCGATCACCGTGTGGCTCGCGCCCGTGTCGACGAGAAAGTGATACGTCTTGCCCGCGATCGCGACGGGCACGACGAAGCCGCTCGTCGGCTTGAACGATGCGCTCAGCACCGGCATGACGCCGCGCGGCGGCTCTTCGCGCTCGCGGCAGCCGGCCGCGAGAAGCGCGGCGGCGCACACGAGCGCGACGATCGGCAACGCGCGCGGCGCGCGGCGGAGGAAGGCGGATGCGGCGCGCGTCGGCGACGGCGTCGAGGCGATTGCGTGTTGAACCATGAACGGCGGGAAGCGCGAGGCGAAGTGAGGATGGGCGGACCATCGCGGGAAGCGGCGAATCGCGGCGCATGCCGCGTCCGATGCCGCGTCGTAAGCCGCGCGGACGGCGCGCGCCCGCTCGACGAAAACACGATGTAAGGATCGGCGATTCTATCGAAACGCGCTGCGGCGTGCTGTCGACTTTTGTTCGCGCCTTTTCGAAGAATGCGCTCTGGCGCCGCTCCGCCGCTCGTTCGCGCAACGCCGCGCGCCGCGCCCGCCGAGCCGGCAGCGCGCCGGTTGCCGCCGCCGGCTCGCGAGGGCCGGGACGGCATGGGCGGAAGGCCGGACAACGTGAACGGGACAAAGCGAAGCAGGCCGGCACGAGCAACGGCCGCCTGCTCCGCCGGCGCATTATTTCAATATTTCTTGAAATAATGAATCGATGCGGCTATCCTCCGCGCATGGACTCATCCATCGTCATCCGCGCGCTCGGCGCGCTCGCTCATGAATCCCGGCTCGCGATCTACCGCCTGCTCGTCGTCGCCGGCGCGGACGGCATGCCGGCCGGCGATCTCGCCCAAGCGCTCGACATCGCGCCATCGCGCCTGTCGTTCCATTTGAAGGACCTCGCGCACGCGTCGCTCGTGCACGCGCGCCAGGACGGCCGCTACGTGATCTACTCCGCCAACTTCGGCGCGATGAACGAGCTGATCGGCTTTCTGACCGACAACTGCTGCGCGGGCGCGCCTTGCGGCATCGCGCGCGGCGCCGTCTGCAAGGAGGCCGGGCAATGACGCAATCGGCCCGCATCGGCCTGCCGCCCCGCCCGGCGATCGGCTTCTTCGAGCGCTATCTGAGCGCGTGGGTCGCGCTTTGCATCGTCGCCGGCATCGCGCTCGGCAAGCTGCTGCCCGGCTTCTTCCATGCGCTCGCGCGGCTCGAGATCGCGCACGTGAACGTCCCCGTCGGCCTGCTGATCTGGGTGATGATCGTGCCGATGCTGCTGAAGATCGACTTCGCGTCGCTCTCGCAAGTCGGGCGACACTGGCGCGGGATCGGCGTCACGCTCGCCGTCAATTGGCTCGTCAAGCCGTTCTCGATGGCGCTTCTCGGCTGGCTGTTCGTGCGCCACCTGTTCGCGCATTGGCTGCCCGCGAGCGAGCTCGACAGCTACGTCGCCGGCCTGATCCTGCTCGCCGCGGCGCCGTGCACCGCGATGGTGTTCGTGTGGTCGCAGCTCTGCGACGGCGATCCGTATTTCACGCTGTCGCAGGTCGCGCTGAACGACGCGGTGATGGTCGTCGCATTCGCGCCGCTCGTCGCGCTGCTGCTCGGCCTGTCGGCGATCGTCGTGCCCTGGGACACGCTGCTCGTGTCGGTCGGCCTTTACATCGTCGCGCCCGTCGCCTTCGCGCAGTGCTTGCGCCGCGTGCTGCTCGCGCGCGGCGAGAACCGCCTGCAACGCACGATCGCCGCGCTCGGCCCGTGGTCGATCGCCGCGCTCCTCGCGACGCTCGTGCTGCTGTTCGCGTTCCAGGGCCAGGCGATCGTCGACGCGCCGCTCGTCATCGCGCTCCTCGCCGTGCCGATCACGCTGCAAGTGCTCTTCAACTCGGGGCTCGCGTATCTCGTCAACCGGCGCCTGCGCGTCGCGCACTGCGTCGCCGGGCCGTCGAGCCTCATCGCGGCGAGCAATTTCTTCGAGCTCGCGGTCGCGACCGCGATCAGCCTGTTCGGCGTGCGCTCGGGCGCCGCGCTCGCCACGGTGGTCGGCGTGCTGATCGAAGTGCCCGTCATGCTGTTCGTCGTCGGCGTCGTCAACCGGTCGCGCCGCTGGTATGCGTCGGCGCTCGAGCGCGACGCCTGACCGAAATCCAGCGAGGTCCATGATGTCCGTCACGATCTATCACAACCCCGACTGCGGCACGTCGCGCAACACGCTCGCCATGATCCGCCACGCCGGCATCGAGCCGCGCATCGTCGAATATCTGAACGCGCCGCCCGAACGCGCGACGCTCGTCAGGCTGATCGCCGACGCGGGTCTCGCGGTGCGCGACGCGCTGCGCGAGAAGGGCACGCCGTATGCGGAGCTCGGCCTCGCCGACGCGACGCTCACCGACGCGCAACTGATCGACGCGATGCTCGCGCATCCGATCCTGATCAACCGGCCGTTCGTCGTCACGCCGCTCGGCGTGCGGCTCTGCCGGCCGTCCGAGCGCGTGCTGGAGATCCTGCCGTCGCCGCTGCGCGGCCCGTTCACGAAGGAAGACGGCGAAGTCGTGATCGACCCGCGCAGCCCGGGCGCCGGCCGCTGACGCGCGCGGCGGCTTCGCCGCACCACATCGCACCTCACCGCGCCACACCGCACCACACCGCACCGCCGCGTCACTCGCGCAGCTCGCCGCTTTGCAGGACAGTCACGCCGTGCGACTGCACGAGCGGAATATGGACCTCGATTGCCGTACCCTGCCCCGGCGCCGTCTCCACCGACAGCGTGCCCTGCACCAGGTACGCGCGCTCGCGCAGGCCGACGAGCCCGAACGAATTCGGCTTGCGCGGATTCGCGGTGTCGAAGCCGACGCCGTCGTCGCGGATGCACAGCATCACCTCGCGATCGTCGGCGATGAGCCGGATGTCGACGTGCGATGCGCGCGCGTGACGCCCGACGTTCGTCAGCGATTCCTGCAGGATGCGGAACGTCGTGCTCGCCTGCGGCTCGCCGAGATCGAGCTCGGGCGGCTCGACGATCAGCGAGCAATCGATTCCGTGCCGCTGCTGGAACGCCTGCACGAGCCACTGGATCGCCGGGACGAGCCCGAGATCGTCGAGCATCAGCGGCCGCAGATCGGACGCGATCCGGCGCGTCGCCGCCACCGCGCCGTCGAGCAGCCCGCGCATCTCCGAGAAGCGTCCCGCGAGCTCATTGCCCGCCGTCGACACGCGTTCGAGATCGAGCCGCAGCATCGCGAGCGTCTGCGCGAGCTCGTCGTGCAACTCGCGCGCGATGCGGCCGCGCTCCTGCTCGCGCGCGGTCGAACTGATCGCGGCGATCTCGCGCAGCTCTTCGCGCGAGCGCGCGAGCGCCTCCTCCGCGCGCTCGCGCTCGGCGATCTCGCGCCGCAGCTCGCTGTTCGCGGCGAGCAGCTCGCGCGTGCGCTCGGCGACGCGCTGCTCGAGCAGCTCGTTCGCTTCGTTCAACTGCACGGTTTTCTCCTGCACGCGCCGGTGCTCGACCCGCTCGCCCTGCAGCGCATGAACCGTGCGCGCGTACAGCTTGCCGTTCTCGAGCAACAGCGCGAGCAGCACGAAGCTCGACGCGACGAGGCCGTAGATGCGCCCCGCGTAGAAGCCGAGATCGAAGCGCCCGTGATTGAGGACGGCCGACAGCGCAATGTCGAGGAGCCACGCGCACAGCACGACGACGAGCCACAGATCGAGCACCGAATGCGGCCGACGCGCCGCGAGCAGGATCAGCGCGCCGAGCGTCGTCAGCCAGACCGTCGTGACGACGCCGCGCATGAGCGGCGTGTAGTGCTGATTCTGCATGATCGCGGGCAGCAGTTCGCGGCCGCTCGTCGCGAGCGCGGCGAACGCGCCCGTCGCGACGAGCGCCGTGCCGACGCAGGCGATCACGGGCAGCGCGAGCCGCCCGGTGTAGAGCGGCTGCCCGCGCTCGCGGCGGCTGACGAACGTATAGGCGATGACGCAAAGCGGAAAGCCGCCGTGCCAGAACATGTAGAGCCATGCGGTCGTCTGCGGGCCCGCGTCGAGCAGTCCGCTCGGCAGGAAGAGGCCGGGGAACGTGAGCATGTGCACGCTCGCCATGCAGGCCGTGAACAAATAGCCGCCGGCGAGCACGACGAGCGACGTGGTGCGCAGGATGCCGAACTGGCCGAGCAGCAGGCCCGCCGTGATCAGATCGCAGATCACGATCGCCGACTGATAGATCGGAATGAACGCCCAGACCTGCGGCATCTGGATGCGCACGAACGGCGCGAGCGTGGCGAACAGGACCACGGACAGCACCACCGCCGTCATCGCGAGCCTGCGCTCGCGGCGCTCCGGCTGTAGCGTCGACAGGAAAATTCTCGATTCGTCCGCCAACTCGCCCATTCTGGTTCCCCCCATCGGCAAGCTTGCTCGCTGCTCGGGCATGTCGCGCGATCCCGCGGCGCGCCTATTATGAAATCGATCTTGACTCATGAAAAGCAGGGGCGCACCGGGCGGGATCGGCGGCGGGCGTGGGCGCTGCGACGCAGCAATCGTGCTTTCGCGGAGATGGATCGGTTCCGCCCAGGCGGGCTGCGGGGCTCGGGATTCGCACGCCTGGCGCTCGAGTGCCGTGCGCCGGGCCGCTCGATGATGTTGGAGCGCGAATCCTCGAGCGTCGAACCGGGCGATGGTCGTCGAGTTCCTCCGTGCGACAACGCTCATCGGATGCTCAGGGCCCGGCTCGGTCGCCCGCTTCCCGCTCCCGAAATCGCACCGTCAAGCCTGTGCACTGCGCCACCCGATAATCGCCGCGCATCGAGCATGGCGGTCCGAGCCGGGCGCGATGTGGCGCGCCACGAATGCTCGACGCGCCGACATGCGCTCGACCAATGCGCCACGCGCGCACGGCAGGCATTCATCGGCGATGCTCTGTGCTCTGTGCTCTGTGCTCTGTGCTCTGTGCTCTGTGCTCTGTGCTCTGTGCTCTGTGCTCCGTGTTCCGTGTTCCGTGTTCCGTGTTCCGTGCCCTGTGTTCTGCGCCCTCGCACACACGCACGCCAAGCCGAGCCACGCCACGCTCACAAATTCTTTCACGCGAAATCGATAGCAGAACAAAGTCGAAGCCGGCCATTGACCCGCTTCGCGCGCGCCGACGATGATGACGACGGATTCGCGACGCGGCCGCGCGGCCGCGAATCGTGCAAGCGGCGCGATCGCATCGCGCGCAAGAACCGCATCGACCGAAAAGCCACATGACCGATCACGATACGCCTCGCACCACCACCGCTCTCCCCCGCGCCCACGACGACACGCGACGCACGCTGCTCAAAGCGGCGGGCGCGGCCGCGTTCGCCGCCCCGCTGTTGGGCGGCCTCGCCGCGTTGTCGGCAAGCGGCGCCGCGCACGCGCAGCGCAACGCGAAAACGCTGCGGATCGGCTACCAGAAATACGGCAACTTCGTCGTCCTGAAAGCGCGCGGCTCGCTCGAGAAGCGGCTCGCGGATCAGCACGTCGCGATCCAGTGGGTCGAGTTTCCCGGCGGGCCGCAACTGCTCGAAGGCCTGAACGCCGGCGCGATCGACGTCGGCACCGTCGGCGAGACGCCGCCCGTGTTCGCGCTCGCGGGCGGCGTCGATTTCGTCTACGTCGGCAGCGAGCCGCCCGCGCCGCAGGGCGAAGCGATCGTCGTGCCGCACGATTCGCCGATTCGCGCGCTCGCCGATCTGCGCGGCAAAAAGATCGCGCTCAACAAAGGCTCGAACGTTCACTTTCTGCTCGTCAAGGCGCTGCAGCGCGCGAAGATCGACTACCGCGACATCACGCCCGTCTATCTCGCGCCCGCCGACGCACGCGCGGCGTTCGCGCAACGCGGCGTCGACGCCTGGGTGATCTGGGACCCCTATCTCGCCGCGGTCGAGCGGCAAGCGAACGCGCGCGTGATCGCGAACGGAGAGGGGCTCGTGAACAACACGCAGTACTACCTCGCGAGCCGGAAGTTCGCCGACTCCGAGCCGCAACTCGTGCGCGCGCTGCTCGACGAAGTCGGCGCGGTCGATCGCTGGGCGCGCGAGAACGTGGCCGCCGTCGCGGCGCAATTGTCACCGCTCGTCGGCCTCGACACGGCGACGCTCGAACGCGCGTTGAAGCGCGCAAGCTACGGCGTGCAGCCGATCGACGCCTCGGCGCTCGCATATCAGCAGCAAATCGCCGATACGTTTGCGAGCCTCAAGCTGATTCCGCGCAAGATCGACGTCGCGGCCGCGCGCTGGCAAGCGGCGTAGGTCCTCGCCTGTCGCACTTGTCGCGAGCGAAACGCCGAGCGCGGCTCGCTTGCGACGGACGATGCGCCGACATCCGTTCGCCGCTCGCATGAGATACGGCGCGATTGCTCGTCGCATCGGCCAAATCAGGCAATCGCGCATTGCACGAGGATCGAATGGGCGGGCATGCTCGAACGCGTCGATGGATGCGTCGAGCGACACACGCTCGCGCGGCCGTTTGCATCACGCCCAGCCACGACATCGAACGCGCGCGGCATACTACGGGCCATTCGCAACCGGTCGATTGCTCGTCGACCGCCGAGCGTCACCGGGCCGCGACGACGAATTCCACAGCCCGCAACGCGAAGCATCGCACGCACCGCCGTCCGTCAGCCCGCGCCGCCCTCTCCGCATTCCGGCGCGCGGCCGTCCCTGCCCGCATCGGCCGCGCCGCCGCCGGCGGCCGGCGCGCACCAGGATTCAGGGCTGCTCCAGAGCGCGTTGTGCCGGAACCGGCGGCGCGCCCGCGCGTGCGGCTTCGCATCGGCCGAGCCGATCCGATCGCGCAGTTCCACCTGCCGCCCGGCCGAACGCAATCGCTCGACGAACGCGGCAAGCGTGCCGTCCGCGGACCATTCGTCGAAACGACGGCGGCAAGTCGGCGACGACGGATAGCGACGCGGCAGCGCGGCCCAGCACTCGCCCGTCGTCAACACCCACAACACGGCGTTCGCGACCGCCCGCGCCTGCGCGCGCGGCCGGCCGCAGCGTGTGTTCCTCACCGGCTGCGCCGCCAGCAATCCCTCGATACGCGCCCATTCGTCATCGCTCAACTCTTCGAACTGCATCGTCAGCCCTCTTCGAGAAATCGGCGCGAACGCACTCGCACATGTCGTGCACGACGCCGATGAAACGCCTGTCAGCCGCGGCAGACCCAAGCGCGAACCGCCGCGCGGGCTTCGTGCAATCGTTCGGGATGCAAGCGTGCGCGCACGACGCCGCCGAAGCGGTGTCATAGGGACGCCGGATGGAACACCGACAGCGTGCGGATCGAAAGCCGCACGATACACGAACCCCCTTCCCCAGATAAATTCGTTATTGTTCTATGTAAATCTCAGGATCTCGATTCGACTCCATCGAGCGTGCATCGCGTCTCGGCGATGTGATTCGTCGCGGCCAATTCCGGCTCTGCCGTGGAACGCGAATGGGCGAGCCTGTCGCTCGTGCGCTCCGGATTCGGTGATCCGTTCGAGCGCCGTCGTCGCGCGACGATTCGATTGGAGCGCAATATTACACGCGGGGCGCGAGAAATCCAACGCTGTCAAAATCGACAGGGCTGCGGCAGTGCATCAAAGATGCATGCCGCATGACGCCCGGTCCCTTGCCATTACGCCCGCGCGCCGCCTCATGCGCTGCGAAGCAGCCGGCTGCGCGTGAATGCGCGATCGCGGCTCAGTTTGTCGAGAAATGCATCCGACGGCACCCGGTCGAGATCGGTCACCACATAGCCGATGTCGCCGCGCGTCTGCAAATGCTGCGCGACGACATTCGCGCCCTCCTGCGCGAGCAGCGTGTTGAGCACCGCAAGCACGCCCGGCGTGTTGCCGTGCACGTTCAGGAGCCGCGCGGCCGACGTGCATTCGCCGGGGCTCACTTGCGGAAAATTGACCGCGCCCGCGGTATCGCCTCGCGTCAGGAACGCGACGAGCTTCGACGACACTTCCGCGCCGATGCTCTCCTGCGCTTCCTGCGTGCTGCCGCCGATGTGCGGCGTCAGGATCACGTTCGGCAATCCTTGCAGCACGGATTCGAAGCGATCCGCGTTGCTCTTCGGCTCGTGCGGAAACACGTCGATCGCGGCGCCGCTCAGGTGCTTTTGCGCGAGCGCGTCGCGCAGCGCATCGATATCGACGACGGTGCCGCGCGACGCATTGATCAGGATTGCATTCGATTTGAATTGCGCGAGCACGGCAGCATCGATCATGTTGCGCGTCGACGCGTTCGCCGGCACGTGCAGCGTGACGACGTCCGCCTGCGCGATCGCCTCACCGAGCGAACGCGCGGGCTGCGCGGAACCGAGCGACAGCTTCGCCTGCACGTCGAAATAGACGACCTTCATGCCGAGCGCCTCGGCCAGCACGCCCACCTGCGCGCCGATGTTGCCATAGCCGACGATCGCGATCGTCTTGCCGCGCGTCTCGAACGATCCGCCCGCGCCCTTCGCCCATTCGCCCGCGTGCGCGAGCGCGCTTTTCTCCGGCACGCGCCGCAGCAGCAGGATCGCCTCCGCGATCACGAGCTCCGCGACCGATCGCGTATTCGAGAACGGCGCGTTGAACACCGGAATGCCGTGGTGCGCGGCGGCCGACAAATCGACCTGCGACGTGCCGATGCAAAAGCAACCGATCGCGAGCAGATGCCGCGCGGCGTCGATCTCGTCGCGCATCAGATGCGTCGCCGAGCGAATGCCGATCAGTTGATGAGGCTGCAGCGCGCGCTTGAGCTCGTCGCCGGCGAGCGCGCCTTTGCGCCGCTCGATTTCGACGTTCGCGTCGATGAAATACCGGGATGCGCTGTCGTGAATGTTTTCGAGAAGAAGAACGGAAGTCATGTTGCGGAGCGTGTTGAACGAGTCGTGACGAAAGCCGGGAATCCCGACGCGGCATGCGCACGCACACGAGCCGTTCGCACCGATCTCGCACTACGCCGCGCATCTCGCGCCGCCGTCCAAAAATCGTATGCCTTGAGCCAGCGCAACACAAGCTTGCCGGCATATCCTATTTTGCGTGGGGAATTGCGGCTTGAGATCGCCGAAGCAATGCGTACGCGATGTCGCGAAAACGCATCGACGCGAACGCGAACGTCCCTGCTCGCGACAGGTGTATCCGAAATGCGCGTTGCGCGCACTTCAGGCATGCATCGGCCTCGTCTCTCCGGGACGAGGCGCGTCGCGCAATCGCGGGGCCGCGCGTCGCGCTCAGCGCCGGCTGCTCGGCGACGTGCCCGTCCAGCGCCGGAACGCGCGGCTGAAGTTCGCCCGATCCGTGTAACCGACGCGCACCGCGATCTCGTCGACCGTCAGCAGCGTGCCTTCGAGCAGGCGCAGCGCGTCGCGCAGCCGGATTTCGTCGAGCAGCGCCGAATACGTCGCGCCGTAGTCGCTCAGCTTGCGCTTGAGCGTGCGCTCGGACAGATGCAGCTCGCGCGCGAGTTCGTCGAGCGACGGGTAGCCGTCGCTGCCGCGGATCAGCAGATTGCGCACGCGCTCGACGATGCTCTCCGCATAGCCGAGCCGCGCGAGCTCCGCTTCGCACTGCTGGACGATCATCTGAGCGGTCTGCGCGTTCGCGGTCTTGATCGGCTCGTCGAGCAGCGCGGCTTCGCAGCGGATCTGATTGGCGGGCGCATCGAAATGACAGCGCGGCAGGCGATCGCGGTAACGCGCGAAATAAGGCGGCTCGGGCCACTCGAAGCACAGCTCGGCGTTCGCCTTCATCGTCTTGTCATGCGACGGCGTGAGCAACGAGTTGAACAGGATCGCCGTCTCGACCATGAAGTTCTCGACGGCGAATTGCCGCAGCCTGCCGAGCGGAAACGCTTCGAGGATGTCGATCTGCACGGTGTGCTCGAATTCCGTGAGCCGCACGGAAAAGAACGGCACGCGCGTCGGCAGATAGCGGATGCCGAGCTGGATCGCCTCGCCGAGCGTCGCGCAGCTCATCAGGCCGAAGCCGATCAGCCCCGACTTCGTCAGACTGCTGCGCAAGCCGATCTCGATCGCGATCGACGGATCGTTCGTTTTCCCGAGCAAATTGAACACGATCGCCGCCTGCTGCAGCGGCGTGATGCGCGCGTCCGGCTCTTCGAGCTTCGCGCGCGTGACGCCCGTGTTCGCGAGAATGTCCGCATCGGCAATGCCGCGCTCCTCGGCCAGCATCAGCATGAAGAGTGCATACGCCGACGACACGGTCGCCTTGTTCAATTGCCTCGTAGGGTCCGGAATGGACGTGGCCATGCATCGACTCCGAGCGTTGACCGGCCGATTATAGCGACGGATGGCCTCAGATGACACATCGCAGTGCCGCAAATTGGCCTCAAATGACTCGCCCTTTGGCACGACCGGCTCTCACGCGCGATGCGCCGGCGGCTCTAAGATGGTGTTATCGGCACACCGCCGATTTCAGGGATACGGATTCGAACAATGAACAAGTCCAAGACTTTGCGCTTCAAGAACGACGCGGAAAAGGTCGCGTACGTTCGCAACGAGGTCAACGCCGCGAGCGACGCCGTGCGCGCGAAATACCCGCTGCTCGACAATCAGAATCTCGTCGGCGCGACGGTGATGGCGCTGTGTGTCGCGACGCTGCTCGGCAGCGCATATCTGTATGCGACGGGCGTGATCGCGTGGTACGTCGCGCTCCCCGTCGCGACGCTCGCGACGTCGCTGATCCACGAACTCGAGCACGACCTGATCCACTTGATGTACTTCAAGAAGACGCCGTGGGCCTATCATCTGATGATGACGCTCTGCTGGCTCACCCGCCCCGGCACGATCAACCCGTGGACGCGTCGCCGCATGCATCTGCACCATCACAAGGTGTCGGGCGGCGAATCCGATCTCGAGGAATACGGAATCACCAACGGCGAGCGCTGGGGCCTGAAGCGCCTGCTGATGCTCGCCGACGGCATGCTCGCCGTCGCGCTGCGGCCGCTCGGCATGCGCCGCAAGGTGCTGCAGTACGTCGCGGCGCAGCCTGCCCAGCAGCGCGGCGATCGCGTGCGGCTGCGCGTCGAGCAACTGATGTCGTACATGCCGATCGGCCACGTCTACTTCGTGCTCTGGCATGCGTTCATCGCATACCACGTCGGGCTTTTCGCGCTGCATGCGCTCGGCTATCAGCCGGACGTGCCGACGTTCGTCCAGCAGGCAATGCATGTCGTCGACTTTCTCGCGGTGACCTGGCTCGGGCCGAATTTCGTGCGCAGCTTCTGCATCAACTTCATCAGCTCGAACATGCACTACTTCGGCGACATCGATTCGCGCAACGTCATCCAGCAAACGCAAGTGCTCAATCCGTGGTGGCTGATTCCGGTGCAGTTGTTCTGCTTCAACTTCGGCAGCACGCATGCGATTCACCACTTCGTCGTGCGCGATCCGTTCTACATCCGCCAGCTGACCGCGAAGCGGGCGCACGCGGCGATGCGCGCGGTCGGCGTGCGCTTCAACGACATCGGCACCTTCCGTCGCGCGAACCGCTGGAGCGAAACGCGCGTCGCGTGACGCGCGCGGCGGGCGGCGCGCGACGCTCGGTCGCGCCGCAGTCGGCACATTCACCGAGCGCTCGCAAAAAAACGCCGCCGGGCGATCATCCGGCGGCGTTTTTTCTTTTCACGTCCGGCGCGCGTCCGGCGCACCGCACGTCTCTCTCTACAGCAGCGGGCAATGCGTGACGTTCGTGCCGCGCTCGACGCACAACCGCTCGTAATCACGCAGATAGGCGCGCTCGTCATCGGCGAGCAGATCGAGATCGATCAGATCCCAGTCGTAGCCGACCGTCACGAGGTTTTCGAACTCCATCGCATTCGGCTCTTGATCGCTCGGATGAATGACGACGATGTTCTCGATGCGCACGCCGCCCTTGCCCGGCAAATAAATGCCCGGCTCGACCGAAATCACCGCGTTCGGCACGAGGCCGTACTTCGAGCCCATGTTGAATCGCACGCCGCCTTCATGCACGTGAATGCCGATTCCGTGCCCCGTGCCGTGGTTGTAGTCGTAGCCGTGCGCGCGGCAGACATCGCGCACGGCTGCGTCGACGTCCGCACCCGTCGCGTCCTTCGAGAAGCGCGTGACGAGCCCCTTGATGCACGCCTTCAGCGCGACCGTGTAGATCTCGCGTTGCCACGGCTGCGGCTGCGTATCGGCGCGGGTCCGACGCAGCACGACGCGTGTGCAATCGGTCGCGAAGCCGCCGCCGAAATACGCGCCGCTGTCGAGCAGCACGAGTTCGCCTTCCGTCAGCTCGACGTCGGGGCTCACCGCCGTGTAGTGCGCGGATGCGCTGTTCGCGCCGTTCGCCGCCACCGTCGTGAAGCTGAGCGCCACGGCCGAGCGCGCGGCGTATGCCTCGCTGATCACGCGCGCGAGATCGAATTCCGAATGCCGCTTGCCCGGCTCGCCCGTCTTCGCCCAGCGCATCGCCTCGGCAATCGCCTCGGAGCCGCGCGCGAACGCGTCGCGGAACTGGTCCAGCACCTGCGGCGTCTTGCTCGCGCGCATCGCTTCGACCGGATTGTGATCGACGTGACGGGCGCCGGGCCACACGCGGCGCACCGTATCGGGCAGCGCGCAGTTGACCGCTTCGAAGCCGTAGTACACGTGCTCGACGTCGAATTGCGCGAGGAAGCGCTCGAGCTCGGCGACGTCGTTGCGGATCACGCGCAGCGCCGGATACGATTCGATCCGCACCGCGCAGCGATCGAAACCGTCCGGCAGAAACAGCGCGACGGCCTCGCCGACGACGAACAGAAAGCCGACGTGCGACGACGCGTACGGCAGATGGTAGCCGCGGCTGTTCAGCAAATAGCTCAGATCGTCCGCCGCGCAAGAAAGAAACGCGGCCTTCGCGTGCGAATCGCCGAGATGCTCGCCGATGCGCCTGTTCAGCGTCGCGATGTTCTCCGCGATATCGACGCCCGTCACCGATCGCGGCAACTCGAAGATCGGCCGCTCGACGCTCCAGCCCGGCAATTCGATCGCCTTACCGATCTCGCCGCCTACAAGACCCGCCCATTGCAATCCGGCGTTCGCGGTGTGCGCGAACAAGCGCTCGCGCTGCGCGACGCTCAATCGCGGCGCATCGTAGCCGACGCGCTTGATTTCGGCCGCGTGCGCGGCGAGCCAGTCGGCAATCGCCGGCCACATCGCAACGTTGAGCCCCAGTTTCTCGACCTGCACGAGCGCGGGATCGCACTGCCTTTCCGCCTGCAAGTGATAGCGGCCGTCGACGAACAGCACGAATTGCGGCGCGCCGATGCGTTTCGCCGCGGCGGCGCTCAGGAATATGCCCGAGCCCACCGAACCGTCGAATCCGGACAACGCGTAGCGCGGGTTATTGCAGCGCGGCAGCCACTCGGAGATGTATTCGTCCTGGGACGTGACCACGAGCGCGTCGAGCTGTAGCGTGTCGATCAGACGAGACAGCCCTGCATGCGTGTCGACGATCGATGCGCAGTAGGATGTGAGGTCGGGAAAACTGTATTTCAGTCGGTCGATCATCGGCTGTCCCAATTGATGTCAGTAAGCGCGCAGCCGCTATCGCCGCGGCCGATAGGCAAAAAAATTACCTTTCGGGCGAAATTGCGTCAAGCTTAAATTTTTGTCCAGCTTAAACGAACGCAACCTTCCGGCAAAGGAGAAAGGTCTGCCGCGCAGGCATGCCGCACCGGCATGCCCGAAGATGAATCGCGCCACGCGACGATTTGGATGCTGCCTGCTCGAAAGAAACGACCGACATCGCACGGCCGGCGAGCGATCTGGCCAGCACCGCGCCAGCGAGTTCGGGCAGGCTCGCAGGCCGATACGCAACAAGCCCTGCCCGGCGCGAACAGACTATACACAAGATACACAAGACATCAGCATCGATTTTCCAAGCAGCGAGCGGCGAAATGTATACCCGTTGCGAACGATCGGTATGCGTTGGCGCGTGCCTGCAATCCGACAATCGATGCCGGCGAATAGCAGTACCGAAGATGTGTGCATCGTACGTCGCAATCCGGCGTCCATCACACCGTTAGTCGACGCGATCGACTGAGGCCGTGAGCGAATTGCATCAACGCACAGCACGCGTCGCCCTAGAGCGACAGACGGATGTCGCACATGTCGAAGTGCGCCGATTGCGCGCGCAGTTGCGCTCCCGAAATTGGCGTCACGCTGAAACGCTGCTTGTGACGTTTCGAACCGAGCCGTCGCAACAGCGATATCGTGAGCGAACGCATCCCGATCTTCGCGATCGGGTATGCAGCCGAGGTTGTTGACGCATCCGCAATGCGATGCCTGCGGCACCGTCCGAATCGATGCAAGGCACTCTGGATGTCCAAGATGATCATCCGCGTCGCCCTGCAGTCGACGTCCGCACCGCGGCTGCAATGTTCGTCAAACCTCGGATACGGCTTGCATGCCGCGTTGGCCTCATTACTTTTTCGGAGCGGAACCAGCGCGTGATCGGCGATGGTCAGACGTTTTTGGGACGCAGCGATCACCGGCAAAAATCCGGCCGCTCGGCGCGATACGTACAGGACACAACGCACGCTCCGCCGACTCGCTCGTCATGCCGATGTCGACGCCGACCGCCGACATGCCTTCGCTGCCGGCCGTGTAACAACGAGGTGCCGACACTATCGATAGCGTCGACCACCGACACCCCCGACAACGGCTTGGATGCTCAACCCAATCCGAACGGATCATCGATGCTTCTTGCCGGCTGAGTGAACCATCGCGGGCCATCGGCGGTGATGTAGACGTGATCCTCGTGACGAACCCCAAATTCGTTCGGAACGCAAAGCATCGGCTCGATGCTAAAGCACATGCCTACGTCGAGCTCGGTTCGATCGCCGCCGACAAGATAGGGCCATTCGTGGATGTCGAGACCGATTCCGTGTCCTGTTCGATGCGGCAGACCCGGCAACGTATACCCCGGACCATAGCCGATCGATTGCAGATACGTGCGGACCGCACGATCGCCCTCTTCCGCCGAGACACCCGCCTTCACGCGCTCGAACGCGATCCGTTGGGCGTGCTTCTCGTGCTCCCAGACTTCGCGCTGACGCGCGTCAGCACTGCCGAACACGTATGTACGCGTGATGTCGGAGTGGTAGTCGTATAGTTGGCAGCCCGTATCGATGAGCACCATGTCGTTGTGCTCGAGGCGCTTCGGACGCTTGACGCCGTGCGGGTAAGCCGTGTCCGCTCCGAACAGCACGATGCAGAATGTCGACCCGCGCCGCGCGCCCACCGCGCGATGTGCGTCGTCGATGAAGTCGAGCACTTCATCGGTAGCGATGCCTTCTCTCAAGATCGCCGCCGCGGCCTGGTGAACGCGCAGCGTCATGTCGTTTGCTCGCTGCATCAGCGCGAGTTCGGTCGCCGATTTGCGAATCCGGCACGCACGCGTGACGTCCGCTGCGCTGCGAATGCGCAATGCCGGTGCTCGTTCGCGAATGCCCACATACATAAAATACGGCGCGGATTCGTCGAATCCGAGCGTACCGGCGCCGATTCCACGGCGTTCGACGACATCCGCGAGCAGTTGATACGGATTCTCGTCCTCGTCCCAACAGTGGATGTCGCCGGAAATCTGCATCATGCCGATGAACGTGCCGCGCTCGAACGCCGGCACGACATATTGCACCGGCCCCGACGCCGGAATCAGCGCGCCCGTCAGGCGTTCGCTGCGGCGCCATGCGACACCCGTGAAGTAGAGCAGGTTCGTCCCCGATTCGACATAGATCGCATCGAGGCCATACTGCGTCATCAGCGCCTGTGCGCGCTCGATTCGCGCGGCATACTCTGCGGGCTGGATCGGCGCGATGCCGCTCGTCATGTCGCCGAGTTTCGCCAGTTCCGTCGCTGCACTCGATCCGCCGATGCCGATTGCCATGGTTCGTTTCCCGATCGTTTCAAGAATTTCAAGATAACTCGTGCGTGGCGCGTCCGATCGGCGCGCCGGCATGTCTGACTGCGCATTGCAGCACGAACGTCCCGCGCGTTAGACAAGGACACCACTCGACACAACACGCGCCGAGTACACTGCCCGCCCCTTCCCCGCCGGCAGCACGGCAATGTCTTGCTGCGAATGCCGATCGCAACACGGAATGCATCCGTTCCGGAATCAGAGGCGTTGAACCAACTGTTTAATTCTCCGAAGTAAATCTGCAATGAATAGCAGACATGCGCGTGCACTCATTCGACGACGTCACCATGCCGCCTTGCGATCGGCTGGCTTGCCGAATTCGCTCTGAATCGATGGCGGTGCCGAAGCGTTCAACAGTAGTCGATCCGATACACCAGCAGCGCCCTATCTCATCGACATCGAAAGACAGTCTGCCTGATTCACTTTCAATCGGCGGCGTGCTAATAAAGCTGCCAACGGCGGCGCCTGAGTCTGCTCCACGTCGATTCGCGGAAGTACTCATACCCGCAAGGTCGACCCATTCAGTACCCGATTGGATCGAGGCATCCGCTTTATTCCCCACCTCATTCCTTGTTACCGAAATGAATCTAGATTACGTCATAATTTTGGTCAAGCTTAAATTTAAGCCGCGCAAAAATTGTATCTCGACTTGCGCCTTGACCTATCCCCCGCGTTTAGAGGTGGCCGCGCAAATTCGGACAGTCGGGTAAGTGGAATGCCCGGGGCCTGAGCCAGCGATAATGCAGGCAAAGGAACCGGAAAGATGACGAAGAGAACCCGACGGACGCACTCAGCGGCGTTCAAAGCGAAAGTGGCCCTGGCGGCGGTCAAGGGCGAGCGCACGCTGGCCGAACTGGCGCAGCAGTTCGATGTGCACCCGAACCAGATCACGGAGTGGAAGCGGCAACTGCAGGAGCGTGCGGCGGATGTGTTCGGCGCGGCCGCTCCACCGTCGAACGAGCCGCCGGTGGACGTGAAAACGCTGCACGCGAAAATCGGACAGTTGACGCTGGAGAACGATTTTTTGTCAGGAGCGCTCGGCAAAGCCGGACTGCTGAGCGCAAAGCGATGATTGACCGTACGCATGCGCTGCCGGTTTCGCGACAGACGCGACTGGTTGGCATCGCGAGATCGAGCGCGTATTACCGGGCGCAGCCAGTGAGCGAGGCGGACCAGTTGCTGATGCGGCGGATCGACGAACTGCACATGGAGTTTCCGTTTGCCGGAGCGCGGATGCTGGCGCGTCTGTTGCGCCGGGAAGGCTATGAGGTCGGCCGCCGCCGCGTGCGCACGCTGATGAAACGCATGGGCGTGGAAGCGCTGTACTGCAAGCCGAACACGAGCCGACGCAATGCGCAGCACAAGATCTGGCCGTACCTGCTGCGCGGCATGAAAATCGCCCGGGCCAATCAGGCGTGGGCACTGGACACGACATACATTCCGATGGCGCGAGGCTTCGTGTACCTGACGGCAGTAGTGGATTGGTCAAGTCGCAAGGTGCTCTCGCACCGGGTGGCGATCACGCTGGAAGCAGTGCACGCCGTCGAGGCGCTCGAGGAAGCGTTCGCGCGCTACGGGCTGCCGGACATTGTGAACACCGATCAGGGCAGCCAGTTCACGGCGGGCGCGTTCACCGAGGCCGTACTGGGTCGAGGCGTGCGGCTGTCGATGGACGGTAAAGGGGCCTGGCGCGACAACGTGTTCGTCGAACGCGTGTGGCGCAGCGTCAAGTACGAAGAGGTTTACCTGCGAGCTTACGAGTCGGTCAGCCATGCCCGGCGCTCCATCGGCGACTACATCGAGCTGTACAACCGAAAACGGCCCCATTCGAGCCTGGCGGATCGGACGCCGGATGAGGCATACTTCGCGACGCTGCCTGCGATCAAATCGGCAGCATGATTGCCTCGGACGTTCCACTTAAAAATCTCAGAAAACTGTCCGAACGAGTGAGGCCACCTCTTTTAGTACGGTGACGCTGTAGAGTCCGTTCCAGAGAGGAACGGCAATGAAGAAGCGATTTAACGAAGAACAAATCATCGGCATCTTGAAAGGAGCCGAGGCTGGCCTGAAGCCGGCGGAGCTGTGCTGCAAGTACGGCATCTCGGAAGCGACCTACTACAACTGGAAAACGAAGTTCGGCGGGATGACGGTCTCCGAAGCGCAGTGCCTAAAGGAGTTGGGGCAGGAGAACAACAAGCTCAAGCACCTACCGGCCGATTCGATGCTCGACATCCACGCGAACCACAAGCGCGTGCATCGCCTTTACCGCGAAGCGGGACTGGCCGCGCGGCGCCGTCGCCGGCGCCGCGGTGTGATGATTGAACGCGAGCAACTGGTTTTGCCGAATGGGCCCAACGAGGTTTGGTCAATCGACTTCGTGACGGACGCGCTTTCGAACGGGTGGCGTCTGAAGTGCTTGACCATCGTCGACGATTTCACCAAGGAGGCTGTCGATATCGTCGTGGACCACGGCATCTCGGGCTTGTATGTCGCTCGAGAGCTGGATATGGCAACGCGTTTCCGAGGCTATCCCAAAGCGCTGCGAACGGACCAGGGCTCCGAGTTTACGAGCCGTGCGCTCGACCGATGGGCATACGCCAACGGCGTGACGTTGAAATTGATTCAAGCTGGCAAGCCAACGCAGAATGCATACATTGAGTCGTTCAACGGCAAGTTCCGCGATGAATGCCTTAACGAGCACTGGTTCACGACGCTCGCCCAGACTGCATTGCGGCAGCGCATGTGTGAAATCGCGGCTACGCGGGTACGGTATGGATATCGGAAGATACGCGTGCTGCTCCTGCGGGAGGGCTATCAGGTCAGCAAGAATCGGCTGTACCGTCTGTATCGGGAGGAAGGTTTGTCGCTGCGCTACAGACCAAATCGCAAACGACGCGCCCAGATGAGCCGCCCGGCACGCGCGAAGTCGACGGCGGCAAATCAGGTGTGGAGTTTGGACTTTGTTGCCGACCAGCTTTCGAGCGGCCAGAGGTTCCGCGCACTGACCATCATTGATGTCTTCACCCGCGAAGCGCTCGCCATTGACGTTGGCCAGCGATTGGGCGCGTCAGATGTCGTGCGCGTGTTGGGTGAACTGAAGGCCAAACGCGAAGCGCCTCGTACACTGTTGTGTGATAACGGCTCGGAATTTACGAGTCAGGTGATGGACCTGTGGGCTTACCATCAAAAGGTCGAGATTGCCTTCAGTCGGCCCGGCAAGCCAACGGATAACGCATTCGTGGAGTCGTTCAACGGCACGCTGCGCGATGAATGCCTGAACGCGCACTGGTTTACCGATGCCAGGGCGCAGATTGAGCGATGGCGGGTCGAGTACAACGAGAGTCGGCCTCACAGGGCTCTCGGTGAAGTGGCGCCTGCCGAATACGCCCGTCAGTTGGGCCTGCAGGCCCAACTGACGGACCAACAGAAAGCCGAAGACTAACATTGCTGCTGGCACTGAAAGCCGGTACCGCTCATAAAGGGACTTTGCTAGAAGTCCGTTGGCCCTATTGAAGGGGCAGGTCAGGTCGAATCCCAAGAGCGCGTGCGTACCGTCCGAGAGGCCCGCCCGCGCTCGAGCGAGAAGGGAGTCGAGGCGGGAGCTGGAGCGCGAGGCTCCTGCCGAGGGCGTTCAGGGGATTGGCGGAGGCGTAAAAAGCAAAACCCCCGCCGGCGAGGGCGGGGGTTTTCAGAGGGGAGCCTGACGATTACCTACTTTCACACGGGCAATCCGCACTATCATCGGCGTGGAGTCGTTTCACGGTCCTGTTCGGGATGGGAAGGGGTGGGACCGACTCGCTATGGTCATCAGGCAAAGAGGGTTGTTCTGCTGGCGCGGCCAACAGAACCAATCTGGGAAGAAGCAGTAATCTTGGGTGGGTTGTGAGGTTGTATCTCACACATACGCGGTACTTCAACCGCAGTACGTCGAGCGCCTTGCACTCGACACTCGATATCCGTGAGCGCTGACGCGCCAACGACTACCGAGACAGACTTGTTATAGGATCAAGCCTTACGGGCAATTAGTATCGGTTAGCTGAACGCATTACTGCGCTTACACACCCGACCTATCAACGTCCTGGTCTCGAACGACCCTTCAAGGGGATCAAGTCCCCGGGGAAGTCTCATCTTAAGGCGAGTTTCCCGCTTAGATGCTTTCAGCGGTTATCTCTTCCGAACATAGCTACCCGGCGATGCGACTGGCGTCACAACCGGTACACCAGAGGTTCGTCCACTCCGGTCCTCTCGTACTAGGAGCAGCCCCCTTCAAACTTCCAACGCCCACGGCAGATAGGGACCAAACTGTCTCACGACGTTTTAAACCCAGCTCACGTACCTCTTTAAATGGCGAACAGCCATACCCTTGGGACCGGCTACAGCCCCAGGATGAGATGAGCCGACATCGAGGTGCCAAACACCGCCGTCGATATGAACTCTTGGGCGGTATCAGCCTGTTATCCCCAGAGTACCTTTTATCCGTTGAGCGATGGCCCTTCCATACAGAACCACCGGATCACTATGACCTGCTTTCGCACCTGCTCGACTTGTCGGTCTCGCAGTTAAGCACGCTTATGCCATTGCACTATCAGCACGATTTCCGACCGTACCTAGCGTACCTTCGTACTCCTCCGTTACGCTTTGGGAGGAGACCGCCCCAGTCAAACTGCCTACCATGCACTGTCCCCGACCCGGATCACGGGCCAAGGTTAGAACCTCAAACAAACCAGGGTGGTATTTCAAGGACGGCTCCACCGAAACTAGCGTTCCGGTTTCATAGCCTCCCACCTATCCTACACAGATCGGTTCAAAGTCCAATGCAAAGCTACAGTAAAGGTTCATGGGGTCTTTCCGTCTAGCCGCGGGTAGATTGCATCATCACAAACACTTCAACTTCGCTGAGTCTCGGGAGGAGACAGTGTGGCCATCGTTACGCCATTCGTGCAGGTCGGAACTTACCCGACAAGGAATTTCGCTACCTTAGGACCGTTATAGTTACGGCCGCCGTTTACCGGGACTTCAATCAAGAGCTTGCACCCCATCATTTAATCTTCCGGCACCGGGCAGGCGTCACACCCTATACGTCCACTTTCGTGTTTGCAGAGTGCTGTGTTTTTATTAAACAGTCGCAGCCACCAGTTTATTGCAACCCCTTCACCCTTTGCGCGCAGGCGCATCAAGCTACCAGGGCGTACCTTATCCCGAAGTTACGGTACCAATTTGCCGAGTTCCTTCTCCCGAGTTCTCTCAAGCGCCTTAGAATACTCATCTCGCCCACCTGTGTCGGTTTGCGGTACGGTCATCGTTAAACTGAAGCTTAGAGGCTTTTCTTGGAACCACTTCCAATTGCTTCGCTTCCTAAGAAGCTCGCGCCACACCCTTGAATTCCGCGCCCGGATTTGCCTAAGCGCCTTCTCCAATGCAGCGACCGGGACTTCCAACACCCGGACAACCTTCCGCGATCCGTCCCCCCATCGCATTTAACAATGGTGCAGGAATATTGACCTGCTTCCCATCAGCTACGCATTTCTGCCTCGCCTTAGGGGCCGACTCACCCTACGCCGATGAACGTTGCGTAGGAAACCTTGGGCTTACGGCGAGGGGGCCTTTCACCCCCTTTATCGCTACTCATGTCAGCATTCGCACTTCCGATACCTCCAGCACGCTTTTCAACGCACCTTCGCAGGCTTACGGAACGCTCTCCTACCATGCGTGCAAAGCACGCATCCGCAGCTTCGGTATATGGCTTAGCCCCGTTACATCTTCCGCGCAGGACGACTCGATCAGTGAGCTATTACGCTTTCTTTAAAGGGTGGCTGCTTCTAAGCCAACCTCCTGACTGTTTTAGCCTTCCCACTTCGTTTCCCACTTAGCCATATTTGGGGACCTTAGCTGGCGGTCTGGGTTGTTTCCCTCTTGACACCGGACGTTAGCACCCGATGTCTGTCTCCCGTGATTGCACTCTTCGGTATTCGGAGTTTGCTATGGCGGGGTAATCTGCAATAGACCCCCCAACCATGACAGTGCTCTACCCCCGAAGGTGAGACACGAGGCACTACCTAAATAGTTTTCGGAGAGAACCAGCTATTTCCAAGTTTGTTTAGCCTTTCACCCCTATCCACAGCTCATCCCCTAACTTTTCAACGTTAGTGGGTTCGGACCTCCAGTACGTGTTACCGCACCTTCATCCTGGCCATGGATAGATCACTTGGTTTCGGGTCTACGCCCAGCAACTGAACGCCCTATTCGGACTCGCTTTCGCTACGCCTGCCCTATTCGGTTAAGCTTGCTACTGAACGTAAGTCGCTGACCCATTATACAAAAGGTACGCCGTCACCCCTTACGAGGCTCCGACTGTTTGTATGCATGCGGTTTCAGGATCTATTTCACTCCCCTCCCGGGGTTCTTTTCGCCTTTCCCTCACGGTACTGGTTCACTATCGGTCGATCACGAGTATTTAGCCTTGGAGGATGGTCCCCCCATCTTCAGACAGGATTTCACGTGTCCCGCCCTACTTGTCGTACACCTAGTTCTTCCATACTGTTTTCGTCTACAGGGCTATCACCTGCTATGGCCGCACTTTCCAGAGCGTTCGACTAACAATACAGATAAAGAGTACAGGCTCTTCCCATTTCGCTCGCCACTACTTTGGGAATCTCGGTTGATTTCTTTTCCTGCGGTTACTTAGATGTTTCAGTTCACCGCGTTCGCCTCACATGACCTATGTATTCAGCCATGGATACTCCAAAAGGAGTGGGTTTCCCCATTCGGACATCTACGGATCAAAGCTCGTTTGCCAGCTCCCCGTAGCTTTTCGCAGGCTACCGCGTCCTTCATCGCCTGTGATCGCCAAGGCATCCACCACATGCACTTGTTCGCTTGACCCTATAACGAGTCTGTCTCATGTCGGCCATCGTTAGCGCTTTAGCGCTTACGAGGGCCCCATCCCCGCATGGGGGACGACAGTCGCTACAGGTTGAGTTCTCGCGTTGTGCCGTATTCCAAAATTGATGTCGGTCCGGCGTTAGCGCTTTAGCGCTTACGCCGGCCCCACTCCCGAAGGGAGTAGACCCGAATCATCTTGAGATACATCGATACAATCACAACCCGGATAGTTTCCACGTCCATCTCATTAGACGCTTCCGCTATCCAAATTACTTACTTCTTCCAGATTGTTAAAGAACGACAGCCGATACATACTACGTATCACTCTGACTGGCTCAATCGCCAATGGGGAATACTCGATTCGTTCTCTCGAACCCAATCAAATATTCTCCATTGGGACTCCCTTCGGGAGTGAGATGCTCGTAAGCGCTGAAGCACTAACGAGCACCGCAATTGGTGGAGGCAGACGGGATCGAACCGACGACCCCCTGCTTGCAAAGCAGGTGCTCTCCCAGCTGAGCTATGCCCCCTACAGAGACTTCACCCAGGTTTCCTGCGCCAGACAACTTGGTGGGTCTGGTTGGATTCGAACCAACGACCCCCGCCTTATCAAGACGGTGCTCTAACCGACTGAGCTACAGACCCCTGAGTCTGTCTTGATTACAGCCGATAAGCGTGAGCGCTCAACTTCGCGGAAATAAGCTCGAGAAAGGAGGTGATCCAGCCGCACCTTCCGATACGGCTACCTTGTTACGACTTCACCCCAGTCATGAATCCTACCGTGGTGACCGTCCTCCTTGCGGTTAGACTAGCCACTTCTGGTAAAACCCACTCCCATGGTGTGACGGGCGGTGTGTACAAGACCCGGGAACGTATTCACCGCGGCATGCTGATCCGCGATTACTAGCGATTCCAGCTTCATGCACTCGAGTTGCAGAGTGCAATCCGGACTACGATCGGTTTTCTGGGATTGGCTCCCCCTCGCGGGTTGGCGACCCTCTGTTCCGACCATTGTATGACGTGTGAAGCCCTACCCATAAGGGCCATGAGGACTTGACGTCATCCCCACCTTCCTCCGGTTTGTCACCGGCAGTCTCCTTAGAGTGCTCTTGCGTAGCAACTAAGGACAAGGGTTGCGCTCGTTGCGGGACTTAACCCAACATCTCACGACACGAGCTGACGACAGCCATGCAGCACCTGTGCGCCGGTTCTCTTTCGAGCACTCCCGCCTCTCAGCAGGATTCCGACCATGTCAAGGGTAGGTAAGGTTTTTCGCGTTGCATCGAATTAATCCACATCATCCACCGCTTGTGCGGGTCCCCGTCAATTCCTTTGAGTTTTAATCTTGCGACCGTACTCCCCAGGCGGTCAACTTCACGCGTTAGCTACGTTACTAAGGAAATGAATCCCCAACAACTAGTTGACATCGTTTAGGGCGTGGACTACCAGGGTATCTAATCCTGTTTGCTCCCCACGCTTTCGTGCATGAGCGTCAGTATTGGCCCAGGGGGCTGCCTTCGCCATCGGTATTCCTCCACATCTCTACGCATTTCACTGCTACACGTGGAATTCTACCCCCCTCTGCCATACTCTAGCTTGCCAGTCACCAATGCAGTTCCCAGGTTGAGCCCGGGGATTTCACATCGGTCTTAGCAAACCGCCTGCGCACGCTTTACGCCCAGTAATTCCGATTAACGCTCGCACCCTACGTATTACCGCGGCTGCTGGCACGTAGTTAGCCGGTGCTTATTCTTCCGGTACCGTCATCCCCCTAGGGTATTAGCCCAAAGGTTTTCTTTCCGGACAAAAGTGCTTTACAACCCGAAGGCCTTCTTCACACACGCGGCATTGCTGGATCAGGGTTGCCCCCATTGTCCAAAATTCCCCACTGCTGCCTCCCGTAGGAGTCTGGGCCGTGTCTCAGTCCCAGTGTGGCTGGTCGTCCTCTCAGACCAGCTACTGATCGTCGCCTTGGTAGGCCTTTACCCCACCAACTAGCTAATCAGCCATCGGCCAACCCTATAGCGCGAGGCCCGAAGGTCCCCCGCTTTCATCCGTAGATCGTATGCGGTATTAATCCGGCTTTCGCCGGGCTATCCCCCACTACAGGACATGTTCCGATGTTTTACTCACCCGTTCGCCACTCGCCACCAGGTGCAAGCACCCGTGCTGCCGTTCGACTTGCATGTGTAAGGCATGCCGCCAGCGTTCAATCTGAGCCAGGATCAAACTCTTCAGTTCAATTCCTGTTACTGTTTTCGGTTGTTTCCAACCGGTCGCTCACTCAAAGCTGACAGGTATATGAATTGCTCCATAAACCTGACTTACTTTAGTGTGAGACTCTTGATACTTTTGCTTGCGATCCAAGGATCGCCCGCTTCCATCAAGCGCCCACACTTATCGGCTGTTCATTGTTAAAGAGCACATCTGCGAGAAGACTTCACTACTTTCTGCCGCCTTCTCAGCAGCGCTGCGTTGTCTGCAGCAGAGAAACGAGATTATGATCACTTATTCGCAGCGCGTCAACAACTTTTTTACTACCGCGTCGCGCTCCGCCCTGATCACCTTTCCGTGCCGCCGGCCGGCTACCGCTTCGACCTTACCACCTCGGCATCGGAACTTCCCGCTTCCCCTCTCGCGCCGCGTTCGGCTTGGCGCGAAAGAGGCGTGATTGTAGGCATAAGCTCCGTACCCCGCAAGGGGGTTTCGATAAATTTTTTGTCCCTCATAGATTCACACTCCGAGCGCCCTCGCATATTTTCTATACAGAAGACTGCCAGAAGGCCGGCAAACCGCAGAACAAACGCGGAACGGACTAAAATGACAGGTTCCTCGCATCCAACCATGTCAATCTATGCGCCAGCGAACCGCTAAACGCCTCCCTCCCGATGCCGACAAACTGGTCGGTCTGTCGCTCGCGCTGTTTGCGTCCGGCAGCCGCGTCGAAGATCGCTTCTGGGAAGCCAAGCTCGACGCCTTGCTCGCAAAGATCGTCCGCAACGGCAATCAGACCACACTCGATGCCGCGCTCGATCATCTCCAGCAGAATCATCCGGACGCCTACGGCGCTCTCGCCGACATGGCCGAGACGCACAGCGAATCGCTGTCCGTCGAGCACGACGGCAAGCCGTACGAAGCGCTCCTCGTCGCCGTCCCAGTGCTCGCGTGGACCCGCTACATGATTCCGTCGGGCTCGCTCAAGACCGAGATCGCCGACGTGTTGCGCACCCATTTGCAAGCGCACGTGCTCGCGCAAGACACGCTCGTCGCGATGGCTCCCTTTCTCTACAGCATCGACCAGTTGCCGCGCCATCACGTCGAGACTTATCGCCTCGCCCAGCAACTCGCGCACGCGGCGCTCGGCAACCATCCGGTCAAGCTGAGCTTCGGCGACCTGCCCGAAACGTCGCCGATTCTCGCCGATCCGCGCTTCCTGCTCGCCGTCGTGGCCGCGCCCGCCGGCGCCCCGCTCTTCCGCTGGCAGGAGGAAGAGCACGGTTCGCGCATCGAGCGCGGCCAATGCCTCGAGCAATGGGCCGCGCAAGGCGGCGTCAACCTGTCCGCCGCGCTGCCCGGCTGCGAATTCGAGAGCCTGCTGCCCGACGCGTACTACTCCGCGTGCCGCGACGCAGACGAGCGAATCCGTCCGCATACCGTGCGCACCGCGATCCGCTATCTGTTCGACACGATCGGCGCCGCGCCGCAGGAACTGCGCGCCGTGATCGCCGGCTTCGGCGAGCGCCGGATCGACGAATATCGCGTCGCATTCACTCGCCGCGGCAGCAACGATGTCATCTATGGCGTCGTCTGGCCGCTCTATGGCCGCGAGAACGGCGAGACGCCGGTCGACGAAGCGACGCTCGAAGCCGAATCGCCCGCCGACGGGCCGCTCGAAGAAATCGCTTCGCTGCTGAAGGAAGCGGGCGTGACCGACATCAGGCGCCACGCCGGCCGTTTCGAACCCGAATACTGCGACGATTGCGGCGTCCCGCTGTACGCGGACCCGCTCGGCGAAATCGTCCACGCGGAGATGCCGGAGGACGCGACGCCCGCGCAGCCGCATTTCCACTAAAGCGCCGCGCCGACCGGCGCGAAAAGTCAGCCGAAGGCCGCCTCGAGCACCCGCTCGAGGCGGCCTTCGCGTTTTTGCTTGTCTGAATTTTTCTTATGACTTTCAGCTAGGCCGACATTTTGTAATGTATTTGTCATTATTGCGGAGATGGCACTCGTCGTTTTCTCGATCAATCGGATAAGCGGAGGCATTACATGAGGTTTCTGGTGCTTAATTCTGACGCTGAGCGTCGTGACGGCTTGAAAACCCTGCTGCGTCAAATCGACCGGCATGCCGGCTACAACGACGCCAAGGACTGGCGGCAGGCACAGCAGCTCATCAAACAACAGGGCTTCGACTTGATCGCGGTCGACTGGCAGGACATCAAGCGGCTCGGCGACCTGCACGCGCTTTGTCAGGCCTGCGCGCCGACGCCCGTCGCCGCGCTCACCGACGACGCGTCACCCGAGCACGCGCAGGCGCTCTTCGACGCCGGCGTGCTCGGCGTCATTCCACGTTCGACGCGCCCGCACCTCATCGTTCTCGCGCTGGAAATGGTGCTGCTCGGCGGGCGCTACGTCCCGCCGAGCGCGCTCAACCTCACCGAGCCGGCCTCACGTGCGAGGGACGGCCGCGTCGATGCGATCGTGAGCCAGCTCCCGCGCAGGAAGCGCTCGCCGTGCAGCCTGCTGTCGCCGCGCCAGGCGCAGATCATGCGTTTCGTCCACATGGGCAGCACGAACAAAATGATCGCGCGCACGCTAGGCATCAGCGAAGGCACCGTCAAGATTCATCTGGCCAGCATCTTCCAGCAACTGGGTGCGACAAATCGCGCCGCCGCGGTCGCGATCTACAACGGCTGGCTACCGCCGCATCTCGAAGTGCTGCTGTCCGCGCGCGACAGCTCGCCGAAGCCCGTGCACGGCGCGGCCGGCCCCGTGCCGCTGCGCGTGGCGAAACCGCAGCACAAGTACCCGCTTGTCGCAGAAAACGAATCGTCTGCCGAGCCGCTCGTCGCGGCCGAACCGCCCGCGCCGTTCAAAGCGAACGAATAGCCGGTAAAACCCGTGTAGAGGGTGAATCCATTCCCATCTTTCGTATTCAACGAGTAATATAAAAACATGGGTTTCCTCTACACGCCGCTTCCGTTCTGGGTCGCTGTCGGTGGCTGGATCGCCGCCGTGGCCCTGCTCGCCCTCGCGCTGTGGAAGCGCCCGTTCGGCCGTTTGCAGGATGCGACGCTGCAGCACGTGTGGCTCGCGCTCGTGACCACGATCGCGGTGCTATGGGCATCCAATGCGTGGCTCGACGACGGCCTCGTCATGCATCTGCTCGGCGCGACGCTGCTCGTCACGCTGTTCGACTGGACCCTCGCGCTCGTCGGGATGGCCGCCGTGATCGGCGTCGCGGCCGTCGTGTTCGACGCGACGTGGCAAGGCGTCGGACTCACCTATCTCGTATACGGCGCGCTGCCCGTCGCGGTGTCGACGCTGCTGCAGCGCGCCGCGCTCGCGTGGCTGCCGCACAACCTGCCCGCGCTCATCGTCGGCCAGGGCTTCGTATCGCCGGCGATCGCCGTGGGCGTCGTCGCGGCCGCGGCGGCCGGGGTGCAGATCGCGCTAGCCGAAGGCACGCTCGTCGTCGTGCCATCCGGCTATGCGCTCAACGCATTGCTGCTCGCGCTCGGCGAAGCGTGGTTCACCGGCATGGCGACCGCGCTGATCGCGGTCTACCGGCCCGCGTGGGTCACGACCTCCGACGTGCGCCGCTATCGGCTCGGCGGGCCGCGCGCATGAGCTTGGCCGTCTGACGGCAGGCGCGCCGACGCGTGCGCGCTCGGCCATGCGGACAACCGCTCTACTGCCGCGCCGGAAAATTACGCTAAGATGGAACCCTGCTCTTCATCGGGCATCTCATGTGCCTGGTGTCTCTATCGCGCTTATCTCATACCTTCTAGATGGACAGCTTTCCCGCCTCGCATCGCCTGCTCGGCGCGCTCGGCAAGCTGACGGCCTGTGTCGCGGGCCTGTCGCTCACGTTTGCCGCGCCCGCGTTCGCCGACTTGCTCGATCAACGCGCCGAACTCATCAACAAGTACGTCAACGAAATGCATGCCGATCCGCTCGTCGCGGACTGCGCCGCGCACGGCAACTTCATCGCCGGCACGTCGAGCGCCTTCGACCATGTCGAATTTCCGCCGAACGCGTTCGACAGCGGCAACGCATCGATCACGCCCTGGAACGATTCGTTCGACGAAGGCAAGCAGCGCGTGAAGGTCGACAACATCGTGACCGTCGAGGGCCTCGGCGTGCGCAGCAGCGGCGGCGAGCCGGAGCACCTGAAGTTCCGCTGCGGCTACGTCGGCACGCAGATGCTCGCGTTCAGCTGGAACGATCCCGTGCCGCCCGCGAAGCCGCGCGTCGAGCGCGCGACGTCGTCGAAGAAAAAGCTTCGCGCGCACTCGGGCAAAGGCAAGATCAAGGCGAAAGCCACGGGCAAGAGCGGCAAACGGTCGGCGTCGACGAAGAAGTCCGGCGCGACGAAGAAAACCGTGAAGAAGCGGTCGACGCGAAAGTCGTGAAGCCTCCGATCGGAGGTCGGGCCGCGCGACCGCACGGACGCCCCCACGGACGACCGCACGGCCGATAGAGGCGTCTGGCGCCGCGTCGCGCTCGGCCGCCATCGGCCCGACAAAAAAGCCGGAGTGCGGCGTCGCGCTCCGGCTTTTTCATGCGCGCCCGAATCCGCTCGAACGCGCGCCCCTCACACGCGCAAGCGCGCGCTCAGGCGAACGTCTGCACGTGCTCGAGAATCGCGCCCAGCATCGCCGCACCGAGCGACGCGCTGCGCGCGCCGTTCCAGCCGACGTGCTCGTCGGGCAGGTTCGCATTGTCCTTGAACGGCATCTCGAGCGTGAGCGACAGGCAGCCGAACCGATGGCCGATGTACTTCGACGCGAGCTTGAGCGCATCTTCCTTGTACTTGCCGGGCGGATAGCCGTGCTCGTCCTGGAAATCGGGGCTCGCGCGCTTGAACGCGCCGATGAACGCGCACTGCTCGACACGCTGCTGCTCGGTGAAGCCCGGCAGCATCTCCGAGCCGGCCGCGAACACGTACGGCAGATCTTCGTCGCCGTGGATATCGAAGAAGAGATCGCAGCCGATCGCATGAATCGCGTCGCGCACGACGAGCACCTCGGGGCTGCGCTCGGCGTCGGGCTCCATCCATTCGCGATTCAGGTTCGCGCCGGCGGCGTTCGTGCGCAGGTTGCCGCGCACGCTGCCGTCCGGATTCATGTTCGACACGATGTAGAACGTCGCGCGATCGTAGAGCTTGCGCGCGACCGGATCGCCCGACCAGTCGCCCCAGCCGACAAGCCGCTTCACGAGCCCTTCGACGAACCATTCCGCCATCGATTCGCCCGGATGCTGGCGCGCGATGATCCACACCTTCTTCTTCGCGACGCCCGCTTCGTCGGGCGTGCCGAGCACGACGAGCGACATCGGCCGCCCTTCGACGGTGCGGCCCAGCTCGACGACGTTCGCGTGCGGCATCTGCTGAACCGCGCCGAGAAATTCCGAATGCCGCTCTTCGCTGTACGGCTCGAAGTACGCGTAATAGACGCTGTCGAAATCGGGCGTATGGTCGATCGTCAGCACCTGGCCGTCAAACGAAGTCGGCACGCGAAACCAGTTGACCCGGTCGTAGCTCGCGACCGCGCGATAGTTGCGCCAGCCGGCCGGATACGCGCACGCGTCCGCGTTCTCGAACGTCATCACGCAGCGCTCGCCGCGCGCGCCCGTCAGGCGGAAATAGAACCACTGCGCGAACTCGGCGCGATTGTCGCCGCGCACGCGCAGCCGGATCGCATCCGCGCGCTCGCACGACAGGACATCGATCGCGCCCGCGTCGAAATTGCTCGTGATCGAGAGAGTCATGGCATCTCCTGGTTGCGGCGGCCGCGCCGGGCCGCCGGATGTGCGTCGCGGCCGGCTTGCCCGGCCGCCGAGAATTCAAGCGCCGACGCGCCGGCGAAACACGTAGGTGTCGTCGTTCGACGCGGCTTCGTCGAACGCATAGCCTTCCGACGCGAAATCCTTCAGCGCGTCGGGCGCGCCGATCCGCCCTTCGACGATGTAGCGCGCCATCAGCCCGCGCGCGCGCTTCGCGTGGAAGCTGATGATCTTGTAGCGGCCGTCCTTCCAGTCCTCGAACACCGGCGTGACGACGCGCGCATCGAGCAGCTTCGGCCTCACCGACTTGAAGTACTCGGCCGACGCGCAATTGACGAGCACGCGCGACGCGCCGTCGCGCGACTTCAGCTCGGCGTTCAGCGCCTGCGTGATCCGCCCGCCCCAGAACGCGTACAGATCCTTGCCGCGTGCGTTCGCGAAGCGCGTGCCCATTTCGAGCCGGTACGGCTGCAGCAGGTCGAGCGGCCGCAACAGCCCGTAGAGCCCCGACAGCACACGCACGTGCCGCTGCGCGTAGTCGAGATCGTCGGCCGACAGCGAGCGCGCGTCGAAGCCTTCGTAGACGTCGCCGTTGAACGCGAGCACCGCCTGCTTCGCGTTAGCGGGCGTCGACGTGCGCGACCACTCCGCGTAGCGCTGGAAATTCAGGCGCGCGAGCGGATCGGAAATGCTCATCAGCGTCCCGATCTGCTGCGGCGACAGGCGGCGCAGCTCGCCGATCAGCTCGGCCGCGTCGTCGGCGAACTGGGGCAGCGTGTGGGTGCGAACGTGAGGCGGGGTTTCGTAGTCGAGCGATTTCGCCGGGGAGAGAACGATTATCATAGGGGCTCGCCGGCACGCCGTGCCGCGCAATCAGACGAAAACCACCGATTGTAACGAATGCCCAGCCCCGACGCTTCCCGCGCCGGTCGTCGCGTGGTGCTCGATTCGAATGTCTGGATCGACATCCTCGTGTTCGACGACCCCGCCGCCCGCCCGATCCGCGATGCCCTTGAAACGGGCGCCATCACGGCGCTCATCGACGTCCGCTGCCTGGTCGAGCTCGAACGCGTGCTCGACTACCCGCAGTTCAAGGCGCGCGCGGTCGACAAGGCGGCCGCGCTCGCGGCGCTCGCGCGCCTGTCGGAGCGCGTCGCGGGGCCCGATCGCGGCGAATCGCGCGAATCGCGCGGGTCAGCCGCGACGAACGCCGACGGCGCGTCGGCGGCCGCATCGCCCGCGCACGCACCCGATGCCCGGAATGCGCCGGGCGGACCGGACGGCCGGCACGCGCCGGACGCGCAAACGCGCCGCGCGAGCGCGCCGCCGTCAGGCGACGCGGCGGCGGCATCGCCCGCCGAAGACGCGCCGCCACGCCCGCTGCCGAAGTGCAAGGATCGCGACGACCAGAAATTCCTCGAACTCGCCTACGCGGCGCGCGCCGACTGGCTCATATCGAAGGACCGCGCGCTTCTGAAGCTCGCACGCCGCACCGAGCGCGATTTCGGATTCCGGATCGCGCAGCCCGCGCCGTTCGCGGCCAGCGCGCTCGCAGCCGACGCATCCGAGCCGGCATGAGCGACGCGCCGCCCCGACACTTTTCGCGCAAGCCACGATGAACGCACCGCACGACATGCCTACTACGCCCACTCTCCTCTCCCGCCTGCCCGACGTCGGCACGACGATCTTCACGGTCATGAGCGCGCTCGCCGCCGAAAAAGGCGCGGTCAACCTCGGCCAGGGCTTCCCCGATTTCGATTGCGATCCTCGCATCGTCGACGCGGTCGCGCGCGCGATGCGCGACGGCCACAACCAGTATCCGCCGATGGCGGGCGTCGCGCCGCTGCGCGAGGCGATCGCGGACAAGATCGAGCGGCTCTACGGCCGCCGCTACGACGCCGCGACCGAAATCACCGTGACGGCGGGCGCGACGCAGGCGCTCCTGACCGCGATCCTTTGCGCCGTGCATCCGGGCGACGAAGTGATCGTGGTCGAGCCGACCTACGACAGCTATCTGCCGTCGATCGCGCTCGCGGGCGCGACGCCCGTGTTCGTCACGCTCGACGCGCCCGACTATGCGATTCCGTTCGACAAGCTCGCCGCGGCGATCACGCCGAAGACGCGCGCGATCCTGATCAACACGCCGCACAATCCGACGGGCACCGTGTGGCGCGAAACGGACATGCGCGCGCTCGAGGACATCGTGCGCGGCACCAATCTGCTGATCGTGTCCGACGAGGTCTACGAGCACATGGTCTACGACGGCGCGCGACACGAAAGCGTCGCCCGCCATCCGGAGCTCGCGGCGCGCAGCATCGTCGTGTCGAGCTTCGGCAAGACGTTCCACGTGACGGGCTGGAAGATCGGCTACGTCGCCGCGCCCGCGCCGCTGATGGCCGAGTTCCGCAAGGTGCACCAGTTCAACGTGTTCACGGTGAACACGCCGATGCAGTTCGGCATCGCCGAATACCTGCGCGACCCCGAGCCGTACCTGACGCTGCCCGCGTTCTATCAGAAAAAGCGCGACTTCTTCCGGGCCGGGCTCACGAACACGCGCTTCAAGTTGCTGCCGTGCGCGGGCACGTATTTCCAGTGCGTCGATTATTCGGCGATCAGCGATTTGCCCGAGGCGGAATTCGCGAAATGGCTGACAGCCGAGATCGGCGTCGCCGCGATTCCGGTGTCGGCGTTCTATCACGAGCCGCACGAATCGGGCGTCGTGCGCTTTTGCTTCGCGAAGCGCGAGGCAACGCTCGCGACCGCGCTCGAACGGCTCGCACGCTTGTAAGTCACGACGATCCGGCGCGTGCGCGACTTTCGCGCGCGTCGCCGCAATCGTCCGTGCTCCGCGCGCGCTCGAGCGGCCCAACGGCTCGCGCCGCCGCGCGCGACGCGGCAAGGACACGCGACGCGCGCGACGGCGAACCGCCTTCGCGCGTCGCGCCCGCATCACGCCCCCATCACGCCCGTCGTCGCGTCAGCTATCCTTCGCGAGCCCCGCGATGAACGCCTTGCGCTCTTCGCTCACGCGCTTCGCGGCCGGCCGCGCCTCCTCGATGCGCTTCACGTACGACTTCCAGTCGATCCCCGCGTCGGCGACGAAATCGCGGCCGTAGACAGCCTTCGTCGCGAGCGCGACGACCGGCAAATGGATGAACGCGGCGATATCGGCGATGCAGAACGCGTCGCCGAGCACGTAAGGCGAGAATTTCGCGAGCCGCTTGAAACCGTCCAGCGCGCGCGGCATGCGCTTCTCGACGTGCGCCTTCGTGCCGTCGCTCACCTGGCCGCCGAAGAACGCCTGCGGAAACAGCTCGCGCACGTTCCATTCGAGATACAGCTCGAGCACGGCCGTGATCTCGCGCGCCTTCGCCGCCGCGAACGGATCGGCCGGAAAGATGCGCTTGTCGGGATGGATCGCGGCGAGGTATTCGACGATCGCCTGCGATTCGCTGATCGCGCCGTGCTCGGTGAGCAGATACGGCACCTTGCCGAGCGGCGTGTCGACGAACAGCGCGGGATCATCGATCGGCAGCTTGACGAGCGTTTCGTCGAACGAAATGTCGTGCTCGAGCAGTACGAACTTGACCTTGTTGTAATAGTTGGACAACGGTAAGCCACAGAGCCGCAGCATCGAAGTCTCCTTCTTCATGGGAAAAGGGCCGCGCGCGATGTATCCCGCGCGTCGGTCGGCGTGACGCCGAAAAGCACGTTCATGCTAGTCTAAAGCAACTTCGAAACGCGCCGCGCGTTTCGAGCGCCGCTTCAAAACATGCCGGCCAAGCCGGCCGGGACGATGTCCGCCCGCGCGGCGCGCGAGCGCGGCGCATCGCGCCCGACGCCTGTCGCATTCAAGGAGACTCACCGCATGAGCGCAGAACTGCTCGCGTCGCGCCCGCCGGAAAGCGAATCGACGCTCGTCCTCACGCTGTCCAACCCCGGCGCGCGCAACGCGCTTCACCCCGACATGTACGCGGCCGGCCTCGAGGCGCTCAATACCGCCGAGCGCGATCCGTCGATCCGCGCGGTCGTGCTGACCGGCGCGGACCGCTTTTTCTGCGCGGGCGGCAACCTGAACCGGCTGCTCGACAATCGCGCGAAGGAGCCCGCCGTGCAGGCGGCGAGCATCGATCTGCTCGGCGAATGGGTCACCGCGATCAACACGGTGACGAAGCCCGTGATCGCCGCCGTGGAGGGCGCGGCGGCCGGCGCGGGCTTCTCGCTCGCGCTCGCGTGCGATCTCCTCGTCGCCGCCGACGACGCGAAGTTCGTGATGTCGTACGCACGCGTCGCGCTCACGCCCGACGGCGGGGGCTCGTGGTTCCTCGCGCGCGCGCTGCCCCGCGCGCTCGCGGCCGAGATCCTGTTCGAGGGCAAGCCGGCCGCCGCAACGCGGCTGCATGCGCTCGGCGTCGTGAACCGCCTGACGAAGCCGGGCGCCGCGCGCGACGAGGCGATCGCGTGGGCCGACGAGCTCGGCAGGATGTCGCCGAACGCGCTCGCGCGGATCAAATCGCTGATCGCCGACGCGCAGACGCAGCCGCTCGCCGCGCATCTCGCCGCCGAGCGCGATCACTTCGTCGCGTCGCTGCACCATGCGGACGCGCTCGAAGGCATCACCGCGTTCCTCGACAAGCGCGCTCCTATCTACAAACGCTAACGTCCACCCATGCCCTATCAATTGCCGAAGCGCCGCCGCATCTATCTGATGCGCCACGGCGACGTCACCTATTTCGATGCGAGCGGCCGCCCGTTCGACCAGGACGCCGTGCCGCTCAACGAGCGCGGCCGCATGCAAGCGCGCGCCGCCGGGCGCGCGTTCGCCGAGCAGAACGTGCGTTTCGACCGCGTGATCACGAGCGGCCTGCCGCGCACGATCGAGACCGCGCAGCGCGTGCTTGCCGAGGCCGGCCAGCAGCTCGACATCGATATCGAGCCCGCGTGGCGAGAGATCCGCGGCGGCTTTCTCGCCGACATCCCGCCCGAGGAACAGGAAGCCGCGTTCCTGCGCGTGCTCGACGGCATCGTCGCCGAGCACACGCGCTTTCTCGGCGGCGAGACGATCGGCGAGCTGATCGACCGCGTGCTGCCGCCGCTCGCCGCACTGCGCGCGAATCCGTCGTGGGACACGGTGCTGCTCGTGCTGCACGGCGGCGTGAATTGCGCGCTGCTCTCGCATGCGACGGTGCCCGGGCATCGGCTCTTCATCGGCACGCTGTCACAGTCGGCGGGCTGCATCAACGCGCTCGACGTCGGCGAGCGCGACGACGACTGGGTCGTGCGGCTCGTCAACTATTCGCCGCCCGAGGCACTGCACCGCGACATGCGCAACACGACGATGGAAGTGCTGTACCACCAGTTCTTGCAGAGCACGCGCGAGTAGGCGCGTCGAACGGCCCCGGAGGAGACGATGGCAGCCGAGCACGATCCGCAGTCCAAGCCGACCGATTACGCCGCATTCGAAGGCACGCGCCCCGTCGGCGACGCGCAGCGCTTCGACGCCGACGCGCTCGCCGCGTGGCTCGCGAAGCACGTCGACGGCTTCGCCGGCCCGCTTTCCGTCGAGCAGTTCAAGGGCGGCCAGTCGAATCCGACGTTCAAGCTCGTCACGCCCGCGCGCAGCTACGTGCTGCGCGCGAAACCCGCGCCCGCGGCGAAGCTGCTGCCGTCCGCGCACGCGATCGAGCGCGAGTATCGGGTAATGGCCGCGCTCGCGGGCACGGACGTGCCCGTCGCGCGGATGCTCGCGCTTTGCGACGACGAAAGCGTGATCGGCCGCGCGTTCTACGTGATGGCGTTCGTCGACGGCCGCGTGCTGTGGGACCCGTCGCTGCCCGGCATGACGCCCGCCGAGCGCGGCCGCCATTACGACGAAATGAACCGCGTGATCGCCGCGCTGCATTCGATCGATCCGCACACGGTCGGGCTCGCCGACTACGGCAAGGCCGGCAACTATCTCGCGCGCCAGATCGCGCGCTGGAGCAAGCAGTACCTCGCGTCGGAGACCGAGCCGATCGACGCGATGCACCGGCTGATCGACTGGCTGCCGCGGCATCTGCGCCCGGAAGCCGAAACCGACGCGCGCGTGTCGATCGTGCACGGCGACTATCGGCTCGACAACCTGATCTTCGATCCGCACGCGCCGCGCGTGCTCGCCGTGCTCGACTGGGAACTGTCGACGCTCGGCGATCCGCTCGCCGACTTCGCGTATCACTGCATGGCGTGGCACGTCGCGCCGGAGAGCTTTCGCGGCATCGCGGGGCTCGATCTGCCGGCGCTCGGAATTCCCGACGAAACGCATTACGTCGCGCGTTACTGCGAGCGCACGGGCCTCACGATTCCCGAGAACTGGAACTTCTATCTCGCATACAACATGTTCCGGATCGCGGCGATCCTGCAAGGCATCATGAAGCGCGTCGTCGACGGCACCGCATCGAGCGCGCAGGCGCTCGATGCCGGCCGGCGCGCGCGGCCGATGGCCGAGCTTGCGTGGCGCTACGCGCAGCGCACGCGTTAGCGGCGCGCCCTTCCCTCACCGAACCGACCGACCAGCGAGGCAGCCATGCATTTCGATTACTCCCCGAAAGTCGACGCGCTGCGCGCGCGGCTCAACGCGTTCTTCGACGAGCACATCTATCCGAACGAGCGCGCGTTCCACGAAGAGATCGCGCGCAACCGGCGCGCCGGCAACGCATGGCAGCCGGTGGAGCTGATCGAGACGCTGAAGCCGAAGGCGCGCGCGGCGGGCTTGTGGAACCTGTTCCTGCCCGCTTCGACGCGCGGCGCGGGTCTCACGAATCTCGAGTACGCGCCGCTTTGCGAAATCATGGGCCGTGTGCCGTGGGCGCCCGAAGTCTTCAACTGCAACGCGCCCGACACCGGCAACATGGAGACGCTCGAGCGTTACGGCACCGACGCGCACAAGGCGGCGTGGCTCGAGCCGCTCCTCGACGGCGCGATCCGCTCGGCGTTCCTGATGACGGAGCCCGAAGTCGCGTCGTCGGATGCGACGAACATCCGGACCCGCATCGAGCGCGACGGCGGCGACTACGTGATCAACGGTCACAAGTGGTGGTCGTCGGGCGCGGGCGATCCGCGCTGCAAGCTCTATATCGTGATGGGCAAGACGGACCCCGACGCGCCCCGCCACGCGCAGCAATCGATGATCCTCGTGCCGTCGGAGGCGCCCGGCGTCACCGTGCATCGGCCGCTCAACGTGTTCGGCTACGACGACGCGCCGCACGGCCACATGGAGATCACGCTCGAGAACGTGCGCGTGCCGGCGTCGAACCTGCTGCTCGGCGAAGGACGCGGCTTCGAGATCGCGCAGGGCCGGCTCGGGCCGGGCCGCATCCATCACTGCATGCGGCTCATCGGGCTCGCGGAGCGCGCGCTCGAGCTGATGTGCCGGCGTGCGTCGGAGCGGATCGCGTTCGGCAAGCCGGTCGCCGCGCAGACGGTCACGCAGGAGCGGATCGCCGAAGCGCGCTGCATGATCGAACAGGCGCGGCTCCTCACGCTGAAGACCGCGTACATGATGGACACCGTCGGCAACAAGGGCGCGCGCGGCGAGATCGCGATGATCAAGGTGGTTGCGCCGAACATGGCGTGCCAGGTGATCGACTGGGCGATCCAGGCGCACGGCGGCGGCGGCGTCAGCGACGACTTCCCGCTTGCGTATGCGTACGCGTCGGCCCGCACGCTGCGTTTCGCGGACGGGCCGGACGAGGTCCATCGCAACGCGATCGCGAAGCTCGAGCTCGCACGTCACGCGCCGCCGCCCGCCTGAGGCGGGCTTCGCGCCGCGAAGCGAACACCCGGCGGGCCATGCGCGCGGCCGCCCCGCCACCGTCCCTCGACGCCGCCGCGACGCGCCGCGTCCACTCCGGCTCCCGCGCCGACGCAACGCGCGGCCCCACACGTCCGTCGCGGAAAGAACCGCGATGCGCCACCGCGAATGGGCGGCAATCCACGCGCGGACCAAAGCCGCTAAGCGCCGGCCCCTCGCACGCCCGATGCGACGGCGCCCGCCTTCGCCGCGGACGACGTCGGCGCCTGCCGCAAGTACTCGCGCACCTGCGGCAGGCGCGCGACGTTCGCTCCGGTGATCGTCAAGCCGTCCGTCGCCGAGCACCCTGCCGGCGACGCGAGTGCGGCGCCGTCGAGCGTATTCGCCACGCACACGATCTGGCCCGCCGCGCAGCCCGGCGCCTGCTGCAACGCGATCGGCGTGTCGCCGATCGACGCGAGCGCATTGCGCGACACGCGCAACTGGCAGACGTTGCCGAGCGCTCGTATGCCGGCGTACTGGACTCGGGAAATCCGGTTGTCGGTCACGGACACGCCCGTCGCCTTGCCCGACCAGGTGTTGACGTCGATCGCGGCCATGTAGGCCGGCGAGCGCGTGTTGTTCGGATCGGGCAATTCGATCTCCGACACCGTGTTGTTCGACACGATGACGTTGCGCGCATCGTAGGTGTTCCAGCCGTCCTCCTGCCCCACGAGGATTCCGGCGGCCTTCTGCACGTTCTGCACCGTGTTGCCGGTGATCGTCACGTCCGCTCCGCCGACCACGGTCGCGCCGCGCCCCCAGTAGTTGCCGAGCAGCTTGTTGTTCTGGATCAGCACGTTGCTGCTGAGCTTGCCGTCCGCCTGGTAGCTGACGACCGCGACCATGTCGTCGCCGGTGTTGCGCACCGTGTTGTCGCGCACCAGCACGTTGCGCGAACCGTACGTGGCGTGGATGCCGTCGGCCAGCGTGTCCTGGACGGTGTTGCCGACAATGGCGACGTCCGCGCCGCCGAACACGAAGATGCCCGCGCTCGCGCCGCCGCGCACCGTGACGTCGAGCACCTGAACGCCCGCGCCCGTCACGTCCACCTTCGCCGATTCCGGCGTCGACAGCCGCGTCGTGCCCGTGCCGACCAGCGTGACGCCGACGAGCGTCGAATTCTGGCCGCGCATCTCGATGGTCTGGTCGGCGTCGTTCGTCGCGACGAGCGTCGCGCCGTAGCCGGACACCACGACCTGCGTGTTCCTCACGATCAGCGAACGCCCGACGGCGTACTGCCCCGGCGCGAGCACGAGGCGCTGGCCGGTCTGCAACGCATCGAGCGCCCGTTGCAGCGCGTCGGCCTGGTCGCCGCCATTGCCCGCCGGATAGACAGTGACGTCGGCGGGCGCGGCCCATGCCCGCGCCGTGCCGCCGGCGGCGAGCGCCCACGCGGCGGCGCATACGGCGAGAACCCGCTGTGATCGGTTCATCATCGTCCCCTTCCTGATCGTTGTAAGGGCACGATATGTTTCCGAAAGGTCGCATGTCCGTGCGTCAAACCACACTCACCTGCGCCGCGCGAACCCCGCTCAGAAATAATGCAGCGTGATGAACTCGGCCGCGCAGGCCGGCACCGGCTCGCCGCCCAGCTCGACCTCCACCGACACCGCCCAGACCGCCTGCACGCCGCCCTGCTTCGCCGGCCCCGTCTCCTTCAGCGCGAAGAGCGCACGCACGCGCGAGCCGACCGGCACCGGCTTCAGGAAGCGCACGCGATTCAGGCCGTAGTTCACGCCCATCCGCTGCTCGAAGCGCAGCGTGTCCGTCATCAGCGCCGGAATCAGCGACAGCGTAAGGAAGCCGTGCGCGATCGGGCCGCCGAACGGCGACTCGCGCGCGGCGCGCTCGGGATCGACGTGGATCCACTGATGATCGTCCGTCGCGGCGGCGAACCGGTCGACGCGCGCCTGGCCGACGTCGATCCAGCCGCTCGCGAGCGGCGCCCCGCCGACCCGCGCGCGCAGCGCATCGGCCGACGCGACGAGCGGCGGATCGCTCGCGCCCGCCGTCATGCGCCCCCCTGCGGCGAACGCAACCCGAAGATCACCTTCGAGCGCACGGTGATGACGGTCTCGCCCGCTTCGTTGACGCCCTCCCATTCGGTCGTCACGATCCCGCGATCCGGCCGGCTCGCGGACAGCCGCTTGTCGAGGACCTTGCTGTACATCGTGATCGTGTCGCCCGCGCGCACCGGCTTGATCCAGCGGATCTCCTCGATGCCGGGCGAGCCCATGCTCGTCGAGCCCTGCAGCACGTTGCGCACGAGCATGCCCATGAACACCGAGCACGTGTGCCAGCCGCTCGCGACGAGCCCGCCGAACATCGACGCCTTCGCCGCTTCCGAGTCGACGTGAAAAGGTTGCGGATCGTACGCCTGAGCGAACGTGACGATCTCGTCGTCCGTGAATCGATGCTTGCCGACTTCAGTGCTGCCGCCGACTTCCAGGTCTTCGTAACTGATACCCATCGAGCTTCTCCGTGAAATGAAACGGGCGGGGGGCGCCGCCCGCTCAGGCATCCTGCAGCGCCGCGAAATCCGGCAGCGACGCAAAGCGTGCGAGGTGATGATCGACGTCGCCGAGCGTCGTTTCGATGATCGACAGGCGCTTGAACAGATGCGCGGCCGCGACTTCATCGGTGACGCCCATCCCGCCGTGCAGTTGCACTGCCTGCTGGCCGACGAAGCGCGCGGCCTGGCCGACGCGGACCTTCGCCGCCGACACCGCCTTGCGGCGCGCGTTCGCATCGTCGCTCGCGTAGCGCACCGCCGCGAGATACGTGAGCGAGCGCGCCTGCTCGGCGTGGATCAGCATGTCGACCATCCGGTGCTGCAGCGCCTGGAAGCGCGCGATCGGCACGCCGAACTGCTGGCGCGTCTTCGTATAGTCGAGCGTCGCGCGGTTGAGCGCGTCGAGCGCGCCGATCGCTTCGCCGCACAACAGCACGATCCCGTAATCCGCGATCCGCTCGAGTGCGGCCGCGTCACGCTCGCCGCCCGCGAGCGCGCGCGCGGGCGTGTTCGACAGGCGGATCGTCGCCGCGCGCTGGCCGTCGATCGTCCGGTAGTCGACGACGTCCGCGCCCGCCGCGCCGCGTGCGATGGCGAACAGACCGATCGCGCCGTTCGGCAGCCGCGCGGGCGCGATCAGCACGTCCGCCTGCGCGCCGTGCCGGACGACCGACTTGACGCCGCTCAGCACGAATGCTTCGCCGTCGGGCCGCGCGGTCGTCTCGATCGCGAACAGATCGTGGCGCGCGTGCGGCTCGTGGAACGCGACCGCGAGCTTCGCGTCGCCCTGCGCGACACGCTCGAGGAGCGCGGCGTCCTCGCCGCCGCCCGAGCCCGCGACGCGCACCGCCTCGATCCCGACCGCCGTCGCCCAATAGGGCTCGACGACGAGCGCGCGCCCGAGCTCCTGCGTCGCGACGAGCATGTCGACGGCGCCGCCGCCGAAGCCGCCGTGCGCTTCGGGCACGGGCAGCGCGGTAAGGCCGAGCTCGGCGAACGCGCGCCACTGGTCGGCGGATACGCCCGCGTCCGAATGGACGATCGCGCGCCGCGCGTCGAAGCCGTAGCGCTCGTCGAGATAGCGGCGCAGCGCGTCCGCGAATTGCTGTTGTTCTTCGCTGAAGGTGAAGTTCATGGCGGCGCTCCTCACAGTCCGAGAATCATCTGCGCGATGATGTTCTTCTGGATTTCGTTCGAACCGCCGTAGATCGACGTCTTGCGGTAGTTGAAGTAATACGCGGCGAGCGGCGCCGCGTCGTCGTCGCCCGCGACGCTGTGCTCGCGCTCGCCTTCGAGGAACGGCGCGTCGAACGGCGCGGCGAGCGGCCCGATCGCGTCGACCATCAGCTCGGTCAGCGCCTGCTGGATCTCGGTGCCCTTGATCTTCAGCATCGACGCCTCGGGCCCCGGCCCGCGCCCGCTCGCCTCGCTGCTGACGACGCGCAGCACCGTCACTTCCAGCGCCATCAGCTCGATCTCGAGCGCGGCGATCTTCGCGGCGAACACGGGATCGGCGATGAGCGGCTTGCCGTTCTTGCGCTCGCGCGACGCGATGCGCTTGAGGAAATCGAGCTCGCGCTTCGACGCGCCGACGCGCGCGATCCCGCTGCGCTCGTGCCCGAGCAGATACTTCGCATAGGTCCAGCCGCGATTTTCCTCGCCGACGAGATTCTCGACGGGCACCTTCACGTCCTCGAAGAACACTTCGTTGACTTCGTGATCCTCGTCTAGCGTGATGATCGGGCGCACGGTGATGCCGGGCGATTTCATGTCGATCAGCAGGAACGAGATCCCTTCCTGCTTCTTCGCTTCGGGATCGGTGCGCACGAGGCAAAACATCATGTCGGCGTACTGGCCGAGCGTCGTCCAGGTCTTCTGGCCGTTGACGACGTAATGATCACCGCGGCGTTCGGCTCGCGTGCGCAGCGACGCGAGATCCGAGCCCGAGCCGGGCTCCGAGTAGCCCTGGCACCACCAGTCGGTGCCGTCGAGAATTCGCGGCAGATAGTGGCGCTTTTGCGCTTCGCTGCCGTACTTCATCAGTACCGGCGCGACCATCGACACGCCGAACGGCAGCACGGGCGGCGCGCCGATTCGCGCGCACTCCTCGTCCCAGATGTGGCGCTGCGTCGCGTTCCAGCCGGGACCGCCGTACTCGGCGGGCCACGCGGAAGCGGACCAGCCTCGCGCACCGAGCAGCCGGTGCCAGCTCGCGAAATCGTCGCGATTCAGACGCTTGTGGTTGAGAACCTTGTCGCGCAGCGCGCGAGGCAGATTCGCCTCGAGCCAGGCGCGGACTTCGGCGCGGAACGCGTCGTCGGCGGGGGAATAATCGAGATCCATGCGCAGTGTCTCCTCTGACCGCGCCGGCGGCCGCCTGCGGCCGCACAGCGATCAGCGATCGATCACTGCAAAGGCTCTTTCAGCGCGGCGGGAACCGGCAGCGGCATCACGTCGATGCCCTCTTCGGCCAAGGCTTGCGCGTCTTCGGGCGTGGTCACGCCGCGAATGTTGCGCGCGGGCGCTTCGTTGTAGTGAATGCGCCGCGCTTCCTCGGCGAAGCGCTCGCCCACGTTCTCGGTCTTCGCGAGCACCTCGCGCAGCGCACGCATCGCCTGCGCCTGCAGTTCGCGCGGATCGACCGGCTGCGCCTGCGTCGCACCCGACAAATTCAGGCGCGGCGCGGACGGCATGCGGCTGACCTCGGTCGCACCGCAAACCGGGCATTCGACCAGCTTGCGGGACAACTGCGCTTCGAACTCATCGGCCGACGCGAACCAGCCTTCGAACCGATGGCCTTGCGGGCACTGTAAATCGAGGACCTTCATGCTGAATCAGGGCGTGCTGCCAGTGTATCGCAAATGGAAATTTTTTGAACGATCGTGCTAAATTCAGTTCGAAAAAGGACGCGATCGAGCGAACCGTCGCACCGATTGTATCCCTTCGCAAAATGTCCCGCTCGGCCCGACTTTATGGCCGGATCGCGTCGCCGAGCGGCCACGCGCCGGACATCGCCTTCTCCAGCCACATCGTGCCGATGATCGTCTTGACGTCGCTGATCCGGCCGGTGCGCACCCATTCGAGCAGATCCGGCAACGTCGCCGTGAACGTCTCAAGGAACTCGCCGTCGTCGAGCTTGCGCTCGCCCGCCGTCAGGCCGCGCGCGAGATAGACGTCGATGAATTCCGTCGAATACGAAATGATCGGATGAATTCGCGTGAGGAACACGTACTCGCGCGCGCTATAGCCGGTTTCCTCGCGCAGCTCGCGAACCGCGCATGCGAGCGCGCCTTCGTCCGGATCGAGCTTGCCCGCCGGAAATTCGGCCATCACCTTGCCGATCGGATAGCGGTACTGGCTCTCCATCAGCACACGGCCGTCGTCGAAGAGCGGAATGACCATCACGGCGCCCGGATGCGTCACGTATTCGCGGGTCGCATGCTTGCCGTCGGGCAGGCGCACCGTATCGCGCCTGACCTTCAGGAACGAGCCGTCGTAGACGGCTTCGCTTTCGATGCAAGTTTCGGTGAGGGTGGCGTCGTGATTCGGCAAGTCGGCCATCGGCGGCTCCGCAGTGGGGCGCGACGGCCTACGCCGTCAGCGCCGTTTGACGAGATACTGGAACGTGAAGCCGGGAAACGCGAACACCACGAAAAGACTGAGGGTGATCGCGTAGAACTGCCAGCCCTGTTCGAAGCGGTTGCCGGCGCGCGATTCGAGCCAGAAGCCCAGCGCGCCGACGACGAAATACAGCACGATCAGCTCGCCGATCCGCAGCCATGCGCTCTTTTTCGCCGTCGCCCCGCTCTTGAGCGGCACGACGGCGAACAGGCGCTGATTCAGGAACGGCAAGTTGGCGCCGGCGAGCGCCAACAGCACGATGAACCAGCCGGCCGCCGACATTACAGCGGCAGCGTGTGGCTGATCGCCTGCAGGCAGACCGTCATCAGCGGGCCCGGCACGATGCCGAGCACGACGACGGCGAGGCCGTTCAGCACGAGGATCGCGCGCTTGCACGCGTCGCCCGCGATCGGCGTCGTGTCCTGCGGCGCGTCGAAGTACATCAGCTTGACGATGCGCAGATAGTAGAACGCACCGAACAGCGACGTGATGACGGCAAGCACGGCGAGCCACGTGAGGCCGGCGTTGACCGTCGCCTCGAGGACTGCGAGCTTCGCGTAGAAGCCGACCGCCGGCGGAATGCCGGCGAGCGAGAACATCATCACCATCATCACGAACGCGAACACCGGGCTGCGCTTGTTGAGACCCTTGAAGTCGTCGAGCGTTTCGGCTTCGAAGTCGCGACGGGCGAGCAGCATCACGACGCCGAACGAGCCGAGCGTCGTCACGAGGTAGACGATCATGTAGAACATCGCCGAGCTGTACGCGCTCGCCGCCGACGCCGGATTGCCGTTGACGACGCCCGCGAGCAGGCCGAGCAGCACGAAGCCCATGTTCGAGATCGCCGAGTACGCGAGCATCCGCTTGATGTTGCGCTGGACGATGCCGGTGATGTTGCCGACGATGAGCGACAGCGCCGCGAGGATCACGAGCATTTCCTGCCAATCGACCGCGAGCGGCAACAGGCCCATCACGAGGAAGCGCAGGCCCCACGCGAACGCCGCGACCTTCGGGCCGCCGCCGACGAAGAGCGTCATCGCGGTCGGCGCGCCCTGGTAGACGTCCGGCACCCACATGTGGAACGGCACCGCGCCGAGCTTGAACGCAACGCCCGCGACGATGAAGATCACGCCGAACAGCAGCACCGCGTCGTTGATGCGGCCCGATGCGACCGCCTTCAGCACTTCGTTCAGCTCGAGCGAACCCGTCGCGCCGTACAGCATCGAGATCCCGTACAGCACGAAACCCGAGGCGAGCGCGCCGAGCACGTAGTACTTCATCGCCGCTTCGCTCGATTGCGCCGCGTCGCGGCGCAGCGCGATCACCGCGTACAGCGACAGCGACATCAGCTCGAGGCCGAGGTACAGCGTCAGGAAGTTGTTGCCCGAGATCATCACGAGCTGGCCGAGCAGCGAGAACATGCCGAGCAGGAACACGTCGCCGCGGAACAGGTCGCGATCCTCGAGATACCTGCGCGAGTAGACGAGCGTCACGGCGAAGCCGATCGACACCACCGCCTTCATCGCGCTCGCGAACGAATCGACGACGACCATCCGCGAGAAGAAGTAGTACTGCTGCGGGTCGAGCGCTTGCAGCGCGAACCACACGCCCGCCGCGGCCGACGCGACGACCGCGATCAGATACGTGAGGCGGCGGCCGGCCGCGCCGACGAAGGTGTCGTTCAGCCACGCGACGACGATGGCGACCATCACCAGCGCATCAGGCAACAGGACATTCATAGGTGCGTTTTGCATGATCTTTGTATCCTCCGCTCGGGCTTACTGGGCCAGCGGCAGTTTCGACTGCGCGACGTGGGAGAGGAGGTTTTCCACGGAAACGTGCATCACGTCGGTAAAGGGCTTCGGATAAAGGCCCATCAGCAGCGTGAACGCGGCGAGCACGGCGAGCATCGTGAATTCGCGGCGGCTGATGTCCTTCAGCTTCGCAACGTGATCGTTCGCCACCGCGCCGAAGTACACGCGCTTGTACATCCACAGCGTGTACGCCGCACCGAGAATCAGCGTGAACGCCGCGCCGAACGCGATCCAGAAATTGAACTGGACGGCGGCGAGGATCACCATGAACTCGCCGACGAAACCCGACGTGCCCGGCAGGCCGCAGTTCGCCATCGAGAACAGCATCGCGAACGCGGCGAACTTCGGCATCACGTTGACGACGCCGCCGTAATCGGCGATCTGGCGCGAGTGCACGCGGTCGTACAGCACGCCGATGCAAAGGAACATCGCGCCCGACACGAAGCCGTGCGAGATCATCTGGACGATCGCGCCTTCGACGCCGAGCTGGTTGAAGATGAAGAAGCCGAGCGTGACGAAGCCCATGTGCGCGATCGACGAATATGCGACGAGCTTCTTCATGTCCGCCTGCACCATCGCGACGAGGCCGATGTAGATCACCGCAATCAGCGACAGCGCGATCACGACGGGCGCGAAGAAGTGGCTCGCGTCCGGCGTAATAGGCAGGGAGAAGCGCAGGAAACCGTATGCGCCGAGCTTCAGCATGATCGCGGCCAGCACGACCGAGCCGCCCGTCGGCGCTTCCACGTGCGCGTCCGGCAGCCAGGTGTGCACCGGCCACATCGGCACCTTCACCGCGAACGCGAGGAAGAACGCGATGAAGAGCAGCACCTGCGGCGTCATCGCGATCTTCGCGTTCTGCCACGTAGCCAGGTCGAACGAATGCGTTTCCGTGTACAGGTAGATCAGCGCGACCAGCATCAGCAGCGAGCCGGCGAGCGTGTACAGGAAGAACTTGAACGCCGCGTACACGCGGTTCGGGCCGCCCCACACGCCGATGATGATGTACATCGGAATCAGCGTCGCCTCGAAGAACACGTAGAACAGCAGGCCGTCAGCCGACGAGAACACGCCGATCATGATCCCCGAGAGGATCAGGAACGCGGCGAGATACTGCGACACGTGCTCGGTGATCACCTCCCAGCCGGCGATCACGACGATCACCGTGATGAGCGCGGTCAGCACGACGAACCACATCGAGATGCCGTCGACGCCCAGGTGATACGTGATGTTGAAACGTTCGATCCAGCTCGTTTGCTCGACGAACTGCAGCGCGGCGGTGCTCGAGTCGAAGCCCGTGATCAGCGGGATCGTGACGGCGAGGCCGGCGAGCGAGCCGATCAGCGCGATCCAGCGCGCCGCGCCCGGATTCTTGTCGGAGCCGACCGCGAGCACGATGAGGCCGAAGACGATCGGCAACCAGATCGCGGTACTGAGAATCGGAAAAGAGTGCATTAGTCGTCCCCGCCTTATTTGCCGCCGAGCGTTACAAACAGGGTCAGGAGCCCCAGCATGCCGATGATCATGGCGAACGCGTAGTGATAGATGTAACCGGATTGGAGGAAGCGGATCACGCCGGCGAACCAGCCGATGAAGCGCGCGCTGCCGTTGACGAGGCCGTCGATCACCACGACGTCGCCTTCCTTCCACAGACCGCGGCCGATCGCGACCGAACCCTTCGCGAACGCGACCTCGTTGATCTTGTCCATGTAGTACTTGTTGTCGAGCAGCGTGTAGATCGGGCCGAACGCGCGACGGATCGCGGCCGGCAGATCCGGGCGCTTCAGGTACAGGAACCACGCGACGACGACGCCCGCGAGCGCGAACCAGAGCGGCAGCGACGAGATCGAATGCAGACCGAGCGCCGCCCAGCCGTGGAACTCCTCCGCCATCTCGGCGAGCGCCGGGTGGTTCTGGCCGATGAAGATCACCTTGTCGAACGCGACGCCGTGCTGGAAGAAGTCGCCGTACAGCATCGGGCCGATCGCGATCGCACCGATGACGACCGACGGAATCGCGAGCAGCACGAGCGGCAGCCAGACAACCCAAGGCGTTTCGTGCGGTTCGTGCGCGTGGCCGTGACCATGGTCATCATCATGGCCGTGATGCGCGGCCGATTCGGCGCCGTGGTTGTTGCCGAATTCCTTCGGATGACGGAAGCGCTCTTCGCCGTGGAAGACGAGGAAGTACATCCGGAACGAATACAGCGCGGTGACGAACACGCTCGCGACGACCGCGAAATACGCGAAGCCCGAGCCCGGCAGGTGCGACAGCTTCACCGCGTCGATGATCGAGTCCTTCGAGTAGAAGCCCGAGAAGAACGGCGTGCCGATCAGCGCGAGCGAGCCGACGAGCGACGTGATCCACGTGATCGGCATGTATTTGCGCAGGCCGCCCATGTTGCGCATGTCCTGATCGTGGTGCATGCCGATGATCACCGAGCCCGCGCCGAGGAACAGGAGCGCCTTGAAGAACGCGTGCGTCATCAGGTGGAACACGGCGACCGGGTACGCGGACACGCCGAGCGCGACCGTCATGTAGCCGAGCTGCGACAGCGTCGAGTAAGCGACGACGCGCTTGATGTCGTTCTGGACGATGCCGAGGAAGCCCATGAAGAGCGCCGTGATCGCGCCGATCACCGTGATGAACGACAGCGCGGCGTCGGACAGCTCGAAGAGCGGCGACATGCGCGTGACCATGAAGATGCCGGCCGTCACCATCGTCGCCGCGTGAATCAGCGCGGAGATCGGCGTCGGGCCTTCCATCGAGTCGGGCAGCCACACGTGCAGCGGGAACTGCGCGGATTTACCCATCGCGCCGATGAAGAGGCAAATGCACGCGACGGTCAGCAGGCCCCACTGGGTGCCCGGAAAATGCAGCGCCGCGAGTTCCGCGCGCTTCGCGAACACTTCGCCGTAGTTCATCGAGCCCGCGTACGCGAGGATGAGGCCGATGCCGAGCAAAAAGCCGAAGTCGCCGACGCGGTTCACGAGGAACGCCTTCATGTTCGCGTAGATCGCGCTCTCACGCGTGAAGTAGAAGCCGATCAGCAGGTACGACACGAGCCCCACCGCTTCCCAGCCGAAGAACAGCTGCAGGAAGTTGTTGCTCATCACGAGCATCAGCATCGAGAACGTGAAGAGCGAAATGTACGAGAAGAAGCGCTGATAGCCGTCCTCTTCCGACATGTAGCCGATCGTGTAGACGTGCACCATCAGCGACACGAACGTGACGACCACCATCATCATCGCGGTCAGCGTGTCGACGAGGAAGCCTACCTCGAGCTTCAGCGAGCCGACGTTCATCCATTCGTAGACGGTCGCGTTGTAGCTCGCGCCGTCCAGCACCTGGAAGAACACCATCGCGGAAAGGATGAACGAGATCGCGACGCCGAGAATCGTCACGCGGTGCGCGCCTTTGCGGCCCACCGCGTTGCCGAACAGCCCCGCAATCAGCGAGCCGGCCAGCGGAGCGAGCGGAATCGCCAGCAGCAGGTTTTCATTGAGTGTCGTTGACATAACAGCGTTGCCTGAAATTAACCTTTGAGCTGATCGAGATCCTCGACATTGATCGTGTCGAGCTTACGGAACAGAGTCACCAGAATCGCGAGGCCGATCGCGGCTTCCGCTGCGGCGACGGTCAGCACGAAGAACACGAAGATCTGGCCGTGCACGTCGCCCAGGTAGTGCGAGAACGCGACGAAGTTGGTGTTCACCGCGAGCAGCATCAGTTCGATCGCCATCAGGATGATGATGATGTTGCGGCGGTTCAGGAAAATCCCGACGATCGCGATCGCGAACAGGATCGCGCCGAGCACGAGGTAATGAGCCAAGGTCAACATAGATTCTTCTCCTCCGCTTAGCCGTTGTTCCCGCCCGACGCGGCGTCGCTCGCGGCGGTTTCCGGCTGCGGCTTGTCGGCTTGCATCTTCACGAGGCGCACGCGATCCTCGCGGCGCACCTTCACCTGCTCGGACACGCGCTGGCGCTTGCTGTCCTTGCCCTTCTGCGCGGTCAGCGCGACTGCGGCGATGATCGCGACGAGCAGCACGAGCCCCGCGATTTCGAACGCGAAGATGTAGTCGGTGTAGATGACCTTGCCGATCAGCTTCGTGTTCGGCATGCCGGCGAGCGCGCCCGCGGCCATGTCGCGCACGGGCGAGGCCGTCGCGCCGTAGCCGCGCCAGAGGATCAGCGCCGTCTCGACGACGATGATCGCGCCGATCACGGTCGCCATCGGCACGAAGCGCTTGAAGTCTCGGCGCAACACGTCGACGTTGATGTCGAGCATCATCACGACGAAGAGGAACAGCACCATCACCGCGCCCACGTAGACGAGCACCAGCAGGATCGCGAGGAACTCGGCCTCGAGCAGCATCCAGATCGCGGCCGCGTTGAAGAACGCGAGCACGAGGAAGAGCGCAGACGCCACCGGGTTGCGCGAAGTGATCACCTTCAGCCCCGACACCACGAGGAGCAGCGAGAAGATGTAGAAGAGTACGGTCGTGAAGTCCATGATTACCGGTTCATCATTAGGCCATTGTCAGGCGCGGTTGGCTGGCACCGCCGGGCGTGCCGCGGCTTCGCCGCAGCTTGCCGGCCCGCTCCCGGGCCGGCGCATCGGATTAGCGATACCGCGCATCGGCGGCCTTCGCGGCCGCGATCTCCTTCTCGTAGCGATCACCCACCGCGAGCAGCATTTCCTTCGTGAAGTACAGATCGCCGCGCTTCTCGCCGTGGTATTCGAGGATCTGCGTCTCGACGATCGAATCGACTGGGCAGCTCTCCTCGCAGAAACCGCAGAAGATGCACTTCGTCAGGTCGATGTCGTAGCGCGTCGTGCGGCGGGTGTTGTCCGCGCGCGTCTCCGATTCGATCGTGATCGCCATGGCCGGGCACACCGCTTCGCACAGCTTGCACGCGATGCACCGCTCCTCGCCGTTCTCGTAGCGGCGCAGCGCGTGCAGCCCGCGAAAGCGCGGCGAAATCGGCGTCTTCTCCTCGGGGAACTGCACGGTGAACTTGCGCTTGAACGTGTAGCGCCCCGTCAGCGCGAGCCCCTTCAGCAGCTCGGTCAGGAAGAAGGTCTTAAAAAAATGTTGGATTGCCGTCATGATTTCGTCCGCCCCTTATTTCCAGATATTCAGCGGCGACATCATCCAGAAACCGACCACGATCACCCAGATCACGCAGACCGGCAGGAATACCTTCCAGCCGAGGCGCATGATCTGGTCGTAGCGGTAGCGCGGGAACGTCGCACGGGCCCAAATGAACACCGACAGCAGCGCGAAGACTTTCAGCACCAGCCAGAAGATGCCCGGAATGAACGACAGGAATTCGAACGGCGCATCCCAGCCGCCGAGGAACAGCGTCGCCGCAAGCGCCGAGATCACGATCATGTTGATGTACTCGGCGAGGAAGAACAGCGCGAACGCCATCCCCGAGTAGTCGATCATGTGACCCGCGACGATTTCCGACTCGCCTTCCACCACGTCGAACGGGTGGCGGTTCGTCTCGGCGATGCCCGAGATGAAATAGATGACGAAGACGGGCAGCAGCGGCAGCCAGTTCCACGACAGGAAGTTGACGCCGTGGCCCGCGAAGAAGCCGTGTTGCTGCGAGCCGACGATCTCCGACAGGTTCAGGCTGCCCGCCGTCATCAGCACGAGCACGAGCGCGAAGCCCATCGAGATTTCGTACGACACCATCTGCGCGGCCGCGCGCATCGCGCCGAGGAACGCGTACTTCGAGTTCGACGCCCAGCCGGCGAGAATCACCGCGTAGACGCCGATCGACGAGATCGCCATCGCGTACAGCAGCCCCGCGTTGACGTTCGCGAGCACCGCGCCCGCCTGGAACGGGATCACCGCCCACACGGCGAACGCCGGCACGACCGTCATGACGGGCGCGATCAGATACAGCCAGCGGCTCGCGGCCGTCGGATGAATCACTTCCTTCAGCAGCAGCTTCAGCACGTCGGCGATCGGCTGCAAGAGGCCCGCAGGGCCGACGCGGTTCGGACCGAGACGCACGTGCATCCAGCCGATCAGCTTGCGCTCCCACAGAATCAGGTACGCGACGCTCAGCAGGATCGCGACGGCGACGACGAGGATGCGCACGAGCGCCCACACCGTCGGCCATGCGACGCCGAGAAGCTGGGCTCCGCCCGAGTTGATCGTATCGAACAAGCTCATTTACGCCTTCTCCACCACCAGTTCACCGGACAGGCTGCCGAGCGCTGCGCCGGCAGGCGTGGCCGCCGACACGCGAACGACGGCTTCCGCAAGATTCTCGTCGCGCACGGCCGGCAACTGCACCGTGCGATCGCCCTGGCGCACGCGCACCGCGTCGCCGTTCTTCAGACCGAGCTTGTCGAACAGCGCGGCGGGCAGGCCCACCTTGTGCGCCGTCTTCGCGGCGGCCGTCAGGTGCAGCGCGCCCGCGCGGCGCGACAGCGCGTCGGCATGATAGATCGGCACGTCGGCGAGGCGCTCGAGGCCCCCGTTGGCCGCCTTCGCGGCCGCGCGCGCCGGCGCCGCCGCGGTCTTGTTCGACAGGCGCGGCGCGATCTCGCCGTCGCCGAGCGCGGCGAGGCGCACTTCTTCCGACGTCTCGTATTCGAAGTTCGGCAGGCCGAGCAGGCTACCGAGCACGCGCAGCACCTTCCACGCGGGGCGCGTGTCGCCGAGCGGACGCACGACGCCGTTGAACGACTGCGCGCGGCCTTCCGCGTTCACGTACGTGCCGGCCGTCTCGGTGAACGGCGCGATCGGCAGCAGCACGTCCGCGTAATCGAGGCCGTACTTGAACGGCGACAGCACGACGACCGTCTCCGCCTGCTTCAGCGCGGCGATCGCCTGCGCCGGATCGGCGGTGTCGAATTCGGGTTCGACGTTCAGGAGCACGTAGCCCTTGCGCGGCTGCGCGAACGCGTCGCGCGCGTTCAGGCCGTTCGCGCCCGGCAGCGCGCCGACGAGGTGCGCGCCGACCGTGTTCGCCGCTTCCGTCAGGAAGCCGAGCGTCGCGCCCGTGTTGTCCGCGATCCACTGCGCGATCGCGTGGATCTGCGCGAATTGCGGATGCTGGACCGCGCTGTTGCCAAGCAGCACGACGCGGCGCTCGCCGTTGACGAGCGATTGCGCGACCGCTTGCGCCGCGGCCGACGCGTCGACGCCCGCGAGCGCGTCCGGCAGCGCGACGCCGCGCGCCTGCGCGACGGCGGCCGCGATGCCCGCAAGCGTGTCGAGCCATGCCGACGGCGCGGCGACGATGCGTTGCGCGGTGGGGATCAGCGCGTCGTCGCCCGTCGCGTGCAGCAGGTGCAGCTTCGCGCCGCTCTTCGCCGCCTGGCGCAGACGCGCCGCGAAGAGCGGATGATCGCGACGCAGGAACGAGCCGACGACGAGCGCGGCATCGACATCCGACAGATCGGCGATCGGCATGCCGAGCCACGGCGCGCCTTGCGCGGCCGCGGAGAAATCGGTCTGACGCAGACGGAAGTCGACGTTCGGCGTCTTCAGCTCGTGCGCGAGCTGCTTGAGCAGGAACAGTTCCTCGACCGTGCTGTGCGGGCTCGCGAGCGTGGCGAGCGCGGACGCGCCGTGGTCGTCGCTGATGCCCTTCAGGCCGCGCGCGACGTATTCGAGCGCGGTCTGCCAGTCGACTTCGCGCCACTCGCCGCCCTGCTTGATCATCGGCTTGGTCAGGCGCTCGTCGCTGTTCAGGCTTTCGTACGAGAAGCGGTCCTTGTCCGAGATCCAGCACTCGTTGACGGCTTCGTTCTCGAACGGCAGCACGCGCATCACGCGGTTGTTCTTCACTTGCACGACGAGGTTCGCGCCGACGGAATCGTGCGGGCTCACCGATTTGCGGCGCGACAGCTCCCACGTGCGGGCACTGTAGCGGAACGGCTTGCTCGTCAGCGCGCCGACCGGGCACAGGTCGATCATGTTGCCCGACAGCTCGGAGTCGACCGTCTTGCCGACGAACGTCGTGATTTCCGAATGCTCGCCGCGGCCCAGCATGCCGAACTCCATCACGCCGGCGATTTCCTGGCCGAAGCGCACGCAGCGCGTGCAATGGATGCAGCGCGACATCTCTTCCATCGAGATGAGCGGGCCGACGTCCTTGTGGAACACGACGCGCTTTTCTTCCGCATAACGCGACGTCGACTTGCCGTAGCCGACCGCGAGATCCTGCAGCTGGCATTCGCCGCCCTGATCGCAGATCGGGCAGTCGAGCGGATGGTTGATGAGCAGGAACTCCATCACCGACTGCTGCGCCTTCACGGCCTTGTCGGATTGCGTATGGACGATCATGCCGGCCGAGACGGGCGTCGCGCACGCGGGCACGGCCTTCGGCATCTTCTCGACTTCGACGAGACACATCCGGCAGTTGGCCGCAACCGACAGCTTCTTGTGATAGCAGAAGTGAGGAATGTACGTGTCCGCCTTGTGCGCAGCCTGGATCACCATGCTGCCTTCGGGCACCTCGACCTTCTTGCCGTCTATTTCAAGTTCAACCATGATGGTGAATGGTCCTTAACCTATTACCGCTCGCCCGCGTCCGCTCGACCGGGCGCTCGAATTCTGCAATCGGGTTGCGCCGTCAGGCCGCGGCCGCGTGCGCGTGGCCGCCGACCATGCAGCGCTTATGCTCGACGTGGTACGCGAACTCGTCCCAGTAGTGCTTGAGCATCCCGCGCACCGGCATCGCCGCCGCGTCGCCGAGCGCGCAGATCGTGCGGCCCATGATGTTCTCCGCGACCGAGTTCAGCAGATCCAGGTCTTCCTGGCGGCCTTCGCCGTGCTCGATGCGGTTCACGACGCGGTACAGCCAGCCCGTGCCTTCGCGGCACGGCGTGCACTGGCCGCACGACTCTTCGTAATAGAAGTACGACAGGCGCAGGAGCGAACGCACCATGCAGCGCGTCTCGTCCATCACGATCACCGCGCCGGAGCCGAGCATCGAGCCCGCCTTCGCGATCGAGTCGTAGTCCAGATCGGTCTGCATCATGATGTCGCCCGGAATCACCGGCGCCGACGAGCCGCCCGGAATCACCGCCTTGATCTTCTTGCCGCCGCGCATGCCGCCCGCGAGCTCCATCAGCGTCGCGAACGGCGTGCCGAGCGGCACTTCATAGTTGCCCGGACGCTCGACGTCGCCCGATACCGAGAAGATCTTCGTGCCGCCGTTGTTCGGCTTGCCCATCTCGAGATAATTCTGCGGACCGACTGCGAGCAGGAACGGCACCGCGGCGAACGTCTCGGTGTTGTTGATCGTGGTCGGCTTGCCATAGACGCCGAAGCTCGCCGGGAACGGCGGCTTGAAGCGCGGCTGGCCCTTCTTGCCTTCGAGCGATTCGAGGAGCGCGGTTTCCTCGCCGCAGATGTACGCGCCGTAACCATGGTGCGCGTGCAGCTGGAACGAGAAATCCGAGCCCATGATCTTCTCGCCGAGGAAGCCCGCGCGGCGCGCTTCCTCGAGCGCCGCTTCGAAGCGCCGATACACTTCGAAGATCTCGCCGTGGATGTAGTTGTAGCCGACGGTGATGCCCATCGCGTATGCGCCGATGGCCATGCCTTCGATCAGCGCGTGCGGATTCCAGCGCAGGATGTCGCGATCCTTGAACGTGCCCGGCTCGCCTTCGTCCGAATTGCAGACGAGATACTTCTGGCCCGGGAACTGACGCGGCATGAAGCTCCACTTCAGGCCGGTCGGGAAACCCGCGCCGCCGCGGCCGCGCAGCCCCGACGCCTTCACGTCGGCAATCACCTGCTCGGGCGGAATCTTTTCTTCGAGGATGCGGCGCAGCTGCTTGTAGCCGCCGCGCGCGACGTAGTCTTCGAGATGCCAGTTCTCGCCGTCGAGGCCGGCGAGGATCAGCGGTTTGATGTGACGATCGTGGAGGGACGTCATTTCGAGAGCTCCTCAAGCAGCTGGTCGATCTTCTCGCGGCTCATGAAGCTGCACATTTTGTGGTTGTTGAGCAGCAGCACCGGCGCATCGCCGCACGCGCCGAAGCACTCGCCTTCCTTCAGCGTGAACTTGCCGTCGGGCGTCGTCTCGCCGAAATCGATGCCGAGCTTCTGCTTCAGATAGTCGGCCGTCGCTTCGGCGCCGCCGTGCGGCCCGAGCTGGCACGGCAGGTTCGTGCAGAGCGTGATCTTGTGCTTGCCGACGGGCGCGAGCTCGTACATCGTGTAGAACGTCGCGACTTCCTGGACCGCAATGGCCGGCATGCCGAGATAGTCCGCGACGAACTGCATCAGTTCGGACGACAGCCAGCCATGCTCTTCCTGAGCGACGGCCAACGCCGACATCACAGCGGACTGTTTCTGATCGGCGGGGTACTTCGCGATCGCTCGATCGATTTCTTTCAGGCCTTCAGCTGAGATCATTTTCAGACACGACTCTTTCAATTCCTACCGCACGAACAACCTGCCGCATGACCGATGCGGCAGACCTGGCGCTCACTGTTGACAGCTTGTTGCGACGGCGAGCCCGAGGCGCGCGCCGCGTGTGACTCGCCGCGCGCGGCCCGGCCGGGCCCGCGAGCGGCGCGACCGTCAGCGGTCGACTTCGCCGAACACGATGTCCTGCGTACCGATGATCGTGACGGCGTCGGCGATCATGTGCCCGCGCGCCATTTCGTCGAGCGCGGACAGATGGGCGTAGCCCGGTGCACGGATCTTGAGGCGATACGGCTTGTTTGCGCCGTCCGACACGAGATAGATGCCGAACTCGCCCTTCGGGTGCTCGACGGCCGCATACGTCTCGCCTTCGGGCACGTGAAAACCTTCCGTGAAGAGCTTGAAATGGTGGATCAGATCCTCCATGTTCGTCTTCATGCCGACACGCGACGGCGGCGCGATCTTGTGATTGTCGGTGATCACTGGACCGGGATTCTTACGAAGCCACTCAATACACTGTTTCGCGATACGCGTCGACTGGCGCATTTCCTCGACACGCACGAGATAACGGTCGTAGCAATCGCCGTTCACGCCGACCGGGATATCGAAGTCGAGGCGGTCGTACACTTCATACGGCTGCTTCTTGCGCAGATCCCATGCAATGCCGGAGCCGCGGATCATCGGACCCGTCAGGCCGAGCTGCAGCGCACGTTCCGGCGTCACGACGCCGATGCCGACGAGACGCTGCTTCCAGATCCGGTTGTCGGTCAGGAGCGTTTCGTATTCGTCGACGCACTTCGGGAAGCGCGTGAAGAAGTCGTCGATGAAGTCGAGCACCGAGCCCTGGCGCGCTTCGTTCATCCTCGCGAGCGCCTTCTCGTTGCGGATCTTCGACGCCTTGTACTGCGGCATCGCGTCCGGCAGATCGCGATAGACGCCGCCCGGGCGATAGTACGCGGCGTGCATGCGCGCGCCGGACACGGCCTCGTACACGTCCATCAGATCTTCGCGCTCGCGGAACGCATAGAGGAATACCGCCATCGCGCCCACGTCGAGCGCGTGCGCGCCGATCCACATCAGGTGGTTCAGCACGCGCGTGATTTCGTCGAACAGCACGCGAATGTACTGCGCGCGCTCCGGCACGTCGATGCCGAGCAGCTTCTCGATCGCGAGCACGTAGCCGTGTTCGTTCACCATCATCGACACGTAGTCGAGACGATCCATGTACGGCACGGACTGGATGAACGTCTTGTTTTCGGCAAGCTTCTCGGTCGCCCGATGCAACAGGCCGATGTGCGGATCGGCGCGCTGGATCACTTCGCCGTCGAGCTCAAGCACGAGGCGCAGCACGCCGTGCGCCGCCGGGTGTTGCGGACCGAAGTTGAGCGTGTAGTTCTTGATTTCAGCCATGACGCCCTCTCAATGTTTCAGACCGCCATAGCGATCCTCGCGGATCACGCGCGGTGTGATTTCGCGCGGCTCGATCGTCACCGGCTGGTACACGACGCGCTTCTCTTCCGGGTCGTAACGCATTTCGACGTAGCCGGAAACCGGGAAATCCTTGCGGAACGGGTGACCGATGAAGCCGTAGTCGGTGAGGATGCGGCGCAAGTCCGGGTGGCCTTCGAACACGATGCCGTAGAGGTCGAACGCTTCGCGCTCGTACCAGTTCGCCGAACTCCAGACATCGACGACCGACGACACGATCGGCAGATCGTCGTCGGGCGCGAACACGCGCACGCGCAGGCGCCAGTTGTTCGCGACCGACAGCAGGTGCAGGACGGCGGCAAAACGCAGCCCTTCGTAGGCCCCGTCGCCGTAGGTTTGATAGTCGACGCCGCAGAGGTCGATCAGTTGCTCGAAGCCGAGCGAGCGATCGTCGCGCAGTTGCTTCGCGACTTCGAAATAATCGTTCGCCTTCACGACGAGCGTGAGCTCGCCAACCGCTTCTACGAGGCTCACCACGCGCGCGCCGAGCGCGGCTTCGAGGTTCGCCTTGAGGGTCTCGATTTTGCTTGCCATGTTGTGGGGTGCTCGATGCTTTATTGACGGGCGATGGTGCTCGTGCGGCGGATCTTCGCCTGCAGCTGGATCACACCGTAGACGAGCGCCTCGGCGGTCGGCGGACAGCCCGGCACGTAGACGTCGACGGGCACGATCCGATCGCAGCCGCGCACCACCGAATACGAGTAGTGGTAGTAGCCGCCGCCGTTCGCGCACGACCCCATCGAGATCACCCAGCGCGGCTCGGCCATCTGGTCGTAGACGCGACGCAGCGCGGGCGCCATCTTGTTGCAGAGCGTACCCGCGACGATCATCACGTCGGATTGACGCGGGCTCGGACGAAACACGACGCCGAACCGGTCGAGGTCGTAGCGGGCGGCGCCCGCATGCATCATTTCCACTGCGCAGCACGCGAGCCCGAACGTCATCGGCCACAGCGAGCCGGTACGCGTCCAGTTGATCAGCTTGTCAGCCGTCGTGGTGACAAACCCTTCCTTCAAGACCCCTTCGATACTCATTTGCTTTCCACTCCAGACAGGCGGCGACGCGTGGCCGCCCATGCAAACCGGCGATTAGCCCGTCACTCCCAGTCGAGGCCGCCCTTCTTCCAGATATAGGCAAAGCCGAGCAGGAATTCGAGCAGGAAAATCATCATTGCGATGAAACCGGGCCAGCCGATCTCGCGCAGGGCAACGCCCCACGGAAACAGGAACGCGGTTTCGAGATCGAAGATGATGAACAGAATCGCAACGAGGTAGTAGCGCACGTCGAACTTCATGCGCGCGTCCTCGAACGCCTCGAAGCCGCACTCGTAGGGCGCGTTCTTCTCGCTGTCGGGCTTGTTGGGACCGAGGATCTTGCCGATGCTGACCAGCGCTATACCTAAACCAGTGCCCACCAGGAGGAACAACAAGACGGGGTAATAGGCTGCGAGGTTCAAGGCTATCCTCTATTGGTTGGTTCCGAGCGTTCCGGAGAATAACACCGTTCCGGGGAAAGGATCATTTCGGACTACCGGAGAACCCAAGCCGAGCGCAAGGGTAGCCCAGAAATGAAAAATGCCAGCCACACGAAGCGGCTGGCATTGAGTAACTTTGGTGCCGACGGCGAGACTCGAACTCGCACAGCTTTCGCCACTACCCCCTCAAGATAGCGTGTCTACCAATTTCACCACGTCGGCACTGCATGCAACCCGGGAAGAACTTTGTATCCCGCGAATCGCTTCAAGATTTAAATTCTAACCCGCTTCCTCAAATTGTTCAACGCACAAGCGCGAATTTTTTGAATTTATTTCGGCACGTCCTGACCAGGCGCGGACGCGGCCGACACGGCGGCCGGCGCGGATGCCGCGGGCGCCTGCGATGCCGCAACCGACGACGCCGCGGGCGCGGGAGCCGCACCGAGCACACCGACCGACGGCGCCGACTTGTACGAGCCGAGGTACGTCAGCGCGAGCGTCGCGACGAAGAAGATCGTCGCCAGAACGGCCGTCGTGCGCGACAGGAAGTTCGCCGAGCCCGTCGCACCGAAGAGACTGCCCGACGCCCCGCTGCCGAACGCGGCACCCATATCCGCGCCCTTGCCATGCTGCAGCAGCACGAGGCCGATCACGCCGAGCGCGGACAGCAGTTGGACCACGATAATCAAGACTTTCAAGTACGGCATATACATTCACCTGTTTGGTTTCAAGCAATCGGCGCACCCGCCGGCCGCCCCGCTATTCTTCGCGCGCCCGCGTCGTGCGAACGCTTACTGCGCTGCCTGGCAGATCGCCAGAAAATCGCCGCTCTTCAACGACGCGCCGCCGATCAGGCCGCCGTCGATATCGGGCTGGCCGAACAGTTCGACCGCGTTGTCGGCCTTCACGCTACCGCCGTACAGCAGCGACACGTGCGCCGCCCCCTTCGCCGCGAGCCGTGCGCGCAGGAACGCGTGCACCTGCTGCGCCTGCTCGGCCGTCGCGCTCTTGCCCGTGCCGATCGCCCAGACGGGCTCGTACGCGACGACGATGCGCGCCGCCTCGTCCGAGGACAGCGCCGCGAGCACCGCGTCGAGTTGCGCGCCGACGACCGGCTCGGTCGCGCCCGCCTCGCGCTCGGCGAGCGTCTCGCCGACGCACACGACGGGCGTCAGACCCGCAGCGAGCGCGCGCTGCGTCTTCGCCGCGACGGTCTCGTTCGATTCACCGTGATACGCACGGCGCTCCGAGTGCCCGACGATCGCGTAAGCCGCACCGAACTCCGCCACCATGCCTGCCGCGACTTCGCCGGTGTAGGCGCCCTGCTCGTGCGCGGACACGTCCTGCGCACCCCACGCGACGCGGCCGCCCTGAAGCTGCGCCCGCGCTTGCGCGAGGTACGGGAACGGCACGCACACGCCGATGCCGACGTTATCGCCCACCGCTTGCGCGCCCTGCGCGACTTCGTTCAGCAACGCCTGGTTGCCGCTCAGGCGACCGTGCATCTTCCAGTTGCCGATCACCCGCTTGATTCTTTGTTTCGACATCGTTTGTCTCGTCGTGGACGCACCGAAGCCGGGCGTCGTGTTCATCTGGCGAAGCGAACTCGCGATTTTACTGCGGCGCTCGAGAACCGGTCAAACGACCGATGTCAAGCGTTCGCACCCCAATCGAGCACGATCTTGCCGACGTGCTCGCTGCTCTCCATCAGCGCATGCGCGTCCGCGGCCTGCGCGGCCGGCAGCGCTCGATAGACGACGGGCTTCACGCGCCCGTCCTCGATGAGCGGCCACACATGCGCCTTCAGCTGCGCGGCGATGCGCGCCTTGAATTCGACGGGCCTCGGCCGCAGCGTCGAGCCCGTGATCGTCAAACGCCGCCGCAGGATCTCGGCGAGGTTGATCTCCGACTTCGCCCCGCCGAGGAGCGCGATCACGACGAGCCGGCCGCCGTCGGCAAGCGCCGTCAGCTCGCGCGGCACGTACGCGCCCGCGACCATGTCGAGGATCACGTCGACGCCCCGATCGTGCGTGAGCGACTTCACGACCTCGACGAAATCCTCGGTCTTGTAGTTGATCGCGCGCTCCGCGCCGAGCTTCTCGCATGCGCGGCACTTGTCGTCGGTGCCCGCCGTCGCGAACACGCGAAAACCGCGCGCATGCGCGATCTGGATCGCCGTCACGCCGATGCCGCTCGAGCCGCCCTGCACGAGAAGCGTCTCCTGCGCGCCGCCTTCGCCCGCACCCAGTTGCGCGCGATCGAACACGTTGCTCCACACGGTGAAGAACGTTTCCGGCAACGAGGCGGCCTCGACGTCGGTCAATCCGCTCGGCACCGGCAGGCACTGCGCGAGCGGCGCGGCCACGTATTGCGCGTAGCCGCCGCCCGCGAGCAGCGCGCAAACGCGGTCGCCGAGCTTCAGGCCGAACGGGTTCGCCGCGGGGTCGGAAAGATCGCCGCCGACGATCTCGCCGGCGACCTCGAGGCCCGGCAGATCCGATGCGCCGGGAGGCGGCGCATAAGCGCCCTTTCTCTGGAACACGTCCGGACGGTTGACGCCGGACGCCGCCACCTTGATCAGCACCTCGCCGCGCCTCGGCTCCGGCTGCGGCCGCTCCGTCAGCTTCAGCACGTCGGGCGCGCCGAATTCGGTGATTTCGATCGCTTTCATGCACGTCGCTCCAAGATCGTGACGGGTTTGCGCACGCGATGCGCGCTCCGCAAACCGGTCCATCCTATGAAAAACGGCCGGCGCGCCTTCGCGCTGCCGGCCGTTGCGTCGCCGCTTACTGCTGCGGCGGCGTGTCCGTCTGAGCCGCCGCCTCGTTCAGCAGCGCCTTGGCCGACAGACGCACGCGACCCTTTTCGTCTGTCTGGATCACCTTGACCTTCACCTGCTGGCCTTCCTTCAGGTAGTCGTTGATGTCCTTCACGCGCTCGTTGACGATCTCCGAGATGTGCAGCAGACCGTCCTTGCCCGGCAGCAGGTTCACGATCGCGCCGAAATCGAGCAGCTTCAGCACGGTGCCTTCGTACACCTGACCGACTTCGATCTCGGCCGTGATGTTCTCGATGCGCTTCTTCGCTTCGGCCATGCCTTCGCTGTTCGTGCTCGCGATCGTCACGACGCCGTCATCCGAGATGTCGATCGTCGTGCCGGTCTCTTCGGTCAGCGCGCGGATCACCGAGCCGCCCTTGCCGATCACGTCGCGGATCTTTTCCGGGTTGATCTTGATCGTGATCATGCGCGGCGCGAATTCCGACAGCTGCGTGTTCGCTCCGGCGACCGCTTCCTTCATCTTGCCGAGGATGTGCATGCGGCCTTCCTTCGCCTGCGCGAGCGCGACCTGCATGATTTCCTTCGTGATGCCCTGGATCTTGATGTCCATCTGCAGCGCGGTCACGCCGTCGGCCGTGCCGGCCACCTTGAAGTCCATGTCGCCGAGGTGATCTTCGTCGCCGAGGATGTCGGTGAGCACCGCGAACTTGTTGCCTTCGAGGATCAGGCCCATCGCGATGCCCGCGACGTGCGCCTTCATCGGCACGCCGGCGTCCATCAGCGCGAGGCAGCCGCCGCACACCGACGCCATCGACGACGAACCGTTCGATTCGGTGATTTCCGACACGACGCGGATCGAGTAGCCGAATTCGTCGGCGCTCGGCAGACACGCGACGAGCGCGCGCTTCGCGAGGCGGCCGTGGCCGATTTCGCGGCGCTTCGGCGAGCCGACGCGGCCCGTTTCGCCGGTCGCGAACGGGGGCATGTTGTAGTGGAGCATGAAGCGCTCGCGGTACTCGCCTTCGAGCGCGTCGATGATCTGCTCGTCACCCTTCGTGCCGAGCGTAGCGACGACGAGCGCCTGCGTCTCGCCGCGCGTGAACAGCGCCGAGCCGTGCGTGCGCGGCAGCACGCCCGTGCGGATCTCGATCGGGCGCACAGTGCGCGTGTCGCGGCCGTCGATGCGCGGCTCGCCGCTCAGGATCTGGCCGCGAACGATCTTCGCCTCGAGGTCGAACAGGATGTTGCCGACCGTTGCCTTGTCGGCCGCGACCGTGCCGGCCGCCGTCGCTTCTTCTTCCAGCTTCGCCGACGTCGCTGCGTACACTTCCTTCAGCTTCGTCGAACGCGCCTGCTTGTCGCGGATCTGGTAAGCGGCGAGCAGTTCCGGCTGGGCGAGCTCGGTCACGCGTGCGTTGAGCGCCTCGTCCTTCGGCACCGGCTGCCAGTCCCACTCGGCCTTGCCGCCTTCGCGCACGAGCTCGTGGATCGCGTCGATCGCGGTTTGCATCTGTTCGTGGCCGAACACGACCGCGCCGAGCATCACGTCTTCAGGCAGTTGCTCCGCTTCCGATTCGACCATCAGCACCGCACGCTCCGTGCCCGCCACGACGAGGTCGAGGCGCGACGCCTTGATCTGCTCGCGCGTCGGGTTCAGCACGTATTCGTTGTTCACGTATGCGACGCGCGCGGCGCCGACCGGGCCGTTGAACGGCAGGCCGGACACGGCGAGCGCGGCCGATGCGCCGATCAGCGCCGGGATGTCGGCCGGGATTTCCGGGTTCACCGACAGCACGTGAATCACGACCTGCACTTCGTTATAGAAGCCTTCCGGGAAGAGCGGGCGCAGCGGACGGTCGATGAGGCGCGAGGTCAGCGTTTCGTGCTCCGAAGGACGGCCTTCGCGGCGGAAGAAGCCGCCCGGGATCTTGCCTGCCGAGTAGGTCTTCTCGATGTAGTCGACGGTGAGCGGGAAGAAATCCTGGCCCGGCTTCGCCGACTTCGCGCCGACGACGGTCGCGAGGACGACGGTGTCCTCGATATCGACGAGCACGGCGCCGCTAGCCTGGCGCGCGATCTCGCCGGTTTCGAGGCGCACCTTGTGCTGGCCCCATTGGAATTCCTTCACGACTTTGTTGAACAGAGACATGGTCGCTCCTTTCGTTCGTTATCGGACGCCGTGCGCGGACAAAGCCGGCACGGCGGCAGCGCGACCGGGCCACATGGGAAGAGGTGTGTTTTTTATGCCATTCCAGCGCCGTGCTCGCCGCCCGGCGTCGAGCGGGACGCGAACAGCGCGCTGGAATGACACAAAGCTCAACCCTTGTGCGCCTGGCCGGTTGTGGGCTTCGACAGCCCGGCGGCAAGCATCGTGCATGCCGCGAAAAAACAAAATGCCTGTATCAGCAGACTGACACAGGCATCTTGCTGAGGCGAGCAACGCCCCGATTACTTACGCAGACCCAGCTTCTCGATCAGCGCGCGGTAACGGTCGGCATCCTTGCCCTTGAGGTAGTCGAGCAGCTTGCGACGGCGGCTCACCATGCGCAGCAGGCCGCGGCGGCTGTGGTGATCCTTCGCGTGGGTCTTGAAGTGACCCGTCAGTTCCGTGATGCGCGCCGTCAACAGCGCGACCTGCACTTCGGGCGAGCCCGTATCGTTGGTGCCGCGCGCGAACTGAGCAACGACTTCCGACTTCTTGATATCAGCAACAGACATTTGATTTCCTTTCGACTGAACAGGCGGACACGGAAGAAAGGCCGTGCCGTGATTTACAACCGGCGCAAATTGTAGCACAGGTCGCTCGGCCGGCGAAGCCCGCCTTTCACGGGCGTTTCATACGGCAAGCGGCGGACGCCGCGCCCCGCGTGGGCGGCAGCTCGAGCACCGTCCGGAAGCCGTAGCCCGAGCCCGCGTTGTCGAAACGCACGCCCGGCGCGCCGACGCGGTCCATTTCGATCACATAAAGGGGTTGAATCAATTGATGATCGGCCGCGCGCATCTGCGCCGGATGGAATCCGTCGTCGTACCGCATTCCCTCGAGCGCCTTCGCGACGGCGACCGGATCGGCCGAGCCCGCGCGCGTCATCGCCGCGGCCAGCATCTCGATCATCTCGCTCATCCGCCGCACCGGATAGTCGTCCCGCGGCGCCGGGAAACGCGCGCGGAACGCCCGGTAGAACGCGTCGGACTGCGCGCCGCCCGCATTCGGGTGCCAATCGGCCACGGCGAGCACGCGCTTCACGCCCGCGTCGCCGAGCGCGGCCGGCGCATCGAGGCTGTTGCCGTAGAACGTGTAGAACTTCGTCGCGAGCCCCTGCTCGCGCGCCGCGCGCACGAGCAGCGTCAGATCGTTGCCCCAGTTGCCCGTGACGACCGCGTCCGCGCCGCTCGCACGAATCTTCGCGACGTACGGCGAAAAATCCTTCACGCGCCCGATCGGATGAAACTCGTCGCCGACGATCGCGATGTCCGGACGCCGCGCGCTCAACGCGGCACGCGCGAGCGCGCTGACGTCGCGCCCGAAACTGTAGTCCTGATTCAGCAGATAAACCTTCCCCACCGCGCGGTCGCGCGCGAGCACGTCGGCAAGCGCATCCATTCGCATACCGGCATGCGCGTCGAAGCGGAAGTGCCAGAAGCTGCAATCGCGCCCCGTCAGCGCGGGATCGTCAGCCGAATAGTTGAGGAACAGCGCGCGATGCCCGGGATCGCGGACGTTGTGCTTATCGAGCGCGGCGACGAGCGCCGCCGCGACGGCCGAGCCGTTGCCCTGCGCGACGAAACCGATCCCCTTGTCGGTCGCGGCGCGCAGTTGGACGAGCGCTTCCTCGACGCCGCCCTTGCTGTCCAGCACGACGAGTTCGAGCGGATGGACGCCGTCGCGCAGCCGCACGCCGCCTTGCGCGTTGACGCGTTCGACGCCGAAGCGCAGATTGCGCTCGACCGCCGCGCCCGCGTTCGCGAACGGTCCCGACACCCCCTCGACGAGCGCGATCCGGATCGGCTCGCCCGTCGCGCCGGCCGACGCGGGCAACGGCATCGCCAATGAAAGCGCCGCCGAGGCGGCGGCGGCAAAACGCATCCAATAGGAAGACATTGCGTGATTTCCTGCGCAGTCGGTTCGTCGAGCGCTGGATCATAGGCGAGCGCCCGGCGGGCCGGCAAGCCGCACGAGCGCACGACGCGAGGAATGCCGGCGGACATCGACCGTCCGAACGGTCGGCTGGACAACGCCTCGGCCGCGGCCCGCCGCGCCCGCCCTCGGCTCCGGAGGCCGCCCGAAACCGCGGCATCGCTTTCGCCGCGCCGTTCCGCCGCGGATGCCGGGCCGCGCAAACTTTTCCGGGCCGGTACGCGCACGCGGTGGCCCGCCGTGATAAAACGTCGCCATCCCCGCCTCATGGAGAAACGTATGCTCGCTCGTCTCCCGGTTCTGTTCGCTTGCGCGGCGGCGCTTCTCGCCGGCTGCGCGCAGCCGTGGCAGCAGTTTCGCGCCGGAGAGGATTCGTCGGCGATCGTCGCTCGGATGGGGCCGCCGCGCGAAGTCTACGATCTGCCGAACGGCGGCAAACGCCTGATGTGGCCGACCCAGCCGATGGGCGAGGTCACGACGGCCGCCGACATCGACGCTCACGGCAGGATCGTCAACGTTCGGCAGGTGCTGCAACCGCTCGAGTTCTACCGCGCCGAGATCGGCAAGTGGACCAAGACCGACGTGCTCGTGAACTTCGGCCGTCCGGTCGAGACGTCGTACTTTCCGCTGATGAAGCGCGAAGTCTGGACCTATCGCTACCTCGAAGACAACGTCTGGTACATGCTCTACAGCTTCTACTTCGACGACAACGGCATCCTGCGCCTCACGCAGAAGACGCCCGATCCGCTGCACGATCCCGACCGCCGCTCGCTGTTCTGATCCCCCGCCGCCGGCCGCCCGGCCGGCGCCCCCCTTTCGGGAAGTCATTTAATGCACGCGGGCTCTTAAATGACTTTTTTATCATTTTCAGATTAGCTTTTTAAAATTTTTGTCATCTTTCATGACGCGGCAATATCGTGGTTATCGCGTCGATGAAATCAAAATCCCAAAAATCCCCTGCCGCCCCATCCCCGCTGGACGGGCGTCTCACGCCCATTTCGGTGCGACATGCACTCTTTCCAGCCGTTTGCTTTTCACGGTTGGTGCAATCGCCCTATCCCTGAAAATAAATTGCAACAGAATATTTCAAATTGAACTTCCGATTACAAGTTCCCCCTAATATCACACACAACAACCTTTCAATTTAGAAAGCCAATGGTTCCGCGCCGATGCATGTTTGCGTCGCCGCTACCGCACGCATAAGAAGGAATCCTCAATGAATCGCCCGAAAAGCATGCTCGTCGCCAATATCGCCTGGGCCAGCGAGACGTCCGAGCGCTCGCCCGACTTCTTCGACACGCTGTCGCGCGGCCAGAATCCGCGCGTGCTGTGGATCGGCTGCGCCGACAGCCGCGTGCCGGCCGAAACCATCACGCAGAGCGCGCCAGGCGAACTATTCGTTCACCGAAACATCGCGAACATCTTCCAGCCCGACGACGACAACTGCGCGAGCGTGCTCGAGTACGCGGTCAAGGTGCTGAAGGTCGATCACGTGATCGTCTGCGGGCACTACGGCTGCGGCGGCGTGCGCGCGTCGCTGCTGCCGCCGTCGCACGAGCTGCCGCACGTGAACCGCCGGATCGCGCCGCTGTGCGCGCTCGCCGGCCGCCATCGCGCGGAGCTCGACGGCGTGCCGCCCGACCAGGCCGCCGACCGGCTCGCCGAGCTCAACGTGCTCGAGCAGGTCCGCCTGCTGCGCAGCTCGCCGATCATCCGCGACGCCGATCCCGCCCCGCTCGTGCACGGCTGGATCTTCTCGCTCGCCGACGGGCGTCTCAAGGAACTCGCGTCCGGCTACGCGGCCGCCGAACCGGCGCCGCAAGCCGAACGCGCAGAAGCGGCGGCCGCCTGATAGGCCCGCACCGCCGCACGCACTCAAGCCTCAACCCGTTTTTCTCCGTTCACTATGAAGAATCTACGCGCTTACTTTTCCACGTTTCCGCGCGACTTCGTGGCCGGCACCGTCGTGTTCCTCGTCGCGCTGCCGCTCTGTCTCGGAATCGCCAACGCATCCGGCGTCGAGCCGTTCGCGGGCCTCGTGTCCGGCATCGTCGGCGGCCTCATCGTCGCCGTGCTGAGCGGCTCGCCGCTATCCGTCAGCGGCCCCGCCGCGGGCCTCGTCGTGATCGTCGTCGACGGCATCGCGCAGCTTGGCAGCTTCCAGGCGTTCCTGCTCGCCGTGCTGCTGTCAGGCGTGATCCAGTTCGGCTTCGGTCTCCTGAAGGCCGGCCGGTTCGCCGCATACGTGCCGTCGCCCGTGATCAAAGGCATGCTCGCCGCCATCGGCATCCTGCTCATCGTCAAGCAGATGCCGTTCGCGCTCGGCCTGTCGGGCGACGGCGACTCACCGGGCCACGCGGTGCTCGCGTCGAGCGCGATCGCGTTCGCGTCGCTCGCGCTCCTCGCCGTGTGGGAGACCCGCGCGATGCGCCGCTTCGCGTTCGTGCGCCTCGTGCCCGCGCCGCTCGCCGTCGTGATCCTCGGCATCGGCGCCACGGTTCTGCTCGGCTTCGTCTCGCCGAATTTCGCGCCGCCCGCCGAGCACCGGGTCGCGCTGCCCGAGCTCGCTTCGTTCGCCGCGCTCGGCAATGCGCTGAAGACCGTCGACCTCGGCCCGAACTTCGCGTACCTGCTGAGCCCGGACGTGTGGCGCATCGCGATCACGATTGCCGTCGTCGCAAGCCTCGAGACGCTGCTCAGCCTCGAAGCGGTCGAGCAGATCGATCCGAAACGCCGGCCGTCGCAGCCGAATCGCGAGCTGAAGGCGCAAGGCATCGGCAACCTCGTCGCGGGCGCGATCGGCGGCCTGCCGATCACGTCGGTGATCGTGCGCAGCTCGGTCAACGTGAATGCAGGCGCGCAAAGCCGGATGTCCGCGATCGTGCACGGCATGATGCTCGTCGTCAGCGTGTTCGCGCTCACCGGGCTGCTGAACCTGATCCCGCTCGCGAGCCTCGCGGCGATCCTGATCCACACGGGCTTCAAGCTCGCGAAGCCGGCGCTCTTCACGTCGGTCGCGAAGCAGGGCCCGGGTGCATTCCTGCCCTTCGCGGTGACGATCGCAGGCGTGCTCGCGATCGACCTCCTCGCCGGCATCGCGCTCGGCCTCGCGTGCTGCGTGCTGGCCGTCGCGTGCGCGAATCTGCGCAGCCCGGCGACGCTCGCGCAGCACGACGACCACTATCTGCTGTCGTTCCGCAAGGACGTGTCGTTCCTCGGCAAGGTGCAGATCAAGCAATATCTCGCGCAGATTCCGGATCGCGCGGTCGTCATCATCGACGCGACCCGCGCCGACTACATCGACCACGACGTGCGCGAGATGATCGACGCGTTCGTCGCGGAAGCGCCGCTGCGCGAGATCACGGTCGATTACCGGCGCCAGGTTCAGCACGCGCGCGGCGGCGGCTTGCGCTCGTTCTTCCGCAGCCCGACGACGCAGTAAGCGCCTGGGCCGGCCGGCATGCGCCGGCCCGTCGCGCAGTAAAAAAAACGCCCCGCGAGGCCATCGGCCCGCGGGGCGTCGTTCGTTCGCGGCACGGCGGCGATGCCGCCGCGCTCGCGTATCGCGCGTCACGCGCGCTGCGGATTCAGCTTGTCGACGTTCGAATACAGCTTGTTGAGCGCGGCGATGTACGCCTTCGCCGACGCCGCGACGATGTCCGGATCGGTGCCGACGCCGTTGACGATCCGCCCGCTCTTCGACAGGCGCACCGTCACTTCGCCCTGCGCCTGCGTGCCCGTCGTGATCGCGTTGACCGAATACAGCAGCAGCTCGGCGCCGCTGCCGACTTCGGTCTCGATCGCGTTGAACGTCGCGTCGACGGGACCGTTGCCGCTCGCCTCGCCCGCCACTTCGTCGCCGTCGACCGCGAACACGACCTTCGCCTGCGGCCGCTCGCCCGTCTCCGAGCGCTGCGCGAGCGACACGAACTTGTAGTGCTCGTGCTCGTGCGCGAGCGCCGATTCCTCCTCGGTGACGATCGCGATGATGTCCTCGTCGAAGATCTCGGCCTTGCGGTCGGCGAGATCCTTGAAGCGGGCGAACGCGGCGTTCAACTCGGTTTCGCTGTCGAGCGACACGCCGAGCTCCTGCAGGCGCTGCTTGAACGCGTTGCGGCCCGACAGCTTGCCGAGCACGATCTTGTTCGCGGTCCAGCCGACGTCTTCCGCACGCATGATCTCGTACGTGTCGCGCGCCTTCAGCACGCCGTCCTGGTGGATGCCCGACGCGTGCGCGAACGCGTTCGCGCCGACGACCGCCTTGTTCGGTTGCACGACGAAACCGGTGATCTGCGACACGAGCTTCGACGCCGGCACGATCTGCGTCGTGTCGATGCCGAGCTCGAGACCGAAATAGTCCTTGCGGGTCTTCACGGCCATCACGATTTCCTCGAGCGACGTGTTGCCCGCGCGCTCGCCGAGGCCGTTGATCGTGCATTCGACCTGGCGCGCGCCGCCGATCTTCACGCCGGCGAGCGAGTTCGCGACCGCCATCCCCAGATCGTTGTGGCAGTGCACCGAGAAGATCGCCTTGTCCGAGTTCGGGATGCGCTCGCGCAGCGTCTTCACGAGGTTGCCGTACAGCTCCGGCACGCCGTAGCCGACCGTATCCGCGATGTTGATCGTCGTCGCGCCCTCGGCGATCACCGCTTCGAGCACGCGGCAGAGGAAATCCATGTCGGAGCGGCTGCCGTCTTCCGGCGAGAACTCGATGTTGTCGGTGAACTTGCGCGCGAAGCGCACCGCGAGACGCGCCTGCTCGTACACCTGGTCGGGCGTCATCCGCAGCTTCTTCTCCATGTGCAGCGGCGACGTCGCGATGAACGTGTGAATCCGGAAGCTGTCCGCAGGTTTGAGCGCGTCGGCCGCGCGCTGGATGTCCTTGTCGTTCGCGCGCGCGAGTGAGCAGATCGTGCTGTCCTTCACTTGCGACGCGATCGCTTGGATCGCGTCGAAATCGCCGTTCGAGCTGGCCGCGAAGCCGGCTTCGATCACGTCGACCTTCATGCGCTCGAGCTGCTTCGCGATGCGGATTTTCTCTTCCTTCGTCATCGACGCACCGGGCGATTGCTCGCCGTCGCGCAGCGTCGTGTCGAAAATGATCAGCTTGTCTGTCATGGGGACTCCAGGTGTCGAATGGGGAAACACACGTGATGAAGCTCGCGCCGCCACCGCAGGCGACGCTAGACAGCAGACGAAGCTCGACGGAGGGCGAAAACGGTCAGCGCGGCAGGCGCGCTAGCGCTAGCGCGCGTAGCGGCGCACCGGCTAGAAGAAGGGAGAGGCGGGAAAATGCGGTCATGGCGTCGAATATAGCGGCATTCCCGGCCGCGCGCAATCGGCGGCTTTCCGAGGGCCGGAACACCGCGCCGCGCGCCGCCCGGGCAAGACTCGCGCAACAAAACGGCGGCCCCGCGGGCCGCCGTCTCGGGTGCGCTTCCGGCAGGAACCGGGCGCGAACCGGGCTCATTCCGGCGCGCAAGCGCGCGTCAGTGCTCCCGCTGCGACGAGCGCGCCGGATTGGCGCGGCCGCGCACGGCCATATAGGCCCAGAACACGTAGCCGGACAATCCGTACAGCACGAACAGGCCGAACAGCATCAGCGGCGGATCGGACGACACGAGCACGAACGCGACGACGACGAGCAGGATCGCCGCGAACGGCACCCGGTGCCTCACGTCGAGCGCCTTGCCGCTGTAGAACGGCGCGTTCGACACCATCGTCACGCCCGCGTAGACCGTCAGCGCGAACGCGACCCACGGCAGCCAGCCGAGCTTCATCGGCACGCGGTTGTCGGTCGCGAGCCACACGAAGCCCGCGATCAGCGCCGCGGCGGCCGGGCTCGGCAGCCCCTGGAAGAAGCGCTTGTCGACGACGCCGATGTTCGTGTTGAAGCGCGCGAGGCGCAGCGCGGCGCCCGAGCAGTAGACGAACGCGGCGAGCCAGCCCCAGCGGCCCAGATCCTTCAGCACCCACTCGTACATCACGAGCGCGGGCGCGACGCCGAACGACACCATGTCGGACAGGCTGTCGAACTGCTCGCCGAACGCGCTCTGCGTGTGCGTCATGCGCGCGACGCGGCCGTCCATCCCGTCGAGCACCATCGCGGCGAAGATCGCGATCGCCGCGGTTTCGAAGCGCACGTTCATCGCCTGCACGACGGCGAAGAAGCCGCAGAAGAGCGCGGCCGTCGTGAACGCGTTCGGCAGCAGATAGATGCCGCGCGTCCTCAGGAACTGCTGGCGCGCGGCGCGCCGGCTCTCGACGGGCGCGACGTCCTGCGCGACCGATTTGTTGTGACGAAACGACCTCGGCCACGGAGCGTTGCCGTTGCGCGGCCGGCGCGGTTTGAATGCGGCCATCGATACGCCTTCCCGATTACTGTTGTTCGGGCAGTTCGGCGAGGATCGTCGACGATGCGGACACCTTCTCGCCGATCGACACGCGCGCGCGGCTGCCCTTCGGCAGATACACGTCGACGCGCGAGCCGAAGCGGATGAAGCCGTAGCGCTGGCCGCGCGTCACGGGCTCGCCCGCGCGCACGTAGCAGAGAATCCGGCGGGCGACGAGGCCCGCGATCTGCACGGCCGTCACGGTGTGGCCCGCCCCCGTCTGGATCACGACCGCGTTGCGCTCGTTCTCGGCCGACGCCTTGTCGAGCGCGGCGTTCAGAAACGCGCCCGGGAAATATTCGACCTTCTGCACCGCGCCGTCGACGGGCGAGCGCTGCGAATGGACATTGAACACGTTCATGAACACGCTGATCTTCAGCGCTTCGCGATTCGCATACGGATCGTGCGCCGTCTCGACCGCGACGATGCGGCCGTCGGCCGGGCACAGCACCGCGTTCGCCTGCGTCGGAATCGGCCGCGGCGGATCGCGGAAGAACTGGACCACGAAGACGAGCAGCAGCCAGAACGGCCAAGCGAGGCCGAACCCGCCAACGGCGTGGATCAACAGCGCGACGACGGCCGCGATCGCGATGAACGGCCAGCCTTCGCGCGCGATGATCGGATGAGGATAGTTCATGGTTCGTTCTTCGATGAATTGCAAAGCCCGTAGGATAGCAAAAGCCGCCCTCGGCTCCGGTGCCTTCGGGCGGCTTTTTGACGTCGGCCCCCGATTCGGGGCGCCGGATGGGTCGCGCAGCTTAGTTCTTCGACTGGTCGACCAGCTTGTTCTTCGCGATCCACGGCATCATCGCGCGCAGCTTCGCGCCGACCTGCTCGATCTGGTGCTCGGCCGTCAGGCGGCGGCGCGACTGCAGCGTCGGCGCGCCCGCCTTGTTCTCGAGGATGAAGCTCTTCGCGTATTCGCCCGTCTGGATGTCGGTCAGGCACTGCTTCATCGCCTTCTTCGTCTCTTCCGTGACGACGCGCGGGCCCGTCACGTACTCGCCGTATTCGGCGTTGTTCGAGATCGAGTAGTTCATGTTCGCGATGCCGCCTTCGTAGATCAGGTCGACGATCAGCTTCAGCTCGTGCAGGCACTCGAAGTACGCCATTTCCGGCGCGTAGCCCGCTTCGACGAGCGTCTCGAAACCCGCCTTGATCAGCTCGACGGTGCCGCCGCACAGCACGGCCTGCTCGCCGAACAGGTCGGTTTCCGTCTCTTCGCGGAAGTTGGTTTCGATGATGCCGGCGCGGCCGCCGCCGTTCGCCGCCGCGTACGACAGCGCGATGTCGCGCGCCGCGCCCGACTTGTCCTGCGCGACCGCGATCAGGTGCGGCACGCCGCCGCCCTGCGCGTACGTGCCGCGCACCGTGTGGCCCGGCGCCTTCGGCGCGACCATGATCACGTCGAGATCCGCGCGCGGGATCACCTGGCCATAGTGGACGTTGAAGCCGTGCGCGAACGCGAGCGCCGCGCCTTGCTTGACGTTCGCATGCACTTCCTGCGCGTAGACGGCGGCGATCTGCTCGTCCGGCAGCAGCATCATCACGACGTCGGCGCCCTTCACGGCTTCGGCGACTTCCTTGACCGTGAGGCCGGCGTTCTCGGCCTTGCTCCACGACGCGCCGCCCTTGCGCAGGCCGACCGTCACGTTCACGCCGCTGTCCTTCAGGTTCAGCGCGTGCGCATGGCCTTGCGAGCCGTAACCGATGATCGTCACCTGCTTGCCCTTGATGAGGGAGAGGTCGGCGTCCTTGTCGTAGAAAACTTTCATGATTGTTCCTTCGCTGATTCAGTGAAATTCGTGAGTGAAGCCGGGCTCTGACGGCGCACCCGGCTCGTTCGGCGCGGCGGCGTCACACCTTCAGAATGCGCTCGCCTCGACCGATGCCCGAGCTGCCGGTGCGCACGGTCTCGAGAATCGAGCCCGCGTCCAGCGCCTGAATGAATGCGTCGAGCTTGTCGCTCGCACCCGTCAATTCGATCGTGTAGGTCTTCTCGGTCACGTCGATGATGCGGCCGCGGAAAATGTCCGCCATCCGCTTCATTTCTTCGCGCTCCTTGCCCACTGCCCTCACCTTGATGAGCATCAGCTCCCGCTCGATGTGTGCACCGTCGGTCAGGTCCACCACTTTCACCACCTCGATCAGGCGGTTCAGATGTTTCGTGATCTGTTCGATCACGTCGTCGGAGCCGATGGAAACGATGGTCAGGCGCGACAGCGATTGGTCTTCGGTCGGCGCCACCGTCAAGGTTTCGATGTTGTAGCCGCGTGCGGAGAACAGACCGACCACGCGCGACAGCGCGCCCGGTTCGTTTTCCAGCAGGACGGAAATGATGTGTCTCATGTTCGCTTCTTCCAGAATATATCCGTGTCGATTAGCCTGCGCCGCGCACCGCCGCGTGCCGCGCCGCCCTTCGTGAAGGCGGCCGCCCGCGCACCGGGCGCGCGTCGCGCCGTTACAGGTCTTCCGATCCGAGCAGCATCTCGGTGATGCCCTTGCCGGCCTGGACCATCGGCCAGACGTTTTCGGTCGGATCGGTCTGGAAGTCGAGAAACACGGTGCGGTCCTTCAGGCGCAGCGCTTCCTTCAGCGCCGGCTCGACGTCCGCGGTCTTTTCAATGCGCATGCCGACGTGGCCGTACGCCTCGGCGAGCTTCACGAAATCCGGCAGCGCATCCATGTACGAATGCGAATAGCGCTTGCTGTATTCGATCTGCTGCCACTGGCGGACCATGCCGAGGTAGCGGTTGTTCAGCGACAGGATCTTCACGGGCGTGTCGTACTGCAAGCAAGTCGACAGCTCCTGGATGCACATCTGGATCGAGCCCTCGCCCGTGATGCACAGCACGTCGTCGTCCGGGTGCGCCATCTTCACACCCATCGCCGCCGGCAGGCCGAAGCCCATCGTGCCGAGGCCACCGGAATTGATCCAGCGGCGCGGCTTGTTAAAGCGGTAGAACTGCGCGGCCCACATCTGGTGCTGGCCGACGTCGGAACACACGAACGCGTTGCCGTCCGTCAGCTCCCACGCCTTCTCGACCACGTACTGCGGCTTGATGATCTCGCTTTCACGGTCGTACTTCAGGCAGTCCTTCGCGCGCCAGGCTTCGATGTCCTTCCACCACTGCGCGAGCGCTTCGGTGTCGGGGCCGTGCTCGGCCGTCTGCAACTGCTCGATCAGCTCCTTCAGCACTTCCTTCACGTCGCCGACGATCGGAATGTCGACCTTCACGCGCTTTGAAATCGACGACGGGTCGATGTCGATGTGAATGATCTTGCGCGGACGCGACGCGAAGTGCGCCGGATCGCCGATCACGCGGTCGTCGAAGCGCGCGCCGATCGCGATCAGCACGTCGCAGTGCTGCATCGCCATGTTCGCTTCGTACGTGCCGTGCATGCCGAGCATGCCGAGGAATTTCTTGTCCGACGCGCGATAGCCGCCGAGCCCCATCAGCGTGTTCGTGACGGGATAGCCGAGCAGATCGGCGAACTGGTTCAGCTCGCGCGACGCGTCGGCGAGAATGATGCCGCCGCCCGTGTAGATGTACGGACGCTTCGCGGACAAAAGGAGCGACACCGCCTTGCGGATCTGCCCCGAGTGGCCTTTCGTGACCGGGTTGTAGGAGCGCAGCGACACACTCTTGACGGGCTCGTACTCGCACGGCGTCTTCGACACGTCCTTCGGAATGTCGATCAGGACGGGACCGGGCCGGCCGGTGCGCGCGATGTAGAACGCCTTCTTGACGGTTTCCGCGAGCTCGCGCACGTCCTTCACGAGGAAGTTGTGCTTCACGCAAGGACGCGTGATGCCGACGGTGTCGCACTCCTGAAACGCGTCCTGGCCGATCGCCGCGGTCGGCACCTGGCCGCTGATCACGACGAGCGGAATCGAATCCATGTAGGCGGTGGCGATGCCCGTCACCGCGTTCGTGACGCCCGGGCCGGACGTGACGAGGCACACGCCGACCTTGCCCGTCGAGCGCGAATACGCGTCCGCGGCGTGCACGGCCGCCTGCTCGTGGCGCACGAGCACGTGTTGAATCTTGTCTTGCTTGTACAGCTCGTCGTAGATGTAGAGGACCGAGCCGCCAGGGTAGCCCCAGATGAATTCGACGTTTTCGTCGGCCAGTGCCTTCATGAGCACGGTGGCGCCGATGGAGCCGGTTTTCTGAGGGGAAAGGGATTCCGACGTGGAGAATTCCGCGCTGGGCATGTTCATCTTGGACCTTTCGAATTTTCGGCAAAAAATTGATCGGGTGCTCTCTGCCGGGCTTGTGGCTCGGGTTCAAGCGGCGCGTCCAGTTGAAAGGCGGGCTTCATGGGCCAGCCTCAAATGTGACCATCACTTATGTTGCGAACTGGCAACGATAGCAGGTCCCCGGCAGGCGGTCAAGCGGAAAATCCCGCGGCGCATCAATCGTCTCGTCGCAACGGCGGCAAGCGCCCGGCCAACGCCGGCGGCGAACCGTCGCGCACGCGCGTTTCGGCAGCCTGACAGCCCGAACAGGATGCCCTGCGCCGCGAAAATTTGTTAGCATCCGCGGGTTTTACGAATTTTTTCCGATCTTTTCACGCCGCAAGAACGCAGCGCAGACCTTCACGGAATGGCATCAGACAAGGAACTCGCGGACTTTCTGGCGGGCGTCGAAAGGCGCGCGTTCAAGCAGGCTGCATACGCGGTGCGCGACGACGACGCGTCGCTCGACATCGTGCAGGACGCGATGATCCGGCTCGCGGAGAAATACGGCGAGCGCCCGGCCGCCGAGCTGCCGCTGCTTTTTCAGCGGATTCTCCAGAACGCGATCCACGACTATTTCCGCAGACAAAAGGTGCGCAACACCTGGGTCAGCCTGTTCTCGTCGCTGAACAACACCGACGACGACGAGTTCGACCCGCTCGAGACGCTCGAATCGGCGGACGGCGACGGCGTAGAGAGCGGCGAGACGCGGCTCGAGCGCGAGCAGGTGCTCGCCCTCATCGACGATGAAATCCAGAAGCTTCCGGCGCGTCAACGGGAAGCCTTCCTGATGCGTTATTGGGAGGATATGGATGTCGCCGAGACAGCCGCCGCCATGGGGTGTTCGGAAGGCAGCGTCAAGACGCACTGCTCCCGGGCCACTCACACATTGGCGTTGGCGCTCAAGGCCAAAGGAATCACGCTATGAGCTCCGCTCCCGTAACGAAAGAAGAACTCGAATTCGCCCTCAAGGTGCGCCGCGCGCTCGACGAGCGTGCGGCCTCGCTGCCCGCCGCGACGACGGAGCGGCTCGCCGCCGCGCGCCGCGCCGCGCTCGCGCGCAAGAAGCCCGATGCCGCGATCGTGCTCGTGCCGGCGCTCGCCGGCAGCGCCGGCACGCTCGAGCTGCGCCCGCCCGACGAGCCGCGCCGCCAGTCGCTCGCGCGCCGGCTCGCCCGCGCGTGGCCGCTCGCGCTGCTGCTCGCGGGCCTCGTCGGCATCGCGTACTGGGAAGACATGCAGCGCACCGCGGAGCTCGCGGACATCGACGCCGCGATGCTGAGCGACAACCTGCCTCTCAACGCGTATCTCGACCACGGGTTCAACGCGTATCTTTCGCACACTCACTAACGCCAACGCATCAAGAAGAGGAACGCACGGGTGAGTCAAAAACGGGGATTGGCTGTCTTTTTCGGTTGCGTGATCGCGCTCGTCGTCGCGTACGCCGCCACCTACCCGCGCTTTCACCCACAACCGGCCGCGGTGGCGGCGGCGAGCGCGCCGGCGATCGCGTCGGCCGCGAGCGCGCTATCGACCGACTTCCCGCCGCTGCCGCCGTCGAGCCCGCTCTCCTGGGCGCGCCTCACGCCGCAGCAGCACGTCGCGCTCGCGCCGTTCGCGAATCAATGGGATTCGTTCAGCGACGAGCGCAAGCGCAAATGGCTGAAGATCGCGGCGCGCTTCCCGAAGATGTCGCCTGAAGCGCAAAAGCGCCTGCAGGAACGGATGACCGAGTGGGTCCGGATGACGCCCGAGCAGCGCCGCGTCGCGCGCGAGAACTACCTGGTGTCGAAGGACCTGTTGTCCGCGCAGGCCCGCGAGAAGGCGTGGACGGCTTACCAGCAGCTGTCGCCCGAGCAGAAGGAGAAGCTCGCGGCGGCCGAGCGCCGGCGCCGGCCGACCGTCGTCAGCGCGCCGCCCACCGGCAAGACCGATCGCGACATCAACCGGCTCGTCAACGCGCACGACCGCCATCCGGCAAGCGCCTCCGCCGCGAGCACCGCGCCGCCGGCGGCCAGCGGGCCCGCCGCGACGCCCGCTGCGGCGTCGACGACGACGGGCGCCGTCACGCCGCCCGCCGCGCCGACGCCCGTGTCGCCGTCCGAGGCGCCGTCGCTCTTCAACGGTTCGTAAGCGTCCGTGACGACGCCCGCGATGCCATCCGAGCCGTCGCCGCCGAGCGTGCGGCGCCGGCTCGCCGCCCTCGCCTACGAAAGCCTGCTGCTCTTCGGCGTCGTGTTCTTCGCCGGCCTCGCGTTCGGCGTGACGCTGCAACAGCGCAACGGCCTCGAACGCCACAACCTGCTCGCCGTGTGGATCGCGGTCGTCGTCGGCGCGTACTTCGTCTGGTTCTGGACGCACGGCGGCCAGACGCTGCCGATGAAGACCTGGCGGCTGCGCGTCGAGACCGCGCGCGGCGCGCCGCTGTCGGCCGGCCGGGCGCTCGTGCGCTACGCGCTCGGCTGGCTGTGGTTCCTGCCGCCGCTTGCGCTGCACCCGCTCGCGGGCTTTTCCGTGCCGCGCACGCTCGCGGCCGCGGCCGTCTGGTTCGCGCTGTGGACGCTCGCCGCACGGCTGCATCCGAGCCGCCAGTTCCCGCATGATCGCCTCGCCGGCACCCGCATCGTCGATGCGCCCCGCCGCGCCTGATTCCCCGTAATAAGAACGTCTCGTGACTGTCACGGCACAGTCACGCCCGCATGGCGCAATGCCGATAACATCAATCGGCGCGAGTCATGCATGGGCAAAAAAACGTCCGCGACCTCCTTCTTCCGTGATCCTGCCGGCCTGCACGCCGCCAGTGCCTTTCTGTCCGGCTCGGCCGCGAGCGACACGCTCGCGCCGGCCCGCCCTCCCGCCGCGAGCGCCACGCGGCACGACGACCACGAGCCCGCCTCGCACCGCTACCGGACGATCTGGCTGTCGGACATCCACCTCGGCACGAGCGGCTGCCAGGCCGGCTACCTGCTCGACTTTCTCAAGCACAACGAATCGGAATATCTGTACCTCGTCGGCGACATCATCGACGGCTGGCAGCTGAGGAAGGGCTGGTACTGGCCGCAGGCGCACAACGATGTCGTGCAGAAGATCCTGCGCAAGGCGAGGAAGGGCACGCAGGTCGTCTACATTCCCGGCAACCACGACGAAGGCGCGCGCCAGTTCTGCGATCTCGCGTTCGGCGAGATTCACGTGCGCGGCGAGGCGTTCCACACGACGCTGTCGGGCAAACGTTTGTGGGTCGTCCACGGCGACCTGTTCGACGGCGTGATCCAGCACGCGAAGTGGCTCGCGTATCTCGGTGACACGCTGTACACGCTGATCCTCGTGCTGAACCGCTGGTTCAACCGGATCAGGAGCCGCTTCGGCTTTCAGTACTGGTCGCTGTCGCAATACCTGAAGCACCAGGTGAAGAACGCCGTGAACTTCATTTCGTCGTTCGAAGCAGTGATGACCGACGAGGCGCGCCGCCGCGGCTGCGACGGCGTCGTCTGCGGCCACATTCACAAGGCCGAGATCCGCGACATCGACGGCGTGCTGTACTGCAACGACGGCGACTGGGTCGAGAGCCTGTCCGCGCTCGTCGAGACGATGGAAGGCGAGCTGAAGATCGTCTACTGGACCGTGTTGCGCACGCCGTCCGCCACTCAATCGCGCAAGACGAAAACCGCCACCGCCTGATCCCGAAGAGGACCGCCAGCGATGAAAATCATGATCGTCACCGACGCTTGGGAACCGCAAGTCAACGGCGTCGTGCGCACGCTGAAGAGCACCGCGCGCGAGCTCATCGCGCTCGGCCACCGCGTCGAGCTCATCACGCCGCTCGAGTTCCGCACGGTGCCGTGCCCGACCTATCCTGAAATCCGCCTGTCGATCCTGCCGTACCGGCGGCTGCGCGAGCGCCTGAACGCGTTCGAGCCGGACGCGCTGCACATCGCGACGGAAGGCCCGCTCGGCCTCGCCGCGCGCCGCTACGCGCGCGCGCGCAAGCTGCCGTTCACGACCGCGTACCACACGCGCTTTCCGGAATACGTGCAGGCGCGCTTCGGCGTTCCGCTGTCGGCGACCTACCGTTTCCTGCGCTGGTTCCACGGCGCGTCGCTCGCGGTGATGGCGCCCACGCCCGTGGTCAAGTACGACCTCGAGCAGTACGGCTTCGACAACGTCGTGCTGTGGACGCGCGGCGTCGATCTCGACGTCTTCCGGCCGATGGAGTCGAAAGTGCTCAACACCGCGCGGCCGATCTTCCTCTACGTCGGGCGCGTGGCGATCGAGAAGAACGTCGAGGCGTTCCTGAAGCTCGACCTGCCCGGCTCGAAGTGGGTCGCGGGCGAAGGGCCCGCGCTCGCCGAGCTCAAATCGCGCTATCCTGAGGCCAATTACCTCGGCGTGCTGACGCAGGCGGAGCTCGCCAAGGTATACGCGGCCGCCGACGTGTTCGTGTTCCCGAGCCGCACCGACACCTTCGGGCTCGTGCTGCTCGAGGCGCTCGCGTGCGGCACGCCCGTCGCGGCGTATCCGGTGACGGGGCCCGTCGACGTGCTCGGAGACGGCGGCGCGGGGGCCATGAACGAGGACCTGCGCGAAGCGTGCCTCGAGGCGCTGAAGATCGACCGGCCGCATGCGCGCGCGTGGGCCGAGCGCTTCTCGTGGCAAGCGGCGTCCGAGCAGTTCGCGTCGCACCTGAAGCCGCTGCCGAAATCCGCCTGCCCACACACCGAAGGCGCAGCCGTTTGAAACCTGCCATGCGCGCGAAAGCGCCCCCCGTCAGCCCGTCGCGAAAGCCGGCCGCGCGCGCCGGCGCGACGCGTCCCGCCCACGTCCGGCTCGCGCCGTCTGAAACGCACGAGCCGCCCGATGCGCACGAGCCGCTCGGCCCGGACGATCCGCTCGCGCTGCCGCACAATCCGTACAAGGGCAATCGCGGCCTGATGCGCGCGTGGTACGCGCTCAAGAACTCGTACAACGGCTTTCGCGTCGCGATCCGCGAAGAGAGCGCGTTCCGGCAGGAGCTCACGCTCGCGGCGATCATGCTGCCGATCGCGGCATTCGTGCCCGTCGAGCCGGGCTCGCGCGCGCTCCTCATCGGCACCGTGCTGCTCGTGCTGATCGTCGAGCTGCTGAACTCTAGCGTCGAGACGGCGATCGACCGGATCTCGCTCGAGCGCCACGAGCTGTCGAAGCGCGCGAAGGATCTCGGCAGCGCGGCCGTCACGGTCGCGCTCTGCACGTGCGTGACGACCTGGGGCCTCATACTCGGCCCGCTCGTCTGGCACCGGCTCGCCGGCGGCTAGGCGGCCGGCGGTTCCGCTGCCGCCGGCGGCATCCGGCGCGGCGCGCACCGTGCGCCCTCCGCCTTCGTGTGCGATGCAACACGGCCGGGTATGCCCCGATGACGAAATACCCCGGACGCGCAAGGTAGCGGTTTATAATCGGCCGACAGCCTTCAAAACAGCAACCCGAGCCGGACTACGATTCACGCAGCAGTATTCGCAGCGCCCGCCTGTCCGGCAAACACAGGGCCGGACGACATGGAAGCCAAACCTCCCCGCCGCACGCGCGAACGGATTCTTGAGTTGTCGTTGAAACTCTTCAACGAGATCGGCGAGCCGAACGTCACGACGACGACGATCGCCGAGGAAATGGAAATCAGCCCAGGCAACCTGTACTACCATTTCCGCAACAAGGACGACATCATCAACAGCATCTTCGCGCAGTTCGAGCAGCAGATCGAACGGCGCCTGCGTTTTCCCGAAGATCATCGGCCGACGATCGACGAAACGTGGTCGTACCTGCAGTACATGGCCGACTTCATGTGGACCTATCGCTTCCTCTATCGCGATCTGAACGATCTGCTCGCGCGCAACCGCACGCTCGAGACGCACTTCAAGCAGATCATCAGCCACAAGGTGCGCTTCGCGCGCGAGATGTGCGAGCTGCTCGCGGCCGACGGCGAGCTCGTCGCGACGCCCGCCGAGATCGAGGTGATCGCAACCAACATGGCCGTGATCGCCACTTACTGGCTGTCGTATCAGTACGTGATGCATCCGCGCAAGTACAACGATCAGGACGCGATCCGCGAGGAGCTGCACCAGGTCAGCATGCACGTGATCTCGGTGATCGCGCCGTATCTGCGCGGCCGCTCGCGGCAGATCTTCGACGATCTCGTGTCGGGCAAGCTGCCGAAACGCGAATTCCACGACTACCTGCCGCCGCGCGACGGCTCGCCGCGCAAGGACGCGAAGCAATGAAGAGCGTCTGCGTCTATTGCGGCTCGGCCAACGGCGTCAAGCCCGTCTACACGGAAGCGGCGCGCGCGTTCGGCCGCGCGCTCGCGCAAGCCGGCCTCACGCTCGTCTACGGCGGCGGGCGCGTCGGCCTGATGGGCGTGATCGCCGACGAGGTGATCACCGCCGGCGGGCGCGCGATCGGCGTCATCACGGAGCTGCTTTTCGACAAGGAAGTCGGCCACACCGGCCTGACCGAGCTGCACGTCGTGCCCGACATGCATCATCGCAAGAAGATGATGGCCGAGCTCGCCGACGCGTTCGTCGCGATGCCGGGCGGCGCGGGCACGCTCGAAGAGTTCTTCGAGGTCTATACGTGGGCGCAGCTCGGCTATCACCGCAAGCCCGTCGCGCTTTACAACGTCGACGCCTTCTACGAACCGCTCATCACGCTCCTCAAGCACACGGTCGACGAAGGCTTCATGCAGCGCACGTACTTTGACGCGCTTTGCATCGACGCCGCGCCCGATGCGCTCATCGATCGGCTCGGTCAGTATCGACCGCCCGCGCGCGACAAATGGGCGTTCGTGTCGAAGCAGGAAGCCTGAGCCGGCGCGACGCCGCGCGGGCGCGCGTCGCGTTGCGGTGCGGCGCATCGCCCGGCTTTTCCAGTCGTGTCGATGCGCGCTCGGCGCTTCGCGCCGCCGGCCGCGTCCGTCGCTCCGGTCAGCTGTTTCGGTCGAGCGCCTCGGTCGGCTGGTTCTTCAGTTGAGCGCTCCGGTCGAGCGCTTCGGTCAACCACGTCATGCAGCGATCGCGCAATCGCGCTGCGAATGCGGCGCACTCGAAGCGCGGCCGCCTTGTCCCGCCCCGTCCCCTTTTCCGCCCGAGCGCATCGCGCGCGGGCCGAGGTCCAAGCGATGACGAGCACGCCGTCCAAAGTCGTTCTCATCACCGGCGCGAGCCGCGGCATCGGCCGCGCGACCGCGCTCGCGGCCGCCGCGCGCGGCTGGTCGATCGGCATCAACTACGCGCGCGACGCGGCCGCCGCCGCCGCGACCGCCGACGCGGTGCGTGCCGCGGGCGCGCAAGCGTGCGTCGTGCGCGGCGACGTCGCGAACGAAGCCGACGTGATCGGCATGTTCGACGCGGTGCAGTCGTCGTTCGGCCGGCTCGACGCGCTCGTCAACAACGCGGGGATCGTCGCGCCGTCGCTGCCGCTCGCCGACATGGACGCCGCGCGCCTCAGGCGCGTGTTCGACATCAACGTGCTCGGCGCGTATCTGTGCGCGCGCGAGGCCGCGCGGCGGCTGTCGACCGATCGCGGCGGCGCGGGCGGCGCGATCGTCAACGTGTCGTCGATCGCCGCGCGGCTCGGCTCGCCGAACGAATACGTCGACTATGCGGGCTCGAAGGGCGCGGTGGACACGCTGACGCTCGGCCTCGCAAAAGAGCTCGGCCCGCACGGCGTGCGCGTGAACGCGGTGCGGCCCGGCCTCATCACGACCGACATCCACGCGAGCGGCGGCCAGCCCGGCCGCGCCGAGCGGCTCGGCACGCAGACGCCGCTCGGCCGCGCGGGCAATGCCGACGAAATTGCCGAAGCGATCGTCTGGCTGCTGAGCGACGCGGCGTCGTACGTGACGGGCGCGCTGCTCGACGTCGGCGGCGGGCGCTGACGCGTCGCGCACCGCTGACCGGCGATCGCCGACCGGCGGTGGGCGGTGGGCGGTGGGCGGTGGGCGGTGCGCGGTGCGCGGTGCGTGGTGCGTGGTGCGTGGTGCGTGGTGCGCGGTGCGCGGTGCGCGGTGGATGGTGTGCGGCAGGCGGCAGGCGGCAGGCGGCAGGCGGCAGGCGGCAGGCGGCAGGCGGCGACAGCATACGGTGATCGGCGGTCGGCGCAATCAGCACGCTTTCGGGCTTCGAACGGTTTCCCGCGCTTGCCCGCACGCTCGGACAAGCCCCTAAGCCCGAGGCCGCCGGGCGGCCTTACCCGCGTCGGCCGCCGTGCATTGCGGGCCTGACACGATCTACGGGACGGCCCCGCGCGGCGTCAGTTACACAAATCTTCACAATTCTCCGCAATCTTTAGCGTTTCATAACAATTTTCGTAAACGTTCGTAATAGTCTCGTGGTCTACTAACGATAATCGCGGCCTACGCCGCAGCACGTCCGTTACCCGCCACCTCGCGGCCACGAAATCGGCCGGGCCCACGCAGCCTGGCCGGCGCACTCGAAGAGATCACCCCGATGCAGGGAAATGCAACGCCCGGCGGCCGGCGCGCGCGCGCGCACGCGTCGACTCGTCACGCCCTTCCGTCCGAAGCCGATTCGTCGTCCGTCGCGCTCGCCGTCGGCGCGCCGCACACGGCCGGCGCGGCAGGCGGCCGCGCCGCCGATGCGCGCGGCCCCGCCGCCGCGCGCGCACCGCTCACCGGCCTGCGCGCATGGCTCGTCGTCGCGGCCGTGCTCTGTGCGTATCTGCTGCCGGGCGTGCTCGGCCACGATCCGTGGAAGCAGGACGAGACCTATACGTTCGGCATCATCCAGCACATGCTCGAAAGCGGCGACTTCGTCGTGCCGACCAACGCGGGGCAGCCGTTCCTCGAAAAGCCGCCGCTGTACGATTGGGTCGCCACCGGCCTCGCGTGGCTCTTTTCCCGTTATCTGCCGCTGCACGACGCGGCGCGGCTCGCAAGCGCCCTCTTCGCCGCGCTCGCGTTCGGCTTCGCCGCGCGCGCCGCGCGCATCGCGACCGGCGCGACGCGCTGGCTCGAGCTGCCGGTGATCGGCACCGTCGCGCTGTTCGCGGGCTCGCTCGTCGTCATCAAACACGCGCACGATCTGATGACCGACGTCGCGTTGATGGCGGGCACGGCGATGGGCTTTTGCGGACTGCTCGAACTCGTGATCCGCCACGCGGGCGGCGCGAACGACGCCGACGCCGCGCACCGGCCGCCCGCGAACCGCTTCGCGGCGCCGCTTTTCGGCCTCGGCGTCGGCGTCGCGCTGATGTCGAAGGGCCTCTTCGTGCCGCTCGTGTTCGGCGCGACGGTCGCGGCGGCGCTCATCCTCTATCCGGCCTGCCGCAGCCGCGCGTTCTTCCGCTCGCTCGCGCTCGCCGCGCTCGTGTGCGCGCCGTTCGCGCTGATCTGGCCGGCCGCGTTGTACCTGCGCTCCGAATCGCTGTTCCTCGTCTGGTTCTGGGAAAACAACGTCGGCCGCTTCTTCGGCTTCTCCGTGCCGACGCTCGGCGCCGAAAACGACAAGCCGCTCTTCATCTGGCGCGCGCTGCTGACGGTCGGCTTCCCGGTCGGCCCGCTCGCGCTCGTCGCGTTCGCGCGCGGCCTCTGGCGCGAATGGCGCGCGCCGCGCGTCGCGCTGCCGATCGCGTTCGCGGGCATCGGGATGGTCGTGCTGCACGTTTCCGCGACGTCGCGCCAGCTGTACATCCTGCCGTTCATCGCGCCGCTCGCGCTCGTCGCCGCGCAGGCGATCCCGCGCCTGCCGCTGCGGCTGCACACCGCGTGGGACTACGCGAGCCGGCTGCTGTTCGGCGCCGCCGCGGCGCTCGTGTGGGTCGTCTGGTCGCTGATGTCCGACCAGAACGGCTCGCGCGACGGCCTGCACTGGCTCGGCCGCTGGCTGCCGCTCGACTGGACGATGCCGATCGAGCCCGCGCTCGTGCTGTCGGCGCTCGCGATCACGATCGGCTGGGTCGGCCTGCTGCCGTCGCTGCGGCTCGCGGGCAAGTGGCGCGGCGCACTGTCGTGGGCGATGGGCGCGCTCGTCGCGTGGGCGCTCGTCTACACGCTGCTGCTGCCCTGGCTCGACGTCGCGAAGAGCTATCGTTCGGTGTTCGAAGATTTGAACCGCCAGCTCGCGCTCGAATGGAACGACGGCGACTGCATGGCGAGCGTCGATCTCGGCGAGTCGGAAGCGCCGATGCTCTACTACTTCTCCGGCGTCCGGCACCAGCCCGTCGCGCAACCGAACGAAAGCGCGTGCACGTGGCTCATCGTGCAAGGCACGCGCGCGAGCCCGCCTGTGCTCGGCAGCCACTGGAAGCCGTTCTGGTCCGGCGCGCGTCCGGGCGACGAGCAGGAAATGCTGCGCGTCTACGTGCGCACGCCGGCGCCGCCCGCCGCGACGAGCACCCGCCCGTAATGCCCGCGGCGCGCGGCGTCTCCGCCACGCGCCGTTTCCCCCATTTTCGCGGCGTTCGCCGTGCCCTATGCTGTTGCGGTTCGCGCCGTCCGTGCGCGGCCCCGGCCGTGCCCGGCCGCGTCCGCATCCGCCGGCCCGGTACGGGAATTGCTCCGCCCGTCGGTCGGCGCCTTCTCGCGCTTGCCCAACCGGACGGCCTCATGCAACTCCGCACACTTCGCTACTTCCAGGAACTCGCGCACTGCGCGTCGCTGCGCAAGGCATCCGAGCGGCTGCACGTCGCGCCGACCGCGATCAGCCGCCAGATCGAGCAACTGGAGCACCACTTCGGCGCGCCCTTGCTCGAGCGCGGACCGCGCGGCATTCGCCTGACCGCCGAAGGCGAATTCCTCGCCGAGCGCATCGATTCCGTGCTGCGCGAGCTCGACGAAGTGAAGACGCTGATCTCGGCGCGGCGCAATCTCGACGTCGGATCGGTGTCGGTCTATGCGTCGGAGGGCATCGTGTCGGGGCTGCTCGCGCCCGTGCTCGCCGAATTCACGCGACGCCATCCGCGCATCCGCTTCGACATCACGGTCGCGAGCGCGCAGCACACGCTCGACGCGCTCTGCCAGGGCCGCGCGGATCTCGGCGTCGGCTTCTATCTGCCGCACCGGGCGGACGTCGAGATTCTCGACGCCGTCGATCTGTCGCATCGCGTGCTGGTGCCGCCGACGCACCCGCTGAGCGCGCGCGCGCGCGTCACGCTCGCGGAACTCGTCGACCAGCCGCTCGCGATTCCCGACGCGGCGTTCGGCGTGCGCCAGGCGCTCGAACGGATCGCGAAGCGCTCCGGCGTCACGCTCGAGCCACTGTTCACGACCTGCTCGCTCGAAACGCAAAAGGCGCTCGCGCGGCAGGGCGCGGCGTTGCTGATCCTGCCGTGCTTCACGCCGCCCGGCGCGAACGGCGCCGCGCCCGCCGACGACACCGACCTGCATGCGGTGCCGATCGCCGACGCCGAGCTGCGGCAGGTCAGCGTCGCGCTTTGCGTATATCGGTATCGGCCGCGGTCGATCGCTGTGAACACGTGCGTCGAGATGCTGAAGGAAGCGATGGCGCGGCAACGGCAGGACGCCGGATTCGGCGAGAAAGGCTGACGGCTCGTCGTGCAAAGGGGTTCGGGCCGCGCTCGCCACGGCCGCGGCGGCACCCGCAGCAGCCCCCGCGGCCGCCGTCAGAACCGCACGAAGAGCCCCGTGCCCGCCGCAAGCTGCGTCATTCCCGGCGCGGGCGCCGCCGTATAGTTGTTGACGCCGAAGTCGCTACCGCCGCCGTTGATCGCGTAGCCCGTCGTCACGTACACCGTGGTGCGCTTCGACAGCCAGTACAGCACCGACGCATTGACGAGCGTCGGCCGGCCGCCGCCTTCCTTGAACGCGTAGCGGCCGCCTTCGACGATCAGCTTCAACGCCGGCGTCGGCATGTACTGCGCCGCCGCCCAGTAGATGTCGCCGTTCGGCGAGGCCTGCAGCGAGCCGCGCACGGCCACGACACCGCCCGACACCGTGAAGCGGTCGAACGCGTAGCGCGCGACCACGCTCGCGCGACGGTCGGCAGCGCCCGAGCGGTCGAGCGCGCCGCTCACGGTGCCGCGCACTTCCTCGTAGCCGGCGCGCGCCCAAAACCCGCCGAGCTTGTATTCGGCGGCGACGCCCCAGTAGCGGCCCGCGTCCGCGTTGCCCGGCCACTGTTGGCCGAAGCCGTACATCGCCTCGACGTTCACGCCCGCGATGTCCGGCGACGCGTACTTGATCGAATTGTCGAGCCGCACGGTCGCGGGCGGAATCATGTTCAGCGAGAAGATCGAATAGTTGTTGAAGAGCGTCGGCTCGTAGAGCACCGTCTTGTCGTACTGGACGCCGTACTGGCGGCCGAACGTCAGCGATCCGAAACGATCGCTCGTCAGGCCGACGAGCGCGATCCGGTTGAACGGCGTGTTCACCGCCGCGAACGCGCCGTTGCTGAGCGAAAAGCCGTTCTCGAGCTGAAAGATCGCGCGATAACCGCCGCCGAGATCCTCGCTGCCGCGCAGCCCGAAGCGCGACGGATACGACGTGCTCGCGTTGTTCGACGAGAGCGCGCCGTCGCCGGCCGCGTTCGCATGCGTCTTGTACTGGACGCCCGCGTCGAGCAGGCCGTACAGCGTCACCGAACTCTGCGCCGGCGCGGCCGCGCCGTAGCCGAATCCGACGCAAAGCGCCGCGCAGCGCCCGGCGCGCGCGAATCCGTCGAGTCGTCGATATTTCATCCGGATTCCTGCGTGACGGGAAGACATCGAGGAAAGGAGAACGACGGTGCGCGTCCTACCGCGCGGCGCGGCGGCCCGGCCAGGTCTCGGCGGCGAGCCAGCCGGCCGCGATGCAGATCGCGTTCGCGACGAGCAGGTAGCCCGTCGGCGCCATCGGATTGCCCGTGGCGCCGATGAGCCACGCGACGATGCTTTGCGCGGTGCCGCCGAACAGCGACACGGCGAGCGCGTAGACGATCGAGAATCCGGTCGAGCGCACGCGCTGCGGGAAGCTTTCCGCGATCAGCACGATGAGCGCCGCGCCGCTCATGCCGTGCAGGCCGGACAGCACGGTCAGCGTGGCGATGAACACGGCGGGCGTCGGATGCGACACGATCAGTTGCAGCGCCGGGAAGATCAGCAGCAACAGCAGCACGCGCGGCCAGATCAGGATCGCGCGGCGTCCGAAGCGATCCGACAGGCTGCCGCCGGCGAGCGAGCACACGGCGAGCGCCGCGCCCGTCGCAAGCGTCGCGAGCATCGCGACGCCGCCCGGCAGATGCAGCTCGGTCAACGCGAACGTCGTCATGTAATTGAGGAAATACTGCGTGATCGTGCTGCCGAGCAGGATCATCAGGCCGATCGCGATCGGCCGCCGATGCCGCGCGTTCAGCTCGCACAGGATCGCGCGCGTCGAGCCGTACGCGCCGTGCGCGTCGATCGTGTCGGACAGCCGGCGGCGAATATAGATGCCGATCGGCAGCACCAGCAGGCCGAATGCGAACGGCACGCGCCAGCCCCATGCGTACAGGTCGGCCTCGGGCAGCGCGAGCGTGAGCACGTAGCCCGCGAGCCCCGCCGCGACCGCCGCGAAGCCTTGCGTCGCGACCTGCCAGCACGCGTACGCGCCGCGCCGCCCGGGCGGCGCAGCCTCGAGGATGTAGGTCGTCGCGGGTCCCGCCTCGCCGCCCCACGCGAGCCCCTGGATCAGCCGCGTGACGACAAGCAGGATCGGCGCGGCCACGCCGATCGTCTCGTATCCCGGCAGCACCGCGATCGCGCCCGTGCCGACCGCCATCATCGCGAGCGTCAGCATCATCGCGGGCTTGCGGCCCGCCCGGTCCGCGTACGCGCCGATCGCGAGCGCGCCGAACGGCCGCACGACGAAGCCGAGCCCGAACACGGACACCGACAGCAATAGGCTCGTGAACGCGCTCTTCGACGGAAAGAACGTGTGGCCGATCATCACCGCGAACGTCGCATAGGTGCCGAAGTCGAAGAACTCGACCGCGTTGCCGAGCGCGACCGCCGCGACGTTGCGGCGAGCGTCGGCGCGCGTCGCGGCCGGGCCGGCCGGCGCGGACGTGTCGCCGGACGCCGGCTGGTACGCGGGTTCAAGCAGGTCTTCCATGGCGTGTCCTCGATCGAAGCGGCGACGATACCAGCCGCGGGCGCGGCGCGAGCGGCGCCCGCCGCCGAACCGGATGCGGTGTCAGGATGGGGAAGCGAAAAGCCGGCGCAACGCGCACGGCGGCGCGCGGTACATGGCGCGCGGCGCGCGGCCGCGTCAGTGAGGCGGCGCGGGCCAGCGCGGCATCTCTCCGCGCCAATCCTCGTACGCCTTGCCGAGCTGCAGCACGAGGCGATCGGCGAAGCGCGGCCCGACGATCTGCAGGCCGATCGGCATTCCGTTGCGCGCGAAGCCGCAATTGATCGACAGCGCCGGCTGCTCGCCCATGTTCCACGGAACCGTGAACGCGATGTGCTCGAACGGCCGCGCCGGATCGTCGGTCGGCCCCGCCCATTCGGCCGGGAAGCCGGTGACGACATTGGTCGGCGACAGCACCGCGTCGACCGACTGGAACAGGCGTGCGGCGGCCGCGCGCATCTCGAACGTCGCGCCGAAGCCGCGCACCGCGTCGACGCCCGACACCTTCGCGCCCTGCCCCGCCCACGCGAGGATGTACGGCAGGATGCGCGCGCGCGCCGCGTCCGGCAGCCGTTCGAGGTCGGCCCACAGGCGCGCCTGCCAGAAGCGGTCGAGGCCGTCGAGCATCGCGCGCGACAGCACGGGCGGCGCCTCGACGACCCGCGCGCCGTGCGCGGCGAAGCGCTCGGCCGCCGCCTCCACCGCCGCGACGATCTCCGGTTCCGGCGCGATCCCGCAGCCGGCGTCGAGCATCAGGCCGATCCGCATGCCCGTCACGTCGGCGGGCGCGATCGCCCAGTCGATCGTCTCGGGCGGCAGGCTCGTCGCGTCGCGCCGGTCCGGGCGCGACAGGAAGCGCATCAGCAGCGCCGCATCGTCGAGCGTGCGCGTCATCGGCCCCGCGCAGCGGCCCGTGTAGTACGGATCGATCGGAATCCGCCCGTTCGACGGCTTGAAGCCGACGATCCCGCACCAGCCGGCCGGCAGCCGGATCGACCCGCCGATGTCGGTGCCCACGTGCAGCGGCCCGTAGCCCGCCGCCGCCGCCGCCGCCGCGCCGCTGCTCGAGCCGCCCGGATTGAGATCGAGCCGCCACGGATTGCGCGTGGTGCCGTACAGGCTCGACAGCCCCGACGACAGCATCGCGTAATCGGGCACCGTCGTCTTGCCGATCACGACCGCGCCCGCCTCGCGCAGCCGCATCGCGGCGGGCGCGTCGACGGTGGCGGGCGGCGCGTCGGCGGCCGCGGCCGAGCCTTGCGCGAGCCGGTCGCCCTCGGTCGCGATCAGCTCCTTGATCGTCACCGGCACGCCGTCGATACCGCTCAACGGCGCGCCCGCCGCCCAGCGGCGGGTCGACGCGAGCGCCTGTTCGCGCACGCGCTGCGGATCGAAGCGGCACAGCGCGTTCAGATGCGGCTCCCAACGGGCGATGTGGTCGATGAGCGCGTCCGCATAATCGGCGGGCGTCACGCTGCGGTTCTCGAATCGTTCGGCAAGCGAGCAGGCGGTCAGCTCGAGCAGCTCGGGCATGGTATCGGCCTCACAAGGTGGGAGACGGGCGGCCGGGCCGGCTGCGGCGGCCGCCCGCCGTCGTTGGATCTCACGATAGCAACGCAAAAAGCGCGATGGATAGCGCGATTTATATCGAACGGCGCGCACGTTTTTCGAGCGCTCGCGGCGCGGCGCATCGTTCGCGAAGACGCCGGCCGGGCGCGTCGGACGGGCACCGGACGAGCGCCGAGCCCGCCCCGGACGCGCAGCGCGCGGGCACGGCCGCGCGCGTTCGGACTCGCTCAGAACGACGAGCCGGGTTCCTTCAGGAACGCGACTTCCTCGTCGCTCGACGGCCGGCCGAGGATCGCGTTGCGGTGCGGAAAGCGCCCGAAACGCTCGATCACGGCCGCATGGCGCAGCGCAAAGTCGTGATAGCCGGCGCAGCCTGCCTCGCCCTTGATTTGCGCGCACAGGCGCACGCCTTCGCGCTGGCTGTCGGGCGATTCGTCGTGCTCGAACGGCAAATACGCGAACGCGCGGTGATGGCCCGTCGGCAGCGCGCGGTCGCCGCCCGACGCGACGAGCGCCTTCGCGTGCGCGAGCGCCGCGCGATCGGCGGCGAACGCGGCCGGCGTGCCCCGGTGGATGCTGCGCGAGAACTGATCGAGCACGACGATGAGCGCGAGCGCGCCGAGCGGCGTGCGCGCCCATGCGTCGAGATCGCCCGCCTTCGCCGCGTCGACGAGCGCGCCGAATCGCTCGCGCAGTCGCGCGTCGAGCGCCGGGCCGCCGCCGAACCACATCTTGCGCGCCGTGCCGAACGCCCGATCGCCGGGCGCGCCGAACCAGAAATCGAGCACGTCGCGCGCGCGCGGCTCGAGCGCCGCGGCCTCGCGCGCGCCGCCGTCCGCGTGCGGGGCCGTCATGCGAGCTCCAGCACGAGACGGCGCGTGCGCGCGCTCTTCTTCTCGAGCTTCGCGACGCGCAGCCCGCCGATCTCCGCCGTGTTGCGCACGTGCGTGCCGCCGCACGGCTGCAGGTCGACGCCGCCGATCCGCAACAGACGCACGCGCCCGAGCCCCATCGGCGGCTTCACGCTCATCGTGCGCACGAGCTCCGGGCGCGCGGCCATCTCGTCGTCGGTGATCCATTCGGTCGTCACCGGATGCGCGCCGCCGACGAGCTCGGCCAGGCGCGCCTCCACGTGCTCGCGGTCGATCGGCTCGACCGTCGCGAAATCGACGCGCACGTAATCGGCGGTCACGCTGCAGCCGTCGACCGGGTACGGCAGCACCGCGCACAGCAGATGGCTCGCCGTGTGCAGCCGCATCCGCCGGAGCCGCGGCGCCCAGTCGATCTCGGCGACGAGCGCATCGCCCGGCTTCACGCCCGCCGCGAACGCGTCCTGCCCCGGCGCGAGCACGTGCACAGCGTCGTCGGGCGTCGCGCCTTCGAACTTTGCCTTGCGCGTGTCGGCGACGGAGAGCGTCGCGCCGCCCGCGAGCGTCAGCGTGCCGCTGTCGCCCGCCTGGCCGCCGCCAAGCGGATAGAACACGGTTCGATCGAGGTGGATGCCGGCTTCGTCGACGGCCGTGACGAGCGCATCGCAGCGCGTCAGATAGGCGTCTTCGCGAAAGAGGGCTTGAGTGGCCATGTGGGAGTCTCGGATATCGTTATCGGTGATCGGAAGCGATCAGTATGCGGCGCGGCGCGCGCGCCGCGACAGGCGCAATTTCGCGCGGCGCGCACCGAAGCGTACCGGAATTTCAGCCGGGACGGTTTCGCATCCAGTCGGCCGTTTCGTAGAACGCGTGCATCAGCCGCTCGCGCAGCGGCGTGTCGAGCCCCACGTCCTCCATCGCCCACGCGATGCAGCGCAGCCACTGGTCGCGCTCGTGCGACGCGATCGAAAACGGCAGATGCCGCGCGCGCAGCCGCGGATGGCCGAAGCGCTCGATGTAGTGATCGGGCCCGCCGAGCCAGCCGCACAGGAACCAGAACAGCTTGTCGCGCGAGCCGTCGAGCGCCGGCGGATGCAGCGCGCGAATGCCCGCGAATTCGGGCTCGAGGTCCATCAGGTCGTAGAAGCGGTCGACGAGCTCGCGCACGCGCGCCTCGCCGCCCACGAGTTCGAACGCCGTCGGCTGCGACGGCGCGTCATTGGTTGCATCGGTCATACGGACATCAGTCGAATGGAACAAACAAGAAAACGAAAAGCGGATCGCCGAAGATACCGCGTGCGCGCGATTCATGCATCGCGCAGCGATTGAAGCGCCGGGCGGCGCAGCACGCCGCGCAGGCCGAGCCAACCGGCCGCGCCCGCGCATGCGACGCCCGCCGCGATGCCGGCCGGCACGAGCCACGGGTCCGGCGAAAGCGCGAAATCGAACACGCGCGACGCGAGCACCGCGCCGACCGCGAGCGCCCCCGCCGCCGCCATCGCGCCCGCGAGCACGCCGACAACGATGAACTCCGCACGCTGCACCGCGACGATCTGCGCGCGCGACGCGCCGAGCGCGCGCATCAGCGCGGCCTCGCGCACGCGCTCGTCGCGCGAGCCGGCGAGCGCCGTGTACAGCACGAGCACGCCCGCCGCGAGCGTGAAGCCGAACAGGAACTGCACCGCGCCGATCACCTGCAGCAGCACGCGCTCGAGCTGCGCGAGGATCGGCGCGACGTCGATCGCGGTCAGGTTCGGATAGCGCGCGATCAGGCCGTCGAGCACGCGCTGCCGCGCGAGCGGCAAATGGAAGCTCGTGATGTACATCGCCGGGAACTCGCGCAGCGCCGCGGGCGGCATCAGCACGAAGAAGTTCACGCGGAACGTGCCCCAGTCGAGCTTGCGCACGCTCGTCACGGGCGCCTCGACGGTGAGGCCCGTCACGTCGAAGCGCAGCGTGTCGCCCGCCTTCACGCCGAGCGTCTTCGCGAGCCCCGCCTCGATCGAGATCTGCGGGGCGTTCGATGCGCCGAACCAGTCGCCCGCGACGATCCGGTTGTCGCCGGGCAGTTGCGTCGTGTACGACAGGTTGAATTCGCGGTCGACGAGGCGGCGCGCATCGTCGTTCTTGTAGTCGTCCGGATTCACCGGCTTGCCGTTCACCGACAAGAGCCGCCCGCGCACCATCGGCGACAGCGCCGGGTTCGCGATGCCGTTGGCCGCGAGATAGCGGACGACTTCGTCGCGCTGGTCGGGCTGGATGTCGATGAGGAACTGGTTCGGCGCATCGGGCGGCGTCGACTGCCGCCAGCCGGCAACGAGATCGTTGCGCGTGATCGCGATGAGCAGCAGGCACATCAGGCCGAGCGCGAGCGCGGTGATCTGCAGCGCGCTCGCGGCGCCGCGCCGATCGAGCGACGCGAGCGCGTAGCGCCAGCCGAGCCCCGCCGCGACGCGGCCGTCGCGCACGAGCCGCGCGGCCGCGAAGAGCGCGAGCCGCGCGAGGAGCGCGAACAGCACGAGGCTGCCCGCGAAGCCGCCCGCGACGATGAGGCCGAGCGTCAGGTTGCCCGCCGCTGCGATCAGGAGCGCCGCGAAGAGCGCGATGCCCGCCGCGTAGCCCGCCCATGCGATGCGGCCCGCCTCGCCCCACTCGCGGCGCAGCACGCGCACGGGCGGCACGCGCGTCAACGGCGCGAGCGGCGGCAGCGCGAAGCCGAGCAAGAGCACGAGCCCCGTCGCGACGCCGATCGCCGCCGGCCACACCGAAGGCGGCGGCAGCACGACGTCGATCAGGCTGCCGAGCGCGCGCAGCAGCACGAGATGGCCGACGTAGCCGAGCGCCGCGCCCGCGACGCCGCCCGCCACGCCGAGCAGCGCGAATTCGATCGCGAACAGCGCCGACAGCGTGCGGCGGCTCGCGCCCAGACAGCGCATCGCCGCGCAACCGTCGAGATGGCGGCGCATGTAGCGCTGCGCGGCCATCGCGATCGCGACGGCCGCAAGGAGCGAAGTCAGCAGCGCGACGAGCGTGAGGAAATGGCGCGCGCGGTCGAGCGTCTGCCGCACCTGCGGCTGCCCTTCCTGCAGCGATTCGAGCGCGACGCCGCGCAGCTTGCCGCCGTCGACGCGCGCATGCGCATAGCTTGCGAAGCGTTCGACGGCCGCGTCGTCGCCCGCGACGAGGAGCCGGTACGTGACGCGGCTGCCGTAGCCGGTGAGCCCCGTCGATTCGAGCTCGTCCGCGCGCAGCATCACGCGCGGCGAGAAGTTGACGAACGAGAAGCCGCGATCGAGCTCGCGGGTGATCGCCGCGCCGATCGTGAACGAGCGTTCGCCGACGCGCAGCGTATTGCCCACCTTCAGATGCAGCGCGTCGAGCAGCGACGGGTCGATCCACACGGTGCCGGGGACTGGAATCGAACCGGCGGGACGGCCGGGCGCGTTCGCGTCGGGCGCGATCTCGACCGCGCCGCGCAACGGATAGCCGGCCGACACGGCCTTCACGGCCGCGAGGCGCACGGGCGGCAGGCCGCCTGCGTCGGCCGCGGTGGCGGGCGAATTGGGCGAATTGGGCGAACCGGGAGGATTGAGCGCGCCGACCATGCTCGGGAAGATCGCGGTCGTCGCGGTCGCGAGGCCAAGCGATCGCGCCTCGCGCGCGAACGCCGGGTCGATCGGACGATCGGCCCGTATGACGAAGTCCGCGCCGAGCATCCGGCGCGCGTCGCGCTCGAGGCCCTGACGCAGCCTGTCGGCGAGAAACCCGACGCTCGTGAGCGCCGCCACCGCGAGCACGAGCGCGAGCGCGACGAGCGTCAGCTCGCCCGCGCGCCAATCGCGCAGCGTCATCCGCCCCGCCTGGCGCAGCAGGTCGACGGGGCCGAAACGGCGGCCGGCCGGCATCGCTTTACCCGCCGCCGTCAATCGCGCTTGCTCCCGATCGAATTCAGCCGCGACACCATGTGGTTCGCCATCCCGCGAAAGCCGCCCGACACGCCGCGCCAGAGCCGCGGCAGCGCCCATGCGGAGAACGCGAGAAAGCCGATCATCAGCGCGATGAACACGAGCGGCACGAAGAACGCGAGCGCGAGGCCGCCGACCGCGAGCCCGTCCTCGGTCGTCGACGCGATCCAGTTCGAGATCGGCTCCGGCGACAGGTTGATGAGCGCGCGCGTGCCCGCCTTCGCGATATGCGCGGAGCCGGCGAGCGTGCCGCCCGCGAGGCCCGCGACCGCGAGAAGCGTCGGATCGGCGTGGCCGAGCGAGGCCGCCGCGAGCACGGCCCCCGCGGGAATCCGGATGAACGTGTGGACCGCGTCCCAGAGCGAATCGAACGCGGGAATCTTGTCGGCGAGGAACTCGGCGAGCGCGAGCACGGCGGCCGCGCCGATCACCCAAGGCGACGTCAGCACCGCGAGCGTGTCGGGCAGATGAATGAGATCGAGGCGCGCGAACACGCCCGCGATCAGCACGGTGAGATAGAGGCGCAGGCCGCTCGCCCACGCGAGCCCCGCGCCGAGCGAAATGGCTTCGACCATGTGCGGCCTCCTTGCGCAATGCGCGCGGTTCGAGGGCGGACCGCGCCCGAACCCGGGCGAAGCGGCCCATCGACCCGCCTGCCCCGCCGATTCGCGTGCGGCGGCGGGGCGTTGTCAGATGGATTCCGCTTCATTATAGACGCGCGCCGCGCGCAGCCGCCGCACCGCCGACGCGGGCAAACCCTGCGCGCTCAGCCGGCCGACGACAGCTTGAGGCCGACGAGCCCGACGACGATCAGCGACGCGCTCGCGATCCGGGCGAGCGTCACCGCTTCGCCGAGCATCACGATCCCGAAAATGAACGCGCCGACGGCGCCGATGCCCGTCCAGACCGCATACGCGGTGCCGAGCGGCAGTTCGCGCATCGCGACGGCGAGCAAGCCGAAGCTGCCGAGCGCGGTGACGATCGTGAAGATGGACGGGCCGAGACGCGTGAAGCCCTCGGAGGATTTGAGGCCGGCGGCCCATGCGATTTCGAGCAGACCGGCGACGAGAAGCCACAGCCAAGGCATGCGGGGACTCTCCGTGAATCAAATGGGGTCGTCCCCGTTGTACATCGGCGGCCCGGGGTCGTCCCCGGGCGTCGGAAGTATAACAAGCAGCTTACAATCGCGCTGCGCGCGCCCGCGAGGCCGCGCCCGCGCGCCGCAGGATCGGCGTCCGGGCATCGGACATCCGGCGAAATCGCGCCGCGCCGGCATGCCGCCCCGTCACTTCGATTCGGGCTTGCGGCCGTGCTGCGCGATCGGCCAGCCGTGCGCGTCGAGCAGCACGCAGCGATCGTCGCGATAAAGCGCCCACTCCTCGCACTCGCGCCCGTCCCTGAACGCGCAGATTCCGTACTGGCCGCGCGGGCCGTCGTGGATCACCACCTTGCCGCCGAGCTTCTCGCAATTCACCGACGCCGGATTCGCGAGCGTCGTCGCCTGATTCGGCGGCAACGGCTGCGCGAGCGCCGCCGCGGCGCCGATGCCCAATGCGCAACCGCACAGTAGACGGACGAGCATGGCTGACCTCCTCGTTATGTTGGGTTGGTTAAGCGCTCAGCATAAGAGAAAAACGCGCGAGGCAGCGTCGCGCGCGGTCGGCGGGGCGCCCGATTGGGCCCGTCGACGGGCTGCCCGCGCGCACGCGCGGCGACGCTTCGCGACGCGACGCGACGCGGCGTCGACCGTCGACCGTCTGCCGTCGCCCGGCCGCCCCGCGACGCGCGAACACCCCGCGACGGAACGCAACGCGGCGCGCGCGGGCCACAGCTGCGCGCGACGCGCGGCCCCGCGCGCGGACGCCGCCGCGTCAGCCCGCGCCGACGAGCCGGTAGCCGACGCCCGTCTCGGTGACGATGTGCTGCGGCTGCGCGGGATCGGTTTCGAGCTTCTGCCGCAGGTGCGCCATGTAGATCCGCAGGTAGTGGTGGCTTTCGACGTGCGTCGGCCCCCAGACGTCGCGCAGCAGCTGACGGTGCGTGAGCACGCGGCCCGCGTGCCGCACGAGCGTCGCGAGCAGCCGATACTCGAGCGGCGTCAGGTGGACCACCTCGCCGCCGCGCCACACGCGCCGCAGCGCGAGGTCGACGCTCACGTCGCCGAACTTCACGAGCGGCGACTCGGCCGCGCCCCCCTGATTGCGCCGCCGCAGATGCGCGCGAATACGCGCGAGCAGCTCGGACACGCCGAACGGCTTCGTCAGGTAGTCGTCGGCGCCCGCGTCGAGCGCGGCCACCTTCTCCTCCTCATGCGTGCGCGCCGACAGCACGATCACCGGCATCTCGGACCAGCCGCGCAGTTCGCGAATCACGTCGAGGCCGTCGCCGTCCGGCAGGCCGAGATCGACGATCGCGAGATCGGGCTTGCGGGTCGCGGCCTCGATCAAGCCCTGGCGGCCCGTTTCTGCGTCGAACACCGCGATCCCCTCTTCCTCGAGCGCGCTGCGCACGAAACGGCGGATCTGTTTTTCGTCTTCGATCAGAACGACGGTGACGGTCGGTTCACTCATGGTCATGCGGATGTTCGTTGGATACGGGCGCCGGCGCGCCGGCGCCGCGGCCAGTCTCAAGCACCGGCGCGGCTCGGCGCGGCTCGGCACGGGAACGTGCGTCGGCGCTTGCGCCGGATGCGTGCTCGCCGCTTTCCGGTTTGCCGCTTTCCGGTTTGCTGCTTTCCGGTTCGCCGCTTTCGCGCTCGACGGCCGCGTGTACATCGTCGGCCGCGCGCTCGCCGGGCGCGGCGCGGGAACACGCGTCGGCGGACGGCTCGCCCGCCGGCGGCTCGCCGAAGGGCGCTTCACCCGCGCGGCCCGCCGCGCCCGCCTCGTCGTCCGACCGCTCGCCGTCCGGCTCCTCGTCGCCCGCGCCGGGCTCGGGCGGCGGCGTCTCGACGGGCAGCGTGAACCAGAAGCGCGCGCCCTCGACCCGGCCGTTCGGCCCGAGCCGGTTGAGCGCGCCGATTTTACCGCCGTGCGCGTCGACGATCGCGCGGCAAATCGCGAGCCCGAGGCCGATGCCGGGCGTCGCCGACTCCTTCTCGCCGCGCGTGAACTTCTCGAAAATCCGCGCCTCCATGCCGGCCGGCAACCCCGGGCCGTGGTCGTCGACGAACACGCGCACGAACGGCCGGCTGTCGTCGACGATGCGCTCCGCGCCGATCTCGATCGGCGTGTCGAGCGGCGTGTACTTCGCCGCGTTCTCGAACAGGTTCGCGAAGAGCCGCTCCATCAGCACCGCGTCCATCTGCAGCAGCGGCAGATCGGCCGGCAGCCGCACGCGCGCCGGATGACGCGCGAGCACGCGCTTGCACGCGCCGAGCGCCGCGCCGACCGTCTCCTCGAGCAGCGACCACTGGCGCTTCAGTTGCAGGCTGCCCGCCTGCAGCCGCGCCATGTCGAGCAGGTTCGTGACGATCCCCGTCATCCTGAGCGCCTCGTCGTGGATCGACTCGACGAGCTCGTCCTCGCGCGCGGGCGGGCCGACGCCGTCGTTGCGCGGCGCGCCGCGCGCGTTCGCGAGCATCGACGACAGCCCGACGATCGCCGTGAGCGGCGTGCGCAGATCGTGCGAGATCGCCGACAGCAGCGAGTTGCGCAGCCGCTCCGATTCCATGTTGACGAGCGCGTCGCGCGCGATGTCGACGTAGTGGACGCGCTCGAGCGCGAGCGCGATCTGCGCGGCGAACGCGTCGATCATCCGCTGCTGCTCGGGCACCTCGAGCTCGCGCGAATCCTTCGTGACGACGGCGAGCACGCCGCGCGTGCGCATCGGCGCCTTCAGCGGCAGATAGAGCGCCGTCGCCGCGGGCAGCGTGTCGGTGCCGTGCCCGGCCGGCTTCTGCTGGTCGTACACCCATTGGCCGACGTCGATGTCGAGCGCCGCCCCCGTGATCGTCACCGCCTCGTCCGGGTTCTCGATCTTCTGCTGGACCTTGTCGCCGCTGTCCGGCAGCAGGATCGCGACGCGCGCGCGGAACACCTCGGACACGTGCCGGCCGCCGATCTCGACGATCTGCTCGGCCGTGAGCGCCGCCGCGAGCTCGCGCGCCATCGCGTACATCGCGCTCGTGCGCCGCTCGCGCCGCTGCGCGATCGTCGCGCCGCGCGTGAGGCTCGACGTCAGATGGCTGATCACGAGCGACGTGAGCAGCATTCCGAAGAAGGTCAGCAGATACTGCGTGTCCGTCACGGAGAACGACATGCGCGGCGGCACGAAGAAGTAGTCGAACGCGGCGACCGACAGGAACGACTGCACGACGCCCGGCCCGCGCCCGAGGCGCACCGCCGAGAACACGACGCCGAGCAGGTACAGCATCACGAGATTGGTCAGGTCGAGATGGCTCTGCAGCAGGTTCGCGACGCCCGTGATCAGCGCGCAGATCGCCGCCGCATAGCCGTAGTTGCGCGGCGGCGAGCGGCCGTCGACGACGCTCGAGAACGCGTCGCGCCACGCGCGCGCGCCGGCGTCGAGCGGCGCGCGCGCGTCCTCGCCCGCCGACGCGCGGATCAGCATCAGGTCGACGTCGCCCGCGCGCTCCGCGAGCTGCTCGCCGAACGGGCGCGAGAAGCGGCGCAGCAAGCCGCTCTTCGACGAGCCGCCCGCGACGATCTTCGACACGTTGCGCACCTGCGCGTAGCCGATCAGCGCGGCGACCGCGTCCGCGCCCGTCAGCGTCGCCGTCTCGGCGCCGAGCTCGGCCGCGAGCTTCAATGCGTTGAGCGTGCGCTGGCGGGCCGCGTCGGGCAGCCGCGCGAGCCGCGGCGTCTCGACGTACACCGCGAGCCAGTCGGCCTTCAGGCTCGCGGCGAGGCGCGCGGCCGCGCGCACGAGCGTCGGCGCTTCGGGCCCCGGGCCGACGCACACGAGCAGGCGCTCGCGCGCCTGCCAGATCCGCTGGATCGAGCGATCCGCGCGGTACTCGCGCATCTGCGCGTCGACGCGGTCGGCCGTGCGCCGCAGCGCGAGCTCGCGCAGCGCGATCAGGTTGCCCTTGCGGAAGAAATTGCGCACCGCCCGCTCGGCCTGCTGCGCCATGTAGACCTTGCCTTCGCGCAGCCGGCTCAGCAGCTCCTCGGCGGGCAGGTCGACGAGCGTGACTTCGTCGGCCACGTCGAACACGCGGTCGGGCACGGTTTCCCACACGCGAATGCCCGTGATCGCGCCGACCACGTCGTTCAGGCTCTCGAGATGCTGGACGTTGACGGTCGTGTAGACGTCGATGCCCGCGTCGAGCAGCTCGTACACGTCCTGCCAGCGCTTCAGGTGCCGCGCGCCCGGCACGTTCGAGTGCGCGAGCTCGTCGACGAGAACGAGCTGCGGGCGGCGGGCGAGCGCCGCGTCGAGATCGAACTCGCCGATCTTGCGGCCGCGGTATTCGATCTGCATGAGCGGCAGCACGTCGAGCCCTTCGACGAGCGACGCCGTCTCGCTGCGGCCGTGCGTCTCGACGATGCCGACGACGACGTCGACGCCCTCCTGCTTGCGCGCGCGCGCGGCGAGCAGCATCGCATAGGTCTTGCCGACGCCCGCCGACGCGCCGAAGAAGATCTTCAGCTTGCCGCGCTGCTGCTTTTCCTCTTCTCGCTGGATCTTGTCGAGAAGCTGATCAGGATCGGGACGGTTCATGCGAGGCCGAGGTCTCCGGTTGGCGGCTGAAATTCATTGTCGTTCGAAAACGCCCAAAAAGGAAAGGACGACGCGTCGAGCGCGTCGTCCGGATGGCGCGACGGGGCCGCGGCGCGGGCGGCGGCGTTCCCGCCGCGCCGTCGATTGCGACGCCGCGCCGCGCTTCGCCCCACCCTGCGCTCCCCCCGCCGCGAACGCGCCGCGCGGCCCGGCGGCGGGCGGCGGGCGGCGCGGCGCGTCAATGCGCGTCAATGCGCGTCAATGCGCGGCCTGCGCGGCGTCGAGCGCGAGGTTCAGCTTCAGCACGTTCACGCGCGGCTCGCCGAGCACGCCGAACTGGCGGCCCGCCGTATTGTCCGCGACGAGGCGGCGCACGTCGGCTTCCGGCATCTTGCGCGCCTGCGCGACGCGCGCGACCTGATAGTCGGCCGCGGCCGGGCTGATTTCCGGATCGAGGCCGCTTGCCGACGCCGTCACGAGGTCGACGGGCACGGGCTTCGACAGGTCGGTGCCCACCGCCTTCAGCGCGTCGAGCCGGCCCTTCACCTGATCCTTCAGCGAAGGATTGAGCGGCCCGAGATTCGAGCCGCCCGAGCCCATCGCGTTGTACGGCATCGGGCTCGTCGCCGACAGGCGGCCCCAGAAGTACTGCGGCGCGTCGAACTGCTGGCCGATCAGCGCGGAGCCGACGATCTTGCCGCCCTTCTCGACGAGGCTGCCGTTCGCCTGCGACGGGAACACGGCCTGGCCGAAGACCGTCATCACGGCCGGATACGCGAGCCCCGTCACGACGGTCAGCACGACGAACACGACGATGAGCGGACGAAACAGTGATTTCATGACGATGTTCCTTTAAACCCAGCCGAAGACGGCGAGCACCATGTCGATCAGCTTGATGCCGGCGAACGGCACGAGAATCCCGCCGAGGCCGTACACGAACAGATTGCGGCGCAGCAGCGACGCCGCGCCGAGCGGGCGATACTTCACGCCCTTCAACGCGAGCGGAATCAGCAGCACGATGATGAGCGCGTTGAAGATCACGGCCGACATGATCGCCGACGCGGGCGTGGCCAGATGCATCACGTTCAGCGCGTCGAGCTGCGGGTACGTGGTCGCGAACGCGGCCGGAATGATCGCGAAGTACTTCGCGATGTCGTTCGCGATCGAGAACGTCGTGAGCGAGCCGCGCGTCATCAGCATCTGCTTGCCGATCTCGACGATCTCGATCAGCTTCGTCGGGTTCGAGTCGAGATCCACCATGTTGCCCGCTTCCTTCGCCGCCTGCGTGCCCGTGTTCATCGCGACGGCCACGTCCGCCTGCGCGAGCGCCGGCGCGTCGTTCGTGCCGTCGCCCGTCATCGCGACGAGGCGGCCCGCCGCCTGGTGCTCGCGGATCGTCGCGAGCTTGGTTTCCGGCGTCGCTTCCGCGAGGAAATCGTCGACGCCCGCCTCCGCCGCGATCGCCGCGGCGGTGAGCCGGTTGTCGCCCGTCACCATCACGGTCTTGATGCCCATCTTGCGCAGCTCGGCGAAGCGCTCCTTGATGCCGCCCTTCACGATGTCCTTCAGCTCGATCACGCCGAGCACGCGCGCCGCGTCGCCCTGCTTTTCCGCGACGACGAGCGGCGTGCTGCCGCGGCGCGCGGCGTCGTCGACCGCGCGCCGCACTTCTTCCGGAAAGCGGCTGCCGTGCGTCTCGACGTAGCGGCGGATCGCGTCGGCCGCGCCCTTGCGGATCTCGCGGTCCGGCGCGCCGGACGGCGCGCCCGTGGGGGCCAGGTCGACGCCGCTCATCCGCGTCTGCGCGGAAAAGCCGATGAACGTCGCGTGCAGTTGCGCCATGTCGCGCTGGCGGATGTTGAAGCGCTCCTTCGCGAGCACGACGATGCTGCGGCCCTCCGGCGTCTCGTCGGCGAGCGACGACAGTTGCGCGGCGTCCGCGAGCGTGGCCTCCGTCACGCCGGGCGCGGGCAGGAACGCCGACGCCTGACGGTTGCCGAGCGTGATCGTGCCCGTCTTGTCGAGCAACAGCACGTCGACGTCGCCCGCCGCCTCGACCGCGCGCCCCGACGTCGCGATCACGTTCGCCTGCATCATCCGGCTCATGCCCGCCACGCCGATCGCGGACAGCAGACCGCCGATCGTCGTCGGAATCAGGCACACGAGCAGCGCGACGAGCGCGGTGATCGTCACGACGTGCCCCGCCTTCATCGCGTCGACCGAGAACATCGAGAACGGCAGCAGCGTCGCGGTCGCGAGCAGCATCACGATCGTCAGCGCGACGAGCAGGATCGTGAGCGCGATCTCGTTGGGCGTCTTCTTGCGCTTCGCGCCCTCGACCATCGCGATCATCCGGTCGAGGAACGCCTCGCCCGGGTTCGCCGTCACCTGGACGACGATCCAGTCGGACAGCACGCGCGTGCCGCCCGTCACCGACGAGAAATCGCCGCCCGATTCGCGGATCACGGGCGCCGATTCGCCGGTGATCGCCGATTCGTCGACCGACGCGACGCCTTCGATCACGTCGCCGTCCGCGGGAATCGTGTCGCCCGCCTCGACGAGCACGACGTCGCCGCGGCGCAGATCCGACGCCGTCGTGATGCGCACGGGCGACTTCGGATGCGGCTCGTTGAGCTTCTTGGCCATCACGTCCTTCTTCGCGCTGCGAAGCGACGCGGCCTGCGCCTTCGAGCGGCCTTCGGCGATCGCCTCGGCGAAGTTCGCGAACAGCACGGTGAACCACAGCCACAGCGTCACCGCGAGAATGAAGCCCGCGGGCGCCTCGGCCTGCCCCATCAGCGCGGCGATCCACAGGATCGTCGTCAGGATGCTGCCGACGTACACGCAGAACATCACCGGGTTGCGGAACTGCGTGCGCGGCGTGAGTTTCTTGAACGAATCGACGATCGCCGGGCGCACGAGCGCCGGGTCGAACATCGATCGCGTAGCGGAATGTTGAGTCATTGCAATCCTCAGATGCGCGTATCCAGTTGTCTGGTTGTGCGCGAGTCCTCTCGTGTCGTTTGCGTGTTCAATGCGCGCCGACGAACAGCATCAGGTGCTCGACGCCCGGGCCGAGCGCGAGCGCCGGCACATAGGTGAGCGCGCCGACGAGCAGCACCGTGCCGAGCAGCAGCACGACGAACAGCGGGCCGTGCGTCGGCAGCGTGCCGCTCGTCGCGGCGATGCGCTTCTTCGCGGCGAGCGAGCCCGCGATCGCGAGCACCGGGACGATCGTGCCGAAGCGGCCGAACCACATCGCGATCGCCGTCATCCAGTTGTAGAACGGCGTGTTCACCGAGAGCCCCCCGAACGCGCTGCCGTTGTTGTTGGCGGCCGAGCTGAACGCGTACAGGATCTCCGAGAAGCCGTGCGGGCCGGGGTTCGCGATGCCGGCGCGGCCCGCGTCGGCGAGCACGGCGATCGACGTGCCGACGAGCACGAGCAGCGGCGTGAGCAGCACGACGATCGACACCATCTTCATCTCGTACGACTCGATCTTCTTGCCGACGTATTCGGGCGTGCGGCCGATCATCAGGCCCGCGACGAACACGGCGAGCAGCGCGAACACGAGCATCCCGTAGAGGCCGGAGCCGACGCCGCCGAAGATCACTTCGCCCAGCTGCATCAGGAGCATCGGCACGAGCCCGCCGACGGGCGTGAGCGAATCGTGCATCGCGTTGACGGCGCCGCACGACGCGGCCGTCGTCGCGACGACGAAGATGCCCGTCTGCGCGATGCCGAAGCGCGTTTCCTTGCCTTCCATGTTGCCGCCCGCCTGCAGCGCGCTCGCCGTCTGATCGACGTTCAGCGACGCGAGCACCGGCGTGCCGCCCTGCTCGGCGTTCATCTCGATGCCGATCGCGACCGCGAGCGCGACCGTCATCGCGGCGAGCACCGCGACGCCCTGCCGGCGATCGCCGATCATGTTGCCGAACACGAGACAGAGCGCGGCCGGGATGATCAGGATTGAGAAGATCTCGAGGAAGTTCGAGAACGGCGTGGGGTTTTCGTACGGATGCGCGGAATTGCCGTTGAAGAAGCCGCCGCCGTTCGTGCCGAGCATCTTGATCGCTTCCTGCGACGCGACGGGCCCCATCGCGAGCGTCTGCGCCTTCACGGGCGTCGTCACCGTGACCGGGTTGCCCTTCGCGTCCTTGACCGGATTGCCCTGCGCGTCGAGCTTCGGCGCCGCGTAGGCCGTCGTCTGCAGCGTCGGCACGTCCTGGTACGCCTTCATGTTCTGGATCACGCCCTGGCTCATCAGGAGCGCGGCGACGATCGCGGCCATCGGCACGAGCACGTACATCGTCACGCGCGTCACGTCGACCCAGAAGTTGCCGATCGTCTTCGCGGTGTGGCGCGCGAAGCCGCGGATCAGCGCGATCACGACGACGATGCCCGTGGCCGCCGACAGGAAGTTCTGCACGGTCAGGCCGAGCATCTGCGCGAGATAGCTGACGGTCTGCTCGGGCGTGTAGTCCTGCCAGTTCGTGTTCGTGACGAACGACACGGCCGTGTTGAACGCGCCGTCGACCGTCATCGGGCCGAAGCCCTGCGGGTTGCCCGGCAGCAGGCCCTGCACGCGCAGCAGCCCGTAGAGGAACAGCACGCCGAGCGCGTTGAACGCGATCGTCGCGATCGCGTACTGCTTCCAGCTCATCTCGGCCTGCGGGTCGACGCCCGCGATCCGGTAGAGCGCGCGCTCGAGCGGGCCGAACACGCGCACGACGGCCGACGAGCCGTCCATCACGCGGTTCAGGTAACGCGCGACCGGCACCGCGGCCGCGATCAGGACGACGATGAAAAGCGCCGCCTGCAACAGATTGTTCGCGTTCATTCGATGTCCTCCGCGCGCAACAGTGCGTAGACGAGATACGCGAACAGCAGGAACGTCGCCGTTCCCGCCAACCACAACATCCAGCTCATGAACGCCCCCCGCGACCGTATCGCGCAAGCTTCTCGCAACCGGCGATCAGCGCGAGCATCAACCCCGTGAAAAGCGCCAGACCGCCTATGTAAACCGCATCCATTCTTGTTTCTCCGTGTTCCAAATCGGACCGGTGAAACGTTAGAGGATTGCGTGTAAAGGGCAGGTCAAAGGTTCGCAGGGGGATGTAAAAAGCGCGTAAACGCGAACAGGCCGCGCCGCGGGAAGGCGCGACGCGTCGCGCCGTTCGCTGCGGATCGGATCGTCGGAATCGGCATGCGGCGCGCTCGGGCGCCGCGCCGTTCGCGCATCGGCAGCCGGCGCGTGCGGCGCCGCGCCGTTGCGAACGGTCATGCAACGAGCCGGCGCGCGGAACGGAAGGCGCGCGCGCCGGCTCCGGCACGCGGGGGCGTCACGGACGCGCCCGCGCGCGGATCAGGGCAGCAGGATCGTCGAGCCCGTCGTGCGGCGTGCCTCGAGATCGCGGTGAGCCTGCGCGACGTTCTCGAGCGGATAGCGCTGCTGGATGCTCGTCTTCACGCGCCCGGACGCGATCACGTCGAACAGCTCGGCCGCGTTGCGATCGAGATCCTCGCGCTTCGCGATGTACGAGAACAGCGTCGGCCGCGTGAAGAACAGCGAGCCGCGCGACGAAAACTCCTTCGAGTCGATCGGCGGCAGCGGCCCGGATGCGTTGCCGAAGCTGACGAAAAGCCCGAGCGGCGCGAGGCAGTCGAGCGAGCCGACGTAGGTGTCCTTGCCGATCGAGTCGTAGACCACCGGCACGCCCGCGCCGTTCGTGATGGCCTTCACGCGCTCGGTGAAATTCTCGCGCGTGTAGACGATCGGATGGTCGCAGCCGTGCGACTTCGCGAGCGCCGCCTTCTCGTCGGAGCCGACCGTGCCGATCACCGTCGCGCCGAGCGCCTTCGCCCACTGGCAGACAAGGAGGCCGACGCCGCCCGCCGCCGCGTGGATGAGGATCGTGTCGCCCGGCTTGACCGCGTACGTGCGGCGCAGCAGATATTGCGCGGTCAGACCTTGCAGCATCACCGACGCCGCGTCTTCGTAGCCGATGCCGTCCGGCAGCTTGACGAGCTTCGCGGCGGACAGCACGCGCTCCTGCGCGTACGCGCCCGGCGGCTGCGCGACGTAGGCGACGCGGTCGCCCGGCGCGAGCGTCGTCACGCCCTCGCCGACTTCCGTGATTTCGCCCGCCGCCTCCATGCCGAGGCCGCCCGGCAGCGGCTGCGGGTAGAGGCCGGTGCGGAAATAGACGTCGATGTAGTTGAGGCCGACCGCGTGCTGCTTGATGCGGACTTCGCCCGGCTGCGGCGCGCCGACGTCGACGTCGACCCTCTTCATGACCTCCGGGCCGCCCGGCTGGTCGTAACGAATTGCCTTCGGCATGCTGGCTCCTCCTGGTTGCGATGCGCGTTGAGTTCGGAATCGGTTGGCGCGCCCGGGCGATGCGCGGGCGCGCGCAATGCGTGGACGAGCGCGACGCCCACGGCCGGCGGGTGGAACGAAGCGCGTCGGACGGCGTCGGACGGCGCCGGCGCTGTCGGCGCTGTCGGCGCTGTCGGCGCTGTCGGCGCTGTCGGCGCGCGCTCGCGTCGCGTCGCGTCGCGTCGCACGATTGTCGCGCGTTGCGGGAACGCTTGCAGGGCCCGGCTTCGACGCGCGTCGGATGCGCCGCGGGAGCCGGAATCGAGCGGTCGGCCCGCGCGGGCGGATGACGCCGCGCAATACGGCGCAATACGGCGCAAACGCGGCAAGCGCGCCCGTGCAGCGCCCGCGAGCGGCGGTTCGCTCGAACCGCGGCGGCGACGCCGCCGAAATGCGGCGAGCACCCGGCGAACTGCGGCGATGCCGCCGAGGAACGGTTGCGCGTCCGGGAGACGGTGCGACGACACGCCACGCGGACGCTGCTCGCGCCGGAGACGATCAACGCGCAGCCTCGATGCGCGTGAGCGGGCGCCGCTCCAGTTCGCCCGAGAGTCACGAAAACAAGGCCGCGACGCTCAAGAGCCGGCGATGTCCGGCCGCCCCGCCCGCTCGCCCCGACCCGCCGCAGCACCGGCTTCGGCCGCGCCGGCGTGCCCGCTCGGGCGCGCCGCGCCGCTCACGCCTTCGCAGCGAGCCGGCGCATCAATTCGTCGAGCAGCACGCGCGCCGTCGCGACGTTGGTCGCGACCGGCACGTCGTGCACGTCGCAGGCGCGCACGAGCGCCGTGATGTCGGGATCGTGCGGCTGCGCGGTCATCGGATCGCGCAGGAAGATCACGATGTCGACGCGCCCGTCCGCGAGCTCCGCGCCGATCTGCAGGTCGCCGCCAAGCGGCCCCGACAGCTTGCGTTCGACCTCGAGCCCGTGCGCCTGCGCGATCCGCCCGCCCGTCGTGCCCGTCGCGACGAGCCGGCATTGCGCGAGCGCCGCCCGGTAGGCGCCCGCGAGCGCGACGATTTCGTCCTTCTTCGCATCGTGCGCGATCAGCGCAATGCGGGGAGTGCTCATCTGTGAATCCTCTTCTGCTGATCTGTCGACGCGGGCCGACCGCGCGCGCCGGTCGCGGCCGATTCCGCTCCGCTTGCGTGCGCTGATGCGCGGTCACGCCCGAGCGGCGCCGAACCTGACCGGCGGCCGGCGCGCCGCCGTGCTAGCGCCGCCCCGCTACTTTACGGGCCCGGCATGACAGGCTCAAATCGTTTCAGAACGTGCCGGGATACGCGCCGCCGTCGAGCAGCCAGTTCTGCCCGGTGATGTAGCCGGCATGGACGCTGCACAAAAACGCGCACGCCGCGCCGAACTCGTCGGGCGTGCCGAGGCGCCTGGCCGGAATCTCCTTCGTGCGGCGCGCGCGCAGCTCGTCGACGGTGGCGCCTTGCGCCTTCGCCGCGGCGGCGAGCGTCGTCGCGATCCGGTCGGTGTCGAACAGGCCCGGCAGCAGATTGTTGATCGTCACATTGTGCTCGACGACCTTGCGCGCGAGCCCCGCGACGAAGCCGGTGAGGCCCGAGCGCGCGCCGTTCGACAGCGCGAGCACGTCGATCGGCGCCTTCACGGCCGAGCTGGTGATGTTGACGATGCGCCCGAAGCGCCGCGCGATCATCCCGTCGACGGTCGCGCGGATCAGCTCGATCGGCGTCAGCATGTTCGCCTCGAGCGCGCGAATCCAGTCGTCGTGCGAGAAATCGCGGAAGTCGCCCGGCGGCGGGCCGCCCGCGTTCGTCACGAGGATGTCGGGCTGCGGGCACGCGGCGAGCGCGGCCGCGCGCCCTTCCGGCGTCGTGATGTCGCACGCGACGGCCGTCACGCCGGCGCCCGTCTTCGCGCGGATGTCGGCCGCGGCCGCCTCGAGCGTCTCGCGCGTGCGCGCGACGATCACGAGCGTTGCGCCCTCGGCCGCGAGCGCTTGCGCGCAGCCGAGCCCGAGGCCCTTGCTGGCCGCGCACACGAGCGCGGTCCGTCCTGCGATTCCCAGATCCATTGAGCGTGTTCCTTACCGATGCCTGCATGACGAAAACCGCCGCCGCGCGCAGCCGGGCGGCGCTTGACGCGCGCCCGTCCCGCCGCCTGCGACCGAACGCGCGCGCCAAGCGCGCGTCGAAACGCCGATAATATCCGGATCGCGAGCGTTCATCTTCGGTAAACTTGCGGCTGTCCCGCGCGCAGCCTGCCGACCCGGCACGCCCGCCGTCCCAGAATCCTTTGAGCCGCCGCTTCCATGAAACAGGACAGCCGTTTTCCGAATCTCTTCATCCTCGACCATCCGCTGATCCAGCACAAACTCACGCACATGCGCGACAAGGACACGTCGACGCGCACGTTCCGCGAGCTCCTGCGCGAAATCACGCTGCTGATGGGCTACGAGATCACCCGCAATCTTCCGATCACGACGAAGCGGGTCGAAACCCCGCTCGTCGAGGTCGACGCGCCCGTGATCGCCGGCAAGAAGCTCGCGATCGTGCCCGTGCTGCGCGCGGGCGTCGGGATGTCGGACGGCCTGCTCGAGCTGATTCCGTCGGCGCGCGTCGGCCACATCGGCGTGTACCGCGCCGACGACCACCGCCCGGTCGAATACCTGGTGCGCCTGCCCGATCTGGAAGACCGGATCTTCATCCTGTGCGATCCGATGGTCGCGACGGGCTATTCGGCCGCGCACGCGATCGACGTGCTCAAGCGCCGCGGCGTGCCGGGCGAGCGGATCATGTTCCTCGCGCTCGTCGCCGCGCCCGAAGGCGTGCAGGTGTTCCAGGACGCGCATCCGGACGTGAAGCTCTATGTCGCGTCGCTCGATTCGCACCTCGACGACCACGCGTACATCGTCCCGGGCTTGGGCGACGCGGGCGACCGCCTGTTCGGCACGAAAAACTGACGGGAAACGCCGGCGGCCGGCGCGGGCTCGTGCGTCGAGCCGAGCGCGGCAGGCCGCGCCGTGCGCACGCGGCCGGGCCCGCGCGCGGGCACGATGCGCGGCCCCGGTGCGCCGCGGTTCGCGCGCCGCGCGGCGGCCGCTCGCCCGCCGTCTGCCCGTCAAACGGCGCACCGCCGCGTGATAAAATCACGTTCCACTCGATAACGCGCGGCCCAAGCGGCATTCGCCCGCTCACGCGGCCGCCGGACTCAACGACAGACACATTGAAACGCCTGCGCGGCCTGTCGCGCTAGCGGACGGAGAAAAGTATGGCTGGTCACTCGAAATGGGCCAACATCAAGCATAAGAAGGCGGCGGCCGATGCGAAGCGCGGCAAGATCTGGACGCGCCTCATCAAGGAAATCCAGGTGGCCGCGCGCCTGGGCGGCGGCGACGCGAACTCGAACCCGCGCCTGCGTCTCGCGGTCGACAAGGCGGCCGACGCGAACATGCCGAAGGACAACGTGAAGCGCGCGATCGACCGCGGCGTCGGCGGCGCGGACGGCGCGAACTACGAAGAGATCCGCTACGAGGGCTACGGCATCGGCGGCGCGGCGATCATCGTCGACACGCTGACCGACAACCGCACCCGCACGGTCGCCGAAGTGCGCCACGCGTTCTCGAAGTTCGGCGGCAACATGGGCACCGACGGCTCGGTCGCGTTCATGTTCGATCACGTCGGCCAGTTCCTGTTCGCGCCGGGCACGTCGGAAGAAACGCTGATGGAAGCGGCGCTCGAGGCGGGCGCGAACGACGTCAACACGAACGACGACGGCTCGATCGAGGTGCTGTGCGACTGGCAGGAATTCTCGAAGGTGAAGGACGCGCTCGAAGCGGCGGGCTTGAAGGCCGAGCTCGCCGAAGTCACGATGAAGCCGCAGAACGAGATCGAGTTCACCGGCGAAGACGCAGTGAAGATGCAAAAGCTCCTGGACGCGCTCGAGAATCTCGACGACGTGCAGGAGGTCTACACGAACGCCGTCGTCATCGAGGAATGAGCGTTGCGCGGCCGCCCTTTCGCGCGAAAGACGGCCGCCGCCGTTTCTCGCGGCCGGCCCGCCTCGCGCGCGCCGGCCGCCCTATTTTCTAGTCTGCGGGGAATCCCATGAAACTACTCGTCGTCGGCTCCGGCGGCCGCGAACATGCGCTCGCCTGGAAGCTCGCCCAGTCGCCGCGCGTCCAGCTCGTCTACGTTGCGCCCGGCAACGGCGGCACCGCGCAGGACGAGCGCCTGAAGAACGTCGATCTGAGCTCGCTCGACGATCTCGCCGATTTCGCGGAATCCGAAGGCGTCGCGTTCACGCTCGTCGGCCCGGAAGCGCCGCTCGCGGCGGGCATCGTCAACCACTTCCGCGCGCGCGGCCTGAAGATCTTCGGCCCGACGAAGGAAGCGGCGCAGCTCGAGAGCTCGAAGGATTTCGCGAAGGCGTTCATGAAGCGCCACGGCATTCCGACCGCCGACTACGAAACGTTCACCGACGCGGCCGCCGCGCACGCGTACCTCGATGCGAAAGGCGCGCCGATCGTCGTGAAGGCGGACGGCCTCGCCGCGGGCAAGGGCGTCGTCGTCGCGACGACGCTGGAAGAAGCGCACGCGGCCGTCGACATGATGCTGTCCGGCAACAAGCTCGGCGACGCCGGCGCGCGCGTCGTGATCGAGGCATTCCTCGACGGCGAGGAAGCGAGCTTCATCGTGATGGTCGACGGCAAGAACGCGCTCGCGCTCGCGTCGAGCCAGGACCACAAGCGCCTGCTCGACGGCGATCGCGGCCCGAACACGGGCGGCATGGGCGCGTACTCGCCCGCGCCGATCGTCACGCCGCAGATGCACGCGCGCGTGATGCGCGAGATCATCATGCCGACCGTGCGCGGCATGGAGAAGGACGGCATCCGCTTCACGGGCTTCCTGTACGCGGGCCTCATGATCGACCGCGACGGCAACCCGCGCACGCTCGAATTCAACTGCCGGATGGGCGACCCGGAAACGCAGCCGATCATGGCGCGCCTGAAGAGCGATTTCTCGAAGGTCGTCGAGCAGGCGATCGCGGGCACGCTCGATGCGGTCGAGCTCGAATGGGACCGCCGCACGGCGCTCGGCGTCGTGCTCGCCGCGCACGGCTACCCCGATGCGCCGAGAAAGGGCGACCGGATCAACGGCATCCCGGCCGAAACCGCGCACTCGGTGACGTTCCATGCGGGCACGACGTTCGACGGCGACAAGCTCGTCACGTCGGGCGGGCGCGTGCTGTGCGTCGTCGGCCTCGCCGATTCGGTGCGCGGCGCGCAGCAGGCCGCGTACGAGGCGATCAACCAGATCACCTTCGAGGGCATGCAGTACCGCCGCGACATCGGCCACCGCGCGCTCAACCGCAAGACGGTCTGACGCGCCGCGCCGCTCCTCGCGCGCCGGCTTCCCGGCCGGCGCGCCCTCTCTTCTGCCGGGGTTCGCTAGAATGCCCGGCAGAAGCATTTTTCGACGGCATCCGTCATGCGGATGCCGCCCCACATCGATGACCGATTCGACTTACGACGTCAACCGAGTACGCGCGTATCTGCAAGGGTTGCAGACGCGCATCGCCGACGCGCTCGGCGCGTTCGACGGCACGCCGCTTTGCGCCGACGCGTGGCAGCGCGGCCCCGGCGAGCGGCTGCGCGGCGGCGGCTGCACGCGCATCGTCGAGGAAGGCGGGTTCTTCGAGCGCGCGGGCATCGGCTTTTCCGACGTCGCGGGCGACGCGCTGCCGCCGTCAGCGAGCGCCGCGCGCCCGCAGCTCGCCGGGCGCGGCTTCGAGGCGCTCGGCGTGTCGCTCGTGCTGCACCCGCGCAATCCGTACTGCCCGACCGTGCACATGAACGTGCGGATGCTGATCGCGACGAAGCCGGGCGAGGCGCCCGTGTTCTGGTTCGGCGGCGGCATGGATCTGACGCCGATTTACGGCTTCGAGGAAGACGCGCGGCACTTCCATCGCACGTGCCGCGCGGCGCTCGATCCGTTCGGCGCCGAGCTGTACCCGCGCTTCAAGAAGTGGTGCGACGACTATTTCTTCCTGAAGCATCGCAACGAGGCGCGCGGCGTCGGCGGCATCTTCTTCGACGATTTCTCGGAACTCGGCTTCGAACGCTCGTTTGAAATGCTGCAAAGCGTCGGCGACGCGTTCCTGCCGTCGTACCTGCCGATCGTCGAGCGCCGCCGCGACACGCCGTACGGCGAGCGCGAGCGCGCGTTCCAGGCGTACCGGCGCGGCCGCTACGTCGAATTCAACCTGGTGTTCGACCGCGGCACGCTGTTCGGCCTGCAAAGCGGCGGCCGCACCGAGTCGATCCTGCTGTCGATGCCGCCGACGGCGAGCTGGCGCTACGACTGGCGCCCGGAGCCGGGCACGCCGGAAGCGCGCCTCTACAGCGACTTCCTCGCGCCGCGCGACTGGGCATGAGCCGCCCCGCCACCGGCCGCGCCGCCGCCGCGAAAGGACGCGCGCCGAATCCCGACCACGCGGGCCCGCCGCCGCTGCCGCGCCGCATCGGCATGCTCGGCGGCACGTTCGACCCGATCCACGACGGCCATCTCGCGCTCGCGCGCCGCTTCGCCGACGTGCTGCGCCTGACCGAGCTCGTGCTGATGCCGGCCGGCCAGCCGTATCAGAAGCAGGATGTGTCGGCGGCCGAGCACCGGCTCGCGATGACGCGCGCCGCGGCGGGCTCGCTCGTGCTGCCGGGCGTCGCCGTGAGCGTCGCGACCGACGAGATCGAGCACGCCGGGCCGACCTACACCGTCGAGACGCTCGCGCGCTGGCGCGAGCAGCTCGGCGCCGACGCGTCGCTGTCGCTGCTGATCGGCGCCGACCAGCTCGTGCGCCTCGACACGTGGCGCGACTGGCGCCGGCTCTTCGACTTCGCGCACGTGTGCGCGGCGACGCGGCCGGGCTTCGACTTCGCGGCGGCGTCGCCCGCCGTCGCGGCCGAGATCGCGAGCCGGCAGGCCGGCGCCGACGTGCTGCAGGCGACGCCCGCCGGGCGCCTCTTGATCGACACGACGCTTTCGCTCGACGTCGCCGCGACCGACATCCGCGCGCACCTGCGCGAATGCATCGCGCGCCGCGCGCGGGTGCCCGACGCGTCGGCCGAGCACGTGCCCGCCGCCGTGTGGGCCTATATTCTCCAACATCGTCTCTACCACCCCTGATTCCATGGATATCCGCAAACTCCAGCGCGTGATCGTCGACGCTCTCGAAGACGTCAAGGCGCAAGACATCAAAGTGTTCAACACGAGCCATCTGACCGAGCTGTTCGACCGCGTGATCGTCGCGTCCGGCACGTCGAACCGGCAAACGAAGGCGCTCGCGTCGAACGTGCGCGACAAGGTCAAGGAAGCGGGCGGCGACGTCGTCAGCTCCGAGGGCGAGGACACGGGCGAATGGGTGCTCGTCGACTGCGGCGACGCCGTCGTCCACATCCTGCAGCCGGCGCTGCGCCAGTACTACAACCTCGAGGAGATCTGGGGCGACAAGCCCGTGCGGATGAAGCTCGGCGGCGTGGCGGCGAACGCGCGCGGCGCGCGCGCGGCCGACGGCGCCGACGAGGACGAATCCGACGACGACGAGGCGCCCGCCGAGCGCCCGGCGCGCAAGACGACGGCCGCGCGCCGCCGCTGACGCGCCGTTTCGTCGCGCCTGTCGGCTTTCTCGCCGTCACCGCCTTCGTCGCTTTCTTTTTTTCATCGTTTTCATTGCTTTCGCCGCCATGAAACTGCACATCGTCGCGGTCGGCCACAAGATGCCCGGCTGGATCGCGACCGGCTTCGACGAATACGCGAAGCGGATGCCGCCCGAGCTCAGGATCGAGCTGCGCGAAGTGAAGCCCGAGCTGCGCTCGGGCTCGCGCACGGCCGAGAGCGTGATGGCCGCCGAGAAGCAGCGGATCGAGGCCGCGCTGCCGAAGCACGCGCGCGTCGTCGCGCTCGACGAGCGCGGCCGCGACTGGACCACGATGCAGCTCGCGCAGGCGCTTCCCGCATGGCAGCAGGACGGCCGCGACGTCGCGTTCGTGATCGGCGGCGCCGACGGGCTCGATCCGGAGCTCAAGTCGCGCGCCGAGCTGCTGCTGCGCGTGTCGAGCCTCACGCTGCCGCACGGCATGGTTCGCGTGCTGCTCGCCGAGCAGCTTTACCGGGCGTGGAGCATCACGCAGAATCACCCTTACCATCGCGCGTAGCGGCCGTCGTCCCGACGCGCCGCACGTGTCCATCGAGACAACCCAGAAGATGCCCGATCGCGCCGCCGCCCCGTCCTATCCGTTCGTCTACCTCGCCTCGCAAAGCCCCCGCCGCCGCGAACTGCTCGACCAGCTCGGCGTGCGCTACGTACTGCTCGCGCCCGCGCCGCACGAGGACGCCGAAGCGCTCGAAACCGAGCTGCCGGGCGAGACGCCCGACCATTACGTGCTGCGCGTGTGCGTCGCGAAGGCGGCGGCGGCGCGCGCGCGGCTCATCGCGGGCGGCAAGCCGGCCGCGCCCGTGCTCGTCGCCGACACGACGGTCACGATCGACGGCGCGATCCTCGGCAAGCCCGCCGACGCTGCGGACGCGCTCGCGATGCTCGCGCGCCTCGCCGGCCGCACGCACGAAGTGCTGACGGCGCTCGCGGTGATCGACGCGACGGGCGAGCTGATGCCGCCCGCGCTGTCGCGCTCCGAAGTCCGCTTCGCGCCCGCGACGCGCGACGCGCTCGAGCGCTACGTCGAAACCGGCGAGCCGTTCGGCAAGGCGGGCGCGTACGCGATCCAGGGACGCGCCGCGGAATTCGTCGAGCGAATCGACGGCTCCCATTCAGGTATCATGGGTCTGCCCCTTTTTGAGACCGCGGCGCTGCTGCGCGCGGCGCACGTCGCCTTCTGAACCGCCCCATCGCACCATGAACGAAGAGATCCTGATCAACATCACGCCGCAGGAAACGCGGGTCGCGCTCGTCCAACAAGGCGCGGTGCAGGAGCTTCACGTCGAGCGCACGCTGTCGCGCGGACGCGTCGGCAACATCTATCTCGGCAAGGTCGTGCGCGTGCTGCCCGGCATGCAGTCGGCATTCATCGACATCGGGCTCGAGCGCGCGGCGTTCCTGCACGTCGCCGACATCTGGCAGCCGCGCGCGGCCGACGCGCCCGTCGCCGTGCACCAGCCGATCGAGAAGATCGTGTTCGAGGGGCAGACGCTGATGGTCCAGGTGATCAAGGACCCGATCGGCACGAAGGGCGCGCGGCTGTCGACGCAGATCAGCATCGCGGGCCGCACGCTCGTCTACCTGCCGCAGGAGCCGCACATCGGCATCTCGCAGAAGATCGAGAGCGAAACCGAACGCGAAGCGGTGCGCGCGCGGCTGACCTCGGTGATTCCGGCCGACGAGAAAGGCGGCTACATCGTGCGCACGATCGCCGAGGACGCGACGCCCGACGAGCTCGCCGCCGACGTCGCGTACCTGCGCAAGACCTGGGCGACGATCGTCGCGCAAGGCCAGCGCTTGCCGCCGACGAGCCTGCTGTATCAGGATCTCGATCTCGCGCAGCGCGTGCTGCGCGATTTCGCGAACGACGACACCACGCGCATCCAGGTCGATTCGCGCGAGACGCACCAGCGGCTCGTGGATTTCGCGGCCGAGTTCACGCCGGCCGTGAGCCCGAAGCTGCACCACTACACGGGCGAGCGGCCGCTCTTCGATCTGTACAACATCGAGACGGAGATCCAGCGTGCGCTGTCGCGCCGCGTCGATCTGAAATCGGGCGGCTACCTGATGATCGACCAGACGGAAGCGATGACGACGATCGACGTGAACACGGGCGGCTACGTGGGCGCGCGCAACTTCGACGACACGATCTTCAAGACGAACCTCGAAGCGGCGCACACGATCGCGCGGCAGTTGCGGCTGCGCAATCTCGGCGGGATCATCATCATCGATTTCATCGACATGGAGAACGCCGAGCATCGCGACGCGGTGCTCGCCGAGCTGAAGAAGGCGCTCGCGCGCGACCGCACGCGCGTGACGGTGAACGGCTTCTCGCAGCTGGGGCTCGTCGAGATGACGCGCAAGCGCACGCGCGAGTCGCTCGCGCACGTGCTGTGCGAGCCTTGCCCGACGTGCCAGGGCAAGGGCCAGGTGAAGACCTCGCGCACCGTGTGCTACGACGTCCTGCGCGAGATCCTGCGCGAGTCGCGCCAGTTCAATCCGCGCGAGTTTCGCGTGATCGCGTCGCAGCAGGTGATCGACCTCTTTCTCGACGAGGAGTCGCAGCATCTCGCGATGCTGATCGATTTCATCGGCAAGCCGGTGTCGTTGCAGGTGGAGTCGAATTTGAGCCAAGAGCAATACGACATCGTGCTGATGTAGATTCATCCGGCGTCATACGGGCGCCTGTCGATCCCGAATGCGCGCTGCGTCGCGACGACGGAGCCCGCCGTCCAGCGCGGGTTCGAACGCGCAAGCGCAAGCACGAGCTTGCTAGCGGATTCGTCGTCGATCCGGACGGCGGCGGTCCGATCGCCGCGCCGCCGCCGGCATTGATCGGCACGGCAGCCGCATGCTCGCCCGGCGCGCAATCGCCAGGGGCGGCGCATCGACATCCGAGGCCCATTCAAAGTGAGAATCGAACGCGCCCCGCACTTGGATTACCCCGGCGTATCGCTTCGTCAGCTCGAACGCACGGACGCGGACGCTTGGTATGCGTATTTGAAGCTCCCTCATGTCGTCGAGCACACGAGCTGGAACTTGCGCGCGAAGAACGATCTGCTGCCGCTGTTCGACGGTTACGACGCCACCTCGGCCGAATCGACCCGGCGTCTCGCGACGCGTCGACGATCGCACGCAGGAATTGATCGGCACGATAGGCTTTCACTCGATTTCGGAAGTGAACCGGACTGCCGAGATCGCTTATGACCTCTGTCCGTCGCATTGGGGAAAAGGCATCGCGCGCGCGGCGTGCGCATCCGTCACCGCGTGGTCGTTCGGCCACTACGGCTTTGTCCGCGTGCAGGGGACGGTGTTGAAAAGCAACGCGCGATCGGCGCGCGTGCTCATCGCCTGCGGGTATCGTCACGAGGGGCTGCTCCGCTCCTATCGCATCGTGCGAGGCGCCCCGGCGGACTTTGCGCTCTATTCGCGACTGGCAATCGATTAGCGATCGCCGGTCGCGCCGCGTGGCAACTGCAATGCAACCGGGATACAACCGCGATGCAAGAGCGCACGCCCTCGGCACGCGCCCTCCCGGAAGGGCTGTCAGCCGGAAGCCTTTCCGGGAGGGCGCGGTCGGGCCTTCCGTTAAAATCCCGCACTTTCCACCCGGACCGGCACTTTCGCCATGCAACCCGCCCCGCTCGCTCAACCCGCTTCCCCCGGCGCCGACGACGCCGAATCCGTCCAAGACCTCGTCTACGGCCCCGACGATCGCCCCGCGCCGGCGGTCGCCTTCGTCGCCGCGCTGCAGCACCTGCTCGCGATCCTGGTGCCCATCGTCACGCCCGGCCTGCTGATCTGCCAAGCGCTCGGCGTCGCGAGCCGCGACACCACGCTCATCGTGTCGATGTCGCTCGTGATCTCCGGCATCGCCACATTCGTCCAGTGCAAACGCTTCGGCCCGCTCGGCGCGGGTCTGCTCATCGTCCAGGGCACGAGCTTCAACTTCGTCGGCCCGCTCATCGCCGGCGGCGGCCTGATGGTCAAGCAGGGCGCGCCCGTCGAGACGGTAATGGCCGCGATCTTCGGCGTCGTCATCGCCGGCTCGTTCGTCGAGATGGCCGTGTCCCGCGTCCTGCCCTTCGTCAAGCGCCTCATCACGCCGCTCGTCACCGGCATCGTCGTGCTGCTGATCGGCCTCACGCTCATCAAGGTCGGCCTCGTCAGCATGGGCGGCGGCTACGGCGCGATCGCCAAGGGCAGCTTCGGCAGCATCCAGAACCTGACTCTGTCCGGCCTCGTCCTCGGCACCATCATCCTGCTCAACCGGGTGCCCGTCGTCTGGGTGCGCAGCACCGCGCTCGTCATCGCGCTCGCCATCGGCTATCTCGCGGCGGCCGCGATGGGCCGTCTCGATTTCACCGGCGCGCGCGAAGCCGCGCTCTTCCAGATCCCGACACCGCTGCACTTCGGCCTCGGCTTCTCGTGGTCGCTTTTCGTGCCGATGCTGATCATCTATCTCGTCACGTCGCTCGAAGCGATCGGCGACGTCACCGCCACCAGCAAGATTTCCCGGCAGCCCGTCGAGGGCGCGCTGTGGATGCGACGCATCAAGGGCGGCGTGCTCGTCAACGGCGCCAATTCGCTGCTGGCCGGCGTCTTCAACACGTTCCCCAGCTCCGTGTTCGCACAGAACAACGGCGTGATCCAGCTCACCGGCATCGCGAGCCGCCATGTCGGCATCTGGATCGCAGGCATGCTCGTGCTGCTCGGCCTCTTCCCCGTCGTCGCCGGCGTCCTGCAGGCCGTGCCCGAGCCCGTGCTCGGCGGCGCCGCGATGGTGATGTTCGGCGCGGTCGCCGCGTCCGGCATCAACATCCTCGCCGGCATCCGGCTGGACCGCCGCGCGCTGCTGATCATCGCCGTCTCGCTCGCGCTCGGCCTCGGCGTGTCGCAAGTGCCGGAGATCCTGACGAGCCTGCCGCACGCGCTGAAGAACGTGCTGGAATCGGGCGTCGCCACGGGTGGCATCTGCGCGCTCGTGATGAACTGGTTCCTGCCCGAGAAGAAATGACGCGCCGACGAAGCGCTTGATGCAATAGCGGCGGCTCGCGGGCCGCCGCCGAGCGGGGAAAGGCGCGCGTTCGTCGCCGCGCCACATCCGTGCGTCGACATGTCATCGCCGAATCGGCGTCCGAACGCGTCGCCAATCGCCTGATGGCCCGCTGCCCCGCCTCCCGCTCGTCTCGCCACGACGGCTCGCGCGAACGCCTCGCGTGAAACGCCGACAACCGCCGAATCGCGCAGGATTCACCACACGTCCGCGCGGCGCGTCACGCATCGCGGCGATTCGGCGATTCGGCGATTCGGCGAGTCAGCGAGTCAGCGAGTCAGCGAGTCAGCGAGTCGATGATCCGGCGATCCAACTGCTTGCGTGCGGCGCTCGAGCGCATTCGAAACGCCACGGCGCCTGCGGCCATCGCACGCTTCACGACGCCGACTTGCGCATCGCACGCTCACGCCCGATGCCCCGAGATCGGCCCCGCCTCGCCGGTCAGGTTGAAGATGCTGTCGATCCACGCGAGGAATGTCGACAACGTGAAATCCGACCACTGCTCGGTGCGATACGCCTTCATCACGGGCGTATCCGCCGGGTCCCGCTGATTGAGCAGATCGGCGACGAACGTCCCGACGTCCGCGTCGATGCCGCTCTCGTGGATGCCCGATCCCGTGAAGCTGACCGCCGTCACCTGATGGTTGCCGATGAAGTCGTCGCGCGCCCACGGCATGAAATAGCCGAAGTTCGGCAGCGCATTGAGCACCTCCTTCAAGTTGCTCAGCTCCTGATCGAACATCGCGAGCGACAGTTCGTCCTTGGTCGCGTCGTCCGGCGCCGCAATCACCGCGGACACGAACGGGCGGTAATGGTAGGCCGCGATGATCTTGTCGCGCCGGTACGTCGTGAAGCCGAAGCGGTCGTGCGGATAGGTCGCCGACAACGCTGCGTACGCGCTGCCCATGTTACCGGGATCGAAGTTGCGGGTCAGCCGGCTGTTGATCGTGATCATGCCGTCCGGCGCCGTCATCCCCCACTCGTCGCGCACCTTGTCGTATAGCCCGACGGACGGATGCGTCGCCGGATCGGCGCCGAAGCGCGTAAAAAAGACGGTGCCCGCGTCGTCGAGCAGCGAGCTGTGCATCTGCGGCCGCAACGTGTTGCGCAGCGTCGCATAGTTGCCGAGCGTGCCGTAGCCGCCCGCGCTCGTGCCGTACACGAGCAGCCGGTTCGGCTGGCCGAATCCGTGGTCGACGAGCCACTGCGCGACCACCCGCATGTTCTTCAGTCCGTTGTAATGCTGAATCCGCCAGTCGCCCGACGGCGACGTGTAGCTGCGCACCGCACTGCCCATGTGTATATCGCCCGTGCAGTACGGAACGAACACCTGGGTCCAATCCTGCGTTTCCACCTTCGGCTCGCCGACGAGGATATGCGCGAGATCCATTCGCGTCATCAACGGCGACAGGAACGACGTCTTCAGGCTCTGCTGCACGGTGCCGTTCACGTAGTTCCGCGGAACGCCGCCGGGATTGAGCGCGCCCAGCCCCGCCTGCGAGCCGGCCGCCGTTTCGGTGCAGGTGCCGTGATCCCAGCATGCGCCGCCGGGCTCCATCATAAGGAGCAGGCTGTCCGACTGCGCGCGATTGACGTAGAAGCGCATCGGCGTGCCGTTGCCGCACGACGCGCCGCTGCTTTCCGGCAGCGTCACTTCGTACCACGAATAATAGGGAATCGACGAATCCTGCATCGCCGCGCTCGCGGCATGCCCGTCGAGGATCGCGAGGCTCAGCAGGCCGGCGACGCAGACGCGTTTGACGCATTCGAGAACGGACATTCGCTCCTCCATCTCTATCGATCGTTTTTTTTCGCCGCCACGGCGCACGGTCACGAGCGCGCGGCTCGCTCAACGGGTGTCGGGACGGGACGACTGGTCGAACAGCTGAACGCGCAGCGCCTGCAGACGCTGCGCGATGACGGCCTGTTGCTGGCCGGGATCGGAAATGCTCGCCTGCACCTGCATGACGATGTCGCGGCTCTGCTGCGCATAGGCCTGATAGCGCGGGTCCTGCGCGGGCGACGGGCCGACGGTCTGCCGCGCATAGGCATCCCACTGCTGCCGCATCGCCTGGATGGCCGCGCTGCGCGTCGCGGAATCCGCCGTCGTGTCGGCAACCAGCGCGATGCCAATCGCCTCGGCCTGCACCGGGACAATTTCGTTGCGCGCAACATGCTCGGGCAATTCCGCAAGAATCTGATGGGCCAATCGGGCTCTTTGCGCAACCGGCATGCTGTTCCTGCCTTCGCCGTATGCGGCGACCCGATCTCGGAAGCGAGCGAATGCAACGATGCGCTGCACCTGCGCTTCCGCGTCCGCGCGGCCCGCAAGACTCTTTCGCAGTGCGACGAGATCCAGCTTGCGCTCAGCGGGGCCGGCGTCGGCGAGCATTTCGCTCGGCGTCGCGCCCGCGGACGGTTCGACCCGTTCGCTCGGCGTCGCACCGGATTGCGCGGGCCAAGCGGCGGCGGCCGGCGACGGCGTCACGTATCGCCATACCGCAACAGCGGCACCGATCATCGTCAACAGCGATACCGTTCGCCAAAGCGTTTTCGATTTTTTCACGGCGTCTCCTGATCGGGCCGTCGCGACACTTCACAGTTTGCTTTCGAGTAGGTTCTATGTCGAAACATACCCGTGGTCAAAGCGCGCGCTAGAAGGTATCCACTAGCCGCAAAACACGCATCGGACGCTCGCATTGCCTGCATTTCCTGACATATCGCGGCGCCGGGGCGCGCGCCGCTTTACGGGCGGGTGTCGGCCATCGGGTTTCCGTCGATGAATGGTGGTGCGTGGTACGTGATGTGTGCGGTCGACGACTGTCGACGTTCGGTGTCCAAACGAAATGAGCGAACGTCGCGCCGATGGAGCGCAACGATTCGCCGCGATGTTTCGCAAGCATGGCCAACGGCGCGCGGAACGTCTTCCTCCGGGCGGTCGAATCGATCGGTGCGCCCATCGACATGGCCCGCAGCGCCGGTCATACGCCAGTCATACGCGCAATGACGATCCGACATTCGGCGCGAACGAACGCTCGTTGTCGTTCAGGCGGAACGGCGACATGATGCACGCGACGCAGTCGTACACGTGCGCCGGCCCTGCGTTCACGTCGATCGCGCATCTCACCGGCATCTCACCGGCATCTCACCGGCATCTCACCGGCATCACGCCGACGATCGTGAACTCGACGCCGTTCCCTTCGCGCTGACGGCGGCGCGGTGTATTCCGTGACCGGAACCGGTGCAAACATGGGCATCGACAAGCAAGCGGTCGCGACGCGCAGCAAGGCCGCCTTCGATACGCCGGACGCGGGCGCGAAGACGCACGACATCCCGATGTCGAACGACGAGGTGGGCTGAGTGTCGATTCAATCGACGTCCAGTTCACTCGTCGCGTCCGGGCCCGTCGCGATCGCGAATCTGAACGGCCGCTGCCGATATGTGCGAGGGCTCGGCGCGCGACGCCGTGCGGCTATTCGATCGACAATTTGCGCGTGCGGGGACAGCGAAGGCGTGATTCACGCGGCGGCACAGGCGGACGATTACCGGAGGCATTGGTTATGAAACGAGCCATCGAAATCCTCGATCTGATTCTGAAAGTGCTGTCGTGCATCGCCATTCTCGTCGCAGGCGGATGGGCGGCATGGATTTTCTGGCTCGGCGGTTCGACAGACTGGCAGAACAACATCACGCTCGACACGCAGGTGCTGCCCTATCACGACAACCTCCGCCTGCTCGTGATCCATGCAAAGTCGAAAAACCCGCGCAACAGCACTTTCGCGTTGACCAGCAGCAACAAAGACACGTACCAGTTGCGCGTACGCAAACTGCCCGTGGATGCGAAAGCCGGAACCGTGTTTCACGAGGACGAAGGAGAACTTGTCGCGAGCGCAAACTTGCTGGAACGCGCAGGCGACAGTTACGAGTTCCTGCCCAATGCCGAAATGGACGATATGCAGGCCGTCGTCCTGCCGGCCGGCAGCATGGTTTCGGTGATTGCAGAAATGAAGATTCATGCAGGTACATATAACTCCGACGAAAATTCCACGTCGGCTATCGTTCGCATCGCACCGTGAGCCGACGCGATGCGCCCTGTTGCGTCCTGATGCGTCCTGATGCGTCCTGATGCGCCCTAACCGCCCGAGCGCATGCAAGGTCGCCCCCAAGAGCGAGCGCGCGCGTATCGGCCGACGTTTCGACCACCGCCGCGATGCAGTTCCGCCGACAACGTCACATTTCGCAACGGCGTTGAAGAAAAGCGCGCGCATCCGCCAACCATCGCGCGTCGACCGCGACCCGAGCCTGTCCGGTCAGGCTCGACATCCGCGCGTTCATCGAGCGTCGAATCACCGTCCGCCGATGCGCACCGGCCCGTTCCGCCATGATCCGTGTCGCTACCGGGATCGGCATTGCCCGTCTCGCGCGCCGATTGTCGGGCGCGGCATCGACATCGAACGACCTCCGCTTCACAGCCGCGCTGCCGCCGCGGATCGACGAGTCGCTAGGGTCGAGCAAACGATCGTCGCCGCCTTTCGGCGGACGCTCTTCGCTCAACTCGAGCAGCCCGTCTTCGCGGCTCGGTGCGGAGCCGATCGTCGTGCGCGTCGGCAGATCAGGCGAATCGCGCGTCGGCCCAGGCGCGCGGCGCGTTCGGTGTTCGGTGTTCGGTGTTCGGTGTTCGGTGTTCGGTGTTCGGTGTTCGGTGTTCGGTGCTCGGTGCTCGGTGCTCGGTGCTCGGTGCTCGGTGCTCGGTGCTCGGTGTTCGCCATGCGCCGAACTGGCGAAATTCGTGGATCAACCGCCACCGGATGCGCCGCCAGACGCCGCGCCGGAACTGCCAGACAACGCCATCGACACGGGCTGCACGCCGCCCGTCGCGCCGGTCGGACTCGAATCGGCGTTCGAGCCGCCCGGCTTCGAGCAGGATGCCATTGCCATTGCCATCGCCATCGCCAATCCGGCCGTCGTTACCCCAACGGCAACCGCATGCCATACGCTTCGAGAAAATTCGGGTTGCATAGCCCCTCCCGCAGTGAGCGAATCCATCGCGCAGCAGGCGATGCACCGCGCATCCCGGCCGCAGCCGCGTGGCGAACCGTCATCGGCCCATCGGCCGCCTGCTGCACGCTCGCGGCCGCCCGCAACGTGCTCGCGCCAGCCGCGGCGTCGCCCCGCACGCTGCGCCGCACCCGCCGCCGCGCCCCGCATCGCCTAGAATTTCCTTCAAAGGACAACAACGAAAGACGGCCGCGCGACTGGCGCCAGATGCGCCGAACGCGGCCCAGGAGACAGCCATGTCCGAATCGCCACTCCCGTCTCGACACGTCGATTACGAAAGCTTCGAGATCCACGTGTCGCCGGCCCCGACGCAGGCCGACGCAAACCGCTACACGTACGCCGGCTACGTGTGCCACCCGGGCGCCGATCCGGCGCTGCCCGGTCACACCGTGCCGTTCCATGCGGACGGCGAAGAGAGCTTCCGCAGCGCCGACGAGGCGTTCCACGAGGCGGTGTCGATCGGCCGCAGCATCGTCGACGGCACGCATCCGGATCTGTCGGTGCTGTCGCTCGTCACGCACGGTTATTGATACCGCGATGTCGCGCGACGAGCCGTGCGGAGTCGGCGACGTCGCGATACTTGCGGCCGCGATGGCGACGGCGGCCAGCATCCGGCGTCTGAGCCCGGCTCCGGCCACGCAACGTCGAGCCGACCGACAACGCGCCGCATCTCGGCACGCCGACGCCGCAGCGGAACGGCACGCTGAAGCATGTCCGGCTCGTCCGGCTGTGCGCGGCCGAACGCCTGACGCGTCGACAAAAAAACGAGACGGCTCGCGAGCCTGCGCTCGCGCGCGCCCGATTCGCGCGTCATCTGAGCACGGGCGCCCCCGCCGCGCGTGCGCTCGTGCGCGGCGCGGCCACGTATCGCCGCGAGATCCCCAATGCAATCAGCGCGGCGACCGTCAGCGCCGCAGACGCCGGTGCGAGCCGGCCCACGCCCCACGTGTCCGCGACCCGCCCGCCGAGCGCCGAGCCGAGCGAGATGCCGGCGAAGATCCCCGACGAATTGAGTGCGAGCGCCATCGCACGGTAATTCGGCTCGAGACCCACGACGCGCCGCAACTGCGACGGATAGAACAGATCCTGCATCAAAGCCCAGAGCGCGAGCAGCGCGAGCGCCGCCGCGAATCGCGCGCCGCCGGCGAAGCCCGCCGTCGCGAGCGCGGCCATGCCCCCGAACACCGTGAACACCACGAGCATCGCGCCCATCGCCGCGCCGAGCAGCGAATCGGCCGACCAGCGGCGCGCCACGCGCTGCGCGACGAGATTGCCGAGCACGCCCGTCACGCCGAACACGAGGAGCGCGAACGCGCCGTCGCCCGGGCTCGCGCCGAAGCGCCGATGCAGCAGCGGCAGGATCAGCGTGTACGTGCAGAAGAACGCGCCCGTCTGCAGCACGACGACGGCGAGGCCCGCCGCCGTCGCGGGACGCGCGAGCAACGCAAGCAGCCCGCCCGGGCGCATCCGCTCGCCGCGCGACGCGTCGCGAACCGTGCAGGCGATCCATGCGGCGCTGCCGAGCGCGACGGCGGCGAGCCAGCCGAATGTCTCGCGCCAACCGAGCGCCTGCGCGACCCAGGCCGACAGCGGCGCGCTGACGACGCTCGATAACGTCACGCCGACGAACACAATCGCGAGCGCCTTGCCCTGCCGCTCGGCCGGCGCGAGCCCGGCGCCGATCGCGGTCGCGACGGGGCTCACCGCGCCCGCGCCGACGCCCGCGACGATCCGCGTCGCGAACAGCCAGCCGAAGCCCGGCGCGAACGCGCCGGCGAGCGTCGCGAGCGACGTCGTCAGCAGGCCGGCGATCAGGACACCGCGCCGCCGCCGATGCCCGATCAGCATCTGCAGCATCGGCGCGCCGAGCGCGAACGCGATCGAGAACGCCGCCATCAACAGCGCCGCGCGCCCCGGCGCGATCCGCCAGTCGGCGGCGAGCGACGGCAGCGCGCCCACCACGCCGTACGACATGCTGCCCATCGCGAAATTCGCGCTGGCGAGCGCGCGCAGCGCGTGACGCTCGGGTTCGTGTGTCTTCATCGAATCCCCTTCAAATGTCCCGATCGCGGCCACCGAAGCCGCGCTTGGCGACAGTCTGCGCACCCTGTTGGTATATTTGAAATCGATTCTTCGTATTGGAGCCATTCACATGGGAAATACGTCGACCGAATGGCGCGGCGCCGATCTCGCGCTGCTCGCCGCCCTCGACGTGCTGCTCGAAGAGGCGAACGTGACCCGCGCGGCCGCGCGGCTGCATCTGAGCCAGCCGGCGCTGTCCGCGCAACTGGCGCGCCTGCGCGAGCTGATCGGCGATCCGCTGCTGCTGCCCGCGAAGAACGGCCGCGGGATGGTGCCGACCGCGCGGGCGCTCGCGCTGCGCGGCCCGTTGCGCGGCGCGCTGCGCGAGCTGCGGACCGCGCTGCGTCACGGCGCGGCGTTCGATCCGTCCACCGACGAACGCACGTTCCAGATCGTCGCGAGCGACAACGGCTTCGTGATGGCCGGTCTCGATCTCGTGCGGCGCGTCGCGACGCGCGCGCCGGGCGTGCGTCTCGCGTTCCGCAACCTGCCCGCCGACGCCGCGGGTGCGATGCTCGAGCGCGGCGAGGCCGATCTGCTGATCGCCGCCGATTTCTCGGTGCCGCGCACGACGGTCGCGCGCCCGCTGCTGCAGGAACGATATGTGATGGCGCAGCGCAAGGGACATCCGCGCGGGCTCGCGCCGCCCGACCTCGACGCATACTGCGCGCTTCGTCACGTGATCGTGTCGGGCGACGGCGGCGGTTTTCACGGCTTCATGGACGACCGCCTGCGCGCGCTGGGGCGCTCGCGGGCCGTCGCGGTGTCGGTCCAGCAGTACCATCTCGCGCCGCTCGTGCTCGAAGCGACCGACTACGTGTGCGCGCTGCCCGAGCGCTTCCTGATGCGCTTCGCCAAGCGGCTCGATCTGCTGCCGCTGCCGGTCGAAGTCGAAGGCTTCAAGCTGGCCGCCGCATGGCATCCGCGTCTGCAAGCCGATCCCGCGCACCGCTGGCTGCGCGACGAGCTGTTCGCCGTCGTTCGGCAGCGCACGGGCGAGCCGGAGCCGGAGCCAGCCCCGGAATCGGGCGGCGGCGCGCGGACGACCAAGCCTTGAGCGCCGCGCGCCCGTCGCCGGATGCGCTCCGTCCCCCGACAAACGGCCAAGCGCCGGGCTTCGGCGCATCGCCCCGCTCGCCGCTGTCACAAAAACGCGGCCCGCCCCGTCTTGGTGGGATGGACCGTTAGCCATTCAAGCCCCCTACGAACATCACCGAAACCTTCCGACCGAAGCCGTCCGACGAACCGTTCACCACGCTGCGCCCGCGCCTCTTCTCGATCGCGTACCGGATGCTCGGCACGCGCGCCGACGCCGAGGACGTGCTGCAGGACGCATGGCTGCGCTGGCACCAAGCGGATCACGGCGCGCTCGACTCGGCCGAGGCGTGGCTCGTCACCGTCGTCACCCGGCTGTCGATCGACCGGCTGCGCGCCGCGAAGGCACAGCGCGACGCGTATGTCGGCTGGTGGCTCCCCGAACCGCTCGTCGACGTCGACGAGCGCACGCCCGAGACCGCGGCAGAGTTCGCCGACGATCTGTCGGTCGCGCTGCTGTGGGTGCTCGAGCGGCTGTCGCCCGAGGAACGCGCGGCGTTCCTGCTGCGTCAGGCGTTCGAGCGCGACTACGCGGAAATCGCGCAACTGCTCGACAAGAGCGAGGCCGCCTGCCGGCAGCTCGTTCATCGCGCGTCGACGCGCGTGCAGCAGGCGCACCGGCGCTTCGACGTGTCGCGCGATCGGCACCGGCAGCTCGTCGAGCGCTTCGCGCAGGCCGCGGCGAGCGGCGAGCGCGGCGCGATCCAGGCGCTCCTCGCCGACGACGTCGAGCTCGTCGGCGACGGCGGCGGCAAGGTGCCGTCGTTCTTCAAGGTGCTGCGCGGCGCGCTCCGGATCGCGAATCTGTACTGGGTCGTCGGCCGGCGTAACGTCGGGCGCATCGAATACCGCCTCGTGCAAATCAACGGCGAGCCGGGCCTGCTGCGCTTCATCGACGGGCAGATCGAGTCGGCGCAGGCGTTCGTCACCGACGGCGCGCGAATCGTCGCGATCTACGCGGTGCGCAACCCGGACAAGCTTGCGCATATCCCGACACGCGACGCGTGAACGCTGCCGGGGGGCGCGCGGCGGCCCGCGTCTGTGCGCGATGTCGCGCGGCGAATCGCGCGTCGCCGCCGCGGCGCCGCGTGCCGCCGCGCGCGCTGCGCGACGGCTCATTGCGTTACGGCTCGGCTTCACTGCTTAGTTCGCTGTCGAACGGTTTGGCTTGATTCGATTCGACGCGCCTGACTTGGCCTGACTTGGCTCGGTTTGGCTTGGTTGGCTCGACTCGACTCGACTCGACTCGACTTGGCTCGGCTCCGCTCGGCTCGACTCATAGCCAGCATGGTATGGCACGCCTCGAAGACCATCCCATCGTCCAAACGGCCATCGATTTCGACCCGCGCCGAGCCGCACCGCCCCTCTCTCCAGCAAAAAGTCTGTCACAAACGCGCGCCGCGACGCGTCTTGTAGGCGAGAGGGCCGCATCGGGCGGCCCTCGCCTTCAAGAGGAAACCGATCATGGCGCACGCCCCCCGTCTTCCGTACCCGAAGCTCGCGTCGAAATCGTTCAACGCGCTGCTCCATCTGTCCGAAACCGTGTGGAGCGGCTCGCTCGACAAGCGGCTCGTCGATCTCGTGTTCCTGCGCGTGTCGCAGATCAACGGTTGCGCGTACTGCATCGACATGCACTGGCGCGATCTCGTGCGCCTCGGCGTCGACCAGCGGCACCTGAACGCGGTCGCCGGCTGGCGCGAGGCGCCGTTCTTCGACGCACGCGAGCGCGCCGCGCTGCAATGGGCGGAAAGCGTCGCGCGAATTCCGCGCACGGACCCGAGCGACGCGGCGTTCGCGGAGCTACAGGCGCACTTCTCCGAAGCCGAGATCGCCGAGCTCGGCTTCGCGATCGCGACCATCAATGCATGGAACCTGCTCAACGTCAGCTTCAGGAATCCGATTCCGGAAGCGGTGTGAGCGGACGTCAGGGGCCGGTCGTCGCGCCGCAAGGGCGACGACCGCCTCGCGGCGTTTCGACGTTCCGGCGTTTCGGCGTTCGGCGTTCGACGTTCGACGTTCGACGTTCGACGTTCGACGTTCGACGTTCGACGTTCGACGTTCGACGTTCGACGTTCGACGTTCGACGTTCGACGTTCGACGTTCGACGTTCGACGTTCGACGTTCGACGTTCGACGTTCGACGTTCGACGTTCGACGTTCGACGTTCGACGTTCGGCAGTTGGTGCCCGCCGCCTGGTTCCGGGTTCCGTCGTATCGGCCAGTAATCGCCGCGACGCCTCGGCCCCGCCGAATGCCGAGCCTCGCGACCGCCGTATCGAGAGCGGCCGCCGCCTCGCGCCCCGCCCGCGAAAAATCCCTCGGCGGGGCGAGGCAAAAGACATCGAAAAACAAAAAGCCGAATGCGAATCACCCGCCGTTCGCCATCCGCCGATCGCCGCCGCCCATCCGTCCCCCGCCCCACCACTGCCCGCACGGGCGTACCATTCGATTCGAACGCCGCGCGCCGTTTCCCCGGCACGTATTCCTCACAGGTTAAACTCTGTCCTCCCGCGATGCCCTCGGGGCGTCAGCCATCATCGACAGCGACCGCCCGCGCGGCCTGCCCCAGTTCATGGAGTATTTCTTGATGAGCGGCGGATTCCCGCGTCCTGCCTTCCGTCTCCCCAGTCCCGTCGCCACTGCGGCTCCCGTCGTCCTCGCCACGCTTGCGCTGTCCGGTTGCGCGCTGTTCCGCGCGCCGCAGGCGCCCGCGCCCGTCGTCGAGGCGGTCGCCGTGCCCGTCGAGCCGGCGAGCGAGCCCGTCGCGGCCCCGGAGCCCGCGAGCGCGCCCGAGCCGGCCGAGGCCGCGCCGCCGAAGAAGCCGCACCACGAAGCCGCGCCGCCGAAGAAGCCGGCGCGCGCCGCGCCGCCGCCTCCCGTGCCCGCGTCTGCGCCCGCGCCGCTCGTGACGACGCGCGCGATCGAGCGCGGCCAGGTGCACGCGCTGCTCGACAGCGAAGTGCGGCGCAGCGGCAAGGTGATCGGCCGCGCGGTCGACATGACGGCCGACGCGAACGGCGCGCCGCGCGAAATGCTCGTGAACCTGCAGGGCTTCATGGGCGTCGGCGATCGCAAGGTGAGCTTCCCGTGGAAGCTGTTCCGCTTCACGCCGGGCGGCAGGCAAGAGCCGATCGTCCTCGACATGCCGGCGGCCGCGCAACTGCCGCCCGCCGACCGCCCGAGAACGGTGCCGCTCACGGGCTCGACGCAGGCGGGCGCCGAGCCCGGCCAGATGCGCATCATCGACGCGGACGTCGAACGCCCGAACGGCGCGAAGATCGGCCGCGTCGTCGACGTGCTGATCGGCCGCGACGCGCAGCCGCAGGCGGTCGTGCTCGACGTCGGCGGCCTCGTCGATCCGGACCGGCACACGATCGCCGCGAACTGGTCGGCGCTGCGCTTCGCGCCGAAGAACAAATCGCTGCGCGCGCTGCTCGATCTGAGCGACGCGCAGCTCAAGGCGTCGCCGCCCTATGCCGGCGACAAGCCGATCCTCGCCGTCTCGCCGGCCGTGGCCCCTGCGGCCGCGCCGGCCGCCGCTCAAGCAGGGGCGAAACGATGACGCTCCGGCATGCGGTCAGCGCGCGTAGCCTGCGCGCCCTCGACTGGCTCAACTTCTTCGTCGCAAACGTGCAAACGGGCTTCGGTCCGTTCATCGCGTCGTATCTGGCTTCGCACAAGTGGACGCAGGGCGAGATCGGCATGGTGCTGTCGATCGGCACGATCAGCGCGATGGTGAGCCAGGTGCCGGGCGGCGCGGCCGTCGACGCGCTGAAGAACAAGAAAGGCGCGGCGGCCTGGGCGATCGCCGCGATCATCCTGTCCGCGGTGCTGCTCGCCACGAGCCCGACCATCGTGCCCGTGATCGCGGCCGAGGTGTTCCACGGCTTCGCGAGCTGCATGCTCGTGCCGGCAATGGCGGCAATCTCGTTCGCGCTCGTCGGCCGCGAGAACCTCGGCGACCGGCTCGGCCGCAACGCCCGCTGGGCGTCGCTCGGCAGCGCGGTCGCGGCGGGCCTGATGGGGCTCACGGGCGAGTACTTCTCCGCGCGCGCGGTGTTCTGGCTGACGGCGGCGCTCGCGCTGCCAGCGCTCGTCGCGCTCGCGATGATCGAGCCGACGCACCATCACCACCACGCGGCCCCGCGCGCGGCCGCGCCGCGCGACGGCACCGACGACGAGGAAGAGCGCGAAACGCTGCGCGAGTTGCTGCGCGACAAGCGGATGCTGATCTTCGCCGCGTGCGTCGTGCTGTTCCACCTGTCGAACGCGGCGATGCTGAACCTCGCGGCGGGCGAAGTGACGGCGGGCATGGGCGAGAACGTGCAGCTCGTGATCGCCGCGTGCATCATCGTGCCGCAGGCGATCGTCGCGATGCTCTCGCCCTGGGTCGGCCGCTCGGCGCAGCGCTGGGGGCGCCGGCCGATCCTGCTGCTCGGCTTCGCCGCACTGCCGCTGCGCGCGCTGTTGTTCGCGGGCGTCTCGAGCCCATACCTGCTCGTGCCGGTGCAGATGCTCGACGGCATCAGCGCCGCCGTGTTCGGCGTGATGCTGCCGCTCGTCGCCGCCGACGTCGCGGGCGGCAAGGGGCGCTACAACCTATGCATCGGGCTCTTCGGACTGGCGGCCGGCGTCGGCGCAACGCTCAGCACCGCGCTCGCCGGCTTCGCGGCCGACCACTTCGGCAACGCGACGAGCTTCTTCGGACTCGCCGCCGCGGGCGCGCTCGCGACGCTGCTCGTCTGGTTCGCGATGCCCGAGACGCGCGACGCGGCGTTCGTCGACGACGCCGAGCGCCCGAGCGCCGAGCCGGCGCAGTAACGCGGCGGGCGATGTCGCGCGCGACGGCCGGCCGACCGACGACAGACACGACGACGAGCGCGAACGAACGCGACGACAGACATGGGGCCGCACGATGCTCGATGTGGCCGCGACGCGCACGGTGCGCCCGCCGCAGCCGCCGAAACGGCGACGCGTCGCCGTTTCGGCGCGCACGTGACGGCGGGGCGGCGATCGATGCGCGCCGCCGCCCGCGCGCGCCGACCGTGCGGCAGTCGCTGCTGATTCCCCGATCCCTGCATGAACCCGATGGAAACGATCAAAGCATTCAACGACGCGCGCCGGCAGATCCAGGAATCGGTGCTCGACCTGTTCAAGGGCCTTTCGCTCAAGGAACGCCTGCTGCAAGGCTTGCTGATGGCGGTGCAGGCCGCGAGCGGCGCGTGCCTCGCCTACGGAATCGGCCGCGCGCTGCACACCGAGCAGGCCGTGTGGGCGGCGATCACCGCGATCGCGGTCACGCAGCACAACTACACGGACACGATCAGCCTGTCGCGCGACCAGTTCATCGGCGCGATGGTGGGCGGCCTGATCGGCTTCGCGGGCGCGGCGACGGGCGCCGGCCACTTCGTCGCGTACGCGGTGACGATCGTGGCCGCGATCGTCTGCTGCTGGTGTCTGAACGTCGGCAGCGCGGCGCGGCTCGGCGCGATCACCGCGACGATCGTGCTGCTGTTCCCGGGCGAAGGCCCGCTGTGGGACATCCCGCTCGTGCGGCTCGGCGAGGTGACGCTCGGCACCGCGTGCGCGATGGCGGTCGGCTGGACGATGTCGCAAATCGAGCGGCGCTGGTTCGCCAAAAGCTGAAGCCGCGACGGGAAGCCCAAAATGGGCCGCCGCGCGCGCGGAAATGACGGCGCGGCACGAGGCCGCATCGGCTCGCATCGCGCGGCAACCTGACGGATGCCCGCCCCGATGCCGCGCTGGTGCCGCGCTGGTGCCGCAATGAAGCCGCAATGGAGCTGCCAGTCCGATCCCGAGCCGCCCGGAACCGGAACGTGCGCGGCGCTCGCCCCGCCCGCCCCGTGCGGATCGCGCGAAGGCCCGCGTGCGGCGCGCCGCGCGCCGGCCGGCTTACGGCCCGATCTGCAGGATGACGCCCGTCGAAATGCGCACGAGCAGATAATCGCCGCCGATCCCGACCCAGTGATAGCCGCGCGGCGGCGGCGACAGGCGGTAGCCGCGCCAGTCGTCGATCACGTACTGGCGGTCCCGGTATTCGTCAGGCAGACGATCGCCGCGACGCCATGCGGCGTTTTCGTCGCCGCGATGCTCGCCGGGACGCGGGCCGCCTTGATCGCCGCGCTCGCCGTGATTGCCATGATCGCGGCCGTAATGCTTGCCGGGAGGCGGCCCATGACGCTCATCGCCCGGCCCGCCCGGGCCGTGCGGTTGAGCGACGGCGAGCGACGACACGAGCGCGCCGGCGGCGACCATCGAAATCCACAACATGCGATGTGCTTTCATCGAATCTCTCCGTGAAAAGGCGCAACCGGCCGTTGGCGCCGGGGCGCATAGAAAAAGGTAGCACATCGCGGCTGATCCGCCCGGAATTGCGGGTCGTGATGAAAAATAACGTGAGGCGCCGCAAACCGCGTACGATTCGGCCATGCGGCTGCCGTTGCGGGCCGCCCGATCGTTCTTTCGCCCCCGCCTTCCGCGCATCCGGACAATCAGGCCCTCCGATTCCTCGGGGCCACCGCCTCGCTTGCCCCGCTCGATCCGCTCGATCCGCTCTATCCGCTCTATCCGCTCTATCCGCTCTATCCGCTCTATCCGCTCTATCCGCTCTATCCGCTCGTCCATTCGATCCGCCCATCCAGCTCGATGCGCCGCGGCCTCGTGAGCCGCCCCACGCGGCGAGCCGCGCCCCCGCTTGCGCGACATCGCGGGCCGCCACGCGCCGCGCGGGTATACTCGCGCTCACTCTCAACACCCGCCTCGCACCAACCCATCGCTTTCATGGCAGAACCCACTCTCGGCGTCGCCCTCATCGCCCTCAACGCCGCGGCCCGGCTAGCCGAATGTCTCGACGCGCTGTCGTTCGCCGATGACGTCGTCGTCGTCGACGGCGGCAGCACCGACTCGACCGTCGAAATCGCGAAGGCGCACGGCGCGCGCGTGATCGTCGCCGCCGACTGGCCGGGGTTCGGGCCACAGAAGAATCGCGCGGTCGCCGCGCTCGACACCGACTGGGTTCTGTCGATCGACACCGACGAGATCGTCACGCCCGAACTCGCCGCGTCGATCCAGGCGGCGATCCGCGCGCCGCGCGCGCAGGTCTACGCGCTCGATCGGCTATCGAGCTTCTGCGGCAGCTGGGTGCGCCATAGCGGCTGGTATCCGGATTGGGTGCCGCGCCTCTTCCAGCGCGAATCGGCGCGCTTTTCCGACGATCTCGTCCACGAGCGGCTCGTGTTCGACGGGCCGTCCGCGAGGCTCGACGGCCAACTGCTCCACTATTCGTACGAGGACTTCGAAACCGTGCTGCGCAAGCTCGACGCATATTCGAGCGCAGGCGCGGCACAGCGGCGCGAGGCGGGCAAGCGCGGCGGATTCGCGAAGGCGCTCGGCCGCGCCGCATGGGCGTTCGCGCGGACGTATCTGCTGCGGCGCGGCTTCCTGGACGGACGGGCCGGCTTCATGATCGCCGTGTTCAATGCCGAGACGGTCTACTACCGCTTCCTGAAGCTTGGACATCCGCGGCCGGAGAAGGCGGGCAACTGAGGCGCGCACGAGCGACGCCCGCGACGTCACTGGAGCAAGCGCGCCGGGGAAATGGCGTCGGCAGGAAACGACGCCGCATCGCGTGAAGCCGCCTCAGGCGCGGCGCGAAGAATCGGCGCCGGCACATTGTCGCCGGGCCAAGCGCGACAAGCCATTGCGTCGGTCGCGTCGGTCTACGGTCTACGGTCTGCGGTCTGCGGTCTACGGTCTACGGTCTACGGTCTACGGTCTACGGTCTACGGTCTGCGGTCTGCGGTCTGCGGTCTGCGGTCTGCGGTCTGCGGTCTGCGGTCTGCGGTCCGCACATTACAACGCTTCGCCGACCATGCCGCATATGCATGGCGCCAATCGCGAACGTCGCGCCGGCGCGGCCGCGCGTTGCGTGCCGCCGCGCGCCTGATCGGCTGCGCCCGCCGAACGAACCGCGTCGGCAAGATTCGCCGATGCTTCGCCGCGTCGTCCCGGTTATGCGAGGCGCGGCAGACGTGCCCCTACTTCCTCGCGCCGAGCCGGCTGACGTCGACCGGCACCGCGCCGTCGGCCTGCGCGTGCGCCGCGCCGAGACCGAGCATGTCGGTCGCGACGCCGATCGCGCGCGCCGACGACAATTCCGTCAAGCATCGGCTCCAGCTTTCCAGATGACGGTCGCAGCCTTCGAGCTTGCACGGCACGCAGTCGCCTTCGCCCTGCAACAGATAGACGTTGCCGCGCCGCCCCGAGCCGCGCAGCGGCCACGGCTCGTTGCCGGCCGGCCAGTGCGCGGGCCATGGGCCCCAGCGCGTCGGATTCGACGGCCCGAACAACGCGATCGTCGGAACGCCGCAGGCGGCGGCGACATGCGTCGCGCCGGTGTCCGGGCCGATGAAGAGCCGCGCGCGCCGGAACATTTCGGCGCTCTCGCCGAACGACAGCTCGCCCGCCATGTTCAGCACCGGCTCGCCCGACGCCCGCGCGATCCGCGCCGCGTAGTCGCGCTCGGCCTGCGCGGGGCCGCCGCTCAGCGCGACCGCGAAGCCCCGGCTGCGCGCCCAGCGTACGAGATCGACCCAGCCGTCCTCGCGCCACTGCTTGTAGCGGAACATCGGATACGGATGCAGCACGACGTACGGCTCGCCGCGCGTGAGCGCGGGCGTCGCGTACAGCTTCGCGTCGAAGCGCGCGCGCGCGGCGGGATCGTCGCCGATGCCGGGCGCGACGACGTCGGCGCACGGCGTCGCGCCCAGCGCGCCGGCAAGCGACAGATTGCTCGTGACGGTATGCACGTCGCGATGCGCGTCGAGCACGATGCCGTTCAGGATGAAGCGCGTGAGCCACGTGAGCCGGTCGGGATCGACGAGCCCGATCCGCTTGCGGCCCGCGAAGAACGCGTAGAAACGCGCGCGATCGGAGTTGATCGCCGCGCAAGCGAGGTCGTACTTGCGCCAGATGCGCAGCGCGTCGGCGATGCGCTCCTTCGGCCGCGCGCGCTGCGCGACCGTGATCACGCGCCGGATGTCGGGATTGTGCTCGAGCACGCCTTCGGTGCCGCGAAACACGATCATGTCGATCTGCGCGTCGGGCCAGCGCGCCTTCAGCGAGCGGACGAGCGGCGTCGTCAGCAGCACGTCGCCGAGGCGGCGCGTACAGGACACGAGAATGGTGCGCGGCGGCCGGGGGAGCGTCAACGAAGCGGTCACGGTGAAGGCAGGAAGAACGGGCGACTGGACATTTTAGCGAATTCGCGTCGCACGCCCATGCGACGCGAGCGAACTCACGCCCGCTCGAGCAGTTGCGCGGCGAGCGCCTGCATGCGCGCGTTCGCCGCGCGCGGGCCGAACGATTCGACCTTGTGCGCCGCATGCGCGACGAGCGACGCGCGCAGCGCGTCGTCGGCGAGCATCCGCTCGATCGCGTCCGCGAGCCCATCGGCGTCACCGGGCGAGACGAGCAGCCCGCCGCGACCGCCGTCGAGCAGGTCGCGCGGCCCCGTCGGACAATCGGACGAGATCACCGGCGTGCCGAGCGCCATCGCCTCGCCGAGCACCATCCCGAAGCCTTCGTAACGGCTGCTCAGGATCAGCATGTCGGCCGCGCGCACGTACGGAAACGGATTCGCGCAAAAACCCGTGAACCGCACCGCGTCGTGCAACCCGAGCTCGCCCGCGAGCCGCTCGAGCACGCGGCGGTCCGGACCGTCGCCGACGAGCACGAGGCGCGGCGCGTCGGCGCGGCGCGCCCGCACTTTCGCATACGCGCGCAATAAGGTCCGATGATCCTTCTGCCCTTCGTCGAGCCGCGCGACCGACACGATGAAGCGCCCGTCCGGCAGCTCGGCCGGCTCGTCCGCCCGCGCGCGCAGCGCCGCCGGATCGATCACGTTCGGCAGCGCGGTGACGACGACGCGAGTATTCGCGAAGAGCGGTTCCGCCTCGCGCCGCATGTCGGGCGTGAGCACGGCGAGTGCCGCATATCGCTCGTACTGGCGTACGCGCCGCGCCATGTACGACGCGCTCTTGTCGCCGAACCGCGCGGCGAAGCTGTAATGGCTGACGCCGATCCACGGCGCACCGCCCTGCCCGGCGATGCGGCGCAGCGAGAAATCGAAATCGCAGACCACGTCGTAGCTGCGCGCGAGCCTCAGGAAGCGGCGGGCGACGATCGGGCGAATCAACCCATGCGTCGACGCCTTGTGCAGCAGCTTCTCGCCGCCGCGCAGCTTTCGCCCGCGCTCGCGCTGGTGGAGCGCATGCATCCATCGCTCGGGAGCGAGCACCTGCAGCGCAACGTCGGGCGGAATCGCCTTCGCGCACCACGTCGTCAGATCCTGCGTCGGATACGTGACCGACAGCCCGACCTCGAACACGCTGCGGTCGAGCGCGTTCAGCCAGCCGAGCAGCGCGGTCTCGGTGCCGCCTCGGCCGAAATCGTCGATGTGAAACAGGATGCGCACGCGCCGCGCGCTCGGGCCGGCGACGTTTTGCGCCGGCGCGGCGGCCTGCGTAGCGGGAGCGGCGGGCACCGTCATCGCGCGTCCGCGCTCCGCAACGCGCGCGGCATGCGTGCGTCGCGTTCGCCGCAGCCGAGCAGGAAACCCGCGAATGACCAGAACGCGAGCATCGTCGTCTGCCACATGAAGTCGTCGACGGTGTTCTTCGCAATCATCCCGACGACGAGCGCGAGGCCCCCGGCGGACACGGCCGGCACGTCGCGCCGCAAGCGCCAGAACGCGCCCGCGAGACTCACGAACAGCATCGCCTCGAACGCAACGCCGATATAGCCCGTCTGCAGCCACGTATTGAGAAACAAGTTGTGCGCATGCGTGAGCGCCTGCGGCTCGATGCGCAGCAGCAACGGCGGCGCGGCGGCCGCGTACGCGTGCCCGGGAAGCGGCTTGCCGAAGCCCACGCCGAGCCAAGCATGGTGCCTGCCCTGCTCCGCGTAGAACGCCCAGAGCTTCGGGCGCGTGTCGGACGACAGCGTGTCGCCGAGCGCGTTCAGCTCGCCCGGCACGTAGACCCGCTGCCCCGCGACCGTGATGTCGCGCGCGGCCGACGACGCCGAAGCGCTCGCCGCCGACGCGGTCGGATCGCGCTCGCGCGCGCTGTATTCGAGCATGCCGAGCGCCGCGGCGCCGAGGACCGCGATCGCGACGACGCTCGCGCCGAGCCGCCGCCTATAGAGCGGATAGAACGCGACGACGAGCGTCGCGCCCGCTGCCGGCCAAAAGAAGCGATTCAGGCTCGCGAGCCCGACGAACCCGCACGCGACAAGCCCGATCACGCCGATCGCGCGCCAGCGCGCGCGCAGCAGCAACGCGGCGAACAGCGGCATCGCGAACACGACGAGCGTGCTCGTATGACCGACGCGGTTGTAGAAGCGAATCGGGAAGACGTCCGGCGTCGGCGGCTGCAGGCGCCCCCAATAGAACGCGCTCAGCAACGCGAGCAGCACGCACGCGCCCCACACGACGAGCACCGGCCGCTCGGGGCGCTCCACCCGCGAGCCGAACAACCAGAAACCCCAGAACGTGACGAGCGGATACAGCACCTCGTCGAACCATGCGCGCATGCTCACGTGCGGATACAGCGACCATCCGACCGACGCGAGGCTCCACGCGGCCCACGCAACGATCGGCAGAACGAGCGGCCATTGCCGGAACGGCGGCCGGTTCGCGGACAGGATGCCGGCGAGCGTGCCCGCGCCGATCAACGCGAGCGTCGTGTTGACGACTCCGTTCATGTGGCCGAACATCACGGCGAACATCAACGTGGGACAGGCAATCCAAAGCACGCGCTCGACGCGCGATGTCATTATCGTCATCGACTTGAACTTGACGGCGCAAGCGCCAGAACGTTTTGCAGCGCACGATGCGCCGCATCCACTGAAAGACGTCCCATGCAGTCCGCATGATCGCCGTGCCATGCGACGCAGGTCGACGCATTTCGATCGCAGCGCCGCACCCACTCGACATGACGCCGAAAAATCGACGGCTGGTCGCGGCACGGCATGTCCGCGATCGTCAGCGCGACGAACGGCGCGTCCTGCCAATAGCGCCCCGCGCCGTGAATGCCGGCGTTGCCGGGACCGAACAGCGCGACGGTCGGCACGCCGACGAGACGCGCGAGATGCGCGACGCCGGTGTCGGGACATACGACCGCCCGCGCACCATCCAGCAAATGCCACAGATCGGCGAGGCCGAGCCGGCCGGCAAGATTCGGCTGCCCCGGATCGGGGCCGATCTCGGCCACGAGCTCGACCTCGCTCGGCCCGCCGCTCCAGACGGGCAGATAGCCCGCCGCCTCCACGCGCGCGGCGAGCTCGAGCCAGCGCTCGGACGGCCAGCACTTGACCGTGGTGCTCGCGCCCGGATGAAGCACGACGTAGGGCCGCCCGCGCAACTCGGCGGGCAACTGCGCGCTCGCCTGCGGCGCGGGCCAGTCGGCCGGACGGTACGGCCGCGGCGCGGGCCCGTCGACGAGCTCGGCGGCGAAATCGGCCCACGCGGCGGGCGCGTCCGGATACGGAATCAGCTCGTCGACCGGCCAGTTCTTCCACGCGGGCGCGTCGCCCGCATGTGCGACGATCCAGCGACAGCCCGCGCCGAGCGCAAGCCAGCTGTGGCGGTTATCGCCCGCGACGATCCCGAGGTCGTACGGCCCCGACGCGAGCAGGCGCTTGACCGATGTGCCGTCGCGCGGATCGAACGCGAACGCGTCCACCCCGAACGGCCGCTTTGCATAAAGCGGCACAATCGCCTTCGGGCACGCCAGCACGATCTGCGCATCCGGGTGCTGCTCGCGCAGCTTCGCGACGAGCGGCGTCAGCAGCAGCGTATCGCCGAGCAGCAGATGATGCGCGATCAGGATGCGCCGCAGTTGCGCGGGCTTGCGGTGCAACGGCTTGAGGGCAAGCCTCGGCAGCGCTCGCGCGAAGATGTGGAACCGGCCGTGAAGTCTGCTCATTCGATTAATTCAACGGCTGATCGATTCCGCCACTTGAGATGCGATGCGCCGGAGGCCGGCCGAAAGCCGTTTCGTCATGCAGGATTTCCACGGTTCATATTGCGAAGAACAAACCAGAGGCCCCGTCACCCCGCAGGACATCCGCGAAACCGACGTGCATTTCTCAGTGCCGGGCCAGGACACGCGGCCCAGCCCGCGATGCGCTGCAAGCGCGATCGCGGGCTGGGCCGAACTGGCGGAGTATACCATCCGGCCCATGCGCTCCCGGCACCAATACCCTGATGAAAGACACGCCGTAAGCCACGCGCGAGCGCGCGTCATCGCGGTTCGTCGCGCCCGCGGCCTCCGGTCTCGGCGGCCAGGTCGAGTAATTGCTCGACGTGGCGCGCGACGCTCGAATCGTACCGGATGGCCGCGTGCGCCGCCGCGCTCGATTCGACGTGCGCCGCGCCCGCCCTCGCCCGCTGCACCGCGTCGCCCAACGTCGCGCGCAACCCGGCCGCATCGCCGGGGGTGAACACGAGCTTCGCCGACGGCGCGATCGCGTCGCAGCAGCCGATGTTCGACGACAGAATGACAGGCGTGCCGCACATCACCGATTCGATGCCGACGAGCCCGAACGGCTCGTATTTCGATGCGAGGATCGTGAAATCGGCGGCGCGGTAACCGTCCTCGATGTCCTTCACGTAGCCGACGTAGCGCAGCCGCTGCGACGTCCGCTCCGGCGGCCTGCCCGCGACCGCGACGACGACGGGCGGCCCACCGTCGCGCAGCACCGCTTCGATGAGCGGCAGCCCTTTGCGCTCGTGGCTGCTCGACGGGAACAGGAGCACGATCTCGTCGTCGGCGAAGCCGAAGCGCCTGCGTAGCTCGGCGCGGCGCGCGGCGCCGACCGGCGCGAAGCGCGCGGCGTCGACGGGCGGGAACAACACGCGGATCTTGTCGTCGCCGAGCCCGTAGAAACGACGCAGTTCGTCGCGCATCAGCACCGAGTGCGCAACGACGAAGCGCGCACGTTCATATTGACGGCGCTCGAGCGCGATCTGGCGGCGATCGAAGAAGGTCGGCGTACGACCGAGCGCGTCGAGAAATCCGAGATGGGTGCCGCCGCAGATCGCGATCTCCGACGAATCGACCCGGTTGCAGCCGATCAGCACGTCGACGGGTGACGCGCGGCGGGCGACGCGCAGCCGCCACGAAAACCAGGCGTCGCGGCACTTGCCGGGCAGGAACGACACGTTGATGCGGTGCGGCTCGACGCGCCCGTACTCCGGCACCGACGGATCGAACGAACGCGCAAAAACCGCAGGCCGAAACCCGACATCGGCCAGACCGCGCGCGAGGTCGATCGCGTAGCGCTCGAGCCCGCCGCCGTACCTGAACGCATTGCAGGACAGGCCGATCTTCATCGCGCGGCGATCGGGCTCGCCAGGGACCCGTCCGCCCGGAAGTCCGCCGCTCACCCTGCGTCCTGCTGGAACTGAATGCGATGCAAATGCGCGTACAACCCGCGCTGCTCGAGCAGTTCGCGATGGCTGCCGCTTTCGACGATCTTGCCCCCTTCGAGCACGAGAATCCGGTCCGAGCGTTCGATCGTCGACAGACGGTGCGCGATCACGAGCGTCGTACGCCCCTTCATCAGCGTCTCGAGCGCGGCCTGCACGTGCCGCTCGGATTCGGAATCGAGCGCGGATGTCGCCTCGTCGAGAATCAGGATCGGCGCATCCTTGTAGATCGCGCGCGCGATCGCGAGCCGCTGGCGCTGGCCGCCCGACAGCCGCATCCCGTTGTCGCCGACGAGCGTGTCGATGCCTTCCGGCATCGCGGTGACGGTGTCCCACAGATTCGCGGCGCGCAGCGCCGCCTCGACGCGATCGCGCTCCGGCGTCTGGCCGTATGCGACGTTCGCCGCGATCGAATCGTTGAACAGCACGACGTCCTGGCTCACCATCGCGATCTGGTTGCGCAGGTCGTGCAGGCTGTACTCGGGAAGCGCGACGCCGTCGACGCGCACCGAGCCCGACGACGGGTCGAAAAAGCGCGGCAGCAGATTGACGAGCGTCGTCTTGCCGCTGCCCGACGGCCCGGCAAGCGCGACCATCTCGCCCGGCGCGACGGTAAACGACACGTCGTCGAGCGTCTGCCGGCCGTCGCGCGGCATGCCGTACGAGAACGACACGTGGCTGAACTCGATCGCGCCCGACGCGCGCGCGAGCGGCTTGCCGCCGCCTTCCGGCTCGCGCGGCTCGTCGATCAGCCCGAAGATCAGCTCGGCCGCGGTCATCCCGCGCTGCAGCGGCTGGTTCACGTCCATCAGGTGCTTGAGCGGCGAAATGATGAGCAACATCGCGGTCACGAACGCGACGAAACCGCCGACCGTCGTCTGATCGTTCGCCGACTGGACCACCGCGATCGTCAGCACGATTGCGAGCGCGATTGACGCGAGAAACTGCGTGAGCGGCTGCGCCAGCCCGCCCGACACCGTCATCCGCATCGAATAGCCGCGCAGCTTGCGGCTCAGTTCGTTGAAGCGCCCGATCTCGTATGGCTCGCCGTTGTGGACCTTGACGACCTTGTAGCCGCCGACCGTCTCCTCGACGATGTACGCGAGCTGGTTCGTGAGCATCTGGTGCTCGCGATTCAAACGGCGCAGCCGCCGGTTGATCTTGCCGACGAGCCAGCCGATGCAGGGCAGCAGGATCGCGACGATGAGCGTCAGCCGCCAGTTCAGATAGAACAGGTAGCCGAGCAGGAAGACGACCGTCAGCGAATCGCGCACGAGCGTGATCGTGACGCTCATCAGCACGCTCAGCACCTGGTTCACTTCGAACACGATCGCGTTGATCACCGTGCTCGCCGTCTCGCGCTGGAAGAACGACACGCCGGTATGGATCATCCGCTCGAACATCTGGATGCGCAGATCGAGCAGGATGCGATTCGACACGTACTGCAGCAGATAGCCGGACGCGTATTGCGCAAGCGCTCGCGCAAGCGCGAGGCCGACGACTGCGGCGGGCACGTACAGCTTCGTCGTCATGTCGCCCTTCGAGCCGAAGCCGTGGTCGAGAAGCGGCTTCAGCAGCGCCGGAATCCCGGCTTCCGTCGCGGCGACCGCGGCCATCGCGAGCACGCCGGCAACGAGCACCCAGACGAGCGGTTTCACATACGGCCAGAGGCGGCGCATCACGACGGCGGGCGACGACGCGTCCTGGCCGCCGATCGGTTTGCTTAGGGTAGGCTTGACGCTCAAAATGCCCTCAAATGAATCCGGAAAACGTGCTGGAGGTCAGTAGACGATCTCGACGACGCTGCCGCCGAACGCCGCGCGCAGATCGGCGAGCAACGCGTCGCTCGGCTTCACGCGCCACGCGTCGCCCAAGCGCATCTCGCCTTGCGCGCGCGCGTTGCTGTAGGCGATCCGCACGGCGAGGCCGTTCGGTATCACGGGCTGCGCGCGCCGCCCGCCGTCGCGGCCGCCGCGCGGCGCCGGCGCTTCGGCTGCCGGCGTCTCGTCGGGCTTCGCGACGTGCGCTTCGAGCACGCGGCGCAGCGCCGCCGCGTCCGCGTTGCCGTTCATCGTCATGCGCACCGCCTGCGCGTAACGGCTGCGCGCGCGCTCGATATCCATCACCGAATCAGCCGTGAAGCGGATTCCGCCCGTGAACGCATCGTTGCGCGCCTGCCCCTGGACGATCAGCAGCTCGTCTTCCTTGAAAAGCGCGCGGTTGACGTCGAACTGCTCGTTGAACACGGTGACTTCGCACTGGCCGGTGCCGTCGTCGAGCAGCGCGATCACCATCTTGCCGCGCTGCGTCATCTGCGTGCGCAGCGACGCGATCACGCCCGCCACCACCTTGTCGCGCCCTTCCTTCAGCTCGCCGAGCTTCTGGCGCACGAAACGGCGCACTTCGTCGCGGTATGCGTCGAACAGGTGGCCGGACAGATAGAAGCCGAGCGCGCTCTTCTCTTCCTGCAGGCGGCGCTTGTCGTCCCATGCGGGCTCGTCGACGAGCGCGTGCTGGTGCGCGGGCTCGCCGCCGATGTCGAAGAGCCCCGCCTGCAGCGCATTCGCGGCCGCCTGCTCGGCGGCCTCCATCGCGAGCGGCACCGACGCGAGCAATTGCGCGCGGCTCGCGTGCAGCGAATCGAACGCGCCCGCGCGAATCAGCGCCTCGATCGTCCGGCGGTTCACGACGCGCCGGTCGATCCGCTCGCAGAAGTCGAACAGATCGGCAAACGGCTTTTCCTCGCGCGCGCGCAGGATTTCCTCGATCGCGTTCTGGCCGCTGCCCTTGATCGCGCCCAGGCCGTAGCGAATCGTGCGCGAGCGCTTGCCGCCGGCCTCCGCGACCGGCTCGAAACGGTAGTGCGACTGGTTGATGTCCGGCGGCAGCACCGCAAGGTTGTTCAAGACGCAGTCGTCGTACAGGATCTTCACCTTGTCGGTGTCGTCCATCGCGAGCGTCATGTTGGCCGCCATGAATTCGGCCGGATGGTGCGCCTTCAGCCACGCGGTGTAGTACGCGAGCAGCGCGTAGGCGGCCGCGTGCGATTTGTTGAAGCCGTAGCCCGCGAACTTCTCCATCAAGTCGAAGATTTCGTCGGACTTCTCGCGCGCGAGGCCGTTCTTCGCGGCGCCCTCGGCGAAGATCTCGCGGTGCTTGGCCATCTCCTCGGGCTTCTTCTTGCCCATCGCGCGGCGCAGCAAGTCTGCGCCGCCGAGCGAGTAGCCGCCGATGATCTGCGCCATCTGCATCACCTGCTCCTGATAGACCATGATCCCGTAGGTCTCTTTCAGGACGGGTTCGACGCGCATGTCGGGATACTCGACCTTCTCGCGCCCGTGCTTGCGCGCGCAGAAGCTCGGAATCAGGTCCATCGGGCCCGGACGGTACAACGACACGAGCGCGATGATGTCCTCGAAGCGGTCGGGCTGCGCATCCTTCAGCATGCCCTGCATGCCGCGGCTTTCCAGCTGGAACACGGCGACCGTGTTCGCCTTCTTCAGGATCTGGAACGAAGTGGGATCGTCGAGCGGCACCTGCGCGAGCGACCAGTCGGCCTTCGTCGGATCGAGCCGGCGGATGTAGCGCTCGGCCCAGTCGAGAATCGTGAGCGTCGTGAGGCCCAGAAAGTCGAACTTCACGAGGCCGACGGCTTCGACGTCGTCCTTGTCGTACTGGCTGACGACGCCGCCCTCATCGCCCTGCGTGTAGAGCGGGCAAAAGTCGGTCAGCTTGCCGGGCGCGATCAGCACGCCGCCCGCGTGCATCCCGACGTTGCGCGTCAGGCCCTCGACGCGCTGCGCGAGATCGAGCAACTGGTGGACTTCGTCTTCGTTGTCGTAGCGCTCCTGCAGGAGCGGCTCTTCCTTCATCGCGTCGGCGATCGTCACGTGCTTGCCCGGCTTGAACGGGATCAGCTTCGCGACGCCGTCGGTGAACATGTAGCCGAGGTCGAGCACGCGCCCGATGTCGCGCACGGCCGCCTTCGCGGCCATCGTGCCGAACGTCGCGATCTGCGACACGGCATCCGCGCCGTACTTCTCCTTCACGTACTGGATCACGCGGTCGCGGCCGTGCTGGCAGAAGTCGATGTCGAAGTCGGGCATCGACACCCGCTCCGGATTCAGGAAACGCTCGAACAGCAGGTTGTAGCGCAGCGGATCGAGATCCGTGATGCCGAGCGAGTACGCGACGAGCGAGCCCGCGCCCGAGCCCCGGCCGGGGCCCACCGGCACGCCATTGTTCTTCGCCCAGTTGATGAAGTCCGCGACGATCAGGAAGTAGCCCGGAAAGCCCATCTTCTTGATCGTGCCGCACTCGAAATCGAGGCGCTGATAGTACGTGTCGCGCTGCGCTTCGCGCGCGGCCTCGTCCGGATAGAGCTGCGCGAGGCGCTTCTCGAGCCCCTCCTTCGACAACTGCACGAGGTAGTCGTCGAGCGACATCCCGTCGGGCGTCGGGAAGAGCGGCAGCTTCGGCTTGCCGAGCTCGAGCGTCAGGTTGCAGCGCTTCGCGATCTCGACCGTGTTCGCGAGCGCCGACGGCAGGTCGGCGAACAGCGCGACCATGTCGTGCTGCGTGCGGAAGAATTGATCGGTCGTGAAGCGCTTCTGGCGGCGCGGATTCGCCAGGATGTCGCCTTCCGAGATGCACACGCGCGCCTCGTGCGCGGTGAAATCGTCGGTCGTCATGAACTGCAGCGGATGCGTCGCGACGACGGGCAGCTTCAGCTCGGCGGCGATCGTCACCGCCTGCTGGATGTACGCTTCGGCGCCCGGCTGGCCGTAGCGCTGCAATTCGATGTAGAAACCGCCCGGAAACGTCTTCGCCCAGCGCTCGGCATGGCGGCGCGCGGCCGCTTCGTTGCCGGCCGCGAGCGCGAGGCCGATATCGCCCTGCTGCGCGCCGGACAGCGCGAGCAGCCCTTCGGCGAGCTCGCCTTCGAGCCAGCTCGCGTCGAGCTCCGCGCGGCCGCGATACTGGTTCGTGAGCCACGCCTTCGACAGCAGCTCGCAAAGATTCAGGTAGCCGCGCTTGTCCTTGACGAGCAGCAGCAGCCGCGACGGCTTGTCGCGATCGTCGTGGTTCGTGATCCAGACGTCGCAGCCGGCGATCGGCTTGATGCCCGCGTCGCGGGCTTCCTTGTAGAAACGGACGAGACCGAACGCGTTGCCGAGGTCGGTGAGGGCGAGCGCGCCCTGACCGTCTTCGGCCGCCGCCTTGACGATATCGTCGAGACGCACGATGCCGTCGGCAATCGAGAATTCGGAGTGAACGCGAAGATGAACGAAACGGGGATCTGACATGGGCGCTATTGTATCCGGCCCGGGGGCCCGGCACCGTTCGCGCCGGCCAAAAAAACGCGACGTTGGCCGTTCGGCCGAGCGCCGGCGCGGGCCGGCGGGCGGCGACGGCGCGCGAGACGGCGATTCGCGCGGCCCGAATTCCGGTGGAGCGCGGTCGGGGCGACGTCCGTTTGTTCTTCCATCCCTCGCTTCGTTTTGCTCGGCGGTTCGGCGGTTCGGCGGTTCGGCGGTTCGGCGGTTCGGCGGTTCGGCGGTTCGGCGGTTCGGCGGTTCGGCAATTGTGCGAACGGATGGACGCGCCCCGGCAAGCCGGCGATCCGGCCGCATCGAGAACCCGCTGCGGCGCGCCGGCTCGCCCGCCTCGGCGCGGCCGCGCGATGTCGTCGCACGTCGTCCGTTCGGCCGACCGCGGAAAGCCACGCGGTTTGCGGGATAATACGGGTTTTCCGCTTTCGCCCGCTTCCGCCCGAGCGCCCTCCGCCGCCACCCGTCATGTGCGGCCGCGCCGTCGGGCCGCAGCCGCCTTACCTTTCGAACGACATGACCACCGTCAACCTCGCCGCCTACCGCTTCGTCTCGCTCGACTCGATCGAGCAAATGCGGCCGCTCATCGCCGCGCGCTGCAATGCGCTCGAGCTGCGCGGCACGATCCTGCTCGCGCCCGAAGGCGTCAATCTGTTCATCGCGGGAACCCGCGACGCAACCGGCGCGTTCGTCGACTACCTGCGCCACGATCCGCTCTTCGAGGGCAAATTCGCGGACCTGCAGTTCAAGGAGAGCCTGTCCGACTCGCAGCCGTTTCGGCGGATGCTCGTGCGCCTGAAGCGCGAGATCATCACGATGAAGAAGGCCGCGATCAAGCCGGAACTCGGCCGCGCGCCGTCCGTCGACTCGCGCACGCTGAAGACCTGGCTCGACCGGGGCCACGACGATGCGGGCCGCCCGGTCGTGATGCTCGACACGCGCAATGCATTCGAAGTCGACGTCGGCACGTTCGACAACGCGCTCGACTACCGGATCGACAAGTTCAGCCAGTTCCCCGACGTGATCGAGGCGAACCGCTCGGACCTCGAAGGCAAGACCGTCGTGTCGTTCTGCACGGGCGGCATTCGCTGCGAAAAGGCGGCGATCCACATGAAGGACGTCGGCATCGAGAACGTGTATCAGCTCGAAGGCGGGATTCTCAAGTATTTCGAGGAAGTGGGCGGCGCGCATTATCACGGCGACTGCTTCGTGTTCGATTACCGCACGGCGCTCAATCCGCGCCTCGAGCCGACAGCCGACGTCACGTGCTTCGCATGCCGCGCGGTCGTGCCGGCCGACGCGCAGCAGTCGCCGCTCTACGTGCCCGGCAAGTCGTGCCCCGCATGCCATCCGGGCGAGCGCGCGGATCGCACCGCCGAGCCGGCGCACGCCGCCTGACGCCGCGCGCCTTCTTCGCACGCCGCATTCGATGACGAACTATCGCGGGCGCTTCGCGCCGTCGCCCACCGGCCCGCTGCATTTCGGCTCGCTCGTCGGCGCACTCGCGAGCTGGCTCGACGCGCGCGCGTGGGGCGGCGCGTGGCTCGTGCGGATCGAGGACATCGACGCACCGCGCACGGTGCCCGGAGCGGCCGAGGACATTCTCGCGACGCTGCGCAGCTTCGGCTTCGTCCCCGACGAGCCGCCCGTCTGGCAAAGCACCCGCGTCGCGCGCTACGCGACCGCGCTCGAACGGCTCACGGCCGCGGGGCTCGTCTATCCGTGCGGCTGCTCGCGCAAGGAGATCGCCGATTCGCTGCGCGCCGCGCACGAACGGCACATGACGCTCGCGTATCCCGGCACCTGCCGCAACGGCCTGCACGGCAAGCCCGCGCGCGCGTGGCGGCTGCGCGTGCCGGACGGCGCAACCGCCGTCGTCACGTTCGACGATCGCTGGCAGCATGCGCAGACGCAGGATCTCGCG